>NZ_CP137624.1:2267500-3467500 GCF_033880585.1 Lysinibacillus louembei
GCTGTTGAATAATGCGGCGTACAAGATTCATCTCTGTACCAATCGCCCATGAGGAGCCGCTTGGCGCATTGCTAATTGTATCAATAATATATTTTGTTGAGCCCGCATCATCAGCCGCAGCTACAACTTCACGACTACATTCAGGATGAACGATAATGCGCATCTCAGGATAAGTTTGGCGAATCATTTCTGTATGTTGGACTGTAAAGCCTTCATGTACAGAGCAATGACCTTTCCATAAAATTACTTGAATATTTTCAGGCGACTGTTGTGTTTCAAGCTTTTGTGTATGAGGGTTCCACACTGCCATATTTTCAAGTGGAACACCTAGCTCAAATGCAGTGTTGCGACCTAAATGTTGGTCAGGTAAAAATAAAATACGCTGTTTCTTCGAAAATGCCCATTTTACCATCTCCTTCGCATTGGATGAGGTTACACAAGCCCCACCGTATCTACCAGTAAAGGCTTTAATCGCAGCGGTAGAATTTACATAAGTTAAAGGGATCATTGTATCGCCAAACAGCTGCTGCAAAATTGGCCATGCTTGCTCTGTTTGGTATATGTCTGCCATATCCGCCATCGAGCAGCCTGCACGCATATCAGGTAAATAAACATGCTGTTCACTTGTTGTCAGCATATCAGCTGTTTCCGCCATAAAGTGTACACCACAAAAGACAATATGCTCTGCTTCTTTATTCGCTGCTGAAATTTGAGCAAGCTGTAAAGAATCACCTGTAGCATCGGCAAATTGAATTACCTCATCTTTTTGATAATGATGTCCAAGAATAAAGAGCTTTTTCCCTAAGTCTTTTTTGAGCTTTGTGATACGTGTTTCCATTTCCTCTTGTGATAATGTTCGGTAATGCTCTGGTAGTAATGATGTTTGTTGTAGTAAGCTAGCGATTGACAAATCCATTTTCTCCTTTCAAATGAACGAGTGCACTAATATCGAAAGCTTTTACTGAATGTGTAAGTGCACCGAGAGAGATCCACTGTACACCCGATTGTGCATAAGCTTTCAAATTTTCAAGTGTAATGCCTCCTGATGCTTCCGTCGCAATATGACGAGGAATAGAAGGGAGCCATTGTTGTATTTCAGCAGGTGTACGGTTATCAAACATAATAATATCTGCCCCAGCAGCAACTGCTTCATCCAGCTGTGTTTTTGTTTCAATTTCTACTTCAATTTTGACAGTGTGTCCAATTTTTGTGCGAGCACTTTGAACAGCTTTCGTTATACTTCCAGCAAAAGCAATATGATTATCTTTCAGCATAATGGCATCATAAAGCCCATTACGGTGGTTATAGCCGCCACCAATACGAACGGCGTATTTATCGAGCATGCGTAAACCAGGAATTGTTTTACGTGTGTCAAGTATTTTAGCATCTGTCCCAACGGTCTCATTGACGGCACGTTGTGTAACTGTCGCAATAGCTGACATTCGTTGAATTAAATTTAAAATGACGCGTTCACCCATTAATAGCTTTTGCAGGGAACCTTGAATATGCGCGATTAAATCGCCGTTTTTAACAGCTTCTCCATCTCGTTTATGTAAAGTAATGACGATAGAAGCGTCAAGTAAACGAAAGCCCTGCTCAATAATCGGTCCACCGCAAAAAATGCCATCTTCTTTTGCATAAAAGGAAAATGCTCCTTGTTGCGTAGGTGAAAAAATAAGTTCGCTTGATAAATCGCCATCTCCTATATCCTCATTGAAAAATTGCTTCAGCATTTCCTCTAGCTTGATTATGTTCATATAAAGAATTCCTCACTTCCATTTGACCTTGTGAAAAAACAATCCAGCGCTTTGTCCATTTTGTATCTGTAAAAGGATAATCGGTGCGAATATGCGCCCCTCGTGTTTCTGTGCGAGTTAGCGCCGCTTTCGCCATTAATATAGCTACAATATGCATCATAGAAAGCTCGATTTGTTCACATGGTAAGCTGTCACGATTCGCAGAAAGTAGCGTTTGTAAAGACGGCATTTGTTGTAAAAACTCTTGCAACGAGGAATGGTTTCTCACGATTCCTAGTGCTTTCATCATCTTTTGTTGAAGCTGCTCTTTTGTAAATAAATGCGGCATGACTATATCGCTGTTGCTTTGTTCAATCATAAAGTTTTGTTGATGTAGGCCTTTTTGGATAATTGTTTGTGCCATACGCTGTCCAAAAGTAATTGCCTCTAATAACGAGTTGCTTGCAAGTCGATTTGCACCATGAACCCCTGTACAAGCGACTTCTCCTACCGCATATAAAGAAGGGATAGATGTTTGCCCTGAACTATCTGCGACAATGCCACCCATTAAAAAATGGCTGCCTGGTGCAACAGGGATTAAGCCATCTTGTAAAGATATCCCATTGTCAGCACATAGCTTTGTAATAGACGGGAACTTTTCCTCAAATTTCTCAATCATCGAAATATCTAAAAAAGTTTCTTCTCCAGCAAGCCGCTTTACAAATAATGTGTGTGCTGTGATATGGCGAGGTGCCAAATCAAGTCCTTTCATAGTCGGCTGTCTTGCCGCATCAACAAAAATTGCTCCTGCTCCACGTACAGCCTCGGAAATAAGCCCCTTTGCTTCACCATTGCACCATAATAAAGTAGGGTGAAATTGCATAAATTCCATATCGCTAATAGCTGCGCCTGCCATATAGGCAAGTGCAATGCCATCACCAGTGTTTGTAGAAAAATTAGAGGTACAGTTATAAAGGGCTCCCGCACCACCCGAAGCGATAACGATATGATGAGCAAGGTAGCATTTTGTACCTTGCTTGCCTCGTGTTAATGCACCAATGCAGTCCCCATTTTTATTGAATAATAGTTCATACACCATTTCATAATCATTGATTGTCACAGTAACCGGCAGTCGTTCTAGTAAATAATGAATAAAATACTTACCTGTCTGATCTCCGCCAGCGTGTAAAATACGGTGATGGCTATGTGCACCTTCTAAACCGAGGATAGGCTCACCATTTGCATAGCGGTCAACAGGAAGCCCTTGCTGTAAAAGTGTGTCAATGAGCTGTGCGCCATCTTTTATTAATGTTTCAACATTCGATGTGTGATGATATTCACCAGCGAGCATTGTGTCGTGAATATGATAATTAATATCGTCTATTTGTGTTGTAACAGCCGCAATGCCTCCCTGTGCCCTATAGGAGCTACTTGTTACTACAGAAGACTTTGTGACAAGCTGTACATGAAAATGTTGCCCTAATATGCGAGCAGCTTGAAGTGCAGCAATGCCACTGCCGATTATAAGAACATCTGTTTTGCACATAATAATACCTTCCTTACAGTTGTCTTGACACATATCTTTACATAAAATAAAAGAGAAAACAAGACTGAAAATTAGAAAGGGAGAAAAAGATGATTTATTTAGATTACGCAGCAACAACACCAATGACAGAAAAGGCAATTGCCGCATATTGTGAGGTGGCGAAAAGATATTACGGCAACAGCTCAAGCTTGCATGATGCAGGGGGGCAAGCCCAATATTTCGTTGAACAAGCAAGAAATGTGATTGCACAAGCACTTGATAGAAATAAAGATGGGATTATTTTTACCGGCAGCGGAACGGAAGGCAATATATTGGCTATTTTGTCATTAGCCCTTGCCTCAAAGAAGGGCAAGCATATTATTTCATCACAAGCCGAGCATACATCTGTTCATGCGGCATTAAATACATTAGAAAAAATGGGCTATCAAATTACAAAGCTAGCTTTACAGCAAGATGGTTGTATTGATATCAAACAGTTACGTGCTGCTATTTGTGAGGAAACTGCTGTTATCACAATTCAGCATGTCAACTCGGAAATAGGTGCGATTCAGCCAATTGAAGAAATCGCACGCATTGCAGAAGAAAATAACGTATTCATCCATGTGGATTGTGTCCAATCATTTTGCAAATTGCCGTTACAAGCCCAAGTAGATGCGATTACTGTATCGGCACATAAAATTGGGGGACCTAAAGGCTGTGGAGCTGTTTATATTAACCCGAAGTTACAAGTACCATCATTAGTGCCAGGTGTTACGCATGAAAAAGGATTGCGTGGAGGCACATTAGATACACCTGCAATTGTGGCTTTTGCTACAGCAGTAGAGGAATATCATTACAAAAGAAGTCATTATGAAACCTTGCGTCAATACTTAAAAGAGACTTTACCAAAAAGCTGTAAATTAATTGAAACAAAAAATCAATTGCCCAATATTTGTGGTGTCATAATGGACAAGGTTGAAGGGCAATATGTGTTATTGAAGCTTAATGAAGCGGGGATTGGCATATCCACAGGGAGCGCCTGCGATATTCATAGTGATTCAGGCACGAAAGCTATTTTATCTATGGGTTACTCGGTGGCAGCTGCGCGTCAATTTTTTAGAATTTCTTTTGGAGAAGACACATCTATTGAAGATTTACAAAAGTTGAGTCAAACGCTTTTGGCAATTGAGTGAATCTTTAATTTTTGCATTTTGTGCCGAATAATAAAATAGGAGCTTTCTACAGAAAGGAGGAGAAATCGGTGCACATCAAAGGGTCGCAAACTGTAAACTTTGCTATGGATAATGCTGTAATAACAAAAGAAGAGGAGCTGTTAAAGAAAAAGCAGGAATTGGAGCGCGAATTAAAAAAGCAACAAAAGATGACAGAGCAACTTAAAAGGGAAGCTGAGGCTGCCAAAAAGCGAATGGAAGCAGAGCAAGAAGCATTAAAAATTCAATTAACTTGCTTAAAGATTGCAGGGCGTATTATGGTTGGAGATAAAGTACCTGGAAAAGACCATCAATATTTGGTGAAGCATGACCCGTCGCTTTATGGGAAAGCTTTATTGATGAAAATTACAAAAGAGAATCCCAAGGAACATAAGCAATTATCAGGGGAGGAAGAGAATAATGCGCGGTCATCTCATCATGCAAGTTCTGAGCTTCAAAATGAAACGGCAGTGGATATTAAAATATAAGTGTTAGTAAGATAAAAATAAGCTATTTTCTTTTAGAAAAGCACTTGCTATAATGAGCAACAGAGCATTGTATTTTAGCAATTTTAAAAAATAATATTTTTTTTTAAAAAAGTATTGCATAATGTGAAATAACGTTATATACTAATTCTTGTCTTGAAGAACGGGTAACGTTTTGAGAGAGAAAAGAGTCTAGTAATGATGGCAAAGAGTCACACCCGTTCCCATACCGAACACGGAAGTTAAGCTCTTTAGCGCCGATGGTAGTTGGGGGTTTCCCCCTGTGAGAGTAGGACGTTGCTAGGCTTTACATACGGAGGATTAGCTCAGCTGGGAGAGCACCTGCCTTACAAGCAGGGGGTCGGCGGTTCGAACCCGTCATCCTCCACCAATCAAAATGCCGGTGTAGCTCAGTTGGTAGAGCAACTGACTTGTAATCAGTAGGTCGTGGGTTCGACTCCTATCGCCGGCACCATTTTGAGCCATTAGCTCAGTCGGTAGAGCATCTGACTTTTAATCAGAGGGTCGAAGGTTCGAGTCCTTCATGGCTCACCATTTAAGACCTAAATAAAAGCGGGTGTGGCGGAATTGGCAGACGCACTAGACTTAGGATCTAGCGCCGTAAGGCGTGGGGGTTCGACTCCCTTCACCCGCACCAAATAATTTCATAAACTGTCAGAATAAAAATTCTTTAGCACATGCGGAAGTAGTTCAGTGGTAGAACACCACCTTGCCAAGGTGGGGGTCGCGAGTTCGAACCTCGTCTTCCGCTCCAACATGTGCCGGGGTGGCGGAACTGGCAGACGCACAGGACTTAAAATCCTGCGGTAGGTGACTACCGTGCCGGTTCGATTCCGGCCCTCGGCACCATTTTAAAAAGCGCCCGTAGCTCAATTGGATAGAGCGTCTGACTACGGATCAGAAGGTTATGGGTTCGACTCCTGTCGGGCGCGCCATTAGTTATACGGGAAGTAGCTCAGCTTGGTAGAGCACTTGGTTTGGGACCAAGGGGTCGCAGGTTCGAATCCTGTCTTCCCGACCATGTAACACCAACTGAAAGAAACTTATGGGGCCTTAGCTCAGCTGGGAGAGCGCCTGCCTTGCACGCAGGAGGTCAGCGGTTCGATCCCGCTAGGCTCCACCAACCATAAGTAAAGATCCTGGCGGCGTAGCTCAGCTGGCTAGAGCGTACGGTTCATACCCGTAAGGTCGGGGGTTCGATCCCCTCCGCCGCCATCTTAAAGGACCTTTAGCTCAGTTGGTTAGAGCAGACGGCTCATAACCGTCCGGTCACAGGTTCGAGTCCTGTAAGGTCCACCATTTTTCACTTTTATAACGGAGGAATACCCAAGTCCGGCTGAAGGGATCGGTCTTGAAAACCGACAGGCGGGTTACACCGCGCGGGGGTTCGAATCCCTCTTCCTCCGCCATCTTTTCCAAGAAAAAATGGTGAACAACATAATAATTATCGCGGGGTGGAGCAGTTCGGTAGCTCGTCGGGCTCATAACCCGAAGGTCACAGGTTCAAATCCTGTCCCCGCAACCAAAAGGTCCCGTGGTGTAGCGGTTAACATGCCTGCCTGTCACGCAGGAGATCGCCGGTTCGATCCCGGTCGGGACCGCCATTTTAAAAAAACATGGGTCAGTAGCTCAGTTGGTAGAGCATTAGATTGAAGCTCTAAGTGTCGGCGGTTCGATTCCGTCCTGACCCACCATGTATGTGCGGGTGTAGTTTAATGGTAAAACCTCAGCCTTCCAAGCTGATGTCGTCGGTTCGATTCCGATCACCCGCTCCAATAAGGGCCTATAGCTCAGCTGGTTAGAGCGCACGCCTGATAAGCGTGAGGTCGATGGTTCGAGTCCATTTAGGCCCACCAAAAGATTATTCCGAAGTAGCTCAGTGGTAGAGCAACCGGCTGTTAACCGGTTGGTCGCAGGTTCGAGCCCTGCCTTCGGAGCCATATGGGGAAGTACTCAAGAGGCCGAAGAGGCGCCCCTGCTAAGGGCGTAGGTCGGGTGACCGGCGCGAGGGTTCAAATCCCTCCTTCTCCGCCAGCAAAGCTGGCCCGTTGGTCAAGTGGTTAAGACACCGCCCTTTCACGGCGGTAACACGGGTTCGAATCCCGTACGGGTCATTCAAAAAGCAGTGCATGTCTTCGAGACGTGTACTGCTTTTTTATTGTGTAGAAAGAAGAGAAATGACCAAAACAAAAATGGGCGAATGTAGACTGTTTGCGGGCGAATTGACTGTGGAATCGGGCGAATTTTCTAGCTAATTGGGCGAATGAGGGGCGATTGTAACAATTTGCTCAGGAATCTCGTAATAAGTAGTTCTGCCTTGCTTGATTATAGGTAAATATTTTAACAAACGCTTTGCTGCATATCTCGAGGAAATCTCACAAAGTGTACGAAACTTCTGATTTGTAATTTTCGAATCTACTAATAAGCGAAAATCAGCTAATGCTTGAAAATGAGCAAATTTATCTTGATGGTGACAGTTTGAGCAAATGAATCGATCTTGCACAAAATGCATTTTAGAACTACATTTTTCACAAAATACACCTTTTTTTAAATCTGCTAATGTGAACGAAAATGATTTTATTACAGGGGCTTGCCTTGCTAGAAGTTGTTCATAAAAAGTGTTGATTTGGAGGACGGGCTTAGTATATTGCTTTAGGCTACTCTCAATAAAGCTATGAAGGTAATCTGCATGAAAGATGGGGATATGTGTATTTCGTCGGCTACCGATAATTGCGCGGCGGTTTGCAATGACTACTGCACCAACAATAGGAATATGGGGAAAAAGAGAAGACAGAAAACGGATATGACGTGTTAGTTGGGCAACAGGGTTTGGAAAGCGTTCGATAACGCCATCAGCACGAGTTCGTAGCAATTGTGATGCCTCAACATCAAAATTTAATTGCCCTGCTATGTTTTTCACCTCCAAACAAAGAATGAAAGATGAAAAAATAATGAGAAAATCCATTTCATGTTTATGTGCTGCAAAATCAATTAAACAAAAATTACGCAAAATCTGATGAGGCATAGCCAGCTCTTGCAAAAAATAAAAAACCTCATTCTCACCTGCAATACCAGCAGCAGCTAAGGCATGCTGTTCTATAAAATAATGATAGTCAGGACATTGACTAGCAACCCTCCTCATAATAGCTTCAAGTTGCTTGTACTTCAAACTATTTTCACCTCCTTTATTTTATAATAATAGGAAAGTCTGTAAATCGGAATATTTTTATAGAGAAAGGTTAAAAGTACTATTACCATGTTTCATCTAATTTCTCTGCATAAAATTGAATAGCTCTTTTGTATTTTTGAATGTTAATATCCATAGAGCTGTTAGCAATACAGTTTAACAATAGCTCCATTGCGTTTGAATGCTCATTCAAGTTGTATAATGTCATCGCATAAAACACTTGAAGTGCTTGATTTTCTGGGAATAATGCAATTGCTTTACTTAGCGTTTCTTGTGATTGTTGATATTTGCCAAGCGTTCTAAATGTGCTGCCAAGTCCTAAATAGGCATTTGCCATGTCTTCGGCATTTAATTCGCCTTGAATAGCCTTTTCATAGTATGGAACAGCCTGTGTCTCCTCACCAAGAACGTCAAAGCTCCAAGCGCATTGATATTGTAAATAAGCATCATCAGGGTGCTGTGCCGCTAGCTGCACGAACAATTTATTTGATTCGGTAAGCTTGTTGTCTTTGCGAAGTTGTAGAGCGATTTGTAGTTGATTCATTATTTTCTCCTCCTGTTAAAAATAATTATACAAAACTGTTGACCTTGACGCTACGTCAACATTTATAGTAAGCATAGAGGTGATGAACAGATGAAAATTAATGAACTGGCAAAGCTATCGGGTGTAAGCACACGTACGTTGCGCTATTACGATGAAATTGGGCTGCTGTCTCCTGCGATGAAAAATGATGCCGGCTATCGAATTTATTCGCAGAAGGAGATTGACTTATTGCAGCAAATTTTGTTTTATCGGGCACTAGATATGAAGTTGGAGCAAATTAAAGACATCATTCATGCACCGAATTTTAATGTGATGGATGCATTAGAATGTCATCGTCAGCAATTGCTAGAGAAAAACGCAATGATTCAGCAATTGCTACAAACGGTGGATCAAACAATTGAAGCATTACAGGAGGGAAAAAATATGTCAAACGAAGAAAAATTCAAAGGCTTTAAAGAAAAAATGCTACAGCAAAATGAAGAGAAATTTGGCGAGGAAATTCGTCAACGCTACGGCAACGAAACGGTTGAGGCTTCCAATAAGAAGTGGTTGAATATGACGGAGCAGCAATTTGAAGAAATGGGGCAGCTAGAGCAAAGCCTATTTGAGCGCTTACGTGAGGCAATGGCAGATGGAAACCCAGCATCTGAATTAGGTCAGGAGGTTGCTGAATTGCACAAGCGTTGGTTAATGTTTTCTTGGAAGGATTACTCGAAGGAAGCACACGCAGGGTTAGCAGCAATGTATGTGGCAGATGAGCGTTTTACGGCATACTATGATGAGCGCGTGACAGCTGGCGCTTCACAGTATTTACATGATTGTATCGTAGCCTATGCGACGAAATAATGCTGTTGAATTGTGTGGAAATTGTGTGTGTGCCTGGCACCTAAAATGTTTTAACTTGCCTTTTTTAAAAAGGCAAGTTAAAATAATGATAAGTTAATAATTGGTATGAGCGATTGAGAGACCGTTAAGAACATATATGCATTAAGTATATATGCTTTTAATAGTCTCTTTTTTCGTATATGAAGGAGGAAAACGCAATGAGTTCAGCTTCAGCATTACAACGTCAACAAATTATTGAAGAATTGCAAGGTCAGGAATATGATGTATTAGTTATTGGTGGTGGGATTACAGGCTGTGGTGTTGCTTTAGATGCAAGTGCACGTGGCTTGTCTGTTGCTTTAGTAGAAATGCAGGATTTTGCGGCAGGGACTTCAAGTCGTTCAACAAAATTGGTGCATGGAGGGTTGCGTTATTTAAAGCAGTTTGAAGTGAAAGAGGTTGCCGAATTAGGGAAGGAGCGCGCAATTGTTTATGAAAATGGCCCACATGTAACAACGCCTGTTTGGATGCTATTGCCGTTTCATAAAGGCGGGACATTTGGTAAATTTTCAACGAATGTTGGCTTACGCGTCTATGATTTTTTAGCTGGTGTGAAGCGTTCTGAACGCCGTTCTATGTTAAATGCGATTCAAACTAGAAGCAAGGAACCATTAGTAAAAACGCAAGGGCTGCTTGGTGGCGGCGTTTATGTAGAATATCGGACAGATGATGCTCGCCTAACGATTGAAGTTGCAAAAGCAGCAATTGCTAAAGGCGCAACTTTATTAAATTATACAAAGGCACAGCAATTTATTTATGATGACAATCAAAAAATAAATGGCATTGTTGCACAGGATGTAATTGGTGATGAAAGCTTTACGATCCGTGCTAAAACGGTTATTAATGCAGCAGGCCCTTGGGTTGATGAAGTGCGAAAAATAGAGGGGGCACAGCAAGGCAAGCATTTAATTTTGTCTAAAGGTGTGCATATTGTTTTTGACGAATCAAAATTCCCGCTGCGTCAGGCGGTGTATTTTGACACGCCAGATGGTCGTATGGTATTTGCAATTCCACGAGATGGCAAAACATATGTAGGTACGACGGACACATTTTATAAAGGTGATCCACGTAGCATGGATATTGAGCAAAGTGACCGCGATTATTTAATGGAGGCTATTCATTATATGTTTCCGAAAGTGCAAGTGACAGATGCTGATATTGAATCAAGCTGGGCTGGTGTGCGTCCACTAATTCACGAGGATGGTAAAAACCCATCGGAAATTTCGCGCAAAGATGAAGTGTGGACATCGGCATCAGGGCTTGTAACAATAGCTGGGGGGAAGTTAACAGGCTATCGCAAAATGGCAGAAACGGTGCTTGATATGGTTGTCAAAGAGCTAGCGCCAAAATTAAATAAATCAATAGCACCATGCAGCACAAAAAACATTGCCATTTCAGGTGGAGAAATTGGTGGCTCGCGCAATTTGAAGGCATTTTTATATAAGCAAACAAAAAAAGGTATTGAGCTTGGTTTAACAGAGCAGCAATCTGCATATATGGCACAGCACTATGGCAGCAATGTAGATACAGTATTTGCTTATATGCAAGACAATGATACGGCATTACCAGCTTGGCTGTATGCACAGCTTCGCTATAGTATCGAGCATGAGCTAGTGACACACCCAAATGACTTTATGATTCGCCGTACAGGCTATATGTTCTTTAATATTGCGCTTGTACAACAATATAAAACAGAAATTTTAAACGAAATGGCAAAAATGCTTAGCTGGACAGCAGAACAGCGTCAACAGTATGAAGAACAGCTAGAGCAAGAAATAACAAGAGCAACAACAGCTAAGTAATGTAGCGTAGGTTGCCTGAATCGTTCAGGCAACCTATTTTATAAGGGGGAATGGCATGTATTTTAATGGACAAAAAATTATTCCTGCAGCGCGCACTGTCAAGCAATTTGATGAAATAATGAATAGCTCCTTTGAGTATGTCGTATTGCTAGAGGTACATATAAGCTTGTTATTATCTTTGAAACGCGAGGCAGAGCGCTTTGGGAAGAAGTTAATTATTCATGCAGATTTAATTCATGGCTTGAAAACGGACAATTTTGCTGCAGATTTTCTATGTAATGATATTCGGCCAGCAGGCATTATTTCAACGCGCTCCAATGTGTTGATTAAGGCAAAATCGCGAGGCATTATTGCTATTCAACGAGTCTTTTTAATTGATACGATTGCGTTAGAGAAAAGCTATACGATGATTGAGACAGCGAAGCCTGATTATATTGAGCTATTACCAGGCATTATTCCATCCATGATTGCGGAAATTTATGAGCGCACGCAAACACCTGTCATTACTGGTGGTTTAATACGCTCTACAGAGCATATTGAGCAAGCAATTTCAGCAGGGGCAATTGCCATTACAACGTCTGATAAAAAATTATGGGAAAATTTCAAAAAAATGAGTTGACTATCATTTATTTATCTATTAGAATGAATACAAGTTCATAAAAGCGTGGTTAGGAAAAGGGACCCACATTTATTCATCTGCAAAATTTTTGCAGGCTGTTTAAATGTGGGTCTTTTTTGCGTCCTCGCTTAATACACATTTACTAAAGGGGGATAAAAAATGTCTACATTTACGGCAGAGCTGATTGGCACGATGATTCTTATTTTGTTTGGTGGAGGCGTTGTGGCAGGGGCATTATTGTACAAATCGAAAGGAAATGGCGGCGGCTGGGTTGTTATCACATTTGCATGGGGCTTAGCGGTTGCAATGGCTGCTTATGCAGTAGGAGGAATTAGCGGAGCGCACTTAAATCCAGCATTAACGATTGCATTAGCAACAATTGGAGATTTCCCATGGGCAGATGTGCCTCTTTACATCGTGGCACAAATGCTAGGCGCTATGTTAGGGGCAACATTAGTGTACTTCATGTATTTACCGCATTGGAAAGGTACAGAGGATGCGGATGCTAAACTGGCTGTATTCTCGACAATGCCAGCAATTAAACATCCGTTATCAAATTTGATTTCAGAAATCATCGGTACATTTATTCTTGTTTTAGGTATTTTAGCATTAGGTACAAATACGATTACAGATGGTTTAAATCCATTTTTAGTCGGTATGTTAATCGTTGTTATTGGTATGGCACTTGGTGGTCCAACTGGATATGCAATTAATCCAGCACGTGATTTAGGCCCGCGTATTGCACACTTTTTCTTACCAATTCCAGGTAAGCGTGATTCAGGTTGGTCATATGCATGGGTTCCAGTAGTTGGTCCAATTATTGGAGGCGCTTTCGGTGCATTATTTTTCCAGCAACTATTCGAAGGTAAAAACAGCGTAGCATTTTGGGTTTTAGCGGTTGTCATTGTGGCAATTTTCGCAGGTGCACAAGCGACAGTAAAAAATGTACGTGATTAATGTATAATAAACATAAAATTGGAGGTAATTTTTATGACAGAGAAAAAATATATTTTAGCGTTAGATCAGGGGACAACAAGCTCACGCGCGATGCTGTTTGATGAAAACGGTAACATTGTACACACAGCACAGCAAGAGTTTCATCAATACTTCCCACAAGCAGGCTGGGTAGAGCACAATGCAGAGGAAATTTGGTCATCCATTTTATCTTGTATTGCTACAGTATTAACTGAAAAAGGTATTGAATCGAAGCACATTGCCGGAATCGGTATTACGAACCAGCGCGAAACGACAGTTGTTTGGAATAAGCATACAGGTAAGCCGGTTTACAATGCGATTGTATGGCAATCACGCCAAACAAATGCGATTTGTGAGGAATTGAAAGAAAACGGTTACAATGATTTGTTCCGTGATAAAACAGGTTTATTAATTGATGCGTACTTCTCTGGTACGAAGGTAAAATGGATTCTAGATAATGTAGAAGGTGCTCGTACGCAAGCGGAGGCAGGCGATTTATTATTCGGTACAATTGATACGTGGTTGATTTGGAAGCTATCTGGTGGCAAAGTGCACGTAACAGATTACTCCAACGCTTCTCGTACATTAATGTACAATATTTATGATTTAAAATGGGATGAGGAATTGCTAGAAATTTTAAATGTGCCAGCTGCGATGCTGCCAGAGGTACGCCCATCTTCTGAAGTGTATGGCTATACAGAGGAATCATTATTCTTCGGCGCTGCCGTACCAATCGCAGGTGCAGCCGGTGACCAGCAAGCAGCGTTATTCGGTCAGGCATGCTTCGAGGAAGGTATGGTGAAAAACACATATGGCACAGGCTGCTTTATGCTAATGAATACAGGTGAAAAAGCGGTGAAATCGAGCAATGGCTTGTTAACGACACTTGCATGGGGCTTAGATGGCAAAGTGACATATGCGTTAGAAGGTAGTATTTTCGTAGCGGGCTCTGCGATTCAATGGTTGCGTGATGGCTTGCGCATGTTCCGCTCGGCTGCTGAGTCAGAACAATATGCAGAGCGCGTAGAGTCAACAGAGGGTGTCTATGTTGTTCCTGCATTCGTCGGGCTAGGCACGCCTTATTGGGATTCAGATGTACGTGGTGCAGTGTTCGGCTTAACACGTGGTACATCAAAGGAGCATTTCGTACGTGCAACGCTTGAATCATTAGCCTATCAAACGAAGGATGTATTAAGTGCGATGGAGGCGGATGCCAATATTCCATTAGCAAAGCTACGTGTTGATGGTGGTGCAGTAGCAAATAACTTCTTAATGCAATTCCAAGCAGATTTATTAAATGTGCCTGTTGACCGACCTGTTATTAATGAGACAACAGCTTTAGGTGCAGCATACTTAGCAGGGCTTGCAGTAGGCTACTGGCAATCGACAGAGGACATCGGCAAGTATTGGAATTTAGACCGTCAATTCACACCAGATATGGATGAGGCACACCGTGCAACAATTTATGGTGGCTGGAAAAAGGCTGTGGCGGCAGCACAGGCTTTTAAATAATAATGAGAGTGCTAGGAACATCGCCGTTCCTAGCACTTTTTTGAGGCTTCGCAGATATGTTGGATGAAAACGCAGATATGTTGTGGAATTTCGCAGATATATCATGAAAAATCGCAGATATATGCCTAATATTCGCAGATAAACTAAAGTGCAAATGTCTTGAACGGAAGTCATCAAAAAAGACGTTATGACATGCAATCAAGCCATAACGTCCTTACACTATAAAAAATAACCTACGAGCAATCCAACACCTAGTAAAAAGACAAAAAACGTGTTCGTTTGTGCTGTGAATTTCATTGCAGGCATAACATCTTTCGGTGCTTTGTGCGCTCTAAATACAGCAATTGCTTTTAATGGCATCGGTAGGCTTAATACAACAAGCAGCGACCATGCCGAAATATCATCAATAACAACAAGTCCGATTATCCATAAATAAGAAACGATGAAAAATAGCGATAAAATCGTTACAGCATGGTCACGCCCAACTAAAATGGCCATTGTTTTGCGTCCGCCCTCTGTATCGCCAACGATGTCACGAATATTGTTGGATAGCATAATGCCACCAACTAAAATCATGCTTGGCACAGATAGCAGTACCGCCTCTAATGTCACAGTGCCTGTTTGAATGAAGAAAGCAATCAGGACAATGCCCATGCCCATCACTGCGCCTGATACAAGCTCTCCAAAAGGTGTATAGGCAATTGGAATTGGACCACCTGTGTACAAATAGCCAATCAGCATGCAAGCAAGCCCTACAATAGCAAGCCACCAAGAGGAGACAGCGCAAATATAAATACCGAGTAATAGCGCAATGCCGTAAAAGCTAAGAGCAATCATCATAATCGTTTTTGGTGCGACACCGTGCCGCACAATTGTGCCGCCTATGCCGACAGAATTTTCGTTGTCTAGCCCAAGTTTATAATCATAATATTCATTAAACATATTTGTTGCCGCTTGAATTAACATGCTGGCAATTAGCATGGCGAAAAATAACAAAAAGTTAATGTCATGCTGTGAAATAGTGGCAGCAATCGCCGTTCCTAAAAATACTGGAGCGAATGAAGCTGTTAATGTATGTGGACGCGTTAAATGCCACCATACTTGAAAGCCCCGATCTGCCTCAATTACCTTCGTCAATTTCCTTCTCTCCCTCAAATAGTATCGAATCTATTTTAAACGAATATGAGGAAAATGGATAGTGTATATGCTTAACCATATTGCAATAGGCAAAAAAGTGATATGATAGTATAGATGTACGACGAGGTAATCGAGTAATTTCGATTGCAACAACGGAGGGAATTTTCATGCAACAAAAGTGGTACAATGCCACTGAGGTGGAAGCGAGCTCTTTAATCTTCTATATGGAAACAATTGAGGTAAGCCGTCTGTCGGCACTTGCCTTTTTTGCGGCTGGGGAAGAGTCTTACAAAGGGCAGCGTTATTTTTGGCAAAATCGAGAGAAAACATTAACATTAGTCGGCTTAGGGCATGCGTATAAAATTGAAAACCAGTTAGCCAATACGCGCTTTGATGAAGTCGAGAAACAATGGAAGCAATTAACGAAAAATATTGTGACGGAAGAGGAATTGCAGCCGATTTTATTCGGTGGCTTTACATTTGACCCAGAAAATACAACCGTGGGTGAATGGGACGACTTTCCAGAAAGTTATTTTACCGTTGCAACATATCAGCTCATGATTCGCAATGATAAAGCGTATGTCAGCATTCATTTAATAACGGATGGCGAAAATGCAGCACCGCAGTTTGAGGAGTTACGTAAAGAACGCGACCATTTAATTCATGCGGCACAGGTGAAGGAAGTAAAAACATATGTGAAGCCACAAATTACTTCATATAGCGAGCCGCATAAAGAAGCTTATTTGCAGTCGATAGATGCTGTGACAGCGAAAATTAAAGCACAAGAGGCAGATAAAGTCGTGATTGCACGCTCACTCGCATTGCAATTCGAAGAGGCTGTATCATCACCGCAAATTTTGTCTCATGTTGTCAACGAGCAACCAGAAAGCTATTTATTTGGTATAGAACGCAATGATATGCTATTTTTCGGTGCCTCACCAGAGCGTTTAGTAAAGGTGGAAAATGGGCGTGCCTATTCATCCTGTATAGCAGGCTCCATTAAACGTGGCGCAACATCAGAGGAAGACCAGGCACTAGGTACAAGTCTTTTACAGGATAATAAAAACCGTGGTGAGCATCATTATGTTGTGGAAATGATTACAGAAACCTTTGAAAAGAATTGTACAACTGTCAAAGTACCACAGCAGCCAAAGCTGTTAAAAATTCGCGATATTCAGCATTTATATACACCAGTTGAAGGACAATTGGCTGAAGGTGCAACGATTTTACAATTAGTGAAAGACTTACATCCAACGCCAGCGCTTGGTGGTGTACCACGACAAAATTCGATGAGTATTATTCGTGAATCAGAGCCAATGAATCGCGGATTATATGCCGCACCAATTGGCTGGTTAGATGCGGATGGCAACGGGGAATTTGCCGTAGCGATTCGCTCTGCTGCATTAGTAGGGAATCAAGCCTATTTATATGCAGGGGGTGGCATTGTGGCAGATTCTGAGGCGCAGTCTGAGTATGAGGAAACATTGGTGAAATTCAGACCGATGCTGCGCGCATTAGGAGGGGCAGTTCATGAATGAACGTGAAATATTAACGAATTACGTGTATCGCATCGTCGCCTCTTTATTGCAGCAAGGTGTGGAGGAGGTTGTCATTAGCCCAGGCTCACGCTCAACACCTCTTGCTTATGCATTTGCATCGACAGAGAAATTTAAGATGCATCGTCAAATCGATGAGCGAGCAGCAGCCTTTTATGCGTTAGGTATCGCAAAGGCAAAAGGACAACCAGTTGTTTTATTATGTACTTCAGGTACTGCCGCAGCTAATTATTTCCCTGCCATCATTGAGGCGAAATATGCACGTGTACCATTGATTGTATTAACGGCTGATCGCCCACATGAATTGCGTGAAGTAGGAGCACCACAAACAATCGACCAAATTCGTTTATATGGGGAGCATGTGAAATATTCGATGGAGTTTCCGATTCCAGATGATGCCTCACAAACATTGTCGTTTATTGAGCATCATATCGCACGGGCAACAGCAATTGCTACGGCTGCACCTTTTGGACCTGTGCATATTAATATTCCGTTCCGAGAGCCTTTATTAATTGATTTTAGCGACTTGCCTGAATTAACATTCCAGGCGAGCTTTATGCATGAAAATGTGCCTTCAGCAGAAGCACGTAATTTCTTAACGCAAGCAATCCATGCAACAGAAAAAGGTTTAATTGTGCTTGGTGAGATGCCTTTAGGAACAGATGTGTCACCGCTTTGGTCGTTTATCCGCAACTGTCAGCTTCCTGTTTTAATCGAAAGCTTAGCAAATATGCGTAGTAATGTGCCTGAAGACTGTTTGCCATATGTCATATCCACATACGATGCGCTATTGAAAAATGAGCATTTTAAAGAAATAGCTGCACCACGTATGGTTATCCGCTTTGGTGCACAGCCTGTGTCGAAGTTTTTAATGCAGTTTTTAACGGCATCTAAGCCAACACATTATATCGTAATAGATGAAGATGCATTGTTCCGCGATTCTACGAATAGCTCAACGCATTTTATTCAAGGAAAGCCTGGCGAGTGGCTGGCACAGCTCCCAGTGCAAGCGAAGGCGGAAGACTATGTAGCTTTATGGCAGCAGGCGGAGGAAATTGCGAAAAAGCATGTTTTCCAATATTCGGCACATGCACAGGATGAAGGGGCATTCGTACAAAAAATGCTAGAAATCATCCCGAATGGTAGCGATATTTTCGTTAGCAGTAGTATGCCAATCCGTGATATCGATACGTTTTTCCTAGCAACACAAAAGGATATCCGCATTTTCGCAAATCGTGGGACGAACGGTATTGATGGCGTGACTTCTACAGCACTTGGCTTCAGTACGGTTCATAAGCGTCCAACCTATTTACTTATTGGGGATTTAGCCTTTTTACATGATGCGAATGCGTTTGTTGCTTCACGTTATCAAGTAAGTGATTTAACAGTTGTCGTTATGAATAATGATGGCGGCGGCATTTTCTCTTATTTACCACAAGCGAGTGTAGAGGCGCATTATGAAAATTTATTTGGTACGCCAACAGCTTTAACGTTTAGGGAGCTAGCAGCAATGTATGATGTACAATATGAACGTTTAGAAAAGTTGTCAGCGTTTGAAGCAGCGTTACAAGCAAATAAACACAAGCCACTGCGTTTGTTAGAGGTAATGACAGATCGCACTGTTAATGTCGCATCACATCGTGCGTTATGGCAGCGTATTGGTGAGGAGCTAAGCGCATGGTTACAGAAATAAATGGTGTAAAGGTGTATGTGCGTAGTTGGAATGACCATCTATCGCCAACTCTCGTTTGTTTACATGGCTTTACTGGTAGTGCGAGTACTTGGCAGCAGCTGGCAGCTGAAGTACAGGCCCGTGTAGTAGCGGTTGATTTAATAGGACATGGCTTAACAGATGCCCCAGATGATGTAGTACATTATACGATGGATGCACAGGTAGAGCTGTTAGAAAAGCTATTTGACCAGTTAAATTTGCATTCGATTGTTTTGCTTGGTTATTCGCTTGGTGGTCGTGTAGCGCTTTCTTATGCTGTGCGATATCCAACTCGAATTCAACAATTAATTTTAGAGAGTGCGTCGCCAGGGTTAGTACAAGAAAGTGAGCGAAATGCTCGTCAAGAAGCAGATAATCAGCTAGCACAAGGCATTGAGCAAAATGGGCTAATAACCTTTGTGAATCACTGGGAGAACATTCCGCTATTTGCCTCGCAAAAGCAATTACCTAAAGCGGTGCAGCAGGCTGTACGTGAGGAACGCTTGCAGCAGCGTGAAAAGGGCTTAGCCAATAGCTTGCGTGGCATGGGCACAGGAGCTATGCCACAGCTATGGGATAAGTTAAATGAGCTAAAGATGCCTGTTACACTTATAACTGGACAGCTCGATACAAAGTTTGTTGCAATTGCGGAGCGGATGCAGGAGCGTATCCCACAAGCAAAGCATCGAACAATTGCAGATGCTGGACATGCAATACATGTGGAAAATCTCGCAGAGTTTGCTACAATAGTAAAGGAAGCATTCCAAGAAATTTAGGAGGTAACTTTTATGACACGTGAGTGGACTTCATTACATACGTATGAAGATATTAAGTATGAATTTTATAACGGGATTGCAAAAATTACAATCAACCGTCCAGAAGTGCGCAATGCATTCCGACCAAAAACGGTAGTGGAATTAATTGATGCATTTACACGTGCGCGCGATGATAAAAATATCGGCGTTATTATTTTAACAGGTGAAGGTGAGCATGCATTCTGCTCAGGCGGAGACCAAAAAGTACGTGGACATGGTGGCTACGTAGGCGACGATGAAATTCCACGCTTAAATGTACTTGATTTACAACGTTTAATTCGCGTTATTCCAAAGCCAGTTGTAGCGATGGTAGCAGGCTATGCAATCGGTGGTGGTCACGTATTACATGTCGTTTGTGACTTAACAATTGCAGCTGATAATGCACGCTTCGGTCAAACAGGACCAAAAGTAGGCTCATTTGATGCAGGCTACGGTTCAGGCTATTTAGCTCGAATCATCGGTCATAAAAAAGCGCGTGAAATTTGGTATTTATGCCGTCAATATGATGCGCAGCAAGCATTAGATATGGGCTTAGTCAATACGGTTGTCCCATATGCAGAGCTTGAAGATGAAACGGTAAAATGGTGTGAGGAAATGCTGGAAATGTCACCGACAGCTCTGCGCTTCTTAAAAGCAGCAATGAACGCTGATACAGATGGCTTAGCAGGTCTTCAACAAATGGCAGGCGACGCGACATTGCTTTATTACACAACGGACGAGGCGAAAGAAGGGCGCGATGCATTTAAAGAGAAGCGTAAGCCTGATTTCGGTCAATTCCCAAGATTCCCTTGATTTTTAAATGAATAATTGAAAATCCGAACTATTCACGAGGTGCTTTAAAATGAGCCTTTCGTAGAAGAGTTCGGATTTTTTTAACTAAAATACAATATTTTTATGCTTTAAGACCTAATAAATTTTCAAA
Source organism: Lysinibacillus louembei (assembly GCF_033880585.1). NCBI lineage: Bacteria > Bacillati > Bacillota > Bacilli > Caryophanales > Bacillaceae > Lysinibacillus > Lysinibacillus louembei. Next base: position 2,288,144 of record NZ_CP137624.1, read on the forward strand.
TTTCTACTTTTTATTATAAAAAATACGAAAAAGCTCCTTTGAATTATTATATTATTGATAATATAATGAAACTACTAAATTTAGTAAATAAAATTTATAATTAGTTAAAATTACTTACTATACCTATATATATTATAAATTCCATTTTGTTAAGAAATTGTTTATTTGTAAATAATAAAATATAGTATATGACTAAAAATAGGAGTATGTAGGGTTATTAATAAGAGGGATTTTATAAAAAAATGATAGAAGATGGATAATATAGAGCAAGCTTAATAACTGTGTGACTAATAATACATAAAAATAGTTTTGATATGAGGGAGGGCATATTATGAAATTTAAAACATTGCGTGCAAAAATTTTATTTGGTTTTAGCATCGTTTTATTAATTGTGGCAATCCAAAGCATATATGTCGTATATGAAGGGATTAAAATGAACGATGAAATTGGTGAGATGATACAAACAGAGCTAGAGCTATCAATTTATGATCAACATTTAGCAAATTCTGTATCTGCACGTATTGCGGCGGCTAGAGGCTATGTGTTGTCTGGTGATCAAACATTTAAAGATCGTTTTCATGAGTATACAGAGCTATCATTAGCAAATGAGCAAGCTGCTCATCAAATTATGGCTTCTGAAAAATTAGAAGAATTTTCAGCAAGAGCGAAGGCGTGGCGTGAGCATGTGGAGAAAAATGTGTTTGCCATTTACGATAGCGGTGATAAGGAAAGGGCTATTGCCAATTTAATGAGCTCTGCTACAGAGGCACGAGAAATTCAATTAGGCTTTGAGGAATTGGCAGCTGGACGTGAAGAAACTGTACGCCAAACAGGAGCAGGACTTGAACAAGATAATGCTAGAATTAATACAATAACTACTATCGCAGCAATCGTTGTCATTGCTTTAGCTTTAGTCATTGCATTTTATACAGCAACGGTTATTTCTTCACCAGTAAAGCGCGTTTCGGAGCGTGTACAGCGCATTGCAGATGGCGATTTAACAGACAATGCTTTAAAGGTGTTATCACAGGATGAAGTTGGGCAGTTAACCGTAGCGACAAATGCCTTGAGTGAAAAATTACATAGTATGCTGCGTCAAATTCAAAGCGTTTCGAATGAAGTTGCTTCACATAGTGAGGAATTGCTACAATCGGCTGTGGAAGTGAAAGAGGGAACAACACAAGTTGCTCTGACAATGAATGAAATTGCAGAGGGTACAGAGGCACAGGCGAGCAATGCGAGCGATTTAGCAAGCCATATGGACGATTTTGTAGCGAGTGCGCGTGCAGCTGATAACAATGGTGATGATGCCAAGGGACATTCAGATAGTGTGCTAGCATTAGCTACGACAGGCCGTACATTAATGGAAGCTTCCACACAGCAAATGTCAAAAATTGATCATATTGTCCATGATGCAGTTGTAAAAGTGGAAGGGTTAAATAATAAAACACAGGCGATTTCACAGCTTGTACTAGTGATTAACGATATTGCTAATCAAACAAATCTATTAGCATTGAATGCGGCAATTGAAGCGGCACGTGCTGGTGAATTAGGAAAAGGTTTTGCGGTCGTGGCAGATGAAGTGCGCAAATTAGCTGAGCAAGTTTCTGTTTCAGTTGTTGATATTTCGCAAATTGTGGAAGAAATCGTAGAAGAAACAGGCGATGTAACAGATTCATTGAAATCTAGCTATGGTGAGGTACAAAGTGGTACAACAAAAATTGCAGAAACAAACGAAACGTTCAATCATATTGAACAAGCGATTTTTGCGATGTCTGCTAATATAGCAACAGTTTCACAAAATCTAGAGCAAATCGTTGAAAACTCAACAAGTATTAATAAAGCCGTTGATGAAATCGCAGCGGTAGCAGAGCAATCGGCCGCAGGGGTGGAGCAAACATCTGCAACGATGCAGCAAACGACTTCAACAATGGAAGAAGTAGCAAACAGTTCTAACGAATTAGCAAAAATGGCTGAGGAGCTCAATAAACACATTCAACAATTTAAGCTTTAAAACTAAATTACAGCTCTGAAAAGTCAGGCTATTAAGGAACACATCATGTGGTTTCTTAAATAGTTTGGCTTTTCATTTTACATGGCACATGGCATAATGCAGAAAAGGGTGATAAGTAAATGAGAAAAATTTTAGTTGTGGATGATGATCCAAATATTTTACAGCTAGTGAAGCTACATTTACAGTCTTGGCATTATGATATCATTTGTGCTTTAAATGGAATTGAAGCATTACAGCAAATGACAGAGGCTGTTGATTTAGCAGTTGTTGATGTAATGATGCCGCAGATGGATGGCTTACAATTAACGAAAAAGTTAAAGGAAGAATGGGAAATTCCAATTTTGCTGTTGACGGCTAAAGGGCAAATAGAGGATAAAAGAGAAGGTTTTAGTGTTGGGGCAGATGATTATGTCGTCAAGCCTTTTGAGCCAGATGAATTGTTATTCCGCATTCAAGCGATTTTACGGCGCTACGATAAGCCAACAGAAACAGCCATTGAAATAGGAGATTTACTCATTGACAGGCGCACATTACAAGTAATCAAAGGGCAAATGAAACTTGTTTTACCCCTTAAAGAGTTTGAGCTACTTGCTATTCTTGCAAGCAGGGCACAAATTTTTCAAAGAGATTATTTAATGGAGCAAATATGGGGATTAGATTATGAGAGTGATGATACGTTAAATACACATATTAAACGCCTAAGAGAAAAGCTTGTACGGCTTGAAAGCACTGTACAAATTACGACGATACGCGGCGTAGGCTACAAGCTTGAGGTTATGCAATGAAAATTTACTCTACTTTATATTTCAAATATATTGTCGTGACATTGGCTATTATGTTTTTTAGTGGTGTACTCGCATTGCTTGCAACAAATGCCTATTATCATCGTGTTATTAAAGAGCAAAACGATGCGAAAAATGTGGCGATTGTGCAAAAGATGACACAATATATTATGGAAAATGAGCAGCTAAATTTAGATGCCTATTTGCAAACATTGGCAAATGTTGGTTATCAGTTATATGTAGTTGATGGACAAGGACAGGATACCTTTTATGGTAGTGCTTTTCGCTTAACAGAGCTTGATGATAGCGTGAAGCATGCTGTTTTGGAGGGGCAGATTTATCATGGAATGCGCGATTATCCACGCCAGCTGTTTATTACAGGTTTTTTTGCCAATGATTTAACAAATTCTGTAGGTGTACCTTTTCATTATAATGGAGAAAAATATGCATTGTTTGTTCGTCCAGATATTCGTATGCTGTTCAGTGAAATGCATGTTGTACTTGGGAATATGATGCTGATTTCTTTAGTCGCAACGTTAATGGCTATTTTGCTTGCTGCTTGGTATTTAGTAAAGCCAATACGTGCTTTAACAAAAGCAACAAAGCAAATAGCGAAGGAAGATTATGATGTGACAATTGAGATTGCACGTACAGATGAGCTTGGGCTATTGGCGAAAAGCTTTAATAAAATGGCGCAGGATTTAAAGCAGCAGGATGAGACGCGCAAAAGCTTTATTCGCAATATTTCTCATGATTTGCAAACACCGTTACAAAATATAAATGGCTATGCGAACTTATTAAAAAGTAAAGAGCTAACAGACGAAAATCGCTTGCATTATGCGGACATTATCGAAGCAGAAACAGGTCGTCTCTCAAGCTTAACAACGCAGCTCTTACTGCTGAATTCACTAGACGAGCTTGCCTATAAAAGGCAACAAACAGCTATTAATATATCTGAGCAAATTGAACGAATTGTCATGAAAAATCAATGGCTAATTGAGCAAAAAGAGCTTGCCATATGGCTGCAATTGGACGAGGCGATATTTGATGGTGATGAAACATTGCTTGAAAACCTTTGGGAAAATCTTATTGCCAATGCGATTAAATATAATCGTCAAGGTGGCGAAATTAATATTACAGTACAAAGCGATTCGGCTGTAATTACGATCAAGATTGCCGATACAGGTATCGGCATTGAACAGGAGCATCTCCCGCATATTTTCAAGCGCTTTTATCGCGTGGATGAAGCGAGACAAACGAAGGGAACAGGCTTAGGACTGGCGATTGTTCAAGAGATTGTTCATTTTTACAATGGCCAAATTACGATGAATAGCAAAGAAAATGCAGGAACAACAATAATCATTAAATTGCCTAAGTAGTTCAGCTTGAGTTCAGATAGCGATATTACAATACTTCCATACACAATAGTATGGAGGTTTTTTTATGGAAAAAGTATGGAGTATACGTTTAATTCGTTTAGCAGCAATTTTTGGTTTAATAGGAGCAGTATTAGGCTCTGATATGGCAGGTTCGGGCAACTACCAATTTAGAGCAATTCATGCACATATGCTTGTTGTAGGCTGGCTATCCGTTTTTGCATGGGGATTATTTTATAAGATTTATCGTGTTCGTGTGAAAAAGTTGGTATCTTTACATGGTTGGATGACCGTGATAGGTTCAGTCGGTTTAACAATCGGCATGCTATTTTACAATGTCAATCCACTGCACATGAATGAAGTGTTCACATTAATTACGTTTATTGCAGGAGGCACTGCCCTATTAGTAAGCTTTTCGTTGTTTATTGCAATTACATTTTTGCTGGAGGAGTGAATTGTGTGAGAATTGTGTGTGTGCCTGGCACACACACAATATGCTACAATAATTCAATGAAGGAGGCGTTTAAAATTGCAGCCAAATTGGATTAAACAGCGTGCCTATTTAACACCAAATCGCATTGGACTCCGCTTTGGAGGAGAGAGCTGGACTTTTCAGCAATTGCATGAGGAAGCATTATATAAAGCAAGACAATTAGCCAAATTTGTTGGGCGAGGTGAGCGAGTAGCGATTTTTGCACCTTCTACCCCAGAGCTGATTAAAGTGATTTATGGGTGTATGCACCTACAGCTAGAAATGGTGCTTTTAAATGGGCGCTTGTCTACGGAGGAGCTTGCCTATCAAATTGAGGATGCACAGGTAGCGATGGTATTAGCTGCAGCTAGTGACGTACATAAGTTACCACAAAATATCGAAGTTATGACATTTGAGCAGCTAATAGAGACGGAAGCAATTGAAATCAATATTGCGACAGAGTGGCAGGACAATCAAACGATTTCTATTATGTATACTTCTGGTACAACAGGATTTCCGAAAGGTGTACGCCAAACTGTGCAAAATCATAGTATGAGCGCGATTAGCTCTGCATTGAATTTAGGCATTACAGAGCAGGATGTATGGCTTTGTACTGTACCAATTTTCCATATTAGTGGATTTTCCATTTTAATGCGGTCATTGTTGTACGGAGCAACAGTTTGCTTATATGAGAAGTTCGATGAGCAGGCTTGTGTGCAGGAAATTGTAGCAGGACGTGTAACAACTATATCGCTTGTATCAGTTATGCTCGAGCGTGTTTTAAGTGAAATGGAGCGCTTACAGGTGCAGGCGCATCCTAATTTTAAAACAGTGCTTGCGGGCGGTGGCTCGATTCCAGTTGACTATTTACAGCGTGCAGCGAAAGTACAGCTACCTGTTGTGCAAACATATGGAATGACAGAAACGTCGTCGCAAACAGCAACGCTTGCTAGCATTGATGCATTGCGTAAAATTGGCTCAGCTGGAAAGCCGCTATTTTTTAATGAGGTACGCATTCAAGGTACTGATGAGCCATTTGTTGAAGGAGAAATTTGCATTCGTGGCCCGCATGTCACACCAGGCTATATTGGTCGCTTTGCTGAGCGTGCAAGCACAGAAAATGGCTGGCTACTAACAGGGGATATTGGCTATTTAGATGATGAGGGCTATTTGTATGTCGTGGATCGTCGTGCAGATTTAATTATTTCTGGTGGTGAAAACGTTTATCCAGCAGAAATTGAAAATGCCTTACTTGCACATCCAAGCGTATTAGAAGCCGGTGTCTGTGGTTTAATGGATGACAAATGGGGACAAGTACCGATTGCCTTTGTCGTTTTAAAGCAAGCGGTCACAGAGGCTGAGCTACAGGCATTTTGTCATCAAAGGCTTGCGCGCTACAAGCTACCGAAGCAATTTTATTTCGTTGATAGCCTGCCACGCAATGGGGCAAATAAGCTGTTAAGAAGAAAATTAATCGAATTATTATAAGATAAAGCGCATGAAACCATAGATTTCATGCGCTTTACGTGTGAATATAAGCTGTTGTGTGCGAAATTCGCTTGCTTACGTGCGAATCATGCCATTCTACCTGTGATTTATTGCAAAGCCTTTGCCAATTGCTCAATATTATGCTGCATTAATGTGAAATACGTTTCATTATTTTTAATATCATCCTTCGTTAATACGCTTAAATTATGCAATGTTAATGCTTCTGCTCCAACTTCCTTTTGAATGACAGATGTTAAATTAGAAGAAACATTTTGTTCAAAGAAAATATATTGAATGTTTTCTGCCTTTGCTAAATCCACAATTTTAGCTAGCTGTTTTTGTGACGGCTCGCTTTGTGAGTTTAAGCCTGCAACAGGTACTTGGTTAAAGCCGTAATGTCCTGCAATATAGCCGAATGCTGCGTGCGATACGAAAAATGTTTTCTTTGCTGTGCTGGCAGCCATTTCTTCAAAATCAGCGTTCAATTGATCAAGCTCTTTTGTTAAAGCCTCATAATTTTTTGTGAAGAAAGCCTCTTGTTCAGGCAATGTAGCGACTAACTCATCTTTAATGGCGAGCGCAAGCTCCTTTGAAAGAACAGGAGATAACCAAACATGTGTGTCATGCTCATGATGACCGTGTTCCTCATGCTCACCTTCATGGTCGTGATCATGCTCTTCCTCATCCTCTGCATGCACGTGCCCTGTAGAAATATGGAATTGAGCCTCTGAAATATTGTTTGCAGTTGCAACTAATTTGACATGCTCATTTGCCAATGTTTTTTTAGCATTTTCTACAAAGCCCTCTAACCCTTGCCCAATATAAAAGAACATGTCAGCATCTGCTAGTGCCATCATATCCTTTTGTGTTGGCTCGAATGAGTGCTCATTTGCGCCAGCAGGGTAAATCGACTGAACATTCACGAATTCACCGCCAATACGCTCTGTAAAATATTGCAGTGGATAAACAGTTGTATAAACAGAAATTGTATCCTCAGATGAATTTTGCTCCTCACTACCACATGCTGCTAGCAATGCGACGATAGCGAATAAAAAGAAATAAAAAGTTTTTTTCATTGTTCAACTCTCCTAAATAGTAATTATTACGATTTGAATAAATCAACAATTTTTATCATATCGTAATCATTACGAAAAAACAACAAAAAAAGCCTTCGAAAATTTATTTTTTTTTCGAAGGCCATTTTTCTGGCACTGGATCAAAGCCACCTGGATGCAGTGGATGGCATTTTAGTATGCGCGTTGTTGTTAAAATGAATCCTTTTATTGCCCCATGCTTTTGAAAGGCTTCCAATCCATAGCTTGAGCAAGTAGGGTGGAAGCGGCAGGTTGGCGGTGTCATAGGTGAAATATATTTGCGGTAAAATTGGATGATCCAAATAAAGGGATATTTCATTTTCTATGGTGCTCGTCCTGTGATTTTGTAGGCATTGGATCAATCGTTTGTTTCGTTGAAAAATTATTTTGACGTGCAATCAATATAATAGCGATAGCGAATGTTGCCATTATAGCAATCACGATAATAAAAACTAATGGAAGACTCATCTAATTCACCTCCTCATCATTATAGCAAATTCCATATATTTCGCTATATAATCGTTTGACAAAATGGGTATCATAAGAAAAATGAAAGGAGCATGGAAATGAAAAAATGTCCGATGTATGTTTCGATAACGGATTTGACATGTAGCCATATCCCAAATTTATCGTCAAATGAATTTAAAGTAGAGCTAGAGCCTGCAATCGCCCGTATTTTTACAAAGCTATTTCATCAAATCAATGGTCTTGAAGGGCATAATTTATGGCGTGCCCATTTGCCTTATATACCGTACCATTATGATGCCTTAAATCATGATATTGATCGACGTCTACAAAAAATTTATGTCCTGCTGCATGAATTTGGTGATGAGCGTACGAAAAAGTTTGTTGAGCAATTGCCTTATTTTAAAGCTATATAATTGAACGCTGCCAGCTCCTTCGGTACACTAATAGCAAGAAGGAGTTGGCTACTATGTTTACGTTTATAGATGAAAATGGCTATAAAGTTGTTTTGCGTTTTGATCAAGGCCCTTTTGAAATTGAGCCTCGCCACGTTTTAGCACTTGTTCAACATCAAGGGAAATGGCTGTGTGCAGTACATAGAGTGCGTGGAGTAGAATTTCCAGGGGGCAAGCAGGAAGAAGGCGAAACGCTGTTACAGGCAGCAGCACGTGAAGTTTATGAGGAAACGCAGGTACATATAAAAGATGTGGAATGGTTTGCTTATTATGTAGTACATACAGAAACGCCGTTTTGCAAGGCAGTATTTACAGCAAAAGTGGAGGATATTGAAGCATTTGTAGGTGAATATGAAACGGCAGGGCGGCTATGGCTAACAACAGATGAGCTATTGCATCATCCGAATTTAAGCTTTTATATGCGCGATGCAGGCATGAAAAAGATGTTACAGGAAGTGAACCGTGATGAAGAAAGATGGAATGATTGAGGAAATTAGGCGTTATCCATCACCAAACGAGCAGGTGCGCATAGATGAAATTATTTATTGGTCCAATGGTTTGCGCATCAAAGGCTTATTGGCAAGACCGAAGAAGCAAGGGCAGTATGAGGCACTGCTCTATTTACGAGGCGGCTTGCAATTTATCGGCATGGTGCGTCCTGCACGAATAGCACAATTTGCTGCACAGGGATTTGTCGTATTTGCCCCTTATTATCGTGGGAACAGAGGGGGAGAAGGAAAGGATGAATTTGCAGGTGATGATCGCTATGATGCTGTTTATGCTGTAGATGTGCTTAAGCAATTTGCCGAAGTCAATCGAGTGCATCTATTTGGCTTTTCACGAGGTGGTATAATGGCACTTTGGACAGCGATTTTACGAGATGATATTAGCTCAATTGTGACATGGGCAGGTGCAGCAGATGTAACAGCGACTTATTGGGAGCGCATCGATATGCGTCGAGGGTTAAAGCGCATTATCGGTGGGACACCAAATAAAGTGCCAGAGCGCTATAAGGAACGTACGCCACTGCATCAAATAGCGAGCATTCAAGCACCTGTATTAATTATTCATGGTACAGAGGATGCGCATGTGCGTATCGAGCATGCCTATAAGCTACAGCATGCTTTGCAGAAGGCAAATAAAGCAGTGGAAACATGGTATGCACACGGCATGCAGCACCATTATCCACCACAGCTAAATCGTCAAACTGTTCATCAGCTTTGCATGTGGATGCTAAAGCAATCACTTTAAGCGTCTTATTTTAGCAATAAGTAGTAGCAAAAGAGGCAAAACAATCGCAAATGTTGCAGAATAAGGTAGCCAAACGCCTTGATTGTAAACATTGGCATAAGTAATATTCGGATGAATGATTTGAGAAAGCCCGATAAGTAACAACATTAATGGGAAAAGAAGTGGCTTTGCATCTCGAATATGAAAAATTTGCTTTAGCCCAATAAAAGCTGCATAAAAATACATAAAAGTACGAATATAAATCGTGATAATCCACATAAAGGTCATAATGACTTCAATTCTTTGAAAAAATTTGCCGAGAGAAATGCGCTGTGCAAGAATATAGCTCGGATAATTTTGAGAAGCGCTATTTACTACACCAAGCACCACTATACATAAAGTAATGAGTAAAATTAACACGACTCCACTTAGCAATGTGCCGATATAAAAGCCTTTGTTTGCGGAGTTGTTTTTATTAACAGTGTAAGGAAAAATCATTAATAATATAATTGCTGGAAAAGAGAAAATGCTCATAAAATAAAGTATGCTTGCCACCATTGATCTCGGTGCAGTGTCCAATACAGGCTGTAAATTTTCAAATTGAATATTTGGTGTAATAAAAATCACTAAACATATAAATAAAAAAATAAATACTGGGAAAAAAATTTCAGCTGAGCGCGCAAAGGTTTCTAAACCTAAATAGCTCGCCATCATCACAATTACTATAAATAATAGGACAAAGGCAAGATTTGGAGTTTCGGGCATAATTTCGATTTGCATAAAGCTACCGATAAAATAAAGCAATTCGGCTGCATTCATAAATGCAAAAAGTACAAATAAAAGAGCAATACCTCTTCCAAGCCATTTACCAAATACTTTTTCAATAATTTCTACAAAAGAATGCTGTGGCGCAATACGAGATACTTTAATAAATAGCATCACTAGTAAAAGGCTAAAAACGACGCCAATAATAGCAGCAATCCATGCATCCTGCTTAGACATTTCTGCTAAATAGGATGGGATAATTAAAATGGATGTGCCGATAAAAAATAGAAATGTAACAATCGTAAATTGCCGTGTACTAATCATTTGCTTATCGTTCATAATATGCATCGCTCCTTAAATGTGAAGGAATGCTTCAATAACATTGCTTAAAGGTTGATAAATAAATGTCACTAATTGTACAGGACTAGGTATGCGAAGGTGGAAGCTTAATGCAATTGCTACTGCTGTTCCTAATAGCAATATGATAAAAAATAACCATGTCGTTGCAGGCTCTTGATTGTTACGCAACGCAGTCCAATGTAAACAAATTATAATGACTACAATAATGATAATTACGATAGAAAATATCATTTACTTTGACTCCTTTATTGGATAGAACGTGGAGTTTTGTATAGTGCCTGGTGTAATTGTATCTACCTTTACATTGACAGTTACTTTGGCATTTTGAAAAAGCATTGGCCATTGCTCTTTTATCTTGCGCCATTTTTTAGGCTCTTGCCGATGGAGCACTTGACCGAAATGTACTACATCAGCATCATAGGTTTGCTGTAATGTGTGTAGTGTGTCTTCAATTTTTTTCGCAAGAGTAACAGATGTCTCATGATTAATATAATCCATCGTCTGCTTGGCTTGTAAATCAATCCTACATTTTACCTCACCTACATTTTGCTCCACATTGACTTTTATATCGAATGAAGGTACGTCATTCTCAAAGGTTCCTTTAATAGTTGTCTTAGAAGCGGTAATTTCAGTTGCTAAATTACCCTCCTCTGGACAAGCAACGATTTCAACAGTGCTTTTAATATTATTCATTAAAAAATTATAGCTTTTGCTTTGTTCTTCTGTCAGTATGCCAATCATTTTTCCGTTTTTAATAACAGCTAACCCACTATATTGTAAAATGGCGGATATTGTAATCTGATCAACATTTGCTTGCGTCTTACCAATTTGCTTATTACCAAGCAATGTAATAGTAGATAACACAAGATTGTTATTGCCATCATGTAAAAAAGTGATTAAATCATTCATTGTCATTGTGACAGTTGAGCCCCATGCCTTTTCAGAAGTTTTCAAAGAGCTTGTTATTTTATTTGCCGGTATTTTTTCAATAGGTGTTAAGACACTGACAATATCTTTAGCAGTATCCTCATGTGCCACAATAATATTAAAATCATTGCGAAATTCATGATCACGTGATAAAAAATCTAAAACTGGACGAATATCCTTTGTGACAAGCTCCTTTCCTAATATAACCATTTGTAAATGTGCAAAATACGATTTACGTGGTGATTCCAATGTTACTTTTCGAATAGCTTCATATAATGTTGAGCCTGTTGCCGAATAGGACGTTACGGGAGAGCGTCCACTCGTTGGCTGTTTAGAGGAAATTTCACCAGGATTAACAACTTGGACGGTTATTTCATATTCATCATCCACCTGATCAATACCTAATGCGACAACGATGGCAATCTCGTTTAGTTCTTTTTTGCTCCAGCAAGCACTGAGCAGAAGGCAGAGTATAGTGCATAGCAAAAGAGCCGCTATTTTCTTCATATCACTACTGCCTCCTTAATTTATCGTTTAAATGTTCTTTCGTACTTTGTTGCTCTTGTTGGATTGCTTTGGCTAACTAAACGTGGACGCTTAGTTAAAAATTTGCGTGGAAATAGTAAAACAGCGTCTTTTTGATCTTCAAGAATCAGCGGTGCAAATGGACTTAAATAAGGAACGCCAAATGAACGTAAGCTACATAAATGTAAAACGAGTGCCAATGTAGCAATCATAACGCCAAATAAACCGAAGCCACCTGCGAGTAAAATAAATGGGAATCGTAAAATCCGAATAGAATTAGATAATCCGTATGATGGAAATAAAAAACTACAGATGGCAGTTAAAGCAACAATAATAACTGTTACTGCAGATACAACTCCTGCTTCAACAGCTGCTTGCCCAATAACCAATGTACCAACAATGGACACAGCTGGTCCGATTGTGCGGGGCATACGTAGCCCAGCTTCTCGCAAAATTTCAAAGGCAATTTCCATGATTAACGCTTCAATAACAGCAGGGAAGGGCACACCTTCACGCTGAGAAGCAATACTAATGAGCATAGGTGTTGGCAACATTTCATGATGAAATGTTGTAATAGCAACATAAAAGGACGGCGCAATTAATGAAATTCCGATAGCTGCAATCCTTAATATGCGTATAAACGAACTAACAAACACATTGGAATAATAATCTTCAGATGATTGTAGGAAGGAGGTAATTAAAGCAGGTACAATAAGAACAAAAGGTGTACCATCAACTAAAATTGCTACTTTTCCTTCAAGCAGCTCGGCAGCAATAACATCTGGCCGTTCGGTATTATACATTGTTGGAAACAACGTAAATTGAGCATCTTGAATTAATGATTCAATATAGCCACCTTCTAAAATACCATCAATTTCAATTTTATCTAGGCGTGCTAGCACCTCTTTCACTACTTTGTCATTGACAATGCCATTAATATATACGATGGCTACATCTGTTTGAGTGACAGAGCCAATCACTTTCGTTTGAATCCAGAGGTTAGGGTTTTTAATCTTTCGACGAATTAATGCTGTATTTGTACGCAATGTTTCCGTAAATGCCTCGCGTGGCCCACGTATGACAGACTCAGCGGCAGGCTCCATGACGGGTCGATCTTTTGCATCCTTCATACTTGCGGCAAGTGCAACTGCTACTCCATCTAGTAAAATAATCGTACTGCCATTGAAAAGAGAGCGATAAAGTGCAGCGAAATCTTTAATTTCCTGTATGTCACCAATTGTTAAACAATACTGTTTCAAATAGTCAGTCGTATTCTCCATATTGAGCTCAATTTCATCGGTAAATTGCCCTGTAAGGCGCTCTAGCAACGTATTCGTCAGCTCTTCTTTATTTACTAAACCATCAATATAAATAAGGGCGATGGACTGTTTGGCAGATTTGCCAACCAATAATTGCCGTACCATCACATCATTGCTATGACCAGTAGCTTGTTTAAGCGCATCAATCGTTTTGGATAATGAAGTGAATAGCGGCTGTGGCTGTGCATTTGGTGATAATTCAGAATCAGCACGGTGTGGTGTATTCGAACCCTTCATTTTTATCTCCTCCAAACGACTTTCGTTGAATAAATTGAGGATGGGCAAAAAAAGGTGAATTTAAACAGCGAATGTGGAATTAATATTGAATTGTGTGCAAATTGTGTGTGTGCCTGGCACCGAAACAAAAACAAGAATAAGCTGTCAGGAAAGTAGTTTGCTACTTTCCTGACAGCTTATTTTTTAAAATTATTAAGCTAATGGGCCACCTTTTTTCGAAATTTCTTCCGAAACGTTAGCGAATTTTTTAAAGTTATCATTGAAAAGGCTTGCTAAATGTTTCGCCTTTTCATTATATGCATCCTTATCAGCCCAAGCATCACGAGGGTTTAATACTTCGGATGGCACACCTTCGATTGCTGTTGGGATGTGTAGGCCGAATACATCGTCTTGCGTTGTTTCAACATCGTTTAGCTTGCCGTCAATTGCAGCGCGAACCATTGCACGTGTGTAAGAAAGCTTCATACGGCTACCTACACCATATTCGCCACCAGTCCAGCCTGTGTTAACTAAAAATACTTGAGAGCCATGCTCATCAATTTTCTTGCCTAGCATTTCTGCATAAACTGTTGCAGGAAGCGGTAAGAATGGAGAACCGAAGCATGTTGAGAATACTGGTTCTGGCTCTGTTACACCACGCTCTGTACCTGCTAGCTTTGATGTGAAACCGCTTAAAAAATGATACATCGCTTGCTCTTTTGTTAATTTAGAGATTGGAGGCAATACCCCAAATGCATCTGCAGTTAAGAACACAATTGTTTGTGGGTGTCCTGCTACAGAAGGTTTTGCAATGTTTTCGATATAATCAATCGGGTAAGCAACACGTGTATTTTCTGTTAATGAACCATCATCATAGTTGCAAATACGTGTGTTTTCATCAACTACAACGTTTTCTAAAACAGCGCCAAAGCGGATTGCGTTATAAATTTCAGGTTCTTTTTCTGCTGAAAGGTTAATTGTTTTTGCGTAGCAGCCACCTTCAATATTAAATACGCCGTTGTCTGACCAGCCATGCTCATCATCACCGATTAACTTGCGATCGCTATCTGCTGATAAAGTTGTTTTACCTGTGCCAGATAGACCGAAGAATAGTGCAACATCGCCTGCCTCACCAACATTTGCTGAACAGTGCATTGATAAAATACCTTGCTCAGGTAATAAGTAGTTCATAATACCGAAAATAGATTTTTTCATTTCACCAGCGTATTCTGTACCACCGATTAAAATAACTTTCTTTTCTAATGACACGATAATGAAAGTTTCAGAGTCTGTGCCATCCACAGCTGGATCTGCTTTGAAATTAGGAGCAGAAACAATTGTGAAGTCTGTTGTATGTGCAGTTAGCTCTTCAGCAGTTGGACGGATAAATAATTGGTGGCAGAATAAATTGTGCCATGCATATTCATTAATTACTTTAATGCCGATTTGCGAATCTTTATCTGCTCCAGCAAAGCCATTAAAGACAAAAAGCTCATCGCGCTCTTTTAAATAATTAACTACTTTTACATATAGTTTTTCAAACACTTCAGAAGAAATTGGACGGTTCACTTTGCCCCAATCAATTTTATCTTTTGTGCTTTCTTCCTCAACCGTATATTTATCTTTAGGAGAACGACCAGTATATTTGCCTGTCTCAGCACGCAATGCACCATCAACAGTTAAAATTGCTTCTCCACGAGATGTTGCTTTTTCTACTAACTGTGGAACAGAAAGTTGAACATGAACATTTGTACCATTTAATAAATCTTTCAGTTCGTTCGCAATTTCTACTGAATTCATCGTTTAAAACCATCCTTTTGTTTATAATATTCCCATTAATAAAGGGTATTTCTTTCTTTCGAATACAAAAAGTATAACACATTAAACGAAATAGTCTATACTAATTCGTTATAAATTTATGAAATTTTATGGCGAATTCGTGTAACTGTATAAAACGGATGTCATAGGATGTAGTCCAACGAAAAATAAACGTATATAGCATTTGACAGTAGAAAAAGAATTATGTATTATATGAAATTGAACGGATACTCTTATCCCGAGCTGGTGGAGGGTCAGGCCCTATGAAGCCCGGCAACCTGCATGACTTTTCACATCATGCGTTGGTGCCAACCTGATGCAAGGAGATTTCTCCTTGAACGATAAGAGTGAAAGGGAACGAACATACAATCCTTTCTCTCATACTAAATGAGTGGAAGGTTTTTTTATTGCAAATTTGAACCATTACACCTTTCAAAATCCTCGTGTTAAGAAGCGATAGCGGCTTGAAATAAGCTTGACATGGGTAACGAGTACCGTATCATATTCGCAGGAATTATAGGAGGAAATAACATGACAAACCGTAGATTATTTACATCAGAAAGTGTAACAGAAGGGCATCCAGATAAAATTTGTGACCAAATTTCAGATGCAATTTTAGATGCAATTTTAGCAGCAGATCCAAATGCGCGTGTAGCATGTGAAACAACTGTAACGACAGGTTTAGTATTAGTTGCAGGAGAGATTTCAACTTCAACTTATGTAGATATTAAAGGCATTGTACGTGATACTGTTGCAGAAATTGGCTATACACGTGGTAAATATGGCTTTGATGCAGAAAACTTAGCTGTGCTTGTAGCGATTGGCGAGCAATCGCCTGACATCGCACAAGGTGTAGACCAAGCGCTTGAAGCGCGTGAAGGCTCAATGACTGATGAAGCAATCGAGGCGATTGGCGCAGGTGACCAAGGTTTAATGTTTGGTTATGCATGTAACGAAACACCTGAGCTTATGCCGTTACCAATTAGCCTTGCACATAAGCTAGCACGTCGTTTAACTGAGGTTCGTAAATCGGGTGAATTACAGTATTTACGTCCAGATGGTAAAACACAAGTAACGGTAGAATACGATGAAAATAATGTACCAGTGCGTGTGGATACAATCGTTATTTCGACACAGCATGATGAGGAAGTAACATTAGAACAAATTCAAGCAGACTTGAAGCGTGTTGTCATTGCACCAGTAGTGCCAGCAGAATTATTAGATGATGCAACAAAATACTTCATTAACCCAACAGGTCGCTTCGTTATCGGTGGACCAAAAGGGGATGCTGGCTTAACGGGTCGTAAAATTATCGTAGACACATATGGCGGCTATGCACGTCATGGTGGTGGTGCATTCTCAGGGAAGGATGCAACGAAGGTTGACCGTTCAGCAGCTTATGCAGCGCGTTATGTAGCGAAAAATATTGTTGCAGCAGGCTTAGCAGAGCGTGCGGAAGTGCAGCTTGCTTATGCAATTGGTGTAGCACAGCCTGTATCGATTGCTGTTGATACGTTCGGCACAGGAACAGTGTCATCATCACAAATTGTAGAATGGGTACGTGAGCTATTTGATTTACGTCCAGCAGGCATTATTAAAATGTTAGATTTACGCCGTCCAATTTACAAACAAACGGCAGCTTACGGACATTTTGGCCGCACGGACTTAAATGTTCCTTGGGAGCAAACAGATAAAGCGGAAGTATTAAAAGAAAAAGCAGCATTATTAGTGAAATAATAAAATGATAAAAGGCTGTCATGAAATGTAGGTCAATACCTTACTTTCTTGACAGCTATTTATTATTTATCTAGTGTAAGACTCCCACTTCAAAATAGTTAAGTGGGGTGTGGTTCACACATCTTCTTTTAATGATTTATAATATTGGCCTTTTTCTACATATTCACGGATGATGCGATCCATATCTTTGCGGTCCTCTGCGTTTATTTCGCGCACTACCTTTGCAGGACGTCCCATTGCGAGCATATTGGCAGGAATTTTTTTGCCTGGAGGAACGAGGCTTCCCGCACCGATAAAGGCACCTTCCCCAATTTCAGCACCATCAAGAATGATAGAGCCCATCCCAACTAATGCACGTTTGCGAATTGTACAGCCATGCAATGTTACTTGATGACCGATTGTTACTTCATCTTCAATCACCACGGGATTGTTTGGGCTTTGATGGATACAGCTTAAATCTTGTATGCTGACACGTTTACCGATAATAGTTGGTGCTACATCGCCGCGAATAACTGTATTAAACCATATTGTAGATTCCTCTCCAATTGTGACATCCCCTGTTATTGTAGCGAAATCTGCGATAAATGCAGTCGAATCAATTTTTGGCATTATCCCTTTATATGGGTAAATCATGTTAAAAACGCTTCCTTTCTTTATGCAAACTATGCAACCATCGTATCAAAAGTAGGGAAAAATAGAAAATAAAATTTAAACAATCGTATAAATACCGATTATAATAAAGGCATCTATTTCATGATAAAAAGAACAGGTTAAAATATAGGAGGGATTGCAATGTGGAAATGGGAGGCTGAAGGACAGCCAAAAGCAGTTGTTGCAATTGTCCATGGAGCATATGAGCATCATCGTTGGTATGCTTGGCTAATTGAAAAGCTGCGAAGCGCAGGATTTCACGTTGTAATGGGGGATTTACCAGGACACGGAGCACAGGCAAAAAATATCAATTATCACGATGAAGATTTTTTTAAATATGAGGACTATGTAAAGCAATTAATAGAAATAGGCTTATCGGAAAATTTGCCTGTATTTGTTATAGGTAATGGTTTAGGTGCAACAGTATTAATGAATGTTTTACAAAAAAAGCAGCTGGAATGTGCAGGTGTAATCTTTATTTCACCATGGATGCACTTAAAGCTACTGCCTGGGAAAATGTCCAATGCCTTAACAAGTATTAGTGCATTAACATCTAGTGTAAGGCTCAATCATGAAATTACGATGCAGCTGATGTCTCGAAATGCAGAGGTATATGAAGAGTTAAGAGATGACATACCGCATAATACAACTGTTACAGTGAAATGGTATAAAGATTTGCAACAGCTTTTAAAGCGCTTGAAAAATCCAGAAGTAAAATTTCACAATATGCCTGTCTTGATGATGACGGGTGAAAGAGACCAAATTACGGATATACAGGCATCAAAAAGCTGGTTAATGCAGCAGCCATTATCGCATTTTCAATATAAAGAATGGGCTGATTGTCGCCATAGTTTATATTTTGAAATGGAAAGAGAAGAAGTATATTTATACACAAAAGATTTTATGAATAATGTGTTACGCTCATTAGGCTATATTATTTAAACATATATACATTATGTTTGTTTAATAATAAATTTTAAAGTTTTGTCATAGTAAACCACTTTACACAAATTGGCTTTTTTTGTTTGACAAATAAACAGTATAAGTCATGAGAATGCTTTAACCAATTAGTGAAGTAATAACAAGCGAGGTATGTTAGAAATATTTCTAACATACCTTTCTTAGTTTGAAAGCTGAAAAAATCTATCTTTTTTAAAATTTCACAATACGAAATATTTAGAATTTTTTAAAAATGTATTGCATAAAAAATGCATATGTAATATAGTAAACTTCAAAATAATACATTATTTTCAAAGGGGGATTTTAATGGATTCGGTAGTAAGTTTTTTAAATGGTATTTTATGGGGACCATTTATGATTTACGGTATTTTAATTGTAGGTTTATTTTTCTCGATTTTAACGAAGTTTGCACAAGTACGATTAATTAAAGACATGTTTAAGCTAATGTTTACAGGGGAGAAATCAGAGGCTGGGGTATCCTCTTTCCAAGCGATGTCGATTGCTTTATCTGGTCGTGTTGGAACAGGTAATATTGTAGGGACAGCATCGGCAATTGCATTTGGAGGCCCTGGAGCTGTGTTCTGGATGTGGATTACAGCATTTATTGGTGCATCAACAGCTTATGTAGAGTCTACGTTGGCTCAAATTTATAAAGAGAAGAAAAATGGCGTATATCGAGGAGGTCCCGCCTTCTATATTGAAAAGGCGACAGGTATGCGTTGGTTTGGTATGTTATTTGCAGTTTCGGCTATTTTAGCGGTTGCATTTTTAATGCCAGGTGTACAATCTAATGCGATTTCTGGTGCTGTAAATAATGCTTTTGGCATTTCACCATGGGTTACAGGTATTATTATTGTTGGATTATTAGGCTTTATCATTATTGGTGGTGTAAAACGTATTGCAAATGCCGCACAAATTTTAGTACCATTTATGGCAATTGTATACTTATTAATGGCAGCAATTATTATTATTATGAATATTGGCGCAGTACCAGGTGTTTTAAAATTAATTTTTGAAAGTGCCTTTACGCTTGATGCAACATTTGGTGGGATGATTGGTTCAGCAATTGCTTGGGGGGTTAAACGTGCCATTTACTCAAATGAGGCTGGTCAAGGTACGGGTGCACACCCAGCGGCAGCAGCGGAAGTATCGCATCCTACAAAGCAAGGTTTAGTACAAGCTGCATCGATTTATATTGATACATTGCTTGTATGCTCAGCAACAGCATTAATGATTTTATTTATGGGGACGTACAATGTAAATGAAGGCAGCTCCGAAGGGGAGTTAATCGTTGAGCATGCGCCAGGTATCACATATTCAGAATTTACACAAGCAGCGGTAAACAGCGCATTCCCATCGTTAAATAACTTTGGTGCTGGGTTTGTTGCAATAGCATTATTCTTCTTCGCCTTTACAACATTAATGGCTTACTATTATATTGCAGAAACCAATGTCTCCTATATGTTCTCAGGCAAAGCTGAGCAAATAGGTATTTGGATAGCGAAATTTGTATTATTAGGCTCTTCATTATATGGTGCAGTGAGAACATCTGACTTAGCATGGGCATTTGGTGATTTAGGCTTAGGCTTGATGGTATGGATTAATGTCATAGCGATATTAATTATTATGAAGCCTGCAATGCTCGCATTAAAAGATTACGAGCAGCAGAAAAAAGAAGGAAAAGACCCGCAATTTGACCCGATTAAACTTGGCATTAAAAATGCTGATTTCTGGGTTGAGCGTAATAAAGAAAAAAAATAATATGAAGCTGCAACAGGTGTTTGGAAAGTAGGCGAATGCGTGCTTTTTGGACACCTGTTTGCCATTTTATAGAGACGAGATAAGCAGAAATTTTGTTGGTATTTCCCCCTCGTTCCACCAAATATGACTTTCCGTAGAGGAGAACATGACGTGCTGTCCAACTTGTAAAACTCTTTTTTGCTCTTGGTAGGAAAAGGCTAGCTCACCTTCTAATACATAAATAAACTCATACCCTAAATGTGTAAGCTCTTGTGAGCCATTTTCATTAGGTAACAGTGTTACAAGCATCGGCTGAAATGGTGCCGCTACTATAGTAGGCGCTAGGTTTTCATAGTGAAAAGGCAATGTCGTCTTTATATCTTGTGGTGCTTGTTCAAAAAAAATTGTTGGTGAAACTTGTAATGCATCGCAAATTTTACGTAATGATTGCAGTGTTGCACTGCATTTTCCAAGCTCTAGCTGTGATAAAAAGCTAATGGAGACACCTGTTTCTTGTGCTAATTGTTTTAATGTAATTTTTTTCTCCTTACGTATTTTCCGAATCTCCTCACCGATAAATTGCATTCGAATCCCCTCAATTCAAATATCTTTTTCTTTCTATAGTAGTGTTCTAATTTAGAAAAGTAAAACTATCAACACAAAATATTTATTTTACTGAATATTTTGTTTATTCAAAAAGATGATTGACAATGAATCTCAATAGTGAAATAATAGGTTCATAAAATTGAAGTATTACTTCAACTTTAAAGTAACAACATTTAGAAAGCGATTTCAAATGATGGAGTATAAGGTTGAGAGAGTATCTTCGATTCAAGAAAAAGGGGGATTTTGAATGACAGAACCACAGTTAAGTAAAGCACAGCAAAGGAGAGTTTGGATTGCGAGCTTAGTTGGTAGCTCGATTGAGTGGTTTGACTACTTCCTATATGGAACAGTAGCGGCACTTGTTTTTAACCAAGTATTTTTCGTGGCAGAAGATCCAACAGTTGGCTTAATGCTAGCATATGCATCACTAGCATTAGCGTTCTTTATTCGTCCATTTGGTGGTATTATTTTTAGTCATATCGGGGATAGAGTTGGACGTAAAAAAACGTTAGTAATGACATTGTCATTAATGGGGGTTGCAACATTTTTAATGGGGGTACTTCCTACATATCAAGCAATTGGCGTTGCAGCACCAATTTTATTAATTGTACTACGTTTAGTACAAGGACTAGGTATTGGTGGAGAATGGGGCGGTGCATTGCTATTATCCGTTGAATATGCACCGAAAGATAAGCGTGGATTATTTGGTGCAATCCCACAAATGGGTGTAACAATTGGTATGTTTTTAGGTACTGGTGCATTAACATTTATCACTTCTACTGTTTCACAGGAAGCATTCGTTTCTTGGGGCTGGCGTGTTCCGTTCTTATTAAGTGCATTATTAGTTGTATTTGGCTTATGGATTCGTAAAGGAATTGATGAAACGCCATCATTTAAGAAGGTTCAAGAGTCTGGCGAAATTCCAAAGCTTCCAATTATCAATACATTAAAGTATCACTGGAAAGAAGTGTTGATTGCCATTGGTGGTAAAGTTGTTGAAACAGCACCATTCTATATTTTCGGTACATTTATCGTTTCATATGGTACAAATCAGCTTGGCTTTACAAGCACGCAAGTTTTAGTATCTGTTATGATTGCGACAATTGTTACAACGATTTTAATTCCAATTATGGGGAATTTATCAGACCGCATTGGTCGTAAGAAAATGTATATATTCGGAACGCTCGGCATTATTATTTATGCATTCCCATACTTCTGGTTATTACATCAAAAAACATTTATTACATTAGTGATTGCAACCGTGATTGGTCTAGGGGTAATTTGGGCACCAATTACAGCAGTTTTAGGAACAATGTTCTCTGAAATCTTTGATGCAAAAGTGCGTTATACAGGTGTATCGTTAGGCTACCAAATCGGTGCCGCAGTAGCTGGTGGTACAGCGCCACTAGTAGCAACAGCATTATTAGCGAACTTTGATAATTCATTTGTACCTGTAGCTATTTATATGATTTTCACTGCGGTTATTTCATTGCTAGCAGTTTGGGCAGTACGTGAGCGTAGCAACGAAGATTTAGATGCTGTGTCAATGGATAAAAAATAATTAGTTGGAGTGAGTAGTTTGATTATTTTAAATGAGCAAGAGATTACATCATTCTATCATATGGAAGATGCCATACGAGATGTAAAAGCGATACTACAAGCGAAGGCGCAAGGGCATATTTTAGCGCCACATCGTACAGTGTTGGACTTCCCGGAACAGACAGCATCAGCCCTTTATATGCCTAGCGCGGATTTAGTAAATCAAATGGCAGCTGTAAAGGTTGTGACGATTTTTCCGAACAACCCAGCTGCTGGGAAGAAAACGACACAAGGTATTATTGTCTTAACGAGCACAGAGGATGGTAGCCATTTAGCAAGCATTAATGCTTCTTACTTAACGCGTCTGCGCACGGGAGCGATGTCAGGCATCGCAACAGATTATTTAGCGCAACAAAATGCAACAGTACTAGCTGTTATTGGTACAGGAGCGATGGCATTTGAGCAATGCTTAGGTGTGTTAGCAGTTCGCGCGATTGAAACGATTGTTTTATACAATCGAACAGCTGCAAAGGCACAAGAGTTTGCGGAAAAGCTACAAGAGGCGGGCTATCAAGGTGAATTTCTTTTCGAGCAAGATGCCAATACAGCAGTAGCACAGGCAGATATCATTTGCTGTGCAACGAAGACGACAACGCCATTATTCAATGGTGAGTCGTTAAAAAAAGGCGCACATATTAACGGGGTTGGCTCTTATCTTCCGCATATGCATGAACTGGATCATTATACGATTACAAATAGTAAAGTAGTTGTAGATGATTTACCTGGTGTGAAAGATGAGGCAGGCGAGCTAATTGATGCAGCTGACAAAGGTGTTTGGAGCTTCGACGATATTTATGCGGAGCTAGAACAGCTTGTTGCAGGTGAAAAAGTAGGACGTCAGCAACAAGAGGAAATCACATTCTTTAAATCGGTTGGAGCCTCTTATTATGATTTAGCTGTAGCACAAGGTGTTTATAAAAAAGCGTTAACACTGCAAATTGGGAAAACAGTAGAGCTTTAAAGGGGTGTTCCGAAGCGACTTAAGCTTCGGAAGCACCCCTTTTGCTCTGCTAATTACTATGTTGCTCTGCTACTTGTGCAGAAGAAGAGCCTTTTAATGAAATGGCCGCACAGCCTAATGCTGCTAGCGCAAAAATAGCGCCAAAGATGGATAAATAAATAGCCGATGATGTAAAGGCGAATACAACACCACCAACTGCCGAGCCAATGGAAATACCGATTTGTAGTGCAGCTGTATTTAAGCTTTGCTGAACGTCGGATGTTTTTGGGGCAATTTGAATTAAATATGCCTGTAATGGTGGTGTTAAAGCCCAGCTTAGTGCACCCCAAAATACAGTGATAATTAAAAATAACGGCAATGATACGATTGTAAATGGAATTAACAATAATACAATTGCAAATGCTGACACAACAAATAAAATGGTTTTTTTCGTGCCAAGTTTCCCATTTAACCAGCTACCAAGCGCATTCCCGCTTACAGAGGAGACACCGAACAATAAATAACAGGCGCTAATCCATGATGCGCTCATATCAAAGGCTTCAACTAAAAACGCTGTTAAATACGCATATAGCATATAGTGTCCTGCTAGCATAAATAATGTCGTAAATTGTGCGCTTAAAATTTTTACATCTGCTAATGATTTAATCTGTGCTTTTAATGGAATGATTTCAGCAACAGGCATTCTTTCTAGGAAAATAATATTTAAAATAATCGATAAAGCCGATAGTACTGCAATGCCTAAAAAGACGGAGCGCCAGCCGAATGATTCTGTAATAAAAATGCCAAGTGGCACACCGATAACAAGGGCCGAGCTTACACCGATAAAGACATAGCTCAATGCTTTTGCTCGGTAGCGTGGCTCAACGATTTTCGCCGCAATTGTTAACGATAAAACAATAACAAGCGCTGTACTCATTGCAGAAACAATACGGGCAATCATGACGATTGTAAATGTCGGGCTGACATACATCATTAAATTACTTAAAGCAAAAATAACTAATGCAATAATAAATAGCTGCTTTCGTTCAATTTTGGCTGTTAATGATAAAAGTATTGGCGCAGATAGGGCATAAATAAAGGCGAAAACAGTAATCAACTGTCCTGCTGTCGCAATGGATACGTTTAAATCCTCTGCAATGCTAGGCAAAATCCCTCCAACGATTAATTCAACTAAACCAACTGCAAATGCAGTGATGGACAGAATATATACTCTCCAATTCATTTTTATCAATCCTTCCTTTCAAAATAAAAAAAACTTCTGATTACAAAAATAAAAATTTTTGTAATCAGAAGTTTACGGTTTCTGGTAGAGACCCTCAATCCATATTATTGAGGTTATACATTTGTTATCCTAGCATAAAGTGAGTCGTCTGACAACCCATTTTATTTTAGCTGCTGCATATGATAAAAAATGCCCTGTTTTTTAATCAACTCATCGTAATGGTCTGCTTCTACAAGCTGATGCTCGTAGATGACAAAAATGCGGTCAAAGAGGGCGAGGGCATCAAGCTTATGTGTAATACAAATAACCGTTTGTGGCAATGTGAGTAACAACTCAGTACAGTGTGTTGTTAATGAGCTGTCTAAATGTGCGAATGGTTCATCCAATAAATAAATGGGTGCATCGCGCAGTAAGACGCGGGCAAGTGCTAGACGCTGCTGCTCCCCACCTGATAAATTGCGCGCATTTTCCAATACCTCTTGCTCAAGTGAAAAGGGGAGCTGCAATTGCTCTAACAGTTGCTCCATTTGTCCGGCCTCTTTCTCACTTAATAAATTTTCCTTAATTGTGCCGCTAAAGAAATGATTATGCTGTAGCATAATGCCCATTTGACCCCATAGCTGTTCATGCTGAATTTGTGCAGTATTGTCCCCATTCCATAAAATTTCTCCATTGCTTGGCTGCAAATTTTGAATTAACAGTTGGAATAAGGTCGATTTTCCAGCACCGCTTGGCCCAACAATGGCAATTTTTTCACCAGCATTAATCGTAAATGAAATATCCTGCAATGC
The DNA here is from genome assembly GCF_033880585.1 of Lysinibacillus louembei. NCBI lineage: Bacteria > Bacillati > Bacillota > Bacilli > Caryophanales > Bacillaceae > Lysinibacillus > Lysinibacillus louembei. The sequence continues at coordinate 2,313,717 of NZ_CP137624.1, forward strand.
TTGAAAATCACTATTTGGGTAGCGATAGCTGACATTATTAGCTTGCACTGTTTGCAATTGTCCTTGCGGCAAAGCTTGTGTTGATATTGCCGCAGCATCGAATGCTGTTAAACGAACAAAGGCATCCTTTGCTTTTGCTTTATGCAAAGGGACTGTGCCAAGCGGGATTGCTACCTCAAAAACAGTTAATGCAATTAATAGTAGCATCGCTAAATAAAGCCCGTCTAAAGCCCCAGTTGTTACAAAATAAGCACCGAGAATGACGACCGCAAAGGCGGTTGATAAGGCGGTTGCTTGATTGACGAGCTGTGCCTTTAACGCCTGTTTTTCTTCGTTTTGTATATTTTGCTCAAAATCAAGGCTGAGCTGCTGTAGTGCTTGCTCTGCAGCAGGGCGTTTCCCTGCAACTGTTAAATCGGTTAAGCCGTAAAAATATTCCGTCAAGCTTTCTGTGTAGTGCTGCTGGCTTGTTATTTCTTTTGGCTTTTGCCAAAGCAACGGCAAAATTATGCTGCAGAGAATAACGCTAACAAGCAACAGCAATGTAATCCAAATTGAAAACCAAATAGTAAATAGCATTGTGCCGAAAAAAACGAGCAATGCAACGAGCGGTGGATAGGCAACGCGTAAAAAATATTGCTGTAATGTATCAACATCCTTCGTCATACGCGTTAATAAATCGCCCCCTCGGTAGCTCGAAAGTAAAGAGTGTGCATATGGCTGCAAGCTTTGGAAAAAGCGGAGGCGAATTTTTTCTAGCAACGAAAAGGTGACACGATGTGAAATATAGCGCTCCGCATATTTGCTTGCTGATTTCGCCACACCAAATAATTTTAAAAAGGCAGTTAAAATTAAAATGATATAAAACGGTGGCAATAATGCTGCCTTGGAAATTAAAAAGCCGCTTTGTGCAAAGAGTGCTACCGCGGTTAAGCCACTGATTGTTCCAGCTAAAAGAGCTAGTAAAAAATCTTTTTTTTCACTTAAAATCATTTGCCACACGGTGTTTCACCTCTTTTCAGTTGACCGTTCTGCACTTCATAGATTGCATCTGCATGTGCAATGCTTTCATGGCGATGTGCAACAATAATGACAGTGCTACGATGATGGAACTGCTTAATAAGCTGATGAACGGCTTCGGCTGTTTGCACATCAAGTGCAGCAGTTGGTTCATCTAGCAATAAAATAGATGGCTGCTTTAACCATGCTCTTGCTAAAGCGATCCGCTGTTGCTCCCCACCTGATAAGCCAAGCCCACCTTCGCCAATTTTTGTGTCAAAGCCATTGGCAAGCTGCTTAAACCATGTCATTAACTGCACTTGTTGCAATGCTTCAAGCAACTGCTTCTCTGAATAATTGCCACCCATTTGTAAATTTTCTCGCAATGTCGTCGCAAATAAATACGGTTTTTGCGAAACGAGCATCATTTCTTGCCGCCATTGTTGCTCATCAGCTGTTGATTGGGGCTTGCCGTTGATAAGTAGCTGTCCAGTATCAGGCTTCATTAATGCTGCGAGCATATGCAAAATCGTCGTTTTGCCGTGTCCAGATGGTCCAACAATGGCGATTGTTTGTTTCGCTGGAATCATCAAAGTGATGGGACCAATTGCTTGCTGCTCGTATTGAATCAAAGCATCCTTTAATGCGAGGGAAGGTGCTTCAGAAAAAGCTTCTGTTCCCCATGTAGGTGCACGCTTCGGCTCATGAAGTGTCTCTTGTAAAATTTCTGCCGCTGCTAGGCTACCACGTCCTGTGTGAAAGGCTGCGCCAAGCTCCTTCAATGCTTGGTAATATTCAGGTGCTAATGTTAAAACGAAAAAGGCAGGCGCAAAGGCAAGCGTTTGGAAGACAATCATGCGAAAGCCGATTTCCAGTGCAACAAGACCGATACCAAGCGTTGTAATCAGCTCAATAAACAATGTAGAGGCAAAGGCAATTTTTAAAACGGTCAGCGTTGCGGCTGAAAATTGCTTGTTATGCTCATTCAGCTTGAGCTCCTGCTCGCGCGCTTTGCCAAATAATTTTAATGTTTGTAAACCATAAAGCATTTCTAAAAATGTGCTGGAAAAGCGATTCATTTTCGTTAGCTGTTGTTCCGCTTTTGCCTTTGTTTGAATGCCAACTAAAATATACGTTAAAGGAATAAACGGTGCTGTAATTAACATAATAACAGCACTTGTTGGATGCACGAAAAACAATGTGATAACAATGATTGCAGGTAGCATCAACGTTTTAATAAATTGTGGGATATATTGCGCATAATAAGCATGCAGCTCCTGTACCGTATGCTGTAAAATAGCAATTTTTTCGCCAGCAGGCTTGGCAGATGGCGTAGACCAATGTGCCAATAATTGTTGACGCACCTTCGTTTTGACGCTTCCTGCATAGCGATTCGCAGCAAGCTGCATGAAAGCCTGTGTTGCAAGCCTCACGCAAATTGCGACAGCTAAAAGTGCCGCATAAGGCCATATCACTTCAAAGGATGCTTTGTTGATAAAGACGCTATCCACAATTTTGACGATACTATACGCTTGCCCAATAATCGCACTAGCGAGCAGCAAGCTAAACAACATAAAAAGTGTAATATATTTTTTTTCTGAAAATGCGAGCTGCCTGAGCCAAGCCATGTTGTATCCTCCTTAATTGTGTGGGTGCCAGGCACACACACAATTCTGACAATTAACTACTATTAAGGTATACTAAGTTTGTGCTTTTTGAAAAGGAATACACTTGCAAGAATCAGCGTTTTTTGCGCTTTGTGACAAATTTCTGTATGTCGAATATGTGAATATGTATGGAAGCAAAGTAACGACAATAGATTACGCTTATATTTAATGCTACGATGAAGGAAAAATAGGCAATAAAGGAGTGAGGGAAGTGGATTCTGTTTTTTGGAGTAGGGCTTTAACGGAGCTGACGCTATCGTTCCATATTATTTTTGCAACAATTGGTGTCGGTGTGCCGTTAATGATTTTAATTGCACAATATGTAGGCTATAAGAAAAATGATATGCATTATACGATGATGGCGAGACGTTGGGCACGTGGCTTTACAATTACCGTAGCGGTTGGGGTTGTAACAGGTACGATTATTGGCTTGCAGCTATCGTTATTATGGCCACAGTTTATGGAAATGGCAGGGCAAGTGATTGCATTACCATTATTCATGGAAACATTTGCGTTCTTCTTTGAGGCGATTTTCCTTGGCATTTATTTATATACGTGGGACCGCTTTAAAAATCCGAAATATCATATGTTGCTGCTAATTCCAGTAAGTATTGGCGCTTCGATGTCCGCTCTTTTTATTACGATTGTTAACGCTTTTATGAATGCACCGCAAGGCTTTACGGTAAAGGGTGATGCATTAATCGATATTCAGCCGTTTATGGCGATGTTTACACCTGCGATGCCCACAAAGGTTGGGCATGTTTTAACGACAGGCTATATGACGGTTGCCTTTATTCTTGCCGCGATTGCTGCCTATAAATTATTGCGCGGTGAAAACCACGTCTATCATAAAAAAGCACTTGTTTTAACGATGAAGCTAGGCTTAATTTTTGCACTCGCTTCAGCAGTTGTTGGCGATTTTTCTGCAAAGTATTTAGCGGAGTACCAGCCTGAAAAATTAGCTGCGGCAGAATGGCATTTTGAAACAGAAGAGGGTGCCGACTTAATTTTATTCGGTGTGCTAGATGACGGTGAAGTGAAATATGAAATTCGCTTACCGAAGCTGCTTAGCTTCTTATCGCATACCGATTTTAACGCAGAGGTAATTGGGCTCGACCAATATCCAAAGGATGAGCATCCACCCCTTATTATCCATTACTTCTTTGATACGATGGTAGGGATAGGTGTCTTTATGATTTTACTGTCTGCTGCCTTTGTGCTTGGCAAATGGAGAAGCTGGTCATGGGTTGAAGCAAGGTGGTTTAGATGGCTTATCGTGTTAGGGGGACCGCTATCCGTTATCGCCATTGAAGCGGGCTGGTGGCTTGCTGAAATGGGGCGTCAGCCATGGATTTTATACGGCATTATGCGCACATCAGAAGGGGCAACAACCGCCACAGGTGTTGAATATTTATTTATCGCCTTTGCCGTTGTCTACTTTATTTTAGGTGTCGGCAGTATCGTTATTTTACAGCGCATGTTCAAAAATAATCCGATTGAGAAGGAATTAAATTCAAGACAGGACGGTGAAGGCTCATGGCATTAGAAATATTAGGTATATCTGTGTTGTGGCTGTTCTTGTTCGGCTATGTGATTGTAGCGTCCATTGATTTTGGCGCAGGCTTCTTCAATGCGTATAGTTTAATTAGAGGAAATCACCAAACATTAACGAAAATTATTAAACGCTATTTATCACCAGTTTGGGAAATTACCAACGTCTTTTTAGTATTTTTCTTTGTTGGAGTTGTCGGTTTTTTCCCGCAAACTGCTTACTATTATGGAAACGTCTTAATTGTACCTGCCTCAATCGCTTTAATTTTATTGGCAATTCGAGGAAGCTATTACGCATTTGAAGCGTATAGCGGTGTTAGTGGGCATAAAGGCTACGCGCTTGCTTACGGTATTGCTGGGCTATTTATTCCCGCAGCTTTTTCGGTCGTTTTAACCATTTCAGAAGGTGGCTTTGTTAGTATGGACAGCGGGCATCCGAAGCTAGATTATGGTGCCTTATTCGCCAGCCCTTTATCTTGGTCGATTGTGGTGCTGTCAGTTGTTGCGGTGCTGTATATCTCCGCAGTCTTTTTAACATGGTATGCGCACAAGGCTGGAGAGCGTGAGGCAACCGAAGTAATGCGAAAATATGCCTTAATTTGGGCGGGACCATTAATTGTCAGCGCATTCGGTATTATTATCGAAATGCGTCAATTAAACAATTGGCATTATGAAAATATGTTCGATGTGTGGTGGCTCTTTGCACTATCTGGCTTATTATTTGCGGGTACAGTTTATTTCATTTATAAGCGCATTCGCTATAATTGGGCGCTCGTTTTACTTATCGTCCAATTTGCGCTTGCCTTTTTCGCATATGGCGTTTCGCATTATCCATATTTGCTCTATCCGTATTTAACGATTCACGATAGCTTTACGAGTGAGGCAATGGCGATTGCCTTAGTCGTTGTGTTTATTGCAGGGCTTGCATTACTATTGCCTTCGCTTTACTTAGTGTTCCGCTTATTCGTATTTAATAAAGAGTATGTATCAGGCAAATCTGATCACCATGTATAGGAGGGCAAAACATGAGTAATTTTTTAATATTTGTCGCACCATTTCTCGTTGTGATTGCATCGATTGTAGCTGCTTTTTTCGTAGCGACACGTATGAGCTGGGTGGATGAGGAATAAAAATAGGGGTGTTGGCTAGCCAACACCCCTATTTGTTGCCCATTTCCTTGACCTTTTCAAGCGCCACCACAAACGGTGGGCTGTTTTGCTGATTTAAAAATTCATAGCGCAAAACATGCACATGCTTTTGTGGAAGGCTGCTAACAAAGCGTAGCACCTCATCGCGTTCCTCAGCGCCACCATCATGCCCATGATAAATGACTAAGACGATAATGCCACCAACTTTTAATAATTGCAGCAAGGTTTCTAGTGCGGTAATCGTTGTGTTTGGCTTTGTAATAATGGAATGGTCACTGCCTGGTAAATAGCCGAGATTAAAAATTGCTCCTGCTACAGGCTTTGTCACATATTTGGCGATGTTTTCATGCCCATCCTTTAAAACGAGAGCTCGGTGTTCAAGGGCATTGTCCAACAGACGATGCAAAGTTGCGTCAACCGCCTCTTTTTGCACATCGAAGGCATATACATAGCCATCGTCACCAACTAAATTGGCTAAAAATAATGTGTCATGTCCGTTACCAGCTGTTGCATCAACGGCGATATCGCCTTCTTGAATCGCGTCTGTTAAAAGGCTTTGAGCATATTGTAAAACGCGTTGTAATTTCATCTTTTCACCTCATAAAGTCTACTTTGCCATGTGTTGCGGCGTTCTAGCTCTGCATCAATACCGTTTAACACGCTCCATTTATTGACACTCCACATCGGCCCGACCATTAAATCAATGGGTCCATCACCTGTAATACGCTGCACGACCATGTGCGGTGGTAACACTTCAAGCTGGTCAACAACGAGCTGAATATAATCTTCCTGTGTCATAAATTGCAGCAAGCCTTTTTCGTATTGCTTGACTAAAGGTGTACCTTTTAATAAATGCAGCAAATGAATTTTAATGCCTTGTACATCGAGCTTTGCTACTTCACGTGCTGTTTCGAGCATCATATCGTATGTTTCTAAGGGCAAACCATTAATAATATGTGTGACGATGCGAATATTGTGACGACGCAGTTTTTCTACACCTTCTACATATGTTGCGTAGTCATGTGCACGATTAATTAAATTTGCCGTTTTTTCATGCACCGTCTGTAAGCCAAGCTCCACCCATAAATAGGTACGCTCATTTAATTCAGCTAAATATTCCACGACATCGTCAGGCAGACAGTCAGGGCGCGTTGCAATACTAATTCCCATGACACCTTCACAGGCGAGTGCTGCTTCAAATTTTTCCTTTAATATGGCGAGGGGCGCGTGTGTATTTGTATAGGCTTGGAAATAAGCCATCGTTAAGCCATCTTTCCATTTATGCTGCATTTTTGCTTTGATTTTTTCGAATTGAACAGGAATCGGATCCACTTTGTTACCAGCAAAATCACCGCTACCAGCAGCCGAGCAAAATGTGCAGCCTCCAAAAGCGACCGTGCCATCGCGATTTGGGCAATCAAAGCCCGCATCTAAAGCTACTTTATAAACCTTTTGTCCAAATTCATTGCGTAAATAGCGATTCCATGTATAGTAACGCTTTTCGTCAGAAGGAAAAGGGAAATTTGTCATCGTTGTCACTCCTCTAAAAAATGATTGTAACACGCATTGACGTAGTGAAAAACTTTTTCTTGTATATTTTGCAAAAGAGGCATAGACTGATATTTTGAATATCGAAGGAATTTGGAAGGAGAGAGGATATGCCAAGACAGGTATGGTATTTAGTCATCGGGATGTTTTTAAACACAGTAGGTAGCTCCTTTTTATGGCCTTTAAATGCTATATACATACACCATCATCTAGGAAAAACGTTAACGATTGCGGGTTTTGTGTTAATGCTCAATTCATTAGCGGCGGTCGTTGGTAATTTATTAGGTGGCTATTTGTTTGATAAAATTGGTGGCTTTAAAACAATTGTGATTGGTGTCACATTAAATATAGGCGCATTAAGCTTATTGATGTTTTGGCATGATTGGTGGCCTTACGTTATTTTGTTAACGGTTATCGGCTTTAGTGGAGGGGTAGTTTTTCCTGCAATGTATGCGTTGATAGGCGCTGCGTGGCCAGAAGGTGGGCGTAAAGCGTTCAATACGTTATTTTTATCGAATAATGTTGGGGTAGCGATTGGTCCTGCACTAGCAGGCTTTATCGCAGATATGAATTTTGAATATGTTTTTAAAGCGAATTTCTTTACTTATTTAATTTTCTTCCTGCTCGTTGTCACAACATATAAACGCTTTGATACGAAAAGTATGGCACCGAAAAATGTTCTTACAGAAAGAGGGGGCAAGGAATCTAAGGCAGGACTTTATGCGTTATTTACTTTGTGTCTCGCTTTAGTATTATGCTGGATGTCGTATTCACAATGGAGTGCGACGATTTCTTCTTACACACAAGGCTTAGGTATGTCGCTCTCACAATATAGTGTGATTTGGACGATTAACGGCTTGCTCGTTGTCGGTTTCCAGCCAGTCATTCGTCCGCTCGTTCGACGTTGGGAGAAGAAGCTCAAGCATCAGCTCGCATTGGGACTTGTCTTAATGTCATTCTCCTTCTGTATCGTGGCGGTTGCAGAGGAATTCACAATGTTCGCGGTAGCGATGGTCATTTTAACATTAGGGGAAGTATTTTTCACACCTATTATTCCGACAATTGCTAATCAACTCGCCCCGAAAGGTCGACAAGGCTTTTACCAAGGCATTGTCAATAGTGCCACGACAATTGGACGAATGATTGGTCCACTATTTGGCGGGATGATGGTCGATATATTTGATATGCAGACATTGATGTGGAGTGTCGTTGTGCTGCTGCTCGTAGCAATTATCCCTGCATGTGCCTGGCACACAAACAATAAAGAAAATTCAGAAAACTAAATACAATTCAATCGAAAAGCTAGTGTCACAACGAGTGAGGACACTAGCTTTTGTTATAGCTCAAGTCAATTGCAAATCATAATCATCCTCACAATGCATTAAATAGAGCTCTAGGGTAGCGTATCTGGAATGAGGTAAATAGGAGAGAAGTGAGTTTTTATGCAAAAAATTAAATGATACTGGAATGTTATGGTAGTAATAATAGAAAGAGCTATAAGGGTAAAGAGCTAGGGCTTCTACCAAGGGGGTAGTGGTATTGATTGGATTACGGTGAATATAGCGACTAACAGCGATAATATCGAGGGCTGAAGGAACAATATCTGAAAAAAACCTTTTTTCATAGAGGTGACCAGTGTAGTCATATTTCTTCTTGAAATAATCACTATAACGACGATTAATCATCGCCATGATTTTGCTGTGGGAAGCATGAGAAGAGCGCAGTAATAAATGATAATGATTTGGCATAATGCAAAAAGCAATAATGGAAAATTGATATTTTTGATACGTGTACTCTAAAATTCGCAAGAAAGCTTGATAGTCAGCATGATGTAAAAAGATTGTTTGTCGATTATTTCCACGCATAACGATATGAAAATAGTGATGCGGTGACCAAAGACGATGTTTTCTAGGCATAGCAGCCCTCCTTTTAGTATGAATTGAATATAGTGTAAAAACAATGATAAATCTTGTCAAATGGCTCAAGAAAGCACTTATTGTGCAAAGTGTTTGAAATTAGAAATTTGACTGTGAAAAACGAATGAAATTTGTCATTTGAATAGTAAAGTGCATAAAAAATTTTTTTTCGTGAATTGTGTGGAAATTGTGTGTGTGCCTGGCACGCAAAAAAAACTTGTACTTTCAAGCTAATTCCTTTAGAATGAAGGCATTATATACAACGACTATGACAAGGAGTAGTAAATTTCGACACTTTTTAGAGAGTTAGCGGTTGGTGTAAGCTAACAGGTGAACAAATTGAACTCGCCTTTGAGTTTGCTTTTAGATACTAAAAGCCGTGTTTTCGCGTTAAGAAGCTGGAGCTGAGTGCAGTGTCACTAATTTGGGTGGTACCGCGGGAGTCAAATATACTCTCGTCCCTTTCTACGGAAGGGGGCGAGTTTTTTATTTTTCTAAAAATTCAGTCACTTCGGTTTGGGCGATAGAAAACAAGTCGATACTATGATTTTGAGGAGGAGTAATATGAGTTTCAATCATCAAGAAATTGATAAGAAATGGCAGAAGTATTGGGCAGATAATAAAACATTTAAAACGGTGAATGACAACAGCAAGCCAAAATTTTTCGCGCTAGATATGTTTCCATATCCATCAGGTGCAGGCTTACACGTAGGGCACCCACTAGGCTATATTGCGACAGATATTTTAAGCTCATTTAAACGTATGCAAGGTTATAATGTCCTACATCCAATGGGCTGGGATGCGTTCGGCTTACCAGCGGAGCAATATGCGTTAGATACAGGCAATGACCCAGCGGAATTTACAGCGAAAAATATCGCAACATTTAAGCGTCAAATGAACGATTTAGGCTTTTCGTATGATTGGGATCGTGAAATTAATACGACAGACCCGAAATATTATAAATGGACGCAATGGATTTTCATCCAATTATTCAATCGTGGCTTAGCATATGTTGATGAAGTGCCTGTCAACTGGTGTCCCGCATTAGGTACAGTGCTTGCTAACGAGGAAGTAATCGATGGCTTATCAGAGCGTGGCGGACATCCTGTAGAGCGTCGCCCAATGCGTCAATGGATTTTACGCATTACGGAATACGCGGATCGTCTATTAGAAGATTTAGATGAGCTTGATTGGCCAGAAAGCTTAAAAGAAATGCAGCGCAATTGGATTGGGCGCTCTGAAGGTGCAGAAGTAACATTTAAAATCGATGGTACAGAGCATACATTTGATGTCTTCACAACGCGTCCAGATACGCTATTTGGTGCAACGTATGCAGTATTAGCACCAGAGCATAAGCTAGTTGCTGAAATTACAACAGCAGAGCATCGTGCACAAGTAGATGCATATCTTGATAAAGTAAAAACAAAATCAGACCTTGAGCGTACAGATTTAGCGAAGGAAAAAACGGGTGTCTTCACAGGCGCATATGCAGTGAATCCAATTAACGGTGCCAAAATCCCTGTATGGATTGCGGACTATGTGTTAGCAACTTACGGTACAGGCGCGATTATGGCGGTTCCTGCTCACGATGAGCGCGACTACGAATTTGCTAAGCAATTTGGCTTAGAAATTAAAGCGGTGCTTGCTGGTGGTGATATTGAAAATGAAGCATTCACTGGTGATGGCGAGCATATTAATTCTGATTTCTTAAACGGTTTAAATAAAGAGGATGGCATTGCTAAGGCGATTGCATGGCTAGAGGAAAACGGTGTCGGTGAGAAGAAAATTTCATACCGTCTACGTGATTGGCTATTCTCACGTCAACGATATTGGGGTGAGCCAATTCCTGTTATTCATTGGGAAGATGGCACAATGACGACTGTTCCAGAGGAAGAGCTACCATTAATGCTGCCAAAAACAAACGATATTCGCCCAAGCGGTACAGGTGAATCACCACTTGCTAATATTGAAGAGTGGGTAAATGTAGTAGACCCTGTGACAGGGAAAAAAGGTCGCCGTGAAACAAATACGATGCCGCAATGGGCTGGTAGCTGCTGGTACTACCTACGCTATATCGACCCGAATAATGATGAAATGATTATCGATCCAGAGCTAGCAAAACGCTGGTTGCCTGTTGATATTTATGTTGGTGGCGCAGAGCATGCGGTGCTGCATTTACTATACGCTCGCTTCTGGCACAAAGTGCTATATGATATCGGTGTTGTGCATTCAAAAGAGCCATTCCAAAAGCTATTTAACCAAGGAATGATTTTAGGTGAAAACAACGAAAAAATGTCAAAATCAAAAGGCAATGTGATCAATCCAGATGATATCGTTGCATCACACGGTGCAGACACGCTACGCCTTTATGAAATGTTTATGGGACCGCTTGAAGCCTCAAAAGCATGGTCAACAAATGGCTTAGATGGCTCACGTCGCTTCCTAGAGCGCATTTGGCGTCTATTTATTGATGATAATGGCACAGTAAGCAGCAAAATCGTTGACACAAATGACGGCAAGCTAGAGCTTGTTTATCATCAAACAGTGAAAAAGGTAACAGAAGACTTTGAAGCAATGCGCTACAATACAGCCATTTCACAAATGATGGTATTCATTAATGAATGCTATAAGGTTGATGCTGTACCAAGAGAGTATGCAGAAGGCTTTGTCCAAATGATTTCACCAATCGCTCGTCATATTGCAGAGGAGCTTTGGCAAAAGCTTGGTCATGCTGAAACAATTACGTATTCTACATGGCCAACATTCGACCCATCGAAGCTTGTAGAAGATGAAGTGGAAGTTGTTGTACAAGTACTAGGCAAAGTGCGTGCAAAAGTAAAAGTTGCAAAAGATATTTCGAAGGAAGGCCTAGAAGCTGCTGCATTAGCAGATGACAAAGTACAAGAATTTATCGCAGGTAAAGACGTTGTCAAAGTGATTGTTATTCCAGGTAAATTAGTTAATATCGTAGTGAAGTAATGAAAAATCAGCCACCTCTCCATTGTCGAGGTTGGCTGATTTTTAATATGGCGAAATTAAGGTTCATTTAACCTTCGGGCAACTTTGAATTTTTCATCGATTTTAACCACCATCATTCCACCAAAGCTATGTGTAATTTCGATATCTTTTATTTTGTATAACTCAGTTCCAATAGGGAGTGCAAACCCTTCTCCATGATTAGAGGGCAATTCTGTCACTTTAGTAGTAGTTTCACCTACTTTTTCCTCCACGTCAAATTCAGGTAAAGGCTCATTTGTCACAACGTAATTGGCTCCCTCCCAATTAAATACAGGATTAGATAGTCTTGCTTTTTTATTACAGCCAGCTAGCAAGGTAAGAATAAAGAGTAATGATATTACTAAAAATATCATTTTGTTCCTCATAAATTTCACCCCTTTTCAAAATTAAATCTATATTTTGGTTATAGTGTAACATATATCTATTTAAAAAATTAGCCACCTCCTTGGAGGTAGGCTGGTTTTTTGTAGAAAAGCGCCAATAAGACGGTGAGAAGCTCTATTTAAAAAATAAGTGTATAATAAAGAAATACCAAAGACAAAGGATGACGATATGACAACATTATTGATAAAAGACAACTACGTAAAAGAATTAAAAAATGGCTATCCGTTAATTTTAAAAGATGCGGCAGAAAATGAGGACGCTGCAATTGAAGAGGGGACGCTTATCCAGCTAGTGGACGGGCAAGGGCAATACATTGCGACAGGCTATTATGGCATGCAAAATAAAGGCATCGGCTGGGTACTAACACGCAAAGAAAATGAACAGATTGACGCGGCATTTTTTGCGAAGAAAATTCGTGAGGCTGTCACGCGCCGAGAAAGCTTTTTTGATGCGGAGGATACGACGGCTTTCCGCGTTTTTAATGGCGAAGGCGATGGCATCGGTGGCTTAACGATTGACTTCTTCAATGGCTTTTATATGGTGAGCTGGTATAGTGAAGGCATTTATGCGTTGCGTGAAGCAATCTATGCGGCACTTGCGGAAGTGGTCAATGCACGTGGTGTTTATGAGAAGAAGCGTTTTCATACGAATGGTCAGTATGTAGAGCAGGATGACTATGTGTCAGGCGAAAAGGGCGAGTTTCCAATTATTGTGCAAGAAAATGGCATGAATTATGCGGTTGACTTGAATGATGGGGCGATGACGGGGATTTTCCTTGACCAACGCAATGTGCGTAAAGCATTGCGTGACTCTTATTCGGTAGGGAAAACGGTGCTCAATACTTTTTCTTATACAGGGGCATTTTCGGTTGCCGCAGTACTTGGAGGCGCAGTGAAAACGACGAGCGTCGATTTAGCAAAGCGTAGTCTAGCAAAAACGATTGAGCAATTTAGCGTCAACGCTATTGATTATGAAGCACAGGATATCAAGGTGATGAATGTTTTCGATTACTTTAGCTATGCGGCACGCCATCAATTAACGTTTGATGTTGTTGTACTTGACCCACCAAGCTTTGCGCGCACGAAAAAAATGACATTTAGCACAGCAAAGGATTACCCAAAACTACTAAAAGATGCATTGGCAATTACCGCGGAAAACGGCGTTATCATTGCCTCAACAAATAATGCGAGCTTCAATATGAAAAAATTTAAAACCTTCATTGATAAGGCATTTAAAGATGCGAAAAAGCGCTATAAAATTTTGGAGCAGCACCAACTGCCAGAAGATTTTCAAGTGCCACACAATTACCCAGAATTCAATTATTTAAAAGTCGTCTTTATTCAAGTACTATAAGGAGGGAAAAGCCATGAAATACAATAAAAATACGATGCTAAAATTAATTAATGAGCATCGTGAATTGCATGATGAATTAAAGAACATTAAAAAGGATATGGGGCTTGATAAATCAGCCGCTGTTAAAGCGCTTTACCATTCTGCTGTGGCAGATGGGGGACGCTTTATGCAGGATTATCAGGATTTAGAAAGAATAAGATAAATGAGCAAGCTGGCTGTTGAAGCCAGCTATTTTTTGTAGAGAGGGGATAACGGTGTATCCAATAAAAATCGAAGAAATACCGTATGAAATTTCCAAGATAAGGTCATGTTTCTAATGTAGCTATTCTTCAAATTAGCCAAGGGCTCTTATCGAATTTTTGCAAGGAGAAACGATTAGAAGAGCTTTAGCTAACGAGCGAAGCCAAGAAAACGACAACAAATAATCTTTAATTTTGGGCAAATATTACAGCGCATTCATTCAACATCTTGCCCTATTGAATTGAAACGATGTTATCGGGTAATTCAAAGGTTTCTCCGATGACAGCTATACAAAATACGAGTGCAATCGTTGCCTAGTTGAGACAATCGTTGCACTCGTATTTGTGTTTATTGTGAAAAGCAGCTAGCTCGGAGGACTAGTAGCTTAGGAAGCGGCAGGAAATGCTGAGCTTATATAGTTGATGTATTCTTTAGTGTTTTGCTCCAATTGCGTGTCAGAGATATTGCTAATATCATTAAGTACAAAAGGTGGCAAGTAGGCAGCGCTAATGTAATGTGTTAAAGCTTCAACAGGTCTTAGCAGCTCGTGAATCGTAAAACGGTTAAATCCATCAGGCTGATAGGAGCTTGCTGCACCGTAAGTGGAAATAGCAATGCCGATTTCTTTTCCGTTCATTTTATCTCCGTCTGGTCCGTAAGCCCAGCCGGGTTGGAGAACGGAATCAAACCATTTTTTCAACAATGGCGGCGAACTGTACCAATAGAGCGGATATTGAAAAATAATGCGCTCATGGGCTTCAAGCAATGTCTGCTCATATTGAATATCAATATTTTCGTCCGCATAAAAATCGTACAGTTGATGGACTGTAATATTCGGTTGATGTTGCAAGGCATTGACCCATGCTGCATTAATTCTCGATGATAATAGGTCGGGGTGAGCCACAATAACTAACGTTTTCATTCTATACACTCCTCATTTCTCATCCAGCTTCAAACTAGAAGCCAGTCAGTTATTAACTAGATAAGCGCTTATCTATTTCGGATTATACATAAGCAACTAACGAAAAGTAAGTACGCACTTATTCGTTCGATTCTTACCGAATGGGAAGTGTGAGCATGCTTAATTGCGATAGTTATTGTGAAAAATCGGCAGTTCAAGATACGAGAATCATGTCTTGAACTGCCGATTTTTTATGTGCTTCCGTATTGTTAATTATGGGCTTTTTGCCTGAATAAGATGTGAATCGGCAGCCTGATGATCGTCTGTCACTTTAAATTGAGCTCCCCAAGTTTGCAAATACTGAATTGCTGGTTTTAATGTTTCACCGAATGGTGTCAATTCATATTCAACCTTTGGGGGTACTTCCGGATAGACCGTTCTCTTTATAATGCCTACTTCTTCAAGCTCTCTTAGTTGTTCAGCGAGCATTTTATGATTAACACCAGAAATTAGTTTTTTAAGTTCTCCATATCTTTTTGTGCCATCCATCAGTTTGCAGATGATTGTTGTTTTCCATTTACCAGCTAGCAGAGCTATTGACAGCTCAATTGGACATTGATAACGTTTGCCGTTAAATTCGTAAATTCCTGTTGCTTCTTTCATCTCTATACTTCCCCCTTAGTAAGTATTGAACGAAAAAGTGCCTACTTACGTTTGGTTAGTATACTATGTACAATTTTCTGTGTAAACAAATTGATTCAGTTGAAGGAGTATGTCATGTATAAGAAAATATTAGTCTATTTAGTTTCTATTGCCGCTTTTTTTGGTCCATTTACGCAAACGATCTATGCCCCAATGCTGCCAAGCATTGCTGAACATTTTCAAGCTTCATTAGATGCTGTCAATTTAACTGTATCGATCTATCCGATTTTCTTTGCATTTATGCAGTTAATTTATGGGCCACTCATTGATAAATACGGACGGCGTCCAATTCTCTTGCTTGGATTTATGGTGTATTTGTTGGCAACGTTAGGAGCGGCGCTTTCTTACACGATAGCATCCTTAATTATTTTTCGCGCACTGCAAGCGATTGGAGTTGCTGTAGGCTCAGTTGCAGCAATCACGATAATTGGTGATCTGTATGAAGGCACTATGCGAGGTCGTTCGATGGGAACCTATCAAATGCTGGTAGCGCTCGGCCCTGGTCTAGGCCCTATCTTTGGTGGATTTATTGGACAGCACTACAATATTAATGGGCTGTTCTGGATTTTGCTCGGCATTAGCCTCGTTTTTTGGCTTATTTTATGGCTAAGCTTGCCAGAAACCCGAACACCAGAGGCTGTAAACGAACGTTTTCAGTTGAAGCAGCTGACAATCGTATTAACTCATCGCGTAGGCTTGGCTATCATTGTATTAGGGTCTGTACAATATGCTATTTTTTACATGCTGCTTGTATTGCTGCCTAATATTGTCGATGACGTTTATCGTCTGAATTCAAGTGAAACCGGCTTGATCTTCCTGCCTATATCGATATTTATCATTATTGGCAGCATTATTGGTGGGCGGATACAAGAGCGATTTGAAGTAAAATCTTTGTTAATGATTGTTGCAAGCCTGCATATGATAGCTGTCTTTCTGTTTGCCTTGCTCGCTTCAGTGTCTCTAACCATGTTAATAACGCTGCTTTCTTTATTTGGATTATTTCTGGGAATTTCGCTACCTTTGCAAACGACACTGCTAGCCAATGAATTGCCTCGCAACCGAGCTACTTCAACAGGCGTGTACAACTTTTTTCGTTATGTGTGGATGACAATTGGGCCGGTGATAGGTACGTATTTGTTCTGGATCGGGTATCGCCTCGAATTTTTGGCTTGTGGCGTAATTTTTGCTGGTTTGCTGCTATTTGTTGCTCGTAATTTTTTCATTAATAAATAAAACAGTAGTTATATTAATTACTAATTACCGAATTTTCGTTGCAAGTAGGCATTTTTTGACAGGCGAACTGGCGGTGTGCCTGTCAAAAAGCGATGAAAGAACCCTCTGAATGCAGTACGAGGCCTTTGGCACTGACCTAAAAAAATGAGACAAATAAAAACACCTTTCGTTGAAAAACGGGTATTGTACCTTATCAAATCAATGTGGAGGTGTTTTTCTATGGGGACAAGAGTGAGTTACCCAGTAGAAGTGAAAATGAAAGCAATTGAAATGAGATTAGCAGGCATTCCTGTAAAACAAGTACTAGAGGAGCTAAATATTCGTAACCATTCTCAGTTAAAAACATGGATGAAATGGTACAAGAACGGCGAATTACATCGTCTTGAACAGCCAGTAGGAAAACAATATACATTTGGCAAAGGGCCTGAATATGAAAGTGAAACCGCTAAGTTACAAGCAGAGAATCGTTATTTAAAGCAACAAATTGAAGTGTTAAAAAAGTACGCAGAGTTGGAGAGGAAGTGGTCCCAAAAGTTGTAGTAGAGCTAGTAGAGGAGTTAAAAGAAAGGATGCCGATTGGTGAAATCTGCCGTCATTTAGGTGTAGCTCGTTCGTCGTATTATCGCTGGAAGGTCAATGGAAATAAATTCACTCAAAAGGATCTTCGAGACCAACAAATTGGCGACTTGTGCAAGTTACACAAATTCAGATACGGCTATCGAAAAATCACAGAATTACTTACTGACATTAGTGAGAAAACGGTGCAACGTGTGATGCAAAAATACGGTTGGCAATGTCGTGTAAAGGTAAAGAAACGTAAACGTACGGGACAACCAGCTCACATTGTTCCTAACTTATTAGCACGTGATTTTACGGCATTAAAACCGCTAGAAAGGCTCGTAACAGATATTACTTACTTGCCTTTTGGACAATCTATGATGTACCTTTCAAGTATCTTAGACCTATTTAATGGCGAGGTTATTGCGTTTACAATTGGTTTTACACAAGATACCGACTTTGTCTTAGATACGCTAAATCAATTACCCGATCTACCAGAAGGCTGTATCCTGCATAGCGATCAGGGTTCTGTTTACACATCTTATGCATATCAGAAGGCAGTCAAAGAAAAAGGAATGACCATGAGCATGTCTCGTAAAGGCACGCCCGCTGATAATTCCCCAATTGAAACGTTTCACTCCTCGCTAAAGTCTGAAACGTTCTACCTCGATGATATTTATCGCACAACAAATGCGTGTGTCATAAATATTGTCGAAGAATACATTTACTATTATAACAATATTCGGATTAAAACGAAATTAAACAACCAGTCGCCGGTTCAATACCGTCAACTGGCTGTATAATAAGGTGTTTTCATACTGTCTCAAAAATAGTATTCAGTGCCTTTATTGCTGCTTGCCTATATTCCAGCTTTTTATATTAGCTGTTTGAATACCAAATTGTTGAAGAAAGTTGTAATTTTTGTTCATGATTTGTCTCCCCATGGTCTCCGCAATCAAATTGTAACAATTGTCCGAAAGGTTGATATTATCAGTATTGTATTGCATTTTTCTCACATTTTTCAAAAAAATCTGCCTCATGTAATTGACAAATAAAACGTCCATTGTTAAACTGAACGAGTTGTTAAATTGGAAAGCCAATATTCATGAAGGAGTCTTTCCAGCAAATACTTTTTGACCACTTTCGGTAAGCTTCATTTGCTGAGGAAAGTTAAGGCCATACGGACAGCCGGGTCAACTGCCGACTGGCAACGTCAAGTTGCTTTATTGATTGAGTTAGAAGCTCAAATTTTATAAGTTGGTTACTTTACAACCAGTGTAGAAATGCACATCAACTTGTGAAACGGTCAATAAGAGTGGTAAAAGTAATGATTTGCTATATAGACTCTAAAAAAACCTATTCGGTTATGTATGAATATTGAAAAAGAACTCCTCCTAGCAGCGCTACGGGTCTATTTATGCCCGCTATAAATGGAATTTTTTTCATAATGATACATACAAAAGCAAGTGATGGTGCGTATACCATTCACTTGCTTTTTTTGCGTGAATGGGGATAAGCACTAAGTTTCAGTAAAGAGGTGAGAGAGATGAGTACGCGATTGTCACAACATAATGCGCCAATCTATGAAGCGTTACAGCAATTTAAAAGTCAGCGCATTGTGCCATTTGATGTACCAGGACATAAACGAGGACGCGGCAATCCTGAGTTGACAGCATTTTTAGGCGAGCAATGTGTGGGCATTGATGTCAATTCGATGAAGCCGCTCGATAATCTATGTCACCCTGTGTCAGTCATTAAAGATGCGGAGGAGCTAGCTGCAGAAGCATTTGGTGCAGCCAATGCCTTTTTTATGGTGAACGGTACAACCTCAGCGGTACAATCAATGGTGTTAACTGCATGTAAGCGTGGAGAAAAAATTATTTTACCACGCAATGTGCATCGCAGTGTCATTAATGCACTCGTTGTTTGTGGAGCAGAGCCTGTTTATGTAAATCCAGATATGGATTATCAGCTTGGTATTTCACTTGGCATGAAAATTTCACAGGTGGAAAAAGCAATTAAGGAAAATCCTGATGCGAAGGCGATTTTAGTGAATAATCCAACGTATTATGGCATTTGCTCGGATTTACAAGGCATCGTTAACTTAGCACATGAGCATGGTATGCTTGTACTTGTCGATGAAGCGCACGGCACACATTTTTATTTTGGTGAAAATATGCCGATTACAGCGATGGCGGCAGGTGCGGATATGGCGGCTGTTAGCATGCACAAATCAGGTGGAAGCTTGACGCAAAGCTCATTTTTATTAATGGGGCCTGCGATTAACGCTGGCTATGCTCGCCAAATTGTTAACTTAACGCAAACGACAAGCGGTTCGTATTTATTATTATCTAGTTTAGATTTATCCCGTCGTAATTTAGCGTTAAATGGCAAAGGCATTTTCGAGCATGTCGTGCAGCTATCGCAATATGCGCGCGATGAAATTAATAAAATTGGTGACTACTATGCCTACTCTAGTGAGCTGATTAATGGTGATAGCATTTATGATTTTGATGCAACAAAGCTGTCGGTGCACACATTGGATATTGGCTTAGCTGGGATTGAAGTGTATGACATTTTGCGTGATGAATACGATATTCAAATCGAGTTTGGGGATATTGGCAATATTTTAGCCTACGTTTCTGTCGGTGATCGTAAGCGTGATGTTGAGCGTTTAGTGAGCGCATTAGCAGAAATCCGCCGCCGTTATAAAACGGATAAAGCGGGGTTAATTACACAAGAATATATCGACCCACAAGTGATGACAACACCACAATATGCATTTTATGCAGAGAAGGAATTGCTGCCACTACGTGAAACGATTGGTCGCGTTTGTAGCGAGTTTGTTATGTGTTACCCGCCAGGCATTCCGATTTTGGCACCAGGTGAAAAAATTACCCAGGAAATTGTCGAATATATTGAATATGCAAAAGAAAAGGACTGCACAATTATCGGTCCTGAAGATGTGGAAATTGCACGACTCAACGTATTAACGGAGGTGCTGTGAAATGGATTTATGGTTTAGCGAAAATCATACACCGAATGTGCGGCTGTCGATTAACGTAGATAAACAGCTATATAGCGCACAAAGCGAATTCCAGCGAATCGATGTTTTTGAATCAAAGGAATTTGGACGCTTTCTCACATTAGATGGCTTTATGATGCTAACAGAGAAGGACGAATTTATTTACCATGAAATGATTACACATGTGCCAATGGCGGTGCACCCGAATCCGAAAAAGGTATTAATTATCGGTGCAGGCGATGGTGGTGTTGTACGTGAACTTGTGCAATATCAATCGGTTGAGCATATCGATTTAGTAGAAATTGATGAAATGGTTATTGAGGCAGCGAAAACTTATTTGCCACAAACAGCAAGCAAGCTAGATGATCCGCGTGTCCATATTCATATTGAGGATGGCTTAAAATATGTACGTTTTTGTGAAAATGAATACGATATTATTATCGTTGATTCAACAGACCCATTTGGACCAGGCGAAGGGTTATTCACAAGAGAATTTTATGGCAGCTGCTATAAAGCTTTAAAGGAAGACGGCATTATGGTTAATCAGCATGAGAGCCCATTTTACGATGAGGATGTTGCTGCAATGCAGCGTGCACATCAGCGCATTATCGAGTGCTTCCCAATTAGCCGTGTTTATCAAGCGCATATCCCAACATATCCGTCAGGGCATTGGCTATTTGGCTTTGCCTCTAAAAAATATCATCCTGTGAAGGATATGAGTGCAAGCGTTTGGAAATCGAATAATATTCCAACAAAATATTATAATTCGAATTTGCATAAAGGTGCATTCTATTTACCGAATTACGTACAAAAACTACTAACAGAAGTTGAACATAAAGGAGACATGTAAAATGGCAAAAGCATTAATTATCGGAGCAGGCGGCGTAGCGTCTGTAGCAGTTCATAAATGTGTACAAAACAGCGAGGTATTTGAAGAAATTTGCATCGCAAGCCGTACAAAATCAAAATGTGATGACTTAAAAGCAAAATTAGATGGTCAAGGTACAAAAATTACAACAGCACAGGTTGATGCAGATAACGTAGAGGAGCTAATTGCGTTAATTAACGAAGTGAAGCCTGATATCGTGATGAACCTTGCATTACCATATCAAGACTTAACAATTATGGACGCATGCTTAGCAACAAAAACGCACTACATGGATACGGCAAACTATGAGCCAGAAGATACAGCAAAATTCGAATACAAATGGCAGTGGGAATACCATGAGCGCTTTAAAGAAGCAGGCATTACAGCACTTTTAGGCTCAGGCTTCGACCCAGGTGTAACAGGTGTATTCACTGCACATGCATTAAAGCATCATTTCGATGAAATCGAATATATCGACATTTTAGACTGCAACGGTGGCGACCATGGTTACCCATTCGCAACAAACTTCAACCCAGAAATCAACATTCGCGAAGTATCAGCGAACGGTCGTTACTGGAAAGAGGGCGAATGGATTGAAACAAAGCCAATGGAAATTAAACGCGTCTACAACTTTGAAGAAGTTGGCGAAAAAGATATGTACTTGCTATACCATGAGGAGCTTGAGTCATTAGCGAAAAATGTGCCAGGCTTAAAGCAAATTCGCTTCTTCATGACATTCGGTCAAAGCTATTTAACGCATTTACAATGCTTAGAAAATGTAGGGATGACATCAATCGAGCCAATTATGTTTGAAGGTAAGGAAATTATTCCCCTACAATTTTTAAAAGCGGTATTACCAGACCCAGCATCATTAGGACCACGCACTAAAGGGAAAACAAATATCGGCTGTATTTTCCGTGGTAAAAAAGATGGCGAAGACAAAACATATTATGTTTACAATATTTGTGACCACGAAGCTTGCTATGCAGAGGTTGGTTCACAAGCGGTTTCTTACACAACAGGCGTACCTGCAATGATTGGTGCGATGCTAGTTGTCAATGGTGAGTGGAACAAGCCAGGCGTTTACAATGTAGAGGAATTCAACCCAGACCCATACATGGACGCATTAAACAAATGGGGCTTACCTTGGAAAGAGAGCTTCAATCCGGAGTTGGTTGACTAATGAAATTCGAACAAGTACCAACACCGAGCTACGTTGTAGATGAAGTGTTGATTGAAAATAATTTAAAGATTTTACATGGTGTGATGGAACGCACAGGCTGTAAAATTATTTTGGCACAAAAAGCTTTCTCTATGTTTTCGTTGTATCCACTTATCGGCAAATATTTGAGCGGAACAGCGGCAAGTGGCTTGTATGAGGCGAAGCTTGGACACGAGGAAATGGGTAAGGAAAATCACGTCTTTTCACCAGCATATCGTGAGGACGAAATCGATGAAATTATCGAGCTTTGCGACCATGTCGTCTTCAATTCCTTTGCACAGGTAGAGAAGTATGCTGACAAGGTACGAGCGGCAGGTAAAAGTGTTGGTTTGCGTATTAACCCTGAATGCTCGACACAGGAAGGGCAAGAAATTTATGACCCTTGTGCGCGTGGCTGTCGCTTTGGTGTGACATTAAAGCATTTTAAGCCAAAGCTTTTAGACAAAATCGATGGCATTCACTTCCACACTTTATGTGAGCAGGATTCAGACGCATTAGCAATTACGCTGGAAGCAGTGGAAGAGAAATTCGGTCAATGGTTGCCACAAATGAAATGGATTAATTTCGGTGGTGGGCATCATATTACACGCGATGGCTACAATATCGAGCTGCTGGAATCTTGCATTACACGCATGCAAGAGAAGTATGGGCTTGAAGTGTATTTAGAGCCAGGTGAAGCGATTGCTTACAGAGCAGGCTTCTTAGTGACGACTGTTTTAGAAACGCTAGAAAACGGCATGGAGTTAGCAATTTTAGATACATCAGCCTCTTGCCATATGCCTGATGTACTAGAAATGCCATACCGTCCACCGCTTCAAAATTCAGGTGTTGTTGGCGAAAAGCCTTATGCTTATCGCTTAGGTGGACCTACTTGCTTAGCGGGTGATGTCATCGGCGATTACTCATTCGATCAGCCATTAGCAGTAGGTGACCGTTTAGTATTTGAAGATATGGCGATTTACTCCATGGTTAAAAACAATACATTTAATGGCATGGCATTGCCTGCAATTGTTTTGCAAGATGCAAATGGTGACTGCCGCATTCAAAAACAATTTAGCTATGAGGACTTTAAAGGTCGACTTTCTTAATGTAAAGAACCCTGAAAATTTTTAATGCAAAATTTTCAGGGTTTTATCGTTTTAATAAGTATTTGTGCTTATTAAAATAGGTGAATTTACTTAACAATATCAGTTTGTACCTATTAACATATATAGTCATCTAGTAAACTTTTATCATGTTTGATTGCTACAAATTTATTATAAACAGTAACGAATAGATGGTAGATATGATAAGATAACTGCAAGAGCGGAAACATGTTATTAAAGAGGAGAGCAATTTATGAGAAAAATAGATGAGAGATTTCCTTATATTAAACATCCAACTAGGCTTTTTATCATAATTATTGCAGTATTAGTCATAACACTATTGTTACAAGATCATTTATATGCTCTCTTCGGTGAACATAATTATATAATGGTTCATCTTATCGTTGAAATGTTTATTGTGGCAGCAACCGTTTCCATTGTTATGCAAGTGCTAACAAGTGCACATTATAAACTAACAAATAGGGCGGTGTATTTAATTGCGTTATTCGGTTCCATTACGCTTTTAGAAATTTTACATACATTATCATATGAAGGAATGCCCTTCCTTCTTTATGAAAGTGAGGCATATCGAGCAACTTGGCTCTATATGGTTATTAGAATACTGTTGCCGATAGGTCTGATTTTTATTTTTTTAGTACCGTTAAAAATTGTTCAAAAAAGCTTTGCATTATTAGTTGGAGCTGGGGTTGCTATTGCTGTATTCGGAATTGCTTATACTGTGTATGCGCCAGTGAAAATATTGCCGCTACTTGCTAATGAACAAGGTCCAACTGCATTAAAAAATAGCTTACAAGCAACTGCTGCAGCTTTACAATTTGTATTAATTATCATTATTTTAGGTGGTAAAAAAAGAGATACCAACTTGTATTATGTATTTGCCTCTATTTGTTTAATTTTTAGCGATATCTTATTTATCTTTTTTGCAGATGTTCATAATATTAGTAATTTTTTAGGGCATATTTTTCATTTATTTGCTTTTTATTTATTTGTACAAGCGATTTACTATTCAGCTATTGAAAGACCTTATCGAGAAATTTCCAAGGCGAAAAAATCGCTTGAGCAATCGGAGCAAGCAATGTATAAAATGGCTTACTACGATGAGCTTACACAGCTTCCAAATGAGCGTTTCTTTATGGAGCAGCTCCATAAATTCACTAAAAATGAAGATACGAAAACGGTGTTGATTTTAGAACTAGGGCGACTGTCCATGATTCAATCAACGTTAGGCTCTCATTATGCAGATCGTTTAAAATGTAGCGTAGCAGACCGCATACGTGAAATGCTGCCAAATAAGTATAGTATTTATTTTCTTGGGGAAGATCGCTTTGCTATTTTGATGCTAGATGATTTAGGCGATGAGGCAATTTTAAATGTTGTTGATAGCTTGCAAAGCATTATGCAGAAGCCATTTCCAATTCAGCATTTTTCATTGATGAGTCACTTTAATGTAGGAATCGCACAATATCCAAAGGATGCTATTGATAGTCAAACTTTATTTAAATATGCGGAGTTTGCCATGTATGAGGCAAGACAGCACAAAAAAAATGTATTATTTTATGAGCCTGTAATGTCGGAAAAGCGCTCAGCAAAATTAGTGCTTGAAAACGATTTACGTCAAGCAATTGCTAGAAATGAACTAATTGTAGAATATCAGCCACAGCTCCATTTAGCATCAAGAGAAATTGAATCTGTTGAGGCATTAGTAAGATGGCAGCACGGTCAACTTGGTTTGATTTCACCAGCGAACTTTATTCCAATTGCTGAAGAAACGGGGCTTATTATACCGATAGGGCAGTGGGTATTGAAAGAAGCTTGTATGCAGGCGAAAAAATGGCAAGCACAAGGAATGTTTATCAAGGTTGCTGTAAATATATCATTAGGGCAATTGCTGCAAGATAATTTAACGCAATATGTGCAGGATATTTTGGCTGAAACAGAGCTAGACGCACGTTATTTGCAGTTGGAAATAACGGAAAGTATGACGATGAATATTGAATCTATTACAACAGTTATTCAAACATTGCAGGAATATGGTGTGACAATTGCAGTGGATGACTTTGGGACAGGCTATTCATCACTATCTTATTTAAAAGATTTTCCACTCGACTGTTTAAAAATAGATCGCAGCTTCATCTGGAATATGGACCAAAATACAGAAGGAGATGCGCTCGTTTTGATGATATTATCAATGGCGAAGCATTTAAAGTTAAAGGTCGTAGCAGAGGGGATTGAAACAGAGAAACAGCTAGTATACTTAACAAAGGCTTCTTGTGATACAATTCAAGGCTTTTTAATTAGCAAACCATTACCTGCTCAAGTATTAGAGGAAACGTTCAATGAAATTGAAAGTAAAGCGCAGCGATTATTAGAAAAAATATATGAGGAAGCAAGATAGGCATTTAATAATTTAAAGAGGTTGTTTGAGAATGCATCGTTTTCAGACAACCGTTTGCTATTTTATCCTGATTCAGTAGAAAGCACCCACCGCTGCAGGTGCAAGCTATAATTTTGGTTAATTTCTAAAATCTTAAATCCATTACGCCAAGACATAATTAATTTAAGGAAATAGTTGTAGAATTTGAATTTTTTTATCTATTAAAAATAAATTTCCTTTTTTGTTTTTATTATTTCATACCTCTGTTATAATTGACGATTATTTTTTATGAAAAGGAAACAAAGTAATCAATTTATGTTAAAATAACCTGTAGATAGCCATTTAAAGGAAATGACTGCAAAGGGATGAGACAATGGGAACTAATGAAAGATTTATATATATTGAACACCCCATCCGTTTATTAATCATAATCATTTTGACCGTCATTATTTCTTTAGTCATGAATAATTATTTATATAGTATTTTTGGGATGAATAATTATGTAATTATCCACCTTATTTTAGAGTTGTTCATTATTGCAATGGCGGTCTCCATTGTTATCCAAGTATTTATCTCTATGCGTTATAGCATAAGCAATCGTCTCACTTTTTTAGCAATGATTTTTTCGGCTGTGACAGTAGTAGAAATTTTACATACAATCTCTTATCCAGGGATGCCGTTTTTCTTTTATGAAAGTGATATGTCTCGAGCAACTTGGTTTTATTTATTTATGAGAATCATTGTGGCAGTGGGTTTAAGTTCATTTTTAATGGTCCCATTCAAATATGTAGGCGTTCGATATGTCGTCGTTTTCGCTGCGGTTGTAACAAGTATCTTAAGCATTTTTACATTCCTTGTTTATTCAGGACAATTGCCACCGTTAATGGATGCACAAGGAGCTACTCCTTTAAAACATCTTTTACATGGAATCGTTATATGCCTACAAATTATGTTTCTTGTTGTGACAGTGAAAAAAGGAACAAAACGAAAAAATTTATATTATATTTTTGCCTCTATTTGTTTTATTGTGAGCGATATTTTATTCATTGTCTTTCCAGATGTACTAAATATTAGTAATTTCGTCGGTCATTTTTTTCAGCTTGTCGCTTATTTTTTAATTGTGCAAACGATTTATTATTCAGGAATGGAGAAGCCATATCGGGAAATTTTAGAGGCAAAGGACTCCTTGGAGCAATCTGAACGAGTTGCACATAAGCTAGCTTACTATGATGAGCTAACAGGACTTCCAAATGAGCGTTATTTTAAAGAGCAAATAAATCAATCTTTAACGGCTGATCAGCGTGTGAAGACGGTGGTTGTCTTAGAAATAGATCGACTATTAATGATCCGTTCAACGTTAGGTTCAAGCTATGCTGATATTTTTAAGCAAAGCGTCGCACAAAAAATTGTGCAAATACTACCGGCGCAATATTCGGTTTATTTATTGAGAGAAGAGCTTTTTGCTATATTTATTGAAGACTTAGATGATTGGCATGTATGCCGACTTGTTCAAGATTTACAAAATATAATGAAAGAGCCATTTCAAATTCAACATTTTTCATTAAACAGTCATTTTAATGTTGGCATTGCACAATATCCAAAAGATGCAGAAGAGGCAGATGGACTATTAAAATATGCACAATTTGCTATGTATGAGGCACGTGAGGATAGCGGTAGTGTACTATTTTATGAAGAGAAGATGTCAGAGTCGCGTGCCAATCGCATTTTATTAGAGCATGATTTGCGTCAAGCGATTGAAAGAAATGAACTATATATCGAGTATCAACCACAATTAAATTTGCAAACAGGTAAAATTTATTCTGTAGAAGCCTTAGTAAGGTGGCAGCATGGTAAACGAGGCTTTATCTCTCCTGGAGAGTTCATTCCACTTGCAGAGGAATCAGGGTTAATTATTCCAATTGGACAGTGGGTATTAGAGCAAGCATGTAAGCAAGCAAAAGCATGGCAAGCGCAAAATCGCTATTTAAAAGTTGCTGTTAATTTATCATTGGGACAACTATTACAAGATAACTTTGTTGAGCATGTTCAAGATATTTTAGACGAAACCGATCTTGATGCGAGCTATTTGCAGTTAGAAATTACCGAAAGTATGACGATTAATACGGATTCTGTTATGGCTGTTATTCAAAGCTTACATGAGCAAGGAATTACAATAGCTGTGGACGATTTTGGAACAGGCTATTCCTCGCTATCCTATTTAAAGGATTTTCCTGTCAATTGCTTGAAAATCGATCGAAGCTTCGTATGGAATATTGATAACAGTACAGAAGAGGATGCGATTGTGCTATTGATTTTATCGATGGCAAAGCATTTGAAGCTGAGCGTTGTTGCAGAAGGTATTGAAACAGAGCAGCAGCTGGCTTATTTAGAGCAGGCACAATGTGATTCCATTCAAGGTTTTTTAATTAGCAAGCCTTTACGAGGAACTGTGTTAGAGGAGCAATTTGAAGAAATTGAAAATAGGGCACAACAATTACTAGTAAAAATTAAGCCCCAGCCTATATAATGGTAGAGGTAATAACGATATAGAAGGAAAGTAGTGAAAAAATGGCAACAGCATCACATTCAGTAACAATTCCTGTACCTGTTGAAACGGTATGGAAGTATGTAAGTAAAATTGAGCATTGGGCAACATTGGTTCCTGCGTATAAGGAACATGAGCAAATTGATGAACAAAAATCAGTTTGGACATTTGAAGGTAATTTTAAAGGCTTGAAAAAGACAGTGAAAATGGAATTAAGCATTATTGAATTTAATGAGCCATCAAACATTAAATTCGAGCTAAAGGGCTTAACGGATAACTTTACAGGAAGCGGTAAATTTACGGCTGAAGAAAATGCTGGAAAAACAACGATGACAGGTATTCTCGAAGTAAATGCTGGCGGCTTGTCAGGTGCTGTTTTAACACCGGTTATTAAAATGGTGCTACCAAAAGTAACATCACGTTTGACAGAGAAAATCGCACGACAAATTAAATAATGTATGAGGGACTGTCTAAAAAATGGGCAGTCTTCTTTTTTTACGAAAAATATGAAACTTTTTTATAAGAGTGGCAGTCTAACTACAAATTGCTTTTAGGAGGTGAGTGTGTGAAGGGGCATGACGAGCAATTGCGGCAAGCAATGGAGGCATACGGAGATTATTTAGTTCAGCTTATTTATACATATGTACGCAATTGGCAAACGGCAGAGGATTTAACACAGGAAACATTTATCCGTTATTACCGTTCTCTGCCCAAATTTCGTCACGATGCGGCTGTCAAAACCTATTTATACCGTATTGCCATTAATGTGACCCATGATTATTTAATGAGCTGGAAGCATAAAAAAGTGGTCGTGTCAGAGCTTTTTCAAAAATGGTTGAAAACAACGCAAACACCAGAGGTAGAATTGCTGCATAAAGATGAGCAACAACAGCTTGTTTGGGAGATTGAAAACTTGCCAACGAAATATAAGGATGTCATTGTGCTCTTTCATTTCGCTGAATTTTCATTAGAGGAAAGTGGCGATATTTTAGGCGTGCCAATTAATACAGTGAAAACAAGGCTTAGAAGGGCGAGGCAAATGTTAGGTCAAGCATTAGAGGAGGGAGAGCTAAATGAAAGACCCCATTCAAAAGGCAATGAAGGACGCTTATAAAACAGGAGCTTTTTCACAAGCAAAAAAAGATGAAACACTCGTAAAGGTGCAACGTAAACGCAAACACAAACCATTTTTACAGCTGTCACTTACGCTAGTTGTTACTTGCAGTGTGATGCTACTATTATTTTTCCTTGTGAAATCCCCACAAACAGAAATAGCGAGTCATGCTGATAGAGCAGCGCTGGAGCAAGCTTATATGGAGCGCTGGGAGGCCTTTTCAGCTGTTGTGGCAAACAGCTTTGAGGAGCAGGAGCGGATTCAATATTTAGCAACGAGTGATTGGTCATTGCAGCAGGCACTACTTGAGCAGAAAGATGGGCGTGTGCTTGCACAATTGCTTCAGCATATGGTCTTTATTGTAGGAGATGCACATACGAAAGTGGAGTTTCCTAAAGTGACGACATTTGACCAGCTAATAGCACAAGCGCCTACCTTAGTAGAGAAGCTTGAAAAAGTGTATGGGGAGAGGGATATTTTCAAGCTAGGAGAAAAACGCTTGCTGGATATGGAAATATTGTATATGGATTTTTGGGAAATTGTCGGCAATGTCATTTTATATAGTGCGATTATTTATTTCCTTTATAAGCTTTGGCGAAAAAAGAGAAATCCAGCGTTTGCTGTTTTTCAAGTGATTGTAGTGCTTGTGATGCTATATAACTTTGTCAGGCCACCATTGATGGAAATAGCGACAAGCGAAGAGGAGCTATTGGCACAATCTCTTGCTTCATATAAAGAATTTATGGGGGAATGGACAGATGTATCAGCAGCGGAAATTGTGGATATTGAACAGTTTGGTGACAACCTTATGCTACTAATTGACGTTGGTGATGATATTTATGTTTTTTCGAGTTTTACGTATATGAAGGATAGAAAAGGTTATTTATGGGTAAGGACAGGGTGGGGCAGAGAAGAAAATT
Source organism: Lysinibacillus louembei (assembly GCF_033880585.1). Taxonomy (NCBI): domain Bacteria; kingdom Bacillati; phylum Bacillota; class Bacilli; order Caryophanales; family Bacillaceae; genus Lysinibacillus; species Lysinibacillus louembei. The sequence continues at coordinate 2,344,109 of NZ_CP137624.1, forward strand.
GGGTAGAGCTATTACCAGCAATATACGAGATGGATGCGATAGGATATACTTTCGTATTACATCCTAAGCATGAGATTGGACGAATTGAGATTGAACATGCTGTGACAAAGGAAACGACATCTTTAAACATTCCAACAAATGAAGCGAGTATATATTATCTAGCTACACCTAGATTTAGGGGAAATGAAAATGAAAATTTTGTTTTTCACTACTACGACCAACAAGGGAATTTGTTAGAGTAGTTCAAAGGTGGTGATTCGCACATTAAACATTAAAATTCGCCCGTAAGATAGCAAAAAACTGCGGGATTCAATGCCCCGCAGTTTTGCCGCCTGCGCTCATCCCCGCAATGCGTCCTGTGACAAGTGCTGACGTAATGTTATAGCCACCTGTGTAGCCATGGATATCTAAAATTTCGCCGCAGAAATATAGTCCGTGCTTTTTCTTTGATGCCATCGTTTTTGGCTCAATTTCTTTCACTGAAACACCGCCACCTGTGACGAATGCTTTTTCGAGTGGCTGTGTACCATGTACGTCCATTGTGAAGGCAATGAGCTCATGAGCAAGTGCACGAATTTTTTCTTGTGAAAGATCTGCACCTGTTAGAGTGCTGTCAATGCCTGCTCGCTCTAATAAAAATAGTAGCCAACGTTCTGGCACAAGCGATTTCCATAAATTTTTGACTGCTTTTTTTGGCTCTGCTGTTATCGTTTGCATGAGCATTTGGAAGCAGCCTTCCTCGTTATAGGCAGGCAGCGATTGAATGCGAACCTGTACTGGTGCCCCGCCATTTTTTTTACGTTCTTTGACGATAAATTGGCTACAGCGTAAAATCGCTGGACCGCTTAAGCCGAAATGGGTGAAGAGCATATCCATCTGATGTGTCACAAGCGGCTTACCTTTTGCATTTAATACAGACACAGCAACGTTGCGTAATGCGAGTCCCTGTAGCTCACGTGAGGCGATGAATGGCTCCTTCGATAAAACAGGCACCTCTGTTGGATATAGCTCTGTGACAGTATGACCTGCACGCTCTGCCCATGGGTAGCCATCACCCGTGGAACCCGTTTGTGGAACAGCTTTGCCACCAACCGCAACGATAACGGCATTTGCGCGAATTTCAGTACCATCTTGCAAGCGTACACCAAAAACGCGTTCCTCATCGATTAGCAATTTTTGTACTGCGGTATGAAGACGGACTTCAACAGCTAATTTTTTGAGCTGTTTTTCAAGTGCGTCAACAACGTCCTGTGCACGGTCAGATACGGGAAACATGCGCCCGTGATCTTCTTCCTTTAATGCTACACCTAAGCCTTCGAAAAAGGCGATAATGTCCTCGTTGTTGTAAACGGTAAAGGGGCTATATAAAAAGCGACCATTGCCAGGGATATGACGAATAATTTCCTCTGCGGGTAGGCGATTTGTGACATTGCAACGACCACCACCAGAAATGGCTAGCTTTTTGCCGAGCTTGCCGCCTTTTTCGATTAATAATACTGTTTTATTTTGCTCTGCCGCTGCGATGGCGGCCATTAAGCCAGACGGACCACCGCCGATGACGATAATATCATACATAGTTATATGCTCACTTTCTAGTACAATTGATTTTTCTTTACCATTATACACAATTTGTTTGAGTTAATGGTCACATAGATGTAAACTTACAGGTAGGCTAATTTTAGATTGAGAAAAGATAGGAAGAATAACATGTCATCATTAATGAAGGGAACTGCGATTTTAACAATCGGGTTATTTTTATCAAAGCTTTTAGGTCTTGTGTACTTATTCCCATTTTATGCGATTGTTGGTGAAGAGAATATGGCTCTTTATCAGTATGCATACATACCTTATACGATTATGCTGTCGATTGCCATTTCTGGGCTGCCACTTGCGGTTTCAAAGTTTGTTGCCAAATATAATGCACTCGGCGATTATAAGACGGGCGTACGTTTAATGAAATCAGGCACAATTGTCATGCTATTGACAGGCTTGGCATCATTTATTTTATTAAATTTACTGGCAACACCGCTTGCTAATATGGTCATTAAAGATGATGAGCAGCTGTACAGTGTGGAGCAAATCGCTTCAGTCATCCGTTGGGTGAGCTATGCGTTACTTGTTGTCCCTTTGATGAGCTTAATTCGCGGCTATTTCCAAGGCTACGGTCATTATATGCCAACGTCTGTTTCGCAGTTGATTGAGCAAATTGCGCGTATCGTTGTGTTGCTCGGCGGCTCGTTCGTTGTCGTTGTGCTGTTTGGTGGCTTGCCAGAAACAGCAATTAAATTTGCCGTATTTGCCGCATTTATTGGAGCGCTCGGTGGTTTATTTGTGTTATATCATTATTGGAAAAAGCTTAAACCTGAATTTCGGGTGCTACAAGCTAATTCCATTGCGAGCCAACAAGTATCCTATAGCGAAATTTATAAGGAAATTTTCACCTATTCGATTCCTATTATTTTCGTGGGCATTGCCAATCCACTGTTCCAACTAGTGGATATGCTAACGTTTAATGGTGCAATGATTGCAAAAGGTGTGGATGCGAAGCTAACAGATATTTACTTTTTAATGCTCAATTTATTGACGCATAAAATCGTTATTATCCCTGTCATGCTAGCGACTGGTTTATCAATGGCTTTAATTCCAACGATTACGAAATATTTTACACTTGGTCAGCTACATACATTGCGTAGTACGATGGATAAAATGTATCAAGTGTTATTGTTTGTGACGATTCCAGCTGTTGTCGGCATTATGATTTTAGCGCCATCGTTGTACCATGTTTTATATGAACAAAGCGAAAATGGTGCAACGGTCTTAATGCATTACGCACCAGCAGCAATTTTATTTGCCATCTTTTCTGTGACAGCCTCCTTGCTGCAAGGTATCAACTATCAAAAATGGATTATTTTCAGCTTGCTGACAGGAATTTTTGTGAAGCTTGCTTTGAATATTCCGCTCATTAAATGGTTGGAAGTAGATGGAGCAATTTTAGCGACGATGATTGGCTATGCGGTGACTTGTGTGATTAATATTACTGTTATTCATCGTACGTTGCAATATAATGCCAAAGTGGCGATGCGTCGCATATTATTAATTTGCATTTTAACGATTGTGATGACGCTTGTCGTATCAATTATTTATGTTGTTTTACAATGGATTGCGCCAGCTGATAGCAAAATGTTAGCACTTGTTTATTTATTAATTTGTGCAGCAGCAGGTGCAGGCGTATATGGCTATTTATCGCTACGCCTTGGATTAGCGCAAAAGCTATTAGGTGCTAGAGTTAAAAAAATCGCCGATAAATTAGGCATGAGTTAAGGTGAAGGAATTATGCGTTTAGATAAATTATTAGCAAATATGGGCTACGGTTCCCGTAAAGAAGTAAAACAATTATTGAAGCAAAAAGCTGTGACGATTGATGGTGCTGTGGCGAAGGATGCTGCAATGCAGGTTAATCCAGATGAGCAGCATGTGACAGTTTTCGGTGAGCGCGTGCATTATGTAGAATTTATTTACTTAATGATGAATAAACCACAGGGGGTCATTTCCTCTACGGAGGATAATTATGATAAAACAGTTATTGACTTATTAGACCCACTTGCTCAGCATTTTAAGCCTTTTCCAGTAGGACGTTTAGATAAAGATACGGAAGGTTTACTGTTAATTACCAATGACGGGCAACTTGCACATAATTTATTGTCACCGAAAAAGCATGTACCGAAAACATATTATGCAAAAGTAGACGGACAAGTAACAGAGGAAGATATCAAGGCATTTGCTGCAGGTGTTACATTGGATGATGGTTATGAAACAAAGCCAGGACATTTGGTCATTTTGAAATCTGATGCACTATCAGAAATTGAATTGACAATCCAAGAAGGTAAATTCCATCAAGTGAAGCGTATGTTTGAAGCTGTTGGGAAAAAGGTAACATATTTAAAACGCTTATCAATGGGCTCACTTTTATTAGATGAAAATTTAGCGTTAGGACAATATCGTGAAGTGACAGCAGAGGAATTAGAACTATTAATGAATAATAAATAAATATTTTTTAACGAAAAATAGAATGAATACGAGTAACAATGGGAAAAAATTATTCCTTATTGTTACTTTTTTTATCTTCTTAGATATATAGAACTAATATAATTTGATATTCATTCTAAAATAGTTAAGACTACTAGATGTATACATACTTTGTAACTGTATTATTAACTCATTTTTCCTTTTGATAATATTTTACTCATGTTTTATAATAATTCAAAAAATATAAATTATTTTATAACCAATTTGTTAATTTTATGTAAAATATTTCATTTAATTTTAATGAATAGTTTATTTTTTACTGTAATCTTATTTTGATAAGGGAAGTAAGGTGCTTGATATAAACGGAAAAATTTATACATAAAATACAATTTCAATTTAGTAGGAGTTTTTCTCAAGTTTTAAAGTGGGTCGTTGCGCTCCTACAATTATTCATCGCATGTCCGTTAAATGCGAGATAAATAATTCATTTCGGTAATTCAATTTCAATGAGGGAACGTGTTTAACATGAAAAATTTACATATTAAGCTTCTTTTATCTCTTATCATTTTTGCAGTGATTTTAGTAACTGTTGTAACGTTCACTAATCGTAAGCTTGTACAAAATGATATTCAAGAACGGACAAAAGTCAATTGGTCATTAATTGAAAATCAAATTTTAGATAATTTAGAGGCGACTGATACTGTGCAATATCATTTAGAGCAAGACCTTTCGAAAACTGTAGAAACAGAGCTTCGTAAAATGGCGATGCTGTATAAGGAAAATTCGGATATATTGTCATGGGATTTGGAGGAAATGAAACAGCAACATGGTATGGAAATATTTATTATGGACAATACCAATACAATCGTTCATACAACATACCCACCGGATTTAGGTATGAATTTTAAAGAGTGCTGTGCAGAATTTGATCGTGTCCTTACACAAAGAAGATTGAGTGGGGAATTTTTCACAGAGGGGATAGATATTTCAACACAGCTGAATGAAATGTGGAAATATAGCTATTTAGCAACCCCTGATCATGAATATTTAATGGAGCTAGGCATACGAGCAAAGGATGTTGCTTTGTTCAGTGATTTCAATTTTTTTGATATTGCGACTAAATTACCAAAAGAATATGATGATTTATTAGAAGTGAAAATCATTAACCGTGCAGGCAATTATTTAAGCAATTCAGAGGGGGAACATGAATCTGTCAAAAGCAATGATACAGAGTTTCAGGCAGCTTTCCGACGCGCACTTGAAACATCAAATATTATACAGTATGAGAGGCATATAGGGGATGGAATTATCGAAACCTACCGCTTTTTACCTTATGATAATGTGCAAAATAGAAGCTACTCTACGAAGCGAGTAGTTTTTCTAAAATATAGCAACGCATCAGAGCTAGCATGGCTGAAAAGAAATACACAGCAGTTTTATTTCATTTTAGCGGTCGCTATTTTTACATCGATTATCGCGCTCATTGTATTAAATTTAATTTTAATGAAAACAATTCGACAGGCAGAACGTGATCCATTAACAGGTGTATACAATCGCGCAACTTATTTAGAGCAAGTGGAAAAGTTATTAAAACGACAACAGCGCAAAAAAATGGGCGTATTGTTATTTGATGTAGATAATTTTAAACAAGTAAATGACCAATATGGCCATATAAAGGGGGATATTGTTTTAGTAGAGCTTGCTAAAATGCTTGAGCAACTTGCTCGAAAGGAAGGCTTTGTCGTTCGATTTGGCGGAGATGAATTTGCTATCGTTATTAAAGATGCAACCATTGAAAAGTTAGAGCAAATCGCCAATAAAGCGATTGAGGAAATTACTCTAAAAAGGCAAGGAAGCGACTTAGCGTGGGCAGTGCTGTCATTAAGTATTGGTGGTACGTTGCAAGCCGATTTGCAAGAAACAGAACGAGACCTATATTCAAGAGCAGATGAGGCATTGTATATGTCAAAGCATGGTGGTAAAAATCGCTATTCGTTAAAAGTATTATAATGCAGAAAAAGAATGCCCCCGACGAAAAGGGCATTCTTTTTGTTACGTTCACCTAACAAGGTGAAACTAGGATGTCAGTTTTACTTTTTTCTTCGTCGTTGTCCATTTACCTCGACTTGGGCTCATAACCAAGTCGTTGAAGGCTAACACATTCAAATCTCTTTGAATGGTGCGAGGAGTGATGTTGAACTCTTCGACTAAATCCTGTGTAGACACTTCTCCTTTTGTAAGAATAAACATGTACACGTCTTTAATACGATTAAGCATTCTATCAGTAGTTGGTTTCATCATTAGTGAACCACTCCTTCGATCTTAATTCTCATGGCAAAGACTAGCGGACGACAATATGTGCGGAGTGCACGTAGGCTTTTCGTTGATGCCCCAGACAACCCCTTTTCAAAAGTAATCTATCAGAACAAATATTCTGATAATATGATTATAACGCATATTTGTAACAATTTCTATTAGTTTTAAATGATTTCATAAAAAATTTACTTCTTATTTACATTTTTTATGCGCAATACCAATTCATTATGTCTTCGATATGAAGGGGTAGCATTTGCTTAAAAAAGTATAATATTTTCCGTTGTTTTTTCACGAAGAAGGCGTAAAATAGACGGTATTAGAAAATGAGGTGGAATACATGAATTGGTTACAAATTGCGCAAAATCGTCAGGATGAATTGCTGACAGAATTACAGCAGCTTATTCAAATTGAAAGCGTGCTAGATGAAAACAATGCAACGGCAGACAAGCCGTTCGGGCAAGGTCCACTTGATGCCCTCCGCTTTATGCTAACTAAAGGTGAGCATGCAGGAATGCAAGTGAAAAATATTGATAATATGGCTGGCCATATCGAGATGGGGGAAGGTCAGGAGTTACTCGGACTTTTATGTCATGTAGATGTAGTACCTGTTGGTGATGGTTGGACATATCCACCGTTTGAAGGACGCATTGTGGATGGCAAATTGTTTGGTCGTGGTGCGATTGACGATAAAGGACCGACAATGGCTGCATGGCTTGCGATGAAAATGGTGAAGGATAGCGGCATTCAGCTTAATAAACGAGTTCGTATGATTATCGGAACGGATGAGGAAAGTGGCTTCCGCTGTGTGACACGCTATTTTGAAAAAGAGGAAATGCCAACAATTGGCTTTGCACCAGATGCAGATTTCCCTCTAATTAATGCGGAAAAAGGTATCGCACATCTTATTTTTTCACAAAAAAATAAGGCAACTGAAAAAGATACACTCATCTCATTTAACGCAGGAAAACGAACGAATATGGTACCGGATTTTGCTGAGGCGAAATTAGTGACTATTTCCGCAGATGGAGCTACAAAATTCCAAGCATTTTTACAGGAAAATGGGGCGGAAGGTGCTTTAACAAAAGAACAAGACCACTATATAATAGCTGTTAAAGGAAAATCAGCACATGCAATGGAGCCTGAAAAAGGTATCAATGCAGCGGTATTACTAGCGCAATTTTTAACGACAGAGCTAGCAAGTAGCGGCTTAGAATTTGTACAGTTTATTGCAGATGTCTTTGGAGCGGATCATTTTGGTACAGCATTGGCGCTGAACTATCGTGATGAGATGTCTGGAGAAACAACATTGAATCCAGGCATCCTTCGATTTGATGACAATGGTGGCACAATTGAAGTGAGCATGCGCTATGCTGTTACCTATTCATTCGAAGAGAAAATAACGGCTGCGCAGCAAGTGTTAGCGCAAACAGATTTCATATTAGATATCGCAAGTAATTCAGCGCCGCATTATGTACCTGAAGAGGATGAGCTTGTTCAAACATTAGTAGGTGTTTACCAAAAGTATACAAATGATTTTTCGAAAGTGCTATCAACAGGCGGTGGCACATATGCTCGCGTATTAAATAAAGGGGTAGCATTTGGTATGTTATTCCCAGGTGAAGCAGATGTGGCACATCAAAAAGATGAGTTTGTTGACGTGGAAAATTTAATTAAGGCAGCAGCTATTTATGCAGAGGCAATTGCTAAGCTAGCAAGTAAATAAAGATGAGAAGAGGAATGTATGATGGGGTATAGTTTATTAAATGATCGCATTATTGGAGATGAGCAAGTTGTTGTTAATAAAGAGGATCGTGGTTATCAGTTTGGTGACGGCGTTTATGAAGTAATCAAAGTGTATAATGGACAATTTTTTATGGCTGAGGAGCATATCGATCGCTTCTATTTAAGCGCAGAAAAAATTCGTTTAACAATTCCATATACGAAGCATAAATTACATCAATTATTGCATGAGCTTGTAGAGGCAAATGAAATTCATACAGGACATGTATATTGCCAAATTACGCGTGGTGCAACAGCGCGCAATCATATTTTCCCAAGTGCAGATGTAACGCCTGTTTTAACAGGAACAGCAGTAGAAGCAGCAAGGCCTGTTGCCAATTTAGAAAATGGGGTAAAGGCAACGTTTGTTGAAGATATTCGTTGGCTGCGCTGTGACATCAAATCATTAAACTTATTAGGCGCGATATTAGCAAAGCAAGAAGCATTTGAAAAAGGCTACTATGAAGCAATTTTACATCGTGGTGAAACAATTACAGAAGGCTCATCAACGAATGTTTTCGGTGTGAAGGATGGCGTTTTATATACACATCCAGCAAATAACCTCATTTTAAAAGGTATTACACGTGAAGCAATTTTAACATGTGCGGCGGAAATCGGTCTGCCAGTAAAGGAGCAGCCAATAACGAAAGAACAATTGCTTGCAATGGACGAAGTCATTGTTGCATCAACGACATCAGAAGTTACACCAGTAATTGAAATTGATGGCAAGCAAATTAACGGCGCTCAAGTAGGTGAATGGACACGCAAATTGCAAGCACAATTTGAAACGAAAATTCCAGCAGCGATTACAATTTAATTGTAATAAAGCACAGGCAGCTCAGTTTAGGGTGCCTGTGCTTTTCATTTTGTATCGAAAGTAAGGTGGCGTGTCATATATTTTGGCGGTATGTAACTTTCAATTGTATATTTTTTTACACATAATTCATGTACAATAGAAAGTATGAAGCTAGTAGATGGAGAGTGTTAGATCATGGCACAATTAATAAAAATACAGGACTATATATCTCGCTATGAGATTGACTTCACACGCTATCCTACACAATTTGTCCGATTGAAGAAGGTGCAGTGGGAGCGCATTAAGCATCAATGGGAAACGGGCGGTGAACTGAACCAGCAATGGGAGCATGTTGATACAACGGATGATATCGTTGAAGTAGCAAAGCCGAGGTTTTCCTTCTTGAAAAAAATATTTCCATCAAAAAAGCAAGAAGTAGAAGTGCTTGTGGAAGATGAGGCAGAGGAAGATGAAGAAATTCTCGATGAGGAAACGACGCTATTTTTCGAGCCCAATATCGTGTATAATCCGCAAAGCTTAGAGGAGCTCAAGCGCATGTTTATGGATCAATTTTTCCATTTTCAAATGAAATGGGCGAGCTCTACACTGCGTGAAAAATCATATGTCGATCCAAAATATATGCGTGACACATTGCTACGTACACTATTGCAGGACTTACCTGATAATTACTTGCTGCTTTATTACCCGATTTTGCGAGTGAAAAAGGCACCAATTGAATTAGAGGTCATTATCATTACACCTGTTGAATGTATTTGCATTACAGTGGTGGAGGAAGAAAGTCAAGCTGTTTATGTTGGGAGCAGTGAACGTTTTTGGTTAAAAAAAGTAGGGAAACAAGATAAAAAGACGCTGAATCCATTTATTCGTTTGAACCGAATGGAAACATTAGTGAAGCAGCTATTTGAACAGGCAGAGGTTGAAATGCCGGTTCGCAAAGTACTGCTATCGCGCAATGGCTATTTTGATTATCCAGGCTCTGTTTATGGCGTGCAATTTGTTGATAAGCGCAACTACGCAGAATGGCTTCAACAAATGAAACGCACTGTTTCGCCAATGAAGCATATGCAAATTCGAGCAGCTCAATCCATTTTAGCAATTGGTCAAACGACATCGTTCCATCGAGATATATGGAGCGAGCAGAAAAAGGATGACGAATGATGCAGCTGCATATTATTTTGAATGAACATGCAGGCAGCGGCAGGGGGATGAAACGCTGGAAAAGCTGGCAGTCCCTATTAGAAATTCCTTATATACTACACATAACAGAGTATAGAGGTCATGGGTTTCAAATTGCTAAGCAGATTGCGCAGGAGGCAGAGGAACAGAGTCGACCAGCATGTATCGTGATCATTGGAGGAGATGGAACGATACATGAAGTAATAAACGGTGTGCTTGCGAACGAATGGGTAACAATCGGTGTGATGGCTGGCGGCTCAGGCAATGATTATGCACGTACATATGATACATTTCATTCGGTAGAAGAGCTGCTTCAATTTATACAGCAACCTACGAGAAAGCAGCAAGACTGTGGTATGGTCACATTGCAAGGACAGCATGCTTTTATGAATAACTGTGGCATCGGCTTTGATGCAGCTGTCGCCAAGGCTGCCAATGATTCTGCATTGAAAAGAGTTTTAGGTAAATTAGGACTTGGCAAACTAAGCTACATTTACTATTTAATTAAACAATTGTTTGTTTTTAAACCATTTGAGTTAACGGTGATGAAGAATGGAGAGCAGCATGTTTTTCATGATGTTTGGTTTGCAACAGTGTGCAACCAGCCATATTTCGGCGGTGGTATGAAGCTCTCACCATCCTCTAAAACGGATGATCAAATGCTTGAAGTGATTGTTGTACATAATCTATCGGCAATAAAATTACTATTTTTGTTTATGACGATATTTCCTGGTATGCATGTTCATTTAAAAGAAGTAACACAGCTAACAGGACAAAAATTTCAATTGACACATAATGCAGAGCTGCTTTGCCATGCAGATGGAGAAATATTGGCAAAGTCAAAGGAAGGGCTAACATTTTATGTGAATCCTTTAAGCTGGTATGCGACAAAAAAATAGTGAATCAGTTATACTAAAAAGATGTAAAAAAGAAATGAGGAAAAGTAAGTGAGATTAAGAAATAAACCATGGGCAGAGGAATTTATTAATGAGCATCCAGATGTGATTCTGCCAAACCCTGAGCAATGTAAAGGAAATTGGGCAACTGTATTTGGGAATGATCATCCTATCCATATTGAGGTTGGCACAGGAAAAGGTCAGTTCGTTTTAGGAATGGCATTACAAAATCCTGATATTAATTATATTGGTATTGAGCTATATGATAGCGTAATTGTCAGTGCGCTAGAGCGTATTGTAGAAGCTAATAAGCCAGCTAATTTGCGCCTTTTAAAAGTAAATGGAGCAAAATTACAAGAATATTTCGCAAAGGGCGATGTCAGTCGCGTTTATTTGAACTTCTCTGATCCATGGCCAAAAGCGCGCCATGCGAAGCGCCGTTTAACACATGAAGGGTTTTTATCTATCTATGAAAGCGTGTTAATGGATCAAGGCGAAATTCATTTTAAAACGGATAATCGAGGTTTATTTGAATACTCTTTAGTGAGCATGAACGCCTATGGAATGGCATTAAACTATGTATCTCTTGACTTACATGCTAATATGCCAAAGGATAATGTGATGACAGAGTATGAGGAGAAATTTTCAGCAAAAGGGCAGCCGATTTATCGCTTAGAGTGCCAATTTAAGTAATAGGGGGAGAAATGGATGGATAACTATGTATTTCATGAAATGACGCTTTTTTGGTTAAATGGTGGGGTAACTGCGCTAGATGGGGGAGCGATGTTCGGTGTTGTACCGAAGGCGCTATGGTCACGCAAATACCCTGTCAATGACTTAAACCAAATTGAATTGGCATGTGAGCCAATTTTAATTCAATATGCTGGAAAAAATTATTTAATTGATACAGGTGTGGGCGCAGGAAAGCTCACAGAAAAGCAGCTGCGCAATTTCGGTGTATCAGAGGAGTCGAACATTGAAGCAAGCTTAGCTGAGCTTGGCCTGAAGCCTGAAAATATCGATGCGATTTTAATGACGCATTTGCATTTCGACCATGCAGGTGGCTTAACGCGCTGGGAAGGTGACAAGCTCGTACCCGTCTTTCCAAATGCAACGATTTACACGACGCAAATCGAATGGAATGAAATGCGCAACCCAAATATCCGTTCACGCAACACATACTGGAAGGAAAATTGGGAGCCTGTACAGCATCTAGTGAAAACGTTTGAGGGTGAGCTAGAAATCGTACCTGGCTTGAAGATGGTACATACAGGTGGTCATAGCGACGGGCATGCGGTCATTCGCTTAGAGCAAAATGGTGAGGTCTTGTTACATATGGCAGATATTATGCCAACACATGCCCATCAAAATCCGCTATGGGTGTTAGCTTACGATGATTATCCAATGACAAGCGTTTTTGCCAAGGAAAAGCTGATGAAGGAAGCATTGGAAAATGGTTATAAATTTATTTTCTATCATGATGCCTATTACCGCATGATTCAATGGGATGTGACAGGCAAGGAAGTTGTTGATAGCTTAAAGCGCAGCAACGAGGCAGTTATTCAGTTTAAGTAATAGTGAGGGAGCGTCCGAAAAGTCATTTTGGGACGCTCCCTTTGCGACGAGGATGGTGACAATTTGCTCCTGCGATTACTCGTCGCAGTTAAAACCATTTGCTCCTGCGATTACTCGTCGCAGTTAAAACCATTTGCTCCTGCGATTACTCGTCGCAGAAAAGCTCTATTGTGACCACCGCAGGAGCACAATTTTAATCAAAAATTCACTTTCTGAACAGCTATTGTTATTAAAGGGGGGAGTTAATGACTGTACCTGTATTTGGACAAAAGAAAAACACATATGTAAAAAGAGATGCTGCATACGCCATTATATTCGATGAATCAAAAGAAAAAATAGCGTTGATTTTAATAAATGGAGCGGATTATTTCCTACCTGGTGGTGGCATAGAAGAGGGCGAAAATCATGTCATGTGTTTAAAGCGAGAAGCATTAGAAGAAATGGGCATGGCAATTGAGCCGATTCACTATTTAGGCTATGCACAGCAATATTTTTATTCATGTAACAATGCAGTGTATTATCTGAATGAAGGACATTTTTATATATGCGAGAAAAAGCAGTTGGTAGGGGAGCCTTTAGAAAAAGGGCATGTCCTTGTATGGCTGGAGCCTTCTGTTGCTAGTACAAAGGTAATTCATGCATATCAAGCATGGGCGATACAAAAAGCACTGGAATGGTAGGGAGAGGACGCAATGAAAAAAATCATATTGCTGATGCTATGTGCCATTCATATTTTCCTTTCGATAGGATTATTTTTTATTGGTAAACAGTATGCTTTCATTCCTGCCTCAACAAATGGATGGCTACCTAGCTTGTTGATTAGTATTGTTTTATTCATTCGATTGCTTTGGAAGCCTGTAAAATCCCCAACACTTATAATGATCATCTATCTGTTCTGTATTTTGACAGCTAGTGTGATTGTTTATAGTGATTTGCCTGCTTATACATATGAGAAAGCCACGCAAAAAATTGAGCAAGAAACAGGTCAAGCGGCTCGTTTAGAGACTAGTAATGCACCAAAGGGACATCACAAAGCATACTTTATTTATACAGAGCAAGGACAATATATATTTGATATACATACAGGAGAATATATGGAGAGAGCTAGCTGGAAATGATAACAAGCTAGCTCTTTTTTAGGTCTATCGGTAAGTTTTGTGATTCTATCAGCAACTTTCGGCATTCTATCGGAAAATTATCATTCACTAACTTGACTAAATCATCACAAAAACTCTATTATATATGCTCGTTATAAATTGTATATTGCAATATTTACACCTCTTAAATAAAAACTGCTTCGCCAAAAGCAAAGCAGTTTCTTGTGATTTTTGAAAATCGCTGGTATCTTTCTAAAAAATTCTATTTACAGCTTCGTCAGCTCCAACACTGCACCTGAGCGAGCGTCTGCTGCGAATTCGAATGATTCCATTTCGCCATTCATCATACGTGAAATGCCGCCACGATAAACAGGAGTTGTTGTAAAGCCATTGCTAAATTCTTCTACTTTCATAAACACCCATGAGCCATCAATCGGCGCTTCTTTTTTGAACTCTGCCTTAATTTGTTGTAATACTGTGTCTGCTGATAAGTAAGGATCAACGCGTTCGCTAACCTCTTTAATAATAATAGCTGCTGCTAAGCCCGTTGCTACCCCTAAAACAAAATCTCTCAATTTCATTTTTCTTCCCTCCTTATGTCTAACTTTACCATACATAATGTGGCATGTAAAAAATAGAAAATTCGAAGGGCGAAATACTTTTTAACTATGTTATAATAGGAATGTAATTGAACAAGGGGAGTGTTATAAAAGTGAATCAAGAAACAATGGAGCTTTTTAAAACATTAACAGAGCTACCGGGAGCGCCGGGTAATGAACGTGCGGTGCGCAGTTTTATGCGCAGCGAGTTAGAGAAGTATGCGGATGAGGTTATTCAGGATAATTTAGGAGGAATTTTCGGTGTACGTAAATCAGCACAAGCAGATGCGCCGAAAATTTTAGTAGCAGGCCATATGGATGAAGTCGCCTTTATGGTGACATCGATTACAGACAATGGCATGATTCGCTTCCAAACATTGGGTGGCTGGTGGAATCAAGTAATGCTTGCACAGCGTGTGACGTTGTATGCGAAGGAGCGCGAAATTCCAGGTGTTATCGCTTCAATACCGCCACATTTATTAACCGATGCAGAGCGTGCAAAGCCAATGGATATAAAAAATATGCTAATTGATATTGGAGCAGACTCAAAGGCAGATGCGGAGGCAATGGGCGTTCGTCCAGGGCAATCCATCATACCTGTATGTCCGTTTACACCGATGGCAAATCCGAAAAAAATTATGGCGAAAGCTTGGGATAATCGCTATGGCTGTGGTTTAGCGATTGAGCTATTAAAAGAATTAAAAGACGAGCAGCTAACAAACCACTTATATTCAGGTGCGAATGTCATGGAAGAGGTTGGCTTACGTGGTGCTGGTGTTTCAGCAAATATGATTAAGCCGGATTTATTTTTCGCATTAGATGCATCACCAGCAAATGATACATCTGGTGATAAATCACAATTCGGTCAATTAGGGCAAGGAGCATTGTTGCGTATTTTGGATGGCACGATGGTAACACATCGCGGTATGCGTGAATTTGTTCTAGATACAGCTGAATCTAACAGCATCCCGTATCAATATTTTGTTTCACCAGGTGGTACAGATGCTGGGAAAGTGCATACACAATTAAATGGTGTACCTTCAGCGGTAATCGGTATTTGCTCACGTTATATTCATACATCATCCTCAATTATTCACGTTGATGATTATGCAGCAGCGAAGGAGTTATTAGTGAAGCTTGTGAAATCAGCTGATCGCACAACGCTTGAAACGATTAAAGCAAACGTATAAAAAATGGGGGGTATCGGGTAACCGACACTCCTTTTTTTATGAAGCGCAAAGAAATTCGCAGATAAATCATGAAAAAACGCAGATATCTTCAAGGAATTCGCAGATAAATTATAAAAAAACGCAGATAAGCATCCTTTAAGTAAAAAAACGTCCACTTTTAGGACGGTAGGAGATGAAAAATATGTTAGTAGCAATTGGTACACAAAATAAAGCAAAAACAAGCGCAGTGGAAAAAGTAGTGCGTACATATTTTCCAGAAGCGAATTTTATTCATATCAATGTGGAGTCAGGTGTAGCAGCACAGCCGATGTCGACAGAGGAAACGAGACAAGGAGCAATCAACCGTGCAAAAAATACATTACAACAGACAGAAGCAGATTGGGGCTTTGGCTTAGAGGGTGGCGTTCATCAGCTTGAGGATACATTATATTGCTGTAATTGGGGTGCAATTGCGTTAAGAGATGGCACGGTAATTAGCAGTGCAGGCGCGCAATTTATGTTACCTAATGAAGTAGCAAACGAAGTACATGCAGGGCAAGAGCTAGGTCCTGTAATGGACGCTTTTGCACAGAAAGAAAACACACGCCACAATGAAGGGGCAATTGGTATTTTTACAAATGGTCTCATTAATCGTCAGCAAATGTTTGAGCATATCGTGACATTACTCGTTGGACAAGTTTTATATTTGAATAACAAATAAGCAATGTAGTTGCACAAGTACCTCTAATATTTTAAAATGTATGCTGTAGTAGAAAGTGGGGGAATTTTTATGAAACGCAAATGGCTTCATGGCCTTGCAATTACGGCGCTTGCCTTTTCACTAGCAGGCTGCGGTAAGTCAGTGCAGGAGCAAATTGAAGTTGGGGTAGCAAGCGCTGAAACCATTTTCCAAGAAGGCGCTGAAGTACCTAACACAACAATAGGTTCAATTGAAGTATTTGTACCGAAGTCTTATACAGTAGAGCAAGGTGCAAACGAAATGAACTATATTTTAACGAAAGATAAAGATTCTTATATATTATTTGTCAATACGAATGAACAAGAGGATAGCAAGCTGCATTATGATAATTTAATGGCTGATCAAACAAAAAATGTAGTGAAGTCTCAGGAAATGGAGTCAGATGAGGAATTTGGCTTTTCAGCGGTTGTTCAACATGAGGATGACAAGCATTATGAATTAATTGTCAGCATCGGTGGTATTAAAATGACAACGATTTCTGAAGATCGCAAAATTGAAGATAAGCTCAACACAATGATGCAAATTGTTCGTTCTGTTAATATTGTCAAATAATATTTGTAAAGCGTCCACTATTACAGAAGGGCGCTCTTTTTTGTTATAATCAATATAAAGGGAGTGACAAATGTGAAATCTCCAGAACTTGTAGAAGCACTCAAACAAAAACTTGGCGAGGAGCTTTTTAACTGGTCTTATGATCAAGAAACCGATAAAGTGCGCTTAGAGCATAAAACATTACAGCGCGGTATGGATATTTCAATAGCTGAAATTGCGGCGAAATATACGACGAAAAAGCAAGCGGCGATTGATGAGGTCGTTTATACGATTGAGCATACATTTGCAGCGATGCTACAGGAGCAAGAGGTGGGCTTTAGGCAATTGTCTGCTGTTTACCCAATTATTCGTTCCGGCTCGTTTCCGAAGGTATCAAAGGAGGGGCATGCCTTTGTAACGACAGAGCATACGGCAGAAACGCGTATTTTCTATGCCTTGGATTTAGGTACAACATATCGTTTAATTGATGAGACAATGCTTGAAAAGCTTGGTGTGACAGCAGAGCAGATACGGGAAGTTGCTCGTTTCTCAGTCAAAAAATTGCCAACAGCAACGAAAAAGGATGAGGTATCAGGCAATTTATTTTATTTCCTCAATCATAATGACGGCTATGATGCGAGCCGTATTTTAAATGAGCAATTTTTGCAGGAAATGGCAGCGCAAATCGAAGGCGACATGACGGTTTCTGTACCGCATCAAGATGTGCTAATAATAGGTGATATTCGCAACGAAGTAGGGTATGATGTACTAGCGCAGATGACGATGCATTTCTTCTCAATTGGCGCAGTGCCAATCACATCTTTATCATTTATTTATGATGAAGGCAATTTAGAGCCGATTTTTATTCTGGCAAAAAACAAAGTGAAAAAGGAGTAAGAGAAACAATGAACGTAGCATACAATAAAGAGCATGTTGGTGATGTGCTTTTAGTACAATTAGCAACGGAAAATATCGTAAAAACAGTAGTGGACAAGCAAGGCGATGTTGCTTTATTAAAAGAAGAAGCAACTGGCGAGGTAAAGGCATTCAACTTATTCAATGCAAGCAAATATATCGAGCTAACAGCACAGGGTATCGTTGAGCTAACACCAGAGCTTATTGAAAAAATCGAATCGGCATTAATAGCGAACAATGTGACACTATCATTAGATGTTGATTTTTCACCGAAATTTGTCATTGGCTACGTAGAGGCGAAGGAAAAGCATCCAAATGCCGATAAGCTGAGCATTTGTAAGGTGAATGTTGGTGAGGAAACATTGCAAATCGTTTGCGGTGCACCAAATGTAGATGCAGGTCAAAAAGTAGTTGTCGCAAAAATCGGTGCAGTGATGCCTTCAGGTTTATTAATTAAAGAAGGGAATTTGCGCGGCGTTGATTCATTCGGTATGCTATGCTCAGCACGCGAGCTAGAAATTCCAAATGCGCCATCAGAAAAAGGAATTTTAGTATTAGCGGAGGATGCTGAGGTCGGCTCAGCGTTTGAAATTCCGACGCGCTAAAATAATAAGGTGTAGAGAAATGATGAGATGACTTTAGCAAATAGCTAACGTCATCTTTTTTCTTAAATTTCCCCATTTCCACTGTGTAATCACTGCCTCAAAGCCGTAAAATATGGTATGCTTTTATTATTCTTAGTGCATTTGCAAAATATTAGATACAAGAAATTTTATCAGAATTCAATAGAAAATGCCCATCTCTACAGGTGGAGCGATGCAATTACGCCAAGGCGTAATTGATGTTCTAAAAATAATGAGGTTTTAAAGAAGAGAGTGAGCATATGAACTGGTTTAAAAAACAAATGAATAAAATTTTATATACAGATGAAGAGTATGATGCGTATGAGCAAGAAAATGGGCAATACGAGCAATATGAGCAGCCACAGCAAGCGAAAAAAGCAGCCTTTCGATTTCCGCTTATTGCAGATGAAGAGGTAATAGAAAAAAAGTCAACGCCACAGCCGCAGCAGCAAACGAATCGTGTGGAAACCAATAACTCAACATTTGAGCTGCCAAAGTATTTACAAGGAGAGCCTGAGGTTTACGATGTAGAAGTGTCAGGTATTCGAGAGCTACTAGCACGTAGAAAAAAGAGCAAAGGGCAAACGAATATTTATAAAAGCCAGCCACAGGAACATCGCAATCATTCAACAAGGGAAGAAAAAGATTTTTTAATGCCAACGAAAGCGCATGCTAAAAATGAGCCAAAGCAAACAACAGTCAACCCTTTGCAAAATCGCAGACGCTTCATTCCAACAGATGTGCCATCGCCAGTATATGGATTTGGAAAACCGAAGCCGATTGAGCAATTGCTACCGAAAAAAGAGCAGGTGAGAGTGGAAGAAATCGAGCAATTTATTGCTCAGGAAGAAATGCCTGTGCTAGAGCAACAACAGGAGGTAGCTGCAACAATTGAGCAGCCTTCTTTAGCAACAATTGAATTATTCGAGGATGGTCAAGCACCACAACCAGTGGAGGTGAATACATCTGAGTATAAGGATATAGAGCAACCGCCCATTATGGAAGAGCAAGAAGAGTTTGATTTGTTAAACGAATTAAAGGTGGAGAACTTAACGATTGAAAACTCCACAATTCATATCGGTCAATTGCATGTAGAGCAAGCACCACAAAAGGAAGTAACGTCAGGAAGCCGCTTGCCATTTAATGTGCTAATGTTAAAATCCGATAAGCAAAAACAGCTTGCAAAGGAATTTGTCAAACAGCATTTACAGCAGCAAGACGTAAAAACTATAAAAGAACAGCCTGCACAACAAGAGGAATTACAGGAGCAGCTACAAATAATCGAGCAACCTGTTGAATTGGAACGAGAAAATATAGCGCCGCAAGAAGTGCCAAAAACCCTACAAGCAGAGCCTGTCACTGGAATAGCGTCAAAGCCGCATTATGAAAAGCCTTCAACAACATTTTTAGCACCGCCTGAGCAAAAAACGGAAGACTATGATTGGATGGAGCAGCAGGCAGAAGCATTAGTAGAGGCACTTTCTTATCATCAAGTAGCTGCACAGGTGGAATCGATTATGCAAGGACCTGCGGTTACACAATTTGAAATTACAATCGGTCAAGGGACAAAAGTGAGCAAAATTCGCAATTTAGCAGACGATTTAAAGCTTGCATTGGCCGCAAAGGATATTCGAATTCAAGCGCCGATTCCTGGTAAGCGCACAATTGGTATTGAAATACCTAATTTAATTTCTCGCGCTGTCCGCTTGTCAGAAGTTACAAATAGCCCTGTTTTTAAAGATTCCGACTCACCTATGGAGGCAGCGCTTGGCTTAGATTTAACAGGGAAGCCTGTAACATTAGATTTGCGAAAAATGCCGCATGGTTTAATTGCTGGTGCAACAGGGTCAGGAAAATCTGTTTGTATTAACTCCATTTTGGTTAGTCTATTATATAAGGCTGATCCAAATGAATTAAAGCTGATGTTAATTGACCCAAAAATGGTAGAGCTTGCACCATTTAATCATATCCCGCATTTAGTGAGCCCTGTTATTACAGATGTAAAAGCAGCAGCAGCAGCCTTGAAATGGGCGGTAGAGGAAATGGAGCGTCGTTATCAGCTATTTATGCATGCTGAAGTGCGTGATATTACACGTTTTAATGCGATAGCAGAGGCAAATGGACAATATGCGCAGAAGCTTCCATATTTATTAATTGTCATTGATGAGTTAGCCGATTTGATGATGATGGCACCTACCGATGTAGAGGATGCAATTTGCCGAATTGCGCAAAAGGCACGTGCTTGTGGTATTCACTTAATTGTCGCAACACAGCGTCCTTCAGTTGATGTCATTACAGGCTTAATTAAAGCGAATATCCCAACGCGTATTGCCTTTGCGGTATCATCACAAATCGACTCACGTACGATTCTTGATATTCAAGGCGCAGAGCGCTTGCTTGGGCGAGGGGATATGCTGTATTTAGGAAATGGCATGTCAGCGCCACAGCGTATTCAAGGAACATTCGTAACGGATGACGAAATTGAAGAAGTCATTCGCTACGTGCGCAGCCAAGGACAACCAGATTATATTTTCGAGCAAGAAGAATTATTGAAAAAAGTTGAAACAATAGAAGCACAAGATGAGCTTTTCGAGGAAGTATGTCGATTTGTTTATGAGCAAGGAACAGTTTCTACATCGTCGATTCAGCGCAAGTATCATATCGGCTACAATCGTGCAGCAAGGCTAGTAGAGATGCTAGAAGGGCACGGATTTGTGTCTGAGCAACGAGGGAGTAAGCCGCGTGAGTCATTAATTACAGAATCAGATTTAGAAAATTTATAATGATACTGGACACACAAATAAGTATAAAAATATAAATTAGCTGTCTAAACTGCAGTTTAGACAGCTTCCAACAGTAGAGAAGTTAGAATAGTCGTTCATTTATTGTTCTACATATTTAGTGCTATAATAAATTAGTATTTTTTATCTCAATTCACTAACACTGTAGGGTGGAGCTGAAGGTTCATTATTGTGCACTACAGTAGAATTACTGAATACGCCGATAAAGGTGAAGATTTACAGCACCTTTGCGAAAAACAGCAGCTCGTGCTGAATGACGATGAATTTTCTTTAATTTTAAACAGGATCTATGTATCCTAGGAGGTTTCAACATGACACGTTATCATTTTACAGGTATTAAGGGCTCTGGTATGAGTCCATTAGCGCAAATTCTTTTTGATTCAGGTGAGCAAGTTCAAGGTTCAGATGTAGAAAATTATTATTTTACTGAAAAACCATTACGTGATAGAGGAATTACTATCTTACCATTTAATGCAGACAATATTGAACAAGGGATGACCGTTATTGCAGGAAATGCCTTTCCAGATGATCACCCAGAACTAATTCGTGCGCGTGAGATGGGTGTAGAAGTAATTCGTTATCATAAGTTTTTAGGTGATTATAGCAATCGTTATACGTCTATTGCTATCACCGGCTCACACGGAAAAACTTCTACGACAGGCTTAATGAGCCATGTTGTTGGTGGCTATATGCCAACATCTTTCTTAATTGGAGACGGTACGGGAGCAGGAACGGAAAATGCGCAATATTTCGTTATGGAGGCGTGTGAGTATCGTCGGCATTTTTTAGCATACAATCCAGACTATGCTGTAATGACAAATATCGATTTTGACCATCCAGATTATTTTACAAGCGTTGAAGATGTATTTGATGCTTTCCAATCGTTGGCGATGCAAGTGAAAAAGGCGATTATTGCTTGTGGTGATGATGAGCAATTACAGCGTATTCAAGCGCAAGTTCCTGTTGTTTATTATGGCTTTGATGCAGAGAATGATTTTGCAGCACGCAATGTAGTGAAAACAACGAAAGGCACAGAGTTTGATGTCTATGTGCGCAATGAATTTTACTCAAAATTCTTTATTCCGCAGTACGGTGATCATGCGGTATTAAATGCTTTAGCAGTCATTTCACTGTGCCATTACGAAGGGATACCGACGGAGGTTATTCAAGGGCGCTTAGACACGTATGCAGGTGTAAAAAGACGTTTTACAGAAACGATTATCGGGAATACTGTACTAGTGGATGATTATGCGCATCATCCAACAGAAATCGCAGCAACATTGCAAGCAGCGCGCCAAAAGTATCCTGAAAAGGAAATCGTTGCGGTATTCCAACCACATACATTTACGCGTACACAAACATTTTTACAGCAATTTGCAGATAGCTTGAAAGACGCAGATGCCGTTTATTTATGCGATATTTTTGGCTCTGCACGTGAGCAGCTAGGCGCATTAACAATTGATGCATTAGCGCAGCTAGTTGAAGGTAGCAAAGTGCTGCAATTAGATACGGTGGAGCAATTAAAACAGCATGAAGGGGCCGTATTATTGTTTATGGGTGCTGGTGATGTGAATAAATATCAAGCAGCATTTGAGCAATTATTGCAAAATGTCTAGCTCGATAAGCAGGATTTTTTGAAATGTTTGTCGAAACAGAACTATAACTAGCTATAGGAGGTCAATTTTCATGGTAGTCGTACTTTATATCGCTGCATTAGTCGCAGCAATCGGTTTTTTATTTTTATGTGTAAGTATCGGTATGACATTATTCTCAGTAAAAACAACATTAAACAATATTGCAGGAACAGTTGCAGGTATTGAAGGACAAATGGAAGGCATTACGCGTGAAACGACATCGCTTTTGACAAAAACGAATACGTTAGCGGATGATATTACGGAAAAAGCAGAGAAGCTAAATACAGTTGTCAATGCTGTCAAAGGGGTTGGCGATTCAGTAAATGGCTTAAATGAATCTGTTCAGCGTATTACAAGCTCCATTTCTTCAGAGGTAACAAAAAATGAAGAACAGATTGCTCAAGTTGTTCAATGGAGCGGCGTTATGATGGGGATTGCTGATAAATGGCGCAAGCGTAAAACGATAAACCCAGATGATCCAACAGTTTATACAGTTGATGGTGTAAATGCTAAACGCAAAAAATAATGAAAGGATGGATAGACAATGACAGAACAAAAAACAACGAACTTACCACAAGTATACACAACAAGAAATGAAGATATTTATGGTGAGGAAACTATAAATATGAAAGATTTTATTATTGGTGCATTAGTCGGAGGGATAGTTGGCGCAGCAGCGGGCTTACTATTGGCACCAAAATCTGGACGCGATTTACGCGGAGCAGTTGCAACACAAGCTGTATCATTGCGTGATCGCAGTGTAGAGCTTTCTTCAACAGCGAAGGAAAAAACGGTACAGTTGTCAAGCCAATTAAAAGAGCAATCAACTAATTTAGTTGATAAAGTAAAAGCAAAAACAGCAAAAGCACCAACAGTTTTTGACGATGGTACAGTTTCTTCAGAGGGTGAGGAGCCACTTGATGAGATGATTGAAGCAATTGTGGAGCCAGCGGTACAAGAGCCTGCTGAAAATATGTCTGAAATCGCACGTCCATCTTCTATTTAATGCATTTTTCGTAGTGCGTCTTATGGGCACCTCTCAATATAAAGAGGCTTTTTGGAAAGTTGCTACTTTCTAAAAAGCCTCTTTTTTACGTAAACTTAATTTCCAACATATCGCCACCGAAAATTTCTGCATCGAAAGAGGATGGCACACCATTTCTTAAGATGGTAAAACCGCCTTTTGCTTCAGCTGGTAGCTGCCAGCTTGAAAAGCGGAATACATCTTGGAAAATCCAAGGGCTGTGGTCGACTGCATTCACTTTAATTGTAGCGCCATTCGGCACGGTAGCCTGTGGAGATAGGGTAGCGCCGTTGATTACCATTTCACGTACTACTTTCACAAGCTCAATACGTTCACCTTGGAATGTCACAAGGATGCGATCTTCCAATAATAAATCTAAATGATTAGCTAATGTTTGGACAGTCGGTAAAGAATTTTGTGTAAAGGCTAATCGGTCACCGTCCTGTACAGGGTAATGAATTTTGCTTAGCTTGCCATTTATCAATAATTCAGAAGAGAATGTTGGTAAATAGAGCGGCTGCCCATCTATATGTACAACATAGGAGCGCAATTGCTCAAGCAATGCTACATTATTCGTATACTTTAAAATATCCTCCACCGTTTCTACAATTTGAAAATCGACAATATCCCGATCCTGTAAAGCTTGATCTAACGTTGCTAGTTTCGTATTTACATAAACTTTGGGCTCCACCGTATAAGGTGTACCGTTGATTGTCACCTTTTTTGAAAGCGCATCATCCACAATGTCTCGCACAATCGCTGTTGCATCACGTCCATTTTGACCTTCAATAAGCGTAATCGTATCGCCATTTTTAATGGATGATTTCGTGGAAGCTGGTTCTCCATTTAATAAAATTTGTGCAGGCTGTCCATGCTCACCAGCGATAAAAATCGCTTGATTGTTTACTGTAATGGATAGCGCATGTCCTGGTTTACCATAAAGCTGCTTCGCTCGAATGTTGGCTGCTAAAAAGGCATCAGCAATCGTCATTTCCTTTAACTCAAACAAGCGCACAACTTGTTCGTTTACTGTTATGGCCATATATTGAATCGGCGCTTTTTTCGCTGCAATGGCAATACCAATCGGTGTAACAAGCTCTGGCGTGACAGGAATAGAAGGCTCTTTCGTTAAATTTTGAATCGCATCAATGCCGCGCACAGCGACGCGATTTTCAGGTAATTGTAACACTTTACCAAGCTCCGCTGTTAAATTAGGCGTTAAGCTACCGCCACCAACGAGCATTACCGCTTTCGGTGCAAGCTGATTGTTTAAGCGTAAAATTTCTGACCCGATTGCATTTGCTAATGCAGTAATGGATGGGTAAATTGCTTGTAATACCTCCTCATGTGGTAAGTATTGATCAAAGCCTAAAATATCTTGGATTCGTATATCACCATCAGCCTTGTGCAGCTGTCTTTTTGCAGTTTCCGCAACAGGGAAGTCTAATAAATAATAATCGCTTAATGCCTCTGTAATCTCATCTCCCGCTGTTGGCACCATACCATATGCAATAATCGTACCTTTATCCGTAATAGCAATATCTGATGTACCTGCCCCAATATCAACGAGCGCAACATTTAAGCGACGCATTGTAGAAGGAATTAAGACATTAATCGCCGCAATCGGCTCTAGCGTTAATGCTTCCATTTCTAAATCAGCACGTTTTAATGCTGCAAGTAGCGACTCTACAACAACACGAGGTAAAAACGTTGCGATGACTTCGATTGTTGCCTCATCGCCTTGCTGGTCCAACAAGCTGCCAATTTCTTCATCGTCCAATTTATAATACAGTACAGAATAACCAACACAGTAGTAGTGGCTAGCCTTTGCATCCTCTTTTTGTTGCAACAATTGCTGCTGTGCCTGTTGAACAGCCTGTAATTCTAATCGGCTAATATCTTCCTCTGTAAAAATAGGTCGATTTTTAATATTAATTGTAATGCTTGCTTGCTCGGTTTTTAAAGCACGCCCTGCCGCAGCAACACTTACTTTTGTTAAAGGGCCATGCTTTTCCTCTAAAGCCTGTTTAATTTCGTTGATGAGCTCTGCTACGTACAGCACGTTATGTATTTGACCGTCAACCATTGCTCGTTCTTTATGCTCTCGTATGACCATATCAGCGACATGAAAATGCTGATCATGCTCTTCTAAAATAATGCCAACGACAGAGCGTGTGCCGATATCTAAAGCAAATAACTTTGAAGTCATTTGTAATCGCTTCCTTCCTTGATATAACTACAATTAACTTTAGCGAGTTGAAGCGCTAAATTAAAAATGCGTGACATTTATAGATAAGTTGTCTATAATGGTATTATTAATTAAAAATGTATCATATATTTCAGCGTTCTGAAAGAGTATGTACACTCAGGAAGGAGAAAATAAGTAATGAGTCAACACGATTTAGAAAGTTTACGTGGTCAAATTGACGGCTTAAACTTAGAGATTTTACGCTTAATTAATGAGCGAGCAGAGATTGTTAATGAGATAGGGAAGATTAAAGAAAAGCAAGGTGTGAATCGTTACGATCCTTTACGTGAGCGCCATATGCTAGATTTGATTAAAGAGCATAATAACGGTCCATTAAATCAAATGACAGTTGATTATATTTTTAAACAAATTTTCAAAACAGCATTAAAGCAATTAGAAGAAGTGAAGAAAAAAGAATTACTTGTATCTCGTAAAGAAAAGTCAGAAGATACAGTTATTAATATTAATAATGAATTAGTAGGAGCAGGTGCCCCATCATTCGTATTCGGTCCATGTGCGGTTGAATCATACGAGCAGGTGGCACAAGTTGCGGCATCAATTCGCGACAAAGGCTTAAAACTAATTCGTGGTGGTGCATACAAGCCACGTACATCTCCATACGATTTCCAAGGGCTTGGCTTAGAGGGCTTAAAAATCTTAAAGCAAGTATCGGATGAATATGGTTTAGCGGTTATTACAGAAATCGTAACACCTGCTGATTTAGAAGTGGCAGTTGATTATGTTGATGTCATTCAAATTGGCGCCCGCAATATGCAAAACTTTGAATTGTTAAAGGCAGCAGGGGCAATCAATAAGCCTGTTCTATTAAAGCGTGGACTAGCTGCAACAATCGACGAGTTCATTCACGCAGCTGAGTACATTATGTCAAAGGGGAACGAAAATATCATTTTATGTGAGCGCGGTATTCGCACATACGAAAAAGCGACACGTAATACATTAGATATTTCAGCTGTGCCGATTTTAAAACAAGAAACGCACTTACCTGTAATGGTTGACGTAACGCACTCAACAGGTCGTCGCGATTTATTATTACCATGTGCGAAAGCAGCGATTGCCATCGGTGCAGATGGCGTAATGGCTGAGGTTCACCCAGACCCATCGATCGCATTATCAGACCAACAACAACAAATGGACATCCCAACATTTGATGCATTCTACGATGAAGTGTTGAAGTTCATGAAGCAATATGAAGTGAAGGCTTAATTTTAGGAGGCTATCGAAAATTTTTCGGTAGCCTTCAACTGTGCTGAAGAGGTCTTTGAAAGCTGATTTTCCAAGCTTTAAGGCTTTTTTTTGTCGATTTACGTTTTTTATTGAAAAAGGAAATGAAAGTATATATGATGAAGTATAAGAAAAGTTGAGATAAGAGGATTGGAGGCGATTATAGTGACAGTAACAATTTATGATGTAGCGCGTGAGGCCAATGTTTCAATGGCCACTGTATCACGTGTTGTCAATGGCAACCAGAATGTCAAGCCTGCCACTAGAAAGAAGGTATTAGAAGTAATTGAGCGATTAGAGTATCGACCAAATGCGGTGGCGCGAGGATTAGCTAGTAAAAAAACAACAACGGTAGGCGTAATTATTCCTGATATTTCAAATACGATCTATGCAGAATTAGCGCGCGGTATTGAAGATATTGCAACGATGTATAGCTATAATATTATTTTATCGAACTCTGACCAAAAAGAGGATAAGGAGCTAGAGTTGCTTGATACGATGCTCGGTAAGCAGGTGGATGGTGTTGTTATGATGAGCGATAATGTCACAAGCAGCATTCAGCAGGCGATTAAATCTTCACCTGTGCCAATCGTCTTAGCAGGCTCTGTTGATGAGAAAAAAGAAGCAGCCTCTGTTAATATTGATTACTATCAAGCAGCATATGAGGCAGTGCGTATTTTAGTGGGAAATGGTCATAAGCGTATTGCGTTTGTATCAGGCCCATTAGATTATACAATTAATGGAATCTATAAATTAGCAGCGTACAAGCAGGTGCTAGAGGATGCTAACATTGAACTTGATGAGCAGCTTATCGTAGCAGGTGATAGCACATATGATGATGGCATTTCAGCATATGAGGAGCTAGCAGTAATTTCAGCACCACCGACAGCATATTTTGCTGGGAGTGACGAATTAGCTCTAGGACTTATTCACGCTGCACAGGATGCAGGTAAACATGTACCAAACGATATTGAGGTTATCAGCTTTGAAAACTCGAAGCTTGCGCGTATGGTGCGTCCACAATTATCGAGCGTTGCTTTGCCGCTTTATGATATCGGTGCAGTAGCGATGCGATTGCTAACGAAAATTATGAATAAAGAAGAAGTGGCGGAGCAAACAGTTGTGTTACCACATCATTTGGAAATCCGCCAATCAACGAAATAGTAAACATGGGAAGGGGGCTGCTTAAAAAGCGGTCCCAGTTTTTTTATTATTACTACTTAAAATTAGCTGTAGGAAACACTCATATTTCCTACAGCCATTCTATTTATTCAAAATATGTAATGCTTTTTGCAGCATTTGTGCATTTTTTTCCTCTATTTCTGTTTTGCGAGGAATTGGCTCGTATAAAGGCTTTGGGTCTTCCCATGTTGGTATTAACTCAACGGGGGCCTCTTGCTGCCAATGAGCAAGCCACTTCTCTGGCAATGGACCTGTTGGGCAAGGTAAATCATTCATTTCTGTCCAAAGCATTGCCCAGGCGCGTGGTACGACACGCCAAATATCATAGCCACCACCGCCGACACCAATCCATCTACCGTCGCAATATTCATGTGCTAATTGATGTGCGAGCCTTGGAATTTCCTTGTAAATTTCCATCGTGCCATATAAATGGGTCAGCGGATCAAAATAATGGGCATCTGCACCATTTTGCGTAATCACAACATCTGGTTTAAAATGCTCAAACACAGCACGCATCGCTTGTTCATAAATCGTTAAGAAGCTTTCATCCTCTGTAAAGGCATCCATTGGGAAATTAAACGATGTGCCGTAGCCTTGTCCGCTGCCACGCTCTGTTACATTGCCTGTGCCAGGGAATAAATAACGTCCTGTTTCATGAATTGACAATGTGCATACATTCGGGTCATCGTAAAAAGACCATTGCACGCCATCTCCATGATGTGCATCCGTATCAACGTATAAAACACGCAAGCCGTATTTTTTTTGGATGTAGCGAATCGCTATACTGCTATCATTATAAATACAGAAGCCTGAAGCTCGTCCATAAAAGCCATGGTGTAGCCCGCCACCTAAATTAAGTGCATGACGTGCCTTTCCTTGCAATACGGCATCGACGGCTTGTAGTGTACCACCAACTAACAGCGCGCTCGCCTCGTGCATATTTGGGAAAATGGGAGTATCCTCTGTACCGATGCCATAGCGTTCACCTTGTTTAGCTGAAAGCTCACCATGTCCAGCCTTTTTCACAATATCGATATATTTTTCATCATGTGCCAGTGCAATTTCCTCGTCTGTAGCGAGCCGTGCTGGAATAATATCCTCATCTTTTAAAGCGCCAATTTCCTTTAGCAAATCCATTGTTAAAATTAACCGTTTATGATTAAACGGATGTGTGTCCGAAAACTTATAGCCGAGCTGATCAGGCGAATAAACAAAAAGTGCGTTTTTCATATTTGTATCCCTGGGACATTTGGCCATAAAACATCAAAGCCTGCTTTGCGTAAATCTTGAATAATTGCTAATGGATTAATAATTTGTAGTCGGACGCTTACAATTCGGTTTTCCTCGTTTCCAGTATCAGGGTAGATGAGCACGCTTAATACATTGACTTTATGGTGCATAAATATTTTTGAAATATCATGCAGTACCCCAGCTTTATCAGAAACGCGAATATCGATTTTAGAGCTCGGTTTGTGGGCTCCAGTCAATTCGATATACGTATATAAAAGGTCTGTTGTTGTAATAAGACCAACTAATTGATTACGAGAAACGATTGGTAGACAGCTAATTTTTGCTTCATAAAGGGTTAATGCTGCCTCCTCTACTAAATCTAATGGGTGGCCGACAATCGGATTTTTAACCATAATATTGTTTAAAGGTGTATTTTTAATTGTAGCTTTTTCTTGCTCTTCAACATCATCAGGGAACGCATACTTCACATCATGCTCTGTTATAATTCCAATTACTTCATTGTCAACATTGACAATCGGTATATGACGTATATCGTGCTCACGCATTAAATGTGCAGCTTCTCCTACTGTATTTGTAGGCAGCAATGTATGCACATTTCTTTGCATCATTTCTTCAACAATCATTTTTTAAACCCC
Organism: Lysinibacillus louembei; assembly: GCF_033880585.1. Lineage (NCBI taxonomy): Bacteria > Bacillati > Bacillota > Bacilli > Caryophanales > Bacillaceae > Lysinibacillus > Lysinibacillus louembei. The sequence continues at coordinate 2,374,405 of NZ_CP137624.1, forward strand.
TTTGTTTAAAGTTTAACTTGAATCGGTAGAAATCCTGCAATTACGTTAAAGTGTAATTGACTAAATAAAGCGCCTTTTAAAACGTAAGCGGTCAAAGCGCTCCATTGTTTCTGCATCGACACGTTTACCAACGCGTCCCATTAGACAGTTTGCTGGGTGAGAGGTGATTTCTGGGTCATCTGTCGTAAAAGGTTCAAAGCCTACAGAACTCATCATACGTTCCATCATTTTGCGATATTCCCATACATTTAGCCCCGTGCCCTTCAAATCCCAATGCCAATAATATTCCGTTGTAATGACAAGGTAGTCTTCCATTGCATCGTCCGCAAACGATATTTCAAGCAGCTTTTTTCCTACCCCTGTGCTGCGATAAGCTGGAATAACCTCTATTGCACCTAGCTCTATCATATTGTCAATTTTGTCCTCTGCCCAGCGCTCAAGTGGATCAGGGTATAAATATGTCACATAGCCGACGATGAGCTCTTCGTTTCGGACGATAATGATGCGTCCCTCCTCTAATGAGGCGATTTTAATTAAAGCCTGTTGTTGCTGCGCAGCAATTCGGAATGAAACTAGCTCATCATGAAAGGCATAACGAGCTAATTGTTCAGGATGTACAGGACCTTCAACATATACTGTGCCATGCCGCGTCTCCATTGCAGTGCTGAAAAAGGTTTTTTTATGCTCCATTTATACACCACCTAATTATTCTAATTTCCATTATACAAAACATTTTAAGAAAAAGGGAGTAGAGGCAAAAAGTTAGCAATCAAGACTTAACAGGACGTAAGACAGCTGCCTAAAAATTGAGGAAATCTGTTTAATGCAACTCATCGATATAATTTTCAGTAAAATAAATAAAAATTCAGTTGACTAAATAATTATACATATTTATACTAATGCTATCTTATATTTTGGAGGGACGGCCATGAAAGTTGGAATTATCGGTGCGACAGGATACGGAGGACTTGAATTAATCCGCTTTTTACACAATCATCAAGAAGTCGAGAAAATTGAATTATTCACTTCATCAGAGGAAGGTGCTGTTTTTTCAGCGAAATTTTCTCACTTAGTGGGGATTGAGGATCGGCCACTTCAAAAAATTGACGATGAAGCATTACAGCATTTAGATGTCGTTTTTGCAAGCACTCCATCAGGGGTAACGAGCAGGCTATTGCCATCGTTGCTACAAAAAGGACCTAAATTAATTGATTTATCAGGCGATTTTCGTTTGAAAAATCTAGCAAGCTATGAGCAATGGTATAAAAAAACACCTGCACCACAAGAGGCGGTGGAGCAAAGTGTCTACGGTTTATCAGAATGGAATGAGCACAACATTGCAGAGGCGCATTTAATTGCCAATCCAGGCTGTTATCCGACAGCAGTTTTACTATCCATCTTGCCATTAATAAAAGATAACTTAATTGACCCAAGCTTTTTAGTCATTGATGCAAAAAGTGGTATATCAGGTGCAGGGAATAAGCCATCACAGGCTAGTCATTTTAGTGAAGCAAATGAAAACTTCTCCATTTATAAAATAAATAAGCATCAGCATATTCCAGAAATCGAGCAAGCGATTGCAATGTTTGCCAATGTGGAAACAAAAATTTCATTCAATACACATTTAGTGCCGATGACGCGCGGTATTTTAGCTACATCCTATGCTGCTGTGCAGCCTAATGTGACACAGCAACAATTGATTGACTGCCTGCAAGCAACATATGCCAAGCATCCATTCGTACGTGTAGTTGAAGAGGCATCTTCCATCGGTACAAATCGTGTGAAAGGCTCTAATTACTGCGATATTTATGTGCAATTAGATGCGCGCACAAATCGAGCAACGATTGTCGGCGTTATTGATAATTTAGTAAAAGGTGCGGCAGGGCAAGCGATTCAAAATATGAATATACAAATGAATTTACCACAAACAATGGGCTTACAAATGGTGCCATTATTCATTTAAGGAGGAAAATACATGTCAGCTATTATTGAATTAAAAAAATTATCAGGTAAAAATATCGTATCGCCAAAAGGCTTTACAGCAGCAGGTGTACACTGTGGCTTAAAGCATAAGAAGAAGGATTTAGCCTTGCTAGTTAGCGAGGTGCCAGCAAGCGTTGCAGCAGTGTTTACGACGAACGCTGTGCAGGCAGCTCCATTAAAAGTAACAAAGGAAGTTGTTTATGAAACGAAAAAAATGCAGGCGATGTTTGTCAATTCAGGTAATGCCAATGCATGCACAGGCAAGCAAGGGCTAGCAGATGCCTATGAAATGCAGAAGCTAGCAGCGGAAAAATTAAATATTGATGCCAGTTTAGTAGGAGTTGCTTCTACAGGCGTCATCGGTGAAATCATGAAAATGGAGCCTGTGAAAAAAGGCATTGAGATGTTAATACCGAATGATGATTTAGAGAGCAGCATTGATTTTGCTCAGGCGATTTTGACAACGGATACTGTCATGAAAAATACAACCTATGTTACAACGATTGATGGCAAGGAAGTTGTTATTTCAGGCACTGCGAAAGGCTCTGGTATGATTGAGCCAAATATGGCGACGATGCTCGGCTTTATTACGACAGATGCCAATATTGAATCAAGCGAGCTACAAAAAGCATTATCCCAAATTACGGATTGTACATTTAACTCGATTACAGTAGATGGCGATACATCAACAAACGATTTAGTTGTTGTCATGGCAAACGGCCTTGCGGGGAATGAAACGTTAACGCCCGTACATCCTGAATGGGCAAATTTCTACACAGCATTACAAGCTGTAGCAGAGGACTTAGCAAAATCGATTGCGCGTGATGGGGAAGGGGCTACAAAATTAATTGAGGTGGAAGTAGCAGGCGCATGGAATGATGCGGAAGCACGTAAAATTGCCAAATCGGTCGTAGGCTCGCCACTTGTCAAAACGGCGGTATTTGGCTGTGATGCTAACTGGGGACGCATTATTGCAGCAGTTGGTTACAGCGGGGCAACTGTTGATCCAGATAAAATTACGATTCAAATTGGCGGTGCCACAATGGTGGAAAATGGTGAACCAATCGCTTTCTCAGAGGAGCAGTTGATTGCGATTTTAAAGCAGCATGAAGTCAAAATTTATGTTTCTTTAGGTCAAGGAGATGGGCATGGCTTTGCATGGGGGTGTGACTTAACGTATGACTACGTCCAAATCAACGCATCATATCGCTCGTAAAATTGTCATAAAATTAGGGGGAAGCACATTAGAGGGGCTGAACCCTGCTTTCTTTCAAAAAATACTAGCACTGCAGCAGGAGGGCTACAAAGTCATCATCACACACGGTGGTGGCCCAGCCATTAATCGCACATTAGCAACGAACAATGTAGCATCACATGTCATTAATGGCATACGTGTCACAACAGCTGAGGCAATCGACTTGGTGAAAACAACATTAATCGGGCAAGTCAATCCATTTCTTGTGCAGCAATTAAATGCGGCAGGGATACAGGCGGTTGGATTAAATGGCTTTGACGGTCATTTACTAGCAAGCACCTTTTTAGATGAGGCAACATACGGCTATGTAGGACACATTAAAAAGGTCAATACAGAGCTGTTAGATGCCCTCTTAACAGCCAATATCGTCCCTGTTATTGCATGTATCGGTGCAGCGAGAAATGGGCAAGCATTAAATATTAACGGAGATACAGTGGCAAGCGAGGTTGCTTTAGCGACAAAAGCGGAAAGCTTACTACTTGTTACAGACGTTTCAGGTATTCGTATTGAAGGTGAGTACCAATCAGAAGTAACAGAAGTAGCAATTAATGAATGGATTGCAGAAGGCCATATTTACGGTGGAATGATTCCAAAAGTGCAAGGAGCGCTCGCTTGTTTAGCGGCGGGCATTCCTGCTGTTCAAATTGTAGATGATACGCTTGACGGCACAAAAATAAGTGCCAGGCACACACACAATTCTCACACAATTTAAAGGAGACGATAACAAGATGAGCGCATTATTTCAAAATTATGCAAGACGACCTGTCCATATTGTGGAAGGCAAAGGAACGATTGTTCACGACAATCAGGGGAAACGCTATATTGATTTTACAAGCGGTATTGCAGTTTGCACACTCGGTCATGCCCATCCAGCCATCGTGCAAGCATTACAGCAGCAAAGCGAGAAGCTATGGCATGTGAGCAATTTGTTTGAAAGCCCAGAGCAGGAAAAGCTAGCGGCATCATTAGTGCAGGATTTGCCGTTATCCTATGCTTTTTTCTGTAATAGTGGGGCAGAGGCGAATGAGGCAGCGATTAAATTGGCGCGTAAACATACAGGCAAGCATCATATTATCGTTTTCGAACAATCCTTTCATGGGCGTACATTTGGCGCAATGTCTGCGACAGGGCAAGATAAGGTGAGAAATGGCTTTGGTCCATTAGTTGAGCAATTTACAACATTGCCATTTAATAATGAAGCAGCACTTGAAGCGGCAATTGATGATACGGTAGCGGCAATTATGCTAGAGCCGATTCAAGGGGAGGGTGGCGTCAATGTTATTACACCGCAATTTGCGGAGACTATCCAAAAAATTTGTGACGAGCACGATATTTTATTAATTGTAGATGAAGTACAAACAGGAATTGGGCGCACAGGTACGCGCTTTGCCTTTGAGCAAACGGCATTAAAGCCTGATATTGTTTCGATGGCAAAGGGGTTAGGTGGAGGTTTCCCAATTGGTGGGATACTAGGCGCAGCAAAATTATTTGATACCTTTAGTGCGGGAACACATGGTACAACATTTGGTGGTAATCCATTAGCGGTCGCTGTTGCACAAACGATTGTTGAGCATGTTTTTAATGAAGCATTTTTACAGCGAGTACAAGAGAAATCAGCCTATTTGCAGCAAAAGCTACAGCAAGCATTTACGGATGAAAAATTTGCGATTCAAGGAAAAGGCTTAATGCTTGGGCTATACTGTGGTGGAGATGATGTCGCAAGCTATGTGACACAATTAGAGCAGGCAGGCTTGCTCGTTGTACAGGCGGGGCCAAACGTTATTCGCTTATTGCCACCATTGACGGTAAGTGAGGCAGAAATCGATAAGGCTGTAGCCATTTTACAACAAGTATTAGTTAGTTAAAAAAAGGAAAAGCGAGTCAATTCGCTTTTCCTTTTTTGTATTGTTAAAAGTAGAAATTGTTATTCGGCTGGATCTTCTATCTCTTCAACAGGTGGTTGCTCCTCTGCTGGTGGTGTTTCTGTATTTTCATCAGGTACTGGCTCCTCTTCAACAGGTGGTGGAGCAGCAGTTTCAATCGTATTAGAAGGCGCAGATTGACGACCCGTAATATCGACAGCGACTACGTAGTAGTTTGCACCAATAGAGATCGTAGCACGACGACCTTGCTCAAAGCGATTTGTCGCAATCAACTGCCCATCTGTTGAATAAACTCGATAGCCGATCACATCATTTGAAGCAGATTTCGTCCAAACTAATGTATTTCCTTCAAGTGTAGCAACAACAGCTGCTGGTGCAGCCTCATCCGCATCAAACGCAGCGCCTGTTACGGCAGATGAACTTAAGGAGGAATTGTTAGGTAAAAGCTTCGCTGGATCTCCGCCTAAAGAACCGAGCATGCGTTTAACGAATTCTTGATTTAAGCCAACACCGCCCATCGTAATAAATTCGGAAGGGGTAGAAGGCAGCGCACTATAAGATTTGCCGTCAATCGTAACAGATGATGAAGAAATTAAGCTATCATCTGGACGAGATGGTAAAAAGACATTGCGGTTAAATAAATCTGAACGTACAAGACCTGCGCTGGAGCAAGCATTAGAAGGCGCTAAGCCTGAAATTCCACAAAATGATGCAGTTACCACATTTGCAGGCTTTTCAAATCTTTCTTTCGTTCCAACAAATTCAGGGTCAATATCGTAAATTGTATTCATTAAAGTTGCCCAAAGTAAATTAACACGGGTACTTGGCTGATTATATGTGTTATTAAATGTGTTAAGTGAACGAGGCTGATCATAGCCCATCCATACCCCTAATGAAATGTTCGGGTTATAGCCAACTAGCCAAACATCGTTATAATCATTCGTTGTTCCTGTTTTGGCTGCAAAATCAGATGAAAATTTCAACGTGCTTTTTGCTCGTGTACCTGTACCATAGTCAAGCACATCACGCAGCATATCTGTCACAATATAGGATGTTTCAGGTGAGAATACTTCAGTAGGCTCAATTTCATGCTGGTAAATGATATTGCCATCTAAATCGACAATTTTATCAATCATATAAGCATCGATAAATTGGCCACCATTTGCTAATGTTGCAAAGGCATTTGTATTTTCCTCAACCGTTGTCCCATTTGTAAGACCACCAATTGCCGTTGCTAAATTGACATAATCGACTTCAGTTAAACGAGAAAAGCCCATTTTAGCCAGATATTCGGCAGGTCGATTTGATAATATATCATCATATAAGCGCAATGCCGTTAAGTTTTGAGAGTGAGCCAATGCCTCACGTGCAGGCATAATCCCTCTTTCTTCATTTTCAAAGTAGTTTTTAGGGCTATAGCCATCAAAGCTACGCTTAAATTTCACATCGACAACAGGGCTACCAGCACCGATTTTGCCATATTCAATGGCTGGGCCGTATGCTAAAAGGGGCTTCATTGTTGAACCATTTGGACGATATGCTTGTGTTGCATGGTTTAGTTCTATGATATTAAAATCACGTCCACCAACAAAGCTCAAAATACGTCCTGTTTTATTTTCTATAACAATGCTACCTACTTGTACAGGCATTTCAACTGTAATTTCTTCACCTGTTTCTTTATCGACGGCTGTCGTTGTATACGTATGACCGTAATATTGGAAGTTTTCAGCTGCTGTTTTCATCGCATCATACATTTGTTGGTTGATTGTTGAATAAATGCGATAGCCCTTTGAACGTATGTCACGGTCAGCTAAAATCGTATACTTTTCAAGCAATTGGTTCTCTTCCTGTAAACGCTTCGGATCAATTCCATCCTGTTCAGCTAAAATTTCTGCAATTATTTTTCTTGCGCGATTCTCAAGCTCATATGTTAGCCATGGGTAACGGTCCTCAGGGCGCGCTTCAGGCTCTCTAAAATCTTGTGTAATATCATAAGCAATCGCCTCTTGATAATCGCTTTCTGAAATATAGCCTGCTTCTTTCATTCGGTACAGCACTGTTTTCATACGGTCAATTCCTGGCTGCAAAGCTTGTGCCGTTTTTAATTGCCCTTGTTGTGTAAACGGTGTGTGGGCAAATGGCGCCTGCGGAATTCCCGCAATATAAGCTGCTTGTGGTAAGTTAAGCTGTGAAGCTTTAATGCCGAATATGCCATCTGCTGCTGTTTCAATTCCTGCAATATTGCGGCCAGATGAATTACGACCATACGGGATAATATTTAAATATGCTTCTAAAATCTCTTGCTTTGTCATAAATTTTTCAAGACGCAATGCTAGTAAAATTTCCTTCGCTTTACGCTCATATGACACTTCATTTGTTAATATTTGGTTTTTGATAAGCTGCTGTGTTAATGTGGAACCACCTGTTTGTGTAGATGAGTTTGTAAAGTCTTGTAGCAGCCCACGTAAAACCGCTTTTGGTACGATGCCATTATGCTCACGGAAATACTCATCCTCGGTTGCAAGAACCGCATCAATTACAGTGGGTGAAACATCCTTTAAAGATGTTTCACGACGCTCTAAATCTGTGCGCAGCTTCCCGATATAAATATTATCAGCAAAATAAATTTCGCTTGTTTCCTCGTAATTGAAAATGAGCTCTCGCATATTTTCTTTTGAGCGTAGTGGCTCATCTTTTACAAGTGATGCAAAATAGCCTGCCCCTACCGCTCCAGCAAATACTGTGAACGTTACTAACATAATGAGCAATAATAATGATAGATTCCAAATAACGCCACCTGTAATACGGAATGCACGCATCCATTTCATATTTGTAAGTGACTCTATTTTTTTATTTATTTGCATTAACCATTCTTTCAATGTAACGCCTCCTTGAATTCATTTATCATCAGTAAAAAAATGATGATAAAGCCTCCGACAAATATAGGGAATAAAAGTTCAAATTAAAATTAGCCAAGGCGTATTTGATTATAGCACATTTTCTCGATAGCTAAAATATAGTTATTGACAATAGGCATAGTTTAGGTAAAATAGTCTGTATAGTTTTTCAAGCATTGAAGAGATTGCAGTAATGTTTTCATTCCCTGTCAAGAGAGCTAGCGGTAGGTGGAAGCTAGTCATAATGGTAAACATGAATTACGTTCTTGGAGCTTGGACGTTTGCGTCGCGTTAAGACGATTGAGAGGAAGATACATAATCTTCAAGCTGGGTGGTACCGCGTTATTTGATAAATAGCGTCCCTGCATGCATAAACTTGCGTGTAGGGGCTTTTTTGTTTCTATGCGTAAAAATAGGAGGATACAACATGACAAACAAACTAATTGAAGATTTAAATTGGCGCGGTTTGTTATACCAACAAACAGACGCAGAAGGTATGGAAAAACTGTTAAATGAGCAAACGGTATCATTGTACTGTGGCGTAGACCCAACAGCTGATTCAATGCATATCGGGCATATCGTGCCACTATTAACACTGCGCCGCTTCCAGCAAGCAGGGCATAAGCCAATCTTATTAGTTGGTGGAGCAACAGGGATGGTAGGTGACCCATCTGGACGTTCAGAGGAGCGTCAATTGCAAACGGTTGAGCAAATTGACCGCAACGTACAGGGCATTAAGAAGCAATTAGAGCGTATTTTTGATTTTAATTCAAGCGCAGATAACACAGCGAAACTTGTCAACAATCATGATTGGATTGGCAAAATGAGCACAATCGAATTTTTACGTGATTTTGGGAAGCTTATCAATGTCAACTACATGCTAGCAAAGGATACGATTGCCTCTCGTTTAGATACGGGTATTTCATTTACAGAATTTACGTACACAATTATTCAAGGTATTGACTTTAATCATTTATACGATAACCATAATGTGCGCATCCAAATTGGTGGCTCTGATCAATGGGGCAATATTACAACAGGTCTTGAAGTTATTCGTAAAACACATGATGATAATGCCAAAGCATTTGGTTTTACAATTCCGCTAGTAACGAAGGCAGATGGCACAAAATTTGGTAAAACAGCAGGTGGCGCTGTATGGCTAGATGCGGACAAAACGAGCCCATACGAGTTCTACCAATTTTGGATTAACACAGGCGATGCGGATGTTGTGAAATACTTAAAAATCTTCACATTCCTATCGCGTGAGGAAATTGAAGCATTGGAAGTAAGCGTGCAGGAAGAGCCACATTTACGCAAAGCACAAAAAACTTTAGCGGAAGAAATGACGCGTTTAGTTCATGGCCAAGAAGCATTAGAGGCAGCACAGCGCATTACAGTAGCCCTATTCTCAGGTGACTTAAAAGCGTTATCAGCAGTAGAAATGAAGGATGCATTTAAAGATGTCCCTTCTATTGAAATGCCAAAAGAAGATAAAAACATTGTGGAATTGCTTGTGGAAGCGGGCGTTTCACCATCAAAGCGTCAAGCGCGTGAAGATGTAACAAACGGTGCCATCAGCATCAACGGTGAAAAAGTAACAGACTTAGAATACACAGTAGATGCAAAGGATCGTTTAGAGGACGCCTTTGCGATTATCCGCCGTGGTAAAAAGAAATACCATATGGTGAAGTTTAACTAAAGATAGTAAAAAACGGGCATGTCTGAAAAGATAGTATCTTTTCGGGTAGCCCGTTTTTTACTATAACTTATTTTTTAACAGCATGAACAAAATGAAATGTTTCGAATGCTGATAAATAATCGGAGCAATTACTAAAAAATTGCTGATGAATAGCAGCAGGTGGTAAATGCTCATAAATAAGCAAACCAGCATTTTCTAACATTTTATCCATTTCATTTAAAAGTGCTAGAATTAAAAAATACTTGTAAGAACCACATTGGGTAATTTGATAAAATTTGGAACAAATTCTTGTTTACTATCGTTTATGTTAAAAGGGGGATGATTATATGATGGAGAAAATAGGGAGCATTATATTGTTAACCATTAGTTTTTTGTTTTTAGGAGCACCAGTGTTCTTTGTAGCACTGCTGTTTTTGCATCAAAACTACATATGGTTTTTTGGCGCTATTGTTTTTGTTATTTATATTTTACTTGTATTAAGGGTTTTACAATTTTTCACAACGAAAAGGCGTAAGCAATTGATAGCGCTTATTATGCTAGGAGTTATGACTATACCAACAGTGTTAGCAGGACAAGCATATTATGAAAGCAAGCTAGCTACAGTAGATAGCGAGATTGATATATGGACCTATCATCCTTTCACTGAAGACAATCAAGTTGTACAGCTAGGTGAGCAATCGACATTAACATTGAATGGTACAATGCCCAAAATCGATGGTGCAACGGCACTGTATCCATTATATGCAGCATTTGTAGAGGCTACCTATCCAGAAAATCCTGATTATTTTGGGGGGACAGTCATGGTCAATAAAACACCTGATGCTTATAGCAACGTCATAAATCGTAAAGTGAATGTGATTTTTGCTGCTGGGCCATCAGAGCGTCAATTAAAAATGGCAGAGCAGAAAAAAATTGATTTACAGATGACGCCAATTGGTAAAGAGGCATTCGTCTTCTTTGTTCATAAAAACAATCCAATTGATAGCTTAACATTAGAGCAGGTTCGGGGTATTTATGCAGGGGAGATTACAAATTGGTCACAAGTAGGTGGTGCAAATGCAAAAATTCGTGCCTTCCAGCGTCCAGAGGATAGTGGTTCTCAAACAGCATTGCAACGTTTAATGGAAGAGACAGCGATTATGGAGCCTGAAAAGGAGGACATCGTGTCTGGGATGGGTGGTATTATTCAGGAGGTCGCACAATATAAAAACTACAAAAATGCACTTGGCTATACATTCCGCTATTATTCAACGGAAATGGTGCAAAATGACCAAATTAAATTATTAGCAATCGAGGGAATTGAACCTACAAAGAACAATATTTGCAATAACACATATCCGATTACATCAGAATTTTATGCCATAACGGCGGGTGCACCAAATGACAATACTGAGAAGTTGATTGAGTGGATACTATCACCACAAGGGCAAGGGTTAGTTGAAAAAGTTGGCTATGTGCCTGTGGATGAAACGAATAAATGATTACCTTGATAAAATCCATAGAGCATGTCGAAAGCTATGTGGATTTTATCAAGGATTTGAATTAACGATGATAGCGGTATAATTGGTTTTGCTTATTATTTAAAAATTGTATAAGTCTATTTTTTGCAACTTCTGGCTCTACACAAAAATTTTGCTGGATTTTGACAATTTCTTTATTGGTGACGTCATACAGCTCCATTCGCTCTAATAAAAAAGTAGGAATACACGCATGGTACATAAAATTATTTGCTTTTGATTCCTGATATTTTTGAAAAAGCGGAGGCAAGTTAAATTGGTTGCCACTATGCAGCAGCACATGACATAGTTCATGACAAAAATCCTGCCATTCCTTTTCAGGTGATAGGTTTTCCTCAAGAAAAATATAAGCGCGCCCTTCGATAAATAAAGCCTGGCTACACTCTGACCAATAAAACACTTTTATGCCTAATCTTGTAGCGATTTCTTGAAAGCTTAATAAAGATAAATCTGTAATGCCCAACTGCTTATAAAAGTGCGTAATATAATCCTCAAGATGTGTATAATAGTACATTGAAACAACTCCTAAAATGCCTTTAAGAACATTTGTTCTATTTTATTTTATAATAAAACCTCACATTTTGCTAGTGAGGTTTGGCATATTATTGATAAATCAGCAGGAATCCCCACTGATTATTAGGGTCATTTTAAAGCTCTCCATGATCCTTTAAAATTTCCCACATTTTGCGTAGCTTTTCTAAATCCTCTTCCTTTGACTTCGGCAATTCCTTATACCATTTTTGCAGCGTCGGATTATTAGCGAATGCTTGAAATTCAGCTTCATCCTTTTCCTCTTGTGTCAATGTAGACGAACTAGAACGCCCGAGAAGATAGTCTGTGCTAACATCCAGTACGTTTGCTAATTGCAATAATTCATTATCTTTGACAGGTCGTTCATTTGCTTCAATTCTATTCATAACGCTAACATTAAGATTCACTCGGCTTGCTAGCTCTCTTTGTGTCCATCCTCGGCTTTCTCTTAATGAAACGATTCGCTTTCCGATATTCATCATCATTCACCGCTTTCAGAGATTTCATACTTCATTATAGCATGTTTCTATTTTAGAAACCATAAATTTCTTTAATAGAAATTTTTAGCTTGAATTTCTGTTTTAGCAATGATATAGTAGTGATAATAGTTGCTGAAATAGAAATTTTAATATCGGGTAATAGACAACGAAGGAGGATTAAGAATGAGCAAAGAAAATCAACAAATCAATGTATTTGAAAATGGTATTTATATTGTACAGGATGGATGTATTACACCATTAAAACCAAAAGATTTTGGACAAGATACAATCATTTGGAAAAATGGGCGCGTACTAGATGTAGAACGAGCAGAGCGAATCCGCATTCAACAAATTAAATAATCGTCCCTACGGAAAAACCGACGGACACTAATTGATTTTGGTTATGTAACCAAGTCGATTAGTGTCCTTTTTATTTTGATTTAGGAGATGACAACTACCAAAGGCGTAATTGATTTGAAAAGAAAGGAGCAAGCAGATGGTTAAATATTTTCCAGATTTAATTGAAGAATATAAGCAATCATTAAAAAAATTGCAGGAAATAGGCGGATGTTCAAGCATGGAGCGTGATGTAAAGGAGGCGATTCAATGGATGGAAACAGGCTATGATCCAGCTGAGTATCGAGCAGCCACTCGCAAGGATTGTTATGTAATGGACCATTATTTGATGCAGCAATTTCTTTTATCCGTTGATTGTGATTTCACTGCATCTGATAGTGATCAACAGCAGCTAAATAATGAGGAGAATCGAATAGATAGCATGCAAAGTATTATAAAGGAAGCGCTAGTAGGATTAACAGAAAATGAGCGTAAAGTATTCATACTCATCCGCGCTGAATATATGACGTTTGCGAAAGTAGCGGACATTTTAGAAATTACACGTAGCTCTGTGCAAAGCTATTTAAGAAGGGCTGAATTAAAAATAAAAAACAATATTAACTGCAAAAAACTAATCTGTCATGAAAGCGGCTTTATCATGAAAGATTCATTTTAAAGATTCGCCATACAAATGCCTATATAGTGAGGAATTCATTTTAGGTGTAGCAGCTTGCCATACAAACACCTATATAGTGAAAGATTCATTTTAAAAGCAATGTCTTAAAGGAGGGGATGAACATGAAAAGCAATGAAGCAATTTTCAAAGTACGAAAGGAGGAACGATGATGGAGGTCAGCCACATTATAGAAGCAATTTCTCAAAGGCTTCAAGAACAGTTTGGCGATGGCTACAAGCGATATCTTAATGAAATGCCACAGACGGTGGAAACTCCAGCTTTTTTGATTCAATTGCTGAAGCTAGAGCATACACCTCAAATGAGCAAGCGAGCTAAAATCACGCTATTTTTTAATGTGAAATATTTCCCGTTGCAAGGCCAATTAGAGGCGGCAAATCATGCATTGCGTATTCAGCATGCATTAAAGGAAATCACATTACAGGATGCCACCGTGCTCTTAGCAAAAGGAGCATATAGTGAGCTACATGAAGGTATTGCGCATAATTTCATGTATTTTGATTTCCTCTTACAAGATGAGGAAGAAAATGCATTGATGGAATCATTGCAGATAAAGGAAAGGGATGACAGCCGTTGACACGCATTAAAGCATCGTCTAATAAAAAGGCTATCCAACAATTTACGAAAAAACAATTGATGAATAGCCAAAAATATCTGCATCGACATGATGCACTTCAAGCATTATTAGATGCAAACACCATGTATTCATATGAACAGGTAGAAACCATTTTAAAGCAGTTTGATAAAGGAGGAAAATAGAATGGCATTAGGTGGAGGAACATTTTTAACACAAAATAAAGTATTACCAGGTACGTATCATAATTTTATGAGCGCAGCACGTGCCTTTGTCAATTTATCGGAGCGAGGCTATGTTGGCTTACCGATTGCACTAGATTGGGGCGTAGACGGTGAAGTATTTACCGTAACGCAGGAGGATTTACAAAAGGATAGCCGCAAAATTTTCGGCTATGACTACACAGACCCGAAATTAAAAGGGATTCGCGATATTTTTAAAAATGCGATTACGGTATTTTTCTACAAATTAGCAGTCGATGCTGTAGTAGCACAAAATGACTTTGCGCAAGCGAAATACAAAGGCGTACGCGGGAATGATATTACGATTGTGATTCAAGCAAATGTAGATGAGCCAACGAAATTTGATGTGCAAACATTGTTGAATGGCACGCTCGTTGATGAACAGCTTGCGGTCGCAACGGCTGCTGATTTACAAGCAAATGATTTTGTTACATTTAAAGCTGCTGCTACGTTAGAGCCTACAGCTGGTACACCGTTAACAGGTGGTTCGAATGGTTCAGCGATTACAGGTGGCGCACATCAAGAGGCATTAGATGCTTTGGAGGCATATGGCTTTAATACACTTGGCTGCTTATCAGCTGATAGCACAATTAAATCCCTTTATGTGGAATATACAAAGCGTTTACGTGACCAAGTAGGAGCGAAATTCCAATTAGTAGGGCATAAGCTTGGCACAACAGATCACGAAGGTGTCATTGATGTACAAAACGATGCAATTGGTGATGAGGTATTTGGCGCTGTTTATTGGGCGACAGGTGCACAAGCAGGTGTTGCTGTAAACCGTTCGAACACGAACAAACGCTATGACGGTGAATTTGTACTGGATATGGCTGAAACGAAAACACAATCCCAGCTGACAGCCTTATTAAAAGCAGGTAAATATGTGTTCCATCGTGTTGGAGACGAAGTACGTGTGCTTGAAGACGTTAACACATTTACATCGTTCACAGCAGATAAAAATGAAGACTTTAGCATGAACCAGGTGATTCGTGTGCTTGATCAAATTGCCATTGACACAGCGCAGCTCTTCAATGAGCGCTATCTCGGCAAAGTGCCGAATGATGCAGATGGACGCATTTCACTTTGGAATGATATCGGGGCACATCGTTTAGAGTTACAGCGCATTCGTGCGATTGAAAACTATAACAAAGACGAGTTGACTGTAGAGCAAGGCAATTCGAAAAAGGCTGTTGTTGTCAATGAAGTTGTGACGCCTACTGTAGCGATGTCACAGCTATATATTACAACAACAGTAGCATAAGGAGGAGCAGTAGATGATGAAAACTGAATTATTAATGGAGTTAGACCTACAATATTTCGCAGAACCAACAATGCATGCACGTAATGCCATTCATGGTGCACAAGGACGAGCGTTCGTCACAATCGAGGGCAATCGCTACTTATTTGCACAGCTAATCAATTTAGAGGCCAATATGGAAAAAACGAAAACACAGGTGCCAATTATGGGCCGTACAGGGAAGGGGAACAAGGCAACAGGCTGGGAAGGAACAGGCTCAGCTACATTCCACTTCAATACCTCGATTTTCCGCCAGCTGTTAAAGCGTTACAAAGATACAGGTGAAGATATTTATTTTGATATTCAAGTGACGAATGAGGATAAATCCTCTACTGTTGGTAGCCAAACAACAATTTTAATTGACTGTAATCTTGATGGAGGGCTTGTTGCATCACTTGACGCAGATGCGGAGTATCTAGAGGATTCAATTGAATTTACATTCGAGGATTGGGATATGCCAGTCCAATTTGCAACATTACCTGAAATGCTTTAATAAATCATTGAAATTAATAAAGGAATGGTGAAAATACATGAGTAACTTACAAGCGTTTTTTGCACACAATAAAAAGAAGCAGGACAATATTAAGCAGCCGATTTCCAAAAGCTTTATGGATGAAACAGGAAAAGTGATCGAATGGGAATTTGCACCGATTTCACCAGAGCGTGATACGGAATTAAAAGGACAATGCACAAAGCGTACCTTGATTACACAGGGCAAGCGCAAGGGGCAATATAACACAGATTTTGACCATTTTACTTATCAGCGTCTTTTAACGGTTGAATCAATTGTCTTCCCAAACTTACATGATCGCGATTTACAGGATTCCTATGGTGTCTATGGCGCTGATGAATTGCTCGGCAAAATGCTAACAATTGGTGAAATGGCGGATGCAGCAGCGGCAGCACAGGCAGCGAATGGCTACGAAGTAAATGTTGAAGAACTTGTTGAAGAAGTAAAAAACTAATTGAGGATGGCGATGGTGATGCCAATTTGATGTACTGGTGGGTACATAAATTCCGTCGCCTGCCATCCGAATATTTCGCACTATCCGTGGCAGACAAAGCCTGTATTATAGCAGCGATACAAGTAAAAATCGAAACAGATAAAAAAGCTGAACGCGAATCAAAGCGGGCAGGTAGAGGCAAGGGGAGAAGACGTTGATGAAGTTTCATCGTGTTAATTCGCCCGTGAGATGCCCATTTTCGCCCATTAAACATCGAAAATCGCCCGCAAGATCAGCAAATTCGCTCAATTAAACGAAAAACAGAGACGTATTTGAAAAGGCACAACCTTTTCGAATACGTCTTTTTAATCATGTAAAGAAAGGAGGAGCAAAGAATGGCTACAATTCAAAATGCTTTGCAGGTAAGTAATCACTTGCCTCAAGTAATTAATAATATGCCCCAAGTAATTAATAATGTACCTCAGGTAATTAATAATTCTCCTCAAGTATTGAATGCATTGCCTCCAGGTGATGGTGCTTTAACTCGAATAAGTAATAGTGCGATGCCAATGATTGATGCAAGAAGTATAACCATACAATTAACACAAATTAATACGCTATATACTCAGATGGAGCGGGAAATTGAAGAAGTGGATGCAGCACAGGAGAGGCTAAATGAGAGGCTAAATAAAGGCGGCGCTGTAGTCGGTGCTATGATGAATAAAGTTAAAGGTTTAGTAGCAAGTGTACTGAATTTTGAGAACTTCAAAGTAGTCATTGGTTTATCTGATGATATGGCAACTACACAAGGGCGTTTAGAGTTAATGAACGATGCATATCAAAAGCAAGCACAGGAAGCCGGTGTTGTAAATACAGCACTGACGTCAACCTCTGCATTACAAGATATGATATTTGATTCTGCCCAGCGTACATTTGGCTCCTATCAAACGACTGCTGATATGGTTAATCAACTTGGTACAGCAGCTTCAGGGGCCTTTAGTAGTCCAGCAGAAATTGTTGCATTTACTGAGCAAATGAACAAAACAATGGCAGTTGCAGGTGCCCCTCCTGAAGCGATGTCCAGCGTAACACAGGCAATGACCTCTGGCACGATGGATAGCGCAGGGCTTAATAATTTAGCAAAACAGGCACCAGCTGTTGTTGGAAATATTCAAAATTACCTTGAGGATGTCATGAATATAGATGCCTCTAACCTTAAACAATTAGCAACAGAGGGCGTCATTACAGCAGATGTTATCAAAAATGCGATGTTCTATGCAGCCGAGGACACCAATGCTGCTTTTGCGAGTATGCCTACTACGTGGGGGAATATATGGCAAAATATTAAAACAGGCGCCTTAGAAGCATTTTCTCCGATATTACTAAAAATTAATGAGCTCGCTAATAGTGAAAAAATACAGCAAGTAATAGCTGGAATTGGTATAGCATTTGGGTTAGTTGCTGGATGGGCAATGACCGTAATGGATTTATTTATTACAATTGGGAGCTTTATTTATGATAATTGGTCATTGATTGCACCTATTGTGCTAGGTTTAGCAGGTGTTTTACTCACACTAGCTACTTATTTAGGAATAGTAGAATTGGTCACAACATTAGTATCTGTGGCTACGTGGCTCTGGAATGCTGCCTTAACTGCTAATCCGATAGTATGGGTAATCATGGCGGTAATAGCTTTAGTAGCAATATTTTATTTGATAATCGCAGCCATCAATCATTTTGCGGGAACATCTATTAGTGCAACAGGAGCAATTATAGGGGCATTCGCAGTTTTAGGAGCCTTCATTTGGAATACTGTCGTTGGGGTACTTAATGCAGTGATTCAAGCCGTATGGTCTATTCTTGTTGATCCTTGGATTGCAATTATTGAATGGGTGTTAAATGTCTTTAATGGTGGATTTAATAGTTTTGGTGATGCAGTTGCAAACTTGATTGGGCAAATCATTTCATGGTTTTTGACACTTGGTAAAGTAGTAACTGAAATTATCGACGCTATATTTGGAACCAATTGGACAGCAGGGTTGTCGAAATTGCAAAAAAGTGTAGTTAAATGGGGTAAGAATGAAAATGCTATTACCTTAGATCGAGAGGCACCAACGTTTGATTCTAGGATAGAATATGGAGTTGCTTGGGATGGAGGATATGATTTTGGATCTGGTCTACTTGATTTTAACAAAGAAGAAAAGCCACCAGAAGAACCACCTCCGTACGTTCCAGTAGAGCTACCACCTATGCAAGGTCCAGTTGATCAATCCTTAGCATTTGGAGACCAATTAAACAAAGGCAATGAGCATAGTAAACAAATTGCAGATAATACAGGTGCCATGGCAAACGGCGTAGCGATGATGAATGAGGACTTGCAATATATGCGCGATATCGCGGAGCGCGAGGCAATTAATCGTTATACAACGGCGGAAGTAATCGTTGATGCCCGCAGTGAAAACCATATTAATAGCGAGCTAGACATTGATGGTGTTATTGATCGCTTTGGCCAAAAGGTAGAGGAAGTTGCTGTTGGCTTGGCAGAGAGTGGGGGTGTCAGCCTTGTATAATTTTTTTATTGACGGTGTACAGCTTCCTGTTGCACCTGCATCTATGTCCATGAAAATTAACAACAAAAACCAAACGATTGTTTTAATGAATGAAGGTGAGGTCAATATTCTCAAGAAGCCTGGTTTAACAGATATTGATTTTGAAATATTGCTCCCGAATGTTCCCTATCCGTTTGCGGTGTATCCGGACGGTTTTCAGCCCGCAGCATTTTATCTTGATAAATTAGAAGAATTAAAAGTATCGCAAGAGGCATTTTCATTCATCGTTAATCGTATGAGACCAGATGGCTCCTTACTATTTGATACAAATTTTAAGGACGGGGAACCTAAAAAATTTTCATTGGAGAGCTATGAGATTGAGGAAGATGCTGAAAACGGCTTTGATGTCAATGTCAAAATTAGCTTGAAGCAATGGAGACCATTTGGCACAGTGAAAATTAAAGAGGATAAAACATCTAAGAAAAAAGCTGTATCCATTGAAAAACAGCGTCCTGTCACAGGTAAAAAAACACCTAAAACCCATACAGTAAAGCAGGGGGATACGTTATGGGCTATTGCCAAAAAATATTTAGGTGATGGCTCAAAATATACACAGCTCGCTAAACTCAACAACATTAGCAACCCTAATATTATCAAGGTAGGGCAGGTGATTAAGCTTGGGTAAGGGACGGTTATACATTACGTCAAGAGGGCGGACTTTTGATTGTGCAGTGCTAGAGCCAGTTATTTGGGAAACACAACGAAAAGGATCACCTGGCAAGCTAGAATTTAGTGTTATTAAGGACAAGGTGCTCGGTTTTCATGAGGGCGATGAGGTGTACTTTGAATATGATGGAAAGCCAATTTTTAATGGCTTTGTTTTTACAAAAAAACGCTCAAATAATCGCATTATATCAGTTACAGCATTCGATCAGCTATGGTACTTCAAAAACAAAGACACTTACACATATAAAGCAAAAACAGCGTCACAGGTGCTACAAATGCTAATCAAGGATTTTAGATTGCAGGCAGGTGTGATTGCGGATACAAAATATGTGATTGCCTCACGTGTGGAGGATAATACGGATTTATATGGCATTATGGACAATGCGCTAAGCATGACAACCCAAAATACAGGTGTTCTTTATGTTTTATATGATGATTGTGGCAAATTAAGCTTGCGTGATGTAAAAATGCTGAAGCTTGACCTTTTAATCGATGCAGAAAGTGGCGAAACCTTTGATTATACAAGCTCTATCGCAGATAACACCTATAACAGAATTAAGCTATCACGAGAAAATAAAGAAACAGGTAAGCGTGAAATTTTTATTGTCCAGCATGGCGAAAATATTAATCAATGGGGCATGATTCAGTACACAGATAAAGTAGAGGATGGCGAAAATGGCGCAGCGAAAGCACATGCGCTGTTGTCATTATATAATCAAAAATCGCGTCAGCTTCATATAAACAGCGTGTTTGGTGATATAAGGGTGCGTGGTGGCTCATTAGTAGGTGTGCAAATGTATTTAGGTGACCTAACTGTATCGAATTATATGATGGTGGAAACAGTTAAGCATACATTTTCTGAGGGAGATTATCGCATGGATTTAAAGCTGATTGGAGGGGAATTTATTGCGTAATATGTCAGACATTATACAAACAATCCGCCAATTAGTATTAGATGCTGTAAATGCTCAAAAACTTGCCACAGTCGTCTATGGAACAGTGATTAGCACTGCACCATTAAAAGTACAGGTGGACCAAAAGCTTATTTTAGAGCAGGAGCATTTAAAGCTAACACGTGCAGTAAAGAATTATGAGGTAGAAATGACGGTAGACCACCTCACCGAAAGTCGCTCAGGAGGTAGTGGTGATGCAGCCTATGGGGAGCACAATCATGAATATAAGGGGCGTAAAAAGTTTCTGATTCATAATGGCTTAGTCGTTGGTGATAGCGTCACAATGCTTCGTACACATGGTGGTCAACAATATATAATTCTAGACAAAGGGGTGATGTAATGCTACCAACTGCATTTCAAGAAAACGATGGCTTAGAAATGATTTTCGAACAACAAACTCAAACCTCTAGAACGTACAAAATCGATTTTGAAAAAAAACGTATCATTGGCTATGTAGATGAACGCGAAGCTGTTAAACAATTTATTATTAAAGCGCTCAATACAGAGCGCTATGAATATTTAATTTATAGCTGGGATTATGGCACTGAAATGGCGCGTCTATTTGGTAAGCCAATTCCTTATATTTATTCAGAATTAAAAGGGCTAATTACAGAAGCATTGACGCAGGATGATCGTATCGAAAGCGTTGATGCTTTTTCCTTTAGCCATTACAAAAACAAAGTGCATGTGCAAATGACTGTGCACACTATTTTTGGGCCAATTGAAGCAGAAAGAGAGGTGACAGTAGCCTAATGTTTGAACGTGAAACCTTTGAAGCAATTATAGAGCGTATGCTAGAGCGCGTTAGTCACGATGTAGATAAACGAGAAGGCTCCATTATTTATGATGCAGGAGCGATGACAGCGAAAGAGCTACAAGAAATGTATATCGCGCTTGATGGCGTTATTTTAGAAACATTTCCTGAAACTGCCTCACGCCCTAATTTAATTCGACGAGCTGCCGAGTATGGCGTATACCCATACCCTGCGACACATGCCATTTTAAAAGGTGAGTTTAATCAAGATATACCAATCGGCTCACGCTTTTCACTTGATGAATTAAATTATATTGTCATTCAGCGAATAGGCGTTGGTGTTTATGAGATGCAATGCGAAGAAATTGGCAGTATAGGCAATACTCAATTTGGTCAGCTTATACCAATTGACTATATTGATGGCTTACAGCGTGCCGAGCTGACAGAGCTGCTAATACCTGGTGAGGAAGAGGAGCCGACAGAGGATTTTCGCGTGCGCTTTTTCTTAACGCGCAATCAAGTGCCTTATGGCGGAAATCGCGATGATTATAAACAAAAAGTGATGGAAATACCAGGTGTTGGTGGCGTCAAGCCATATCGTACACCATCTGGCGGAGGCACAGTTGGTCTTACGATTATCGATTCAAACTATGAGCCTCCTTCCCAAGCGGTCATCGATGAAGTACAAACATTCATCGATCCGATACCTAATAATGGTGAAGGATTAGGTATTGCCCCATACGGACATCGTGTAACGGTTCAAGCTGTAGAGACGGTAACTGTTGATTTATCAATGAAGCTTGTCTTAAATGGTGCAACGATTGGACAGGTACAGACTGACATTGAAGAAATTACTGAAGCTTATTTTTTAGAGCAGCGTAAAGCATGGGATAAGGAGGATTTTCTAATTGTCCGCCAATTGCAAATAGAATCTCGAATATTGGAAGTGGCAGGTGTTAATGATGTACTACAATCCACAATTAATCAGGTGAATAGTAATTTATTATTAACAGCTAGTCAAATTCCTGTATTAGGGACGGTGACACTGTATGAGTAATCGTATTATGAACAACCTCCCACCCATTTATGATGGCATTAAGGAAATGGAAAAGCTATCAAGTACGGTTGCTACAGAGATGGATGCATTAGAAGCAGCTAAAAAAAGAGTAGAAGATGAACAATTTATTATGACCGCTAGTGAAAAGGCAATTCGTACAAGAGAGCACGCTTATAATATTAGGGCTGATGCAACAACGGAATCTTTAGATTTTCGTCGCAGACGCTTAATTGTTCGGCAATCTACTCGTTTGCCAATGACTCAGCGAAAAGTACATGAAATTATTAATGAGCTAGTAGGGGAAGGCAATTGGGAGGAGCAATTAAGCGTAGAAATGTGTGAAGCATTGTTTGTATTTGATGCTTCCAGTAACTCTGTTGATAAAGAAATCGACTATACACTTGATCGTATCATCCCGCTCAACATTGCTTTAAAAATTGCAAGGCGACTCACAACAAAACTGCATGTACCAAGCTTTATGATGAGTGGCTCTGAAATTACTTTGCATCCGATGAATATTGAAGATATTAAGCAGCAAACAACAACCAATAACCTAACAGCGATGAAAACCGCTGCCAAAATAACATTAACACCAATGTAATGAAAGGAGTGATACTGTGACACAATATGGCACAATCATAACAAATGTTGGCTTAGCTCAAATCGCCAACGCCCAAGTGACACAGCAAAAGGTCGGCTTACAATATATCGCGCTTGGAGATGGAAATGGCTCCTACTACGTACCAACAGCCAATCAAAGTGCATTAGTCAATGAAGTATGGCGAGGCCCTGTATCGAATGTAATCATTGACCCAGCAAACGACAATCGCATTATTATCGAGGGTCTCATCCCCCCAACAGTAGGCGGCTTCACAATCCGTGAAATCGCTGTATTTGATGACCAAAACCAGTTAATTGCAGTAGGACAATACCCAGAAAAATATAAACCTCAGCTAAGCGAAGGTGTCTCAGAAGAAACACTTATCCACTTCGTTATTGAAACGAATAATGTAGATGCTGTAGAGCTAGCCATTGATCCAACGATTATTATTGCTAGTCGTGAATATGTGGATGAGAAGGTTGCGGCTGTTAGTTCGGATTTGATGCGGATGGAAGAGGAGTTTGTTGCGCACTTGGACAATGAGACTGTACATCTTAAAGAGGGTGAGCGTGATAAGATTGCAAATTCATGGCAAAAAGGTGTTTATAATGATGTCTCTGTTACAAATCTTGGTACAAGGATAGCTACAAGGTTAATGACATTCAATGATTGGGATGTTAATAACTCAAAATTGGATGCCACTTACATTAATATTCCTACTAATAATTTTTCAGGAATAATTAAGCTAACTCTATTTAGTGGTTATAATGTTACAAACGCAATGGGCGGTGCAGAAGTGCTCTATCATATTGGTAAAGTTAACGAAACTACTTATGCCAATGAAAAAAAAATAATTTCTATGTCTAGCCATTTTACAGCTAGATTTTATGTAGGAGACGCGGTATATCTAGCAAATAGATTATACATTCCTATTACGAAAGCGCCGAATTCAAGAAATCTACTCTGTGTGAAAATAGAATTGATTGCGGCAGATGATGGGCAAGCGTATAATCTGATAAATAATATTACGATGTCTCGTGACCCACTTATAGCAGAACCGCACCCTTGGACACCACAAACATCTAGTTTTGTGCAAAAAACAGGAGAAAATACAATCACCGGTTTACTTACGACAAAAGAAGATGTAGTGATAGAAGGGAATGTAAGGAGTCTTGTTTTTCGCACACCTAATAAAACTCATCAAGCATCATTACGTCTGAATGCTTCTGATGAAAACGATTTTGGTCTAGATATTTGGAGAAACGGCACCGTGGGCCTGCGTATTGATAGGTTTGGTAAAACTTTTGTGCAAGACCGTGAGGGGAGCTTGTTCAATTTAGCCGATTTACCTTTTTTCTTGCGTTGGGGTTATCCGAATCCTGAAGGAACTGTGACCGCAGTTCCAGGAACTCTCTATTTAGAAGCTACGAACGGAAGGCTGTATGTTAAGCAATCCGGATATGGAAATACAGGGTGGGTGATGAAATGATAAAAGAGCTTAAAACTGTAGTTATCTTAGACAATGAAATCATCAACGTTGGTGAATGGGATTATCAAGAGCAACGAGTTGTGTCAAATCAAGCAAAAATTGATGCAGCTATTGAACACAATGTAGCTGTAGACGAAGAAAATTATATTGAAATGCCTGCCCCAATTATTGAAACAATTCAGCGAAATCCGTTACCAGCTGGTGCAATAGTAGAAGAAAGAGAAATGCACTACACAGATGAGCATGGTTGGCGTGAAGTTAGCTGGACACCTCTAATGACAGCGGATGAAAAGATAGCTAACTTAGAGCAAGAAAAAGAGCAATTGGCTCAAACATTAGATATGGTTTTAATTGATTTAATTCCAGCGTTATTCACCAGAGGAGAGTGATTTTAAATGGTTACATTTATAGCAGGGCGCATTATGTTAGAGGCAGATAAATCAATGCAACAGGGGCAAGACAAGTACAAAGCTTACTTTGTTAATACATCAATCTATCATAAGCATAAAGATGTTGTAGACACAATTTTACGAACAGACGGATATACAGATGTTATTGTAACGACTTAATAGTTCCCAAATGTGTATCAATGAAAACACTGTGGATTAAGCATAACGAAAGATAATCATTTAAACGATTATCTTTCGTATTTTTATTTTAAATAATCATTAAAACTACTTGAGCAATACGAAAAATACTTATAGATGAAAGGAATGATATTGTGACACAATACGGCACACTTATAACGAATATTGGTTTAGCCAAGATTGCCAATGCACAAGTGACACAACAAAAGGTCGGCTTACAATATATCGCACTTGGAGATGGAAATGGCTCACATTACGTTCCAACACAAAGCCAGAGTGCGTTAGTCAATGAAGTATGGCGTGGCCCCGTTGCAAATGTAACAATTGATTCAATGAATGACAATCGAATTATTATTGATAGTGTTATCCCATCTGATGTAGGTGGCTTTACAATTCGAGAGATTGGTATATTTGATGAAGAGAATCAACTAATTGCATTAGGGCAGTATCCAGAGAAATATAAACCACAGTTAAATGAAGGAATAACAGAAGAAACGCTAATTCATTTTGTTATTGAAACAAATAATGCAGATGCTGTTGAACTATCAATTGACCCTACAATTATTGTTGCTAGTCGTAAATATGTGGATGAACGAGTTGCAACTGTTAGTACTAATTTGATGGAGTTGGAAGAGGATTTTACTGCGCATAAGGGCAATTTTAATAAGGAAATTTTGATGCAACATAAATTTTATGTAGATGGGGCAACGGGTTCAGATGCAATAGGCGATGGTACAGAAGATAAACCTTTTAAAACTCTTAAAAAGGCTATGGATGTTTTACAAAATAAAACGTCAGCAAAAGGTGTGGAAATTCGTATTAAGCCAGGTGTATATCGTGAAAATATATTTCTTGAGGCTGACGTATCTCTTCGATTAACTGCTTGTGATGGGGAAGTTTTCATAATACATGAATCTACAAGTGTTAATGACAATAATAACGTTACTATGATGTTTTGGAGATTACGATCATTGTATTTTCACCAAGAGAATGGCGGCTCTTTTCAAATTCTAATTGATCCAAAAGGTATGAATTCAAGAGCGTTAGATATTCGTTATGTACCTGAAGTTGCTGTTGGTTCGCTAGCTACAGTAGGGGGAGTAGTTGGGGCAGATATTAGCAAGGTAGTAGCTTTAAAAACTGATAATTCAACTGCAAATATATCAATAAAATTTGTTAATTCTGATATAGTTATTTCTAATGGATTTGGTTCTACCTTAGTCAATAGTGGCATTACGTTTACTAATTGTAATCGAATAATTAATGAGAGGGGCGCTATATTTTCGAATGCATTAGGCGATGCGTATATAGGTGTACCTGTATATAACATGAATAACGCAGGGATGTATCTTAACTATGTTAACAATGGAATTATCATAGAAAGTGGCGAAAATGCAAATGGCAGGTATATCAAATTTGCAGACGGTACATTGATTTGTATAACAAACAATCTACAGTGCCCTTCTGTGAATACTCAAATACCTAACTCTGGTCTTTATCGTAGTGATTCTTTGAGTTGGACATTTCCGGCAGTTTTTATTAATGTGGCTTCAATAGCAATGCGAGTTACAATGGGGGCAAGTAGTAGTTGGGCAACTATAGGTGGACAAGCTACAACTGCATATAGTGCCAGTTATCAAATATATTCATCGATTCCTTATCCAGCAAATTCACAGGTATCAGGAATTGCCATTGGACGATGGAAATAAGGAGGATAAATATGAAACGTAAATTTTCACCTGTACGAAGTGATAACAAAATAAATTATGAATTTGAGGGGGAACTTGTAAAAGTAACTCATACAACTTTTTCGACAGAAGAAGTTGATGGAATGCCTATAGTAATGGTAGATACAGAAACAACAGATATCTTCAATTTTATTGATTTTCCAGATGGACAAGCAGTTGTTTCAGAAATCGAAACAACTTTACCTATTAATCCATTCATATCTGTAAAAAAAGTAGCTGGTATTTTAGAGCTAGAATTAATCAATTTTATTGGGGCTGATGCTACCAAAGAAGAAAAATATCCTGAGTGGGAGGAGATTTAATTGGGAAAAATTAAATGGAAAACGCAAGTTGAAATTGATGAGGAGAAAAATGCTCCTAAACCTCTAACTCAGGAGGAACGTATTCACGAATTAGAACAAGAAAATAAACTTTTAAAAGCGCAAAACACTGCATTAGTACAACAAACGGAATTTCATGAAGAGGTTTTGACAGAAATCATTCTGGCACTTAACTCATGATATTCTGTTTTTTATTACAGAAAACTTTAATAAATTAAGAGGAGATGATTTTATGATGGCATTGTTATTAGCACAGCGAGTTATTCTTATGAAATTGGAGTTCGAGGCAGTTCCAACAAGCTTAAAGCCACAGGTATATGAGCATTTAGTTGATAATGGTATTGAATTTTTAGCTGGTAATTATCAGTCACCTACAAAGAAGTGATAACTGTTTACAGTAGTATATAATATAATCATCAAATAAAGAAAAGATGTGTTTTTGATGGGGAAGCTCACAAGTCCTTTAATTAATGGTAAATCATATGAAGTCTTAATTATCAAAAGAAAATATTCTAATGAGCACACTATTATAGTGAAAGATGGAAGTCAAGTCTTGACCTTAAGAGATATTAGCAATTTACCTCAATTGAAGGAGTGGTATGACACTTTACCTGTATTAATCAAATTAATAGAGTAGCATACTTGAATGAATTAATCATCAAGTATCCCCTTATACGTAAAAACTACTGATTAAATTAATCAGCAGTTTTTTATCACATCAAAACCCCAATCATTAAAAATATTAAAGGACACGTCAAAAGGCGTGTCCTTTTTTCAACATAAAAAGGAGGTGGTCAAATGGAAAAATATATAGCTGTAGTGAGCGGCACTGTTGGAGCAATTGTATCTTATTTAGTCGGCGGCTTAGGTATGGCTGTTACAGTGTTGATTGCACTAATGGCATTAGATTATGTGACGGGGCTTTTGCAGGCGATGACGAATCGTTCGCTCAATTCTCGTGTAGGATTCAATGGCATTATTCGTAAAATTTATTATTTAATGTTGGTAGCAGCCGTTTATTTAATTGCACTTGTCATACCTGGTATTGAGTATGCAGGCGATGGTGCGGCCATCGCTTTTTGTGTGCTCGAATTTATCAGTATCACCGAAAATGGCACAAAGATGGGCTTATGGATGCCAAGCTTTATCAAAAATTTATTGGCGATTGTGAAAGATAGAACGGGAGAGGGTGATGCAAAATGAGCTACTTGTTTAAGCAAAGCCTATTACCTGCAAGTAAATATGTGATGAAAGCTCCCTTCACGATGGTTGCTGAATATATTACAGTGCATAATACTGCCAATGATGCTTCGGCAGCTAACGAGGTAGCTTATCACAATCGCAATGACAATCAAATCAGCTTTCATATTGCTATAGATGATAAAGAAGTGATACAGTGCATTCCATTTCATCGTAATGCGTGGCATTGTGGAGATGGTCAAGGTGCAGGAAATCGTAAGTCTATTGGTGTCGAAATTTGCTACAGCAAAAGTGGCGGAGCACGTTATGAAGCGGCGGAGGAAAATGCTGTACAATATATTGCTTCACTATTGCAGCAATTTGGCTGGGGCGTTGATCGTATTAAAAAGCATCAGGATTGGAGTGGCAAATATTGCCCACATCGCATTTTAGAGGAAAAACGCTGGGATAGCTTTAAGGAGCGCATACAAAAAGCATTGGATAAGGAGAAAAAAATGGATTTGTTAACACCTAATGGTCGTGCTGAAATTCGCGCATTGCTTAAAAAAGCACGAGAAAAAAATATTATTAATAAAGCGATACACACAGACAAAGCAATTGAGCAATATGATGATATTCAATTATTGAGCTATCAAGCAGCTGTTATGAATCGGGTATTTTAAAAATATAAAGTGTCTGAAAAGTGGTTTAGCATACCACTTTTCAGGCACTTTTTTTGTTTTATAAAAAAGGCTGAAAACATTAGCTTTAACAAATATTACATATTGCAAAAATGGAATAAATGTTCTATTATAAATACAAACAAACGTTCTTATTGGGGGAGTGAAATGAAATGCGTAATCAGCTTATAAAAGCGCTGCAGCATCAGTTATTATTGGATATTATCTATATAGCGAAGGATGGAAAAATGTCGAAACGACGTGTGAAATTGATTAAAATAGCTAGTGAGACGGTGCAGGCATATTGCTTTACGAAACAGGCGAAGCGCACTTTTATCATTGAAAACATACTGGCCATTGCTCCAAGCAAACAAAAAGGACATCAAAATATCGTATAGCAGTCTAAGTCTTTCTAGAAAGAGAATCGAGGGCACAAAATCCCTTTACGGTTACACCATAGATGGAAAACCCATATACGGATTTTCCATAAACGAAAAAGCCGCAACTACTAAGTACTTATATAACTAATTACTTACTATATAAAATACTAATTTAAAATAATGATGATGTCCCTTTTCTTATTGTTACTTGCTATTTAAAGTGTAAGGGAATCAAGAGAGGCTGTTTGGGTGGCGATCATTTCATAAAAAAACCGCCAAATGCTTGATATACAAGCATTGGCGGTTTGAAATTCGGAAAATTAACGAGAATAGAACTCTACGATTAATTGTTCGTTGATTTCAGCTGATAATTCAGAGCGCTCTGGGAAGCGTACGAATGTACCTACTTTGCTATCTGCGTCAAATGAAAGGTATTCTGGTACGAAGTTGTTTACTTCGATTGCTTCATTAACAACAGATAAGTTTTGTGAACGTTCACGTAAAGAAATAGTTTGACCTGGTTTTACGCTGTATGATGGGATATCAACGCGTTTGCCATCAACTGAAACGTGACCGTGGTTTACTAATTGGCGAGCAGCACGACGAGTGCGAGCTAAACCTAAACGGTAAACTAGGTTGTCAAGGCGAGTTTCAAGAAGGATCATGAAGTTTTCACCGTGTAGACCTTGTAATTTACCAGCTTTGTTGTAAGTGTTTTTGAATTGACGTTCAGTCATACCATACATATGGCGTAATTTTTGTTTTTCTTGTAATTGTAAACCATACTCAGATAATTTTTTGCGTTGGTTTGGGCCGTGTTGACCTGGTGCGTATGGGCGTTTTTCGATTTCTTTACCTGTGCCGCTTAGAGAAATACCAAGACGACGAGAAAGTTTCCAAGATGGACCTGTATAACGAGACATAATTGTGTCTCCTCCTTTAAATTTGGTTTTTTGTTGTAAAACAAAACCAGTTGTCTCCGAACTTATTTTGCATTTTATTATTTCATATCTTCGCCCTTGCAGCCATAGGGTTACACAATACACCGTTCACAGTTTTGTGAAGGAATAAAATACAGAAAAAAGCTACACAACTGCTGCATTTATTTTACACTCTGACAATTCTATCTTGTTTTAGCTTGTTAGTCAAGAGAAAATAGTTGTCATGATAAATATGAATACGGCATAAACTATATGGGTAGTTCAAATCGTATCTAACCTTTAATTATGTTATATTGGAAATTTTAAATATAAAAACGAATAAATAAGTATTTTTATATATTTTTTTATGTTACATTGAATTTAGTGTAGTTTTTATGAAAAAAATGTGAATATTTTCATAGTTAAATAGGCTAAAAGTAAGGTATAATGAAAAGCATGTGCAATATAATCCTTTTGACAGTAAAGGAGAAAAGGTGATTTCATGATTTTTGACCATCAACAAAAACTTATTGAAATTAAATCTGATTTAATGGACTTCCATATTAACTCTAACAATGAGCTTGATGATTTGAATGAATTTGTTCTTTTAATAAGCAAATTATTAGAAAGACATTTTCTTATAACAAACTGTATATTTTTCAAGTGGACAGACGATTTATTTAAGCCGGTGAACCATAGTGATCGGAATATGAACTTATATAATATATCCTCGATTGCCCTTGAGTCTTATTTTAAACAACAGTCACTCATACCGATTCCTCCAGCTTTGAAAAAAGAAAAAGGCTTGGAACAGATGACGCATATGCTGTTGTTGAAAATAGAAGATCAAGACCCAAGCGGTGTATTTGTTTTTAAGGAATCATTGCCATGTCCGTTTTTCGATAATTTAGAATTCATGGAAAAAATTGTTCTTTTGCTTTCGGAAGTTGTACAGACAAAAATGAAAAATATAAATATGCGACAAAATGAAATTCAGTATCGCAAACTATACGATATCGCTAATCTTTTCCACTCAACGATGGATGTGGATACGATTTTACAAAATGTGCTCGCGATTATTAAAGATAATTTCCCGAATTTAAAAATAGAATTAATCTTGTCCAACAACCAAGATCAAAAAACAAAAGTAAACATAAAACAATTTGATTATTTATCTGAACGAGCAACAACAATTGAAGCCTTTTTATCTGGGGAAATGACAGCTGAGCATATTCCAGAATTCAATTGCTATTTGTTGAATGCACCAATTAAAGGGCAGCAGGCAACCTATGGAATTTTACAAGTAACTGTGCAAAGTGACTACACGATTACTGTATCGCAAAGAGAGTTCATTCAAGTATTAGCTCAAGCATCAGGGAATGCATTAGAAAATGCTAAATTATATCATCAATCCTCCCGCTTAATAAGTGATTTGCAATTGATTAATGAAACATCGCATCGCTTAAATATGCGCCTTGATATTGATGAGATGCTGTTGTTTTTACAAAAACAGTTAATGAAATCCTTTCATCCAATGGAGCTCTGCTTCATATTTAAAGAGGATGAGCAGTTTGAAATGACATCTGCATGTACAGGTTTATTTAAAACAGCGCAAGGTGATATGTATATTCAACATGTAGAAAAGCATTTTTCACATTCACAGGACCCTTTATTTATCGCAGACTTTAGACGAATTATAGAGGATGAACATATAGAATTCAGATCCATTATGGCGATTCCGATGATTGTGGAGGAGCGAATTAATGGTTTTAGTATTGTTATGCATAGCGAGCCTTATTTCTTCTCATTTGATAGCTTTAAGCTAATGCAATCGCTTATTCATCATTCCTCTTTAGCAATTGCCAATTCGAAATTGCGTCATCAATTACAGGAAATGGTTGATAAAGATCATTTGACAGGCTTGTACGCAAGAAGCTATTTAGATCATTTTGTAGAAAAATCATTGCATGAAGATGATGCTGGGATGTTTTTATTAATTGATATTGATAATTTTAAGCATATTAACGACACATTTGGCCATCAAATGGGCGATACTATTTTAAAGCAAATTGGTATGCAATTGCAGCGTATCGTAAGCAAACAAGGTATTTGTGCGCGCTGGGGCGGAGAGGAAATGTCTGTCTACATCCCGAATGTCTCGGATAAAGAAGCATTCATGGTAGCCAAAACATTAGTGGACAGCATCCCGAAAGTAACGGAGCCAAGCGTAACGATTTCTGCCGGTTTAATTACATGGGATAAAGAGGAGAGACCGGAATTCCAAGCGTTATTTTTACATGCGGATACAGCGCTCTATAATGCGAAGAATAATGGGAAAAATCAAGTGTGCATCTTCCATCATTCGATGCAATTACAGCATTAAAAAGCTGCCTGAAAGGATAGTTCTTTTCAGGCAGCTTTTCATTATCAATTACGCCCTGACATCCAGGGGCTTTATTATGATTCAGTGGGTGTTTGGACACCCATTAAATGAAAGAGAATTTAAGTATTCATCGCACCACCTATAGAGGGGGGCGTTTTCTACTGAATCATGATAAATGCTTTAACAATGTTTGAACAAATAATGTTAAACCTTGCTCGTCCTCTGCAGAAAAGCGATTTTTTATAGGACTATCAATATCTAATACCCCAATCACTTCATCCTCTTTTAACAATGGGATGACAATTTCTGAATTGGAAGCGGCATCGCATGCGATATGTCCTGGAAATGCGTGCACATCTTCCACAACGAAAGTTTTCTTCTGTTCCACAGCAGAACCGCATACACCACGGCCAACTGGGATGCGTACACAAGCAGGTAGCCCTTGGAATGGTCCAAGTACAAGCTCGCCATCCTTCATTAAATAAAAGCCTACCCAGTTAATTTCCTGTAAAAATTGATTTAGTAACGCGGAAGCATTGCTTAAATTCGCAATTACATCCTTTTCTCCTGTAAGAAGTGCGTCAAGCTGTTTTGAAAGCATGGCATATTGGCTTTCAAGCGTGCCTTCATATTGTGTTTGAGCAAACATATTTTTACCTCCAGTTAATACTTTATGAAAATAATAAATCATAGTGCTGGTGCAAATCTTGCACAGTGTGTGCATCTGAGCCGAAAGTATAGCGAAGCCCAATTGAATGTGCGTACTCCAGCGTGGCTAGCGGCGGATAAGGCTCTAAGCAAAGCGGTTTGCTTAAACCTGCACTGTTAAAATCCATTTCATAGCCTGCGCTTTGCATATGTAGCATTAATTTCTTAATTTGTGCTATATCATCAATTTGTTCACCGTGTGCATGCTGAAATTTGTGAATCAATGTCGGATGTCCGATTCGCTTCGGCTTATATTTACCTAAATCGCTATCAATTGATTGGTGAACTGTTTCATAATATAATTGATACAGTCGTTGCACAGAGCCTAATTGTTCGGCGTATTGTAAATATACTTCTTTCGAAAAATCAATACAAGTATAACGGTTTTGCCATTTTAAAAAATGGACAGAAAGAATCGAATCATCAAGCAATGGACCATATTCATTGAGAAATTGACGCGTTTCATGCTCAAAACCAGCAATAAAATCGACTTCAAGTCCAATATTAATACGGATTTGTGAAGAATAGTATTTTTTTATCTGTTGCAATTGTGTAAAATAGGATGGGAGCAATGCTAAATCCATCCCACCATCCTTATCAGGTGTAGGTTCATCAAATGATGGCGGCAGCGGTGCGTGCTCCGTAAAAGTAATTTCGGAAAAATGACAGGCAATTGCTTTTTCAACATAATGTTCTAATGCATCTTTTGAGCCGTGTGGACAAAAGGGTGTGTGAATGTGACCATCTTTTTTCATAAAAAGACAACTCCTTTCATTTACTTTGATAAAAACTAAAACAAATCATATAAAACATGGTATTATTATAAATAACTAGCCATTAGCAATTTTGGAACAGGGGGCTTACAGTGGAGTATATCATCATTGTTGTCGTCCTACTATTAGCATTATTAATTTTTGGTTTAATGATCAGGCGAAAACATAATGCTGAAATAGAGCGACTAGAAAAAGAAAAAATGCAAGTACAGCATTATCCTATATATGAAGAATTAACAAAAGTAAAAGCGCTGAATATGAACGGCCAAACAGAGGAAATGTTTGAAAACTGGCGCAATATGTGGTCAGAGGTAATCGATGTTCATGTTGTCAAAATGGATTCCATGTTATTCGATGCAGAAGAATATGTTGACCGTTTTAAATTTAAAAAAGCTTCCCAAATCGAACGTGAAATCGAAGAATATATTGTGAAATGTGAAACGATTAAGGTGAAAATTATTAAAGAGCTGGAAGAGTTGATTGGTAGCGAAGAGAAAAATCGTATTGAGGTGGAGCAACTAAAGGAATATCACCGCTCAGCACGCAAAACGATTTTAGCGCATCAATATTCCTTTGGTCCTGCATTAGAACAGCTTGAAAAACGATTGGAGCAATTTGTTCCAAAGTTTGAAGAGTTTGACCAATTGACAGCGGAAGGCAATTATTTGCAGGCTCGCGAAATTATTTTGACGTTAAACGGAGAAGCGCAGTCTATTTTTGCTTTATTAAGTGACATTCCAACATTGCTAACAGAAATTCAAACGAAAATTCCGACAGCTATTCAAGAATTACGCAACGGTCAGAAGGAGATGGAGGAGCAAAAGTATTATTTACGCCATCTTGAACTGACGGATTATTTAAATAAGCTTGAAGAGGAGCTTGTCACATTAAAGCAAGCTGTTGCTGATTTAAATTTAACAGAGGTCGCACCTCGCATTGACGAAATTAACGATGAAATTGATAATTTCTATGACTTGCTTGAAAAGGAAGTAGTCGCGAAAAAATTCGTTGACCGCCATTGCAATGCGATGAATGATACGATTCATGAAGTCGTGAAAGCAACGAAGGAAGTACATGACGAGGCGGCATACGTACAGCATAGCTATCGCTTACCAGATAAAGAGGCGGAAGTGCCAAAGCAATGCTTAAAGCAGCTTGAGGTTTTACAAAAGCGCTACGAGTTATTAGCGATTCGTGTAGAAGAGGAAAAATCGGCCTATTCTAGCTTACAGGAAGAATTGCAAGAAATTACAAATGAAATGGAACGCATTCAAGAGGAGCAAGAAAAATTCTCAAATATGTTGAAAAATTTACGTATTGATGAAAATAATGCACGTAAAGAGTTAGATGCGTTAAAAAAATTATTGCAAAATACAGAGCGAATGCTACATAAAGCGAATATTCCAGGGGTTCCTGAGGAAATGGATGCGCGCTTAGAAGAAGCAGAAGAGCACATTTTTATTGTGGTGCAAAGCTTGCAAGAAATTCCACTGAATATGGAAGCAGTACATAGCCATTTATTAAATGCGAAAAAATGTATTGAAGATGTACATGAACGTGCGGAAGAAATGATTACAAATGTCATGTTGATTGAACGAATGATTCAATATGGCAATCGCTACAGAGCGACGAATGCAACGGTGAATGCACGTTTAGCTGAAGCGGAGGAAGCATTCCATCAATTCCGCTATGTCAAGGCTTTAGAGGATGCTGCACATGCGGTAGAATCCATTGAACCTGGAGCAATTAAACGTATCGAGGCGCTAGTACAAGAAGAATTATTAATGAAATAGAGAGCTAATGAGAAATGTGAGCAATTGCATTTCTTATTAGCCTTTTTGTATTCTAATGGAAGCATTCCTTCTTAAGAAGTAAGGGTAGTCATTTATAGAAGTTTGCGTTATGATAAGTAACGGTAATTTTATTTGGTTGAATTAATATAAAGCTTAACAACTTAGCAAGTTAACCAAAGCGCAATTGATAATGAGAAAGTGTGTGACAAGTAATGAATTCCAATATAATTTATTTAGATAACAGCGCAACGACAAAGCCACATCCAGAGGTGCTGCAAACATTTTTACAAGTAAATGAGCAGTATTATGCTAATCCTGCATCCATTCATGAAGCAGGTGTTGAGGCGAATGCTTTATTAATGCGTGCACGTGAGCAAATTGCGGGTATTGTTGGAACAGAGGCGAAGCACGTTATTTTTACGGCTGGAGGTACAGAGTCGAATAATTTTGCGATTTTTGGTACAGCACAGGCAAATACGCATAAAGGTAAACATATTTTAACGACAAAAATTGAACATCCTTCCGTATTAGAGGCGGTCAAGCGTTTAGCGCAGGAGGGCTTTGAGGTCGAATATTTAGCGGTCAATGAGGTCGGGATTATTTCGCTTGATAAGCTACGTGAAAAAGTAAGACCAGACACGATTTTAGTAAGCATTATGCATGTGAATAATGAAATGGGGGCAATTCAGCCGATTGCAGAGGCTGCTGCGATTATTCATGCACAAAGCCGCGCACTGTTTCATGTAGATGCAGTACAAAGCTTTGGCAAAATCCCTGTGCGTTTTCATGATGAGCATGGTCCTGATTTAATTACGATTTCAGGTCATAAAATTCATGCACTAAAAGGATCAGGTGCATTGCTTCTTCGTAAAAAGCTAACAGTTGCCCCGTTTCTAGTTGGTGGTGGACAGGAATTTGGTCTGCGTAGCGGTACGGTCGCTGTGCCACAGGCGGTAGCCTTAGCGAAAGCAGCGCGTATGGCGATTGAGGCAATGCCTGAAAAACAGCTGCAATTTGAGAAATGGTCAAACGATTTACATGCCTTTTTACGCAAGTTTGGTCGAGATATCCATCTGTTATCATCAGAAGCTGGCGCGGCACATATCGTATCGTTTAGTGTCAACGGCTTAAAGGGAGAAGTATTGATTAATGCGCTGCAACAGCATGGAATTATCGTGTCGACATCGAGTGCTTGTTCATCAAAGCAAACGACGACAAGCCATGTTGTAGAGGCATTAAATGTGATACCGAGCTTTAAAAAAGGTGTGCTACGTGTAAGCTTTGGCGCACATACAACAGATGCACATATTGAGCAGTTTAAAAAAGTATTCACTGTTATTATGCGCGATTTAAAAGGAGAAAATAAAGAATGATTTTTAAAGAAATATTAATTCGTTATGGTGAGCTATCGACAAAAGGGCGCAATAAAAATGACTTTATTCGTCGTTTACGTGAAAATATTCGCTATTCTTTTACAGATATCTGGCCATTAAAAATTCGTGCTGAGCGCGATCGTATGTTTATTGAAATAGAAAATGATGAAAAGTATGAAGTGTTAATGCAGCGTTTGCCAGAGGTGTTTGGTATTCAATCATTTAGCCCTGTTGCGGCATGTGAAAAAGATATCGATGCAATGAAGCAATTAGCGATTGACATTATGGCACAGTATGGTGATAAACCGCTAACATTTAAAGTAGAAGTGCGCCGTACAGATAAGCATTTCCCATTTGATACGTATATGATTCAACGTGAACTAGGCGGCGCTGTACTGAGCAATCATCAAAATATTTCAGTGCAAGTGAAAAAGCCAGATGTAGAATTGCGTGTAGAGGTTCGCTATGATGCCATTTATATGATGGGACAAATTATTCCAGGTGCAGCAGGCATGCCTGTTGGCTCAAATGGCAAATCGCTATTAATGCTGTCAGGTGGTATTGATAGCCCTGTAGCAGGCTATTTAATGATGAAACGTGGTGTGCGTTTAGAGGCAATTCATTTTTATAGTCCGCCGTACACAAGTGAGCATTCTTTACAAAAAGTAAAGGATTTGGCCAATGAGCTAACGAAATTTGGAGCAAAAATTCGCTTGCATGTTATTCCATTCACAGAAATTCAAGTGTTGATTAAGGACCGTGTGCCTGAAAATATGACAATGACCGTTACGCGTCGTATGATGCTTCGCATTGCAGATAAAGTGCGCGAGGAAATTGGTGCATTAGCGATTGTAACAGGTGAAAGCCTAGGACAAGTTGCATCACAAACGCTAGAAAGCTTAACGGCAATTAATGCTGTAACGACAACGCCAATTTTACGTCCCTTGATTGCGATGGATAAGCTGGATATTATCCAAATTGCAGAGCGTATTAACACATATGAAACATCTGTGCAGCCTTATGAGGATTGCTGTACGATTTTCACACCAGCAAGACCGAAAACGAAGCCAAAAGCAGAGAAGGTTGCTTATTTTGAAAGCTTTACGGAGTTCGATGAGTTAATTGAGCGTGCTGTGAAAAATCGTGAGATGCATTTGTTACCAGCGAAAAAAGAAACCGTTGATAAATTCGCGGATTTATTATAATTAAGTATGGCGAGTGTGGACATTTTCACGCTCGCCATTATCTTTGGAAAAAGGTCATCGCTAGAAGAATATATTTCCTCTTTTTTGTGTGTATGAAAAATGTATCTTGGCACATTCTAATCTCACAAGGAGGTGACATCGAGATGACTTCAAACAACAACCGTAACTCAAACAAGCTTTACGTGCCAGGCGCACAACAAGCGATTGACCAAATGAAGTACGAAATCGCACAAGAATTTGGTGTACAACTTGGGCCTGAAGCTTCTTCACGCGCAAACGGTTCAGTAGGTGGCGAGATCACAAAACGTCTTGTTGCTATGGCTGAACAACAATTAAAAGGTACAAACCAATAACCTTTTAGAGCTACTTGCGTAAGTTATACTTGCGCAGTAGCTTTTTTAGTTTGTGTAAATGTAAATCAATTATGCTTTGACATAATTGTGTCCACATTTTTTGAAGTATGCTCGAAAAAATTGCCTAAGTCACGATAAATTATTAGATTTTTTTGAATAATCAAGCTCTTATTTGTATAATAAATGTAAGTGGGATATTTTCTCGCTACAGTATAGGAATAGGAGTGGATTCTGTGAAACGAGAAGATTTAATTGCGCCGCATGCTTATAATATTGTGGATGAAATTGAGAGACATGCAGTAGGGGATAAAAAGGCGTTAATTATTCAGCAAGAGGATGGACAGCAAGAGGAAATTACATATGTGGAACTAATCGCAAGAGCAAATCAGGTCGCCAATGTTTTTTATACACATGGCTTGCAAAAAGGTGATGTCATTCTTGTGATGCTACCTCGTTCAGTAGAAGCTTACATAACATATATAGGAGCATTAAAAGCAGGATTAGTCATTATACCAAGCTCAGAGCTATTGCGTGCAAAGGATATTGATTATCGTATTGAGCATGCGGAAGCAAAGGCGATTGTAGCAAACGAAAATTATATTGCTGAGCTTGATGAGGTGCAGCATTTAGATGGGTTAAAGCTTTTTGTTGTCGGTGAGGGGCAGGAGCCTTGGATTTCTTTTGTGAAAGAAATAGAGGCTGCTTCCAGTCAATTTGATGCACCAACTATTTTCTCAACGGATACCGCTTTTTTAGCCTATACAAGCGGCACAACAGGCAATCCGAAAGGCGCTGTTCATCAGCATAGCTGGGGCTATGCCCATTTGCGCACAACGGCAAGCAGCTGGTTAGGTGTGCGTGAAGGAGATATTGTATGGGCAACGGCAGCACCAGGCTGGCAAAAATGGATTTGGAGCCCGTTCTTAGCGGTGCTTGGAAGCGGCGCTACAGCCTTTGTTTATACAGGGAAATTTGACACTGCAAAATATTTAACATTGCTACAAAATATCGGCGTGAATGTTTTATGCTGTACACCGACAGAATATCGTATGATGGCAAAGGCAGAAAATTTAAGCAGCTATCATTTAGAAAAATTGCGCAGTGCAGTTTCGGCTGGCGAGCCATTAAATCGAGAAGTAATCGAAACATTTAAACGGGAATTTAATGTGGAAGTGCGAGATGGTTATGGTCAAACAGAAAATACATTGCTTGTAGGCACATTATTTGGCATGGAAGCACGTCCTGGTTCAATGGGGAAACCAACGCCAGGCAATATGGTAGAAATAGTAGATGAGTATGGTGAAATTGTAGAGCATGGTGTAGTAGGTGATATTGCTGTGCATAATTCTACGCCTGCATTGTTTAAAGGCTATTATAAAGATATAGAGCGCACACAAATGCAATTTCGTGGGGAATGGTTTATTACAGGAGATCAAGCGTATAAAGATGAAGATGGCTATCTTTGGTTCCAAGGGCGCAATGACGATATTATCGTGTCATCAGGCTATACAATTGGCCCATTTGAAGTAGAGGATGCGTTAGTGAAGCATCCAGCAGTGCGCGAATGTGCAGTAGTCGCAAGCCCAGACCCAGTGCGTGGAAATATTGTAAAAGCCTTTATCGTATTGCGTGATGAACAAATGAAGCATAGTCCAATGATTGTGTCAGAATTACAGGAGCATGTAAAAGCGTTAACAGCACCTTACAAATATCCACGAGCAATCGAATTTTTAGATGAACTACCAAAAACAGCATCAGGTAAAATTCGTCGTGTTGCATTGCGTAATAATGAGCAAAAAAAATCATTAGAACAACAATAACTATTGCTCAGGAAATAATGAATAGTAGATGATAGGAGCGATTTCCTGTCATCTTTTTATATGGATAAATTTGAAACCTTTCATAAGCACACACGTATAAAATAATATACATAACATCACAGTATTTCACATCCAAAGTGAAATAATATTGGCATAAAATACAAAAAAAGTTTATGCTATAAAGTGATGAAAAACATAAGAAGGAGTAAGAGAATGAATACAAAAAGATGGGTAGCTTTAATAGCTGCGGTGGTATTAATTGTATTTTCAATCGGTTTAAATGCAATGATGGCCATATTCAAAACAAATTTTTTCAATTCATTTGATGCTGTACTGCCAATGCCTGGAGATATAGTAATGAATGAAAGCGTAGTAGAGCCAGGCGATTTGGAGAAACGAATTGCACTTTTAACAGTGAATGGAACAATTCAAGATGTAGGCTCAGGTGATGTATGGACAAAAGTAGAATACGATCATCAAATGTTTATGAATCAATTGGATATCATTTTAGCGGATGAATCTGTGCAGGCAGTCGTGTTAGCTGTTAATTCACCAGGTGGTGGTGTTATTGAATCAGCAGCAATTCATGAGAAGCTACTGGAAATTAAAGAGCAACGACAAATTCCAATTTATGTATCAATGGGCACAATGGCCGCATCAGGTGGCTATTATATTGCTGCACCGAGCGATAAAATATTTGCGTTAAAAGAAACGATTACAGGGTCGATTGGTGTCATTATGCAAGGCATTAATTACTCAGAGCTAGCAGAAAAATTAGGTGTGAAATTTGAAACGATTAAATCAGGGCCACATAAAGATATGTTCGGGGGCTCCCGTGAAACTTCACCAGAGGAACGTGCAATGCTGCAAGAAATGATTGACGAAATGTATGAGGAATTCGTGGATGTTGTAGAGGCAGGCCGCGGCATGTCAGAGGCGGATGTTAAAAAAGTAGCGGATGGTCGTATTTTAGGTGGAACACAAGCGTTGAAAGCAGGCTTAGTAGACGAAATTGGGACATTAAATGATACAATTGCCGCTATTCGCGCCGATTATGATTTGC
Organism: Lysinibacillus louembei; assembly: GCF_033880585.1. NCBI lineage: Bacteria > Bacillati > Bacillota > Bacilli > Caryophanales > Bacillaceae > Lysinibacillus > Lysinibacillus louembei. The sequence continues at coordinate 2,416,150 of NZ_CP137624.1, forward strand.
AAGATGCTGAGCTATTTGAATATACAAAAGAAGATGAAAGCCTTGCTGCAATATTTGGTATGAAAGTAGGCTCAATGTTTGGACCATCTGTTGAAGAACGCTTTTTAACACGTATTTTAACAACGCATAATGCACCGCGTGCAATGTACTTATATGGTGATTTTTAAGGAGGGGTAAAAATGCAATACGAACATACAGCTATCCCACCAACAACACAATATGTGCAGAAAACGGCAGGTTTTTGGCTGCGCTTATGGGCATTCATGATTGATGGGCTAATTATCAGCGCTGCTATCGGTATTTTAATTAACCCAATTTTTTATTTCATGGATTGGAGCTTAATGAAAACGCCGTGGTATGCACCGTTAGCCATTATTTCAACAGTCGTATATTTTAGCTATTTTGCGATTATGACGAGATTTTGGCAGCAAACAGTTGGCAAGATGATTTTTGGCTTGCGTGTTGTAAAGGTTGATGGTCAGCAGCTTGATTGGTTGACAGTTTTATTCCGTGAGGTGATTGGGCGCTTTATTAGCAATACGATTTTTTACTTACCGTATTTAGCGGTTGCTTTCTCACCAAAAAATCAAGGCTTGCTCGATTATATTGCAGATACAATTGTTGTACATGAACGCCTTTATACAGAGCAACAAACACAGCAAGCAGCGCCTGTACAACAGCCTGAAATTGAATATATGATTTAAGCTTTCATAATTCTAAGCTGTCCAAGTTGCAAAGCTTGCTACATATTTAGTAAAATGAAGGCATGATGAAGTGAACCTGCAAGCAATAGAGCTATACTGCTTGCAGGTTCACAAAAGGCTATGGCCTGTTCATACAGGATAAAGGAGGCGTTTTTGTGGCACAAGTAACATTTAAAAATGGTCCAGTAACATTATTAGGGAATGAAGTAAAAGTTGGGGATAAAGCACCTGATTTTACAGTGTTAGCAAACGATTTATCAGCGGTAACATTGAAGGATTCAGAAGGGAAAGTTCGATTATTTTCAGTCGTTCCTTCACTTGACACAGGTGTATGTGATGCACAAACGCGTAAATTTAACGAAGCGGCAGCAGAGCTAGGCGATAATGTTGTAATTTACACAGTGTCAATGGATTTACCATTTGCACAAAAACGCTGGTGTGGTGCAGCAGGTATTGATGCAGTACAAACAGTATCTGACCACCGTGATGCATCATTTGGTGAAGCGTATGGCGTACATATTAAAGAATTACGCCTATTAACACGTGCTGTATTCGTAGTAGATGCAGAAGGTACTGTAACGTATGTAGAATATGTACCAGAAGCGACGGACCACCCAAATTATGAAGCAGCAGTTGAAGCTGTAAAAGCATTAACAAAATAATTAATTGAACAAAACAGCCCACTCATTTTGCTGAGTGGGTTGTTTCCTTCATTATGGTTGTAGAAAGGGTTACTTATGGAAATGTTTGAACAAATTTTTATGCATATCAATGGTGAGGCAGAGAAGCGTGAAAAGGAGCAAGAGCAAACCTATTTAGATGCGCTACTTAGCACGCTAGAGGATACGCTTGATGGCGTGTTTTCTTGGCAAGTAGAAGGTGCGACAAAAGAGGAAATGCGTAAGGCGATTCAAATTGCCATTTTAAAAGGAATGCGCAAAGGCTCACAGCCCAATCACCAAATGACACCCGATACATTAGGGCTCTTAGTTAGCTATTTTGTTGAGCAATTTTTTGAAAAAGAATTAGAGAACGGAACAATTTCTGTACTTGATTTAGCTGTTGGTACAGGTAATTTATTATATACGATGATGAATGCGCAAGATGGCAAAATTCAAGCAACGGGCATCGAAGTGGATGAGCTTTTAATTCAATTAGCTGCAGCAACAGGCGATTTAATTGAGCAGCAAGTAACTTTATATCGTCAAGATGCACTTGATAACTTGTTAGTTGATCCAGTAGACGCAGTTGTTTGTGATTTACCTGTTGGCTATTATCCGAATGAAGAGGTTGCACTTGATTACGAGCTTTGTGCAGCGGAAGGGATGAGCTTTGCTCATTATTTATTTATAGAGCAGGCACTCCGTTATACGAAGGATGGCGGCTATTTATTTTTCTTAATTCCAGCGAATCTTTTTGAGGGAGAAGAAGCGAAAAAGCTGCATCATTATTTAAAGGCAAATGCTTGGATACAGGCCGTTATCCAATTACCAGAAACTTTATTTTCTGCAAAGGCACACGAAAAAAGCATCTTAATCTTGCAAAAGCAGCAAAAAGAATTGCGCGCACCTCGTGAAGTGCTGTTAGCAAAAGTACCGAATATGTCCAACAAACAAGCGTTAGCAATGTTTTTTGAAAAAGTGCAAATGTGGAAGGAAGGCAAATAGCTATAAAAAGCTGACGGAAAATATCTTTCCGTCAGCTTTTTCATCATTCTGGCGTACGAATTACTAGTACGTCACAGTTTGCAGAGCGAACGATTGCCTCAGATACAGAGCCAATTAGGAAGCGTTCTACTGCATTTAAACCTGTAGCACCACAAATGATTAAGTCTGCAGTGACAAGCTTCGATAATTCTTTTGTAATAATTGATTTTGGTGAGCCGTATTCGATTAACGTTTTTACGTTTTCAACGCCTGCCTCAAGCGCTTGCTGTTTATAACCATTTAATAGTTCTTCAGAAAATTTTTGAGCTCGTTCAGCGATTGAGCGATCGTATGCTTCTACAGCTGCAAATGAACGAGTGTCAATTACATTTACTAAGTGAAGTGTCGAACCGACATTACGTTTGGCAACATCTAGAGACTTGCGAAAAGCATATTCCGCTTCTTTTGAACCGTCTACTGCTACTACGATATTTTGGTAATGATTTGCCATAAATAACTCCCCTTTACATTGTGTATACTACTATTATAGCAAAAGTTTTAATTATGAGAATACTTATCGTATAAAATAGGTAAATAAAAGGATTTTTTGTGTCTAAAACAGCTTTTTTATCTACAATTCAGAAAATACATAAAAATTGGATGATTTGAAATTATGACTTTGATAGCTTTTTTGAAAAATTTCAGTTTGTTTTTCGAAAAAAAATTGATAGAATGAATGTGGATTTATGAGTAATTGTCAGCAATTACTTTGCCATATTGAAGAGGAGGAGAAAGTTTATGAAAATCGGGGTACCTAAGGAAATAAAAAACAATGAAAATCGCGTTGCAATGACACCAGCAGGCGTTGTTACACTAGTTCAAGCAGGACATGAAGTAATGATCGAGACAGGTGCTGGGGTAGGCTCTTCTTTCACAGATGCTGATTACGTAGCAGCTGGGGCTACAATTGTAGCAACAGCCGCTGAAGCGTGGAAAGCTGAAATGGTCATGAAGGTAAAAGAACCAATCGCAAGCGAATATGGTTATTTTTATGAAGGATTAATTTTATTCACATATTTACATTTAGCACCAGAGCCAGCTTTAACAGCTGCACTACTTGAAAAGAAAGTAGTAGGTATTGCTTACGAAACAGTACAATTACCGAACCGTTCTTTACCATTATTAACACCGATGAGTGAAGTAGCTGGTAAAATGGCGACACAAATTGGTGCACAATACTTAGAAAAAACAAACGGCGGTAAAGGTATTTTATTAGGCGGCGTTTCAGGCGTACAACGTGGTAAAGTAACTGTTATCGGTGGCGGTATCGCAGGTACAAATGCAGCGAAAATCGCAGTAGGCATGGGTGCAGATGTAACAGTAATCGATTTAAGCCCAGAGCGTCTACGTCAAGTAGAGGATATTTTTGGTCGCGATGTGCAAACATTAATTTCAAATCCATTTAACATTGCAGAATCAGTGAAAAACTCTGATTTAGTTATTGGGGCGGTATTAATTCCAGGAGCAAAAGCACCGAAGCTTGTGTCAGAGGAAATGATTAAATCAATGCAGCCTGGCTCAGTTGTAGTGGATATTGCGATTGACCAAGGTGGTATTTTTGCTACGAGCGACCGCGTAACGACACATGATGAGCCAACTTATGAGAAGCATGGTATCGTTCACTATGCTGTAGCAAATATGCCTGGTGCTGTACCACGTACATCAACAGTTGCATTAACAAACAACACGGTGCCATACGCATTACAAATTGCAAATAAAGGCTATGTACGCGCATGTAATGAAAATCCTGCTCTAAAATTAGGCATTAATACGATCGATGGTAAAATCGTGTATGAGGCAGTAGCTTTAGACCAAGGCTTAGCATACACACCTGTTGATGAAGTATTAAATTCATTAGCTTAATGATTCAACTTGAAAACGTTCTGTTGTATCGCAACGGCAAAACGATTTTGCAGGATATTAATTGGAAAGTACAGCGTGGAGAGCATTGGGCAATTTTAGGGCTAAATGGTAGTGGTAAAACAACGCTGCTAAAGGTCATCAATGGCTATCTTTGGTCAAATGAAGGCACTGTTCAAGTTTTAGGTGAAACTTATGGTAAAACGGATATGCGTGAAATACGTAAATCAATTGGCTGGGTAAGTGCCGCTATGATTGAGGAGTTTAACCGTTTAGACCCTGTAATTGAAATTGTGTTATCAGGTAAATTCGGTGCCATTCGTTTGTTTGAATCGGTGACAGAGGAGGAAATTCAAGAAGGTGCTAGCTTACTTGAACAATTCGGAATCCGTCATTTAGCGAATACATCGTTTGAGTTTTTATCACAAGGAGAGCGTCAACGTGTGCAAATTGCGCGTGCTTTAATGGCAAAGCCAAAGCTGTTAATTTTAGACGAGCCTTGTACAGGCTTAGATTTAATTGAACGTGAAAATTTGTTACATATCATTGCGCAAATTGCACAGCAAGAAGACGTAACATTAATTTATGTGACACACCATGTAGAGGAAATTCTGCCTTGCTTTAGCCATACTTTGCTAATGCGTGGTGGGCAAGTGTTTGCACAAGGCGAGCGAGTAAATCTTTTAACAGAACAATGCTTGAGTGACTTTTTCCAACATCCAGTCGCTGTCCAATTTGAAAAGCAGCGTGCATGGGTGGCTGTGAAATAAAGTGAGGCTACAGGAAAGGGGACTTTCCTGTAGCCTTTTCTAGTTCAAAAGTAATGATTCGCACATAAGAAGGCAGAATTCGCACGTAAGAACATGAAATTCGCCCGTAAGATACTCGCATTCATCAAAAGCTAAGGGACAACTCAAATTTTCGAGTTGTCCCTTGTTTTATCTTATAAAATTACAAGCTCTTTTGTAAATTTCGTTAATACTTCGACACCATTCTCTGTTACAACAACATCGTCCTCGATGCGTACACCTGTTACATCTGCTTTATAAACGCCCGGCTCGATTGTGAATACCATGCCTGGCTGTAAAGCAAGTGTGTTTGTGCCTGTTACAGAAGGGTACTCATGGACAGAGATACCTAAGCCGTGTCCTAAGCGGTGCGTGAAGTATTCGCCATAGCCAGCCTCTGTAATCGTGTCACGTGAAATTTTATCTAAATCACATGCGCGTACACCTGGTTTTACAGCTGCAACTGCACGCTCATTTGCTGCACGGACAGTGTTGTAAATATCCTTTTGCGCATCGCTTACTTCCCCGAAAGCTACTGTGCGGGTAATATCTGAGCAGTAGCCCTCATAAATAACACCTAAGTCAAATAAAATCATATCGCCGCGCTTAATTTTGCGGTCACCTGGTGTGCCATGCGGAGAAGCTGATTTTTCACCTGCTAATACCATCGTATCAAAGCTCATTGCATAGCCTTTTGCTTTAATTGCCGATTCAATGGCATTTAAAATTTCCATTTCTGTTTTACCTTCTTCAATTTCCTTACAGCCGACCTCTACTGCATAATCAGCTAATTTTGCTGCTTCACGCAATTTCACAAGCTCTGCTTCGTCTTTAATAACGCGCATTGCATTAATTTGGTCATCAAGACGCTCGAATGATGCAGTTGGGTAAATGCGTGAAAGTGCCTCTAAACGCTCTACTGTTAAGTGAGATTTTTCGATTGCTAACTTTGTAATTGCTGTGCCACTTTCTGCAATTTTCTTTGCTAAAACGTCCCAAGCATTGTCTGTATCCAAATGGCCAATCACATCATATGTCCAGCCAGCTGCCTTCGCATCAGGTACTTCCATTTGTGGACAAATTAAAAACGGCGCTGCCTCTTTAAAAACAACGACACCTAGTAAACGCTCATGCGGGTTGCTTTTGAAGTTTGAAAAATAAAAAACGTTGTCAGGTGTTGTAATAAAGGCTGCATCGATATTATGTTGCTGTAAATAATTTTGTAATTGTTGAATTTTGCTCATTTAATAGAACCTCCACGGTGTTGAATGTATTTACTTTAATAGCATATCAAAAAAGAGGGAATTTTGCAGATATAGAGAATATATTTTATGTAATGATTTTTTTGAAGGAGGCATTTACAATGCAAATTTCTTACCACGGACATTCTGTAGTAAAAATTATAACAAATGATACGACGATTTTAATTGATCCATTCATTCGAGGAAATGCTTCAACGGATTTGAAGGTGGAGGAGCAAAAGCCTGAGGTGATTTTGTTGACACATGGACATAATGACCATGTGGCGATACCGTCGAAATTGCCAAAGCAAACAATTCGTTAGTTGTTGCACCAAATGAATTAGCAGACTTTATTGGCTGGCAAGGTGTCAATGTCCATAATATGCATATTGGTGGTGCAAAGCAATTTGATTTTGGGAAAGTGAAGTTTACGCAAGCTTTCCATGGTTCATCCTATGTAACGGAAAACAATGAAATTATTTATACAGGTATGCCAAGCGGTATTTTATTTATGGCGGAAGGGCTGACGCTTTATCATGCGGGGGATACAGCGCTGTTCGGCGATATGAAATTAATCGGTGAGCGCCATCCAATCGATGTAGCCTTTTTACCAATTGGTGATAATTTTACGATGGGTCCAGAGGATGCAGCCTATGCGGTATCTTTATTGAAGCCTAAAATTGTCGTGCCGATTCATTACAATACATTTCCGCCGATTGCCCAAGACCCGCAAGTGTTTGCGGATTTAGTAGAAGGAGCAGAGGTGCAAATTTTACAGGCTGGGGATTATGTAAAGCTATAACGAGGGGGCTGTCTGAAAAGTTGGGGCCTTTTCAGACATGACCTATATTTTACTCGTATACGACAGCGCCATTCACATATGTTTGGTAAATCGTTGTGCGCAAATCGAATGGATCGCCATTCCAAATGACAAAATCGGCATCTTTGCCAGCTTCGATGGAGCCAACCTGTGATTCGATGCCTAAATGCTTTGCTGAATTAATCGTAATTGCTGCAAGTGCCTCGTCCTCTGTTAGCCCATGTTTAATAGCAAGAATGGCGCTTGTTAATAAATGCGTAATGCCGACAACTGGATGATCTGTCGTAATGGAAAATGGTACACCCGCCTCGCGTAATGCAATTAGCGTATGCCAGCCTTTATTGGCATTTTCATTTTTCGAGCGAGCTGACATTGTTGGTCCAACAGATACGCGAATATCGTGCTGTGCGATAAAATCAGCCATAAGGTGTCCCTCTGTACAATGCTCAATCGTCATATCGATATCGAATTCGCGTTTAATGCGTAGTGCTGTTGCAATATCATCTGCACGGTGCGCATGAATGCGAAGAGGTATTTCCTTTTTTAATACTTTCCCGATATTTTCTAACCCTAAATTTCGATCACAAGCACCTTGTTCATGCTTTTCTAAATAGTTTTGACCTGCGATGAGCATTTCACGTAGGCGTCCGGCAACGCCCATACGTGTTGTCGGCATTTTACCTTTTCCACCGTGCGTATTTTTAGGGTTTTCACCAGTTGCTGCTTTTAGACCAGAGGGGTTTTTGACAATCATTTCATCAACAACTGCTTTGGCAGCTGTTTTCACAATAACCATCTCACCACCGAGGACGTTTGCGCTTCCAGGCATAATTTGAACGGTTGTAACACCATTGCGTCTCGCATCTTCAAAGCCGATATCCTGCGGCTGGATGCCATCTAATGAACTAACCTCAGGTGTTGATTCAGAGCTAATTTCATTAAAGTCATGTCCCGCCTTACCAACACCCTCTGCATGAACCCCTAAATGTGTATGAACATCGATTAAGCCGGGCGTAATGATTTTGCCTTGTGCATCAATTGTTGAAGCATTGGCAGGTATTGAAGTGATTGTACCGATTTCTTTAAATTTCCCATTTTCAATGAGTAAATCTCCATGGATTGTTTCACCAGTACCTGTGCGAATTTGTGCATTTTTAATATGTAACATAAAAAATCCCTCCTATTTTTCAAGTATACTAAATATAAAAAGTGACGGGTATATAGTTGGCGAAATTATTTTTATTTTCGAAATTTTTTTAAGGTGAAAGCCTTTTGCTAAAACGGTTTCATTCAAGTAAAATACACTTTTTGTTTTGTATGCATTACTAAGAAATATGATACACTAGCTAGGAAGGAAGATAGGGAAATAGGTGATTGTATGTCAACGAAACATGAGAAGATTTTACAGTATATCGAATCATTGCCTGTAGGAGATAAAATTTCAGTTCGCCAAATTGCTAAGGAAATGCAGGTCAGTGAAGGAACTGCCTATCGTGCAATTAAAGAGGCGGAAAACCGACGACTTGTGAGCTCGATTGAGCGTGTTGGCACAATTCGTATTGAAAAAAAGAAAAAAGAAAACATTGAGCGTCTAACATTTGCAGAAATTGTCAACATTGTTGACGGGCAAGTGCTTGGTGGCAAAACAGGCTTACATAAAACATTGACGAAATTCGTTATTGGTGCAATGAAGCTAGATGACATGATGCGTTATACAGATGCAGGGAGCTTGCTTATTGTTGGGAATCGAACACAGGCGCATGAGCATGCTTTAAATGCAGGTGCAGCCGTATTAATTACGGGTGGCTTTGATACGACAGATGCTAATAAACAATTGGCAAACGAGCTAGAGCTACCAATTATTTCAACGAGCTACGATACATTTACCGTTGCTACGATGATTAATCGAGCAATTTACGACCAGCTGATTAAAAAGGATATTTTGCTGATTGAAGATATTTACGTACCGATTGAAGAAACAGCCGTTTTACAAAATGATCAAACATTGGCAGATTTTAGAGAGCAAAATCGCCGCACTTCACACGGGGCATTCCCTGTTGTGACAAGCCAGCAAAAGCTCGTTGGGATGATTACTGTAAAGGATGTCATCGGAAAAGAGGATACGGAGCTTATTGAAAAGGTGATGACGAAAAATCCGATTGCTGGCTCGATGAAAACGAGTGTGGCATCTGCTGGGCATCGCATGATTTGGGAAGGCATTGATTTATTACCGGTGATTAATGATGACGGCACATTACAAGGGGTCATTAGTCGTCAGGACGTTTTAAAGGCATTGCAGCTTGCACAGCGTCAGCCACATCAAGGTGAAACAATTGATGATTTAGTGAAAAATGAAATGAAGATGATTGATGATGAAGAGGTTGCGATAGAATTTACTGTAACACCTCAGATGACCAATCAATTCGGTGGTATTTCTTATGGTGCATTTACGACATTGCTTGCTGAAGCAGGTGCATTTGCCTTGAAAAAACGCAAGCGCGGTGAGGCGGTTACAGAAAATATGACCATTTATTTCATTAAGCCTGTACAGATGGAAAGCGTATTAACAGTGAAGCCGAGAATTTTAGATATGAGTAGGAAATTTGTGAAGATGGATTTTGAAGTATTTAGTGAAACGGTGTTAGTAGGAAAAGCGATGATGACATTCCAGCTACTAGAGCGTTAAAAATCAATTACGCCTTGGCGTAATTGCGTCGGGATTTTGATTGTGCTTGCATTTAGTAGAAGTTAACCTAAAAGCGTCACACACGCGCCAACGGTTTTGGGGCAACATGATGTTGCCAAAGGACGTGGCGCTCTTAGACTGAGTTCCTCTTTCTAAGTGAGTTTTTGGATGCCCACGCACTATCTATAGCGAAGGATGTTTTCTACTGAATCATAATAAAAGGCTATCGAAAGAAAGTTGCTTTTCCGATAGCCTCCTAAACTACTTATTGAGCTCATATTCTTCCTGTATATACTGACCTTCATGGCGAGCGCGTTTATAATTATTATACGCTAAGCCTGCGCCAACAAGGATAAATACGACAGCGACAATATAGCCAACAGTTGTTGGGTAGATGATGGTTGCATTTAATCCGAATGCAATAACAAAAACGCCAAGTGCAACACCCGCTTTAGCTGTATACCATTTTTTACGTATTGGCAGTGTTGAGCGGAATTGCTTTGTTTTATAATAAAAATAAAACACAAATGATACAACAATAAAGAAAACAAAAATAAAGTTTAATAACATTAGTGAACCTCCCGTAAAGCAAAGCTGTTATTATTGTACAAACTTTTGACGGAAAATGCGAACGGATTTCACTTGAATTGAGGAGGAAAACTATTTGAAACGTCAAATCATCGACACAATTGAGCAATATGAGACAATTATTATCCACCGCCATGTGCGACCAGACCCTGATGCTTATGGCTCACAGTTTGGTTTAAAGGAATTAATCAAGGCAAATTATCCTGAAAAAGAAGTATACGCTGTAGGAGAGCATGATCCATCGCTTACTTTTTTAGCGATGCCTGATGATATACAGGACGAGCTATTTAATGGTGCACTAGTCATTGTGACAGATACAGCAAATACCGAGCGTATAGACGATCAGCGTTATGCAAATGGAGAAAGACTTATCAAAATTGATCACCATCCAAATGATGATGCATATGGCGATTTATTATGGGTAGATACAAATGCAAGCTCTGTTAGTGAAATGATTTATGCGTTTTATGAGGAAGGGAAGGCTTATAAAAATTGGCTTCTTCCTGATGCAGCAGCTCGTTTATTGTTTGCTGGTATTGTAGGGGACACAGGTAGATTTTTATTTTCAAGCTCAACGGTTAAAACATTCGAAACAGCTGCACAGCTAATCCAGTATGACTTTGATCGCAACGAAGTGTTTGATGGCATGTACGAAATGGAGCCGCATTTATTGCAGCTACAAGGCTATTTTTATCAATATTTTGAAATGGATGAAAATGGAGCCGCATCGCTAAAGATTACAAAGGATATATTGCAGCAATATGGTGTAACAGCGTCTGAAACCTCTCTATTAGTAGGCTCGTTAGGAAATGTGAAAGGCATTTGCGCATGGGTAATCTTTATTGAGGAAGGTGACACAATTCGTGTGCGCTTACGATCAAAAGGACCTGTTATTAATAAGCTAGCTAAAAAATATAATGGTGGAGGCCATCCGTTAGCATCCGGTGCTTCTGCAGCCTCATGGGAGGAAGCAGAGCAAGTTGTAGCGGATTTACAGGAGCTTTGTAAGAATTATTAATGTAGGAGGGAGCGAAATGGTCGTTTATCCACAAATCAGAACGAGCGCGGATTTATTGAAAAGTACGATACGGATTGAAGCGCTTATCCCTTTTTTACAGCAGCAAAAGGCAGAGGCATGCGCCATCGTGAATTCGAGGCTATATGGTCTTCTGCCTTTTTGGCACGAGATGAGGAAAGCGGGCATTCGTCCTGTTATAGGGCTGACAGTGAATGTACAATTTGCAGAGGAAATCCATCTGCCGATTATTTTATATGCTCAAAATAATGTTGGCTATCGTCATTTATTGAAAATTAGTAGCAGTGTGGCAATTCGCAAGGATGAGACGCTGCCATTACGCTGGCTAGCAGGTTATGCAGAAGGCTGTATTGCGGTGATTCCTGTATTAGCTAACAAGGCAATATGGCTAGAGCAGCGCCAGTTTATAGAGCAGCTTCAGCAATTATTTACAGCGCGTTTATTGCTAGGCATTGAAAGGCTGGCAGTTTCAGCTGAGCGTGAGCCAGAAGCCATCCAGCTGAGCGAGCATTTGAGGCTGCCGATTATGGCGATACATGAAAGCACATTTCTGGCGAAGGATGATCATTTTGCTTATGAAGTAGCACGCGCAATTGATACAGGTGTGAAAGAACGTTTAACCGCGCATTTGAAATTAAAGCACCGCTATGTATTGACGCAATACGAGTGGCAGCAATTTTTCGCAGATCGCCCCGACTGGCTGAAGCAAACAGAGCAAGTTTTAATGAGCTGTCATGTCACGTTGGAGCAGCATGAAACATTGATGCCAAAATTCCCAGTAAGCAATGGACAAACAGCAGAGCAGCTATTATATGCACAGGTGTTAAAAGGTTTGCAGCAACGCTTGCAAAGTACCCAAATTCCTGCCTCCTATGAGCAGCGCATGCGACATGAATTACATGTCATTTGTACGATGGGCTATGCCGATTATTTTTTAATTGTGGAAGACTTTATGCGCTTTGCAAGAGAGCAGCAAATTTTAACGGGTCCAGGAAGGGGCTCCTCAGCTAGCTCACTCGTTGCTTATGCCTTGCATATTACACAAGTAGATCCATTGCAATATGATTTATTATTTGAGCGTTTTTTAAACCCGGAGCGTATTACATTGCCTGATATCGATATCGATTTTGTTGATACGAAAAGGCAGGAAGTCATTCAATATGTAGCAAATAAATATGGGCAGCAGCATGTGGCGCAAATTATTACATTTGGGACATTGTCAGCAAAGGCGGTCGCAAGAGATGTAGCGAGAATGCTGGAGTTTGAACAAGCAGAGCTTGAGCAAATTTCGAAAATGCTACCGAATAAGCCTGGCACGATGCTGCAAGATGTTTATAATGAATCTTCAAGCTTGCGTCAATGGATACAGCAAAAGCCTGAGCGTGAGCGTTGGTTTGCCGCGGCTAAAAAGCTTGAAGGCTTGCCACGTAATGCCTCTACACACGCGGCTGGTGTTGTTTTAAGTCCTATACCTCTTGTAGAAGTTGTGCCGATTGAAGAAGGGCATGACCAAATTTTTTTAACGCAATGGCCAATGCAGGAAGTAGAGCAAGCGGGCTTATTAAAAATGGACTTTTTAGGCTTGCGCAATTTAACAATTTTAGAGCAAATTCGTCGTTCTGTGTATTATACGCATGGACAGGATATTCAATTTGAAAATATTCCATTGCAGGATATGCAAACGTTTGAATTGCTACAAGCAGGAGATACAGCGGGTATTTTCCAATTGGAATCGGAGGGGATGCGCCAAGCGTTAAGAGAAATCAAGCCAACGCATTTTTTAGATATTGTAGCGGTCAATGCCCTATATCGTCCAGGACCGATGGACTTTATTGCAACATATGCGCGCAGAAAGCATGGGCAGGAACAAGTAACATCGCTGCATCCAGCGCTTGAGCCGATACTGCGAGAAACATACGGTGTTTTAATTTATCAGGAGCAAATTATGCGCATTGCGCACGTCATGGCAGGGTTTTCAATTGGAGAAGCCGATGTTTTGCGTCGTGCTGTTAGTAAAAAAAAGCGTGAGGAGCTAGAGCATCAGCGTGAACGTTTTATTCAAGGTGCGCAGCAAAAAGGCTACGACCCACAAGTGGCGAATGAGGTGTATGCGTTAATTGTACGCTTTGCCGATTATGGTTTCCCAAAAAGTCATGCGGTTGCATATAGCTTAATTTCATATCAAATGGCGTATTTAAAGGCACACTATCCTGTGAATTTTTATGCAGCATTACTAACAAATGCGACAGGTAATACAGATAAGCTAGTGCAAATTTTAATGGAGGCAAAGGCGAAAGGAATAACGATTTTACCACCGTCTATTCAAAAAAGTGAGCGCCATTTTAAAGTGGAAAATGGACAAATTCGCTATAGCCTATCAGCGATAAAAGGCGTGCCACAGCCTTTTTTAAAAAGCCTATTGGACGCTAGAAAAAACAGAGAAGCACCGTTTAAAGATTTATTTGATTTAGCTAGCTCACTTTCAACCGCTGTCTTTCAAGAAAAGACAATTGAACCGTTGATTAAAGCAGGTGCGTTAGATGATTTTAATTTGGATCGAGCTGTGTTGCTCGCTTCCATCGAGGCTGCGAGAAAGCATGTAGATTTTAACGTAGGTAAACCGAAATTAGGCGCAGCGGAGCCTTTATCACAGCAGCAAAAGCTACAATATGAAAAAGAAGTGCTTGGCTTGTATTTGTCAGAGCATCCATTAACTAAATGGCGCACAACGGTTCAAACAACGGCAACGGTATATAATTTGAAGCAGCAGCGTGATGGACAATATGTAAAAATGCTTGGAGTCACGGCAGAAATTAAGCAAATTCGCACGAAAAAGGGCGAGCTCATGGCATTTGTCGAGCTACAAGATGAATATGGTAGCATTTCCGCTACGCTGTTTCCGAAGGAGTTTACTGCTGTACAGCAGCAGCTTATGTTAGATCATATCGCTTATGTGGAAGGTATTTTAGAGTTTCGCTTTGGAAAACCACAATTGAAAGTGAAAAATATGCGGATACAAGTGATGCAATAAAAGATGAAAACTGTGCTAAGTGTAATTTTTTGTACTTGGCACAGTTTTTTCTTTACTTTTGATGAAATCTTTTGTATATTGTAAATGTGCAAAAAGTGGTCAGACCACTTTTGCGCCTTAAAAATCGCACCTATAAGTAAAAAGCATAGAGGGTATGTAGATGACTGCTACATGCTCTCTATCATTTGCACGGCTGATTTACATAATAAAATCAATTGCACTATGGTGTAATTGCGTCCAGATTTTACAAGTATGCTCGCAGTAGAAGTTAACCTAAAACCGTCACACACATGCCAACGGTTAACTGACCTGCATCGTGCAGACCTCTTCTTCAAAATCTGTGACATCTGCCAGATGCTTTATCGTGATTCAGCGGGTGTCTTAACACCCGTTGAATCATGATAAATAGTGACGATATGAAGGGAAAATATCGACATTTATGAATGAAAACAAAAAAATGTTTATGCAAATTGTCAAAGAGCTTCGAACGTTGATTCGCGAGCAGCATATTGAGCCGGGCGATAAATTGCCATCAGAGCGCGTTTTATCAGAGCAGCTAGGTGTAGGTAGGTCTTCGGTACGTGAAGCTTTGCGCAGCTTGGAGCTGCTTGGGTTAATCGAAACAAGACACGGCGGTGGAACGTTTTTAGCATCTGTTCATCATCATCAATTAATTGAAATATTATCTTCTTTTATTTTGCAGGAAACAAAATCGATTGAGGATGTTCATGCAACGCGAGAGATGCACGAGCGCGAAGCAATTCGCATTATTTGTAGGAGCAAAGCTTTGCGCAATTTGCCAGTATGGGAAAGCCTATTTATTAAAGTGGAGCTACAGCAGGAGCTTGTACGAGAGGATATTTTGCGAGAATGCATAATTGCCTCCAATAATCGACTTTCATTAAAAATATGGCTACAGCTATTAGCTTATAGTGCACAAACGTTTAAGCAATTTGTCACAGCGCAAGAAAAAAAGGCGCTGCAAATGTTTATAAAATCATTGCAGATGGGCTACATAAAAGAAGCCATCATCGCATACGAAGAATGGATAGAAATTATTCAGGATGGAAGATAAGGAGGACATCAAGTGGCAATACGAGATATATTTTCAGTAAACAGAAAGAAACAAAAAGGTAGCTTTAGTGCAACAAAGGAAAAGGATTTTCCAGAGGATTTAATGACGAAATGTCCAGAGTGTCGAAAAATTCATGTGACAAAAGCGGTGGAGCAAAATTTAAAAGTTTGTCCGAATTGTCAGCATCATTTAAAGCTAACAGCACAGGAGCGTGTTGCCATCTTTTTAGATGAAGGTAGCTTCACATCTTTTGATGACCATTTACAAACGACAAATCCCTTAGGCTTCCCAGCGTATGTGGAGAAAATTGAAGTAGATAAAAAGAAAACGGGCTTGAATGAGGCAGTTTTAACAGGTGTTGGTACGCTAAAGGGCGAGCAAGTCGTTGTCGCAATCATGGATTCTCATTTCCGCATGGGCTCTATGGGCTCTGTGGTAGGAGAAAAAATTACACGCGCAATTGAAAAGGCAACAGAGCTAAAAGTGCCATTTATTATTTTCACAGCAAGCGGTGGCGCACGTATGCAAGAAGGTGTGCTATCTCTTATGCAAATGGCCAAAACGAGCGTTGCTTTAAGCCGTCATAGTGAAATGGGCTTGTTATACATTTCGATTTTGACACATCCAACAACTGGTGGTGTATCTGCAAGCTTTGCGTCAGTTGGAGATTTCAATATTGCAGAGCCACAAGCACTTATCGGCTTTGCTGGTCGTCGTGTTATTGAGCAGACGGTACGTGAAAAGCTACCTGATGACTTCCAAACAGCGGAATTTTTATTAGCACATGGACAATTGGATGCTATTTTCCATCGCCATGAAATGCGTGATAAAGTAGCGACGATTGTCAAGTTACATCGCAAGGAGGAAGCAGCAAATGTCTAAAACTATGCCATTTGAAGAACCTGTTATTAAATTACGTGAAAAAATAGATGAATTAAAAAGTATTGCACAAGATGCTGATGTAGATATGAGCGGTGAAATTGCCACACTTGAAGCGCGTCTTTCACAGCTAGAAACGTCTATCTACTCAAATATGGCGCCATGGGACCGCGTACAAGTAGCTCGCCATCCAGAGCGTCCGACAACATTAGCTTATATTGAAGCGATCTTTGAGGATTTCATCGAATTACACGGTGACCGCTTATATGGAGATGATGAGGCCATTGTTGGAGGTATTGCCTCATTTGATGGACAGCCGATAACGATTATCGGTCATCAGCGTGGAAAAACGACGAAGGAAAATATTCGTCGCAATTTCGGTATGCCACATCCAGAGGGGTATCGTAAAGCACTACGCTTAATGAAGCAGGCGGAAAAATTTAAGCGTCCTATTATCTGCTTTATTGATACGAAGGGGGCTTACCCAGGAAAGGCTGCTGAGGAGCGTGGGCAAAGCGAAGCGATTGCACGTAACTTAATTGAAATGGCAGGCTTAAAAGTACCTGTTATTAGCGTTGTTATCGGTGAAGGAGGAAGTGGTGGTGCGTTAGCATTAGGTGTGGCAAATCGCATTTTAATGCTTGAAAACTCCACATACTCTGTTATTTCTCCAGAGGGTGCGGCATCTATTTTATGGAAGGATGCAAGCTTGGCGAAGCAAGCAGCAGAGGCAATGAAAATTACGGCACCAGATTTAATGGATATGAAGATTATCGATGCCATTATTCCAGAAGTAGCAGGTGGTGCACATCGTGATATTGAAAAGCAGGCAGGCACAATGAAGGAGCATTTAACATCAACACTTGCAGAGCTAGCGTTATTAAATGAAGAAGAGCTTGTGCAAGATCGCTATGAAAAATTTAAGGCAATTGGTCAATTTGTTGAAAATTAAAAAATAATCAGAATTTATAGCATACAATGTTAGAAAAGCGTGTTAGGATAGACATATACTTATTTTTTTAGTGAACAGGGGATAGCAATATGTCATCAATTATCACAACACAACTTACAACAACGCCAAAGCAAAAGCCTGCTACCGAGCAGCTAGGCTTTGGCAAACATTTTACAGACCATATGTTTATCATGGATTATACGGAGGGGCAAGGCTGGCATGATGCACGCATTATTCCATATCAGCCGCTAGCACTAGATCCGTCAGCGATGATTTTCCATTATGGGCAATCTGTTTTTGAAGGAATGAAAGCTTATAAAACAGCTGCTGGTGATGTGCAATTATTCAGACCAGAGCGTAACTTCAAGCGTTTAAATGCCTCTAATGAGCGCTTATGTATTCCAGCAGTTGATGAGCAATTTGCACTTGATGCATTAAAGCAGCTTTTAGCGATTGATAGAGAGTGGGTTCCAAGCGAGCCTGGCACATCGCTCTATATTCGACCATTTATTTTCGCAACAGAGCCATTTTTAGGCGTTGCACCATCAAAAAACTATCACTTCATTATTATTATGTCTCCTGTAGGTGCATATTATAGTGAGGGGATTAATCCAGTTAAAATTTTAGTAGAAAAGCAATATGTGCGTGCTGTTATTGGCGGAACGGGTGAAGCAAAAACAGGTGGTAACTATGCAAATGGTTTAAAGGCACAGGAAATTGCAAGCAAGGAAGGCTACTCGCAAATTTTATGGCTGGATGGTAAGGAAAATCGCTATATTGAAGAAGTGGGAAGCATGAATATTTTCTTCAAAATTAATGGCAAAGTGATTACACCTGCTTTAAATGGTAGTATTTTGCCAGGCATTACGCGCGATTCAATGCTACATTTATTAAAAGCAAAAAATATTGATGTAGAAGAGCGTCGCATTACAATTGATGAAGTAGTGCAAGCATTTGAGGAAGGAACGTTGGAAGAAGCCTTCGGTGCTGGAACAGCTGCAGTTATCTCACCTATTGGGGAGCTAAAATGGCAAAATAGGAAGTTGACAGTAAATGATGGTCAAATTGGCGCAGTAACACAAATGCTCTATGATACATTAACAGGCATTCAGAACGGTACGATGGAAGACCCATTCGGTTGGATTGTTAAACTATAATAGCAAAAAATGTTTAAAGCCAAGGCTGTTCAGAAATAATATATTCTGAACAGCTATTTTAAATGAACAACGTATTATATTATTTTTTTGTAAAATAGCAAATGGAATCGCATTGAATGCTTACATAAAACGTACATTCGTGATAATGTGATAGTAGCGTTATTTTAGGAGGGACTTTTATGAAAAAAATAGCTGTTTTAACAAGTGGTGGAGATGCACCAGGTATGAATGCGGCAATTCGTGCGGTTGTTCGTAAAGCGCATTATCATAAAATAGATGTTGTAGGTGTTTACTACGGCTATGAAGGGCTTTATAATGGTAAGTTCGAGCCGCTTGATTTAGGTTCGGTAGGTGGCATTATTCAACGCGGTGGTACAATGCTTTACTCGGCACGTTTCCCTGAATTTAAAGAGGAGGAAATACAAAATAAAGCAATTGAAAACTTGCGCAATCAAGGAATTGATGGCTTAGTTGTTATTGGTGGGGACGGCTCATACCGAGGTGCGATGGCATTAACGGAAAAAGGCTTCCCATGTGTAGGAATTCCAGGAACGATTGATAATGATATTCCAGGTACAGAGTACACAATTGGCTTTGATACAGCGCTTAATACAGCAGTAGAAGCAATCGATAAAATTCGTGATACAGCGACAAGCCACGAAAATACATTTATTGTAGAGGTAATGGGGCGTAATGCAGGCGATATCGCACTTTGGACAGGGCTAGCAGCAGGTGCAGAGACGGTCTTGATTCCGGAAGAGGAATTCGAAATTGAAGATATTGTAGCACGCCTTGAGCGCAGTGCTGCGCGTGGTAAACGTCATAGTATTATTATCGTTGCAGAAGGAGTAATGCCTGGACATAAGCTCGGGAAAATTTTAGAAGAGCGAACAGGTGTCCAAATTCGCGTCTCTGTATTAGGGCATATGCAAAGAGGTGGTGCACCATCAGCACGCGATCGTGTATTAGCGGGAAGATTAGGTGCGAAGGCAGTAGAGCTTTTACTTGAAGGAAAAGGTGGACGCGCTGTAGGTATTCATAATCATGCCGTTGTGGACTATGATTTAAAAGAGGCTTATGAAAATAAACATAAAGCAGATGTCAGCCTATACACATTATCAAAAGAATTATCAATTTAATTTGAAGCAAATGGAGAGAGTGAACTTATGAGAAAAACGAAAATAGTATGTACAATTGGACCGGCAAGTGAATCTCCAGAAATGTTGGAAAGCCTAATTAAAGCAGGTATGAACGTAGCGCGATTAAATTTCTCGCATGGTTCGCATGAAGAGCATGCAGTACGTATTGCAGCAATTCGTGAAGCTGCTAAAAATGTAGGTCAGCCTGTAGGGATTTTACTGGATACAAAAGGGCCAGAAATTCGTACACATACAATGGAAAATGGTGAGCTACATTTAGTAACAGGCCAAGTAATTGATATTTCAATGACAGAAGTTGTTGGAACATCCACTAGCTTCTCTGTTACATATTCAGAATTAATCAATGATGTTGACCAAAACGATATCATTTTATTAGACGATGGTTTAATTGAATTACGCGTATTAGCCAAAGATATTGAAAAGGGCTTAATCCATACAATCGTTGAAAATGCAGGCGTATTAAAAAATAAAAAAGGTGTGAATGTTCCTGGCGTATCCATCAAATTACCAGGGATTACAGAAAAAGATGCACAGGACATCTTATTCGGTATCGAGCAAGAGATTGATTTTATTGCAGCATCCTTTGTACGTACAGCAAGCGATGTTTTAGAAATTCGCGAGCTATTAGAGCAAAATAACGGTAGCCATATTCAAATCATTCCAAAAATCGAAAACCAAGAAGGGGTGGATAATATTGATGAAATTATCCAAGTATCTGATGGTTTAATGGTTGCACGTGGAGATTTAGGTGTGGAAATCCCAGCAGAAGAAGTACCGCTTGTACAAAAATCGCTTATTTCAAAATGTAATCATGCAGCAAAACCGGTTATTACAGCAACACAAATGCTAGACTCAATGCAACGCAATCCACGTCCAACACGCGCTGAAGCGAGCGATGTAGCGAATGCCATTATCGATGGAACAGATGCAATTATGCTATCTGGTGAAACAGCAGCAGGTCTTTACCCATTAGAATCTGTACAAACTATGAATAAAATCGCAGAGCGCACTGAGCAATCATTGGATTATCGCTCAATTGTTTCGAAGCATAGCCGTGGAAAAGAAGCGAATATGACAGAGGCCATTTCACAAGCGGTTGCTTATACATCGCTTAATTTAGGTATTAAAGCTGTATTAGCACCAACAGAAAGTGGTAACACGGCAAAAATGATTGCAAAATATCGTCCAGGAGTGCATATTGTAGCAGTAACAGGCTCTAAAAATACGGCACAGCTTTTAACATTAGTGTGGGGCGTCAAACCAATTTTATGTCAACGTGCTAAAACAACGGATGAAATTTTAGAGCTATCTGTTGATGAATCATTAAAGCATGGCTTTGTTGACCACGGTGATGTTGTTGTTATTACAGCAGGTGTTCCTGTTGGTGAAGCAGGTACAACAAACTTGATGAAAGTACACGTTATTGGTGATTTACTTGCACGTGGACAAGGTGTCGGCAAAGCATCAGTAGTCGGCAAAGCATTAGTTGCAAACAATGCAGCAGAGGCATTAGCGTATGATGCAGAAGGTGCAATTTTAGTAACGATTGGTACAGATCGCGAAATGATGCCAGCTATTGAGAAATGTGCAGGTATTATTACGGAGGAAGGCGGCTTAACGAGCCATGCAGCAGTTGTCGGCTTAAGCCTTGGCATTCCTGTTATCGTAGGGGTAAAGGATGCACTTGAGCTTATCCGTCAAGGACAAGAAATTACAATGGATGCCGAAACAGGCGTTATTTATAAAGGACACGCAAGCGTTCTATAAAGAAAAAATGTCTGAAAAGATAACCTCTTTTCAGACATTTTTTGTATGTGAAACTTTTTTGCTAATAGTTCGTAATACATAAGTAGGAGGTGCTCGTATGCCAAAAATATTACTTATTTTTATTATCGCTAGCTTCGCAGAAATCGCTACATTTATTATTGTAGGCAAATGGCTAGGTGTCTTTGCGACATTGCTGCTAGTTATTGCGACAAGCCTTATCGGTGCCTTTATTTTGAAAAATAAAGGATTAAAATCATTCCAATCACTTCAGCAAAGCATCGCTCAAGGAAAAGCACCAGGCGTTGCTGTTATAGAGACCTTTGCCTTATTCATTAGTGGTGTGCTGTTACTATTACCAGGCTTTTTAACGGATTTAATCGGCTTGTTATTGTTAATGCCAATTACTCGTAAACTATGTCAGCCACTTATTTTTAGCTGGGTAAGAAGAAGAATGAAAAATAGTCAAATTATTATCGAGCAAAAATAGATTTTTCACTTATTTTAACTGCAATCAAGAGGAAAAATGGGCTTAGTAAAATGCCATATACACCAAATAAAAGGATGGAGGCAGCGCTAATTACGAAGGAATGAACCATGCGTAATTGAAAGGTAGATGCCCAAACGATAGATTCTACAAGCTGTCTCGATAGTTGGATAAAAAGATAAAGCGCAATCAATGCAATGGCCAGCCCTTTTTGACCGACAATAAAAAAGTAAATCATTAATGGAATAAGAAAAATGCCAATTCCGAAAAACGGTAATGCATCTGCAAAGGATATTAAAAGTGCCTTACTAATTGGACTTTCAAAGCCCAATAAATAAAAGCCAATGCTTAATAACACAAAGGTCATAATAAATAATTGCAGCGTCACGAATAAAAAATAAGAAAAAATATGTAAAGCGCGCTTGAAGTAATGTTGCCATTCAGCGCGATATTTTTTCGGTACATAAACGAAAAACCATAGGCGATTTTTTCTTGATTCGAACAACGAAAAATAGAAAACGATTAAGAAAATAAAAAACTCAAATAAATAGCCAAAAGTATGCTGTGCAATGCTGACGAGAGACATCATGATAGAGTCGATAAAGGAAAATGACTTTTCGAGCAAAAGTGGAAAAAATACCACATCGGCATATTCTGTAGAAAATGTATCTAAGTGCATTTTAAAATATGGAATGAGCGTTAATAAGCTTTGAAAAAGGATGGCAGATAGTTGATAAATAATAAAGAAACATAGGGCAGTCGTTAAAGTGATGCTGATTAAAATAGGTAGATGAAATTTCTTATAAAAAAATTGTACAACTGGGTACAGTAGGTATGCACAAAGTAAAGCTAAGGAAATCGGTAGTAAAAGAAATGCTAGTAATAAATAACTAGCGACGACTAAATACTTTATCATGTTATCAACTGTTAAAAATTTTAAATGAGCATTATGCAACCATTTTCACCCCTCTAAAGTTTATGTTATTTTTTTCTCTTTTAATGATTGTTTTTTATACCTCATGCATTTTTTTCTTAAAATAGTTTCTTTTCATTCACAAAGCCGTCAAAATTGATTATAATGGTTTATGTAAGCGATTTACTTATAGGTTCATATAGTTAATGAAATTTAGTGTGTACAAACACTAATACAGTCAACAAAAATGAGGGAGCGATTATTTATGACAGCAACACGTGGTTTAGAAGGTATCGTAGCAGCGGAGTCTAAAATTAGTTCAATTATTGATGATACACTTACATATGTAGGGTACAATATTGATGATTTAGCAGACAATGCAAGCTTTGAAGAAGTAGTTTATTTATTATGGCATACTCGTTTACCAAAAGCGGACGAGCTTGCTGAATTAAAACAACAATTAGCTGATAACATGGCAGTACCACAAGCTATTCTTGATCAGTTTAAAACATACCCATTAAATACAGTACACCCAATGGCAGCTTTACGTACAGCTGTATCATTATTAGGTGTATTCGATGAAGAAGCAGATGTAATGGAGCCAGAAGCAAACTACCGTAAAGCAATTCGTCTACAAGCGAAAATTGCAACTGTAGTAACAGCATTCTCTCGTATTCGTAAAGGCTTAGAGCCAGTAGCACCAAAAGCTGGTCTTAGCTATGCAGCGAACTTCTTGTACATGTTAAAAGGTGAAGAGCCAGCAGAAATCGAAATCGAAGCATTTGACAAAGCGTTAGTATTACATGCTGACCATGAATTAAATGCATCTACATTTACTGCACGTGTATGTGTAGCGACACTTTCTGATGTATATTCAGGTGTAACGGCTGCAATCGGCGCATTAAAAGGTCCTTTACATGGTGGCGCAAACGAGCAAGTAATGAAAATGTTATCTGAAATTGGTTCACTTGATAATGTTGAAGCATGGGTACAAAACAAATTAGATAACAAAGAAAAAATCATGGGCTTCGGTCACCGCGTATACCGCAAAGGCGACCCACGTGCACCGCATTTACGCGTTATGTCTGAAAAATTAACAAAGCTAACAGGCAAACCAGAATTATACGACATGTCTGTTAAAATCCATGACATGATCGTAGAGCAAAAGAAATTACCAGCAAACGTAGATTTCTTCTCTGCATCAGTATATGATTCATTAGGTATTGAGCATGACTTATTCACACCAATCTTTGCTGTGTCACGTACATCTGGTTGGGTAGCACATATTTTAGAGCAATATGCAAACAACCGTTTAATCCGTCCACGTGCAGAGTATGTTGGACCAGGCATGCAAAAATATGTTCCAATTGAAGAGCGTTAATTTTTCATAAATAAGTTAAAAATGTGTGTTTCACACTCGTACAGGTTGCGACTTATCGCAATTTTACGACAGCAAATGCGCAATATTAAAAAATATGCTAAACTTATCTAGGACTGGGGCGAGTGCACAGTCCTAGATTGACGAATATAGGAGGCAACTATTCATGACTAACGGTAAAATTGTAGTAGAAAACGGCGTGTTAAACGTACCAAACAACCCAGTGATTCCTTTCATCGAGGGCGATGGTATCGGTCCAGATATTTGGGCAGCAGCTTCTCGCGTAATTGATGCAGCGGTAGAAAAAGCATACAATGGCGAAAAGAAAATCGAATGGCTAGAAGTTCTTGCAGGTGAAAAAGCATTCAACCAAACAGGTGAATGGTTACCACAAGAAACTTTAAATAAAATTGACGAGTATTTAATCGCGATTAAAGGACCTTTAACTACACCAATCGGTGGCGGTATCCGTTCTTTAAACGTAGCATTACGTCAAGAATTAGACCTATATGTTTGCTTACGTCCAGTACGTCACTTTGACGGTGTGCCTTCACCAGTAAAACGTCCAGAAGATGTAGACATGGTTATTTTCCGTGAAAATACGGAAGATATTTATGCTGGTATCGAGTACCAAGCTGGTTCTGACGAGCAAAAGAAATTATTAAACTTCTTACAAACTGAATTAGGCGTTAACAAAATCCGCTTCCCAGAAACTTCTGGTTTAGGTATTAAGCCTGTTTCTCAAGAAGGTACAGAGCGTTTAGTGCGTGCTGCAATTGAGTATGCAATCAAACACGACAAACCAACTGTTACTTTAGTACACAAAGGTAACATCATGAAATTCACTGAGGGTGGCTTCAAAAACTGGGGTTACGAATTAGCTGAAAAAGAATTCGCTGATAAAGTATTCACTTGGAACCAATACGATGCAATTAAAGCTGAGCAAGGCGAAGCTGCTGCAAACGAAGCACAAAAAGCTGCTGAAGCTGCTGGCAAAATCATCGTAAAAGATTCTATCGCTGATATTTTCTTACAACAAATTTTAACTCGTCCAACTGAGTTCGATGTAGTTGCTACAATGAACTTAAACGGTGACTATATTTCTGATGCATTAGCTGCACAAGTTGGTGGTATCGGTATCGCACCAGGGGCAAACATTAACTACGTAACTGGTCACGCTATTTTCGAAGCTACTCATGGTACAGCTCCAAAATATGCTGGTCAAGATAAAGTAAACCCATCTTCAGTTTTACTTTCTGGCGTATTAATGCTTGAGCACTTAGGTTGGCAAGAAGCTGCAGATTTAGTAACAAAATCTGTAGAAAAAACAATCTCTTCTAAAGTTGTAACTTACGACTTCGCACGTTTAATGGACGGCGCTACAGAAGTAAAATGCTCTGAATTCGCTAACGAATTAATTAAAAACCTATAAAAGTGAAGGCTGTCGGAAAAATTTTTCCGACAGCTTTTTTATGTGAGAAGTATGCTTTTGAAAAAGAGATTTTGCTAGTTTAAAAATTATGACTCGCACGATAGACAGGGAGTTTCGCACATTAAATGCTATATTTCGCACATTAATTGTCCATATGCCCCTGCTAAATTTGCTGATTTTGCCACTTCTTTTACTTATACAAGTGGTAGTTTTTTGTTAATATAGAACTAGTAAGACATTTCATCAATAGGAGTGGATTGATTATGGCATTAGGACGTAAAAAAATCACGGTAATTGGTAGCGGATTCACTGGCGCAACGGCAGCATTTTTAGCAGCGCAAAAGGAGCTTGGCGATGTTGTATTGTTAGATATTCCACAAGCTGAGAACCCAACAAAAGGGAAGGCACTCGATATGTGGGAGGCAGCACCAATTCAAGGCTATGATGCATATGTAAAAGGAACGGCTGATTATGCTGATACAGCAGATTCAGATATCGTCATCGTAACAGCAGGCGTCGCACGCAAGCCAGGCATGAGCCGCGATGATTTAGTACAGACGAATGAAAAGGTCATGATTGCTGTATCTGAGCAAATTGCGAAGTATTCACCAAATGCAACAGTGCTTGTATTAACAAACCCTGTTGATGCAATGACATATACGGTTTATAAAACAACAGGCTTCCCGAAAAATCGCGTTATCGGTCAATCAGGTGTTTTAGATACAGCCCGCTTCCGCGCATTTATCGCAGAGGAATTAAACATGTCTGTAAAAGATGTAACAGCATTAGTTTTAGGTGGTCATGGCGATACGATGGTACCATTAACACGCTATTCATTCGTAGGTGGTGTACCAATTGAATCATTGATCGCACCAGAACGCTTAGAGGAAATTGTCAACCGCACACGCAATGGTGGTGCAGAAATCGTTAACCTGCTTGGTAACGGCTCTGCCTACTACGCACCAGCAGCGGCAATGATTGAAATGGCTGAAGCGATTATTAAAGACCAAAAACGTGTACTGCCATCAATTGCTTACTTAGAAGGCGAATATGGCTATGAAAACCTTTGCTTAGGTGTACCAACATTATTAGGTGCAAACGGCATAGAAAAAATCTTTGAGCTAGAGTTAACAGAGCAAGAAAAATCAGCGCTCGACTATTCAGCAGAGGCTGTAAAATCGGTGATGGATGTTTTGAGTAAGTAAAATATTATGATAAATAGGATTACCTAGAAAGAATGTTCTTTCAAGGTAGTCCTATTTATATTTTTGGTGTTTTCTATTAAAATTTTATTTTATAGTAACTACAGGCTGTATCTCACTTAGTACATCGATAAAAAAATCAGATGTAATAAAGAGGTGATGTTCCACATTAGGTTGTAAAGTAGCCCTAGCAGAAAAGTTATTATCATACCAAGCTAAAAAATCGGAGTTTTCTACTTTATAAAAAGTAGGGTTGTACATTGGGGGATTCTCCAATAACCCAATAAGCGATTCAATATCTGGTCTTGCCATTTCTTCACAGGAACGAAAAGTAAGTATAGGATAAGGTCTTTCTTCAGGTTTTTTATAAGTAAATGTATATTCAAAGGATGTTTCATAGTCTTTAAATACTAAAATGAAATCTACCTCATATACCATTTTAACAAATAGCATTTCTCGCTCTAATCTACTAAATGGATTTTCTGTTAAGGGCTCCCATAACAACAATTTTTCTTTTGTCACAATATTCATCACCTTTCAAGTTTCAGTCTCCCATAAATCTAACTTTGTCATTACCAAAAGTTAAAGTAGGTCTCTGATTACCAAGTGTTTCTGATGTACTTCTATATAGAGTTACATAACCGCCATCTGTTTGTTTTACATAAGTTATTTTATCTCCGTTGATATGTGTTACGATTTCTCCATTTCCTCCTATTCTATTAAGTTCGGCTCTAGCAGTAGTATAATTTCCACTATTATGATAAATTCTTGTGCTGCCAGATTGATTTGAAAAGACTGAACGTCCTAGTAAACCACCCCAATCAACTTTTGCTTTGCTATAAGGCTTAGAAAATGGAGTAATTATTTGATTATTTATTTCTATATTTGTTGTTGAATTTTCAAAGTTATCATTGGTATAATTTGATGCATTCAAATCATTTACTTCTTCAGCAAAAGTAGAAATAGAAAACAATGTGCTACTTAAGAAAATAAGTGAAACTATTAGCAATACATTTCTAAAAAGTGATTTTTCTCCCATAAAAACAACTCCTTAAAAAATTTGCTTAAATTGTAACCTGACTATTCTGAATTTGTCAATCTGTCATGATAGAGGTAAAGAGTGAATGAAATATTACTTTTACCATAGCCATTCCACAACATTGTACTTTCCACAAAAAATTGATACTATAAAAGTATCGCATAAAGAAGGAGTTGCTTCGTATTGCTACAAAAGAGTAGAAAGCAAGGCAGGTTGATAACGACTTTAACAGTTGGTGAAAAGCTACATATTACAGAAAAAATGGATGATAAAGATTTGTTAATTTATTTAGGCTTAACAAATGATAATAATCCATTATTTATTCAGCATGATTATGCAGCGATTACATCATTTAAGCAGCCGATAGTTCCACAAATTATGTTAAATGGTATTATTACTGCTGCTATTTCTAAGCATCTACCTGGTCCAGGCTCTTATATTTTAGAGCAAACGATAAAATATGTAAGTCCGGCATATCATTATGAAACAGTGGATTTTGTATTGGAAATCGAGCATATTGATGAAATCAAGAATGAAGTGTTAATAGCAGTTACAGCAATTAATAGCGATAAGCTACAACTGTTGGAAGGGAAGCTTAAAGTATCTCCTCCTCTTATATAATGGATTTGGGATGGGGGTTTCAAATCGATGATGGAGGCAAGGGAAATGACGAAAACCATTTTAGTTGTAGAGGATGAATTATCCATCGCAACATTATTACAATATAATTTAGAGCAGGCTGGCTTTCATGTGCTTTTGGCACATGATGGGAAAAAAGGGCTTGATTTAGCGGTTGAAAAGACGCCAGATTTAATGCTGTTAGATTTAATGCTGCCGACAATGGACGGGATGGAAGTGTGCAAGGAATTGCGTAGCTTAAGAATGAACATCCCGATTATTATGTTAACAGCACGCGATGATGAATTTGACAAGGTGCTAGGCTTAGAGCTTGGTGCGGATGATTATATGACAAAGCCCTTCAGTCCACGTGAAGTGATTGCACGTGTGAAGGCTGTGCTTCGCCGTTTCACACCATCTGCATCAGCAGAAGAGGTGAAGACAGGGGAGACGACATATGAATATGGTAGCTTAAAGGTATTCCCAGAGCGCTTCGAGGCATTCTTAAATGAAGAGGCATTGGAATTCACACCAAAGGAATTTGAACTGCTTGTTTATTTATTAGAAAATAAAAATCGCGTTTTAACGCGTGATCAGCTACTAAGCTCTGTATGGAATTATGATTTTGCTGGTGATACGCGTATTGTCGATGTACATATTAGCCATTTACGCGATAAAATCGAGGAAAATAGCCGTAAACCATTATTTATTAAGACGATTCGCGGGCTAGGCTATAAATTTGAGGAGCCAAGAAAATGAGTAAATCGATGAGCAGTCGACTCTTTCTTTCTTTTATTTTACTTGTTACAGCGATTTTTGTTGTTCTAGAGCTTGTAATAGGTCAGCTTTTTCCTTTTTATTTAAATGACTATGTGCAAGTTCAAACAGAAGTTGTGCAGCAAAATGTGACGGAGCTGATTGAGCAAGAAAAGATTGATTTAACCTCGGCTCAGCAAGAAAAATTGCTGCAAGCATATGACGGTGATGTAGATGAAGACTATTTTCACTATATTCGTGTACGCTTGATGCTTGTCCTTATATTTTTATTTGTAATAGCGGTTGCGATTATCGGCTTAGTATCGTATCGAATGGTCAACAACTTTGTAGAGCCGATTGAAGCTGTAACACGTACAGCGCAGGAATTAGCAGTTGGAAACTATTATGCACGTGCGTTTGCAAATGGGCCAAAGACGATTGTAGAGCTACGCAATTCAATCAATGTATTAGCCCGTAATTTGCAGGATATTACAAAAATCCGTGAAATTGAAGAAGAACGTTTGAAAACATTGATTGAAAATATGGGCAGCGCCTTAATGATGATTGACCGAGAAGGCTATATATCCATCGTTAATAAGCAATTTCTTCAACGCTTTGATTTAACATTTGAGCAAGTGCAGGGCAAAAACTTTTTAACGGTTGGTCTGCCCGAAAATTTAGAAGTATTTATTGATCATGTTTTTCTAACGGAACAGCCTTATCAAAAGCAGCTTAAAATGGAATTGCAGCAAGAAATCACACATAAGCTTGTGTATGGAGCGCCCGTTGTTGGGGAGCATGGGCGCTGGCTCGGTGTCGTCTTAGTTATGCATGATGTGACAGAGTTGATTCGTTTGGAGCAAATTCGCAAAGATTTCGTAGCGAATGTTTCACATGAATTGCGCACGCCAATCACTTCAATTAAAGGCTTTTCTGAAACATTATTAGACGGTGCATATAAAGATGAAAGCATGCTGCTATCATTTTTAGAAATTATTTATAAAGAAAGCAATCGCCTTCAGGAATTAATTCACGATTTATTAGAGCTATCCAAAATTGAGCAGCACGGTTTTTCAGTAGCGATTGCTCCGACAAGCTTGCAGGAGGTCATTGCAAGGGTCGTAGATGTCACAAGCCCTCGACTTGATGAAAAAAATATGCAATTTGATATGCAAATAGATCGAGATGTACGTGTACTAGGTGATGAAAACCGGTTAATTCAAATTTTTACGAACTTAATTTCTAATGCAGTTACGTATTCTCCAGATGGCACAACTGTTACAGTGACAATGAAGCAAGGTGCGGAATATGGTATTGTTGAAGTGGAAGATCAAGGTATCGGTATTGAAAAGCATGAAATCGCTCGTGTATTTGAGCGTTTTTATCGAATTGATCGCGCACGGAGCCGCAATTCGGGGGGGACAGGGCTAGGTCTTGCCATTGTAAAGCATTTAGTGGAAGCACATCACGGCAAAATCGTCGTCACAAGCGAGGTAGGGAAAGGAACAAAAATTCAAATCCATTTACCGCTTGCACCATCATCTTAACAAAATCTTTACAATCGCTTTATAAAATCTTAAAAAAACATCTATATAATAAAGCGTAAGAAACCCCATTTCAAAACTATTATATACAGGAAGGCGTCCGGAAATTATCTGGGCGCTTTTTTTATTATTTAAAAAATCAACATAATTCTGAAACCTTTTCGTAGGCTTCTTCGTAAAAAAGCTATAGCAAAATAAAGGGAGGCACATAAATGAGTACAAAGCGTACATTACTAACAATTGCTTTAGGGCTTTTTGCAATATTCGCCATCATCGCTGCTTTTACAACATGGTATACAGTAGATGAGTCTGAGCAAGCGGTTGTTGTGACTTTTGGTAAGTCAGGAGAAACGATTACAGAGTCGGGGCTGCATTTTAAGCTACCATGGCCGATGCAAAAAGTAGAAGTTTTATCGAAGGAAACATTTAGTTTAGAATTTGGCTATAAAGAGCGTTCTCAAGGGGATATGGAGCTATATCCATCCGAAACAAAAATGATTACAGGGGATGAATTTTTCGTTTTAACAGATTTAGTTGTGCAATGGAAAATTACTGATCCAAAAAAGTATTTATTTAATTCAGAGGAGCCAAAGGAGCTATTACATAGTGCGACATCTAGCGCCATTCGTTCCATTATCGGAAACTCTAAAATTGATGCTGCTTTAACGGATGGAAAATCAGAAATTGAATCGAAAACACGTGAGCTATTATCACAATTAATGGAAAAGTACGATGTTGGGATTAGTATATTAGGTGTTAAGCTGCAGGATGTGGAATTACCAAATGAAGAAGTGCGTGCAGCATTTACAGCAGTGACGGATGCACGCGAAACGAAATCGACGAAAATTAACCAAGCAGATAAATATAGAAACCAACGTATTAGTGAAGTGCAAGGGGAAATCGCTGCTATTAAATCTAAGGCTGAGGGACAAAAGGTTGCACGTATTGAGCAGGCGGTAGGAGATGTCGCTGTATTTAAACAGCTTTACAATGAATATAAAGGGAATCAAGCGATTACACGTGAGCGACTTGTATTAGAAACGTTAGAAACGGTATTGCCACAAGCGCAAATTTATATTATGAACGATGATGAAGGTAGTACGATGAAATATTTACCAATCCAGCCAGCTACACCAAAGCCGAAAGAGGAAGGGAGCGATAGTCAATGAGTAACAATAACAACGACGGAGATTTAGAGAAGTTCTTAAAAAAGCTATTGGCAGATAAAACGAAGAAGAAGGGCAAAGTCGTAGACGCAGCAGACGCTGAGCCGAGCACGATTAAAAAAGAAAAGCAGCCTAAAAATATGCGTAAATGGGTTACTTCTGCCTTTATCATCACAGCTATTTTCGCCATTGGCATTATCGCTTTTGCCAATCTTTATATCGTAAAGGAGAATGAATATAAGGTTGTACGCCAATTTGGTGAAGTAGTGAAATATGAGCGCGAGCCTGGGCTGCATATGAAAATACCATTTATTCAAAGTGTGACGACATTACCGAAAAATTTAATGACATATGATATGATGCAGGAAGAAATTAATACGAAGGATAAAAAGCGTATTATTATCGATAATTATGCAGTATGGCGTGTAGTAGATCCAAAGGCGTTGATTTCAAACGCAGGGACGTTACCGAATGCCGAGCGTCGTATGAGTGAATTTATTTATTCAGTTATTCGCACAGAGCTTGGTAAATTAGATTACGGTCAAATTATTAATGATACAGATTCGTCACGCGGTGATATTAATGAAAGCGTTACGCTAAAAGTAAATGAGCTATTAGCCAACGATAACTATGGCATTGAAGTAGTTGATGTACGTATTCGTCGTACAGATTTACCGCCAGAAAATGAGCAAGCAATTTTTACACGTATGATTTCAGAGCGTGAAAAAACAGCACAAACGTATTTATCTGAAGGGGATGCTGCGAAGCGTGAAAAAGAAGCAGCAACAGATCAAGAGGTGCAAACATTGCTAGCAAAGGCAAATAGTGAAGCAGCTGTGACGATTGCCCAAGGGGAAGCTGAGGCGGCAAAAATTTATAACGAAGCCTTTGCACAAGATCCTGAATTTTACTCGCTTTATCGTACGCTAGAATCATATAAGAAGACGATCGGTGATGATACAGTCATTATTTTACCATCAGACTCTCCTTATGCTAGAATACTATCTGGCTACTTAGAATAAATAAATTGACAGGCTATTTGGAAAATGGGCGAATGTCCCATTGTTCAAATAGCCTTTGCTGTTTTAAGTGTGTAACCCCTTTGAAATAAGGCTTTTAAAAATAGATGATTTAGAAGGAGATAGTCTTTCTAAATCATCTATTTTATTATTTTCTATGATAATTTATCCATTTTTGAAAAAAGGGTAGTCAGACAAGAATATTATATTATAATAGGTTTGTGGTTATTTAGGCTTATTTATTGATAGGTTATTTGATTTATATATAATGCTTTTTAATGATTCTAAAGGATTATTCAGGAGGGAACGATATGATTTTATTAGATCCATTATATATTTCACCAATGCTGGAGCAGGCGTTACTTAAAACGACGACACCGATGTATGACATTGATCAAAAGTGCTTTATCAACGGGTCACAAGAGGGGGTAAATTGGCCGCAAGACCAGTTTATTGTAATAAATTCAGAGCATGCAATTAAAGTTTTAACAGAGCAATTTCCACATTTAAATGCGGTGCAATGGACAAATTTATTTAAAAATAAAGCCGCATTGCGCAAGCATTTAGCAACGTATTTTCCTAATTTCTATTTTCAAGAAAGCACATTACACGATTTAAGCAAGATTGATAGGGCATCTATACCTTACCCAATTATTTTAAAGCCAGCTATCGGTTATTCAAGCGTAGGTGTTCAAAAAATTAAAGATGCCGAGCAATTTACAGAAGTCGTCCAGCAATTAATTGCGAATGATGGGCTTGCTACTTCCTATTCAGAGGACATTTTAAACTTCCAAACATTTATTTTAGAAACATACATAGAAGGACAGGAATTGGCGGTAGATGCGTATTTTAACACAGAAGGTCAACCAATTATTTTAAATTTATTTGCACGCATGTTCCGAGATGAGGAGGATATGAGTGACCGTATTTATTATACGAGCAAGCACGTGTTGACAGAATATTTGCCTGTTATCGAGGCGTATTTACGTGAATTAGGTCAGTCGCTACAAATAAATAATTACCCATTCCATATCGAGCTGCGCATGGATGCACAAGGGTCTGTAATTCCAATTGAAGTAAATCCTTTACGTTTTGCAGGCGTAGGCACAACAGAGCTTGGTGTGCATGCATATCAAATCAATCCATACGAATATGCTTTGTGGCAATGGGAACCGGATTGGGCACAGAAAATTGCAGCAATGGATGACCGCATTTATAGTTTCACTTGTGCAGAGTTTGATAGCCATTTAACATTTGCTGATATTGAGCAAATTGACCATGAGCAGATTAAAGCACAGTTTGACCATCTATTAGAATATCGCGTATTGCCCTTTGACTATGGAACAGCCTTTGCAGTTATCTTTTTTGTCAGCGATTCATTTAGTCAAAATGAACGTGTTTTAGCAATGGATTTCATGTCATTCATTACAACGAAACAGCAAGCGCTTAGCTATTAACATAAAGGAGTTGTTTTTACATATATGAGTAAGAGAATATATTCAGTTAAAGCGAAAATATTAATGAGTATTGCGACAGAGCTAAATGAAATGATTGGTCATTTAAAAGCGCAAATTGAGCGCTTTAAAGTTTAAAGCAAAGGAGCTTGTCCGAAAAAATTCGGACAGCTCTTTTTAGATTGGTTGGGCGAAAATAGGCATTCGATGGGCGAATTCTGCTGTTGGTTTGGCGAAAAATCAGTTCCGCTGGGCGAATCACAACTTTTGCACTATATCCTAATATTGTCATATTAGGAGAAAGAAGTCCCTTTTCACTTTTCTATTTCTTGTTATAATAGAGTATGCAATTTCATAGAGAGGTGAATGGTATGAGCAAGCGAATTCAAAATTTGCTAGTCGCATTTATTATTGCAACGTCAGTAACGGCACTTTTTCAATCAAGCCATTTTGAATGGATGAAAATGAGCCTATTTCATATACCCGTATTGTTTATTGTCATATTTATACTTGGTGTTATTATTGCTGAGGATGTACGTAGCGCCTTTAAAAAGGTACTATGGTTTGAAAAGCGCAAAGATCCGCGTCCAATTTGGCAAGTTGGTGTTGGCATGATTTTTTATTTTGCACAAGTCGGCTTTGTGGAAGTGTTTATGAGAAGCCTAATGCCATACGAGCTCGGTGGGATGCCGTTATATTTAATTATTAGCTTTTTAAATGCCTTTTTATTAACAGTGATTTTTGAAGAAATTTTCTATAAAAAAAATCAACATGCAGTAGAGCAATATAAGTTTAAGAAATTGAAATAGCGTATTAGGTGCTTTGCCAAACTTTTTAGGAAAGTTTATGCAAAAGCGCCTTTTTTGGTGGAAAAAAACTCGATTTCACGCTAAAGTTAAGAGGAGAGTAGTTCGAACGCATGTTTTGACTTTAGAACGAAAAAAGGAGCGTACCCAATGGCGAAGGAAAAATTATTATTACTTGATGGCAATAGCTTAGCATACCGTGCATTTTTTGCATTGCCACCATTAACGAACGATAGTGGAATTCATACGAATGCGACATATGGCTTTACGACAATGCTGCAAAAAATTTTAGAAGAGGAGCAGCCAACACAAATGCTTGTCGCGTTTGATGCGGGGAAAACGACGTTCCGTCATGAATCTTATGGCGAATATAAAGGTGGACGTCAAAAAACACCGCCTGAGCTATCTGAGCAATTTCCTTATATTCGCAAGCTAATTGATGCATACAATATTAAACGCTATGAGCTTGATTTATATGAGGCAGACGATATTATTGGCACATTGGCGAAGCAAGCTGAAACGAACGGTATCGATGTCATTATTGTGTCAGGCGATAAAGACTTAACACAGCTTGCGACTGACAATGTAACCGTGTATATTACACGCAAAGGAATAACGGATATTGAAAAATATACACCAGCGCATATCGAGGAAAAATACGGGCTCACACCTGCGCAAATTATCGATATGAAGGGGCTAATGGGTGATGCATCAGATAATATTCCAGGCGTTCCAGGGGTCGGGGAAAAAACGGCAATTAAGCTGTTAAAGGAATACGGCTCAGTGGAAGCATTGTACGAAGCAATTGATGGTATGAAAGCTTCAAAGATGAAGGAAAAGCTTGTAGAAAATGAGGAAAGCGCTCATTTATCGAAAAAGCTTGCCACGATTTTTACAGAAGCACCGATTGACATAACGCTTGATGATTTGGCCTATGCTGGACCAAACGAGGATGCGCTGCTTGAAGTGTGGCGTGAGCTAGGCTTTAAATCATTAATCGAAAAAAGCGATATGCAAAGCGCAGTACAGGAGCAGGAGGAGATTCAGCTAAGCATTGTAGATCATGTGACAGCTGCGATGCTAAAAGAGACGATGGCGCTGCATGTGGAGCTAGAAAATGAGCACTATCATAGCTGCGATATGCTTGGCATTGCGCTAACAGATGGAACAGATGCAAAATATATATCTGTGGACAAAGCTTTACAGAGTGATGAATTGAAAGCTTGGCTAGAGGATGCCTCCAAGAAAAAATATGTTGTGGATAGCAAAGCGGCACAGGCGATGCTTGCGCGACATGGCATTAAGCTAGAGGGAGTAGCATTTGACTTGCTTTTAGCTTCGTATATCGTTAACCCAGCCATTTCGGGTGATGATGTGGCGACACTTGCGAAGGAGTTTGGCTATACAAATGTGCAAGCAAACGAAGTCATTTATGGCAAAGGCGCAAAATGGTCAGTGCCAGAAGAGGCTGTGTTAGCGGACCATGTGAGTCGCAAAGCAATTGCTTTATGGCATTTACAGCCTGTCGTTGAGAAAAAATTAAAAGAAAATGAGCAATACGATTTATATAATGATTTAGAATTGCCGCTTGCAAAAATTTTAGGAGATATGGAAATCGAAGGAATCTCAGTAAACGTTGAAACATTAAAGCAAATGGGACAGGCGTTGCTAGAGAAGATTGCGGTTATTGAACAAACAATTTATGAGCAGGCTGGTGAGGAATTTAATATTAATTCACCGAAGCAACTAGGTGTCATTTTATTCGATAAGCTAGGGCTACCTGTTTTGAAGAAAACGAAAACAGGCTATTCAACAGCGGCGGATGTGCTTGAAAAGCTACAATCTGAGCATGATATTGTCAAGCATATTTTAGATTACCGTCAATTAGCAAAGCTACAATCAACATATATCGAAGGCTTGACAAAAGAGATACATGCGGACGATGGCAAAGTGCATACGCGCTTCCAGCAGGCATTGACAGCAACAGGACGTTTAAGCTCGACAGACCCGAACCTGCAAAATATTCCGATTCGTTTGGAGGAAGGACGTAAAATTCGCCAAGCATTTGTGCCATCAAAAGAGGGCTGGGTGCTATTTGCGGCGGACTATTCACAAATCGAGCTACGCGTTTTAGCACATATGTGTCAGGACCCTACGCTTGTCGAGGCATTTAAGGAAGGTATGGATATTCATACACGTACAGCGATGGATGTGTTTGGTGTGACAAACCCAGATGAAGTAACAGCGAATATGCGCCGAACAGCAAAGGCGGTAAACTTCGGTATTATTTATGGGATTAGCGATTATGGCTTGTCACAAAACTTAGATATTACACGTAAGAAAGCAGCGCAGTTTATTGAAAACTATTTGCAAAGCTTCCCTGGGGTAAAGGGCTATATGGAAAGTATCGTGGCAGACGCGAAGCGCGAAGGCTTTGTGACAACGATTTTAAATCGCCGTCGCTATTTACCTGAAATTAATAGCTCCAACTTCAATTTGCGTAGCTTTGCTGAGCGGACTGCGATGAATACACCGATTCAAGGAAGCGCAGCAGACATTATTAAAAAAGCGATGATTAATATGGATGCCCGCTTGAAAAAAGAAGGCTTACAGGCAAAGCTATTATTACAAGTACATGATGAACTAATTTTTGAAGCACCAGTTGAAGAAATAGAAATTTTAGAGCGTATCGTACCAGAAGTGATGGAGTCGGCGATTGAGCTAGCTGT
This sequence comes from Lysinibacillus louembei, assembly GCF_033880585.1. Taxonomy (NCBI): domain Bacteria; kingdom Bacillati; phylum Bacillota; class Bacilli; order Caryophanales; family Bacillaceae; genus Lysinibacillus; species Lysinibacillus louembei. The sequence goes on from NZ_CP137624.1 coordinate 2,454,140, forward strand.
CCCATTAAAAGTAGATTATTCACATGGCTACTCTTGGTATGACGCAAAGTAAGGAGTGATTTTATGCCTGAACTACCAGAGGTTGAGGGCGTCGTCAACGATTTGAAGCCGCTCGTTGAAGGTAAAATAATTCAATCTGTGACATTATCGGATACAGTTTACACATCACATGCAGCAGGTAAGCAAACGATTGTCAAAGGTGGAGCGCTTGAATGGTTTGAGACAAGCGTTCAACAAATGACCATTGCAGCAATTGAACGTCGTGCAAAATATATTTTTATCCACTTACAAAAAGACGAGGAGCCATTTGTGCTCGTCAACCATTTAGGGATGACAGGTGCATGGTTTGTCGTGCAAAATGTGGCAGAAATTGCAGAGGAAAAATTCCGTAAGCATATTCATGCAACCTTTGCTTTAGCAAGCGGCGAGCTGCTCGTCTATAGCGATATTCGCCGCTTCGGAGAGCTACGTTTTTTACGCACGATTGAGGAGCATGCCCCATTAACGAAAATGGCACCAGAGCCGTTTGATGATTATGCATGTGAATTTTTCCTTGCGCAATGTGCAAAGCCAAAATATGAAAATAAAACAATTAAAGAAGTCATTATGGACGGTCAGGTCATTTCAGGCTGTGGCAATATTTATGCGACAGAAGCATTGTTTGCAACAAAGCTGCGACCGACGAAAAAGGTGAAGGCCATTCCGAAAGCAAAGAAAGTGGAGCTGTTCCAAGCGATTGTCAATGTTTTACGAGAAAGCATTGACAATGGCGGCTCAACGATTTCTGATTACCGCACTGTCAACGGTGGGGCAGGCTCGATGCAAAATCGTTTAAAAATGTATAGTCATAAAAGCTGTCCGAGCTGTCAAACGGCAACACTATCCGTTGTCATTGCTGGGCGTACATCGACATATTGCCCAAGCTGTCAAAAAGAGTAGGCAAAGGAGAACGATGTGACGCATTATAGAGAAAGACTAGAGCAGCAGCAAATTTGGGTGTATGCCTTTGCGCTATTGCTAGGAGCGGTAGTTGGTTTAGCAAATGAGCATATTGCCTTTTATTTTACGGGGATGATTACACCGTTGATTGCTATTTTACTCTATAGCATGCTTGCGCAAATTCCATTTTTCAAGCTACGTGAGGCGCTAGCTAACCGTAAATTTATTGCCGCATTAGTTATCGGTAATTTTTTAGCTGTGCCGCTCATCGTTTACGTATTGATTGCGCTGTTTCCACAGCCCACGCCAATTTTAGTAGGCGTATGCCTAGTATTGCTAACACCATGCATTGATTATGTTATTGTTTTCACACAGCTAGGAAAGGGTAATGAGAAGTTAATGCTCGCTTCGACGCCTATTTTATTTATTGTACAGCTATTGTTGCTACCGCTTTATTTGTCATTATTTATAGGTGAGGAAATGGCAGACATTGTGCAGATTCAGCCATTTTTAGAGGCATTTTTATTCTTAATTATGGCGCCTCTTATCGCGGCGCTAATTACACAGCTTTGGGCTAAAAATAGTACGGCTGGCACGAAAACATTGGAGATGACAGCATGGCTACCAGTGCCTTTTATGGCCTTCGTGTTAATTGCTGTTGTTGCCTCACAAATTGGCAAGGTTTATAGCGATTTTGAGCTGATTATAGGTGTCATTCCTATTTATGTTTTATTTTTAGTCATTACACCGCTTGTTGCTCGACTGATTTTACGGTTTATTAAATTAGATGTTGGGGCAGGGCGAGCATTGATTTTTAGCATGGGTACTCGTAACTCTCTCGTTGTGCTACCCTTAGCGCTTGCACTACCTTATGAATGGGCAACAATAGCAGCGGCCATCATTGTGACACAAACGATTGTAGAGCTTATAGGAGAGCTGATTTACATAAAGCTAGTACCTAAATGGATGCTAAAGGATAAAGGGGAGATTAGATGATTATCGGATTAACAGGCAGTATTGCGAGCGGTAAAAGCACCGTTGCACAAATGCTACAGGGCTATCAGCTTCCAATTGTTGATGCAGATATTGTAGCAAGACAGGTAGTAGAGCCTGGGACGCAGACATTGCAGCAAATCGCTGAAGCCTTTGGACAAGAGGTGATGAAAGAGGATGGCACAATGGATCGTGAAAAGGTTGGCGCCATTATTTTTCATGAGCCCGCCCAGCGCAAAGTGTTAAATGATATTATCCACCCTGCGATTCGGGCAGAAATGCTACGTCAACGCGATGAGCTTTTACAAAATGGTGCAGCACATGTGGTAATGGATATTCCGCTGTTATTTGAAAGCAAGCTCCAGCATTTTGTTGATAAAATTTTAGTTGTATCAGTGACAGAGGAAATCCAGCTTGCGCGCTTAATGGAGCGCAACCAGCTACCAGAAAGTGAGGCACGTGCACGCATTGCCTCCCAGCTTCCGATGTCTGTAAAGGAAAAAGGAGCCGATGCAGTCATCTACAATAACACAACAAAGCAATCAACGGCTGAGCAGCTAGAAAAAATTTTGCAGCAATGGGCTGTCATTTGAAATACAAAATAAGAGGATTGTCTCGTTGCAGACATTCCTCTTATTTTTTAAAAACCGAAGAACAACAAAATGTTAATTAAGCTACACAAAACAATTATTTTCCCTCGTTCGAATTTTAAAATAGTTAATGATGGGGCTCGACGCTTCATCTCTCGCAGCTGCCAAAGGGCACTGAAAATAAAAAAGGCGGCGAAAGGAGGAATGTAGACAGGTCCAATGAAAAAAATCCAACAAGCAAACAGAGCAAGTACACTTACTGTAGCAAATAATTCAATATAGGAGCTTGTTGTTCTCGGAAAAACAGCTCGCATATCTATATTGCGTTTTTTATAGTATTGAATGGATAAAAAATTAATCGTAAATATAGCGAGCAGACAAATGGAAAAGAGGAGACTCGCCTTTTTCGATTGAAATAAACTCATGAAAATATAGGAATACCTCGCACTATCATCCTGATAATAAACATTTTGGTCAACATCATAAATGTCCAGTTCAGATATTTGAAATTTCCTTTGCTCCCCATTTTCAACGAAAATAACATCTACAATATGTCGACCAAGCTGACCATCATTTATTGGCGAAAGCATTTTGATATTGTGGAAGTATTGAATAAATTCTTCATCCTGCCATTTTTGTATAGACGAATATAACAGGCTAGAGGTCTTTGCTTTAAAGTTTCCTTTTTCCCCATCGAAATACGTATAAAGTGTAGCAGAGCGTGTGTGTGCATTTTGCAGTGAATGCTCAGGGTTTGTTAGCAGTAATAAAATGAAGATACTACAAATGGCTATCATCGTTGCAGGGATTTTCCACTGAAAAGACCTCTTACTAGTCTGCTGTGCAAGCGATTGCTTTATTTGTGCTTTCCGCTGTTTATTTTCTGGTAAATGATTTAATTGCTGTAGCTGTTGTTTAAGGCGATTCATGCCATTCACCTCCTAATAGTTGTTGAAGCTTTTTCATTGCACCGCGCTGTGTATTGGCAATTTTGGTTGTAGATAAGCCAGTAATCCAGCTCGTTTCCTCAATCGATAGCTCCTCGATTTTGCGAAAAATAATGATTTCTCGCTGCACAGGCTTTAATTGCTGTAATGCCTCATATAGCTCTTTCCGCATTTCATTTTGAGCAAGCCAATCGTCCGGTGTATAAGTGAAATCATGCTGCTCATGCTCTTGTGTAAAAGGTAGCCATTGAATTAATGCTTTTTTTCGATAATGGTCGATGACAAGATTGCGTGCAATTTGCCGAATAAATGTTTGAATATGCGCCTCATTACGAAAATTTGCCTTTAATACTCTGACAAACGTTTCTTGTGTCAAATCCTCAGCTAGCTGCGCGTGTGACACCATCAATCGTATGTATTTGTAGATTGTATGAAAATATTTCTCGTATATCGCTTCGAAATCCAAAATATTCACCTCTCTTACTATAGTAGACGAAGAAACGACAAGAATTTGTAAAAAATCATTAAAAATAAATTTTTTAAATATGTTATACTATTTAGCGAGACGCAATAAAAGGACATTATATTGAAAACGTTTTATATGCTTTCATTTCGCTATTCTAGTTATCAGAAAATAATGATTTTAAAAAATAACATAAAAAATGTTCAACTTCTCGAATAATGTGTTATACTAATTAACAAATAGATAAGCAAATTACAAGGATAACCTATCAACAGGAGGATTTTTTATATGTCAGTTTCTATCGCAATTAACGGATTTGGTCGTATCGGGCGCATGGTGTTTCGCCAAGCAATCGTTCAAGAAGGGTTAAATTTAGTCGCTATTAATGCAAGCTATCCAGCGGAAACATTAGCGCATTTAATTAAGTATGACACAAATCACGGTCCATTCGAAGGTACTGTAGAAACAACAGAAAATGCATTAATTGTTAATGGCAAGCGTGTTGAAATCGTTTCAGAGCGTGACCCGAAATTATTACCATGGAAAGCAATGGGTGTAGATATCGTGATTGAGGCGACAGGTAAATTCAATTCACGCGATAAAGCGGCATTGCATTTAGAAGCAGGTGCTAAAAAGGTTATTTTAACAGCGCCAGGTAAAAACGAGGATATTACCATTGTATTAGGTGTAAATGATGAATTGCTAGATGTTGAAAAGCATGATGTCATTTCAAACGCTTCATGTACAACAAACTGCTTAGCACCTGTTGCCAAAGTGTTAAATGATACATTTGGTATTGAAAACGGCTTAATGACAACAGTTCATGCTTATACGAATGACCAAAATAATTTAGATAATCCACATAAGGACTTACGCCGTGCACGTAACTGTGGTTCGTCGATTATTCCTACATCGACAGGTGCAGCGAAAGCGCTGTCATTAGTGTTGCCTGAGCTAAATGGTAAATTACATGGCATGGCATTACGTGTACCAACACCAAACGTTTCTTTAGTGGACTTAGTTGTAGATTTACAAAAAGATGTAACGGTGGAGGAAGTAAATGCGGCATTTAAAGCAGCAGCAGAAGGTTCAATGAAAGGAATTTTAAATATTTCGATGGAGCCATTAGTATCTTCTGACTACAATACGACGACATATTCATCGACAGTAGATGGTTTAACAACGATGGTAATGGGGAATCGTAAAGTAAAGGTGCTTGCTTGGTATGATAATGAATGGGGCTACTCAGCACGCGTTGTCGATTTAACAAAAAAAGTAGCCAATGCATTAGCAATGGTGAACGCATAATATAATGTAGGGGCTACGGAAAAGTGAACTTTTCTTGTAGTCCCTGTTTTAACACTTGCAACTACTAGGAAAACATCTTATAATCACACATGTGTATGCATGATTTGCAAACACATGACTACTTAAAGGGTTAGGACCTCTTTGGACTAACTTTCCCCCGTGGTAGTCAACTTTGCACATTTTAAAATATTATGTCAAAGGGGGAAGCGAACCATGAGAACAATGGGACGTCATGTTATTGCTGAGCTTTGGGATTGCGATTTAGAAAAGTTAAATAATGTTCAATTTATTGAGCAAACTTTTGTTGATGCTGCTTTGCGGTCAGGGGCAGAAGTGCGGGAAGTAACTTTTCATAAATTTGCGCCACAAGGAGTAAGCGGAGTAGTAATTATTTCTGAATCACATTTAACGATACACAGTTTTCCGGAGCATGGCTATGCAAGCATCGATGTGTATACTTGCGGTGATTTAGATCCAACAGTTGCAGCAAATTACATTGCGGAAGCACTCGGCGCCAAAATGCGCGAGGCTGTTGTTGTGCCACGCGGTATGGGACCTGTGATCGTTGGTGCATAGATGAATAAAGTATTGTGAGACAAACATAGGCTATTTGCTAACCGACCTTCGGATGGCAAATAGCTTATTTGTTTTATCATGATTTAGTCGAAAATGTCCACTTCCACAGGTGACAACGTATAATGCTTTTTATTCAGTGGATATCAGGGGTGTTTGAAAACATAAAAATAAGACATAATTAATTTCACAAGCACTGTATACATTTTTGCTTGCTCATTCGTTGTATACGTGTAGGGAGGATATGAAATGAAAAAAGAAGATAAGCTAACTTCCTACTTGTTGCAATTAGGAGAGGAAGTGTACAGGCTATTATTAGCAAAAGGAGCGAAAAAGCAGGATGCAGAGGATATTATTCAAAATACATTTTACAAAGTGTATACATTGCTAAGTACGTTAAATGAAGGCAATTTACGTCCGTGGTTTTTTCGTGTGGCGTTAAATGAATATATTGATTTAAAGCGTAAAAAAGATGAGCAAACCTTTTCTTTGACAGAAGAAATTTATGCGAAGCTACAGCAAGAAAATGATGAATTGGCTGTCATCAATCATAAGGATGAAATTGCCTATTTGTTAAAGGATACGAAACAACAATACCGAGAGATTTTTATTTTGAAATATTATTATGATTTTACGTATGAGGAAATTGCACAAATGTTACATATCCAAACAGATAGCGTTAAGCAAAAATTATATCGTGCCCGAAAAAATATTCAGCGACAGTATGTGGAGGAGTAAAAAATGGAAGAGTCATTACAAAAAGCATTGAAAAAAGCAAAGCGCAAGCATGTCATGATGGTGATCATAGTGTCGTTTATCGTTATGCTCGTGGCATTACCAATCGTTTATAAAGTGTTTTACACAACGAGCGACTATCTTGCAGCGAAAGGATCAGAAGAATTGCAGGATACGCTATTTTTATGGCATGCCATTACTGAGCCAAATGTTCAAATTGCCTCTCAAATTACCCAATCGTCCATATTTGGTGGCACGGTTGTCACGAATCGCTCTAAAAACATTAACGGCTATGTCGTGCCATGGAGTACATTAACAAGCACATATGGCTGGAAACGTTTTAACATTAATTACGATGAGCTTGAGCCTAATTTTTATTTATCGGACAAATCCTATTATATGTATGATAAGCAAACGAAAAATAAAGTAGCAACTTTTTTTCATCCAGATTTGCAAACATATTTTACGAAAATTCCAAATGATATAGCTGCGGTTAGCTCAATGGAAAACTATGTAGCAGAGATGGCAATTTCCTTTGACCGACCATATACAGTGACGGAAATCAAATCGATGATTCCTGAAAATTTAAATGTCGTATGGCTATATGTGGCATCGGCTGTTCAAAATGAACAAACAGACCCTGCTGGCGTTCCTGTATACGGATTTGGCGCCTATCCTTTATCTGAAAAAGCATACGTCGATTTTATGCAAAATTTAGCGAAATATAATGCGCAGCAAAATGATGAAGTGATTCAAGCATTTTTAAACGACAACAAAAATACGACTTTGAATGATTTACCTGTGCTCGGTGTAATGTTAACAGGTCAGACTAAAAATTTTGCTCAGTTGGAAGGGGCAACGTTTGTAAAGGCTGCTTCAGCAGGAGCGACAGCACCGCTTGTTCCATATATTGAACCAGAGAAATAGGGATTTTAGAAGTGGAGATATGATGATGAAGAAAAGAAATTTAATAATAACAGCGACGATTTTATATACAGTACTAATTTTATATTTCATGTTTTTAGGCTTTAATCGTTTACAAGGTGGCGATTATGAGGGCTATGTATTTGAGTTTGGTCCAATCGTGGGTCCATTAGGTTTTCCGAGGCTTTCTTTTGGCTGGGTATACGATTTAGGGAATATAGCAGCCTTCATTCCTTTCGGTATTCTGCTACCTTTATTATACCGTTATACGTATAAAAAATTGATAAGCTTGTTTATTGTCTGTATTTTAGTGTTAGAAACATTACAAGCTTTAACACATCTAGGCAGCTTTGATATCAATGATGTTATTTCCAATACGCTAGGGGCAACAATTGGCTACGTTGTATATAAAATTGGGTTCACATCAAAGATAACGCCGAAAAAGCTTATCGCCTCATGTATGTCAGCCATTATACTAATCTTTTGTGTAATGCTTGTTTCTGAGGTTATAGAGAAACGTACAAGCTCACTACAGCCTTTGCAAGCTATTGAAGAGGCTACAGGTGTTAAACCTCAAACAAAGCAAATGCCATCTTTCACGATAGATGGTCAGCAAATAGAGCCTCAATCCAATTTATATATGAGCGAGAAAGGCACTAGTCAAATGATTACCTATACGATTGAAGGGAAAGAGGAGCTAGTGCTCTATTTAAATCTCGGTATCCCAGATGATGAGGAATTCCAAGGAAAAGTGACAATAGTTGCGGATGGGGAGGAAAAGTTTAAAAGAGATGAGCAATATTTAAAGGAATTTTCTGCAATGGAAAGGGCGTTAGAAGTACCGTTGTTTTTCGAATATGACACATTGACAATTACGATTACAGGTAATATGAAGGTGTGGGATGTTAGCTTTACAGAGCTAAAGCATTGGTGGGAATAAAAAATTTGATGGGCTGTCCGAAAAGGTATTACCTTTTTTGGGCAGCCTTTGCTTATATAAGTCAGACCTCTTGTTGTTTTTCTATGTTATAATAGAGTAACTATTGTGTCGCTATTTTATGTGCACTAGTTTTGGTATAATAAAATAAGTAATAAATCGAAATGAATCAGGAGAAATTTGTATGAGATGTCCAGCTTGTCAATATAAAGATACACGTGTTGTTGATTCAAGACCTGTAGATGATAATAAAGAAATTAGAAGACGACGTGAATGTGAAAAGTGCTCGTTTCGTTTTACAACGTTTGAAAAAATGGAGGAAACGCCGCTTGTTGTCGTGAAAAAAGAGGGAGCACGTGAGGAGTTTAGCCGCGAAAAGGTATTGCGTGGGCTGATTCGTGCCTGTGAAAAGCGTCCTGTATCGCTAGAGGAGCTAGAGGAGCTTGTTATTGCAATCGAAAAAGATTTGCGACGACTAGGTCAATCTGAGGTTCGCTCAGAAGATGTTGGGGAAATGGTGATGGATCGTTTAATGAAATTGGATGAAGTAGCCTATGTGCGTTTCGCCTCTGTCTATCGTCGTTTTTGCGATGTCGATGCCTTTATTCAAGAATTAAAAGAGCTACAAAACAAGCAAGGAAATGCGCAGTAACACTATGTAAGGAGGGTTCCCATGACCTTTATGAATCAATTACATCCGTATGATATTTGTGAAGTTCAATGCCCTCACGAATTTAATGCTATCAATCAAAAAATATTGCAGCTTTGCTACCAGCCGATTATCGGTGTGGATGCGGTTGCACTTTATTTAAAGCTGTCAGTCGAAGCAGCGAATGAGCATATAGCCTTCCATCATCATTATTTGCTTGATAGCTTAGATTTTTCGATAAAAAAGCTTTTCCAAGCAAGAATTACATTAGAAGCAATTGGCCTGCTACAAACATTTTGCAAAATGGAAGATGATACAACGCATTATATTTATCGTGTCAACCAACCATTGGAGGCAAAGTCGTTTTTTGCGGACCCCATTTTATCTGTATCATTAATGCGCAAGATTGATAAAAAAGCCTTTGAGCATTTGCGCAATACGCTCGTACCAAAGGAGCAGAAGCTACATAATTATACAGAGGTGACGCGCGGCTTTAATGATGTGTTTTTAAATGTGACGGAAAAAGAATTGCAGCAAATCGAGCAGCTTTATCCAGAGCAAGGCGGCGAAATAGCAACAGCTGGCTACGACTTTGACTATAATTCCTTTGATTTTAAGCTGTTTTTCGACGGTATTAGTCAAGCGCTTATTCCACGCAAGCTTTTTACAGCAGAGGTGAAGCAAGCAATTGCGAAGGTAGCCTTCCTTTATCATTTTTCGCCATTAGACATGCAGCAAATTGTCATGCAGGCATTATCGGATGAGCAAACATTAACAGCTGCCATGATTGAAAAAACGGCGCTCGATCATTATCAGCTAAGTGGTCATCGTCAAAATAATTATCAATTAGTCAAGCGCTATGAGCTTGCACCGAAAGTGGAAAAGCCAGTCCAAAAAGAGAGCGGCAGAGATGCGCATATTCACTATTTGGATACGACCTCACCAATTGAAGTGTACGAGGAGGTGCAAGGGGCTTCTCCGACAGATACGACGGTTCGGCTGTTCAATGATTTTTTAAATAGAGGCATTTCCTATGGTGTTATTAATACATTAATTCAATATATTGCGATGTCTAATGGACGTCTGGATTATAATGTGAATTTAATGCAGAGCATTATGGATACATGGGTAAGGAATGGGGCAAAAACAGCTGAGGATGCGATGCGCATTGCCAAAGAGGAGCATCATAAGCGCAACGGTAAAGTGGTACCAACAATTCAAAAAACAGTGCACTCAGTAGCTACAAATATTCCAGAGGCAATGAAGGATTACGAGCTGTCTACACCATATGAATTTTTGAAGCTATTAACTAAGGGCAAGGAGCCATTTAAAAATCAATTAAAAACGGCTGAAAGCTTAATGACGGTTTATGATATCGCACAAGGGGTCACAAATGTTATCGTTGAGCATGTGTGGAAGCTGTCAAATGGCAAGCTACCTGAAAAATTCGTCGAATCGGTTGCTGCTGAAATGCAGCAGCAAAATATTCAAACAGCAGAGCAGGCGAAGCAATTTTTAGCAAAGCGCAATGCGACACCTTATAAAATCAATCAAGATGCGCTAGGCGAATTTGCGGCTTCCCCACAAGCGCTTATTTATGACCGGACAACGCCATATGAATTTTTAAAGCAGCTGTATCATGGCAAGGAGCCTGTACGCTTTATTGTCGAGCTAGCGGAGCAGCTTGTATTAGCGCAAAAAATGCCAATCGGTGTTGTTAATTATTTAATGGAATATGCGATGCGTGAAACAAATGGAAAATTAACGCAAAACTATGTACAAGCCATTGCTAGCAACTGGATGGCACATGATTTAAAAAGTGCAGCAGACGCCATTCATTTAGTGGAGCAGGAGCAGCAAGGCGCTACAAAGCATAAAATTACGATGGACACGCCACTTGCCTTTAAAGCGAAACAGAAGGATTTAACAAATTGGTCACCACGCTATGATGAAACGATTCCTTATGAGTTTTTAAAGGCGCTGAAAAATGGCGAGGAGCCGTTGCCATATGTCGTGGAAATGGCTGAAAGCTACGTAACAGCTGGCTTAACGGTAGGTGTGGTTAATGCGATGTTTGAGCATGTCATTACAAAGGCAGGTCGTATTAATAAAAAACATATCGAGGCATTAGCGGCAAATTTGCAAATACAAAATATTATGCTTGCAAAGGATGCGTTACACTATTTACAGCAGCAAAACCAAAATGCGACAATTACAAATGATAGTTTAGCGCAATATTATCCAGCCAACTACGTTTTTGGCATGGCGGATGATAAGTACGAAAAGCAAGCACCGTATGATTTTATTAAACAGCTTAATAACGGGCAAGAGCCGTTCCCGTACACGGTTAAGGCGGCTGAAAATTTAATCACACGCTATGGCATGGTGCCTGCTGTCGTTAATTTTTTACTGGAGTATGTGCTACAAAAAACGGATGGTGCATTGCCGGAGAAATATATTAACAGCGTGGCGGATTCATGGCGTCGCCAGCAAATTCAGACGGTGGAGCAGGCGCAAAGCTATGTGAAGGGTGCTGAACAAAAGGCACTAGCAAGCAAAGGAAAGAAAGTTGAAGTTGTTCCTGAATGGTTTAATAAACCAAAGGAGGAGCCTGTCAAGGAAGAACCGGCAGAGGTAGTAGATATAGATGCAGAATACAATAAATTATTGCAGCAATTTCGCAATTATGATGGGAAGGTGAAGAGCGATGGAACCGATTAAAGAATCATTAAAGCGTGTGGTCAACGTCCCATCTTTTCAAGAGCGCTATGAGGCGATGCGAAAGTCGATTTTAGAGCATGAAAAAATTCAACAATTTTTAAAGGAAAACGAAGAAGCAATTGATGCACAAATGATTGAGCACAGCCTACTAAAGCTAAATGAATATATTAGCCAATCAACGGATTGCTGTAAATGTGGCACGGCAGCGCAGTGCACTAACTATTTGCAAGGCTTTATTCCAAAGCTATTAATAACGAACGGCCGCATTGATATTACGTATGAGCGCTGTGAGCAAAAAATCCTCGAGGATGAGCGTCGAGAAATTGCCTCAATGGTATCATCGATGCATATGCCAAAAGAGGTGTTACAGGCGACATTTGAAGATATTACAATCGCTGGCAACAGGTCGAGGCTTGATATTGCCCAACAAATTATGGCGTTTATTCAGGAATATCGAGCAACGGGCGAGCTGCCACATAAAGGTTTATACTTATACGGAGAATTCGGTGTTGGTAAATCGTTTATTTTAGGCGCAACTGCCAATGAATTAGCGAAGGTCAAAGTGAAGTCAGTTATCGTCTATGTACCAGAATTCTTACGTGAGCTTAAGGCAGCAATGGCTGACCATACGCTAGAAAGCAAGGTCGATTTTGTCAAAAAGGCACCTGTTTTAATGCTGGATGATTTAGGCGCAGAGGCAATTTCACAATGGGCACGCGATGAAATTTTAGGCACGATTTTGCATTATCGCATGAGCGAGCAGCTGCCGACATTTATTTCCTCCAACTTTAATTATGAGGAGCTGGAGCATCATTTAGCGCACTCACAGCGTGGAGAAGTCGAGGAAGTAAAGGCACGCCGTATCATGGAGCGCATTAAAGCAACAACAATGTCCATGAAAGTGGATGGCGAAAATTTACGTCGTTAGCAGTTGCATTTTTTGTCGATTCAGCGTATACTGTGCTCATATAATTCAAAGCATTGAAAAGGATACGAAGTTTGTGTACCGACTTTTAGAGAGGGGAGCCTTGGCTGGAAGCTACCTAAGTACGACACACTCTTTACTACCTTGGAGCTGTGGCGGGGATAATCCGTCAACGTTGATCAGTACGTTAACTGACCTAGAGCTTCGTTCGAGAGTATTCTCGGAAGGAAGAAGGGTGGAACCACGAGCATACGCGTCGTCCCTTTGTTGGGATGGCGCTTTTTTTGTGGGAAAAAATAAAGGAGGACATCAACATGTCAGAAATGATGAAATTAACTTTCCCAGATGGCGCTGTGAAGGAGTACGCAGTTGGTACATCGACAGAGGAAGTAGCACAATCAATTAGCCCAGGCTTACGCAAAAAAGCGTTAGCTGGTAAAGTAAACGGTCAATTAGTGGACTTAAAAACAGCGATTGAAGCAGACGCAGCAATCGAAATCATTACACCAGAATCACCAGAGGCGTTAGAAATTTTACGCCACTCAACAGCGCATTTAACAGCGCAAGCAGTAAAACGTCTATACCCAGATGCGAAGCTAGGCATCGGTCCAGTTATCGATTCAGGCTTCTATTATGATATTGATTCACCAACACCGATTACAACAGAAGATTTACCTGCAATCGAAAAGGAAATGCGTAAAATTATCGCTGAAAATATCGAAATTGAGCGCAAAAACGTTTCACGCGATGAAGCGCAAAAAATTTATGAAGAAGTTGGCGACGAATATAAATTAGAGCTACTTGAAGCCATCCCAGCAGATGAGCAAGTATCGATTTATTATCAAGGTGATTTCTTCGACCTTTGCCGCGGTATCCACGTGCCATCAACAGGCAAATTGAAGGAATTCAAGCTATTATCACTTGCGGGTGCATACTGGCGAGGTAATTCAGATAATAAAATGCTACAACGTATTTACGGTACAGCATTCTTCACAAAGGATGAGCTAAAGCATCATATTCAAATGCTTGAAGAAGCAAAGGAGCGCGACCACCGTAAAATCGGTAAAGAGTTAGATTTATTTATGACATCGCAAACTGTAGGGCAAGGCTTACCATTATGGCTGCCAAACGGTGCAACAATCCGCCGTACAATTGAGCGTTATATCGTTGATAAAGAGATTTCATTAGGCTACAAGCATGTGTACACACCAGTGCTAGGCTCGAAAAAATTATATGAAACGTCTGGACACTGGGGTCACTATCAGGACGGCATGTTCCCACCGATGGAAATGGATAATGAAACATTAGTGTTACGTCCGATGAACTGCCCGCACCATATGATGATTTTCAAAAACGGCTTGCATTCATACCGTCATTTACCAATCCGCATTGCGGAGCTTGGTACAATGCACCGTTATGAAATGAGTGGCGCGGTATCTGGCTTACAGCGTGTACGTGGTATGACATTAAATGATGCGCATATTTTCGTTCGCCCAGACCAAATTAAAGCGGAATTCAAAAAAGTAGTGGAATTAATTTTAGAAGTATACAAAGACTTCGACATTAATGACTACTCATTCCGTTTATCATACCGTGATCCAAACAACAAAGAGAAATACTTCGATGATGATGAAATGTGGGAAACAGCGCAAGCAATGCTGAAAGAAACAATGGACGAATTAGGCTTAGACTACTTCGAAGCAGAGGACGAAGCAGCGTTCTACGGTCCAAAGCTAGACGTGCAAGTAAAAACAGCCATCGGTAAAGAAGAAACATTATCAACAGCACAGCTTGATTTCTTATTGCCACAGCGCTTTGACCTTTCTTACATTGGTGAAGACGGTCAGCCACAGCGTCCAGTAGTTATCCACCGCGGTGTCGTATCAACAATGGAGCGCTTCGTAGCCTTCTTAATCGAAGAATACAAAGGGGCATTCCCAACTTGGTTAGCACCAGTACAAGTGGAAATCATTCCTGTATCAAATGCGGTGCACTACGATTATGCAAAGCAAATCGAAGAACAATTAATGGCAGCAGGCATCCGTGTCGAAATGGATGACCGCGAAGAAAAGCTAGGCTACAAAATCCGCGAAGCCCAAATGAAAAAAATTCCGTACATGCTTGTGATCGGTGACAAGGAAGTCGAAGCTGGCGGCGTCAACGTTCGTCGCTACGGCTCAAAGGATTCGGAAACAGTTTCATTTGAGGAATTCTTGAATGGCCTGAAAGAAGAAGTGAAGAAATAATGGTGGAAACAGCTCCTATCAGGGGGCTGTTTTTTTATATTAATTAAAAATAAGTCCCTAAAATGCGGAATAAAAGCTGAGGATATTTATGATGAAAGTAACATGCAATTCATTTAGAATAAAGAATGTTTGAGCTAAATTTTAATCAAAGAGATGTTAAAAACGTTGATTGCAATAAAAGTAAAACTAACTCATTTTGAAAACATTTTTCAAAATGAGTTGGTTTTTTAGTATTGATTATTTTTGTAACCCATAACCTCTGTTTTTATATGAAGACATCATATCTTACTGAGTTTGAATTACTTTAATAAGAGAAATTTTTTGTGGTAAAATTTTCATGTAATAGATGCCGCTATGGCAAGGATAATTTAGGAGGTTAGGTTGATGAAAAAATCTTTGAAGGTAGGTATTTGTTTTAGTATTCTTTTTTTAACGATAATAATATCCTTTATCCTATTTAAGGATGATTCAAGAATAAAAGCTTTAGAAAATTTGAACAGTCCTAAAGTTGATGAGTTATATTACTTTGAAAAAATGCCAATTAAGTTTAAACGATATAAGATTGCTGAACCGATTAAAAATGGTAACGGCTTTATCATTCATGAAATGTGGGATAGGGGACCGGAAAATATACAAACTATAATTTTTTCCACATTTTTTAGTGATACTGAAGAAATAGATTTAAATGCTGATTTTATAAATGCGAAAGAAGTAAAAGAAGTAAAAGGAGTAAAAGGGTATTATACGATAGAAGAACCACAAAGCGATTCTAGTAATTTATTCATAGAAAAAGTCATTTTTGGTTTAGAAGGTGTGAAATATGAGATTACATTCATTCAAAATATTAAAAAAGGGGGAACAGACATACAGCCGTTTGGTAGTGAATATATTGTTAATATGATAGATGATTATTTAGTAAAAAAATAATAAAAGCTACATGCTTGTGATTGAAGATAAAGAAGTCGAAGCTGGCGGCGTCAACGTTCGTCGCTACGGCTCAAAGGATTCGGAAACAGTTTCATTTGAGGAATTCTTGAATGGCTTGAAGGATGAAGTGAAGAAATAATATGAAAACAGCTCCTATTAAGGGGCTGTTTTTTACATGCACTATGTTGTAATGTAAAGCTATAAAGGGGCAGTAAATATGGAGTTTAAACAAATAAAGCTTGAAGATATACCCGCAATGGCTGAGCTATTGATTGAAAGGCAAAGGGTTGAAAGTGAAGCATTTCCGTTTTTAAAAAATAATTGTTTACATGTGGAGTACATAACGAATTTATTCGAGAAATGGTTTAATCATCATAAAATGCTTGGGGTTGGGGCATCTATAAATCATGAATTAGTAGGCTACATCATTGGAGAAATCAAGCATGATACGACTAGAGGCAGACATGTATGGGTTCATTACGAGGGGGTAGCCATTCGACAAGGTGAGTCACCTGAGCTTATCAGGCAGCTATATGCAAAAGCTTCAGTGGCATGGGTAGCGCAAGGCTGCTTTACGCATTACACACTTATTCCACTTGGCAATCAGGCGTACTTCGATGCCTACCAACACTTAAGCTTTGCCATCCAGCAAGCACATGCAGTGATGGAGATGGCGGACTATCAGCCTTTTGACAACACAGCAGAGATGGATGTGCGATTCGCAAACAAAATGGACAGCGAAGCGCTAGGGCAAATGTCGAGCATTATTCAAGCATACCAAAATGCTGCACCAACGTTTGAGCCTGTCTTACCAGAAACTGCCGCAGAAATAAAAATCGGCTACAGCAGCGTATTGGAGGAAGAGGATGCCATCTGTCTTTTCGCTACAAAAGATAACAAAGAATTAGCATTTCAAGTATATTTCCCTGCCAACTCCAACTTGATGACACCTGATAATGGCATTGAATTAAGCATCGCAGGCACATATGATGTGCAAATGGGCAAAGGCGTTGGTAAAAGGCTAATGAATGAAAGCTATCGAATCATGCAAGAAAAGGGCTACCAGCATATGGTGACAGACTGGCGCATCACCAATCTTGCCTCTTCGACATTTTGGCCGAAATGCGGCTTTAAGCCAGTAGCTTATCGGATGGTGAGGCATATTGATAGTAATATTGCTTGGGGGAATAAATTAAACTACCACATTCAATAATATAAACATACTTTTAAAAAATCACCTCAAAATAACGTGAAGAGGTGATTTTTATTCAATTGTGCAAAAATTTATTGATGCCATTCCAATGTATAAACTTTGTTCTCCGCTTTATTATAGATTGCAATAAATGTATCGAATCCGTCATTTTTTGATTGGTGATAATAATAATAATTTGTTTCAATCTTTATTGGATTTTGATTAATCACTTCTAAAAAATCTGCTCTTTCATTAGAAAGATACATATTTTGGGTGTTTACAATAAATGTTGTAATGTAACTTTGCACTTGCTCTATATTATCATTTGTAATCACAGTAAATTGCTCTAGTGGTAATGCCTCTTTATATAATAAAGCTTTTATCCATTCCCCATCTCCATGAGAGGGCTCTTTCGTTGACCAAATATTTTGCACTTCTGCTGGTGTAGGAATAATTAATCCCCATTCAACCTCGTAATTCTCCACAAGCGTCAAGGATGTATCCGTTATCTTATGCTTTACATTACTAACTATATAAACAGTCACAACTATCAATAATATTAGAGAAAATAATAGTGTTTTTTTCATACGTATCTCCTTTTATAAAAATAACTACAAAAAATCAGCCAAACTCTCTTTGAATAATTATCGCATAACAACAATAAAAAGGTAGATTTAGTTAAAAAGAGGGTTTTTTTATACTACATCGAATATATGGAATACAAGCAATGCTACAAAATGTAATGGAGGGGAATCATTTGAAAGCATACGGAACATTTATTAAAAAAGGTGATTACTTATTTCGAACAGAGGCTTATCTCCAATTTGGAGATAAGGACAATATTTTAGGTACTGTCATTATGCTAAATCCCGGAGGTGCGAAATTAAAGGTACCTATTACCGAAGAAAATGTGGAGATTCACAATGAAATTAATATTGACCCTACAATGCAAGCACTTATTCAACTAATGAAAATGTTTTATAACAGTAATGAAATGCTACAAGGTCGTGTATACATATATAATTTATTTCCTTTGCAAAACACCAAAAACGAGGAAGCCATTAAGTTATTTGAAAAACTGTGGTATGAAAAAGAGCCTTTTATTACAGGGTTTCCTAAAGAACAAGAGGCTTTATTAACACATTTACAAAGCTCGCCATGGATATTAACTGGATGGGGCTGTAAAAGCTCAAAAATGCTAGATATAGTAAGAGAGCAATGGTGGCAGCTTATAAAGCAATCGAATACGCCGATTATTGGGAAGCGAGAGAAATCACATTTAGATTTTTACCATCCAAGATCACAACTAGTAACACAGCAAATTGAATATCGTAATGAATTAAAAGAGCAATATTCATTGTTAGTAGAAGACAAAGAAGCGAATACGAATAAACAGGAGCAACTGCTAACGATTATTTTAAATGGAAATCCCATTCAGGAAATGCCACAAATTAAATTGAAGCCGCAGGATAAAATTATTTCAAATGGCAACATCATTAGAGCAGATTATATTGATAAATTCAATGAAGGCATCGGTTTTTATTGTGAAGCACAACCATTACCTGTTGCCTACATAGAAAATTTCAAAACAACTGTATATATTGAATTTCAAAATAGTGGGGTTGATAAAATAGCATATATTGTTAAACATGATTATTGATGTTATTAGTAAGTAAAATTTAGTTTAGCTGAACAAGTATGTATTGCAACCAATAGGCGCTCATTCTGGGTCACTACCTGCATCTAAAATCCAAGAGCAGATAGGCGCGCAGCAAGATGATTGCTGAATTTGAGCTAGCGAAATTAGACGAATCGCAATGGTTGCAAGCCATTATGAGGCACTAGATAAAGCATGTACATCTAAAGACTGTGATGGTTTTATTCAATTGATTGCATTTGAAATAGAGGTTTTGTTGGATTTGTATTTATTTGTGATAAAGTGAATCTTACCATAATTATGAATGTTTTAATTGAAAAATTATTTATTATTTAATAATTAGTATTAATTATAAAGTAGAATTATTTTATTTTCGTCAACATGGGAATTTGTATAGTAAATATACTTATATAATGTTAGTGTTTAAACAGGAGTATATGATTGAAACTTAAAAGAGATATGTTTTTTAATAAATATAGTTATTTAAATTGAGGGAGGAGTAAATTTAGTGGTGGTTCTGAATAATAAAGAAGATTTTTATATTGATATTAAAAATAGAACAATGGATATTTATGAACAATACCAGTATATTATAAAAGAAGCTTTAAAAAAAGATACCTCAAAATATAGTTTGAAATTTTGTCTTAAAGAGGATTCAAATTTAGGAGGAAAAGCTTGGTCAACTAACTATTTAGATAATATACAAGTAAATAAAGGGGTTATAGATAATTTTTTTGACTACTTTTATGGGTTTACAAAAATGCAAACGGATGATTTTTTGAAAAAATTACGTACGGATCACGAAGAAGAAGTATCGTATGAGTTTATAAAATTTGATGATAATGGGAATGTTAATCTTTTTGATAGTAAAGTTATAGATTACAAATTAGCTGGGTTACTTACGATTTTTGTATCTCGTTTTATTATTACTCATGAATTAGGTCATCTACTTAACGGGCATTGTGAATATTTAATTTCAAAAGAGAAAAATAGTGTACAATACATTTCGATGTTTGAAGAAGAGAATAGCAAAAATATAAAAAATGTATCATCATTAGATTTCAGAACTTTAGAAATGGATGCAGATGCATTTGCCGCAACGGATAATTTCAGAAATTTAATCTTACTTTATGAAAAATTTGAAGACAGGGTTGACAAAGATTTAAATATAAAACCGATAGAATTATTTTATTGGTGGTCATTTGCAATTAGAAGTAACTTTTTAATAACACAGAGAATTTTAAGTGACGAAGAATATAGACCAGATAGAAAGCATTTGCCGAGTGTAGCGCGATGGATTTTAATACTGGGCTCAATAGTAGATATTATAGATAAGGGTATGTATAAGATAAATTATAAGGCTGAAGATAATAAAGGAAAATTATTAGAATCTTTAACTACTGGATTCTTATTTGCCGAAAAATGTTATAATGAGCGTTTTCATACAAATTATAATTGTTTAGAAGAAACTATTAATAACATAGATTATGGGCATTACGCAACAGCAACTCAAACAAATTGGGGAAATCTAGTGAATAAATTGGAGGAATTTTCTAGATTGCCTTTGTATAAATCAAATAACGTTTAAGTGGAACCTGCTGTACTAGAAAATTAGTAAGGCGGATTTTGTACTAAGTCATAAAAATATGATTTTTAATGTATTACTGACTTATTTTCGTTTATATAAAACTATAAAGTAATAATACTCTTTGTATGGGAGAAGGCATAATTAATTCTAAAAAGGTTTCCAGTCACTATTTATTACACCATGGCAGAGGGAATGACTGGAAATGCAGGGCTTTCTGAAAATGATTCTGAAGAGATATTTAATATCTGGATTTAGATTAGAGGTTAATTTTTTCTTTGCCCTTAAACATCGCTTAGCTCCATCATGGTGAACCTTACCATAACCAAGCTTAAACACCACCTAAAACACTATAAAAACAAACATTTTAGGTGGTTCTATTTTATTGTAAAGCCCAATTACTTCACTTTTTCAACGTCCCGACCCACACATCTCCAACATTCACCTTATAAAGGACATCATTTTGAATCTTTTCCATTCGATAAGATCGATGGATAATCTTTTCTACATCCACGATAGTTCTTAATTTTAAGTCAATATCTTCTTTCAGGTCAGATGCCCAATAATCATCGGCAGCGATATGTAGTTCCCATTGAAACCTTGATAATCGTTCTTCTGACGACTTATATTTCTCTAGTGGGAATGTCTTTAGAGTTGGGTTTTTATCGAATGTATACTCGTAAAAATCTAAGCAATCTTTATACGCAACAACAATTTGAGAGCGAATAAAATTTGGTTCATACAACCATATTTTTAAATAAAAATCTTCCTTTTTACTATTCATTTGTTCATATCAATTGAAATAAACATCAATCATAGCATGTAATAATAAACGATTAAACCAATTTGGCGGGTTTCTTTGAAAATGGATGAATCCATAATTTGACGTAGCTCCTTTGGTAGTGGCGAATACTATCCATATCAAGATTAATTGCATCCTGCGTCCATCCTCGAAGCTTCTTCTTTTTAGAATGATAAAATTCTTTCATGTTAGTCAACTCCTAGCATTTGAGAAAGGCTTTAAAATATACTCCATTTTAGCTCCAATAAAAGAAGTTTCCATGTCCATCAGTATTTTTTAACGTTTTCATTGATAGCATCATTTCTTGCTCAATAAAATCTACATGCAAGTCTGAATCATATAAATTATTATAGATATGGTAAATACTATGCAGGTTACTTAATTGCTTGAGCGTTGTTAACAGCTTTTCTTTTAACTGCACTGTAAACTGATTGGCTACATGTGTATGAAAAATAATCACTTGGCTGTCTTTTAAGTCTTGCTCTTCAAATATGGATGGGAGAATCTTTCTAAAATCTCCTGTGTATAAAAGTTTAGGATAGTACGCGTGAATCGTGCGTGCTTTCTCTAAATTTTCTTTTCTATGGATAAGCTCTGGCCAAATTAAGCTTTTTAACCATAAATACTGTTCTTCATCTTTTAGGTCAATAATATTTAAATCAATACCAATACGATGCTTAATAGAAGGCTTTTTGAATAAAGGTAGCGGTTTGCCTAAGTTTTGAGCATAGAGCGTTAAATAACTATTTTCGTCCCCATAAGAAATTGAAGGGGATTGGTTTATTTCATAGCGATAACCATCTAAATTCAATAATAAGCCAGCACTTGTGCCAATTTCAATTAATGTTAAAGGCTTATTTACCTTTTGAGCAATTTCGGAAAAAATAGGATACAAATAGCTAGCACGTTGTACCTCATTCGTTTGGACAAGCTTTGTTTGGAATAAGTGGATTAGCTCATCCTCATATTGTGTACAGAATTGAATAAGCAGCTGAAAGCTTTCTGCAAAATCAACCTTAAAGGGATGATCGAACACATGTTTCAAAGGTGTTTCCTTTTGCATAGCTAGATATTGCACGGAGGCAAAAAATAAATTTGGCTTTGGCTGCGTTAGTGGGATATGTTTCATTAGCTGTAACAGTAGCTCATTAGTAATGATGTGCTCACACCAATATTTATACAGTGGGCTATTACCCTTTGCTTCATAAGTAGCAAAGCGCTGAAAAGCTGTAATTAATTTCTCCATCTTTACACCTCATTTCATCGATTGACAATAGTGTATAATTAACCTGATATTAAATAAATTAATGAATTTTAATTTCTTTAATTAATATTTTTAATCAAAAGGGTGGTTATGGTGGATTTAAAATGGTTAAAAACTTTTATCACAGTAGTGGAAGAGGGGAGCTTTCGTGCGGCTGCGGAAAAGCTATATATTTCTCAGCCTAGTATAACAGTCCATATAAAATCATTAGAGGCACAATTGCAGGTTCAATTATTTATACGTGAGCATACAAAAGTAACCCTTGCGCCAATCGGTGAACAGTATTATCCGATTGCCAAAAAGTTGCTTGCACAAGTAGAGGCAAGTATGAAAGAAATTTATCAAGCATCGCTACAGCCTAAAATTCCTCTTGTTATTTCGGTTTCTCCAGCACTACTGTCTACAAAGGTTTTGAAACAAATACATGATTTTATTCATTTACATACACAGTATGATGTAGAAATTGTGATGGGTGACCAAAGCTCTTTAAATACCTCGATAAGAACCGAACAAATAGATGTGGCTATCGGTTTACAAAAAATGATATCAAAAAATTTTCACTCAGAGCGTATTCAACGTGCGCCAATGAAGCTTGTATACTCCTCTAAATTACAGCTAGATGGAGTAAATTTGAATCAACAGCTCAAGGGGCTATTTGAACAATATCCATTATATATTGGTTATTTGAATGAACACATTCCAGTGTTAGAAGAATTGGAAAGAGAGTATGGCTTAAGTAAATATCAAAAGATACACGATATGTTATTTGCAATTAAGTTGATAAAGGAAGGCTTAGGGGTTGGGCTTTTACCAGAGATTTTAATAAGCACAGAGCTGGAAGAAGGTTCATTACGAGTATTGGAGATTGGCGCAATTGCTTCGATTTATCCGATTGATATTTATATGAGCCATTTAAGAAATAATATGAATGCCATTTCTTTTTTGAGCTATATGCGAAATCAATTTATAGAAGTATAAATGTCAAATATGATTTAAGCATTGTAGATACCTATGATGTGCAAATGGGGAAAAAGCTAATGAATGAAAGTTATCGAACCAGGCAAGAAAAGGGCTACCAACATATGGTGACAGACTGGCGCATCACCAATCTTGCCTCTTCAACACTTTGGCCGAAATGCGGCTTTAAGCCGGTAGTGTATCGGATGGTGAGGTATATTGCTTAGGTGAATTTTAGGGGGATGTAAAGATTTAATTATATTTAGAGTAGAGACTTTATTGGATAGATATTTATTTTTGATAGGGAGAGCCTAATCATAGGAAATGTATATTAAAGAATCTAAAATAATTATGCATTCTATTTAAATCATATGTCAATAATCTAAGAAGGATTATTGGATAATTTTGTCGAATTTATTGAACAACAAATAAAAATGCTTAAAATAATAGACTAAGTAAGGAGATAATACTACTTTGAACATTTTAACTCTGATTTTAAGTTATCTAATAGGTTCCGTTTCATTTGCTTTAATAATCGGCAAAATATTTTATAAGAAAGATATTCGTAATTATGGTAGTGGAAATCTTGGTGCAACTAATGCTTATAGAGTTTTAGGAATAAAAGCAGGATTAATTGTTGCAATTGCTGATATATTAAAAGGTACACTTGCTTGTTTACTTCCATTAATACTTAATTCTACGATAAACCCTATTTTTTGCGGTTTATTAGCTATATTAGGACATATATTTTCTGTATTTGCTAATTTTAAAGGTGGAAAAGCTGTTGCGACAGCAACTGGAGTCTTTTTATTTGTGACACCTTTAGGAGTTTTGGTTGGCTTTATTGTGTTTATACTAACTTTGTTAATTACTAAGTATGTATCACTAAGTTCAATGTTAGCTAGTATAACATTATTTATTTACAGTCTAATATTTGAAGATAAGGTTATCATAGCACTTTCTCTACTAATAATCGTAGCAATACTCATTCTTCATCGACAAAATATAAAGAGAATTCTAAATGGAACAGAGAATAGAATAGTCTGAATATAGAGTGTTATTAGCTAATAAAGGCTTTAATTGAATAAGTTTCGAAAAAAGAAAAGCTTTGAGCTTAAAAAATTAACCGGAGATACTATCATTTTTAACGGACAATCTAAAAGTATTTTATGATATTTGATTATTTAACCAACTCAATATCTTATGGAGAGTATCATGAGGAAAGTATTTAAGATAACTCTATCTGTGTTTATTGTAGTATCTTCTTTTAATGCAATTGGTATTCAAATAGTTCCAGCAGTATTAGAGTTTGGAGCTTATTTTATTGGAGGTATTAAATGAATAGACAATAGGGCCACATCCAACAACAGCTCAGGAAAGCAGAGTAGCTTACTGAATGGGGAGAAAATACACCACTAGAATAGATAGTGTATGTATATTCTAAATTGCAATAATAGAGTAAAAAGCGAGGGGATTATATATGTCATTAGCGCATGATTTTAAAATATATCAAGAAGAAATTGAATTAATAAGAGTTCAAACTCGTGTGGAATGTGATTTGTACTCCATAATTGCTTGTGTGATTAGAGAAAGAGAAAACAGTAAGGACATTTCTTTGCGAGAAGTTTCTCAACGTCGAAAAACCCAATTTTCAGAAAAAATGTGGGGAGATTCAGGGTTTGCAGACTTTGTGATATTAGAAAGAAATCAAAAATTTGATAAACCGTACGGAGCCATTGAAGTTAAAACAATGATTAAGAATTTGAATGATAATTCACAACAGCTAAAAAATCACCTTGATTTTTATAAAAAAGTAATTTACACGAACGGTCTCAAATGGCGATATTATGAGGTGGATAATCTTCCAAAGCCTGTATGGGAATGTGAACTTGGTGAGCTTTGTAGAAATGAAAAATGGAATGAGAGGAGCAGGGTTGAAGTACAAATTAGCAATGAGAAAATCCATTGGAATAGTGAAGAGAGCTGGGAAAAACTATTAGATGGTCTAGAAAAAATTAATTGGCGCTAAGTAAGAGCGAGTTTGGGCGGTCTTTTATAATTGAAGAGTATCGATTTAAAGAATTTAATAATGAAAAAATATATCTTCCTTTACAGCGAGGCTCTCTTTTGACATTTTAAATATGGATAAAGAGTTTCAGTGTGGTTTAGAGGTGTTATAAAGTGAGGTAGGCTAGAATCTGCCTCTTAGTCATTTCCGAGGGAATAATATATTGTCATAATTTCACCAATTTAAGGAACGATGTTTATTACTTTACCATAAAGCTAACATTGAGCCTTATCATAAGTAAGTTTTTTAGAAGAGCACTGTCCCTAATTGGAGGATAGTGCTCTTTAACTATGCGTGACAAACTTATCTAGAAGACGGTAAACAGGTTTTACTTTGGGCTTTTTAGGGTGGGGAAATTAATGATTATATGCCAGCACTGTGTTTTAAAAAAAGAGGAGAAAACGTTGATATATCAACAATGACAAGAATCTTGTCATTGAAAAATCAGGATGTGCAAAAGCTTATCTAGTCATTTAACTAGACTTGAAATAATCTGATTTTAGAAAGGAGACGAGTTATGAATTTATCTGGAAAAATAAAAAAAATAAGAGTAGAAAATAAGCTAACTCAAGAGCAATTAGCTGAAAAATTGCAAGTATCGAGATCCACTATATCAAGCTGGGAAACAGGGAGGAGTTATCCTGATTTAGAAATGGTTATTGTCATTTGTGACTGCTTTAATGTTTCTTTAGATTTTTTATTAAGAGAGGATGAGGAAATGGTGCGAAAATTGAATTTCGGAATGAAACAAAAAAGAATATTAATAGGGTTAGTATTTATTTTAGCAGCATTGTTAATTAATACATTAGTAAGCACGACATCATTTCAAGCGAATATGAAAAATTTGGAAATAACTAACATTAATCTAATTCGGGATGTAAGTTATAATGGAGAAAATCCATATAAAGATTGGAATACAACAATTAATTTAGATATGAAATCTAAAAATATATTTTTTAAACCTGTAGCGAATGAGCTATTAGTTTTCAATGATAATGGGAATTTAACCATACAAGCAAATTGGTCATTTAGCATATTTAACATATTTGATACACAGCGAACTGTTCAAGCTGACCAGTCTGTTTTAATTAATAGTGACGTATCAAATGATGCTATTACATTGAAATTGCGTGGAGATAAATCGGATAAATCCATTCCATTTCAAGTATCTAATATCATTAACCTGTCTAAAAATTAGGAATGGAGAATAAGCTAATATTTTTTATTGACATTCAAAATCCCCCATGCTATTATAAATAAGGTTAATAAATACAAAGTTTGTGGTTGAAGTAGAGGCTGCCCGCTTCTCACCTGATGTTCGACGCATTTTAGTAGTTGACAGGTTTGACACGTTGAATTGTTATACGTATGAGTACGTATGCACATATAGCGGGCGGACATCTTCTACAATGTCCGTCCTTTTTTTGTGGATAAACGTAAAAGATGTACCGTTCAACCGGGTAAGAGTACTTGCTCAAACCATGTATTTGTTCGCGACACTACTTGGAGGTGGATTATTATTAGCAAAGACATGTATGTAAACGAAGGCATTCGCGCGCGTGAACTTCGTCTTATCGACCATAATGGTGACCAACTTGGTGTGAAAACACGCAATGAGGCGCTTGAAATTGCCGCTCGTGTAAACTTGGATCTTGTCCTTGTGGCTCCTCAAGCCAAGCCGCCAGTCGCACGTATCATGGACTATGGTAAATTTAAGTTCGAACAGCAAAAGAAAGATCGCGAAATTCGTAAAAATCAAAAGGTCATCGTGATGAAAGAGGTTCGTTTGAGCCCAACAATCGATGAGCATGATTACCAAACGAAGCTACGTGCAGCAATTAAGTTCCTTGAAAAAGGAGACAAAGTAAAAGCAAGCATTCGCTTTAAAGGTCGTGCGATTACACACAAAGAAATTGGTCAACGTGTGTTAGATCGCTTTGCTGAAGCTTGTGCCGAAGTTGCAACGGTTGAACAAAAACCGAAAATGGATGGCCGCAGCATGTTTTTAGTTCTTCAACCAAAGAACGAAAAACAATAATATTTAGTATTTAGTTTAGGAGGAAATTCGACATGCCAAAAATGAAAACTCACCGTGGCGCTGCTAAGCGTTTCAAAAAAACGGGTACTGGAAAATTAAAATTTGACCGTGCTTATGGTAGCCACTTATTTGCTAACAAATCAACTAAGCAAAAGCGTCACTTACGTAAAGCGAAAGTCGCTACTTCAGGCGATTTCAAACGTATCCGTTCATTATTAACTTACATGAAATAATCACAATTGAACAGTCAGGTTCAAATCTAAAATAATCTATTCGAAAGAATTAGCAGGAGGTAATTACTATGCCACGCGTAAAAGGCGGAACAGTAACACGCGCACGTCGCAAAAAAGTATTAAAATTAGCTAAAGGTTACTACGGTTCAAAACACACTCTATATAAAGTAGCTAACCAAGCAGTAATGAAATCAGGTCAATATGCATACCGTGACCGTCGTCAAAAGAAACGTGATTTCCGTAAATTATGGATCACTCGTATCAATGCGGCAGCACGCATCAACGGTCTTTCTTACAGCCGTTTAATGCACGGTTTAAAAGTTGCAGGTATCGAAGTTAACCGTAAAATGTTAGCTGACTTAGCTGTAAACGATGCAGCAGCATTCGCTCAATTAGCAGACGCTGCAAAAAATGCACAAGCTAAATAAGAATCGAATTTCTTTGATTTAAAAATTAGCATTGCAAATAAGCTTGTACTTTGTATTTCTGCATCGAAAGTGTCAGCGACAGAAGCAAAAAACGCACAAGCTAAATAATGAATACAGACTGGTGGGTATCCATCAGTCTTTTTTCTTGTATGGGGTGAAAAAATGAAAATAGAATTTGCTGCACTTGCATATGTAGCAGTCATGTCGCTTATCCTTTGCATACTGATGTATCGTGATAAGGCAAAAGCAACGAAAAAAGAGTGGCGTATTGCAGAAAAAACATTATTTAGCGTAGCCATTTTAGGTGGGGCAATTGGTGGTGTGCTTGGCATGTATTTATTCCGTCATAAAACGCGCCACAATTCCTTTGCATTTGGCTTTCCATTGCTTGCAGCCTTACAAATTTACGTGCTTGTTACATTATTGAAGTAATATAAAAAGAAAGTAGTCAAGCTTATAGATGCTCGCTACTTTCTTCTTTCATTAACTGTTCAATTGGATTTTTCCAGCTAATTTTTGCATTTGGATAGCTCATTTTAATTTCTTTTTCTAAATATAAAAAATCGCTTTTCGTCAATCCTTGTAGCTTCATCGTATCATGGACAAAGACAAAAATCGAAATAACTTCAAATGCATCCTCTGTTGCCCCTAAATATTTTTCACCTTCAAAAAGTGCTCCTTTATAAGAAATAAAGAAATTTTTGCGCACGTTTTTTACATCATCATAAAAATAATATTGCCCGTTTTCATAAGCTTCATCTAGCTTGCGTTTCGGATCGATCAGATAGCGAACTCCTTTATAAAATATGTAAATAACCACAACTAAAATTAGCACTCGAAGTAGAAGAGCCATGAAAAGTTCCCCCTTGTTAGTCCATAGTCCCTCCTATACGAATGAGTTACGTAAAAGGTTTCATTTTTTATAAAAAATTTTTTAATAATGCTAATTGCTGTTGCTGCCTCATATAAATATTCTGTGCTTCTTCTATTGAGACAGTGGTAAAGCGGATTTTCGCTAATGGTTGAAGCTGTGCGAGCTTTGGTAAATCCGCTTGAATCACTTGTGCAATTTTTGGATACCCACCTGTTGTTTGGCAATCTGCCATTAACACAATCGGCTGCCCGCTAGGTGGTACTTGAATAGTACCGAATGTAACCGCCTCGGAAATTAAATCCTTTTGCAGCGAGCGTGTTAAGCACATATCGCTTTGTAGCCGATAACCCATGCGATCAGCATCTGTTGATAATTGAAAAGCTGTCGATAAAAAGAACTCTTGGCTTTCCTTTGTAAAGGCTTGCCACTCTGTTC
This sequence comes from Lysinibacillus louembei, assembly GCF_033880585.1. Taxonomy (NCBI): domain Bacteria; kingdom Bacillati; phylum Bacillota; class Bacilli; order Caryophanales; family Bacillaceae; genus Lysinibacillus; species Lysinibacillus louembei. The sequence continues at coordinate 2,483,550 of NZ_CP137624.1, forward strand.
CCTCTGTTATACGAATCGTTACATCATTAGAAAACTCGATAAAATGCTCTGGCTTCACAAAATAATTTGTACGTCTAGCATCGCTTGCTCTGATTGGCAACACATCCCCCTTTTGTAGAGCACGACCGTGAAAGCCGCCTATTTTTGCGCGCAAATAAGTACTGCGGCTACCTAAAATGCCAGGTACTTGCAAGCCATGCTTGACGGCAATATAGCCTCTAGCACCAATTGTAGCGGTTGCACATTGCAAAACACTTCCTGCCTTCACGGAAACAGGGCGCCACATAGGGCAAGGCTTATCGTTTAACAGTGGCAGGAAATTGGCACCAGTAATTGCGATGACCGTATCTACATCAAAGCGTAAAGTAGGGCCAATCATCGTTATTTCGATAGCTGCTTTATTTTCTTGCTGTAGTAATAATTGCCCGATGTGATAAGATAACCTATCCATTGCACCGCTCACGATAACCCCATATTGCTGGCTAGCATAGCGCCCGCCATCTTGCAAGGTTGAAAAAAGTCCTGGTTTTATTACTGTAATCGTCATATGAAATCCCTCCATTGCTGTGCAGAGATAGCTCGGAAACGTATGCGGTCTCCAGCCTGTAAATAGGTCGGTGGGTATTGCTCAGGCAAAAATAGTCGCTGGGGTGTTCTCCCGATAATTTGCCAGCCGCCCGGTGTTTCGAAAGGATAGACCCCTGTTTGCTGTCCACCAATCCCGACAGAGCCTGCTGGGATTGTTAAACGGGGTACTTCTTTGCGAGGTGTGGCAATGGTTTCGTCCAGCCCTCCTAAAAAAGCAAAGCCAGGTGCAAAGCCGAGCATATAAACAATATATTGCTGTGAGCTATGGCGTTCAATAATTTCCTCTTCTGATAACCCATGATAGCTCGCAACAAAGGCTAAATCGGGTCCGTATTCACCACCATATACAACAGGAATATCAATTAAGCGACGCGTGGATAAATCATGCTGCTCATTTTTCGTCAGCAAGCTTTGCAAATAGGTAACAATGCTTTCATAAATCGTTTGTGAAGGTTTGCGCACGACTTGCATCACATCATAATAAATACAAATCGATGTATAACTTGGGACCGCTTCAATCATCCCTTGAAATGGCTGCTCTTCAATCGTTTTATGAAAATGCTGGATTTCTTGATGTGTTGTAATGGAAATGCTATCACCAAAAACGATCAGCAGTGCGCAATCATTTAAAGGTTTAAAGGTAATATGCGTCAATATAATAACCTCCATGAATTGTGTGTGTGCCTGGCACTTATTATAATAGAAACAAGGAGAGGATAATAGATGTATAAAGTAGATATAAATTGCGATTTAGGTGAAGGCTTTGGCAATTATCGATTAGGTGAAGCGGAGGAAATACTGCAATATATCACTTCAGTCAACATTGCCTGTGGCTTTCATGCAGGTGACCCGGCAGTGATGCGTGAAACGATTAAATTAGCGTTACAATATGATGTGAAAATTGGTGCACATCCTGGTCTGCCTGATTTAGTTGGCTTTGGCCGGCGTGAAATGGCGATTTCACCGCAGGAAGCATACGATATGGTTGTCTATCAAATCGGTGCATTGCAAGCATTTTTAACAACAATGCATGCACAAATGCAGCATGTAAAGCCACATGGTGCTTTATATAATATGGCAACGAAAAATCAAGCGTTAGCAGAGGCGGTTGCCCAAGCTGTTTACGATGTTTCACCAAAGTTAATTTTATTTGGCTTAGCTTCAAGTGCTTTAACAGAAGCGGGAGAAAAAATCGGTTTACAAACAGCACACGAGGTGTTTGCGGATCGTACGTATCAGTCAGATGGCACGCTTACGTCACGCAATGAGCCAAACGCGCTCATTACAAGTGGGGAGCAGGCGGTGCAACAAATTGTGCAAATGGTGAAGCATGGCAAGGTGACATCACAGCAAGGAATAGATGTTGTGCTGCGTGCAGATACGATTTGTTTACATGGGGATGGTGAGCATGCAGTGCAATTTGCACAATTAGTACAGCAGAAATTGTTGGCTGAGCAAATTGTCGTAAAAGCATTTCAATGAAATGTTTTCTTTTCATCGGAAGCGTTTTCACGTTATAATAAAAGGGCAGTATATTTAGGAGGTCGGAATAATGACACAATTAGATGCAACATTACAAATGTTGAAGGATTTAACGGATGCAAATGGTATCCCAGGAAATGAGCGTGCACCACGTGAAGTGATGAAAAAATACATAGCACCTTTTGCTGATGAAATGGAAACAGATAATTTAGGCAGCTTAATCGCCAAAAAAGTAGGTGATACGAACGGACCAAAAATTATGGTTTCAGGACACTTAGATGAAATCGGCTTAATGGTAACAAAAATTGATGATAAAGGCTTTATTAGCTTCCAAACAGTTGGCGGCTGGTGGGGGCAAGTGATGCTTGCACAGCGCATGACGATTACAACACGCAGCGGTGAAGAAATTATCGGTGTTATCGGTTCAAAGCCACCACATATTTTGCCTGCGGAAGTACGCAAAAAGCCAGTGGATATTAAAGATATGTTTATCGATGTTGGCGCTACTTCAAAAGAAGAGGCGATGGAATGGGGCATTCGTCCAGGTGATATGATTACACCATATTTCGAATTCCACGTGATGAAAAATGACAAGCATCTATTAGCGAAAGCATGGGATAACCGTATCGGCTGTGCAATTGCCATTGATGTATTGCGTGCATTAAAGGATGAAAAGCATCCCAATATCGTATACGGTGTAGGTAGCGTACAAGAGGAAATCGGTTTACGTGGTGCAAAAACAGCGACACATAAAATTCAACCAGATATCGGCTTTGCGGTAGATGTAGGTATCGCAGGGGATACACCAGGGGTAACACCAAAGGAATCGACATCGAAAATGGGCGCAGGTCCACAAATCGTCATCTATGATGCATCAATGGTTGCACATAGCGGTTTACGTGACTTTGTACTAGATGTAGCAGAAGAAAATAACATTCCTTACCAATTTGAAACAATCGCAGGTGGCGGTACAGATGCTGGGGCAATTCATATTACAGCGAACGGTGTACCATCGCTTGCAATTGGTGTAGCAACGCGCTATATTCATTCACATGCTGGGATTTTACACCGTGATGACTATGAAAATGCGGTGAAATTAATCGTTGAAGTAATTAAAAAATTAGACCGTGATACAGTGAATCAAATTATTTTTGAATAAAATTGTCAGGTAGAAATATTCGAGAGTGAATATTTCTACCTTTTTTCAAAAGAAAGGAGAGCACAATGGTTTGGATAATTATTGCCGCAGTTTTGGTATTTTTAGGCTTTGCAGTGCATAAATTTAAATGGTATTTTCTTATTTCAGGCTATAATACGATGTCGAAGGAACAGAAGAAACATGTAGATATAGAAGGGCTCAGCCGCTTTATTGGTCGCTATATGTACGGCATCGCATTATTATTTTTAGCGTTAGGAGCTGCTGATAGGTTCGGCTATCATCGCTTGATGACGCCGCTTATTATTGTTTTAATTATTTCAGCGATTGTGATTGTAATTAAATCTCAAAAATTCAATCATAATATCATGGATGAGCATGGTAAATTGAAAAAAGGTGCAGGCAAACAACTAAAAAAACCTGCTATTATTTTAGCTGTTACATTCGTCGGTGTTGCAATTTTAATCTATTTTTCATTACAGCAAACATCTATCATCGCAACAGAGCAGCAGCTTGAAGTGAAAGGAGTGTATGGCAATGAATATGGGTGGAAAAATATACAGCAGTTAGAATTAATCGAAACGTTACCAGAAATTGCGGTGCGCACAAACGGCTCGGCAGTTGGTACAAAGCTCAAAGGACACTTTAAGCTGGAAAATGGCGAGAAAGCAAAATTGTTTGTTGATAAAAGTAAGCCGCCATTTATTCGTTTTGTTGCAGATGATCAAATTGTTATTTTTAATTTAGCTTCAAGCGAGGAAACAAGGGCAATGTATGAAACGATGCAGCGCTATGTGAAATAAACGTGTTGAATAGACACGTTTATTTTTTGAAAAACAATGTATATTTATCGAAAGTTTTAAATAAATATTAAAAAACATAAAAATACACTTGATTTTATATTTATTCATACGTATAATGAAAACAACATAAAGTTACAGAGGTGCGTATAAATATGAAATTATTAGAAGAGGTACAGTTAAAGCCTGTTGACAGTTTAAAGGGAAAAGATTTATTAACATTGCTTGATTACACAAGCGAGGAAGTGCAGGCATTAATCAAGCTTGCAACACAGATGAAAATCGTGACAAAGCAAGGCAAATGCCCACGTTTACTAGAAGGTAAGACGCTTGGCATGATTTTTGAAAAAAGCTCCACTCGTACACGCGTTTCATTTGAAGTAGGCATGCAGCAGCTAGGTGGCTATGGCATGTATATGAATGCACGCGATATGCAAATCGGTCGTGGAGAGCCTGTTGCAGATACAGGTCGTGTGTTATCAGGTTATTTAGATGGAATTATGATTCGTGCCAATTCTCACACGATGGTCGAGGAGCTTGCACAATCTGCAACAATCCCAGTGATTAACGGTTTAACAGATTTAGATCATCCTTGCCAAGCATTAGCTGACTTAGAAACAATCGCTGAGCATAAAGGCGAGCTAAAAGGCTTGAAGGTAGCATATGTAGGTGATGGCAATAATGTGGCACATGCACTTGTCATTGCAGCGGCACATGTAGGAATGCATGTAGCAGTAGCAACACCTGCTGGCTATGAATGTGATGCAACAATTATGGAGCAGGCACAACAAATTGCACTAGCAAATGGTGGCTCTGTACTTGCAACACATAACCCAGTTGAGGCAGTGAAAAATGCAGATGCTATTTATGCAGATGTATGGACATCGATGGGGCAGGAAGAGGAAACAGAGCAACGCTTAAAGGATTTCCGAGGCTATCAAATTAACGATGAGCTGGTCGCACATGCGAAGCCTGATTATATGTTTTTACACTGCTTACCAGCACATCGTGAAGAAGAAGTAGCGACATCTGTTATTGATGGACCAAACTCTTATATTTTTGAGCAAGCAGAAAATCGTTTGCATGCACAAAAGGCAGTATTAATTTCTTTATTAGCGTAGATAACAAGTTGCGGGTCGCAACTGTATCTAATAGATCAATTGCGCCTTGGCGTAATTGCGTCCAGATTTTTTCGAGCTAGCTCGAAAAGTACCTTTTTAAAATCTGTGACATCCACCGGAGGTTTGATTTTGATTCAGCGTTTAGCTGAATCAAAATCGGGCATTTGCAAGCAGGTAGCGCAACCAAATGCTGTCGTAGTTCCCTTTAATCGCTGTACGGGAGACGCTGTCCACGATTAAATAACTACATTGCGATGAATGTAATCAAGATGGACTACACCATCGCTACATAGCGAAAGCAATCCAGGAGACGCTGGATTGCTTTTTTACTGCTAATTAAATTGTGTCGCTAGCTTTTCTGTAAAGTGTTGGCGTTCTTGTTCATCCGCTACATTCCACCATTTTTCTAAAAACACGCCGAGCCCTGGTAATAAGTGCTCCTCGCCACGCTCAATTGCATCCTCTACAATATCAGTTAATTCCTGTGCATTTTGCCCTGCAACATTAGCAGTAATTGCTTGTCGTATTTGAAAGTTCATCGTTCAATCTCCTTTAAAAAATATCAGTATATTGTTACTATGGACAAAATCAGTGGAATTATACTTTTCAAAATAATTTTATGATAAAATGAGGCATTGAGAAAAAAAGGGCGGTATTGAATGATGAAACGAATTGAATCAACACAAAATGCATTGGTGAAGCATTGGAAAAAGCTTGTGACAACACGCAAGGAACGCGAAAAATCAAGTGAGTTTATCGTGGAAGGCTTTCATCTTGTAGAAGAGGCATTAAAAAATAAAGAGCAAATTGTACAAATTATCGTCAAGGACAATGTAGATTTACCACTGCTTTGGTCAATTGATGATGTGGAGATTGTGCAAGTAAATGAGGCAGTCGCTAAAGAGTTAGCTGAAACCGAGCAATCACAAGGCGTCTTTGCACATTGCAAGCAGCCAAAAATAGAGGGTATGAATGCATGGCGCAAAGTATTACTTGTCGATGCGGTACAGGACCCAGGCAATATTGGTACAATGATTCGCACGGCAGATGCGGCTGGCTTAGATGCGGTTATATTAGGGAAAGGCAGTGCAGACGCCTTCAACCCGAAAACATTGCGCTCGGCACAAGGCTCACATTTCCATATTCCTGTAGTACGTGGCGATTTAGCTGAATGGATAGAAAATCTGCAAGACGAAGGTGTTGCTGTCTACGGCACAGCGCTTGAAAATGCGGTATCGTACAAGGATATCCAAGCAACAGATGCCTTTGCATTAATCGTTGGCAATGAAGGCAGTGGTATTAGCCCACAGCTTTTAGCGAAGACAGATCAAAACATTATCATCCCGATTTTAGGGCAGGCTGAATCATTGAATGTAGCTGTCGCGACAGGGATTTTATTGTATGCGTTTGTGAAATAGAAAGGAGGGCTGTTCATTTTTGAACAGCCCCTGTTAGTTTCGTTGAGCGAATTTAGTTGCTGGATGAGCGAATTTCCACATTGGATGAGCGAATTTTGTCATCCGTTGGGCGAATTATTACTTTAGTACTAAAAATCTCGATATCTTCGTTTCAAATTCATTATCATTTTTAGTAATCAACTTGAACCTTCTACAAAAATAGCGTAGAATAAAAACATATTGTATAAATAAATGCATTGACCGGGAAGAGTAGGTTCAATTGATTCATTTAAGGGAGTGCAAGCCGCGACTGAAAGCTTGCATAATGAAATCGAACACTACAGTTCACCCCGCGAGCAGCTATTCGGGAATTCGCACATCAGCATCGAAGAAAGAATAGCCGGCGTTTAACGCGTCGTTATGTAAATGAAGTGATTGCAATAGCAATAACTAGGGTGGTACCGCGAACATTCAACCTCGTCCCTTTTTTAGGGCGGGGTTTTTTTGTTTGTACATCATTTGAAGGAGGAAAAATAATGGAACAACAATTGAATCAATTGAAAGCAGAAATGCTACAAAAAATTGAAGAAGCAGCCAATTTAAAAGCATTAAACGAAGTGCGTGTTGCGTACTTAGGCAAAAAAGGACCAATTACAGATTTATTAAAAGGGATGGGGAAGCTATCTGCTGAAGAGCGTCCGAAAATGGGAGCCTTGGTCAATACAGTGCGTGAGCAAGTAACGACTGAATTAGAGGCAAAGGCAGCGATTTTAGAGGAACAGGCAATTCAAGCGCAATTAGAGCAAGAATCAATTGACGTGACATTGCCAGGTGCAGCGGTGAAATCAGGAAACCGTCATCCATTAACACGCGTTATTGAGGAAATTGAAGATTTATTCATTTCAATGGGCTACGAAATTGCAGAAGGGCCAGAAGTGGAAAAAGACTACTACAATTTCGAGGCATTAAACTTACCGAAAGACCATCCAGCACGTGATATGCAGGATACGTTTTATATTTCCGAGGAAATTTTATTGCGTACACAAACATCGCCAGTACAAGCACGTACAATGGAGGCGAAACAAGGTGCAGCAGTGCGCATTATTTGTCCAGGGAAAGTATTCCGTCGCGATTCAGACGATGCAACACACTCGCATCAATTCATGCAAATTGAAGGCCTTGTTGTAGGCGAAAATATTTGTATGAGCGATTTAAAGGGTACGCTTGATGTCTTAACGAAAAAAATGTTTGGTGCTGATCGTGAAATTCGTTTACGTCCATCCTTTTTCCCGTTCACAGAGCCTTCTGTAGAGGTTGACGTATCATGCTTCAAATGTGGTGGCTCAGGCTGTAACGTATGTAAGCAAACTGGATGGATTGAAATTTTAGGCTCAGGCATGGTACATCCAAATGTACTTGAAATGGCTGGCTATGATCCGAAAAAGGTATCTGGTTTTGCATTTGGTATTGGTGTAGAGCGTATTGCCATGCTGAAATACGGTGTAGACGATATTCGTCATTTTTATACAAACGATGTGCGCTTCCTATCACAATTTGAGCGCGCAGAAGGGTAAGGTGGAAGAACGATGTTAGTATCATTGAAATGGCTTAGCCAATATGTTGATTTCTCAAACTTAGCACCAGCTGAATTAGCAGAAAAAATTACACGTTCAGGTATTGAAGTGGACGCTGTGATTGACCGCTCACAGGGCATGACAAATGTCGTTGTTGGGCATGTTGTTTCAAAAGAAAAGCACCCTGAAGCAGATAAATTAAATATTTGTCAAGTTGATGTTGGTGAAGAAAGCTTACAGCAAATTATTTGTGGTGCACCAAATGTTGATGCAGGACAAAAGGTGATTGTCGCTCGTCCAGGCGCCCATTTACCAGGCGGCATTAAAATTAAAAAAGCGAAGCTACGTGGTCAAGAGTCAAATGGAATGATTTGCTCATTACAAGAATTAGGCATTGAAGGTCGCCTTGTACCAAAAGCCTATGCCGAAGGGATTTATGTGCTACCAGAGGATAGCGTGCCAGGCACAGATGCACTTGAGCTATTAGGCTTACGCGACACAGTGTTAGAGCTAGGTTTAACAGCAAACCGCTCTGATGCTATGTCAATGCTAGGCGTTGCTTACGAAGTTGCAGCAATTTTAGACACGGATGTAAAACTACCTGAAATCACATACGCAACATCAAATGAAAAAGCAGCAGATGTCTTGCAGCTTGAAGTACAAGATACGACAGTGAACCCATTGTATGTTGCGAAAGTTGTTAAAAATATTCAAGTGGCTGAGTCACCATTATGGCTACAGCATTATTTAATGGCTGGTGGCATTCGTCCACATAACAATGTAGTCGATATTACGAACTATATTTTATTAGAATACGGTCAGCCATTGCATGCCTTCGACTACAATCAATTAAGTACAGGGAAAATCGTCACACGCCCAGCGCAGGCAGGCGAAAAAATGACGACATTAGATGATATTGAACGCACATTACAGCCGCATAACTATTTAATTACAAATGGTGAAGTAGCAGAGGCAGTTGCGGGTGTCATGGGTGGTGCGAAATCAGAGGTTTCTGATGCGACAACAACTGTTGTCATTGAATCTGCTTATTTCGCAGGCTCATCTGTGCGCCGTACATCGAAGGATTTAGGCTTACGCTCAGACTCTTCAGCACGCTTCGAAAAGGGAGTAGACCCGAATCGCGTATTGCTTGCAGCAGAGCGTGCAGCACAGCTATTAGCTGAACTGGCAGGCGGCGAGGTATTAGAAGGAACGGTGCTAGTTGATGAACTGGATAAAACACCAAAGCAAGTTATCGTATCACCAGATTTCATTAATGCACGCCTTGGTATGAAAATTTCATTAGAGGACATGATTTCGATTTTAAATCGCCTACAATTCGGCGTAGAAGCGGCGAACGGTGTCTTAATTGTTGATGTACCAACACGTCGTGGTGATATTACAATTGAAGAGGATATCGTGGAAGAAATTGCACGCCTGTATGGCTATGATGAAATTCCGATGACATTGCCAGCATCAGGTGAGCAAGTAGGTGGCTTAACACCATATCAAGCGAAGCGCCGTGTTGTGCGTAATGTGATGGAGGGGGCAGGCTTATACCAAGCGGTGACTTACTCATTAACATCTGCTGAGGATGCACAAAAATTTGCATTACAAAAAGAGGAAACAACGAAGCTTTTAATGCCAATGAGTGAAGAACACTCAACATTGCGTCAAAGCTTGCTGCCACATTTAATTGATGCAGTTAGCCATAACGTGGCACGTCAAGTAAACGACGTAGCATTGTATGAAATTGGCTCTGTCTTCCTTGGGAAAACGGCGGAAGATTTACCGCATGAGGAAGAGCATTTAGCGATTGCCTTAACAGGTCGTTGGATAGATAACGCATGGCAAGGTGAGAAAAAAGCAGTCGATTTCTTCGTCGCAAAAGGCATTGTAGAGGCATTGTTTGCGCAGCTAGGCTTAACTGCGGCAGTGCGTTATGAAAAAGCGGCAGTAGAAGGCTTACACCCTGGACGTACAGCACATATTTTATTAAATGACGAAGTAATTGGGGTAATCGGTCAATTACATCCTGCTGAGCAGAAAAAGAGCGATTTAAAAGAAACTTATGTAGTGGAAATGAAGCTAGCCGCTATTTTAAATGCAGAAGTAGAAGGACTTGTTTATAGCCCTGTTCCACGCTTCCCAAGCATTACGCGTGATATTGCATTAGAGCTAGACCGCGCAACAGCGGCAGGCGAAATCGAAGCGATTATTCGTGCGGCAGGTACGAAGCTATTGAAAAATGTTAAAGTGTTCGACGTATACCAAGGTGAAAAAGTAGCAGCAGACAAAAAATCCGTTGCCTTTTCATTAACATACTTCGATGCAGAGCGCACATTAACAGACGAAGAAGTTGTCGCAGCGCATAACAAAGTATTAAAAGCACTTGCAGCAGCAGGAGCAGAAGTACGTTAATAACCAATAACAAAAGGAGACCGTTGCGGCGGTCTCCTTTTGTTTTTAAATTTGCACTTCACTCATCAATGCATGGGTATTACCTTCTGTATCCTTAAAAAACACCATCCATGTTTCCACCTGTCCCATTTTCGCTACCATATGAGGTGCATCTATAAAGATCACACCTTTATCTACTAAGTTTTCATAAATGCTTTTAATGTCATTTACTTGAAAATAAATAACAGAGCTTGAGGAAGCGAACTCCTCTTTTTCAGGAAGTGATAGCAGAAGTCGCAGTCCATTACATTCAAAAAAAGCCATTGTATCTGTGTTAAATAGAAGTGTGAGCCCTAATTTCTCTTTATAAAAAACTAATGCGCGACCTAAATCTTTAACAGTTACCCCAATTTGTCCTACTTTTTGAATCATTGTCATATTCTCCTTTCAAATAACTATTCTAAGAATAAATCATTTCTTAAAATCTTTCTTATCCAATATCACTTTTTTTCGATATTCTGTAGGAGAGATTCCAACATATTGTTTAAACATTTTGCTAAAGGACACAGGATTTTGAAAGCCTAGCTGAAAGGTTATATTTGTCATATTTTTATCTTCATCTTGTAATAGCTACCTCGCTTTTTGAACTCTAAATTCGGATATATGCTGGTGTGGCGTTTTACCGTATATCTGGTAATAAGCTCTCAGTAAATGGTTAGCAGATAAACAAGCGATTTGTGCAATTTCATTTAATTTTAATGGTGTATGAAAATATGACCTAATATAGTCATGAGCTATACTGATTCTTTTATATAATTCTTCACGTGTAGAAGGACGAACCGCCTTTAATGATTCCATTTCTTTGTATGCATGAAAATGTTCATTCAAAAGAGATTGCATAATTATATGAAATGGCTCCTCATAGCCAGCCGTATCCATTTCAAGGCCAGGTAATGCCTGTTTAAAGGATTGTAGCTGAGCAGATAAAGCATTATTTTTATGAAAGGTTTTATCAAAAAAGTCGATAGAATCTATCTCCTTATATGGATCAGTTAAAAGCGTATCGTTTTTTTCTTTTAATGCACGAAACACTTCCCCAGCAAAACCATCTTTAAAGAAAATACAAAAAGACTCCACTTCGGTTATTTCCTCAATGGAGATGGTGTAAGGACCTTCATTAAGTAGAAGGTATCTACTTTCCTCTACAGTATAAAAACCATAATTGGTCTTATAATGAGCTTTGCCATTTGAGAATGTTTTAATAGATAGTTGGCCATTCCCTTCCCAATAAAATTGCTTACTCTTTGCATGTAAAATAAAATTGGAAGATTCACTCTTCGACATCTAAAAAGCTCCTTTGCTGTAAGCTAAAAACTACTCAATCTCCTCAGCCGCTTTTTTTGGCTTCACAACCCCATAAATAGCTCCAAGCACTGCACTGATCGTATGGATAAATAAAAACGTATAGTAATTAATAAACACTCGGTTCGTATATTCATTTAAAACAGGAAGACCGTAGATTTGAGATTGTGGGTCATATGTTGTGCCACCAAGTGAGGCATACACATCATTTTTGTACTGCACTGCATAATAGCCTGTAGCGATAATCAATCCAATACCTGCGATGACTAAAATATTGCGTAATATTGAGTCTTTTGAGCCTCGCGCTAGCTCCATGAAAAAACGAAATGTCACAAATAAGCTTAATAAAATAAAAGGGGTAATAAGTGCAAGCCCCACAATACCTAAATTGCCATGTTTCACTGTATCATCCAGTTGAAATGTGAAAAAATATTCAATAATCATCACGCCAAATAAAGAAATGGCGATGCTAATAAGCCAGCTTTTTCTTAACATTTAAAAAACCTCCTCGCCATACAACTATACATAAAATAGAGAGGCTGTTCAATGCTGTAAATTGTAAAACATATAGGCAGGTTTTATAATAAGGAGAAAAGGGGGAATCATCCATGTTGCAAAAAGAAGAAGCAGTACTTGTTTTAATTGATATACAAGGTAAGCTTGCACAAATCGTAGAAAATAGCGAAAATGTCATTCACAATATTGTAAAAGTAGTGAAGGGTGCAAATGTATTGGAGCTGCCAATTTTATGGCTAGAGCAATATCCGAAAGGCTTGGGTCCCACAACACCTGAAATTGCTGCTGAAATTAACGGACAGCCAATTGAGAAAATTACATTTAGCGCCTATGATACAGAGGAATTTCGTGTAAAGCTTGAAGCAACAGGCCGCAAAAAAATATTGCTTGCAGGTATTGAAGCGCATATTTGTGTCTATCAAACGGCAGCACATTTACTTGCAAACGGCTATGAAGTCGAGGTTTTAGTGGACTGTGTATCCTCACGTACGGCAGAAAATCGCCAGCTCGGTATTGGTAAAATGCTACAGCTAGGCGCTAAACAAACGAGCGTAGAAATGGCTTTATTTGAAATGCAGCAAGTCGCAAAAGGTGACGCTTTTAAAGCGATTAGCACCATCGTAAAATAAATATAGAACATTTGTTCCTTTTGGTGTATAATAAAAAACGTAATATTGTACAAGCTACTACTAAATTGAGATGGAGAGTGGATAAGATGGCAATTAACGTATACTTAATTTTTGATGGACAAACACGTGAGGCGATTGAGCTTTATAAGGAAGCATTTCAAACTGATACAACGCAAATGATGACATTTGGAGAAGGGCATGCGAACGATGAGCACCCAATTCCAGAGGAAGCAAAAGATTTAATTATGCATGCTCGTATGTCAGCGATGGGGGCAGATTTAATGTTTTCTGATACATTCCCTGGACACCCATATACAGTAGGGAACAATGTGACATTAGCTGTTGTCACAAACGATGAAGCAAAGCTGCGTCATGCCTTTGATGTATTAAAGCGTGATGGCAAGGTGCATATGGAGCTACAAGAAACGTTTTGGAGCAAATGCTATGGTGGCTTAACAGATAAATTTGGTGTGGAATGGCAGTTTAATTACGAGGCATAAACAAAGACGTCGGGGAAATCGTTTCCCCGACGCCTAGTCTTATTATTTTGTATAGTTATCGAAGTAGCCTTGAATATAAATCATTGGTGTTCCTTTGTCGCCAGAGCCAGAGGTTAAATCTGACAGCGAGCCGATTAAGTCTGTTAGCTTACGTGGTGTTGTACCTTGTGCAGCCATTTGACCTGTTAAATCTTCACCTTTATTTGTAATATATTCAGAAATCGCTGCTTTTAATTCCTCGCCTCGTAAATCAGCAAAGTCATTGTCAGCTAAATATTTTAATTTCACTTCATTTGGCGTGCCTTCAAGACCTTTTGTATATGCAGGTGATACAACTGGGTCAGCAAGCTCCCAAATCTTCCCTACAGGATCTTTAAATGCGCCATCACCATAGACCATCACTTCAACTATTTTACCTGTTGCTTCTTTAATTTTCGCTTGAATACCATCAACGATTGGCTGGCAATTATGTGGGAATAGCTTAACAGTATCTTCTGTCGCTTTATTCGAGCCAAGCAAGCCATATTCTGGATTGAAGCCAGAGCCATCAATGGATTCCGATAAAATATTATCTAAAGTAAAGACCTTTTCAGCACCGTTATTTACTAATGTACGCTTTGTACGGAAACGTGTATGAATATCACATGCTAAAACGCTTTTCGTATAATCTAAAATTGTTTTTGGGTTGTTTGAGAAGATGACTTCACATGCTGCGCCCTCTGCCTCAATTAATTGTTTGTAATACTCAATATAGTCTACGCCTGTAAACGTATGCTTTTTAAAGCCGAAATGCTCACGGAACTCAGCCTCTGATAACGTATCTGTCCAAGGATTGACACCTTTCACATCCAACTCATCGATATCGACTAAATGGTTACCTACCTCATCAGATGGATAGCTTAGCATAAGCACGATTTTTTTCGCACCTTTTGCAATGCCGCGTAAGCAGTTGGCAAAGCGATTACGAGATAGGATAGGGAAAATAACACCGATTGTATCATCACCAAATTTAGCCGCAACATCCTTCGCGATATGCTCAACGCCTGCGTAATTTCCTTGTGCACGTGCAACAACAGATTCTGTTACTGTCACAATATCACGATCTTCAATTGAGTAGCCTTCTACTTTTGCTGCATTTAATACTGTATCAACAACGATTTGTTCAATATCGTCACCTTCATTAATAATAGGACCACGAAGTCCTCGTACAACTGTTCCAACTACACGTTCCATAGTATCTCTCCTAACGTTTTCATCCAATTATCTTTTTTATCCAAAGTTTACTATACAACAATGATATGTTATAAGTAAAATTAATAATAATTATAGGGAGTATAAGTAGAATTAATATGATTGGAAAATTAGATTATTACCGTATTTTTAATATTGTTAGCCATAATAAAAGTTTTTCTAAAGCGGCAGAAGAGCTCTACATGACGCAATCCGCAGTAAGTCAAGCAATTCATAAATTAGAAAAAGAGCTTGCAACACCCCTTTTTCATCGCACCCCAAAAGGTGTGATATTAACGGATGAGGGGAAAGTGTTATATGAATATGTGCAATCAGCACTTGGCATTTTACATTCAGGTGAGGAAAAGCTAATGGAATTTAAGCATTTGACAACAGGGCAGTTACGTATTGGCGTAGGAGATACAATTTCGCGTTATTTTTTGCTACCTTATTTAGAAACGTTCCATTTGAAATATCCAGGCGTTCGTCTTACGGTATTAAACGGAACAACCTCTGAAATTCGAGATTTCATAAGAACGGGTGAAGCGGATATTGGTGTATGTAATTTGCCTATTCAAGATGAACAATTACAGGTGCTGCCATGCAAGAAAATCCATGATATTTTCGTTTGTGGAGAAAAATATAAAAACTTAACGAAAAAGCCTGTTCCATTGTCTTTGTTAATGAAAATGCCGTTAATTTTTCTGGGTAAAAAGGCAAATTCACGCAATTATGTGGAGCACTATTTGAAGGAGCAGGGCTATCATTTAACACCTGAATTTGAGCTGGGCTCACACGATTTACTGCTGCAATTTGCGCAAATTAATTTAGGCATTGCCTGTGTAACGAAGGAATTTGCGATGGAATATTTAGAAAAAGGGCTTTTATATGAGCTGTCATTACAGCAACCATTACCAGAGCGGAGCATTGGTATTTGTCATTTGAAGTCAGTGCCCTTATCAAGAGCTGCTCGGAAATTTAGCGAGCTTATAAATCCGATGATGACGCATGGATAAAATTTATTTTTTCGGGCACCCTACAAGTAATTGAATGCTGAGGTGGTCCATATGGAAATCGAACAATCAACAAAATGGCAGGAAGGTTTTATGCAACGGCTAAATGGTGAGCAGTCTTGGCAAAGCTGGGCGCTTTATCAAATGAATTATGAGCTGACGAAGGCGCAATTAATACCTGATTTTTCAGGCTTACAATGTGTGAAATATTTGCCGATGCTTTCACCGCTACAGCATCAAATTGAGGCAGCAACAACGGTTATTGAGCAAATGCATGGCAAGGCAATTTTGGCGGATGAGGTAGGCTTAGGGAAAACGATTGAAGCAGGCTTAATTTTAAAGGAATACATGGTACGTGGTCTTGTGCAAAAGGCACTTATTTTAGCTCCTGCGTCACTCATTACACAATGGATTGACGAATTGACATTGAAGTTTCATATTCCGGCAGTTGCCTATCATAAAAAATATGGGCTTGAGCAGTGCAATATTGTTGTGATGAGCATGGATACAGCGAAGAAAAGCCCGCATAAAGAACGGATTTATGCACAAAATTTTGACATGATTATTATTGATGAGGCACATAAATTAAAAAATCATAAAACACAAATTTATGAGTTTGTGCAAAGCTTGAAAAAGAAGTTTTGCTTATTGCTAACAGCAACACCGATTCAAAATAATATTTTTGAATTGTTTTATTTAATCTCCTTATTAAAGCCTGGGCAATTAGGGAGCTATGAGGCTTTTCAAGCTGCTTTTTCAGCTAAAAAGCAGTCACTGGAGCATCAAGAATTTTTACAGGAGCTTGTCCATCAAGTGATGGTGCGTAATCGACGAGAGGATACAAATGTTGAATGGACGAAGCGCCATGTGCAAATTGTACCAATTCATTTCTCGCAAGAGGAGCAGGCAATCTATGAGCAAATAAGCAGCTTAGACGTGCCAAACCCAATGACGCGCTTAACGCTGCAAAAGGAGCTATGCAGCAGTAAAGAGGCACTTTGTGAAACATTGTCAAAAATGCCACAGCTACCTGAAGAGCTTATGGAAGGTTTGCAGCAATTAACAATCAATTCAAAGGCGCAGAAAACAGCTGAACTTATTCAACAAATTAATAATAAGGTCATCATTTTTACAGAATACCGTGCGACACAGCACTATTTACAAGCTTATTTATATGAAATGGGTATTACCTCTGTTTTATTTAATGGTAAATATAAAAAAAGTAAGCGAGATTATATGAAGCATTTATTTAAGGAGCATGCGCAAGTGTTAATCGCAACAGAGGCTGGCGGTGAGGGGATTAACCTACAGTTTTGTAGTCATGTCATTAACTATGATTTACCATGGAATCCGATGAAGCTTGAGCAGCGCATCGGACGTGTGCACCGCTTAGGGCAGACGGAGGATGTACAAATTTATAATTTTGCGGTGGAACAAACGATTGAGCAGCATATTTTAGCATTGCTTCATGCCAAAATCGACGTATTTGAGCAAGTGGTCGGGGAGCTGGATGCGATTTTAACGAATAGGAGCGGATGAGACCAACGATGGATGCGCAGCGAATCAATCAGTTTTTAACGCATTTTTTTCAGGAAACAGGCTGTGAGGTTTTACAGCTAAACGATAGCTTGCAAGTGCAATTAACTGTCGAGATGGATAAAAAAATAATGAATCGCCCATTTTATTGGCAATATGTTGAGGCGACAAATAGTGAGCCGAACCCAGCTCGATTACATTTAACGACGAGCATGCAGGGGCAGGGAGAAATTATTCATTTTGGTTCACCAAGATTACAGCAGTTACGCCAAGTGACAGGAGAGTTAGGAGCATATGTCCAAATGTATGAGCAGACAGGGGGCGTTGCGCAAAATTTTCTAACCCCTTGGCTTGCAGTGAATTATAAAGTGTCCTATTGCTGTGATTGTACAAAGGAAATGCTTTATTCATTTGGCTTGAATTTAATGACAGGCTACGTAAAGCAAAATTTCCATGAGCTACTTATGCAAAAAGATTTGCAGATGACAAAGCCACAAAATAGCTTTTGTGTGCAGCATATTATTGCACCAACTAGAGGATTACAGCGTTTGCAAAGAACGATGGAAGAAATTATTTTGCAGGATAATCATGCATGGGCAGATGAAGCCATAATGAAATGGCAACGTGAGCTACGTGTACTCAATTATTTTTATGGGGATATGGAGGACAAGCCTGAGGTTTATCAAATTGAACAGCAGGCACTGCAAGAGCGTTACAATGCAAAAATTAAAATGGATGCTGTAAGTGGTGGTTTATTTTATCTTGAATCAGTAGAAAGTGATTATTAAAGTTCACGAAATGTTCACTTATGAAGAATTTTTCCTCTCTCTATAATTAGAATTTGTAAAGTGACGAGAGAGGGGAATTTATTTGCCAATAACGAGAAAAGAAAGTATTCAATTCAGTTTAATGATGTGTTTTGGAATGGTCGTCGTGATGACCTTCTATAATTTTTATCTAAATGGTTTAATAGGTGAAATTACATTAACGGAAGGGCTCATTAATTTTCTTATTACATTTATGATTGCCTTTATACTTGAAGTGTTTTTAGTTGGACCAATTGCGAAAAAAGTTGCTTTTAAAGCAACGATGCATACAACGAAAAAAGTATATAAAATTTTAGCCATCTCCATATGTATGGTAATTGGCATGGTACTTGTAATGACCTTATATGGTGTCATGACGATGAGTCTACATGTAGGTCATATGCCTGCTTATTTTGTAGCGGAATATGTAACTGCTTTCGGGAAAAACTTTGTGATAGCGTTGCCACTGCAAATACTTATTATTGGCCCATTTGTGCGATATCTTTTTATGAAGTTAATCAAATAGGCGAAAAAAGATGGAGTGAATACGGTTTTTCCGCTATTCACTCCATCTTTTAATTTTTTAGTAAGAACGTGATTTTATAAGATAATTCGATTGCTTCAGCTTCATGCGTTGTGCTTTTAAACGCAGTACGAAAGCTTTGTAGTGATGCGTTGATTACATGTTTGCGCCAAGAGTCTTTAGATAATTCCTCGATGAGAAAGGCTGCGAGCTCATGACCTGTTGCATTTGTTTTCGCTTCTAGTTGTTTAATAAAGCCCGTTAGCTGCTCTATAACATTTTCCTTTGTTGTAACAGGCTGTGTCGTCTTGTTTTGTATACGCTGAAAGGCATCAACGCCTAGCAATGTAGCATTTGTTTGTTGCATTGTTGGGAGCAAGGCTTGAACATATTCCAATCCTTTTTGTACTAGCTGATACAAGTCAGCTGGTACGTGATAGGCACTGCGCCATGCCATTGCTAAGTAATGGGTGATGCCGAAAAAAATTAAGGCGCATTCGAAGGCATATGGTCGAATTTCTTCACCGAACACATTGATTAAACGTTCTGTTAGCCATTGAATTTCCTGAAAACGGTGTTGGCGTAGCCCTTTCTTTAGCTCCAAATCACTCGATTGAAAAATACCCTCAAACAATGTCATTAAATTTTGTTCTTGTCGCAGCTTCATTGGCACAATAATTTGTTCAATTAGTATATGAATATCTTGTTCATCGTGATTCGCCAGCAATTCATAGCGTTGAAGCTGTGTTGTATAACGAAGCTGCTCCAAAATGGCTAAAAAGCATTCGTTTTTAGATGAGAAGTAATTATAAAACGTGCCTTTCGATATACTCGCATGCTCGATAATATCTTGTACGGATGTATGATGAAAGCCTTTTTCGGTAAAAAGCTGTAAGGATACATCAATGATTTTCCTTTTTCTTGTATTCACTATAGTTCAGTCCCTTGGATTTGCTTTTATTTAACCCGCATTAACGGACAGTAAGATGTCCACCTCAAGAGTTGAGAGAATGGGCGCTAACTGTCCGTAAAAGCCTGATTGAAGTTGCTCTTTATACTATCATTCTATATGTAAAACCTTGATAATTCAAGGTTTTTAAACTTATAGTAAAAAACAGTTGCGATTTTTAGACTATGAGTATAAAATAAGTCAAGTGAAACTTCGAACTATGAAATAATAAAGGGAAAGGGTTTTTAAGTATGACAACAGAAACATTAAAAAAACCGCCGTATTTAATGATTGCGATTTTATTTATTGGCACATTTGTTGCCTTTTTAAATAACACATTGTTAAATATTGCGTTACCATCTATTATGGTGGACTTAAATATTGAAAACTACTCAACTGTTCAATGGCTATCAACAGGCTATATGTTAGTGAGCGGGATTTTAGTTCCAGCCTCCGCTTTTTTAATTACAAAATTTAAAAACCGCACAATTTTCACTGTCTCAATGGGATTATTTTTACTTGGAACAGTGATGGCGGCATTTGCACCAAACTTCGGTATTTTAATCGCGGGGCGTATGGTGCAAGCAGCAGGTGCTGCTACGATGTCACCATTATTAATGAATATTATGTTAATCAGCTTCCCAATTGAAAAACGTGGGACAGCGATGGGCTTATTTGGACTTGTAATGTTCGCAGCTCCAGCAATCGGACCAACATTGTCTGGATGGATTGTAGAGCATTACGATTGGCGCGTGCTTTTCGAAATGATTATTCCATTTGCGGCAATTAGCTTGCTTCTTGGAATTTGGAAGCTGCGCAATATTATGCCAACACGTGAAGTAACAATTGATTATCTATCATTAGTGTTATCGACCATCGGGTTTGGTGGCTTGCTATATGGCTTCAGTATGGCTGGCTCAAAAGGCTGGGGCGAAGTAGAAGTGTATGGCACGATTATTTTAGGAGCAATTGGTTTACTAACATTTATTGTACGCCAATTAAAATTAGACGAACCATTATTGAATTTACGTATTTATAAATATCCGATGTTTGCCCTATCATCTGTTATTTCGATGGTCATGTCTGTAGCAATGTTCTCAGGGATGATTTTAACGCCTGCTTACGTACAAACAGTGCGTGGTATTTCACCATTCGATGCAGGGTTAATGATGCTTCCAGGGGCACTTGTGATGGGCTTCATGTCACCTATTACAGGGAAGCTTTTTGATAAATATGGCCCTCGTATCATTGCCATGATTGGTTTAATTATTATGACAGTGTCCACATATTATTTATCGAAATTATCAATGGACTCATCGCATGCTTATATTATTACAGTTTATACTGTGCGTTCATTTGGTATGGCACTTGTGATGATGCCGATTATGACAAATGGTTTGAATCAAATACCGATGAAGATGAATCCGCATGGTACAGCCATTAACAATACGGCACAGCAAGTAACAGGGGCAATTGGTACGGCGATTTTCGTAACGATTATGAACTCGCATACGAAATCGCGCGCAATAGAGCTTGCAGCAGAAGCGAAAGAAAAAGCAGCAGCTAGTGGTGTTCAGCCAACAGAGGCACAAATTGCAGAAATGACAGCACAAATTCAGCAAACAGCAATGCTCGAAGGGATTAATTTCACTTTCTTCGTTGCGGCAGCTGTTTCGTTAATTGCGCTTATTTTAACATTCTTTGTAAAACGAGTAGATGTAACCAAACGAGAAGATTATCAAGCGAAATAAATGAAGAAAGGCTATTAGAAAAGCAGGGGATACCTGCTATTTCTAATAGCCTTTTGTTTAATTTGATGTTAACGCAATAAATTCCTCAACATCTTTTTCACAAAGTGCAATGCCCTTTAACCAGAAATCGCGCTTCGTAATATCTTCGCCTAAATGCTTCATCGCTAAATCTTCCACAGTCATTACCGCTGTATCACGTAGTAAGGCGATATATTTCTCCTCAAAGCCTGTGCCTTCCTCTTTTGCCTTCGCATAAATGCTTAGCGAGAATAGGTAGCCAAACGTGTATGGGAAGTTGTAGAACGGTACACCTGTAATAAAGAAGTGTAGCTTCGTTGCCCAGAAGTGTGGGTGTGTTTCACCAAGAGCATCTACATATGCCTCACGCTGTGCTTGTTCCATTAATTCGTTTAAGCGTTTTGATGACACAACACCGTTTTTACGCTCCTCGTAGAAGCGTGTTTCAAATAGGAAGCGTGCATGGATATTCATAAAGAAGGCAACAGAGCGTTGTACTTTATCTTCAAGTAACGCAATTTTCTCTTCTTTTGTGCTTGCTTCTTCCACCGCTGCATCTGCCACAATCATCTCTGCAAATGTCGAAGCAGTTTCCGCTACGTTCATCGCATAGCCTGTATTTAATGGGTGAACAGGGCGTAACGCATAGCTATGGAATGCATGACCAAGTTCATGTGCTAATGTCGCTACATTGGACATTGAGCCTGAATACGTCATAAAAATACGCGATTGCTGTGCTAATGGGAAGCCTGTGCAGAAGCCACCTGGTTTTTTATTGTCGCGGTCCTCTGCTTCAATCCACCCATCCTCAAATGCTTTACGTGAAAAGGCTTCTAGCTCTGCGCCAAAACGACCGAAATGCTTTAAAATAAAGGCAGCCCCTTCTTGATAATCCATTTTTGCTGTTGCCTCTGTAACTGGTGCATCAAAGTCATGCCAATTTAATTTTTCATCGCCAAGCATTTGTGCTTTATGTGTTAAATAGTTTGCAAATGTAGCTTTGCGCTCTGTAATAGCACCCCACATGGCATCAAGTGTTTCTTCCTTCATGCGATTAATTGTTAAAGGCTCTTTTAATACATTGTCCCAGCCGCGTTTTTTATAAACATTTAAGCGGAAGCCTGCTAAATGGTTTAATGTTTTTGCGAAAAATTCCTCGCGCTCTGTAAACACTTTTTCAATTGCCTCGAAAGCAGCTTTGCGCACTTTTGGATCTTTATGTGAGCTTAAGTTATTCGCTTGACCAACAGAAAGCGACTTCATTTCGCCATCGATTTCAACCTCTACACGAATATCGCTTATTAATAGATCATACATTTCGCCCCAAGAACGATAGCCATCTACTGTTAAAGAAGAAATTAAAGCTTCTTCCTCTTCAGATAACGATTCCTTCGAGGCATCACGCCACTCTGTTAAAATGAAGGCAAATGGCGCTAGTTCATCCGCTGTAATTAATTGCTGGAACGTTGTTTCTTCAATTTCACCAACTATTTGACGCAGTTTTTCATATGATGGTGCCACTTCGGCATAAAGCGAAGAAACTTTGCCTAGTAATAGCATTGCTTCACGGTCTTTAATGTTTTGTGCGTTTAAACAAGATAAAAAGGCACCTGCCTGCGCCATATGCTGGCGCACGTCTTTCACTTTATCAATTACTTGTAATAATCCTGCTGTTTCTGTAGCAGATTGTGGTACAGCAAGTTCACTAACGAATTGTTGTAAATCTTGCACTAAAGCTGCTGTTTTTTCTAAATGTGCAGCAAATTGAGGCGAGCTGCTACCACCTTCGAAAAATACATCTAAATCCCATACTTCTGGATAATTCGTTGTCATGAAAATTCCCCCTATAAACAAATTCTTTTCTATTTTACAAAAATTCCGAACATATTTCACGTATTTTTTTCGATTTTCGAAATATTTCTCCTATTCAAGATCATAAAAAATTGATTAATCCTAAGAAGCTTAGGGGTAATCGATTTTTTATGGTTGAATTACTTCATCATCTTGCGTGCCTTCTCCGTATTGGCAAAATGCCATTTAGAAATGGAGCGCAACACATCCTCGCCCTTTGTCTTCCAAATTTTCGCTGCCATCACATCGACTTTACTGCTCGCACCTTTTTGCAAAGTAAAGCCGACGAGCTCACTCAATCGATCCATTTCCTTTAAAAAGGCATAGCGAGCTAAAATAGAGGCTGTTGCTACCGCAACATGCAAATTTTCCGCCTTTGTTGAAAACAGTACATTGTCACGTACGATTTCTTTTTCCTTTTGGATATGGCGATAGTACGTATCGCGCTCGGCAAATTGGTCGATTAAAATATACTGTGGCTGTTCGGGTGCAATTTTGTTTAACACATGCTTTAATGCCTGATTGTGAAGCAATGCCTTCATCTTGCCCTGTGAATAGCCCTTTGTCTGTAATGCGTTATATTTGTCATTACGCAATGTTAAAATACTGTAAGTGCAAACCTTCATTAAATCAGGGGCGATTTTTCTCATATAATCATCGGTTAACATTTTTGAATCTTTGACACCAAGCTCCTGAACCAGTGGAATTTTGTCGGCAGGTACATAAACAGCCGCAACAGTAATTGGGCCGAAATAATCGCCTGTGCCTGTTTCGTCAGAGCCAATAACCGACATTGTGGCAAAGCTTTCAGGTAATTTGTCGCCTTTTGCTGCACTTGTTTTAGCTGTTGTAGTCGCTATGCCCCATCGTGCAGCCTCACGCTCAGCGCCGCCCCCTTGAAACATCACTTTGCCTGACTTATATGCAGTAATCGATGTATCTGCTAATTTTGCTGCAAAGACAACGCCTGGAGCATTACGGCTCACTTGATTTTTTACATAAGCATTTTTCACTTCTTGCACTTGTTCATTTGTTAAGAGTAAAACGATATTGGTCATTGATTCCGTCCTTTCTATGAACTTCCTTTATTGTGCGAGGGATTTAGAGAGAAGTCAAATACTTGGATTTATATGCTAAAAGTGAAGTTATAAAACAGGATTAAATATTATTGAGGTATAATTGGTTAATTTATGGTATAATTATATGTATATAGGATTAATGGAGGTATGGATGGATAAACTATCAATATTTATTAGCTCTGTAGCACAGGATTCGTTATCTCAATTGCGCCAAACTATTACAGATAGTTTATTGGATGTAGGTCATCATATTGTTCGGTATGAAGAAAGTATTTATTTTACAGAACTTGATTCTGTTAAAACTTGTTTAAACTATGTTGACAGAAGTGATATGCTTCTTCTATTTATAGATACTAGAGCAGGTTCAATGATAGCATCTGAAGGGAAAACAGTTACGCATTTAGAGTTTTTAAAAGCATATGAAAAAGGAAAACAAATACTTATTTATGTTAATCAAGTAGTCATAACAGAATTTTTTTCAGTTCTGCCTTCTCTCAAAGAAAATTATGATTTATATGAAGGGAATTTTGAACAATTTTATGATTCTTTAAAATCAATGAATTTATCGCAAATTCAAGATCATTATGTTTTAGCTTTTTTATATGATGTCTATATAAAAGGATACTATTTACAAAATTTGAATTTAGGCACAGAAATGGTTACGCAAGTGAAAACGCAATTATCTATAATGACAAAAGAGGGGCTTCAATATTTAAGTTTAAAATCAGCAATTGACCAAGCCTTTGATCATTTTCAAATGTATGGAGATTTTTATGAAAATTCTCTGAAATTTTTAGAGGTTATTCAAAAAGGTGAAATTATAGATACAAGGCGGCTACTTTCGAAATTAAGGAATTTAATTGTAAAAGAAATTGAAGTATTTGAGATAGATACTCTATATCAAACAAAATATCTAACAACAATTAAGCCAGCAACTGCTATTACATTGTATGAATCAGATATTGATGAAATGAAATTAGTTGAGTACGATGGAGATGTTACAGCAGAAAGCATAGAACGAGATAATAAAGACTCTTATGTTGTACAAACTGCTGAAGATATGGATGTAGAGGAAACATTATATTACAATGAAGAAAAATATTTATTTTATTTCTTATTCAAAGCTAGTCCTTATATCTTTTGTATTCATTTCCCTGCAAATGGGGAGATGACAAGCGATTATGCATTGAAGTATCAAAATCATGTGTTGGATGCTATAATAAAATCGAAGGGATATCAATACTGTTATTTCCTAAAAAAACTGTTGGGAGGATAAACAATGAAAAAAGAGCCTACAGAAAAAGTTGTTTTAATTGCCTCAGCACCTAAAGGTTACGGGGAAAAAATAGTGGAGCGTCAATTGTCCCAAATGAAAAAAGAGAACGCAATGTTACAAAGGAAGTTATCTGAAATTAAACGAAGTGCATATTAAAGAATCCTTCACTTATTTAGAAAAAGCAGAAGTCCTATAGGTGGCTTCTGCTTTTTAGTGTTTTACGGGAGATGAAATATAATAATTCCTCATCATTATAGATAAACTCCCTACACCACTGCATGACAATGAGTCTAATATTGTATTATATATAACAAAAATGGTATGATAGTTAGTATGAAAATTGCAGAAAATCGAACAGGAATTGCATAAAGCTGCATTTTGCTACTTCAACATGATAAGTGAAGCGAGCAGCTTCCTGCTTGAGTTGCTGGCGTTGCCTATGCTTTTGGGAGGAATTACTTTGGCTGAACAAGAAAAAAATCGAATTTCAGTTGAAATTTATGGACGTACATATAAAATGGTTGGTACAGAATCGACAGGGCATATGCGATTAGTTGCTTCCCTCGTAGATGATAAAATGCGTCAAATCAGTGCACATAATCCAACATTAGATAGCTCAAGACTAGCAGTGCTTACAGCAGTCAATTCTGTACATGAATTATTACAACTGAAGGCGCAAGTTGAAGCGCTTGAAGAAGAAGTGAAAAGGTTAAAGGGTTGAGTAAATGCTAGATATTATTTTATTAGTGGTCTTATTCATAAGCTGTATAATTGGAGCAAAGCGTGGCTTTATCGTCCAATTGATTCATTTAGGTAGTTTTTTAATTGCATTAATTGTTGCCTATATTTATTATAAGCCATTAGCACAAAAATTTGTGCTATGGATTCCGTATCCAGGCTTTACTGAAAATGCGACAATGACATTAGTATTGGATTCTTTAGATGTCGATCGCACATTTTATCGCGTCATCGCTTTCGCACTTATTTTCTTTGTAACGAAGTTAGTTTTACAAATTATCGGCTCTATGTTTGATTTTTTAACATATTTGCCAGTACTCGGTTCAATCAATCGCCTATTAGGGGCAGTATTAGGTTTTATCGAATTTTATTTCATTATTTTTATTGCACTATATGTTTTGGCATTACTCCCATTGGAAGTCATTCAAACGGTGTTAAACAAATCAATTTTAACGAGCTTAATGCTTGAGCATACACCTGTCATTACGAAAATGTTTCAGGACTGGTGGTATATCTATATCAAATAGCACATGGCCTCTCTCGACAAATGAGGGAGGCTTTTCTTAAGGAGAGGGCAACATGAATAAAAAAGTGATTATCCGTACACTTGAAAAAATAGCTTTATATTTAGAGTTACAAGGTGAGAACCCATTTAAAGTGTCCGCATTTCGCAAAGCAGCAGCTGCTCTTGAAACAGATGAACGCAGCTTGAGCGAAATAGAGGATATTACGGCTATTAAAGGCATCGGTAAAGGCACAGCCGCAGTAATTGTCGATTTGCTAGAAAACGGACAATCGGCAGTGTTGCAGGAGCTGGAGCAAACTGTGCCAAAAGGCTTGATTCCTTTAATGAAGGTGCCAGGGCTAGGAGGCAAAAAGCTAGCAAAATTGTATCAGGAGCTAGGTGTAACAGATGCCACTTCGTTAATGCAAGCATGTGAAGCAGGGCAAGTACAGGCACTTGCTGGCTTTGGTGCTAAAACGGAGGAAAAAATCAAAAAAGAGTTAGCGAATTTAGGCTCACGTGCAGAAAGATTACCAATTTGGCAGCTGGAGCCTGTCGTGCTAGAAATCAATGAGGTGCTTGCGGAAATTGCGGAAGTAGAACGCTTTTCTGTTGCGGGTAGCTTTCGTCGTGTAAATGAAACGAGCAAGGATATCGATTTTATCGTGGCAACGACTGCACCAGAGGCGGTGAGAGAGGCAATTTTAGCACAGCTTGTGATTTTGGAAATCGTCGCAGCAGGAGATACGAAAGTGTCTGTTATTTTAGATCGAGATGAGCCTGTAAGCGTTGATTTTCGACTTGTTGCACCAAGTGAGTATGCGACAGCCTTGCATCATTTTACAGGCTCAAAGGACCATAATGTGCGCATGCGCCAGCTCGCAAAGGCACAGGGCAAAAAAATTAGCGAATATGGGGTAGAGCAGCCCGATGGTTCGGTAGCAACATTTGCGTCAGAGCAGGAATTTTTCGCGCACTTTGATTTGCCATTTATTCCACCTGCTGTAAGAGAAAGCGGCAAGGAATTGGAGCGTCTAGATGAACTAGCACAACTTGTGCGGTTATCCGATATTGTATCAGACTTGCATATGCATACAACATGGTCTGATGGTGCACATTCCGTTGCAGAAATGGGATACGCTTTAATCGAAAAGGGCTACCAATATGCGGTCATTACCGACCATTCACAATATTTGAAGGTAGCGAATGGCTTAACGCCAGAACGATTAGCAAAGCAAAAGGTAGAAGTTGAACAATTTAATGCTGAGCAGTCCGACATCCGCTTATTTAGAGGGACGGAAATGGATATATTGCCAGATGCAACCTTGGACTTTGCTGATGAGGTGTTGCATGAGTTGGATTTCGTTATCGCCTCGATTCATTCCAGCTTCACACAGTCACAGGAGAAAATTATGGCACGACTTTATACAGCCATTACAAATCCATATGTGCATATGATTGCACATCCAACAGGGCGCATTGTTGGACAGCGAGGTGGCTATAATCCAAATATTCCGCAGCTCATAGAGTGGGCGGCGGAGCATGGGAAAATACTTGAATTAAATGCGAATCCATATCGCCTCGATTTATGTACAGAGCATTTACAGCTTGCGATGGAGAAAAATGTGCCAATCGCTATTAATACAGATGCACATGCAATTGAACATTTGCGCTTTATGGAAATTGGAGTTCATTATGCACAAAAGGCATGGCTGAAAAAGGAATTGATTGTCAACACATGGACGCTCGAACAATTTGAGGCATGGATTCGCCGAAATAAATAAAAATAGGGGGTGTTTTTCATGATCGAACAACGAGCATTGAAAACACTAGAGTTTGATAAAATACGACAGCAGGTTGCCCAGTTTTGTACGTCTTCCATTGGGAAGTCTGCGATTGAAGAGCTGGTACCTGAAACCGATTATGAAACAGTTGTAGCATTGTTAGAGGAAATGGATGAGGGGTTATCTATTTTACGTGTCAAAGGCAATGTACCAATGGGGGGCATTTTCGATATACGCCCACATGCCAAGCGCGCTCAAATCGGCGGTATGCTTTCGCCGATGGAGCTAATGGAAATTGCCAGCACGATTCGCGCAAGCCGTATTCTGCGCAATTTTATTGAGGATTTACAGGCAGATGAGACAATCGAGATTCCGCATTTCGTAGAACGCAAGGAGCAAATGCCGATTTTAACTGCCTTACAGCATGAAATTAATGATTGCATTGATGAAAACGGAGGCGTCTTAGATTCCGCAAGTACAACATTGCGTACGATTCGTCAATCATTGCGTGCAGAGGAAGCAAAGGTGCGTCAAAAGCTAGAAAGCTTAACGCGTGGCGCCAATGCAGCGAAAATGCTATCCGATTCGATTATTACAATTCGTAATGACCGCTTCGTTATTCCAGTAAAGCAGGAATACCGTGGGCATTATGGCGGGATTGTGCATGACCAATCATCATCTGGACAAACATTATTTATTGAGCCAGATGCGGTTGTACAGGCAAACAATGAAGTGCAGCGTCTAAAAGTGAAAGAGCAAGCGGAAATCGAACGCATTTTACTTACACTATCTGCCAAAGTAGAGGAAGTGGGACATGATTTATTCGTCCTTGTCCAGCTACTAGGTGAAATTGATGTCATTTTAGCAAAAGGAAAATATGGGCAAGCAAATAAATGCACAATGCCAAAAATCAATGCAGATGGTTATATTCGCTTAGTACGTGCAAGACATCCGTTATTGTCAATTGAAGAGGCTGTGGCGAACACGATTGAATTTGGTCGCGATGTAACAGCAATCGTGATTACAGGACCAAATACAGGCGGTAAAACGGTGACGCTGAAAACGGTTGGGCTGTGTACATTAATGGCACAATCTGGTTTACCTGTGCCAGCACTTGATGGCTCAGAGCTAGCTGTTTTTGAGCAAATTTTCGCTGATATTGGGGATGAGCAGTCAATTGAGCAATCGCTATCAACATTCTCTTCTCATATGGTCAATATTGTCGATATTTTAAGCAAGTTTGATGATAAATCGCTTGTGCTATTCGATGAGCTTGGTGCAGGGACAGACCCGCAGGAAGGGGCAGCACTTGCGATTGCCATTTTAGATGAAGTTGTTGACTATGGTGCACGTGTGATGGCAACAACGCATTACCCTGAATTAAAGGCATATGGCTACAATCGTCCAAGCGTAGTCAATGCAAGCGTGGAATTTGATGTAGAAACATTGAGTCCAACATATCGCCTATTAATTGGTGTACCAGGACGCTCAAATGCCTTTGAAATTTCAACAAGACTTGGCTTAAAAGCAAACATTATTGACCGTGCAAAATCATTTACAGGAACAGACCGTCATGAAGTCGAATCAATGATTGCTTCTTTAGAGGAAAGCCGCGTTCGCTCAGAGCGCGAGGCAGAGGAAGCACATGGCTTGTTAGAGGAAGCAACATATTTACATGAGCAGCTAACAGAACGCATTCGCACATATGATGAGAAAAAAGAAAGCTTAGAGAAAAAGGCGAAAGACAAGGCACGTAAAATTGTTGATGAGGCCAAGCGTGAGGCAGAAGCGATTATTGAAGAGCTACGTGCCATGAAAAAAAATGCAGCAAGCGCAGTCAAAGAGCATGAATTAATTGATGCGAAAAAACGCTTGGAAGAGACAGCGCCACAAGATAATAAAGTATTGCAAAAAGTGGCAGCCGAGCGCAGTCGAGCCCAAAACTTAGCGGTGGGCGATGAAGTAAAAGTCATTAGCTACGGTCAAAAAGGTGTAATACTAGAAAAAGCATCGAACAATGAGTGGGTTGTCCAAATTGGCATTTTAAAAATGAAGCTACCAGAATCTGATTTAGAATACGTAAAGCCTGAAAAAGAGCAGCAAACGCGCACAATGGCCAATGTCAAAAATCGAGGCGGTGCTGTAAAGCTTGAATTAGATTTGCGTGGCGAGCGTTATGAGGATGCACTTCTTCGTACAGAGAAATATTTAGATGATGCATTACTTGCTAATTATCCACGTGTTTCCATCATTCACGGAAAAGGGACAGGCGCATTGCGTCAAGGGATTCAAAGCTATTTAAAAGGGCATAAGCGTGTGAAATCATTCCGCTATGGTGAGGCTGGAGAGGGCGGCTTCGGGGTAACGGTTGTAGAATTGAAATAGAGGGGGATAGCTTATGTTAGAATCTGCATTTTGGCAACATCCTTTAGTAGAGACAGCAGGTTATTTTAGCGTTGTTGTCCTTTGTTTAGTAGTGTCGATGGTATTATTTGAAGTCGTAACGAAGTATAAAAACTGGGATGAGATTAGAAAAGGCAATGTAGCGGTAGCATTAGCGACAGGTGGGAAAATTTTAGGTGTTTGTAATGTTTTCCGCTATTCGATTGAGCGTCATACATCATTAATTGAAATGTTAGGCTGGGGACTATATGGTTTTTCATTGCTTATTTTTGCCTATTTCTTATTCGAATTTTTAACACCGCTTATTAAAGTGGATGAAGAAATCGCCAAGGATAACCGGTCAGTAGGCTTCATTTCTTGTACTATTTCGGTCGGTTTATCATTTGTTATCGGCGCAAGTATTTCGTAGGAGTGTTAGATAGATGGAAAAGCTAGCGAAAGTGCTATTGATTGTGTGTGTTGCATTTATTGCAGTAGGCATTTATTATATGTTGACGAGATAGAAGCTTTTAGGAATATGGTTATTTAGCTGTATTCCTAAAAGCTTTATCTATTTGTGAAATGAGGAGGAGCAAATGGAAGGAACGACAGCAAAAATCAACGGTGTATCATTATGGCATCACGTACAAGGGCAAGGAATACCCATTGTATTTTTACATGGAGGACCAGGTGCGTATGATTATTTAGAGCCTGTAACAGCGCTATTAGATGAAAATTGCTTTCAAATGATTCGATACGAGCAGCGAGGAAGCTGGCGTTCAGAGAAAACAGGACCCTATACGATTGAAACATTCATAGAAGATTTAGAGCAGCTACGAATGCACTTGAATAGACAAAATTGGATTGTATGCGGTCATTCTTGGGGGGCGTCCTTAGCATTAGCCTACGCGACAAAATATCCGACAAAGCTGAAAGCGTTACTTTATATAGCGGGAACAGGTATCGACCCTGCATGGCATATTGATTATCGTAAAAATAGATTAAATAGAATGACTTCAACTGACAGAGCAGAGTATCTTCATTTGCGTTCAGCTATTGAAAAAATGCAGGATGAGGAACGGGAGCATACAAAAAATCGACTACGAGCACTTAGTTTAAAAGCAGATTTGTTTAATCATAATAACTTTAGCAAGCTTCCACGTATGGATGAGCCGTTTGTCAACAGCGAAGTAAATCAAGAGGTGGGGGCACAATGTGAGACGTATTTTAGTAGCGAGCAATTTAAGCAAGCAATTCCGTTTAACAGCTTTCCTGCCCTCTTTATTCACGGAGCAGCAGATCCTCGCCCGTATCGTTATGTGGAAGAGCTTGCCGCCAACTTTCAAAAGGGTGAATTTGCATTAATTCCAAATGCAGGACATTACCCTTGGCTTGATAACGCAACTATTTTAGGAAAGCATATAAAGGCATTTTTATCCCGTATTGATAAGCAATAATATTTTCTGTAATAGGTGTAAATATGAAAAATAAATTCCCTTTTTAAGTACTAAAACTAGCTACGTTCTCCATAAACTGTGACAAGTAATAAATTGCATAATCGAGCGAATTTTCTAATTAATAGCAAAAAATCATTTGTAAACGCATTCATTTTTCACTATAATAATTAATAATAGCATATGAAAAATATACTAGGTGAAGGGGAGAATGTTATGACAGAGAAGGTGTGGTTAAAGAAGTATCCCGAGGAGATTCCGCATGAAATCGACTTACCTGCAATGCCTGTACAGCAATTTTTAACGGAGGCTTACAATGCATATCCCGATAAAGTTGCCGTGCATTTTATGGGGAAGGAGCTAACGTATAAAGAGCTGTACGAATCCTCTTTAAAGTTTGCAAACTATTTGCGTTCCTTAGGGATAGAGAAGGGTGACCGTGTGGCGGTTATGCTACCGAACTGTCCACAAGCTGTTATCGCTTACTATGGTACGATGTATGCAGGGGGCATTGTTGTCCAAACAAATCCGCTTTATACAGAGCGGGAGCTGCAATATCAAATGGCTGACTCAGGCGCAAAAGTGCTATTAGTAATGGATATTTTATATCCAAGAGCGATGAAGATTATAAAGGAAACCGCTTTGGAGAATGTCATTGTCACAGGGATCAAAGATTATTTACCATTCCCGAAAAATTTAGTGTACCCATTCATTCAAAAGAAGCAATATGGCTTTAGCGTTAAGGTTGAGCATAGTGGGACAAATCATTTATTTACGCATATTATGCAATCAAGCTCGCCAAATCCAATACCTCTCGACTTTGATTTTGAGCAAGATTTAGCATTATTGCAATACACTGGTGGGACAACAGGATCACCAAAAGGGGTTATGCTAACGCATAAAAATTTAGTTGCCAATACGAAAATGTGCGATGCATGGATGTATAAAAGCGAGGAAGGCAATGAAACAGTTTTAGGCATACTGCCGTTCTTCCATGTGTATGGTATGACAACCGTTTTAATTTTAGCAGTTATGCTAAAAGGTAAAATGGTGTTACTGCCGAAGTTTGATGCAGAGCAAGCATTAAAAACGATTGATAAGCAGAAGCCAACATTATTCCCTGGTGCACCAACGATGTATATCGGTTTATTAAATCATCCAGGTATCGGCAACTATGACCTTTCCTCAATTAAAGCATGTTTAAGTGGCTCAGCTCCATTGCCAGTCGATGTGCAAGAGAAGTTTGAAAAGATTACTGGTGGAAAGCTTGTCGAAGGCTATGGGCTAACAGAAACATCACCTGTAACACATGCTAACTTTATCTGGCATGATCGCATGGTCGGTTCGATTGGTGTACCTTGGCCAAATACAGATGCTATCATTTTACGAAGTGGTGACTATGAGCCTTTACCACCAGGAGAAATTGGTGAAATTGCTGTAAAAGGTCCACAAGTCATGAAAGGCTATTGGAATCGACCAGAAGAAACGGCAATGTCATTTTATGATGGTTGGTTTTTAACTGGAGATTTAGGCTATATGGATGAAAACGGTTATTTTTATGTAGTAGACCGCAAAAAAGATATGATTATTGCAGGGGGCTTCAATATTTATCCACGTGAAGTAGAGGAAGTATTGTATGAGCATGAAGCAATACAGGAATGTGTTGTTGCAGGGATTCCTGACCCATATCGTGGTGAAACAGTGAAGGCGTATATTGTATTAAAAGAAGGCTATTCAGTAACAGAAGAGCAGCTAAATGAATTTTGTCGTAAAAACTTAGCTTCATTCAAAGTGCCACGTCACTATGAGTTCCGTACAGAGCTACCAAAAACAGCGGTAGGGAAAATTTTACGTCGCTCATTAATTGATGAAGAAAAGCAAAAGCTTGCAGCTAAAGAAGCATAAGAAAATATTTGGTGAACTACTTGACATCTAGTAGAACAAATAATAATATAAAAACATGAATGAATGGTCATTCATGTTTTTCTTATGAAAAGAAAATGTAATTGATTTTTTACTGGTGGTGATAAACATGAAGCGCAATAAACCAAAATATAAACAAATTATTGATGCTGCTGTTATTGCAATTGCTGAAAATGGCTACCATCAGGCTCAAGTTTCGAAAATTGCCAAACAGGCTGGCGTTGCTGACGGCACAATTTATCTTTATTTCAAAAACAAAGAGGATATTTTAATTTCTGTTTTTCAAGAAAAGATGGTCGTGTTCGTTGAAAACTTGCAGGAAATTTTAAAAAGTGGTGAAACCTCTTCAGAAAAACTATGCCGAATGATTGAAGGTCACTTTTCAGTATTAGCGGATGATCATCATCTTGCAACGGTGACACAATTAGAATTACGTCAGTCCAATAAGGAAATTCGCTTAAAAATCAATGCGATTTTAAAGGAATATTTAAAATTGCTTGATGAAATTTTAATTGAAGGCATGGTGTCTGGTGAATTTAATTCTGCAATGGATGTGCGAGTAGCGCGTCAAATGGTATTTGGCACAATCGATGAAATTACGACAACTTGGGTAATGAATGACTATCGTTATAATTTACTTGAACAAGCACCAAAAGTGCAGCAATTACTACTGAATGGCTTAAAAGCTTAAAGGGGTGTATGGGAGAATGGAATTTCTCAGTTGGGCAATAGACGAAGGCGTAGCTGTTGTAACAATACAGCGACCACCAGCCAACGCTTTATCACGGGGAATGATTGCAGAAGTTAATGAATTACTCGATATAGTGGAGCATAATGAGGAAGTTCGTGTCATCGTATTACATGGTGAAGGGCGCTTTTTCTCTGCCGGTGCAGATATTAAAGAATTTACAGAAGTATCATCAGGCGCAGAATTCGCAAAATTATCTCAGCATGGACAAAATGTTTTTGAGAGATTAGAAACATTCTCAAAACCTATTATTGCAGCGATTCACGGTGCAGCATTAGGCGGAGGGCTAGAGCTAGCAATGGGCTGTCACTTACGCTATGTAACTGAAGGTGCGAAGCTAGGCTTGCCAGAGCTACAGCTAGGCTTAATTCCTGGCTTTGCAGGCACACAGCGCTTACCGCGTTATGTAGGCTTTGCAAAAGCGGCTGAAATGCTGTTTACATCAGAGCCAATTACAGGGGCAGAGGCTGTCCAATGGGGATTAGCAAACCAAGCATTTACGGATGAGGAATTATTGCCAAAAACGCTTGAAATTGCGAAAAAAATTGCGAAGAAAAGTCCAGTTGCACTAAAGGCGGCTATTGCGATGCTGCAATATGCAAAGCCTGCATCCTTCCATGAAGGGGTAGCAGCCGAGGCGGAAAGCTTTGGTACAGTTTTCGTATCAGAGGACGCAAAAGAGGGAATACAAGCATTTATTGAAAAACGTCAACCAGTTTTTAAAGGTAAATAATCAATTACGCCCCAGCGTAATTGCGTCCGGATTTTTTTGAGTATGCGAGGAAAACCTCGTCACATTCCTATTAAAGAAGGAAATTTACTACTGAACCAAAATAAATTAGCTTTCGGGGGTCTGGAAAATGAACATTTATGTATTAGTAAAACGCACGTTTGACACAGAGGAAAAAATCGTTGTAGCAGGTGGCAAAATTCAAGAGGATGGCGCAGAGTTCATCATTAACCCATACGATGAGTATGCGATTGAAGAAGCGATTCAAAAGCGCGATGCACTAGGTGGCAAAGTAACGGTTATCACAATCGGTGGCGAGGATGCTGAAAAGCAATTGCGTACAGCATTGGCAATGGGTGCAGATGAAGCAGTCCTAATTAATACAGAAGACGATTTAGACGAATTAGATCAATATTCATCAGCTTATATTTTAGCAGAATATTTAAAAGATAAAGAGGTAGATTTAATTTTAGCAGGTAATGTTGCAATTGATGGTGGCTCTGGTCAAGTAGGCCCTCGTCTAGCTGACCTTTTAGGTATCAATTATGTCACAACAATTACAAGCCTAGAAATCGATGGCACAAACGTGAAGATCGTGCGTGATATCGAAGGGGATTCAGAAGTGTTAGAAACTTCATTACCTTTATTAGTAACAGCGCAACAAGGCTTAAACGAGCCACGCTACCCATCTTTACCAGGGATTATGAAGGCGAAGAAAAAACCATTAGAAGAGCTTGAGCTTGATGATTTAGACATCGATGAAGATGATGTAGAAGTAAAAGTGGAAACAGTAGAAATCTACTTACCACCACAAAAAGCAGCAGGTCGCGTGTTAGAAGGCGAATTACAGGCACAAGTAAAAGAGCTTGTTAACTTACTACACACAGAAGCAAAAGTAGTCTAATTGCATATTCATAACAAAGGTAACGGAGGGAAATAGCATGTCAAAAAAAGTGTTAGTTTTAGGGGAAGTTCGTGAAGGAAGCCTACGTAACGTATCGTTCGAGGCAATTGCAGCAGCAAAACAAATCGCTGATGGTGGCGAAATTGTTGGGGTATTAATCGGAGATAGCGTTGCGGGTGTCGCAAATGAATTAGTTGCATACGGTGCAGACCGCGTTGTCACAGTGGAACACCCACACTTAAAATCATATACATCTGATGGCTTTAGCCAAGCATTTATGGCAGTTGTTGGTGAAGAAAGCCCAGAAGCAATCGTATTTGGTCACACAGCTCTTGGGAAAGACTTATCACCAAAAATCGCATCAAAATTACAAGCAGGTCTTGTATCTGACGTAACAGAAATCGAAGGCGCTGGTGACGGTGCAGTATTTATCCGCCCAATTTATTCTGGTAAAGCATTCGAAAAAGTAAAGGTGAAGGATGGCATCGTATTTGTAACGATTCGTCCAAACAATATCGCACCACTTGCAAAAGATGCAGGTCGCTCAGGCGATGTATCGTCATTAGCTGTTGATATTACAAACTTGCGTACAATTATTAAAGAAGTTGTTCGCAAATCAGCAGAGGGTGTTGATTTATCAGAGGCAAAAGTGGTTGTTGCTGGCGGACGTGGCGTGAAATCGGAAGAAGGCTTTGAGCCATTAAAAGAGCTTGCGAACGTATTAGGCGGTGCAGTTGGTGCTTCTCGTGGTGCATGTGACGCAGAATACTGTGACTACTCTTTGCAAATCGGTCAAACGGGTAAGGTTGTAACACCTGATCTTTATATCGCAGCAGGTATTTCAGGCGCAATCCAACATTTAGCGGGTATGTCAAACTCAAAAGTAATCGTAGCGATCAACAAAGACCCAGAAGCTAACATTTTCAAAGTAGCAGACTACGGTATCGTTGGCGACCTATTCGAAGTTGTCCCAATGTTAATTGAAGAATTCAAAGCGTTGAAGGCAAACGCTTAATAAAAGGCTGTAGGGGAACACTTCCCCTACAGATTTTTGTATTTTTATTGAAATGGAGAAAAGGCCATTTCCATTTAAAGTTAGTGTAGATTTATGTAAAGAATTGATTAATTAAAAAGCCCGATAAAACAATCTCTTTTGTTATTGTATATGAGGTTGTTTTTATTTTCTTTACAAGCAAGTTCCATGTCAGATAACTACATCGATAATAAATTTAACTATCAAAGCTTAGTGTAGATTTAGAAATTGACTTTGAATGATATATTACAAGAAATCTGTCAAAGATTACTGAAAAAATCGATTATTATCAAAAAGATAATAAAAATAGGGAAATCACGAACAATTATGGTTCATCGAAACTTTATTTGTTTATGAGCAATCTGAAATTTACCCCTATATCTACTAGTGGTTCTGTTAATTATAAAAAGAGGATATAAATAACTTAATTTTGAAAATGTTGAAATAATCGGTTTACTACTCTTTGTTTTTATGGTAATTTATAGTTGTGAAGGCAATGTTTATTAATAAACATTGTGCCGATAAAATATGTTAGGGGGAAAATTCATGAAGAAAAAAATGATTGGAAGTATCTTTGTATTAGCACTATGTTTCTCTTTTGCAGGTGCCTCTTTAGCAGCTACAATCTATTGGCCCACTCAATCAACAAGAATTACATCTGAGTATGGAATGAGAACACTAAATGGTGTCACAGAAATGCACTATGGTTTGGATATTGGGGCAAGAACCGCTGGCGTAGCAGGGGATGCAGTTAAAGCAATTCATAACGGGGTAGTATATTCAGCGGGTTACCATTCTTCTTATGGGAATGTAGTATTTATTAATCATAATGGAACAAATCAAATGAACTATGTAAATGTTCAAAGTGTATATGCACATTTAAACACATATAATGTTTCGGCTGGACAAACAGTAAATGGGAATACTCAAATTGGTACTATGGGGAAAACAGGAAATGTTACAGGGGTGCACTTACATTTAGAAACTAGAAATTGCCCAACTTCCACATGTACTAATGTCACTCAATCAAATGCTACTAATCCTAAAACTTGGCTTAGTAACTTTATACCTGCTTCAATTAATTTATTAGACGAAGATATGGGTCAATTATTAGAAGAGGGTAGCGATTTGTCACCAGATAGTCCAAATTATTATTCTCATGAAGAATTAGTTAAGATGTCTCCAGAAGAATTAGAGGAAATTGGTTACCCTAATCCTTTTGACTTTCAATAGCTAATGGTTACATAATAGTATTGAAGAAACTCACTCTGGATTTTATAGAAAAACACCTCTACTTGAATTATTAGGTATTTTGATACCAATTTTCAATGTAAGGTGTTTTTATTTATTGTATTTTTAGAAATGAGAGTATAAATCAATAAAGGTTATTTTAACTTGATTCAGCAAAAGTCCGCCACTTCTATAAGTGTGGGATGAATGCAGGAAAAGTAACGAAATCAGAAGGATTGCCAAACTACCTGTATCTAACGTTACGCTTTCGATACAAAAAAGATTTGCTCCTGCGGTTACTCGTCGCAAAAAATATTGCTGATTCAAGTTAAGCCTTCGGCGGATGTCACAGATTTTGAAGGGGAGTTTTCGAACGAGCTCGAAAAAATCTGGACAAGAGTTAGCCGAGGCGTAATTGATTATAGACTAGTCTGCATTGTCTTGTTGTTCTAAAAACTTTTGTGTTTCTGCAAAGTCTGGGCCTGCATACATTAGAAATACGTATAACCCATTAGGTGTAAACTCGGCTTTTATTACATGGGACGTTTCACTTGAATAAAGAAACTGAGTTTCCTCAACAGTAAATTTTGTTCCTTTGTAATGAGTAAATACCTCATCAAAACGCTGCTCATTTGTTCCAATAAGTATGATAGACACTAATTTCTCTTGTATAAAATAAAACCTTGCATTACCCCCATAATCTAATATGAGATCCGCGTTACTACCGTCCTCTTGAAATTCTGTTGTGTAATTCTCTCCTAAGAGTTTTGTTACTTTGGCTTTTGGATCACCCAAGGTAACACCATGTAAATAAAATAAACCTTGTTCTTCATAAAATGCGGGTTCGGTGAAGTCAATCGTTGTGGCATGTTTATCCCCCATAAACATCTGATTGACAATAAAAAGAATAGAGCTGATTGTTAAAACAGCACTTAGTATAACAAATCGCCATCTAAATGCAGGCTTGCGGGGGCCATTTTCTATTTCCTGCAATACATTAAATATCACACGTTGTTTAATGGCTTGTAAGTCTTTTATTTCAGTAGGTGTATAGTTATTCATTTAAAAGCACCTCCCATTGAATATCTTTCAATTTATTTTTCAATAGTTCTTTGCCTCTTCTTAATCGCGTTTTTACCGTACTTTCTGGAATAGTCAAAATACTGGCTATATCTTTAATATTCATTTCATTAAAATAAAAATAAATGAGTACCTCTCTTTGTTTTAATGGTAATTCAAGAATTGCCTCTCCTACTATGGTTTCTTCCTCTTTTCTTACCAGTTCATCTAAATCTATTTTACTATCGAAAGGGAAAATTTTATTTTGTAGTTGTACTTTGCGATAAGACCAGCTCTTTAAATAATCTTTACTTTTATTAGCTGTCATTTTATATAAAAAAGCTTTTAGCTCTCCCCGTTCTTCATATTTATCTTGATGGTGATACATCTTTATAAATACTTCTTGAACAATATCCTCAGCTGCTTGGCAATCCTTTACATAATAATAAGCTAATCGTATTAAGGATTCTGTATATAGATTCATTATTTCTTTTAAGTCATGAATAGTTAACAAAAATACCACTCCTTTCCTTTCTTCACTTATAAAACGATTCTCAATGCAGTAAAGTTTGGATTTTTTTATTTTGTGCTGTAAAAATTTAGGTATTTACTAAAAATATGAAATTTTAGTACAGAAATGGCTCGGGGAGACATCTTGGGGAAATAGATATCTTAATGGAACATATACTAACTTGACTACAATAATTATTTTAGGTAATGGAAAAAATTTTACAGGTGCTTAAATAAAGTTTACAATAGATTATCATAAGACACCAGATGATTATAAGGGGCGTGGAGTACTGTATAAATAATATTTAAACAAACCTTATACATAAATCACATGAAATCAAAATTTACTAATTTGATTTCATGTGATTTTCATATATTCAGCAAGAAGTAAAGAAATTGAATGTTGTATGATAAGCTAATTTTAACAGCAAGAGGATTATGAATTTGAGGTGATTTTGAATGAACGACATAATGCTTAGACCTTTAAAATCAGAAGATTTCGCCTATGTCCTAGCGTGGAGCAAAGACCCAGAGTTTTGTGCAGCAAGCGGCTGGGAAATCGAGAGAGAAGAAGAGGAATTAGCTGCATGGTGGGAACGTTGTATACATATAAACAATGCTACTTTCATAAGGGTGGGTATTGAATATCAAAACAAGCTAATTGGTTACACTGATTTAGCAGAAATACATAACAGGCAAGCAGAAATTGGTATAGCGATTGGTGATCGTAGTTTGTGGGGTAGAGGTCTAGGCGTAGCAGTGGTGCAGCAACTAATTCAATACGGTATGGAGCAATTACATATCACTACATTTTTAGCTGAAACACATGCGACAAATATACGTGCACAAAAAATGCTAGAAAAGCTTGGATTTAAGGAAATTAGCCGCATTGGTAGCGAGCTGTATTGTGGCGAGGAAACCGCACTTATTCAATATCAATATAACATCTGAGCAATATGCTATCCTCAGTATTTTAAACATGCTATACTACAGGCAGATGTTAGTTGAAGGAGGCTATTTAAATGGCAATTATACAAGCGACAGATCAAAACTTTTCACAAGAAATCGCAAACGGCGTAGTTCTTGTAGACTTTTGGGCAACATGGTGCGGACCATGTAAAATGATTGCACCAGTTCTTGAGGAATTAGATGCAGAGATCGGTAATGATGTGAAAATCGTAAAAGTGGATGTTGATAACAACCAAGCGACAGCAGCAGAATACCAAATCATGTCAATCCCATCATTATTATTATTCGTAGATGGCGAATTAAAGGCGAAAACAGCTGGTTTCCAACCGAAAGAAGCATTAATCGACTTTATCGACTCGAACAAATAAGATGGAGCCGCGCACTGTGAAATCAGTAGCGCGGCTTTTCATTTTTCGCTATCATTATGTTAAAAGTATAGGTGATTCTAAATGAATGAAATCATTCACAATAAACTAGCTATTCTACCAGATGAACCAGGCTGTTATTTAATGAAAGACCGCCAAGGGACAGTGATTTATGTTGGTAAGGCAAAAATACTGAAAAACCGTGTGCGCTCTTATTTTTCGGGAACGCATGACGGTAAAACACAGCGTTTAGTTAGCGAAATCGAAGACTTTGAATATATCGTGACAGCATCTAACCTGGAGGCATTAATGCTTGAGTTAAATTTAATCAAGCAATACGATCCAAAGTATAATGTGATGCTAACAGACGATAAAACGTATCCGTATATTAAAATAACGAACGAAAAATATCCACGTATTTTAACGACGCGTAAAATTCAAAAGGATAAAGCGAAATATTTCGGTCCATATCCAAATGCCTATGCAGCTAATGAAACGCGCAAGTTGTTAGATCGCATTTATCCGCTTCGAAAATGTGCACAGTTGCCAGCACAAGTATGCTTATATTATCACTTAGGGCAATGTTTAGCACCTTGTGTGAAAGAAATTGAGCCGCACATTTATCGTGATATGACAGAGGAAATTGCGAAATTTTTAAATGGTGATTATATCGAGGTCAAGCAAAATTTAGAGCGTCAAATGCTAGAAGCAGCAGAAGCCTTACAATTTGAACGAGCAAAGGAGTTTCGCGACCAAATTGCCCATATCGAGGCGATTATGCAAAAGCAAAAAATTATTACGAAGGATTTATCCAATCGTGATGTATTTGGCTATGCGGTAGAAAAGGGCTGGATGTGTGTACAAGTATTATTCGTGCGACAAGGGAAATTAATCGAGCGTGACGTTTCCATTTTCCCGATTTACCGTGACCCAGAGGAGGAATTTTTAACATTCGTTGGGCGCTTTTATGAGGAAACGAAGCATTTGAAG
The DNA here is from genome assembly GCF_033880585.1 of Lysinibacillus louembei. Classification (NCBI taxonomy): domain Bacteria; kingdom Bacillati; phylum Bacillota; class Bacilli; order Caryophanales; family Bacillaceae; genus Lysinibacillus; species Lysinibacillus louembei. The sequence continues at coordinate 2,526,431 of NZ_CP137624.1, forward strand.
CCAAAGGAAATATTGATTCCTTCATCAATTGAGGAAGCATTACTTGAGCAACTGCTAGATGTACGCGTTGTTATTCCAAAGCGTGGTGCAAAAAAAGAGCTCGTGGATATGGCGATGAAAAATGCCCAAATAGGTATTCATGAAAAATTCCAGTTGATTGAAAGGCAGGAGGTGCGCACTGTAGGCGCTTGTGAGGCGCTTGGGGAGGCGATGGGCATCGCAGCACCTCTTCGTATCGAGGCGTTCGATAATAGCCATATGCACGGTGCAGATGCGGTTTCAGCGATGGTTGTCTTTATTGATGGCAAGCCTGCGAAGAAGGAATATCGTAAATATAAATTGCGTGAAGCAGCGAGCCATGATGATTATGGTGCCATGCAGGAAGTAATTCGCCGCCGCTACAGCCGCGTGTTAAAGGAAAATCTGCCGCTGCCTGATTTAATAGTAATCGATGGTGGGAAAGGGCAAATGGAGGTGGCACGTGAAGTGATTGAGGATGAGCTAGGCTTATATATTCCGATTGCAGGCTTAGCGAAGGATGATAAGCACAATACATCACAGCTGTTATTTGGCGAGCCACCTATACCGATTGAGCTAAAGCGCACAAGCGATAGCTTTTATTTATTGCAACGTATTCAAGATGAGGTGCATCGCTTTGCCATCACCTTCTTACGTCAGCAGCATGGCACGAATGCGATTAAATCTGCGCTTGATCATATTGAAGGCGTAGGGCCGAAGCGTAAGCAACAGCTATTAAAGGCTTTCGGTTCGGTGAAAAAAATCCGTGAAGCAACGGTGGAGGAGCTAACAGCACAGCGCATTCCGCAAGCTTTAGCTGAAAAGATTTACGGATATTTTCAGGAACAAAAAGAGCAAAAATAGCGATTCGCTCAACGAAAGGTGAAAATCGCTCAACGGATGACGAAATTCGCCCATCCAATGTGAAAATTCGCTCAACCAACATAAAAGGCTAGCTTGAAAAAGAATATTTTCCAAGCTAGCCTTCTTTATTTATATCTTTTCCTTCAAATCTGTTTTTAAATGAAACTCAACATATTGCTTTTTGCTATTTTTTTCGTCATAGCATTCTGTTAAATAACCTAGCTGATGCTGCATTTGCTGTGCTAAAAAGCCTGCTTCAAGGCGGAAGCAGCGGCTATCAAATTTTAAAATGTCTGAATCACCAGTCAATAAATATGTACGGCTATCTTTTGTTTCTTTTTCTAATGTTAATGCACCCCAGCCAGCCTCTTTGAAAAATGTAGCTGCTTCTTCCATTGAAAACAGGGGGAATTTTCTTGCGATGTCTTTGCCTGCCCAATAGAGCACATCTCCTTCGTGTTTTCCTAAAATTGAGGACAGTACATAATCGCGTAGTATTTCATAGCCAAACGTTGGAATCGTCTTTGTATTACCGCTTTCCATAGGTAAAAACCTCTTTCTAAAATTTCTTCTATATTGTTTAAATTTGCAAAAAATAGATATTACGCAAGAAAAATGCGCATGAAGTAGCGAAAAAAACGCTTAAAGAGCGACATGAATTATCGTAAGCTACCTTGACGCTCTAGTAGGTTGAGAGTACAATGGACATGTCATAATATTGTACCATGATGAAATTCGCAGTCAACGGACAACGTTTACAATTTCGTGACGGCTTGGCTAGCGTATTTTAAGTACTAAGGGGGGTAACAGTCTTGTCAAAAGATCGTGAGTTTTTATGGCGCCGCTTACATTCTCTATTAGGGATTATTCCAGTAGGTCTGTTCTTGGTGTTCCACTTATCTTTGAACTTCACTGCAGTTGGTGGTGAAGAAGCTTACAATAGCGCAACTGGAATGATGGAGTTAGTTCCACATGCACTATTATTAGTAATGGAATGGGTAATCATTTATATTCCATTAATGTTCCATGCTTTCTACGGAGTGTATATCGCATTTACAGCAACAAATAATACTTCACGCTTTAGCACTTTCCGTAACTGGGCATTCCGTCTTCAACGTATGACAGGGATTTTCCTAGTAGTCTTCATCGCATGGCATATTTTCCAAACGCGTATCCAAAAGGCGCTTGGTGCGGAAGTCAACTTCGATATGATGGAGCAAATCGTTGCATCACCGTGGATGCTTGGGTTCTATATCGTAGGTATTTTATCTGCAACATTCCACTTAGCAAACGGTATTTGGGCATTTTTAGTGAGCTGGGGTATTACACAATCTCCAAAGTCACAACAAATTGCCACATATGTAACGATGGTCATCTTTGTTATTCTAAGCATTATGGGCGTAGCAGCTATCGTATCATTCGTTTAAGAGAGAAGTTTTAGTTAAAGAAAGAGGAGTGAGAAGAAATCATGGCAAAAAGCAAAATCATCGTTGTTGGTGGCGGGTTAGCCGGTTTAATGGCAACGATTAAAGCAGCCGAGGCAGGCACTCAAGTTGAATTATTCTCATTAGTTCCAGTTAAACGCTCACACTCTGTTTGTGCGCAGGGCGGAATTAATGGTGCAGTAAATACAAAAGGTGAAGGAGATTCTCCGTGGATTCACTTTGATGATACAGTATATGGTGGGGACTTCTTAGCAAACCAACCACCAGTAAAAGCGATGTGTGATGCGGCACCTGGTATTATCCACTTAATGGACCGTATGGGTGTAATGTTCAACCGTACACCAGAAGGCTTACTTGACTTCCGTCGTTTCGGTGGTACATTAATGCACCGTACAGCATTTGCTGGTGCAACGACTGGTCAACAATTACTTTACGCATTAGACGAGCAAGTTCGTGCACACGAAGTAGCTGGTTTAGTAACAAAATATGAGCACTGGGAATTCCTTGGTGCGGTGCTTGATGACGACGGCGTATGTCGCGGTATCGTAGCGCAAGACTTAGTAAAAGAAGAAATCCGCGCGTTCCGCGGTGATGCTGTTATTATGGCAACTGGTGGTCCTGGTATTATCTTCGGTAAAACAACAAACTCTGTTATTAACACAGGTTCTGCGGCTTCAATCGTTTACCAACAAGGTGCTTCATATGCAAACGGTGAATTTATTCAAATCCACCCAACAGCGATTCCTGGCGATGATAAAAACCGCTTAATGTCTGAATCTGCTCGTGGTGAAGGTGGACGTGTTTGGACTTATAAAGATGGTAAGCCTTGGTACTTCCTAGAAGAAAAATATCCAGCATATGGTAACCTAGTACCACGTGATATTGCAACACGTGAAATTTTTGATGTGTGCGTTAACCAAAAGCTTGGTATTAACGGCGAAAACATGGTGTATCTAGACCTTTCTCATAAAGATCCACATGAGTTAGATATTAAGCTTGGTGGTATCATTGAAATTTACGAGAAATTCGTAGGGGATGACCCACGCAAATTACCAATGAAAATCTTCCCAGCAGTTCACTATTCAATGGGTGGCTTATGGGTAGACTACGATCAAATGACAGAAATTCCTGGCTTATTTGCAGCTGGTGAATGTGACTTCTCACAACATGGTGCAAACCGTTTAGGTGCGAACTCACTATTATCAGCAATTTACGGTGGTATGGTTGCAGGACCAAATGCTGTAGAATATGTAAAAGGTCTGAAAAAGCATGCGGAAGATTTACCAGAAACAATCTACGATGCACGTGTAAAAGAAGAAACAGAGAAGTGGGAAGCAATCCTGAAAATGGATGGCACAGAAAATGCCTACTTATTGCATAAAGAGCTTGGTGAGTGGATGACTGACAACATGACAGTTGTACGTCATAACGATCGCTTGGAAAAAACTTACGAGAAATTAACAGAGCTACAACAACGTTGGGAAAAAATCAACATTCATGACACACAAAAATGGTCAAACCAAGGTGCTCACTTTACTCGTCAGTTAAAAAACATGCTTTACCTTGCAAAAGTAATGACAAAAGGTGCGTTACTGCGTAATGAATCACGCGGTGCTCACTACAAACCTGATTTCCCGAACCGTGACGATGAGAACTTCTTAAAAACAACAATGGCGAAATTTGACCCAGCTACTGGTGAACCAATTATTTCGTATGGAGAAGTTGACGTTTCATTAATTCCGCCACGTACTCGCGACTATTCTTCGAAAGGGGATAATTAATAATGGAAGCAGTAAACACTGGCAAAACAGTTGAATTGATTATTGTCCGTCAAGATACGGAAAATGGTCCAACACGTGAAGAGAAATTTAGCGTACCTTACCGTCCAGGTATGAACGTAATTTCGGCATTAATGCATATTCAAAGATACCCTGTAACAGCTGATGGAAAAGAAACAACACCTGTTACTTGGGATATGAACTGCTTAGAGGAAGTTTGTGGTGCATGTTCGATGGTTATTAACGGTCGTCCACAGCAATCTTGCTCGGCATTAGTTGATAAATTAACGCAACCAATTCGTTTAGAGCCAATGAAAACTTTCCCTGTTGTTCGTGACTTACAGGTTGACCGTAGCCGTATGTTCAACGCCTTGAAAAAGGTAAAAGCATGGGTGCCAATCGATGGTACGTATGACTTAGGTGAAGGTCCACGTATGCCAGAGCGCAAACGTCAATGGGCTTACGAATTATCAAAATGTATGACATGTGGTGTATGTATGGAAGCATGTCCAAACGTATCTGAAAAAGCTTCGTTTATCGGACCAGCACCATTATCACAAGTTCGCTTATTCAACACACACCCAACAGGTGCAATGAATAAAGATGAGCGTTTAGCTGCAATTATGGGCGATGGCGGTTTAGCAAACTGCGGTAACTCACAAAACTGTGTAGCTGCATGTCCAAAAGGTATTCCTTTAACAACTTCAATCGCTGCACTTAACCGTGCTGCGACTGTACAAATGTTCAAGAACTTCTTCGGTTCTGACCATATGGTAGACTAATAAGGAGCCATCCGAAAGCATAAGTGCTTTTGGATGGTTTTTTAATGTGTAGAAAGCTACAGTCGACAAAATAAAAATCAATTCTTTAAAAAAAACACAGTGCTTAGCTAGGGCAAAGGAAAACAGCAATACCATGTGCCATTTTGCATGTCAGTTTCAACTTATAGTGATTACTATATTCTTCAATTTTTTATGCTATAATGAATAGGTATTCATTATACAAGGGGGAGTTTTTATGCGAGCAGTATATATTGATAACGCAGAGCAGTGGATGGAGGAATTCCGATTTTCGGTAGAAGTAAAGGTACGTTTTAGTGAGACGGATATGTATGGACATTTAAATAATACGGTGCCATTTACTTATTTTGAAATGGCACGTATCGAATATTTACAATCGCTTGGCTTAATGGCTGATTGGGTTTCACCAAATAGTGAAACAATTCCTGTCGTTGCTGATTTGCAATGTGATTTTTTACAGCAAGTATTTTTCGATGAGCGCTTGCGAATTTTTGTGAAGGCTGCAAAAGTAGGCTCCAGCTCTGTTGATGTTCACTATTTAGCCAAAAATGAAAAAGGTGTGCCAGTGTTTACAGGACGAGGTACTATTGTACAAATAAACCGTCAAACTGGCAGAGCACAAGCATGGACAGACCATACCAAAAAACTAATGCTGACAAAGTAGTGAAATCGCCCTCACCGTAATGCTCCTGTTCACATATTTTACAAAGAACAGGATAGGAGGGTGTTATAACATGGGGAACTCACAATCACGCTTATTATTAACGAAACGAGAGCGTGAAATATTTCAACTATTAATTGAAGACTATTCGACAAAGGAAATTTCAGAGAAGCTTGCTATTAGCGAAAAAACAGTTCGCAATCATATTTCCAATACGATACAAAAATTGGGTGTTTCAAGTAGAACACAAGCATTAATCGAGCTGTTACGCTTACAAGAATTGAAGTTAAACGGAACGTAAGCTTGCTATTTTCCTCAAAAAACCTCAAAATAGAGCTATGAATTGTTGTTAGGAGTGATCTTGTAATATGCATAATAATGAAAAACACAGTGCTGACTCTATAGCGACTATAGAAAAAGAACTACGCTTTATTTCACACTTGGTGAAGCAAAAAGGTCGCGAAATTTTAAGTAACTATACAATAACACCTCCGCAGTTTGTAGCACTACAATGGTTGGGAGAAGCAGGCGATATGACGATTGGTGATTTATCCACTAAAATGTATTTAGCTTTTAGCACGACAACAGATTTAGTTGATCGTATGGAGAAAGCCCAGCTTGTACAACGTGTTCGCGATGAACAAGACCGACGTGTTGTGCGCATTCATTTACTGCCTGAGGGAGAGCGAATTATTCAAGAAGTAATTGAGCAACGTCGCCATTATTTGCGCAATATCATGGAAGATTTTGATGTAGAAGAAGCGACAGATTTAGTGCGACTTTTAAGAAAACTACATGTACAAATGAAATAGGATTGAGGCGGTTTATATGGATGCCCCTATCGGTGTCATTGATTCAGGCGTTGGTGGGCTGACAGTTGCAAAGGCGATGATGAGGCTTCTCCCAAATGAAAGCATATACTATATTGGCGATACGGCTAGATGTCCATACGGGCCAAGGACAGAACAAGAGGTACGTCAATTTACGTGGCAAATGGCAAAAGCTTTAGAAAAAATGAATATTAAAATGCTAGTCGTTGCTTGTAACACAGCAACAGCGGTTGCTTTAGAAAGCCTGCAAAGAAAACTATCAATACCTGTTATTGGTGTTATCAATGCTGGTGCACGTGCTGCCATTAAACGAACGAAGCGCAATGAGGTGGCTGTCCTCGCTACTGCAGGCACCATAAAAAGTGCTGCCTATGAAAAAGCATTGCACTCATTGTCAACAAAAGTGAAAGTTATGCCACTCGCTTGCCCGACATTTGTACCGCTTGTGGAGAGTGGTGAGTATGAGGGTCAATTTTCTTATGATTTAGTAGCGGACGGTTTAAAGCCGCTGAAGGATGTAAGCTTCGATACAGTGATTTTAGGCTGTACACATTACCCAATTATCCAAAAGCAAATAGAGGCGGCAGTAGGGGCAGGTATACATGTTGTATCATCAGCAGAAGAAACCGCATATCATGTGCTGGAAACTTTAACTTATACGAATCAATTGCGTACAAATAAACTGGCGCCACAGCATGTTTTTTTTGCGTCAGGCTCTGTACCTATTTTTCGTTCCATTGCTGAAAGATGGCTAGAGCAGCCAAATTTAAATATTCAACGCATTGCGTTTTAATACAAAAGCTAAGGCAGTCTGAAAAGGTAGTATCTTTTCGGGCTGCCCCTTTTTTGCGTACATAATATATGATAAGATTAGTGCGCGAATAAAAAGGAGGATTTTCATGATTAGACATGACGAAAGGGCAGTACATGAGCTGCGCCCAATTCATATCGATACAAATTATTTACTACATCCAGAAGGCTCTGTCCTTATTACAGTAGGCAATACAAAGGTCATTTGTACAGCGACAATAGAGGAGAAGGTTCCGGGCTTTTTAAGAGGGCAAGGCAAAGGCTGGATTACGGCTGAATATTCGATGCTTCCTAGAGCCACAGCACAGCGTACACAGCGCGAATCAGCGCGCGGTAAGATAAATGGTCGGACGATGGAAATACAGCGCCTAATCGGGCGTGCATTGCGTGCTGTTGTCGATTTAGAAGCATTAGGCGAGAAAACAGTATGGATTGACTGTGATGTCATTCAGGCGGATGGTGGTACACGTACAGCCTCCATTACAGGTGCTTTTGTCGCAATGGCACAAGCAATTGCCAAGCTAGGTGAAGAAAAGTCATTTGACACGTTTCCCATCATCGATTATTTAGCTGCAACGAGCGTCGGGATTGTCGAAGAGATTGGCGCTGTAGTAGACTTAAACTATGTAGAAGATGTGGCAGCACTCGTAGACATGAATATTGTCATGACAGGTGCAGGTCGCTTTGTTGAAGTACAAGGCACTGGTGAAGAGGCAACATTTTCTCGTCAAGAATTAAATGAGCTATTAGCGTTAGGTGAAGCGGGGATTCAACAATTAATCGTGCACCAAAAACAAGCATTAGGCGCTGTAGCGGCAATGATTGATGCGAGAAAGGAAGCGTAAGCACATATGACGAAACAAGTAGTAATTGCAACAAAAAATAAAGGCAAGGCGAAGGATTTTGAAGCACTATTCACACCGCTTGGCTATGAGGTTGTTACAATGTTTGATGTAGCACCTGATATGGAAATTGAGGAAACAGGTACAACATTTGAGGAAAATGCAATTTTAAAGGCAGAGGCATTAGCAGAAGCCTTACAAATGCTTGTTATTGCAGATGATAGCGGCTTAGCGATTGACGCATTGAACGGCGAGCCAGGCGTTTATTCAGCACGCTATGCAGGCGATCATGATGACGAGGCAAATATCATCAAAGTATTAGAAAAGCTTCAAGGTGTACCAGAAGAACAGCGTACAGCACGCTTCTGTTGTGCGTTAGCAGTAGCAGGTCCACAATTAGAAACATATACAGTGTTTGGCACGTGTGAAGGGGTTATTTTGGAGGACAAGCGCGGTACAAATGGCTTCGGCTATGATCCAATCTTTTACGTACCACAATTACAGCGTGCAATGGCTGAGCTTTCTCCAGAAGAAAAAGGCGCCATTTCACACCGTGGTAACGCCATTCGCAAATTAGCGGATGTACTTCCAACGTTAATTTAATTGACATGACAAGGGGGCAGCAAATATGAAAATACTAGTAATGAGCGACACGCATGGCGATGCGGAAGTGATTCGCCTCGTGCGCAGCCAGCAGGAAGATAGCGATATTGTTATTCATTGTGGTGACAGTGAGTTATCATATGACCATCCAAATTTAGCAGATGTCGTCCGTGTGCGCGGCAATTGTGATTATACAGACAATCGCTTTCCCGATGAAGATGTCATCATTCATGGTCATGTAAAAATATACGTTACACACGGCCATTTATTTCAAGTGAAGTCATCCTTACTAGCATTATCGTACCGTGCGAAGGAGCTAGGTGCCAATATTTGCTGCTTCGGTCATTCACACGTACTTGGTGCTGAAATGATTGATGATATCCTATTCATCAACCCAGGCAGCCTATTAATGCCAAGAGGGCGCCGTGAGCAAAGCTATGTCGTCCTAACGGTTGAACAGGAAGCATATAAAGTCGAATGCTTTACACGCCAAGGTGAGCTATTTGAAACACTGCATTTTAATCGCCACTAATTTTTAAAATTGTGTTGACTTTATAACGCTTTATTCATATAATAAATATTGTCTTTAATACCAATTGCGTTATTAAAGCAACTGTCTCCATAGCTCAGCTGGATAGAGCACGGGCCTTCTAAGCTCGCGGTCGTAGGTTCGAATCCTACTGGGGACGTAAATAGGTCGAACAGAAAAGCCTATAATATAGGCAATTAAAAGCATCTTACTCAATATAGATTAAACTACAACAATCGGTCATCTTGCTGATTAGTATAGTCAATCTATAGAGGGTGAGGTGCTTTTTTCTATGACGAAAAAGAAAGGGATATTTGATATTAATTTAGCGAATCAGTTTATTTCATCTACAAATTCAGTTAAAAAGAAGGAAGAGAAAAGAGAAGGCGTTACAATGGAACAAGCTTTAAGCACTATACTAAGACAAATGGAAGTAGAAGGCTGTAGAGAACGAACATTGTATGATTATCGAACAATTACAATCAATTTTATGCACAATACAGATGCAGTTTATCTTGATGATATTACAGAAACGGTTATTCGAGATTGGTTAGGCACAATGAAGGTTAAAAACTCTACTCGCTTAACACGTTTAAAGTGCTTTAAAGCCTTTTTATCACGTTGCTATGATAATGGGTGGATTAAGTTTAAATATTGGAAAAACATTAAAATACGAGTTGATACAGCTATTAAAGAAGGGGCTACAGATGATGAAGTAAATCTTTTATTATCTGTACTAGATTACTCTAAATTTTTAGATTTAAGAAATGCATGTGCTATTTTGTTAATGTATCGAGCAGGCTTGCGAATTGGAACTATCTCACTTATGCGTGAACGTCATATTGACTTTGAAAATATGCAGTTAAAGCTAGATGGTGACGTAATGAAGAATCACAAAGGCTTAATACTTCCAATTGATAAGCAACTTGCTTATTTACTAACTGTATTAATTAATCAAAATGAAGCAATAAGACGTGAATACAGCCAAGACAACGATTTACTGTTTATAACAATGAAAGGTACTTCTACTATTAATTCAATTACTTCTAATTCTATTAAACAGCAATTGTATAAATATACTAAGCAGTTTGGTATTAAAAATATTAATCCACATGCATTAAGGCGTGGCTTTGCATCTAATTTGTATAAGAAAAGCAATGACATATTATTAGTATCAAAGGCTTTAGGTCATGCAGATTTATCTGTAACAACTAAGTATTTACATGCAGACTTGCAGAATGTTGCAGATGACGTTAGAAAGTATTTTGAGTTTAATTAGGAGGGCTTACAATGTCAAAAATCATCAATACAGCAAACTATGGTTTATATGAGCTTCATGCTCGCTACAATGCCAAACATAATGTAGCTACATTTGATAAATATGCAGTCTATAGGAATCAACCGCCATTTAGAATGGGGTCAATTGAGCTAACGAAAGAAGATTTACATTTTATGCTCAAATATTTTTATGATGTAGACTTGGAATTAGAACAAATAAAGAAAGGGAAACGAATGATGATAGATTACAAAGTTACTTTTTCAGTGGCTCATGATTTTGAAGGGGTCAATGAGTTAACAACAGCGCAGGGGAATATTGATAGTATTGTGATTACAACAAGTGATGGTCAGACAATGGTGTTAAATGATGTGGAGAGCTTTGAGATTGTGGAAGCAGTCAAGGTTGATATAGATGAAGATAAAGACCAAAGGCTAATATAGATAAGTCAAAACACGCTAATCTTTTAAGAGATGGCGTGTTTTTGTTATGGGAGATTTGAATACTCTTGGAGAGTAGGCTAAATAGTTATTTACATCAAATATAAAATCAATCGAGGTAATTGGTATTTTTGGTTGAAAGGCTTTCAATTTATAATAATTTGATGTATAATAATAGCAATATGATTTTTTTAGACACTTACAGCAAACAGACGTTCTTTTAATAGAGCATGTGTCTAGTACAAATAAATAATAAAATGTGAAAAATCAGCCTAGCTAATGGGTTATTTGTTATACATATTTATTTGAGTTGTACTAGGGCTTCTATTATTGTTACGTGTCTATTAGGATAACAATGATGATTAGGAAGCACTTTTAAACATTTGTTTAAGAGTGCTTTTGTTTTGGTTTTGAATAGGTATTGTCAAATAGCCTTTTAGTGTAGCGGTTGTTACACAAAGGAGACAAAGGAAATGAAAGTAACAGATTTTATTGGAAACAAGTATAAGAGTTGGAGCGCAGGTGATATGGTCAGTATCGCTAGTGGAACAGGAAGTGGGAAAAGCTACTTTGTTCAAAATGTTCTAGCTGAATATGCTAAACAAAATGGTGAGCTAATTTTATATCTTGTTCCAAGAAAAAAGCTAAAAGAGCAGATTGAAGCTAAACTTAAAAAAGAAGGAATAACAAATATTACTGTTAAAATGTATCAAACTGTTGAAGCTAAGTGTAATAATCATGGAAATAATAATGGTTGGCTAGAAGTTTACAAATACATTGTTTGTGATGAATCACACTACTTTACTAATGACGCAAATTTCAATGATTATACAGACATGTCGTTGAAACATCTTTTATCAACCTCTCATGCAATCACGCTGTTTTTAAGTGCTACAGGTGAAACATTACTAAACTATGTTAAGCGCTTTTACAAAGAGAGAAAGCTCATTAAATACCCTGATGAATACCCTTTAAGTCAAGACTATGGTTTTGTTGGTAACCTTTCAGCTTATCAATCTGACGAGCAATTATACAAGGCTATGGATTGGTTGCTTAAAAACAATTATAAAACAATGGTTTTTATTCAAAGTGACAGAAGGGCATATCAACTTTTCAAAAAATATGAGCAACACGCTACATTTGTCTGTGGGGTAAATAGTGATTACGTTGAGTTTGTTGATAATGAAAAGGTTGATACAATTGTCAATGAAGAAAGGTTTGAAACGCTTTTTTTGATTGCTACCTCTGCACTTGATGTTGGTGTAAACATTGTAGATTTAGATGTACAACACATTATTATTGATATGCTTGATACAGACACATTCCTTCAATGTCTTGGGAGGAAACGCTTATCCGATGAAGTTGAGGAAAAAGTAAGACTTCTATTTAAAAATTATTCTAACATACAATTAGGTGGTTATATATCTAAGGAAGCCGAAAGAGTTAAATCAGGCAAACTGTTCTATGGAACTGTCAAATCAACCAAAGGTAAGCATACGAAATTGAGTGACATTTTTTACATTGACAGCTCAGGTAATGTGAAAGTTAATAACATGAAGTATGTTAAAGCAGCAGTAAATTTAATAAGTTATCAAAAGTATGTACAGAAGCCAAATGGGTATCTTGAAGAGATTAAATCCCTCATGGATTATCAAGAAAAGATATATATTCGAGATTATCTTGAGGATAAAAATGCTAAGTTAGCAATACTAGAAGAAAATATTGACAATAAGTTTTCTTCTGAGGAAGCCAAAGAACTTTTGGAGAAATTATTTTTGAAAAATAGCAAGACTAAAAAGGTAATAAAGAGTATCTCGACAGCTAACAGAGAGATGGTTATTTTAGGTTATCCTTATGAATTTATTGAATCCAAAGAATATATTATAGATTCTAATGGACAGAAAAAACAGCGCAGAATCTACACCTTGCATCGTGTAAGACAGAATAGTCTATAAGCTATATATAGCCTTAGGACTGTTTTGTCTTGCAATAGAAAAAGTGATATGTAAAACGGTTTTTGCTTCGAAGAAGCGAAAACCAACAAGTGTTGAGTTCGTTATTTTTTAAACATGAGCGGAGGGAGCGGAAGCGACTAAAGCCATGTTTAAACAATAACAACTCGACACGCTGTTAGGAAAAGTAGTTTATTAACAAAAGATAATGGAAATCATAAAAGAGAAAGAGTTGCTTATGGCTATCATGTTTGCTTCCAATGAAATTGAACGTACTACAGCAATTAATGAGCATCTTCTTAAAGGGAAGTAGTATAATAGTTGACCTGTTTTTCATACTTTTTAGACCGAAGGTTACGTTCAGGTACAACACTCTACTTAGTTTATTAATATATTATTATATTAAATTAAGATATATAAATACACTAAGTAGATAGGCATACCTGAACGTAACCTTCACTATTTTATGTTTAAGCCTTATTCAGTTTGGCTGTAGTGAGCCTTGGGAGGTAAAAAAACTACCATCTCACAATAGCATGAAAATCACATACCCTCTAAAAGCGATTCTAAGGGTTCTTAAAGGTGAGGTAGAGAGAACTTCTCAATCGGACTGACTGACCTTTGATGGTTTAAGACCTTGTTACCTGTGGTGTGCTTTTTATATTTCACCTTTTCAGAACGCTCTCAGGGTGGTTATCAGAGCTGAAACAACTGTCTCAAAGGAAGTAGTGTCAATTGAGTGGCACAGACAAGCCCGTAAGCAATGATAAGCATGTGTTGGTAACAATTAAAACGCTCAGGTCGTTCACAGAGCCTGTATGAGCGTTTAGACATGACATATTGAGTATATAGGCAGAGCTATCAACAAAGGATATTTCTACTTCTTATTTTGGATTTTCAATAGTTCATCAATCTGCTTTAAAACAAATTCTTGATAATCAGGATTCAGTTCTTTGAAAACATTCATTGCCATTTCAAACTTAGTATCAGCGGGATTTTTGAACATATCGCCTTCCCCATTTTTTAACCAATTTTCATTCACATTAAAAGTAGAACAAATAAGCTTTATAAGGCGGTCATTTACTTTTCGATTTCCTAATTCTATGCCTGCTATGTAACCATTGGATATTGCGATAGCTGTAGCAAACTTTGCTTGTGACAAATTTAAAGCTAATCTAATTTCCTTAACACGTTGATTGGTAGACAATACATATCACCTCTTTATTGATGAATTCAAAATATCATATTTTCGCTTACAATGAAAGTGATTGAAGTATAAATGTAGTTGAAATACTCACTTGGTGAATATATAATGCTATCATAGCGAGTTTTAGAGGAGGGTGATTATGGAGAGGGAAGACAAGTATAAGCAATTAGAGATAGGCTTTAAAAAACTAAATGATGAAGGTAAAAACTACATACTAGGAATTATGCAGGCGCTTGAGTTTGCTCAATCTAATCAAGTGGCTGATGGAGAAAAATATAAAGAGAATAAACCAATTGAAGATAAAAATTTTGAGTAAGTCAGGTGATTGAATTGTGAGCATTAAAGACGAAGTTAAAGCGGAGCAACAGAGAATATTAAATGAAAAAATGGAACAAAGACAAGTAAATGAAGTAAAGTATAAAGTAGATAAGAAGAAGCTTATCATCATATCGATGGTAATCGTAGGTATTCTTGTGTCTATTTTTGTTGCGACTAGACCTGACGAATATGAAAGAGCAAGAATTAAGGAAGATATTAGAGTAAAAGAGTTAGTTTATAACAATTATAAGAATAATACAAAATACATTATTAATAGTAATACGATTGAAGATAACATTAGTATTATGGATATTTCACATACAGCTATTGTTCATGCGAAGTACCGCCTTGATAATAATTCTGACCAAACTAAAAAAGGAAATGATAAACTGAATGAAGTAATAAAGGGAGCAACAAAAACCCTTAACAATTCCATTCTTATTGTATTAAACAGCGAAAATCTTAGTTATGAAGATTTTAAATCTATTAAATCTACTATCCAAGATGAAGTTGTTAATAGCTATGTCAATGATGAGAATAAAGAACTCTATGACAGTATAAAAGATAAATACTACTATAAAGAAATAGCTGATTCATTGGAAGAATCAAGAAAAGACCAAGACTATCAAAATAATCAATCGAGAAACATACTACAATCAAATTTACAAACAGGAATGTCAGAAAGTGAAGTTAAAAAGTTAGCAGGTTTGCCTAATGATACTTATAAAAATGATGAAGCTTATTTTTGGGTTTATGATGGTGTGGTGCTAACAATGAAAAAAGGATATGTATATGATATAACCTACGAATTAGAGTAGGGGAACTAAAGGATAGAGCGAACTGCTCTATCTTTTTTTGTTGTCATGTCAAAAGCTCACAGTCACGTTGCATGGTGCTTTGATGAAATTATGACATAGGGGGGACTGCTTCAATGGAGCTTCATGTAAGCCATGCTAGAAGGGTTAGAGTGTATTAAAATAGAATGGCAGTTATCACATGCGACACGAGAGGGTTTTATAGCTACTGTGCGCTTGGAACAATCATTCCTTTTGCTCCAAATAGAAGCGGTCTTTTAGTAAAGTAACAGAATCAGCTATTTACAGTAGCAGGAGCAAACAATGGGATAAATGTTAGGGAATCATTGAAGCTTAACGATAGAGTGTTACGATAGCTCATAGCGCAATCGAGAGGAACAGCTAAGGGCTTGTTTTGTTCTCGATTACGCTGTGATTGAACATCCAATTATGAAATAACAGGAATTTCTAGAGAGTTGAAGTAATTAATAACACCATCTAATCCACCTTTTGCCATGTAAGCTTCTGCGTCAGTGCAAGGGTGTTCAGACCTAATCTCTACTAAAGGGTGTACAAAATTTCTATAGTCTCTTAAAACTTGGTCAATTGATTTGGCTCTTTTTTGTGGTAGACAATCTATCTTTTCAGCAACAGTAATCATTTCTGCTAATTTCCAATTTTCTAGTTTTTTCACTATTTTTTGTGCGTTTTCATCTGTGGATTTTGGTGCTGATTTACAATTTAGAGCTTGCTGGTTATATTTTGGGCTACTTAGTTGGTCATACAATATAGCTTCTAAAATACTTCCTGCTAGAATAACAGAACTTTTCCATGCACCATCGGGCATTAGAATATGCACTAATTCTTTATAATCACGTTCAATAATCAATTTTAAGTTGTAATTTTGAATGAAATCAAAGTTTTTAGGCAGTTCTTGATTATGGATAGTACCATAGTTTCTTAATGCATTAGCTATTGTAGTAAATTCATTAATGAAATAGTCAATGTCTGCATAATTGAATCCCGCCTGTTTACTTTGTAATTTAATATTTTGGCGTGCCAAAATAAATTCATATCTATCATTAGGTGCAAAACACAAGGTATCTAATGTATTTAATTCATCAGCAATCATCTCGAAATATGCACGATGAGTAATACCACTTTCTCTTGATTCCATTTTTTTTATGAAGCTTTCAATGAGCTGAATAATATGATTAACCATAATAAACCTCCTAAGGATATTTAATTTTATAATACTATTTTATCGTATTTTTGAGAAATATTATTATTTATTTACTTCTGTTTGCAAAGGCATACCTTTGAGGACAGAATACCTCGATTCGGAAAATGCAGTCAAATCAATGGTTTAGGGTCAGTATAAAATTCCGTAAAGGTATTGTTTAACATTTAAAAACGTTTATAATATAAGTATAACCTTAACAAACAGGAGCGGGAAATTAACATGACAGAAACAAAAACATTCGGCTATGTTCGTGTGTCAACTAAGGAGCAGAACGCAGACCGACAAACAGTAGAAATGAAGAAATTAAAAATCAACGAGCGTGACATTTTCATTGATAAAGCGAGTGGTAAAGATTTTGACCGTCCCCAATATCAAGCACTTAAAGCCCAACTACGCAAAGGTGACCTAGTTTATATTAGTTCCCTTGACCGTTTAGGACGTAACAGTGACGCAATCAAAAAAGAATGGGAAGAAATCACAAGGGAAATTGGAGCAGATATGGTTGTGCTTGATATGCCATTGCTTGATACACGCAAATATAAAGATACGATGGGAAACTTTGTTGCTAACTTAGTCTTACAGGTGCTTACATTCATGGCTCAAAGCGAACGTGAAAAGATACTAGCACGACAAAAGGAAGGAATTGCAGTTGCTAAAGCACAAGGGAAGCATTTAGGTAGACCGCAATTAAACCTTAACACTTTGACAAAGCAACAGAGAGCAGACCTTGAGGCGAACTATACAACATGGAAAGCCAAAGAAATCACAAGTGTACAATTCATGGAAATCTTAGGACTAAAAAAGAACTCGTTTTACAAGATAATCAGTGAATATGAGGAATCTAAATAGCGCTAAAAGTATTGATTTACCTGCTTTATTATGATGCTCAAACAGGTCATAGATAGCAGGTAAAACATTGATTTTATTGAGCTGTGGTGAAGCTATCACGTATATGTTAGGTGGCTTTATTGGAGTCGTAGGAGAGCTGTGACAAGGCGTTACAGTTCGGGGTGAAACATTGGTCAGAGAAGGTTGTAGTCTTGTCGTAGAGCCATTTCAAGCGTCATATAACAAGGCTTAGGTAGGGGGCGTAGTTAGCGATAATTTGATGAAGGTGAATGAAGAATTGGAGCTACCTATTACACTCACATCGAATTAAATGATAATATTCAAAGGAAAGCACTTCTTTTACATAGATTTGTAGTTAACTCCACAAAAATCCTTAATTAGTTTATAATGGGGATAATTAAGAAATATCGAGAAGTGGTATACCTAAAAAATTATGAACGAATTGCGCTGTAACTCGTTTAGAATTACAAAACGCTGCATCTAATGAGAGTCCTTATTTTGAGAACTATCATTTCATTATGCAACTATATGGTATATACTAGTCCTCAGAAGGTGTTTGAATCAAGTTCGTAAAAATGTAATACTACCTAGTGGAGTAAATCGCATATGTTACATGAAAGAGAGCAGAGACTTGCTCTCTTTTTCTATTGTTCAAAAATGTAAAATTTAATTTTAGACTGTAGACATATTCAAAATTCTTCGATTATGTCTACAGTTTGAATCCTTTTTATATAGATGAATTATCGGATATAATTTAATACCTATTCACATAATAATTTCATTTGCTTGATTAAATCTTCTGAACGTAACTCAAGGAACTTGGAATAATCGTCAACTAAAGCTGCATCAAGTGCCTTTTGAGAAATAAAATTGCTTTCTAAAATATCAGCTGCAGAGTCTCCTAAAGAATCTAACACTGTATTAAAGTAAATCGATGGTTTTTTGTCCGAAATAGTTCTGTTGTTAATCAAATTTAAAAGGCAAATGTTTGAGTGATAATTTGCTTCTTTATCGGAAATATTTGTGTTTTTTAAATATGCTTTAGGGAAAATGTGATGATATTCATGACGGTTGATTACAGCTAAAACATTGGCGATATTAATTACTGAACCATCAAGTAGACTTTGAGGCTTTTTTGAAGCTAATAATAAACCTAAGGACTTACTATTGGCTTTATTTAATTTAAAATCATCAAAGACAAATTTTTTAAAGTCAATAGGCGTTGAGAAATTAAGAGTAGTTGTATTTCCATTTGCGAAACTTCTAATTTCTTCCAAATCCTTGGTTAATTGAGCGGTGTTAAATGAAGCGAAATATCTGCTAAAAGCAGTACGCCAAAACCATTTTTTTAATTCATCTCTTTGCTGTACAGTTGGGCTAGGACAAATGTTGAAGAACTCTACTAATAGGGTTAGTTGTAGCCCATAAGGTAAATAAGAAGATGAAGTTATTGGTAATTCAGAAGTTAAAAAATCAACAGCATGTTTATAAGCTTCAACACATTTAAGTGCGGCATTTTTCAACTCTGAAGAAGTGCAATCTCTTAATTTATCCATATCATCTTTATTAATACCATAGCCCATTACAGATGAAATATTTTTTAATATATCAGCTTCTGAAACATCTTCAAAATTTTTAGGTTTTAAAACTTCTCTTATTTTCTGTATAGTGTCACTTAAATCGAAATCACCACTCCAAGTAGCAGCTCGCATTAAATCAACAATAGTTAATCTACGACCTGTACTATTAATTCGTTCAAAAATAGGAGCTACTTCATGAACTGTCATATCACCAATAGTTACAGCAGCGACTTTATAATCTTTGATAGCCTGTAATAAACGTTCTGCATTTTTAATATATTTATCTTTATTTGGTAAAGCTTCTATTTTACGACATTCATTAATAAAGTCCATTGTTCCTATAACTTTATTTAAAGGGAGATATTCAGGTTTTGAATTACTTTCGGGATGAATAAATACTTCTTTTTCTAAATCAAATGCTATATTCCACATACTTTTTAGGTCAGAGCCATTCCAAAAAAGTGCACCACATAATGTAGAAAGCCTTTGTTGCCCATCTAACAAATAATTTGTAGGATATTCTAAACTTCTATCATCAATTTTAAAATCACCAATGTTTCTTTCGCTAGCTAATTTTTCTTTAGTGAACCAAAGTAAAATACTTCCTATAGGATAGCCTTTATAAATACTATCTAGCAGACTTAATATGTCTTTTTTCTTCCAGACAAACGGACGTTGAAACTTTGGTAATTTAATATCACCTGTCTTAACTTTTAAGACAAGTTCTTCAATTCGTAATACTTCTGGTTTTGGGTCAAAAGCCTTCACTTACAAATCTCCTCCTTTGGTAATATTAATATACCATTTTAATAACTTTTTTGGAATATTAATATTTTTTGTAGACTTTAAACTTTGATTTTATCTAATCACTAGTAAGAGGAATTCAAAAGAATTTTATGAGAATATCGAAACATGTATAAGAATAGTTAAAGTTGTAGGTCATTGTAACTACACATTCCATCTGAGAAGAGGTAGAACCGAACCACCCTGTGAGTATTTTTGTGAGTTAGATTAATTCATTTCTTTGGAGGTATCTGTGAACTCTTCCTAAGCTTCATGTGAACAGATAGTAGGGGGCATGGTTTCCGAAATGGTAAGGTAACTTCATATAGAATTGTGACCAATACACTCACACGATATTCATTCTGCACATCGAGCGACTGATTGTGAGATGAAACGTAGATATATCATTGCTGAAAAAGGCAAATCAGTAGGTAAGAGAATACTACTTCTTGTTAATTCCTAACAACGGCAGCAGGGCGGATTTTTTTGTATTAAAGAAGAAGCATACATTAACTACATTTCTACCAAAGAAAGATGAAGAAACGATAAAAACTTAATGTTTATATCGTTTTTTTATTATATAAAGGTACTTTTAATGAAAGGTATAATTGTATGTATATTTAGTAGCTGTGGAATCTATAAGACCGTATATCTAAATGAAAGAAAGGGGTAATTTGAATGTCTGAGAAACATCACCAATTACAAAAAGAATTACATAAGGTTTTATTAAATGCAGCGAAAAGTGCTAATAGTATAGGTTACAATCCTCATATTTTTAACCAAATGTTAGCAAATGAAGGTGGGTACTCTGTTGCGAAAAAACTGATTCATAGAACTTCTACAAGGTTTGAGAAATTATGGGAACTTAATCGATTGGATTTATCCACTGAAGCTGTGATATTACAAGAGAAATTTAGACCTTTGTTTACAAAAGAAGAGTTAGAGATTGCTAAAGCTAGATTAAGTGAATTTGGCTATGAAGTAGAAGATATATGCTATGATTTACCGTCTTTGAAACCAAGTGGTCGAGAAAGAGAGTTTAATTATTATCCTGAAGATTTAAAGGGAAGAGTTATTTATGAACATTTATTAAATAACCAAACTCATAGATGGCTTGATGTTAATATACTTGGTAGACCAGAAACTAATCATGGTAGAGATGCAGCGAACATCCTTTACTATCTAGGTATGAAATCAGATTATAGAGGCGTATTCCAAGGAAAAGTATTCCACGAAGTAATAGAAATTCTACAAAGAAAAGGGACAGAGTATGATGAAATTGTACGGTTATTAAATGTATATTCTGAATCAGAAAAGCTATTTGAGATTGTAAAATCAGATATTGAAGCTCAACAAGTGGAGGAAGGAAATCGAATAGAGGGAACTAAGAAAGCGTACTTAGTAAATAAATATGAGCGTGACCCAAAGAATCGTAAGAAAGCAATTGAGATTCAGGGATTGAATTGCTATGCTTGTGGATTTAATTTTGAAGATGTATATGGAGAACGAGGAACAGATTTTATAGAAATTCATCATATTAAACCATTAAGTAAATTAGAAGAAGCTGTAAAAATAAATCCTAAAACGGATTTAGTTCCTTTATGTGCAAATTGTCATCGAATGGTGCATAGAAGGAAGGATAATGTATTGAATATAGAAGAGTTAAAGAAATTAATAATTAGGGAGAAAGAGTAATGGAATGGTTTAATAATAAGTCAAAACCTTTAATTAGGTATTTTGAATAATTATTTTTTAAATAAATCATAGGTGAGGGTGATACAGTGTCAAATCAACATCCAATAAAAATTTTTAAAAACTATACTTATATTTTTTCAAATCAACATAGAATTCGACAAAATAATAATAAATCGATATGGCAAGTTAATCAAAATGAAGAATTCGATTCATTTACATTAATGTGTAATGAGAATTGGATAATAGATAACGTGAAGGGTTGGTCAGTACATAGAGTTAACAGTCGTAATGAATTTTTGGGAATTAATACAAGAAATGAAGAAGTAAAAATAGCGAAATTCCTAGATAGTGCCAATAATTTTCAGTGGCACGGTTATCCAATCGATTATAGATTTTCTGTAAATGATAAACCTAACGCTAAAATACTTAAACAATGGGTTAAGGACGAGATTATAACTAAAACACAAATGAGACGAATTTTGCAAGGGCAAGGATGTGAAATTTAAATGAAAAGTATATCTATTAGAATTGAAGGAGAATACTGGGATTATTTAATTAAGTACAATGCTTTATTTTTATGGACTTTTGAAGGAACGTTGGAAATTTACGATTGGGAATACTTGTTGAATGATTTGAGCTATAAAATGAAAGATAATAATATTTATAAATTTTTTAGAGGAAATATAAATTCTATACTTTTAAATGTTCATAATAAAGATATGAAAGAGAGTTCAAAAATAAATCTCAGAAAAAGTGAAATTCAAAAATATAAAGTAAGGGAATTTTGGATTTCTACTAATGATTTAATTATTTCCTTAGATTCATATAATGATGATTTACTTTTAAATACTGATGAGGGATTACTTTTATGCAATTTGAAAGAGATTTTGGTAGATTCAAATAATATTCATACAAATACTTTAACCAAAGAAAAATATTATGAAAAGATATTTGATATGCCTTTTTTTGATATTAGTATTGGAAATTATGGGAATGTTGCATTAGCTGGAGGTGAAGAGGGGGTATTTGAATTTGTAATGCCTCAAAAAAAATATAATGAGACAAATGAAGTTAAACATATAATAAAAAAACAATCGAATAAAGTTGATTGGCTAAAAAATAGTATTTATAATACTTCTCCAATAGAAGAAAGCTTTATTCTAAATAAGCCCATTGAAAGAGGCGTATGGAATTATAATGACTATAAAATTTATGAAGATTCACAGATTTTTCGGAAAAATGATGAAAATGTATATCATTCCAATATAAGTTGGGCTAATAATAACAAAATATATAGAGTTGTTGATAGTAGACAATTACAAGAAGTAACCGTACAAAACTTTGGGAATGGAGAATTGGCTTTTAGGTCTAGATATATTAACTTCATGGAATGGAAAGGAGATATTTTAGCTGGTGCAGGTACATCATTTGGTACAGTGGTAGAGTGTGAAAATGCTTTAGTAGTAATATTTAAAAATAAAGACTTTATTAATATACCTGGGGAAATTGTACGGTGGAAATATTATAAATCAAATGAAAGATATAGTAACTTGTTAGGAGTAATTTTTGATAAATCCATTGTCCTTCAAGCATTTGAACCTAATAATTATTTTAAAATTAGAAGTATTAATAAATCGTATTTTGAATAGCCGTTTGATGGTTATTAGGCTTCCGAACCAAGTTCGTAAATTTATAATACTTCCAAGTGGAGAAAATCGTTTATACTAATCGCATAATGTTACATGAAAGAGAGCAGAAACTTGCTCTCTTTTTCTATTAATGTAAAATCATTCTTTTACTCATGAAAGAATAAGAATAGTGGTGATGTAATGAAATTTGAAAATAGTAATATTGAAGAGGAGTACATAGATGTTAAAGGATATTGTTCTGATAAATTTATAGATTGTTATTATAATAATTTATCTATCTTTCATTCAGAAAAAGAGACCGACATTGTTTTAAGTAACTCCACATTATTAACAGTTTATCTCCCCTTAACAAGGTATTCAATAGAATGTAAGTTTGAAGATTTAGTGTTCAATATTCAAAAAGTAAAAACGGCGAATTTTATAAATGATTATACACTTTTGACTAAAGATGAAGCTTTAGTAAGAGTAACGACAACAGGAGATTTTTATGAAACAATAACAACCGTAAATGCTTATAGTGCAGATATAATTCTTGATGAGATAGAGTATATAGTATGTCTTACAAAAGGGTTCAATAGTTTTAATCTCAAAATAGTAGAAGAAGATGCATATAATAAATTTGTAGCACCTTATTATAAAGATGACATGTATGTATGTATGTATTTACAGTCCTTATATACAAAAAGAACATATAGAGGAAATTTATTTAGCTTACTTTTTTGAAATCAAAACTATGTTTAATATAGAACTAAAATATCATCCTCTAGTAGATTTGAACTTTTTTGCTGAGGAAGAAGATATCAAAGAGCCTGAACGTGAGATAAGATTAAGACCATTATTATATGGAAAAGGTATGAAAGAAGTAATTGATATCTATGCAAGGGGATTCAATACTACATTTGCAGAACATAGAATTTTAAGTTTTTGTAGAGTAATAGAATATGTATCGCAAACTGTAATTCGAAAAGACCTAATAGAAAAGGCTACAAATAAATTATCGAATAGAAGAGTTTTTTTACCTGATTCAGATTTTATATTAGAACTTGGTAAAATATTCGAACAGCACAATGAGAGTAAAAAAGACTATCAAGCTTTTAAAATAACAGTAGAAAATTGTTGTGATATTTATGAGCTTGTCAAGCTTGCACCTAGTAATTTGAAGAAGACGCAAAAAATAACTTTAAATAGTAATTCAAAACAAATTGAAGAAGCTTTTTTAGAAATAGTAGAGAGTATAACCGCAACTAGAAATAAGTTATCACATGCTAAAACCAATTATAGAACTAAGGGTGGAGAATGTCCTGAGGAAAATATGGGAGATTTTTCTGTATTTTTAGATATAGTTGCACAGCAAGTAATTCGGTGGTTTGGATGGCAAAAAGAAGAAAATAGAATAATATGATGTGATGAATTTATTCTAAAAATAGAAGTCAAATCACTTATATATAAATAAACTATTTGATGGATGGGGAGTATATCAATATGATATGCTCTTTTTCTTTTAAAAATATAAGTAATGTGGAAATAGAAAAGTTGTAACAATACTAATATTAAATGGTGTCAAATTAGATATAGAGCAAGGTCATAAAACTATGAACATGAAGTAGGTGGCAAGAGAAAGTGGTATTGGAGAAACAAAGTTAAAGCAGGTGTTTTCTTCATTCAGCTATGAATACGATAGCACTAAATACAAGGGACAGTATGTTTTGATAGATAAAAAGGATTATAGGAATTGCTCCTTATGGTTAACCATGCAATATGATGTCAATGGTAATATTGATATTATCAATACTGAAATAGAGGATATAATAAAGTCAGAGAATAATAATATTGCTTGTGGATTTACATATGAGGGAATCAAAGTATTGAAGCATCTAACACAACAACAAATGGTTAGCCAAAGTGTTATATATGGCTCTCTAGGTATTTTAGGTGATATTCAGAGCATTTCAATAAAGAAGAGTCTATCAATGATTAGCTGATAGAGCAGCTAGACGCTTTTTGTGAGCGACATAGGATAAAGAAATCAGATTTTTTAGCAATTGCAATTAGTGATAGATACATTGTAGAAATTTAGTTGAGGTTTTGCGAAGGTTACGTTTAGGTATATTCAGACGAAAATCTTGATTTATAGGGCTTTATGGCACATTAAAATTTTATGGATTGACAAGTAAAACAGCGATTTTATTTCAGTCGTGATACAGGAGTGACTGGTGGATTGTCAGAGGGGGGTGGAGCTTTGTTTGTAGTCTGTTCCTAGAGGTCAAGCTGACTTATTTGTCAGCGAAGGTCAAAAGTGTGTTGGATGGACGTTTGGAGAATTAGACGGCAAGGGTCAAGCAGGGGGGATTTTCCGATATTAAGATTGAGTATTTCCCTATTAATGTGTGACCTGTTACATCTACACAAATTGAAGTAGCTCACGATACGATATAATTGTATTTTAAAATAATTACATTGTAAATAGAAATTTCATTAACTACAATTAATATAAGAATTAGATGTGGTGGAATTGATTTTTACTCTTTTAATATGCCAAAATCTCGATAGTTTTAATGGAAAATAAATCAACTGGAGTGAATAAAATAGTGGCTAAGTATAATTGTATAACATTGAAAGTAAAAAATGGGGAACTAGAAGACTTTGATAAACTTCGCCAACCTGAACAAAATATCCTGAAAAACGGCAATGTTGTTTATATATACAGAGGAACGAAATCTAAGAAAATTTATATTGGACAAACGAAACATTTTATTGAAAGAAATAAGCAACATTATAATAGTAAAGAGGGCAAATTTAATGCAGCAGCCTTCGACCAAGTATGCATTCTTATCTCATCTTATTTCAATGGTTCAGCTTTAGATGATGTAGAAAGTCAGCTTATTACCTACTTTATTGCAGATAATCCAAAGTCTAAAGTTCAGTATGATAATGGTGAAGTTATCAATCGGAACAATGGTAATAGTGTAAATAACTACCGAGAAAGAGAAAAAGTTTCTTTAGAAGTTATTTTACCTTTCTGGGAGAAAGAATTATATCCTAATGAATGGGTAAACACTCCTTCTTTGGCGGAACTACGCACTAATGCACTAGTAAAATATAGCCCAATTAAACAATTAACGGAACAGCAAATAGATTTACTAAACGAAATAAATTTAAATCAAGATAAAGATTTTGTGATTAATGGTGATGCAGGTACAGGAAAAACTGTATTATTAACTCATTTAGTAGCTATGCTCTTAAAAGAGCAACCTAATAAGAGGATAGCAGTTGTTTTACAACGCAATTGGATTGAAACAGCAAAAGATATCTTTAGAGTGTACGGAATGAAGAGTAGTAACCTTACAATTGCAACTTCAATACAACTAATTAATGCGGATGACAATTATGATGTTGTTATTGTTGATGAATCCCATAAGCTTTCTAGAAAGTTCTCTAAACAAATGGTGAGTTTTAACAAAGTGTATAAAGGCAGATTTGTTAATGATAGCAATCATTTGGAGTGTTTGAAAAAAATGGGTAGCCAAATTGTTTTAATGTATGACATATTACAAGCTATTCGACCTGCTAACATGACACGTATTCAATTCAATGAAGCTACTAAAGATTTTGAAAAGAGATACTTAAAGACACAGTTTAGAATTCAAGCACCAGCAGGAAAAAGCTATACATCAGATGATTTTGTAAATGGTATAAAATATCTTTTATATAAGGATACGGGCTTATTAGAACAAACGAATTTCAATCCTAAATTTGATAGATATGTATTCCAAGATAAAGATATGGATGCTTATTTTGGATATTTGGAAACAGAGCCGTTAAAGAATTTAATTGACTGGATAGAGGAAGACAGAAATTTTAATCCTGAACATATTAATCGTATATTAGGTGGGTTAGTTGAACCTTGGAAACAGGCTGACGGTAAAGATTCTTCAATCACCCATTGGCATGAAGGTGATATAAAACGAAGATGGAATTCCACTCAGGAAAATTGGGTTTATTCAGATGAGGAAGATGCTGAAGAGCAAATTGGCTCTGTTTTTGCAGTGCAAGGTATTGATTTAAATAAAGTGGGCGTTTTAGTAGGAAATGACCTTCAAGTTGACACTGAGGGGCGATTATATGGGAATCCAGAGAACTTTCATAATGTAAATGGAAAATTCTCTAAAGAAGATGAAAGCCCAGAAAATGCACAAGAGTTTACTTTATTTGTATTGAATATTTATTATATTTTGATGACTAGAGGCATTGATGGTATACGACTAGGTTTTTGGAAAAATGATGCTTTTAAAGAATATATGAAGAAAACATTAGAAATTATATAACAATCTCTAAATACCTATTCAAAGGTGAAACAACTTAACAAAATATATGCTGATTGTGTGTTTCAATAGAAACCAGCACTTTTTTATTTCGAGAATAATTTAGATGATGGATAAAAATGGTGTGTAGTATTATTATGAGAGATACTTGCTACGAGTAGTGTGATAGCAGGTATTTTTCTCTCATATGTGATAATTATATTTTTATTAAAAGAGAAGTTTTCGAGTGCAATAAGGGAAGTAAGGTTTTAATTTATATGTTAAAGGAGTTAAGGATGATGCCTGTATATAATAAATTAGTAAGAGATAAAATTTTAGAGATTATCGAAGCAGATGGGTTAGCTTATAATGCTAGAATATTGGAGTCTAGTGAGCTTCTAAAGGAAGTAAAGGCGAAGATGATTGAAGAAGCTAAAGAGTTTTATGGGGCAGATAACGTCCAAGAAAGTGTTGAAGAATTAGCAGATATTTTAGAACTAGTACATACAGCTATCAGTGCATTAGGTGTAAGTTATGAAGAACTAGAAGCCATTCGTGAGCAGAAAAAGGCTAAACGTGGCGGATTTGAAAAGGCAATTTATTTAATTGATGTAGAGGATAAGTAACCTATTTTCAATGGAGTGTTTAGATGAATAATTACTTAGAAAATGATGATACCTTGGAATCGTATTTCCGCTCGATTTACTTATTTGGTAAAAATGTTGCAACTTATAAATTTGCGTTCGCTAAAACATTACTTGAATTAGGTGAGAGTAACAAAAGCTTTGTGAGCTTAGAAGAATTATCCCCTATATTTGCAAAGTATATGTTAGAGCATATTGGGAATGGGAAACGACAAATAACAAGTCAGTCATCTAAGTTTATTAGTGCTCTGGATTTATTTCATCAAAACCAAATTATGTGGGAACAGTTACTTGAGATTACTGAAAAAGTAGGGTTTAACAATGTGATAGATGCTTTTCATAACATTCCTAATGGTGAGCTTGATAAAAAATTTTATGAGAAGTCCATACAAGGAAAGACTTTAGGAATTACCTTGACTGATGGTATATTTTTTTTGAATGAAAGCTCCCAAAAAGAAAATATTTTTAGTGAAATTGAAGGTAGATGGAACTTAGTTGAAAACGCATGGACTGAACGAAATCCAAAACTAGAAGTTCAGTTTGATACAGACCTTGAGCAGTTTTTCTTTATAAAGCCTATGACACCAAAGCAGTTCATGTTGTCACATGAAAGAATCAATCTAACTTCTGCTAGAAAACCATTAAACGGGTATCAAAAGGGAAAATGCTTCTATTGCTATAGACCGATTTCAATTGAAAGTAACCAATTGAATACTTGTGACATAGACCATTTTGTGCCGCTCTCAACACAGTTCAACAGTACACATGATTTAGACTTAAATGGTGTTTGGAATTTAGTTCTAAGCTGTCAGGATTGCAATAGAGGGGAAGCTAATGGGAAGTTTGCTCGACTACCTGAAAACCATCTTTTGCAACGATTGTATAAGCGTAATGAGTATCTAATTGAAAGTAATCATCCACTAAAAGAAATGATAATTATAAGAACAGGAAAAACCCCACACCAAAGAGCGAACTTTTTAAATACTATGTATGGATTTGCAGAGTCTCTAAGTAGAGCTAAGTGGAAGCCTAAACTTGAGTATGATATTGGATTTTAAGTAGTGGAATGGTGATTGTAATCTTTTATTGATATGCAACCTGTTGCACTCACATGAATTGATGTCAATAATGAAACAACTAACTATATCTAGTAATGGTTTATCTCTGATAGTTAGGGTATAATTGAATCAGCGATATACACAATCATAGAGGCATGGGATACACAATTCACTCTGTGGTTTACAATCTATCAAAACATCGACAAACGTTGATTTAATAATATTTACAAGCAATCATTAATGGGCGGTGGTTTCACCATTGATAATCCAAATGCTCTTGCATCATGTGGCTGTGGCACATCTTTTAGAATAGCAACACGTGAAGGAACGCCTTAGGTTTGTGAGTGATTTAGCATTTATAAAAGTTG
The DNA here is from genome assembly GCF_033880585.1 of Lysinibacillus louembei. Classification (NCBI taxonomy): domain Bacteria; kingdom Bacillati; phylum Bacillota; class Bacilli; order Caryophanales; family Bacillaceae; genus Lysinibacillus; species Lysinibacillus louembei. The sequence continues at coordinate 2,555,768 of NZ_CP137624.1, forward strand.
AAGTAAAGTTAGGAATATCAAGCTTTTTTGATTGTGTGTTGTAAAACATAACAAATTGAGAAGGTTTTTTTGTATTGTTTTGGAAAAGAAAAAAACAGCAATAATTGGGGAAATGGCAATAGAGAAGAGAGATATATCCAAAGAATACCTTTAAGCAAACACTCGACCTTATTGTACTGGCTAAAAATGAGGAGGGGCTACGAACATTGGTTATGCTGTGAGTGCAATTGAAGAAGGACGTGTGTAAGGAACAACAAAAAATGATGCTTCTATAATCGATTGTGTGAAATATAAAAGAGGAATTTTTGTAAATGAAGTAGGAGGGGGTGTTAGATGTTTAATGACATCAAGAAAATAGTTATTATGGGATTCTAGAATTTTAAATAGGTTATTTATGAATCCTATTATAGATTATTCTTGTAATCTTATAAATTAGACTATAAAATGTACAATATATACTAATCGTACTAAGTTCGAAGAATGTAATTTAATCTTATTGATATATAAAGCTTTTAAGTACGTCTATTTAGGTAGGTCGTAGGTTCGAATCCTACTGGGGACGTAAATAGGTCGAATTTGAATGTATCTGACCGACATACAAAAAGCCTTGAAACCTTGATATACTTGGTTTTCAAGGCTTTTTGCGTTTTTCGGGAAAGCATTAGAATGTAAAGTTGCACTACACAAAATCGTATTTTAATTCGCATTGAACATGTCTGCAAATACTTTTGCTGAAATAGCTTCATGTTAAAAGTATAGACTTGAAAACTAAGGAAGAATGGGGATATAGGAGAACATTTAATGATTTTGTATTAATAATTGAAGTCACATCTAACTAGGTGTGACTTTTTTCTTATGAGAGTAAATGTTAGAAAGTGTATATTTAATTTCTTTAGGTTATATAGCGGAATTGGCCATTAATTAGAGTTTATTTGATATAATGTAAATTATAAGGGTGTAAAAAACTAATGCTACTTATAGAGCAAGACATGGTTCTTGTGAAAAATTCAAATAAGCTCCATTTATGAGGATTGATTAATGAGTCATAAGCTCTTTTTTTATTAGAGGCCATTTAACTGAAGGGAAGTGGTGAAAATGACGAAGAAAAAGTATTTGATAGTTTTTATTATTGCAATTATAATTTTACCCGTTCTTTATGTACAAAGTAATAAAGTTATGTTTGCCAACAGAGTAACAGAATACCTTATTGAAGAGAAGGGCTATCAAAAAGAAGAAATTAAGTTAATTAAGGGAGTATGGGGGAAAAAGCTACCAACCTTTTATGTAGTAGTTATTTTTAAGGATGAAGAGAATATCGAATATACTTATTTTGCTCATGGCAATGTGCGTCAGGTTGAGTTTAGAGCCATCGATGGTAAATCAGTGACAGTTGATGAATTAAAAAACTATGAACCGTTTAATTAAGTATTTTGGTCCTTACTAAATAACAATTCTCATTTTCTAAATGAAGCCATGTTCATGGAGCGTGGCTTTTTATTGCAGATTAAATGATGTAATCCAATATGTTATTAATTGGAGGTAGGTAATTTGAATAAAGCGATTGAACAATTGATTTTAAAAAATACAGGGCTAGAGACTGTAGTTGAGATTAATAATGTAGAAACAAATAATGATGGCTTTAATAATGACATAACGATGTTTCATCTTAGCTTTTTTAATAAAGCAGAGGAATTTTCTAAGCGAGTTGTGCTGAAAAAATTTAGTCATCGTGTGTCGTTTAATAAAGAACTACATATTTTAAAGAGTGAATCTATGAATAACTACATAAATATTCCAACTCTTTATTTTGAAGATAAAGAAAATAGGCTTTTGTTAATGGAACATGTCGAGGGAGTTACTTTGGACAAATACATTATTTCGAGTGCTAATGAGATGAGGGAGACGTTTGAAAAATTTGGTTCTACACTAGCCCATATTCATTCAATTGATGTGCAGGGGTTAAATAATGAGTATTTTAAAAATGACCAGTTAAATAACTGTATTGAAAGCTTAAAGAATAGAGTTACGGGCTTTGAAGACCCAATTTATAGAAAGATACTGAAAAATATTGAGCAATCGTTCAAAGGTGTAAAATTTAGCGAGGTGCTAAATCATGGGGATTATCATTTTTGGAACACGATAATGACGAATGATAACAAATTGTATATTTTAGATTGGGAAAAAGCCTTTCTAGGAGACCATCGTTTTGATATAGCTAATACGCTTGTATTAGGATACTCTTGGTTTGGAATGGATTTCAAAGAACCTCTATTAGCTGCTTATCAAAATGTCTCTAACAAGGAAATTGAATATTTAGAATGCTTTGAGGCCTTATTATGCTTTGACTCTTTTACTAAGACAGTTCCATTAATATACGGAGCAGACGACTCACATATCAGAGATAGAACGTTTGAATGGTTAAAGCGACGTTACGAATTATTTGTAAAACATACGGGAGAAAGAATTGAAAAAGCGGAACAGTATTTATTTTCTAAGGGTCTTGCAGTCAAAATATCGTAGTAACCCCCTTCCTAAGTCACACAAGGAAGGGGGTTACTATTAAATACCTGTCACATATTTCTGAAGCTGCTTCTCCCTCTGTCCAGCCAACCCTGTTTTAGTCAATGTGGAAAACTGCTCTTTATCCAACATTTTCGTAAGCTGCTGCATCAGCATATCTCTTATTTCGCCAGTGCTATGCTCATTTTCCTCGGATTTAGGCAGCTTTGTTTCTTTAATCATGATGACCTCACCATTTGCCTTTGTGACATAATGGCGGATGTAGCCATTTTCTTTTTTGATTTCGTATTTGGCTTTTGATTTTTTGTGGTTTGCTAGCAATAAATTTTCGGTTAAGCGATTTGTATTTTCAGATTTCGCTGTATAAGCGGAATAGCTACTTCCAAGTCGTATATTCATTTATTTCCCTCCTAGTTCTCCACCATCCCAATAAACTCCTCCAATGTATGATCACAATTAATCGCTAAGCGTTTTAGCTTATATGGATGATCACCGATTTTCACCTTGCCATGCTTAATAGTAAATGCCATTGTCATATTTAGCTCTTTTAAAATGTCAATCGTTTCTCTGCTATATTGACCGAAAGGGTAGGCCATGTATCGGGCGTTCGTGATGTACTGATTTGCGAGGAAATCCTGCTTCACTTCCTCAGCATCTTTCAGAACGACATCGCTTCTGCCAGTTTCGCTCGTTGTATGTAGGTCATGTGTATGACTTTGAAGGTCGAATACATCCTTCATCGCCTCTACTTCCTCCATGCTCAATGTTTGAATGGCATTTGGTTTGAATTCAGGTGTTGTATCAAGATGAATTCTACTCGTAATTAAAAATTCGGTTGCTGTGAAGTTGTACTTTTTTAAAATAGGGTAGCCAAATAAGTAATTGGACTTGAGCCCATCATCAAAGGTGATGACAACAGCTTTGCCTGGCAAATTAATTTCCTTATTTAAAAATTGCTCTAGCTCTTGTAGAGAAATACTTTGATAGCCACTGTCATAGAGCCATTTCATTTGCTCCTCGAAATTCTCAACAGATGTCACAGCCGATATTTCGCGGAACTTTTTGTTTTCGCCATCTGGTAATAAATGATGATACATTAAAATGGGAATGCCATTATCCTTTTCCGTATGCTCTTTGTGAATATAGCCAACCTTGTCACCGACACGCACCTTATACCAGTTGAAAAAATGATTAGCGACAATCGGATAGCGTTGGTTTTTGTTGATAACCGCTAGCTGTTTGGCATTTGACGATGCCTTTTCATAAACAATGACATTATCGTTTAAAATAATGGTCCTTTTTGATTTATAGTCCTTCGGTGTTTTTTGCCTTTGTGATGTCAAAATTGTTTGGGTTTTTTCAATGTAGCCAGTACCGTTGCCAAAGTTGATTTTCCAATAATTTTGCTCCTCACTATTGACCTTATATGTTTGGTTGATTTTTAGAAAACCGACTGTTGCGTTGTGAGAATCTAAAATAGGAATGTCATCTTTCTGTGTTGTAATATAGTTGACCTCGCTCCTTTCGCCTATACTTAAATTAATTGCAAATATACTAATAAAAAATAATATAAAATAGCTAAATTTTTTGTACATAAATTGTCTAGCTCCTTCTCTATCTAATTATTAGTATTAAAAAATTTTTAGTCAATACCAAAATTAACAACACATACCATTTTATAATTAATGCTATAATGGTGCTGTTACATGAAAGGGGAAAAGAAAATGGAATTAACAATGAAATATGTCATTTTGTATGTCAATAATTTTGAGGAAACGATACATTTTTATCGAAATATTTTAGGATTGCCTGTTAAAATGCAGCAAGGAACATATGTGGAGTTTGATACAGGGGCAACGATATTATCCATTAATACGCGTGACTCTGTTCGAGAGGAAATTGGGCTAGATGTACCAAACGTCTTATCAGACGCACAAACATTTGAAATTGGCTTTGTTGTAGACGATGTACAAGCAACAATTGAGACGCTGCGTACACAAGGGGTAACCGTGGTAAAGGAGCCTGTCGTGAAGCCATGGGGACAGACAGTTGCATATGTAGCAGATCCAGATGGGCATTATATTGAAATTTGTACTTCGGTTGACTGACTATGCAGACACAGCTACAGCAAATAATAAAGAATATTGATTTTTCGGGTACAGTATTTGTAGCAGAAGGTGATAATAGACTAAATGAAAGCTTTGGCTATGCCAATCGCTCAGAGCAGATTGTCAATAATGCATCAACTCGTTTTGGTATTGCATCAGGCTGTAAACTATTCACTACAATCGCTATTTGCCAGCTTGTTGAAAAAGGGCAGCTACATTTTCATACAAAGCTTAATGACTGTCTACACTATGATTTTTCAGCCTTCGACCAAGAGATTACAATTCATCACTTATTAACACATACTTCAGGTATACCTGATTATTTTGATGAGGAAGTGATGGAGGATTTTGAAGAGTTATGGGTGACAAATCCGATGTACCATATGAGGAATTTGTGCGATTTTTTACCGTTATTTCAACATCAGCCAATGAAATATCCAGTAGGGGAGAGGTTTCATTATAATAATGCTGGATATATTTTATTAGGGTTAATCGTGGAAAAATCAACGGGAATGAATTTTAGTGATTATGTGCAAACAGCTATTTTTGATAAAGCAGGTATGCATGCATCTGGTTATTTTTCGTTAGATTGCCTTCCAGCTAATACAGCGCTAGGCTATATAGAGCAACTAGATGGCACTTGGAAAACAAATATTTATTCTGTTCCGGTGAAAGGTGGCTCGGATGGAGGTGCATTTGTCACAGTTGGCGATATGGCAAAGCTGTGGGATGCACTTATGAATTATCAGCTTTTGACTGAAAATTCAACTAATCTATTACTATCTCCACACGTACAAGTGAATGAAGATAGCTATTATGGCTACGGTGTATGGATTAAAAAAGCAAATAACGCCATTTTTAAATATCATATAATGGGCTATGATCCAGGTGTTAGCTTTCATTCGGCTTACTATCCAAGCTTAGCTAGCAAAGTAGTTGTTTGTTCAAATAAATCAGATGGTGCATTGGATATGATGCGTGGAGTTGAAGCGTATTTAATCGAAAAACTTTCAAACCAGTCCAATGTCAGCACAAAATGACAGGACGAGGCGGTTAGCTGGCTGTATGCTAGAAGCAAGGAGTGAGGGACATTATGAGTTGGATAGAGTCGATTCAAAGGGCAATTCATTATATGGAGGAGCATTTGTTAGAAAATATAACGATAGAGCAAATCGCGTGTGAAGCTAATTGCTCGGTGTATCATTTTCAACGAACATTTTCGTTATTAACAGATATGACAATTGCTGACTATATAAGAAAACGTCGCTTAACGTTGGCAGCACAAGAAATATTGATGACAGAGCATAAAATTATCGACCTTGCCTACAAATATGGCTACGATTCTCCTGAAGCATTCACGAAGGCATTCCGCAAACAGCATGGCGTGACGCCGAGTGATGCACGCAAAAAATCATATGCGATTCAAGCATATAACCGCCTCGTTATACAGGTGAGTTTGAAAGGAGCAGAACCGATGAAGTACAAAATTGTTGAAAAAGAAGCGTTTCAAGTAGTAGGTGTGAAAAGAACATATAACTGTTCAAATGGTGAGAATTTACAAGGGATTCCTGGATTTTGGGATGAAGTCAATGCCAATGGTACAGACCAAGAGCTATTTCAGCTAAACGATGGAGACATAAAAGGTGTGTTAGGTGTTTGTCTGCCACAAAAGGATGCAAGCAATATGATTGATTATTGGATTGCTGCTGCTACGAGTGCTGAAGCACCTAGCCATTTTGAAACATTGGAAATTCCAGCGTCAAAATGGGTTGTTTTTGAAGTAGTTGGTCCAATGCCTGATGCTATGCAAAATGCTTGGAAGAAAATTTATTCAGAATGGTTCCCATCCAATCCGTATGAGCCTGTAGGAACAGCAGAGCTAGAAGTATATTCTGATGAGAATCCATTTAAAGAAGATTTAGTTTCTGAAATTTGGATTCCAGTTCAATAATTTTTGTTTCTTATGTATTTTTAAAATCAATTGGCTGTCTGGAACGTGGCGTGTTAGCCTGCTTTCTAGGCAGCCTTATTTTTATGAAACTAATTCGCCCCTGCTTCGTAAAAATAGTATTGAATATAAAGGAGAATGATACATATGAAAAAAATTATTTTAGCGTTTGTATTAGGTGCCTCGGTACTGACATTAGCAGGCTGTAACTTTTTGCAATGGGGATTTGGCAATATAAAGGAGCAATTTATTGGACGTGAAATTACGATTCAAACATATGATGAAAGCAGTCAAATTATTGACCAAATTAAAGGGAAGAGTGTTAGTATTAAGGCAGATGATAAGTTTGCGATGAAGGATACTGAAGGGAATACGGTGGAAAAATCATCGGTGCTGGATATTACGGTTGGCGGTAAGCAAATGCTGCATGTAGGCAGTAGTTTAATAGCTTATGAGGATGGTTTAACAAATATTTTTGAGGAATATGCACAAACTGTAGATATTGAACATTTTGATCGTTCTATCCCATTTATTAATCGCATGGTCAATGATATGAAAAACTTAACAGTAGGCAAAGATAAAGTTGTATTAATTCGCTCACAGGCAGGCGAGCCATTAGCTACATTTGTCGGTGAGGATGTTAGTTATTTTGCTACAGAAATTGATAAAGCAACAGGCTTATTAATTGATGATCGCTATTTATTCATCTATCGTTGTGATTATACAATTTACGATTTAGCATTACTTCAATAAAGAGAGGGGGAGTCCCATGATAAATATTGGCTGGCGTTTTGATAATAGCTATGCGCGGCTGCCACATACTTTTTTTGCCGCAATGGCGTTAAATCCCGTGGAAGAGCCGAAGCTTGTTATTGTGAATGAGCAGCTAGCTTCAACGCTCGGTTTGAATTTAACAGCGCTACACAGTGAAGAGGCACTGCAAGAGTTTGCTGGCAACAAGTCACCTATTGGCAGCTCGCCTTTAGCTCAAGCATATGCAGGTCATCAGTTTGGGCATTTTAATATGCTTGGAGATGGGCGAGCAATACTTTTAGGTGAGCATATCACAGCAGAAAATGAACGTGTTGATATTCAACTAAAGGGAGCAGGGCGCACACCTTTCTCACGTGGAGGGGATGGACGTGCAGCACTTGGACCGATGTTGCGTGAATATATGATTAGCGAGGCAATGTATGCGCTTGGCATCCCAACAACTCGCAGCTTAGCTGTCGTCACGACAGGTGAAAAAATTATGCGGGAGCAGGCATTGCAAGGGGCGATATTAACCCGCATTGCCAAGAGCCATTTGCGTGTAGGGACTTTTCAATATGCCGCAAGATGGGGAACTGGGGAGGAGCTGAAGGCTTTAGCAGATTATGCTATCGAGCGCCATTTTCCAGCACTACAACATGAAGAGCAATGTTATATGAAGCTGCTTGAAGGCGTTATTGAAAGACAGGCTGAGTTACTTGCAAAATGGCAATTAGTAGGCTTTATACATGGTGTGATGAATACAGATAATATGACAATTAGCGGTGAAACAATTGATTATGGACCATGTGCATTTATGGATAAATATGATCCTCAAACTGTTTTTAGCTCTATTGATACACAGGGACGCTATGCTTATCAAAACCAGCCGAATATGGCATTTTGGAATTTAGCTCGTTTCGCAGAATCTTTGCTGTCGCTAATTCATCCTGATTCGGAGCAAGCAGTGGAAATGGCACAGCGAGCGCTGCGGCAATTTCCAAAATTGTATGAAGCGAATTGGCTAGCTGGAATGCGTCTAAAGCTTGGATTTATAACTGAGGAGCCGCAAGATATAGAGTTAATAGATGAGCTATTGCAATGGATGCAAGCGAATGAAGCGGATTATACGAATACGTTTCGTGCATTGACATTAGGACAAGTGGAAGAGAACGAAGCATTTAAGCAGTGGTCTAGTCGATGGCAAGAAAGATTACAAAGACAAGCACAACCATTAGAGCTTGTCCAGCAAACGATGCGTCAGCATAACCCAGCAATCATTGCACGCAATCATCGGGTGGAAGAGGCATTAAGTGCAGCAGAGCAAGGCGATTTGCTTCCTTTCCAGCAGCTATTGAAAGTATTGGCACAGCCATTTGCCTACACGGATGAGCAAGAGCGGTACGCAACATTACCACCTGCCTCCAGCTGTACTTACAAAACGTTTTGTGGAACTTAATAAATTGTATGAGAATTGTGTGAGTGCCTGGCACCCACACAATTTTATTTTTTAGCGTCTACCGCGTCTATTGTTGCATGGATTGAATGGCTGACCACACATTGTTGTTGTTTCACAGCATTCATTCATCACCGATTGCGTATGCGGGAAGTAATGTTGATTGTTAATCATTTGACGATTAACAACAGTTAAATGGGATGGATGAACGTGTGGTACGACCGTATTTGTCACATTTGTTTGCACGTATTGACGAGTTGGTGAAACAATCGGTTGAGTAAATTGCGTTGGTCCAACTTGTGTTGGTAGGTATTGCGCGTTTCCTCCAACCATTGGATTGTTACCCCATGCACCAAAGCCCATGTTGTTGCGATTGCCACCTCTATTAGGGAAATTGCCCCCAAATCTATTAACCATTTTGAGCCCCTCCTTTTCACTGAAATAGTAAGTCATATTTAACATATGAAAAAAGATGAGGTTGTTCTATAGTTATGCCTATTGTGAAGTAGAAAAAAGAGGAGGGTTACGGTAATCCTTTCCATCTAACGTTGAAATGGAGCAATTAAACAAGGCATATTTTAATCATTACCTCAAATTGAAATCAAAAATCCACTTTAAAAGTAAAATATAAACGATAATGTTACTGCTTCGTTTTACAGTATATCTATGTTAAATAGACTACTTTCACATCCTCCGATTTTTTATGTTCACAAGTGAAAAAGAATTAACCATAAAAAGTACAGGTTTGTTGTACAAGTATATTGTTAAGAAAATTATCTGGAAGGCAAATATATAAAGTGCCGAATAAAAGGTATATAACAAAAATATGTATAAAAAGTTTAGAATGCGCATAAAAGCGCTGCTATTTCGATGTGATTTTTAGGGTATAACTACCATTTTTACGTGATAATCTCTTGTTTTATTTAATTATAATTAAAAAAAGCTGGATAATTAATACGTTCGTTAATTTTTCTTAACATAAAAAATAAGAGGTATATGCTATGATTTTTGTAAGAATTTTAGAAAAATAAGAGAGGAGAAAGATAGATGATAGAAAAATTTAAACGCTTTTTTATACTTGTAGTAATTTTGATATTGGTGATGCCCTCATTTTCTAATGAAACGCTTGTCTTTGCTAATATGAATGATAATCGTCAGCTTTTATCATCTGCTCCATTAGATGAGAATAGAGTAATAATTATGGGTGGAAATAATGGTATTAATGATCTTACCTCATCCATGATTTACAATTTAGCTACGGATAGCTGGACTACCACAGCGAATATGAACACAGCCCGCTTTGCTCACGCAGCTGTAAAACTTCAAAATGGCAAAATCTTAGTGATAGGGGGAAATAATTTCTCTGATGGATTTTTGCAATCAACTGAAATATATGATCCACTAAATGATACATGGACTACTAGTGCACCGATGTCGATACAGCGTGCTAGCCATACAGCTGTTACTTTGCCAAACGGGAATGTATTAGTAATGGGTGGTGGAAATCATAATGATGGGGATTTGAAATCAACTGAGATTTATAATCCAACTACAAATACATGGACAATGGGGCCAGAAATGAAAGCAACAAGAAGGGAACATAGTGCGGTGCTACTGGATGACGGTAATGTCATGGTAATAGGAGGAACAGTAAATGGCTCAATGTCAGGTAGTGTTGAAATATATAACCCTTCCCTTAATAGCTGGTCAGATGGAGTTAGTTTATCGCAGCCTAGATATGTGACATCTGCGGCAACAGCGGCGGATGGCAGGGTGTATGTAATAGGAGGCTTTGACCCTAATTATACACCACTAAATTCTGCGGCTGTATATGACCCAGAAACAAATGCATGGACGACAAATTCTACATTTATGAATACAGGTCGTCTAGGTCATACTTCCTCTACATTAGCAAATGGAAAGGTCATTTTTGTTGCAGGGGGTGCAGGGAATTCAGGTCCTACAAATAGCACTGAGGAGGTTGAACCGAGCTTACGCACATATAAACCACAGGCTAGTGTAGCTGCTGGAAATGTGGCGTGGGGCACGGAAGTTACCTTAAACTCAAAATCGCAGGGAGCTACTATTTATTATACAACAGATGGAAATGAGCCAACGATTCATAGTGCTGTCTACAATGAACCAATTGAAATTGACCATGCAATGACGATTAAGGCACTTGCTATTAAGGATGACTGGCTAGCAAGTCAAGTAATGTCTGAAAGCTACAATGTTACAGCTGTTGATAGTACAATTAATCCTATTATAGCAAGCTTTGATAAAAATGCTGCTAATAGTGCAGATGTGATGACGACGATGGCTCTTAATGGCAACACATTGGCAAGCATTGCAAACGGCATTGATATACTAGTGGAAGGTACTGACTATTTTATTGATGCACAAAACAATGTCACAATTACAAAAAATTATTTATCTTCACAGCCAGTTGGGACAACCAATCTGACCTTTACATTTAGCTATGGCTTACCAATGAATCTAGCTATAACAGTTCAGGATACAACCGTGGTTAACACACCACCTACTATTGCAGATGAGACAAAGGTAACGCTTGCTAATACATCTGTTTCGGGTATAGCAAGTGGATACGATGCAGACAGTCATACATTAACATTTAGTAAAGTTAGCGAACCGACAAATGGAACAGCAACGGTGAGTGCTGATGGGGCGTGGATTTATATACCGAATAACGATTTTATAGGAGTTGATACTTTTACAATCCAAGTAGACGATGGTCATGGTGGAATTGATATAGGTACAGTGACGATTCATGTTATGCAGCAACCTGTCTCGACCTTTACAATGACATATGATGGGAATACAAGTACAGGTGGAAGTGTTCCGATTGATACGAATCAGTATGTACCAGGAGCGTTAGTGACAGTAGCTAGTAATGTTGGTGATTTGGAAAAAATAGGTTACAGGTTTGTTGGGTGGAATACAAAAGCTGATGGTACTGGTATAAGCTATGTAGCTAATAATACATTTACAATTGGCAGTACAAATGTAATCTTATATGCGAAATGGGAAGCAATAACGCCTCCGTCTAATCCATATCCAAATGAGAATGGTGGCGCTACAAGCCCTGCTTTACCTACTTCGACAACAGAAATGATTACGATAAATGTGGATGGGGAGAATGGCTTTAATTTAGCTAAAATGCTAATTACTCGAACAACAGAGCCAGATGGAACAATAAAAGATAAAATATCCATAACAGAGACAATCGCAAAAGAGACAGTACAAAAGGCAAGTGAGCTAGGTATTGATACAGTGCACATTGTTATTCCAGATAATGAGGATAAAGTGCAGGAAGTGTTGATTGAGATATCTAAGCTAGCATTAGAAGAATTAAACAAAGGTAATTTAAAGCTTGAAATTGTCACAGCGAATGCGGTAATGTCAATTCCAACAACATCTCTGGCAAATTTCAATGATGATTTATATTTTAGAATAATTCCAATGAAATCAGCAGAGGAAAAGAAAAATCTTGAAAATCGGGCGAAGTTAGAAGAAATTGTACGAAGTGTGGCTCAAGACGAATCTGCACAGCTAGTAGGACGACCAATGGAAATTTCAACAAATATGCAAAATAGAGAGGTATCCATTGTTCTTCCATTAAAGGAAAACCTATCATCAAATGTAGAAGAACGTGCAAAGGTGCTCGCTAATTTAGGGGTTTACATTGAGCACAGTGACAGTACAAAGGAATTAATTCAGGGCACAGCTGTGAAAATGAATGATGGTGCTGAGGGGGTACAATTTACAATTAATAAATTCAGTACGTTTGCCGTCATTTATTTAGGAGAAAAGCAGCAAAATCATACACCAACTATACGACATGAAGCGTATATTAAAGGCTATGGTACAACATTCCGACCAAATGAGTATATTACAAGAGCTCAAATGGCTACAATGCTTGGCCGTAATTTGAACATTGTATCCACAACCGTTTCCGATTATTTGGATGTTCCTTCAACACATAATGCCTATCAAGAGATTATAAAAGTGAAGCAAGCAGGTATTATGACGGGGATAAATAGCAATGAATTTAATCCGAGTGGCTCAATCACACGTGCACAAATGGCGGGAATAGCATATCGTTGGATAAAAAATGAATGTCAACGTGATGACAATGCATTTGATAGTTGTGGCAAGCTCACATCCACCTACAAAGGAAGCTATAAGGATGTTCCAACAACACATTGGGCATTTGAGTCCATTCAATTTATGAAGGAAGTTAACTTTATGATTGGCTATGAGGATCAGACATTCCGACCAAATGAAAAACTAACAAGAGCGCAGGCAGTGAAAGTATTAAATCGCTTATTCAAACGTGGGTCATTAACAGGTATAACGACACCGACATTTCTTGATGTTCCAATGACACATTGGGCATTTGGGGAAATTGAAGAAGCGGTAAGCAGCCATGAAGTAAAGTTCGATGAGCACAATCATGAAGTTTTAAAATAAGAAAAATAAAAGGATTGACTTGAAATGTATGTTCAAGCAATCCTTTTTGCAGTTTCTAACAGATTATAGTGATGGTATAGTTTTATTTAGAGAAATAGTAAAGAAAGGCTATTTCACTTGAGTAAAAAAATCTCACAGGCATGTGGAAATGCTAACAAAAAATATACTATGGGTGTAAAGGAATTTGTTCTGAATCCTTCATCAACATAAAATTGTTTTTCATTTTGGTATTTAAAATATAGGAGGTAAATTTTTTATATGACACCACCAACAAAATTAAACAAAGTAGTGCTGAGCAAATGATGATTGCTTATTATTTATTTAGCAGTTATTTGCTAGGAACAATCATGACAGCATGGCTTGTAGGGAAGTACTACGGTCTTTCGCTACAGCAACAGCATAGCGGTAACCTTGGGGCACGCAATGCAGGACGTGCGCTTGGCAAAAAAGGATTTATTTTGACGGCAATTGGAGATGGCTTAAAAGGTGTAATTGTTGTGTTGATCGGGCGTTATGCAGGGTATGAGGCTAACATTATTACATGGGCAGTATTTTTTGTTTTGCTTGGGCATCTGTATCCTTTTTGGTTGCGCTTTAAAGGGGGGAAAGGGGTTGCAACGATAGTCGGAGCGCTTGTTGCATTAAATTTTCTCTACTTTAGTATATTTGTTATTAGTTTTATAGCTGGGTCCTATTTGCTAAAAAGTGCAACATTTGGGTTGTGCATTGCGTTGGTTATATATAGTAGTATTGTTATTTTCGCTGATGTGTTACCAGCAACACTTCTTTGTAGCGTTGCACTTGTTTTATGGAAGCATCGGAAAAATATAAAAGAAAGGCTGGTATAATATGTATTGGTGTAAAATAGCGACATCTGAAAAAGAATTTGAAGAAATCGCTGCATTAAATTACGCAACATTTGTAGAGGAGATTCCCCAGCATCCAACAAATGCAGCACGTCATCTAGTAGATAAATTTCATACAGAGAATACATATCTTGTTGTTTATAAGGAACAACAATTGATTGGTATGTTAGCTTTGCGTGATAAACGTCCATTTTCAATAGATGAAAAAATCGGTATTGTTGAAAACTATTTAACAGCTGAAGATTGCGAGAAGCTTTGTGAAGTGCGACTCTTGGCGATTAAAAAGCAATATCGCAATGGGCGTGTGTTTTTTCGTCTTGCACAGGCATTAGTAAATTATTTATTTGAACGTCGTTACACAGCCTGCGTGATTTCAGGGACAACGAGAGAACAAAAGCTATATAAGCAAATGGGCTTTCAGCAGTTTGCAGAGGCTGTTGGAACAAGCGAGGCATTATTTTTACCAATGGTATTAACGAGGGAAGGGAGTGCACCATTACGACAGCGATTAAGGCGTGATGCATTCACCTTTTACCCAGGGCCAGTATTACAGCAGGAGCCAATTGTGCATACAGATTTATCACATCGCTCCTACGCCTTTCAACTATTATTTGAAGAGTTACAGCAACGTTTATTAGCATTGGCACATGCAAAATATGTAACGACACTTGTTGGAACGGGGACGTTAGCCAATGAGGCAATGCTAGCACAACTAAAATCTGATTTTTCAGGGAGCAAAGGGTTAATTATAACAAATGGTGAGTTTGGTGAACGCTTAGCACGGCAAGCAAAGCAGCAGCAAATGGCGTTTGATGTACTAGCTTTTGGCTGGCAGGAGTCATTTGATTTAGCATATATTGAAGAGCTGCTTGAACGAGGGGAGTATAAATGGCTACTCTATACACATGGTGAAACATCAACAGGAATGTGCAATGATGAAGAGCTAACGCTGCTTGCTGAACGTTATAATGTGGCGCTATGTGCAGATTGTATTAGCTCATTTGGGGCATTGCCATTTTCGTTAGCAGCATTTTATTTGGCAACAGCTGTTAGTGGTAAAGCAATTGGGGCACTAAGTGGACTGTCTTTTGTGTTCTCCAATCATCAGCCACAGCCTAGCGATGCACCGCTCTATATTAATTTGGCACATTATGGTCAATTGCACATTCCATTTACATTGCCAGCAGCTCTTATAGCTAGCACATTAGCTTCTTTACGCGACTACCCTGTGCGATTTGAGCTGCTAGCAGAGCGCATGAAAAGGCTAGAAGCATGGTCATGCTACCAGCAATATGCATCAAAAATAAACCCTTACCCAATGATTGCAACATTTAAGCTGCCGCATGAGCTATGCCATTTAGCTGACGATTTAAAGCTGAATGGCATTCATTTGCATGATGAAAGTGGTTATTTGCAAAGTAGAGGTTTCGTGCAAATAAGTGTCGTTCAACCTTATTTTGAAGAAGCATTTACGAAGCTAACAACGATATATAAATATTATCAATTGCTCGATTAAATGTAGAAAAGTTGTAAGAAAGTAGCTGTTAAGCTGCTTCCTTACAGCTTTTTGCAATTTTAGCTTATGAAACATGAAAACAATGGAGAAGCTATAACTAGCAATAAAGTGGTATGAAGAAAAACAGACTCACTTTTTGTGAATTTTGAACAAGATGAGTGAGGTAATACATGAATCAAAATAAAATGATTAGTATATTGCATGTCATACTTTTAATGATGACAGTTATTGGGTTGAAAAATCATGTAACGATTCTCCCACCTTTAATAAACAAAGCAGGACGAGATGCATGGATGTCCGTGTTTTTATCAGTTATTGCTTTATTACCGTGGCTATTGCTGCTTATTTACTTGCACAAGCAAATCGGTAAGACGCCTTTTCGAGATTGGCTATCAGAAAAAGTAGGAAAAGCATGGGAGAAAATAATTGTCTATATATTTGTAGTCTATTTAATGTTGATTGCAGCTTTCACATTACGGGAAACAATGCAGTGGGTGAAAGTAACCTTTCTACCTGAGACACCAGAGCTGCTACTACTTTTAGTTTATATTGCTCTATGTATTTTTTTAGCGACTACAGGTGTTCAAGGGATTGTGATTGTCAATGTGATTGTGCTAGTAGGTGTCGTGTTTTTAGGCTTTTTTGTAGCAATCGTTAATATTAAGGTAAAAGAATATGAGCTATTAATGCCTTTTTTAGAGCATGGTATTTCCCCTATTTTATATGCTGCAGTTTATCCAGCATCTGGCTTTGTTGAACTGTTTTTTATACTGCTCATTCAAAACCAAATAAAAGAGCGCATGAAATGGCCATATTTCGGTATTATTGTGTTGATTTTACTAGGATTAACACTTGGTCCCTTAGTTGGCGCTATCGCAGAATTTGGTCCTGCTGAAGCTAAAAATCAATACTATCCAGCGTATGAGGAGTGGCGACTTGCCTCTATTGGGCGCTTTGTTGAGCATGTGGATTTTTTCTCTATTTATCAATGGCTCACAGGTGCTTTTATGCGCATTGGTTTTATTTTATTTATAATTATTCATTTACTACGTTTAGATGGTCAAAGAAAGCGTATATTAAAAATTATATTACCAGCGTTTCTTGCGATTAGCTTGCCATTATTTTTGTTCAATGATCGTACATTCCTTCAAATAAAAAGTGAGTATTTTTTAGTTAGTACTTTTGTTTTCTTTTTTATATGGGGAATTATACTGACACTTATTTCATTGAAAAAAACGAAAAAAATGCCAAAAAAGAAGGTGGAGCAATGATATGCAGCAAAAAATAACGGAGATGGAGCTGCGCCAATTATTTAATCAAACAGCCGATGTGCAGTTTCAAACATACCAGTTCCAATCATCTACAGTTAGTCTCATTACATGCGAGGCTATGATTGATACGCATTTATTAAATGAGGTTATCGTACCGCGTGTGAAAGCAGTTGGTCAGCAGCAAGACGAATCAATTGAAGCGCAGCTATATGTACCTGGCTTACAGCAAGTAGAGTCTTTGTCAGAGGTTGTAACACTTGTTTTCACAGGCTTTGTTGTTATTTATTTTGAGCAGCAGCAATTGCTTTTTTCGAGCAATATTGCTAAAAAACCGAACCGAAATCCCGAGGAAACCAATTTAGAGGTGCTTATAAAAGGTCCACGTGATAATTTTATTGAGGACATTGGGGTTAATATCGCCATTATTCGTAAGCGTTTACCAACAAATTCGCTTTCAGTTGAGAAATATACGGTAGGAAGACGTTCGAAAACAACAGTCGCACTTTTATATATGAACGATATTGCGAATGATAAAATATTGCAGGGGATACGCAAGCAAATTAAGGAAATTGATACAGATGTCATGATAAGTGCAGATTTATTGATGGAGCGTATTACTGGAAAGGGAAAACTAATACCCCGTACCACGAATACAGCAAGGGGAGATTTTGCTGTTCAGTCATTAGTGAGTGGGCGCTTTTTAATATTAGTCGATGGCGTTTCTTATTCGGTCATTTTTCCAATTAATTTGTTTATGCTATTGAAAACAAGTGAAGATAATGAATATCCAGTAATATTTAGCTCATTCGAGCGGCTATTGCGCTTAGTGGGTATTTTATTCGGGTTGCTGCTACCAGCCTTTTGGTTAGCGCTGACAACTTTTCACCAAGAGCAGCTCCCTTTTCAGTTGCTAGCAACAATCGTGCAATCGAATCGTGGCTTACCATTGCCATCTGCGCTAGAAATGCTATTAATGCTATTGATGTTTGAGCTTTTTCGTGAGGCGGGTTTGCGCTTGCCTAGCATTATTGGCGGAACAATAAGCGTTGTAGGTGGTCTGATTATTGGCGATGCAGCAATACGAGCAGGTGTGACAAGCCCTGCCATGATTGTCGTTATTGCGATTTCCACAATTGCCACTTTTACACTTGTCAATCAAGCGCTTGTAACAGCGGTCAATTTGTTGCGTGTTTGCTTTATTTTAGTTACAGCAGTATGTGGCTTGTTTGGTTTTTTTGTCTGTTTATATATGCTGCTTACTTATTTAGCGGGTATACGACTCTTTGGTATTCCTTATTTAAATATCGCTACAGATTTAAAATGGGAAACGGTAAAGAAAACTTTAATACGTGAGGTTCCTCAGCAAAAGGCAATGCGTCCAAATGCATTACATTTAAAAGATAAAACAAAGGGAGGCAAAAAATGAAAAAGAGTTTATGTTTTTTCGTTTTATGTAGTCTTTTGTTAGCCTCATGCTGGGACAATAATGAGCCAGAACGAATGCTGTATATTCATGGAGTAGGTGTTGATTACAAGGATGGCCAATTTGAAATTTATGCGCAATTATTAGATTTCTCAAATATTGCACGCTCAGATCAACCGAGCACAGATGCCATTCAAACAGAGGTTGGTCATGCGACAGGTAAAACAATTGATGAGGCGGCAGTCAATTTATATCGAGCTGTTGACCAGCGAATTTTATGGGGACATTTATCCTATGTAGTATTTTCAAATCAGTTATTGAAAAGCTCTCACTTAGAGCAAGCGGTTGATTCATTTGTACGCTATCGAGAAACGCGCTATACGATGTGGGTGTACACGAGTGATGAGCCATTGAACGAGCTGTTGCTCGTTACACCGATTTTAAATAAAGGGATGACTTATTCAAGACTTGCAGATCCTTTAAATTCTTATTATCAAGAGTCTTTTATTGAACCGATTAGTTTACGTACAATGCTTATCCATTTAGACGAGCCAGGTCATGAGGTAAATATACCATTTGTTGTTTCAGGAGATAGATGGGAGACGCCTAAAGGTGTTGATCCTGTATATGAAATGCAAGGTATTAGTGTTATCACGAAATCGCAATTGAAGGGCTCCTTGTTTGATGCTGATGCAGAGGGGCTACGTTGGATGACCAATGAGACAGCACGGGCGCAAATTACGCTGGAAAATGATGATGATCAAAAGTCGTATACGACAATTATTGTAGATAAAGTAAAGCGTAAAATTACCCCTGTTGAAGAAGGTGGACAACTACGCTTTGATATCTCAATCGAAGTAGATGTAACGACAAGTGGAAAAGATGGACGAAAAGGTGAGGAAAAACTAAAGAAGGAAATAACAGGGCAAATAAAAAAAGAGGTCGAACACACTTATACAAAAAGTTTAGAGCAAAACATGGATGTTTATAGATTATCTGAGCAAGCATACCGAAAAAAGTTGAAGGCATGGAAAAGGTTGAATGACAATGGGCGAATTCAGTTAACGGAGCAATCTATCCGAAAGCTAGATGTGAGCATCAAAAACATTAGAACAGAGCGTACAACGAGACATTAGAGTTAAAATGAATAGGCTGCTTGGAAAGGATATTAGATTTTTTCGACAGCCTATATACATATTGAAAGGTGAGGCTTCCTGTTGTCCAATAAGCTACTGACATGTAAAATGATGATGAGGATAATCCAGATGTTACCGTAACGGGAGTGAATAGTTTGAAAAAAAAGAAGCAACAAATACGACGACAGGATAATGTAATACTGTTTCCCGGTGTAGGTGAACGATTATTGGAACAGGCGCATGCTTATGCAGAAAGCTACCAATACGATTTGGCCTGTGAAGCATTTGCGGAGGCTTTACGTTATATAGAGGGCGATGAAATTTCCTTAAGTGTCTACGCTTATTCGCTGTATGAAATACGCGCATTTAAGCAGGCTAAAGAAGTTTGTGAGGAGCTTTTAGCAATTGGTCCAACGATGTATTTTGAAGCAATGGAGCTATACTTAACGATTTCTATGCAATTGAGAGAATTTAAGCAAGTCGAAAAATTAATTGAAACATTGCTTGATGAAGATGCCATCCCAGAAAATCAATTAGAAAAATTCCAGCGACTAAAAAATTTGAATGCAGAAATCGCAAACAATCAACTGCTTCAGCAGGAAACTCAACAGCAAAATAATGCAGAATTTTCAATTGTCCATTTCTTGCAGCTCTCTCAATATGAGCAGCTACAAGTGATTTATCAATTAACAGATACAAACATTCGTCCAATTGTACAGCCGCTTATACAGGTTATAGAAAATGAAGCGATACATCCATTCATTCGAAGCTTGACATTAATTTTGCTTGTTGAACAGCAAGTAAATACAGAGATTTTTGTTGAAAAATTTCAGCAGCAGCGCACAGTTAATCCAGCTCATCTAGCAGTGCCAACAGAATTGCCGCAATATCAAGCGATTGAAGCAAATATCAAGGCGTGCTTAGAGAAAGACCCAACAACGCTAGAGATGGTGCAGCAATTGCTTGCAAAGCATGCGATTGTCACATATCCTTTTGAATGGTTAGCGTATGATGCTGAGGATGTGGCACAGAGCTATATTGATTATGTGCATATGCTTTTTGGTCAAGTGCAAGAAATGGATTACGAAATTATTGAATTTTTGCAACAACTCGAAACATTTTCAGAATTACATTAAACATGTGAAAAAAGTTGAAACATTATACATCTATGATATACTTAAATGGTTGTAGAAACTGTATAAAACAATATGTTTGTAAACAGAGCAATTTTATTTTGGAGGTTATATACATGTCAGTTAAATGGGAAAAACAAGAAGGTAACCAAGGTTTATTAACAATCGAGGTGCCAGCTACAGAAGTAAACAAAGCTTTAGATAAAGCATTTGCAAAAGTTGTAAAGCAAATTAACGTACCAGGTTTCCGTAAAGGGAAAATGCCTCGCCCGATGTTTGAAAAGCGCTTTGGTGCTGAAGCACTTTACCAAGATGCTTTAGAAATCATCATTCCAGAAGCATACTCAAATGCCATCGACGAAGCTGGTATTGAGCCAGTGGATTTCCCAGAAATCGCTGGAACTGAAAACTTTGAAAAGGGCGCAGACTTTACATTTACTGCAACAGTAACAGTAAAGCCAGAGCCAAAATTAGGAGACTACAAAGGTCTTGAAGTAACAAAGCTTCCAACAGAAGTAACAGACGAAGAAGTAGACGCACAAATCGAAGAGCAATTAGCGAAAAAAGCAGAGCTTGAAATTAAAGAAGATGAAGCGATCGTTGAAGGCGATACAGCTGTAATCGACTTTGAAGGCTTTGTAGGTGATGAAGCTTTCGAAGGTGGTAAAGGTGCTGACTACCCATTAGAAATCGGTTCAGGCTCATTCATCCCAGGCTTTGAAGAGCAATTAGTAGGCGTAAAATCTGGTGAAGTGAAGGATGTTGTTGTAACATTCCCAGAAGAATACCACGCTACTGAATTAGCGGGTAAAGAAGCGACATTCAAAGTAACTGTAAAAGAAGTAAAAACAAAAGTATTACCAGAATTAAACGATGAGTTCGCAAAAGAATTAGACTCAGAAGTTGATAGCGTAGAAGCTTTACGTGCAAAAATTAAAGAAACAACTGCAGCACAAAAAGAAACAGATTCTGAAGCAGCATTGCGCGATGAATTAGTTGAAAAAGCAGCTGAAAATGCTGAAATCGACATTCCACAAGCAATGATTAACACAGAAGTAGACCGTATGGTACAAGAGTTTGGCCAACGTTTACAAATGCAAGGTATGAACCTTGATCTTTACTACCAATTCTCAGGTCAAAGCGAAGAAGCTTTACGTGAGCAAATGGCTGCTGACGCTGCAAACCGTGTACGTGTATCATTGACGTTAGAAGCAATCGCTGCAGCTGAAGGTATCGAAGTATCAGAAGAAGATATTAAAGCAGAATTAGAAAAAATGGCTGCTCAATTCGGTATGACAACAGAGCAAATTACATCTGCATTAGGTGGTACATCTGTTTTAGAGAACGATATTCGCACACAAAAAACAGTTGAGTTACTAGTTGAAAACGCAAAAATTTCTTAATCGACTTATTTGCTAAATATAGATAAAACAAGGTGCACAATTTTGCACCTTGTTTTATCACATATACATATAAAAACGTGATAACTGCTCATATATTTTTTAGGTATAACTTATAATATACATAAAGCAAGCATAAAGGCAGTCAATATATTTGATAAAGAACAAATAATCTTGTAAGATTGAAGCTTGAATAGGGGTGAAACAAATTGTTCAAATTTAATGATGAAAATGGCAATTTAAAATGCTCTTTCTGTGGGAAAACACAAGAACAAGTTCGCAGACTGGTAGCAGGACCAGGTGTATACATTTGTGATGAATGTATCGAACTTTGCTCTGAAATTGTTGTAGAAGAGCTTGGAGTAGAAGAGGAAATCGACTTCAAAGATATTCCGAAGCCTAAAGAAATTTTAGGTATTTTGGATGAATATGTGATTGGGCAAGAACGCGCGAAAAAAGCTTTAGCTGTAGCGGTTTACAATCACTATAAACGCATTAACTCAAATGCTAAAATTGACGATGTAGAGTTGTCAAAATCAAATATTGTATTAATCGGACCAACTGGTAGCGGTAAAACTTTATTAGCACAAACGTTAGCACGTATTTTAAACGTACCGTTTGCGATTGCGGATGCGACTTCTTTAACGGAAGCTGGCTATGTTGGGGAAGACGTAGAAAATATACTATTAAAGCTGATTCAAGCAGCGGATTACGATATCGAGCGCGCTGAAAAAGGCATTATTTATATTGACGAAATCGACAAAGTGGCACGTAAATCAGAAAACCCATCGATTACACGTGATGTATCTGGTGAAGGTGTACAACAAGCCTTACTGAAAATTTTAGAAGGTACAGTAGCAAGCGTACCACCACAAGGCGGACGTAAACACCCACACCAAGAGTTTTTACAAATTGATACATCCAACATCCTATTTATCGTAGGTGGTGCATTTGATGGCATCGAGCAAATTATTAAACGTCGCCAAGGCGAAAAAGTAATTGGTTTCGGTTCAAATCCGAATAAAGTGGAAGAAACGGAAGGCTCATTGCTTTCACAATTGATTCCAGAGGACTTATTGAAATTTGGATTAATCCCAGAGTTTATCGGACGTTTACCAGTATTAGCAAGCTTAGAGCAGCTAAACGTAGATGCGCTTGTACAAATTTTAACGGAGCCAAAAAATGCATTGGCAAAGCAATATCAAAAAATGCTTGAACTTGATAATGTAGAGCTAGAATTTGAAGAGAAGGCATTAGAGGAAATTGCGAAGCTAGCGATTGAGCGTAAAACAGGTGCGCGTGGCTTACGTTCTATTATCGAAGCAACAATGCTTGATGTCATGTTTGAATTACCATCGCGTGACGATATTGTCAAATGTATCATTACGGCTGAAACAATCGTTGATAAAGCAGAGCCGAAATTGCTGTTAGCAGATGGCACTGAATTAAAAAAAAATAACGAAAAAACATCTGCTTAAACTATTAAAGTAACAACAGAAGCTGACATCAAACGTGCATCAGCACAAGTAGATGATCAGCTTTTCATTTACGTGAAATTTTTGTACATAAAAATGATTCGTATCCGATAACAAATAAAGATGTTAAATTAAACACATACTATCAAAAGCGGGTTGTTACGGATTACTCCTGCGGTTACTGTCGCAGAAAATATTGATTATTAATGGAGGTGAATCCCGCATGAGTGAAATGAAAGAAAATATACCATTGTTACCTTTAAGAGGCTTACTTGTTTACCCTTCGATGGTGCTACATATTGATGTAGGGCGGGATCGTTCAGTGGCAGCATTAGAGCATGCAATGATGAATGAAAGCTATATTTTTTTAATAGCGCAAAAGGATATGCGTGTTGAAGCACCAGAAAAAGCAGATTTATTTAAAATCGGAACACTAGCGACTGTAAAGCAAATGCTAAAATTGCCAAATGGAACGCTACGCATTTTAGTAGAAGGCATTAGCCGAGGTGCGATTAAAAAATATAAAGACGATGTTGATTTTACCAAAGTAGATGTCGAATTATCGGAAGATCCAACGTTCAAAGACGCTGAAACAGAAGCTCTAATGCGCACTTTACTAATGTATTTTGAAAAATATGCAAAAATGTCAAAGAAAATTACAGAGGAAACGATTGAATCTGTACTTGATATTACGGAGCCGGGTCGATTAGCGGATGTTATCGCATCACATTTGCCATTAAAGGTACAAGAAAAACAGGAAATTTTAGCGATTTTTAATGTCAAAAAGCGTTTAGATAACTTAATTATTCGCTTACATGATGAACAGGAAATTTTAGATTTAGAAAAGAAAATTAATAACAAAGTAAAGCAAGCGATGGAACGCACGCAAAAAGAATACTACTTGCGTGAGCAAATGAAGGCGATTCAAACAGAGCTTGGTGACCGCGATGGCAAAATGGGTGAAATTACAGAATTGCGTAAGCGCATTGATGCAGCTGGGATGCCTGAATCGACAAGAAAAGTCGCTCTAAAAGAGCTTGATCGTTATGAAAAGCTGCCAGCAGCGAGTGCTGAAAGCGGTGTGATTCGCAATTATGTAGAATGGCTTGTGTCCATCCCTTGGAGTGAAAAAACGACAGATCGTTTAGATATTGCACATGCAGAGGAAATTTTAAATCGCGATCATGATGGGCTTGAAAAAGTGAAGGAACGCATTTTAGAATATTTATCTGTACGTCAGCTGACAAATACATTACGTGGTCCGATTTTATGTTTAGCTGGACCACCGGGTGTAGGGAAGACGAGTTTAGCACGTTCTATTGCTGAAAGCTTAGACCGTAAATTCGTCCGTGTTTCACTTGGCGGTGTGCGTGATGAATCTGAAATTCGTGGACATCGTCGCACATATGTCGGGGCAATGCCAGGACGTATTATTCAAGGAATGAAAAAAGCAGGAACAATTAATCCGGTCTTTTTATTAGATGAAATTGATAAAATGTCCAACGATTTCCGAGGTGACCCTTCAGCCGCTATGCTTGAAGTGTTAGACCCAGAGCAAAATAACACATTTAGCGATCACTATATTGAGGAAACATACGATTTATCCAATGTCTTATTTGTCGCAACAGCCAATGATTTGAGCACGATTCCTGCGCCATTGCTTGACCGTATGGAAATCATTACAATTGCAGGCTATACAGAGCTTGAAAAAACGATGATTGCAACGAATCACTTAGCACCAAAGCAAATGCAGGAACATGGCTTGAAAAAAGCACAGCTTGTGTTGAAGGAAGAAGCGATTATCGATTTAATTCGTTACTATACACGTGAAGCAGGTGTACGTAGCTTAGAGCGTCAAATTGCAACAATTTGCCGTAAAGTAGCAAAAATTATCGTGTCAGGTGAGAAAAAGCGTGTAACAGTCAATTCCAAAACATTGGTTGAGCTGCTTGGTAAACACCGTTATCGTTACGGTCAAGCGGAGCAAGAAAATCAAATTGGTGTTGCAACAGGCTTGGCTTATACAACGGTTGGTGGCGACACGCTGCAAATCGAGGTTTCTCTAACACCTGGAAAGGGTAAAATCCAATTGACAGGTAAGCTTGGCGATGTGATGAAAGAGTCGGCACAAACAGCTTTAACTTTTGTGCGCTCTTTAACGAAGCAACTTGGCGTAGATGCTGACTTTTTTGAGCAGCACGATTTACACATCCATGTACCTGAAGGCGCTGTGCCAAAGGATGGACCGTCAGCAGGCATTACAATGGCAACTGCAATTGTGTCAGCTATTACCAATAAGCCAATTAAGCGTGAAATCGGTATGACAGGTGAAATTACGCTACGTGGTCGCGTATTGCCGATTGGTGGCTTAAAGGAAAAATCATTAAGCGCACATCGAGCAGGCTTGACAACGGTCATTTTACCGAAAGACAATGAGCGCGATATTGACGATATTCCAGAAGTCATTCGTGAACAGCTCACATTTAAACTTGTGTCACAAGCAGAGGAAGTACTTGCATTGGCACTTGACGGAGGTTTTTAATTAATGAAAGTCCATAATGTCGAAATGGTCATTAGTGCCGTTAGACCAGAGCAATACCCAGAAGATGGACTGCCAGAATTTGCATTAGCAGGTCGCTCCAACGTCGGAAAATCATCGTTTATTAACCGAATGATTGGACGTAAAGCGATGGCGCGTATTTCCTCAAAGCCAGGGAAAACGCAAACATTGAACTTTTATAAAATCGAAGAGCAACTATTTTTTGTCGATGTACCGGGCTATGGCTACGCAAAGGTATCAAAATCAGAGCGAGCAGCTTGGGGCAAAATGATTGAAAAATATTTTACTGGTCGAGAAATATTAAAAGCAGTTATGCTAATCGTCGATTTGCGTCATCCACCAACAGGGGATGATTGCATGATGTATGATTTTTTAAAGCATTACAATATTCCATGTATCGTCGTTGCAACGAAGGCAGACAAAATCCCAAAAGGCAAGTGGGATAAACATAAAAAAATCGTAAAAGAAACACTTGATATGGACCCAGCAGACAAACTCATCGTCTTTTCCTCGGAAACAGGCTTAGGCTTTGAGCAAGCATGGGAAGAAATCGAGAGCTATATGTAATAAAATTCAATGGGGCTTGTCCGAACTTCGGATAAGTCCCTTATTTTAGTTTTGATGGGCGAATCACTACTTTGAGACTAAAAAAATAGCGTTGCACGCTTTCTCTTTTTTTAAAGTTTTTATAAGATAGCAACAAAATGCCCACTGATTGCCATATCACTTTATGTTAAAATGAAAAGAAAATACTAGAAAATCCATGTTTTTAGCCGATTAAAAAGAGGAGGGGGATGACCATGTCTACAATAAAAATAACAACAGAGAATAGGTCGCGCGTCATCGACTTTTTTCAAGAGCATTGGGGTAGCCCAGAAATGGTTATCTCTTCAGGTGTCTATGATTGTAGTAATCTTGACGGTTTTATCTTTGAAGAAAACAATCGAATTTTAGGATTAGTGACATATGTTTTTCATGAAAAGGAAGTCGAAGTTATTTCGTTAGACAGCATTGTAGAGGGGAAAGGAATTGGCTCTTGTTTAATGAAAGAGGTAGAACATTTCGTCCAGCAACAGGGTATAGCAACGATTTCGTTAGTTACAACGAATGATAATTTAAATGCACTGAAGTTTTATCAAAAGCGAGGCTACAAACTCGATGCAATATTTCCAAATGCTGTTAAACAAGCAAGAAAAATAAAACCAAGCATTCCGTTAGTGGGCTATAATGGAATACCAATTACCGATGAAATTCGCCTAGTGAAAAAGCTATAAGGGAGGTCAACATAATGGATATCGCAGCATTAGCAATGAATATGAAGCAGGCACAATTGATGCAGCAAGTATCAATCGCTGTGACAAAGCAAGCAATGGAGTTTCAAGAGCAAAGCACAGAGCAGCTATTAGAAGTAATGGATGCACCACATCCAAGCTTAGGTCACGCCATTGATGTTTCTGTATAATAATGACGTCCATTGTGTGCAATGGACATTACATAGGGAATTTGCAACAAAGAGGAGGAAATACATTGTTAAAAAAAGTAGCAACAATGTTCATTACGCTTGCTGTTTTAATGAGTCTACTATTACCTAATCAGCAAGCTCAGGCAGCCACAACATATACATTTGTTTCAGCAACGTATAACGAAACAGTTGCCAAGGATGGTACAGTCACAAAAACGTTAAGCGGTGTTACATTGGAAAATAGCAGAGGCAGTCGTAGCACCTTTAATATGGACCGCAGCGCTAAGCTTTTCATTAATAATACGATGACGACAATCGAAGGCTTTAAGTCTGGCATGGAAGTAACGGTAAAAGTAAACTTGCGCCGTGTAACAGAAATGCGTGGTGTTTCAGCAATTGAAGAAGGAACAATTGCACCAAGCAGCAAGCAAAAATATGGTACAGTCACAAAAATTGATCCAAATGGCTTGTTCGTCACAATTAAAATGGATGGTGCAAAAGAGCAAGATTATTATGTCAATAAAAATACGAAATTTATTAAAGGCTCATCTACACATGATTTAAGTGCATTATATGAGGGAGACCGTGTAAAAGTAAAATTTTCAAGCCCTTCCACTTCCATTATTTCTGAAATGGAAATTATCGTAACAGGTGTTCAAGTAGCGAATGTGTATAAAGCCAAGCTACAAACAGTCAATACATCAGCGAATACCTTTGTTGTGCAAAATGCACATGCATTCACAAACTGGCTATTCGGCACTTCTGAAAAAACAGCGATGAATAAATTTACATTCGATAATAATACATCTATTTATGTTGGCAATGAAAAAATTACGAAAAATCAATTAAGAAACTATCAAAACAGTGAGCTTTATTATGTAACAACGAAGCAATTTGGCAAAGAAGTTGTCAAAAAGGTTGTTGTTTTACAAAATAATGAACGCACATACTACGAGCCATTAACAGCTGTCAATACGTCACTGAACTTCCTACAGCTAGGCTATGCAGGTCAATTATACTTCCATGAAGGCTCGATTTTAATTCGCAATGGTCGTTTAGTAGAGCCATCTACATTAGCTGCATACGGCTCTGCCTACGTGGTAACAGATGGTGCGACAGCTAGTCGCTTTGCTCATGTTGTCAATATTACAAATGATAGCTTTACATCGCCAAACTTAAAGCAACAAGGTCTATATTTTGGTCAGCTAGAATTTGTTGATATGGACAATTACTTAGTAGAGCTTGATGAGCTAGAAAAAATCGAAAATAATTATTGGGTGACACAGGAAGATACAACATTTGCTTACAGCAATAGCTCAAACATGGTATCAAATGTTCGCAATGGCGTGATTTCAATTGTGCCAAATATGGATTTAATTGAACATGAAGGCTCATATGGATACTTCTATGTGAAGGATGGCCATATTCAAGCATTACATGTGCTGACTTCATCACAGAAAAAATCACAGCTAGTCTTAACAGGTCGCATTCAAGACTTCCGTACATTGACAAGCAATGGCAAGGAAACACGCTTAATGAATGTTAAAGATGTAAGTCAATGGATAAATAGCGAATGGATCGATAGTGGCTCATTGACGAATGTGATGCTTGATCAAGCGATGATTATTAAAAACGGTAAGGTTATTAAAGCATCAGAGTTAAAAGAATCAGATCGTGTCGTGTTATTCACAAATGCTCAATTTGATGCACATGTAATATTAGTAAATGAATAGTAGTGAGAAATAAAAATAGTGAAGGCTGTTCAAGTGCTGGACAGCCTCCTCGCTATTTGAATAAAGGAGTGTAAAGCATGAAGCAACGTCAATGGTTAATCACAATCGTCTCCTTATTGCTATTTACAATTGTTTTTTATTCAGGAAAAGTTGAGGCAAACACAATTGATTTAAATGGTGGAGTTAAAAATGAGAATACATATGAAGAGTATGTATTTTTGACAGGTGTACCAATTAAATTTACTGGTACAAATAAAAATGTTTCTGTATCCGTATCGGAGAAAAAAGGACAATTGACAGAAACGTATAAGCTGACATTAACAGGAGCGAACGGCGAAAAATTAGCGCGCCAATTTACATATGCATACGATGTAACAAACTATGATCAAATTGGACAAAGCACAGCAACAGGGGAAGTTACAAAGTATACAGAGAAAGTGACGATTGGCAATAAAACGTATACATTGACGGATTATCAGTTTTCTAAAAGTGCTGTTACTGATAAACGACCAGCATCCGATTATTTTTCAGGTAATGCACTTGCACGTAAAACATACTCAGTGAAAAACGGAAAAAATACGGACGAAATTACGATTCATGTGGATAGCCGCAATGAAGGCTACGAAAACTTCTGGGGTGCTACGGAAACACAAATTACAGAGTATGAAATGATATTTGAGGATGGCTCCATTGGTACAGTAAAAAATCGTGTATCTTCATCAAAGTCTCGCACATTAAACTATGAAGAAAATGCCTCGTCCTTATCAAGCTTTTATGGTGGCTATGTTGTAAATAGCGCAGCTGATATTATTTCTGAGTATGACTATAAATTGCCGAAAAAATCGGGCACGGTATCATTAAATTTAAAAATGATGCCTCGTATAGAGCGATTAATTGTTCCGAAATTTAGAGATTTATCGAGCCATCAAGCGAAAGATGCGATTGAAAAACTATATTCTTTAGGTATTTTAGAGGATCAATCGAATTTCTTTTCACCAAATACACCAATGCAACGCTATGACTTTACGATTGCCATTGGAAAAGCAATCGATTTACGTGTGTTGGAAGACACTGAAAAAAGAGGGAAAAAAGCACCTGCAAGCATTTTTAATGATGTGAAACGTACAACAAAGGACTATAACTATTTAGAATCCGCTGTCAAAAAAGGAGTTATTACAGGTATAACACCTACGAAGTTCGATCCTGATGGCTTTTTAACACGCCAGCAGGCAGCTGCCATTTTAGTGCGTGCATTAGGTTTAGAAGGGAAAGCTCCAGACCCAGGCTATCAAACAAACTATCGTGATGATGCGAAAATTACAGACTATGCACGTGATGCAGTTTATGTTGTATCAGAGCTAGGCTTAATGACAGGCGATTCTGTCACAGGAAATTTCAATCCAAAAGGAAAGCTAACACGAGCGCAAGCATCATTAATTATGATGCGTTTCCTTGAATATTTAGAAAATGATTTAAAACAAAACTACCGTGATGATATTTTATTCTTTGATTAAGGAGGGGGCTACATGGCTAACATGAAAAAAACATGGATTATCATCTTATGCTCAGCGTTACTTTTAGCAGGGTGGCTTCCATTAGCAGCTCCAGCGAATGCAGCGCCATCCATTTCGGATGTTGATAAAAATAGTGAAAAATATACAGCAGCGCAATGGGCCGTTGACCAAAAATTAGTTCAGCTTTCGGGAAGTAAGTTCCAGCCTAACGTTCTTGTAACAGAGCAGCAAATGCTACAAATGATTGCACAGCTTGATAAAAATTATCATTTCAGTTATGCACATGATATGGTGTACACATATTATGCCGATTTAAACATGCCGATTTATGGGGCAAATAATATGGGACGCCGCACTGCTAATGCAACGAGAGGGCAATTTGCTCGTCTATATGCGGCAATGAATAGCCTTGATTTATCAGAAGTGCAGGCAGTTCAATATTTATATACACATGAAATTACAAAAGGTTTAACAGGTAAGAAAACGTTTGATGATTATGCAGCAACAAAGGCGATTACACGTGGTGACCTTGTGACATTTTTATATCGTGCAGCAAAAAGTGGTGGCATTGCAATTGAAGGCTTAAGCGCAGCACCGTCTGGTAAGGACGACAGCAAAGTAACATTGCCATTAAATTTTGTTAGCTCAAACGGTACAGTAGAATTAAAGCCACCTTCAGATAAGAAGGAAAATGATAAATCTAATAATCCGAGCGCTTTTAAAGCCGTACAAAGCATTAATGTGGAAAAAGAGGAATTAGCAGCAAATGGCTTGGATGCAACAGCTATTCAAATACTATTAAAAGATAGCTATGGCAATGACATTCCATATGATACGACATTGCAATTTAAAGTAACATCAAAGGTTGGAGCTCGCATCGTCGAATCACCACCGACATCAGGCTCAAAGCCAGAGAAAAATGCAGGCAGTAGCACAACAACGATTTTCACTGATGGTGGTGAATTAAATGCATACATTATTGCACCAACATTAACAAAATCAGAAAAAGATTTAATTACATTTGAGCTTGTTAATAATAATGAAACAAAATTTGCCAGCTATCGCAATCAGCGCATCGAAGTGGAATTGCGCTATGTACCAAAAGCGGAAGTGCGCATTTCCTACGAAGTATATGATCCAGACCAGCCAAATGGTGGTGGCAGTGTCACACCAGGTCCAAAGCCATTACCAGCATTACCGGTAGGGAAAGTGGATGGCAGTACAGTACAAACAGTGCCATTTACACCGAATGGTATTATTGAAATCCGTGACTATGATACAGATGAATTAACATTTGATGGATTTAAATGGGAAAACTATACGAATTCATCAGGTCAAATTGTTAATGGTCGTGTTCGAGACGATGCGATCCAATATGGAAATGCAGAGCTACGCATGGATAATCAGCTTATTTCTGTATGGTTATTTGAACAAATTATAGAGCGCATGATTGATGAGTATGGAAGAGTAAATGCCTACTATACCATTAATAGCGAAGGTCGCGCGGTTTATAATTTACAAGATGTAATGGATGAGAGTTTTACAAGTCAATTTGAATCAAAAATCCATGCATTAATTGTTCATTTACTAACGTATTTCCCTAGAAACACAAATGATTTAACGATGGTTCACTATGACAGTGTAAAAGCAGTTAAGGCAATCTTTGATTCTTTAAGCAAGGCAGATCAAGATTATTTAGCGAAAAACTATAAAGATACAGTCGGGAATTTAAGTGGCTATAATGCAAAGGTAGACAGCTTAAAGGAAAGCCAAGAAATTGTGGAGCGTCCTGAAGGAATGGAGCGCTACACGAAAGTGATTGTTAATTTAGTAGCACCGGGTGGACGTGTCATTACGGACTATAAAGGAACAGCGGAAATTGAATTTAATGGACAACGTAAAGTTGTGTCATTCAATACAAACACGACAGATTATAATAAAGGAACGGGCTATGCAGGCTCAGCTGTTGGTTATTTTGATTCCATTGTCTATGGCTCATCAACAGCGACAGCAACATTGGTTTCATCTAATATTGATCCACGTTATCGCGAGATGTTTAGAGAGATCATTGGCGTGCCAACAAAGCAAAAAATCTTTACAAACTTTAAATTTACAAAAAACAAATGTACGCTTGCAACGGAAATAGCCTTCATTGTTGACCAATCGAGCTCAATGCGTAAACAAGATCCAAATAATTTTACAGCGGACAAAACAAAGCAGTTGATTCGTCAAATTGGTTCGAATAACAATATCGTTGTTCCGTTTGCTGCAAATCCAGGCTCAGTTGTAAAAGGTACAGCAACAAATATTGCCAATATGGAAGGCTTTATCTCCTATGATAAGCTGTCATCACGCAATACCAACATGGCACAAGCAGTACAGGCAGCACTTAACAACTATACAACAGACGATAAAGTTGCCAAGTCGATGGTATTGATTACAGATGGTAAAACATCGAATGCGCAGGTAGAGCGCATTATTGATAGTGCGAAAAAAGCAAAAATACAAATTCATACGATTGCTGTTGGACCAGCGAAAGATGTTAACACAGCAATCTTGAAAAAAATTGCTTCTGAAACAGGTGGTCAAAGCTATCATGCGACAGATGCAGAACGTTTGCACAGTGCATATCAAGCAGTAATTGATGCGATTTTATGTCAAACATTCGTATCAGATGCAAGCTGTGATACGAGCGCAGGTTTATTCAACGCTGCAACAGTCGATGTCACACGTTCAACAGTCATTATGACAGCTGAATTAAATGAAAACTGTACAAATGTAGCATCTGTACAAGTACGTTTTACCTCTGTTAACGGTGATGTCAACTACGACTTAATTGATCGTGGGCAAAATGTTTTCAAAGTAAGCCAATCAATTCGCAAATTTAATCGTTTTGATTTGTATAATGAAGTCATCTTCCGTGCATTTGACCAAAATGGTAATTTAATCACAGATAAAGAAGTGAAGCTATAAAAATAAGGCTGTCAGAAAGGTAGGCAAGTGCGCTACTTTTTGACAGCCATTTGTTTTGTATAGTTAATATCTATTCAATCTACCTGCACTAATTGTTTGTCAATTAGCTTGTATGTATAATCGCTAAGTTGCGCTGCTTCTTTATCACGTGTGGCCATAATAATCGTTTGTCCCTGATTTCGATAAAATGATAATAAATTTAATACTTCATAACATGCCTTTGCATCTAAATAGGCTGTTGGCTCATCAATAATAAGGACACTCGGATTACCAAGGAGCGCACGAGCAATTGCTACGCGGTATTTTTCTTCTGACGATAAATCTTCAGGAAAGCATTCAAATAATTCAGCATGAATGCCAGCTTGCTGTAATAAGGTTAACGCTTTCGGATATAATGTTTTTCTCGGCTCATCATGAATAAATGGTAAAATCACATTATCCATTATGGAATAATGCGGTAGGAACTTAAAGTTTTGATAGACAAAGCCAATATGTTTTCGGCGATAATTACTTCGAGCTTTATCGCTTAATTGATAAATTTGTATATTATCATATAATACCTCTCCAATAGTTGGCGCTAGTAGTCCTGCGACACAACCTAAAAATATTGTTTTTCCTGTACCGGCATCACCAATAATTGTGTACCATTTTCCTTTTTCAATCGTTAACGAGATATTATGTAAAATATTTGCCTGACTTGCTGGAGTAATAAAGGACTTGCAAAGGTTGCGAATTTCAATCATGATATTTACCTCAATTGTAATGTGATTTTTGATAGAATTATTTTTCCTATCAAATAGCTGCGTTTTGAAGGGTATATATTCTCCATGCTACTTTTAGCATAGCATGAATATTTAATTGATAAACCGACAATATTCCGCCAGCATACCGACTTTATACCGACAGGCACCGACATTTTTCTGTCGGTAACCGACAATATCCCGCCAAATTGCCAAAAAATAAAAAATATCTATATACATTGTCATAAAATTCGCTAAAATAATAAATGAGAAGAGGTTAACACAATGCAAGAGAATATCAAGCTAGCATAGCCCTATTAAAAGCAGTGTAGGAAAAAAATAGTCGCTTTAGAAAATAGTTTTAATGAGTAATTAGTAGCATTGATGCATAAGTTTATGATATGGCAGCAACGATAAAGCTTTTTAATTTTAGCTTTTGATATTGTTGATGTTTTATTGCAATCTATCGAAAGCATATGACAGCTTCTCATATAAAAACATACTTACTAAAAATGATGAAATGAGGCGGATTAATTATGATGAAAATGATTCAATTTTTACGCGACAACATGGATATTGCAAAATTATTACATGAAGGAAAAGTATCATTAGTAGGTGTTACAGCACAGGAGCAAGCAGCAATTATGGAAGCTTTTGAGAAGGAGATACATTCTGATACGATGTATTGGAAATAAAAAATGAAAAAGCACTATTTTATTTTTCTACTATATGTAGGGATTGCTATTTATTTATCTATTGTCGCTTATCATAAACCTTTAATTAAAATAGAGCTTCAGCAGCAAAATGAGCAATGGGCTGTTGAAGCTCCATATTATTCACAATGGGCAGCAGAGCAAGGCATTGAAGCAGGAGATATTATTTTAAATGTTGATAATATGCCCGTTAGTGAAATATCCTCAACTCTATATATTCATTCTATAAGAGCTGCAAATGAGCTGACGACTCAAAAGCAGGACGGTACAATAAGGAAGATTGAAATATTACATAAAGATTTGCCTGTGCAATTTTATTTACACGTTATCTTACCAATTATTTATTTTGTTTTATCTTTAGGAGCAGGCTTTTATCTATACAAAAGACAAAAAGATATTGCCAGCATGAAATGGCTGATTCTCTTTATTTTAACAATCGCATTAGCTTATTTAAGCAGCACAGCTTCTAGTAAACTTAATCTTCTAGGTGGTATTATAACAAATGGAGGAATTCTTCTTGCTCCATTAGTATTATTGCAATTTTTGCAAAACTATTATCGTTATTTACATATTAAGTGGACATTTATACAGCGCATTGAAATGTTATACATATTACCAGTAATAGGTGCTGTACTAGGTGGTGTTGAAATAGTCTATCCATTTTTAAGAAATACTACTTCTTTAATTATATTAACAACATCATTCTTACTCTTCGCTTGTTCATTATGGATATTACTACACGGCTATTATAAAACACGCATGATACAATTACGCTTATTAATTTTAAGCGTAATTTTGCCGTTTTTACCATTCTTATTGTTATTTGTCGTGCCTGAAGTAATTAGACAACGCCCAATTCTAGAGGCAGAATACAGTATATTATTTGTTCTTTTAATTCCATTTTGTTTTATGTTTTTACGTGTGTCAGAGCGCTTATTTGATATTCATTACTATATTACACGAACAAGCTATTATTTAGTCGTGACATCTGCTTTAACGATATGGCTGTGGCTAGGGCTATATTTCTTAATGGACAATGTGCCAAATGGAATACTTGTTGTTTTTTTATTTATTTTCATTTTGCTATTTTTCTATATAAAAGAAAAAGTAGATGCGAAATATCGAGATATATTATTTACGCCAAAGGGGAATACGATACGGCAGCTATCCAAAGTAATTGATCAAATGAGCATTGCTTATCGCGTAGAGGTGTTGCTTTCCATTTTAAAGGAGGAGGCAGCTAAGCATTTAGAAATTCAAAATATCAAGATTGTGAATAATGATGGAAGTAGCAGACCTGCTGAATGTGTTATGACAGATGAACAAATGCAGCAGCTGCATGCCGGAGAAATTATCAAGTTATCTAATGTATATGTAGCGCTTATTCATCAAGAGGCACGTATGCAAAGGCTATTACTTATTGAACATCAAGGAACAATCCGCTTAAAGGATGAAGAGCTTCTATGGCTAAAGCTTTTGTTGAAATATGCAGGAAGTGCTATTGAAAGCTTGAAAAAAATTGAAGAGCTATTGAGAGAATTGCAAAGCTTACAGCAAACAGCGGAGCAGGAGCCTATTTGGTTAAAGAAGCTCGTATGGCTAAAAGTAGAGCAGGAAAAATATTATGTAGCACAAGAGCTGCATGATACAGTATTACAAAATTTAACACACCTCACACGTGAAATAGGCTTGTTAGTAGAAGATGAAACAGCCGTTTCAGCACAAGAGCTGTATGAGCAAATGCATAATAATGTGCAGGATTTACGAGCCTATTGTGAGACATTGAAACCACCTGTATTAGACAAATTTGGTTTAACAGCAGCATTAAGTCAATTAGCCCAACAAGTAAGCAACAAAGCAAAATTCAAATTATGTACAACCTTTGAGCGTGTTTATTTACAGCATGAACAGCTACCTTTAGTCATTTATCGCATTGTACAGGAGCTGCTGAATAATGCCTTAAAGCATTCTGACGCAACAAAGGTAACACTTTCTTTACAGGAATTAGATGAAGGCTTTGAATTAATCTATGAGGATGATGGAATGGGCTGTGAGCTGGAACAAATGCTACAAACGGACTCTCTAGGTATAAGAGGGATTAAAGAACGAGTAGAGGCATTTAATGGCTATTGTCGTATCGAGGCAAATGTAAATGAAGGTGTATTTATTCATATTATCATAGAAGGGTCTGTGGAAGATGATTAAGGTGCTTATTGTAGATGACCATCCAATCGTGCTGGAAGGGTCAAAGCGATTAATGGAATCAGCTGACGATATTCATATCGATACAGAATTACAGGCGACAAACGTCGTGCATCAATTAGCTGAAAATGACTATGATGTTTATTTACTTGATGTGAATTTAGGGGAATCTGATGGTATTACTTTAGCGCAGCAAATTAAAGAGCACACAAAGGCACGTGTCATTTTATATACGGGGGATGACCCGACAAATTATTATTCACTTATTGTTGAAAAGAGGGTGGATGGGGTCGTGTCAAAAATGGCAACGCGCTTTCAAGTAATTCAAACAATTCGCGCGGCAATGCAAGGACTTATGTTAATACCAACAGATTTTCTCGATTACATTCATTTTAGTCGAGACGATATTGAATTGACAGCTAAGGAGAAAATGCTTCTTTCTTGGCTACAAGAAGGGTTAACAAATAAAGAAATGGCAGTAAAGCTGCATACATCTGTTCGTACAATTGAGCGTTATTGGTCACAGCTGTTTCAAGTGTTAGGTGCGACATCGCGCGAAGCGGTGCTTGACATTATTAAGGAGCAACGACTTTTAGAGTGAGAAGAGATTCAAAAATTTTATCATGTACCGGGGCATAACGATAGTATAATAGAAGTAGTCACTATCAAGTGACGTGCTATGCGGTTACATAAAAATGAAATGGCGCCAAAATAGATAAATCTATAAGGAAAGGAGTATAGGTGATGCAGGAGAAGAATGAAGAAATGGAAAAACAATTTAACTTTCATTCATTAAAAATTATGCAACTTGAGCATGATTTTAAGCTGCATTTACTCGCACATTAAAGCGAAAAATTAGCTGTTAAAGAAGGGGGAACAACTGCTTCTTTAGCAGCTTTTTATGTTAAGAGCATTGAAAAAGCGTAAAAAATTTGTTAAGCTTACATTAGAATGATTCTAAAATAGTAATTGTGTTCATAGCATGTTCACAAACAAGTAATGAAATTGCGTATATTTATGGTACAATTAAAAATATGAATTAGAACGTGTGAGGTGTGGGGGTTCATGCATACATTGGTCGTAGGCTTGAATTATAAAACAGCGCCAGTAGAAATTCGTGAAAAGCTATCGTTTATTGAGAGCGAAATACCGAATGCCATGGAGGCGCTACAACAACAAAAGAGCATTTTAGAAAATGTAATTGTATCAACATGTAATCGTACAGAAATTTACGCGGTTGTTGATCAATTGCATACAGGACGTTATTATATTAAACGTTTTTTAGCAGAATGGTTTCATCTTTCAACTGAACAATTTGAAGCACATTTATTTATTCATGAAGAGCAAGAGGCAATTCAGCACTTATTTAAAGTAACAGCTGGGATTGATTCGATGATTCTTGGTGAAACGCAAATTTTAGGGCAAGTGAGAAAAAGCTTTTTACAAGGGCAAGAGCTTGCGACAACGGGTACGATATTTAACCAATTGTTCAAGCAAGCCGTAACGTTTGCGAAGCGTGCACATAATGAAACAGCTATTGGAGAAAACGCTGTTTCTGTATCGTATGCGGCTGTGGAGCTTGCAAAGAAAATCTTTGGTTCATTAAAGAAAACCCATGTGGCGATTTTAGGCGCAGGGAAAATGGGCGAGTTAGCGATTCAAAATTTATATGGCAATGGTGTAGGAAAAGTAACGGTTATTAACCGTACATTTGAAAAAGCACAAGATTTAGCAGTGAAGTTTGAAGGTCAGGCTAAATCGATGCAAGAATTGCAATGCATGTTGTTGGAAGCAGATATTTTAATTAGCTCGACAGGCTCAACAAATTATGTTATTGATTATGAGCTAATGCAATATGTGGCACGTATGCGCAAAGGGCAGCCATTATTTATGGTTGATATTGCTGTGCCGCGTGATTTAGATCCTCGCATTGCGGATTTACCAAATGTCTTCTTATATGATATCGATGATTTGCAAGGCATTGTGGAAGCGAATTTGGCAGAGCGTGAGAAGGCGGCTGCTGAAATTACGCATATGATTGGTTATGAAGTCACAGAGTTTAAAGCATGGTTAGCGACATTAGGTGTAGTACCTGTCATTTCGGCATTACGTAAAAAAGCGAGTCGCATTCAAGAGGAAACGATGCTAAGCATTGAGAATAAAATGCCTGATTTAACAGAGCGTGAGCGCAAAATTTTAAGCAAGCATACAAAATCAATTATTAACCAGCTATTGAAAGAGCCAATTTTGCAAGCAAAGGAAATGGCGAATTCTTCAAAAGCGAATGAGCAATTGCAATTATTCCAAGCAATCTTTGGTATTGAAGATGATGTGCAGCATGAAATGGTAACACCATATGAAAGCAAAGCACAGGTTCAGCCAAAGCTGGCATTCGAATCTTAACATCACCATTAGCGTGATGGAAAATGACAAAAATTTCGTATCTGTATGCTAAAATAAAAGATAGGGAGGCTGTCGTGAAAGCAGGTTGACACTTGCCTTTTGCGACAGCCTTTCGTCTATTTTCGAAACATGTTATGATGCTATTAAATGCTGACTAAAAGGGTGCTTTTCAACAGGAGCCTCTTTGAAACTTTGATGATAAAAGAAGGGATACGCATGTCTGAAATGATAATGACGAGGATTTATGAATCAATTGTGATACTTTATGCAATTGGACTCGTCTTCTACTTTATTGATTATTTTTATCGGCGTATTCAAGCACGACGTATCGCATTTTGGTTCGTGTCGATTGTCTGGATACTGCAAACAATTTACTTTATCTGGTTTATTTTAGAGATGAAACGATTCCCTGTATTGTCTTTATTTGAAGGCGTTTATTTTTATGCGTGGTTGCTCACATCGTTGTCTATTATTTTGCATTGTGTTGTGCGCGTAGATATGCCTGTATTTTTTATGAATATGCTAGGTTTTGTCTTCGTTACCATTCATTTATTAGCACCAAACGATGTGGTTGAGCCTGTACGAACTTCGCTCATTTCAGAGGTATTAATTATTCATATTAGCTTTGCAATTGCCTCATATGCAGCGTTTACGTTATCGTTCGTTTTTTCGGTGCTCTATTTAGTGCTGTATCGCATTTTAAAGCAAAAAAAATTCAACCCGTTATGGTCACGCTTGCCGAATTTACAGCAAACGACGAGCTGGATGAGCTATTCGATGCTTGTAGGTATCCCTTTGCTATTCGTTAGCTTAGTGTTAGGATTAGAATGGGCGTTTTTATCAATTGACAAGTTTTCCATTATTGATGCGAAAATTTTAGGGTCATTTTGTATTGCCATTATTTATTTGGTTATTTTATTATTACACCGCAGCAAGAAAATGGTTAGTACAACATATGCATGGGCACAAATCTTTGTCTTTTTGCTCATTGTTATTAACTTCTTCTTAGGCAGTAAACTATCAACATTCCATTTATGGTATTAAGTGAAAGAGGTAGATTTTTAGTGAGAAAAATTATTGTTGGTTCACGTAAAAGTAAGCTTGCATTAACACAAACAAATTGGTTTATTAATGAATTGCGTGCTTCAGGTGCACCTTTCGAATTTGAAGTAAAGGAAATCGTAACAAAAGGTGACCGTATTTTAGATGTACAGCTGTCTAAAGTGGGCGGTAAAGGCTTATTCGTTAAGGAAATCGAGCAAGCATTGTACGACAAAGAAATTGACTTTGCAGTGCATTCGATGAAGGATATGCCTGCTGTGTTGCCAGAAGGCTTAGTGATTGGTTGTATTCCGCCACGTGAAGATGCACGTGATGCATTCATTTCAAAAGGGCATGTGAAATTTGCCGATTTACCAAAGGGTGCTGTTGTTGGCACAAGCTCATTGCGTCGCAGTGCACAGCTTTTACAAGTGCGACCAGATCTTGAAATTAAATGGATTCGTGGCAATGTTGATACGCGTTTAGCGAAGCTTGAAACAGAGGAATATGATGCGATTATTTTAGCAGCAGCGGGCTTAAAGCGCCTTGGCTGGAGCGATGATGTAGTGACAGAGTATTTAGATATTGATATTTGTTTACCAGCAGTTGCGCAAGGTTCATTAGGGATTGAATGTCGCGCAGACGATGTGGAGCTACTGGAGGCTCTTTCAAAGTTAACAGACGAGGCAACTTGGCAAGCAGCACATGCTGAGCGTACATTCCTTGCTGAAATGGACGGAGGCTGTCAAGTACCGATTGCAGGCTATGCCAAGGTTGATGGTGACAACATTACATTAACAGGCTTAGTCGCTGCACCTGATGCTTCTGTTACATACAAGGAAACGATAACAGGAACAGATGCGGCAGAAATCGGCAAAGAAGTAGCAGCGTTACTAACGAAGCAAGGAGCATTTGAGCTGATTCAACGTGTGAAGGCTGAGCAAGATGCATAGTAATGCCCCGCTTACAGGGAAAACGATTTATGTAACAGGCACACAGAAGGTACAGACGATTGCGCAGCTTGTTGCACAGTATGGAGGAGAGGTGCAAGCCTTTCCTCTCATTGCAGTACAAACGTGTGAAAGTGAAGAAGATGCTGAATGGCTACAGCGTCTACCCGCGTATGACTGGCTCATTTTCACAAGCCAAAATGCGGTAACAAGCTTTATGCAAAAGGTCAAGCATGTATCAAATCGCATTGCAGCTGTAGGGGCAAAAACAAAGGAAGCGCTAGAGCAGTATGGCTACACTGTGGATTTTGTCCCAAGCGTTTATAGTGCAGATGTGTTTGTGAAGGAGTTCCCACAAGTAATGGGAGAGGCGACTTGCCTTTTTTTACGAGGCAGCTTAGCAAAAACTACGATAAAAGATGCTTTATGCTGTGATGAATGGACGATTTATGAAACAGTGCCTACGACAGCGCATGTACAAGCAATGAAGGAAAGCTTATTACAAGCAGCAGAGCCGATTGTCGTTTTTGCGAGTCCTTCAGCGGTGCAAGTATATGCTGAACATATTGTCCCAACAATTGGCTGGCAGGACATAACCGTTGCTTCCATCGGCCATATTACAACAGCCGCTTTACAAAAGTACGGTGCAACTGTTACTGTACAGCCACAAACATACACAATGCAAGCAGTGA
Source organism: Lysinibacillus louembei (assembly GCF_033880585.1). Classification (NCBI taxonomy): domain Bacteria; kingdom Bacillati; phylum Bacillota; class Bacilli; order Caryophanales; family Bacillaceae; genus Lysinibacillus; species Lysinibacillus louembei. The sequence continues at coordinate 2,598,244 of NZ_CP137624.1, forward strand.
TAGAGCAATTAATAGGAGGAATTACAAAGTGACACAATTACATTTCCAAAGACACCGCCGTTTACGCCAAAGCACAGGGATGCGTGCAATGGTAAAAGAAACGTATTTGCATAAGGAAGATTTCATTTATCCGATCTTTGTTGCGGAAGGGGAAAATATTAAAAATGAAGTGGCATCAATGCCAGGTGTTTTCCAGCTTTCTTTAGACAATTTAGGTGCTGAGCTAGATGAAATCGTAGCGCTAGGTATTCCAGCCGTTATTTTATTCGGCTTACCTGCTGAAAAGGATGCTATCGGCTCTGGTGCATATCACGATCATGGTATTATTCAAAAGGCAACACGTTATGCAAAGGAGCATCATCCAGAGCTTCTTGTTGTGGCAGATACGTGCCTTTGTGAATATACAGACCATGGACACTGTGGCGTTGTAGAAGGCGAGCAAATTTTAAATGACCCATCATTAAATTTACTAGCACAAACAGCGATTTCACAGGCGAAGGCTGGGGCTGATATTATTGCGCCATCGAATATGATGGATGGCTTCGTAGCGGCGATTCGCGCAGGATTAGATGAAGCAGGCTTTGCTCATATTCCGATTATGTCATATGCGGTGAAATATGCTTCTGGCTATTATGGCCCGTTCCGTGAGGCAGCAGACGGTGCGCCAAAGTTCGGCGATCGTAAAACCTATCAAATGGACCCATCTAATCGTCTAGAGGCGATGCGTGAAGCAGCATCTGACGTGGAGGAAGGGGCAGATTTCTTAATCGTCAAGCCAGCTCTTGCATACATGGATATTATTCGTGATGTGAAAAATAACTTTGCTTTACCTGTTGTTGCTTACAATGTGTCAGGTGAATATGCGATGGTGAAAGCAGCTGCTATCAATGGCTGGATTGATGAAAAAGCAGTTGTAATGGAAACACTTCTTGGTATGAAGCGCGCAGGCGCAGATTTAATTATTACATACCATGCAAAAGATGCCGCACGTTGGTTGGAGGAGAAATAATATGCGTTCATATGAAAAGTCAAAGCAAGCATTTAGCGAAGCCATTGATTTAATGCCAGGTGGCGTCAACAGCCCTGTTCGCGCATTTAAATCAGTCAATATGAGTTCGATTTTTATGGAATCTGGTCAAGGTGCAATCATCCGTGACATTGATGGTAACGAATATATCGACTATGTATTATCATGGGGACCATTAATTTTAGGCCATACGCATCCTGAAGTTGTCGCGGCGATTAGTGAACAGGCAGCAAAAGGGGCTTCATTTGGTGCACCAACTTTATCTGAAAATAAATTGGCAAAGCTAGTGATGGAGCGTTTACCATCGATTGAAATGATTCGTTTCGTGTCATCAGGTACGGAAGCAACAATGTCAGCATTACGCTTAGCACGTGGCTACACAGGACGTGACAAAATTTTAAAATTCGAAGGCTCTTATCATGGGCATGGTGATTCATTATTAATTAAGGCAGGCTCTGGTGTCGCAACACTTGGCTTACCAGATAGCCCGGGTGTACCAGCAGATGTTGCCAAGAATACATTAACAGTGGCGTACAATGATTTAGAATCAGCGAAATTAGTATTCGAAAAATTTGGCAACGAGTTAGCGGCTGTTATTTTAGAGCCTGTTGCAGGTAATATGGGCGTTGTACCTCCCCAACCAGGCTTCTTAGAAGGCTTGCGCGAGCTAACAACAGCACATGGCACATTATTAATTTTTGATGAAGTTATGACAGGCTTCCGCGTAGATTATGGCTGTGCGCAAAGCTATTACGGTATCACACCTGATTTAACTTGCTTAGGTAAAGTAATCGGTGGTGGTTTACCAGTAGGTGCTTTCGGTGGGAAGCGTGAAATTATGGAACAAATCGCTCCAGCAGGTCCGATTTACCAAGCGGGTACATTATCAGGAAATCCACTTGCGATGACAGCAGGCTATGAAACGTTAGTGCGCTTAAATAAAGAGTCATACGACTATTTCCGTAAGCTAGGTGATCAATTAGAAGAAGGCTTCCGCGTAGCAGCAACGAAGTATAATATTCCACATACAGTAAATCGTGCAGGCTCCATGATTGGCTTCTTCTTTACAAACGAGGAAGTGATCAATTTCGAAACAGCGAAAACATCTGATTTACAGTTATTTGCAGAATACTTCAAATTGATGGCAGAGGAAGGCATTTTCCTACCACCATCACAATTTGAAGGCATGTTTATTTCAACAGCACATACAGAGGAGCATATTGCTAAAACGGTGGATGCTTTCCATAAAGTATTTGCGAGATTAGCAAGATAATCTAAAGCGAAAATATGCTTTTGTTGTGAAGTAGTAAATTTTTAAATGCCAAACCACTTCTTATGAACTTACATAGGAAGTGGTTTTTAATTTTTGATGCAGCCAATTTTTATGAATTGGGAAATAAATATGAGAAAAGTTATTTCAATCAAAGGGAGTGACCAACCTCTCCAACAGGTGTTATAGATTTTGAAGAGGTTTCCTATGTAAACTTAAAAAATCTTGCTGTAATTATGCTAATGCGTAATTGATTTATGCTGTTAAAATGGATCATCCATGTATGCTTCTTCCTTTGCTAAAAAACCCAAGCCTTCTTCAAGCGCAATATTCCTTGTTCAATTTGTTGAAAGGTTAGGTTGGCAAAGCCTATTAATATTTTTGGATTAGTAGGCGCCGTGCCGATATATAAGTGACTACAAGGATAAACTTTGACGTGTTCTTCAAGGGCAAGTGCGATTAATTCCTCTTCACTATAAGTGCATTCAAGAAATAACGAATCCATTATTTTAGCAGCAAAAGTACAAAATGATTATGCGGGATTTGTCCAATTATTTCCGATATTTTCATCTGTTGCGCTGAAGCGAGCATATATTTTGAATGATTTATTTGTTGTGGAAAAGTATCGCAGAAAGGGGGTTACGGAACAATTAATGCAAGCGGCTTTCCGATTTGCCGAGGAACAGAATGCTCGCTATGTAACACTAGAAACAGCTATCACAAATGTTACAGCACAAGCGTTATATGAGAAAGTGGGTATGAAGGTGGAGGAGACAGTAAAACATTATATACGTTATTGGTAAAGGGAATTTTTCTCTCCTGCAAAACATATAGTAGTCGATAGGGAGGGAGAGCGATGAAAACAATTACTTGGGATATGGCAGAGCAATTTACATTTCCAGTTGGGCTTGGGGCATTAGAGGATGTTGTGATGGCACGTGTAACACCGCAATGGGAACAAAGCGAGGATGGGCAATCGATTCGGCTGACAGGCATTTATCATGTGGCGGCTTCTGTTGCCTTTAATCCTGCTGAGTCCATCCAGCAAGTACATGGCACATATATTGAACATATTGATATTGAGCAATCGACGGGTTATTTTGAGTATGCGTTGCCATTAGAAGTGGATTTGCCCGCACATAAAGTTACAGGGCCAATCGATTTAAAGGTGCAAAATCTAAAAGCGGTTCATGATGGGGCGAGCTGTCAGCTTGTTTGGCAAGTGACATGTGATTTTGCGGAAGATAAGGCAACGGTAGCTGTTGCTGAGCCAATTGCAGAGGTTGTTCAGCAAATCGAGGAGCCTCCTGTCGCAGTAGTTCAAGAAGAAGTGATATTACAAGTTGAAGAGCCTCTCACAGCAAAGATTCAGGAAGAGGTTGCTGTACAACCAGAGGAAGTAGCAATCCCTGTCTCTCATGAAGCAGCAGAGGTAGTCCACCATAAAGAATCTACTAGCCATCTTGTATCGGTACATCAGGAGCAAGTTGTAGCTGAAACGTCATTACAGGATGATTTTTTAGCTGATTTAACAGAAACATACAGTGTGTTAAATGTTCGCTCAACTAGAATAGAGTAAAATACTTATAAAGTTGCTAGGAAAATGGGGTGATTATTTTCCTAGCAACTTTTCTTAAATCCAATCAGTTAATAATAAATAAGCAAGTAATCCTAAAATTGCTAGCAAAATTAAATCGCCTGTTGTGGGGACAATAAACACACGCACGCCTTGAAAGATGACAATAGGCAAAATAATCGTGCGACAATAAAAGCGTGTTTTGCGTAGCCATGGTGGTAGCAAATAAGGATTATAATTTTTTCGACGCATAAAAAACCATCCTTCCACTTGAAATTCAACGTTAAATTATATACAATATGTTCAAGTTAAATAGTTGATGCAATGAGTAGGAAGAGTAAAATGTCCTCGTTTGGTTAGAGAGGGAGCGGTAGCTGAAAAGCTCCTACAATACGAACATTTGAATGTAGCCTAGGAGCAGTTTTTGTGAACGATAAGTAGCAAAAGCCGGTTAAACACCGTTATCTGAATTGAGAGCCAATCCTTTTTGAGGATTGGAATAAAGGTGGTACCGCGAACAAATTATATGCACTCCTTCGTCCTTTTTATAGGCGAGAGGAGTGTTTTTTTATTTTTAATCTTAGGAGGAAGACAACATGACAGAACAGCTAACGATGTCAACAAAGTATGAGCCAAATGCCATTGAAGCAGGACGCTATGAGTGGTGGCTTAAAGGGAAATTTTTTGAAGCACAGCCAGCTAGCGATAAAGAGCCTTATTCAATTGTAATTCCACCACCAAACGTAACAGGTAAATTGCATTTAGGGCACGCATGGGATACGACGTTGCAAGATATTTTGATTCGCATGAAGCGCATGCAAGGCTATGATGCTCTTTGGCTACCAGGAATGGATCATGCAGGAATTGCGACACAAGCAAAGGTAGAGCAAAAGCTACGTGAGCAAGGTGTGACACGCTATGACCTAGGACGCGAGAAATTCCTTGAAAAAACATGGGAATGGAAAGAGGAGTATGCAGGTCATATTCGCGATCAATGGGCGAAGCTAGGCTTAGCATTAGACTATTCACGTGAGCGCTTCACATTAGATGAAGGTCTATCTGATGCTGTAAAGGAAGTATTCGTTCAGTTATATGAAAAAGGCTTAATTTATCGCGGTGAGCGCATTATTAACTGGGACCCAGCGGCGAAAACAGCGTTATCAGATATTGAAGTAATTTATCAAGATGTACAAGGTGCATTTTATCATATGAAATACCCGTTAGCAGATGGCTCAGGATATGTGGAAGTTGCAACAACGCGCCCTGAAACGATGCTAGGAGACTCAGGTGTAGCGGTGCATCCAGATGATGAACGCTATCAGCATTTAATCGGTAAAACGGTTATTTTACCAATCGTAGGACGTGAAATTCCAATCGTAGCAGATGACTACGTAGATAAAGATTTTGGAACAGGTGTTGTAAAAATGACACCAGCGCATGACCCAAATGATTTTGAAGTAGGTAATCGCCATAATTTAGAGCGCATTTTAGTAATGAATGAAGACGGCACAATGAATGAGCTAGCTGGCAAGTATAAAGACATGGATCGTTTCGAATGTCGCAAGCAAATCGTAGCGGATTTACAGGAAGCAGGCGTACTATTCAAAATTGAAGAGCATATGCATTCTGTGGGTCACTCTGAGCGTTCAGGCGCTGTTGTAGAGCCATATTTATCAGCACAATGGTTTGTAAAAATGCAGCCGCTTGCCGATGCATCGCTTGAATTGCAAAAGGATGAAGCAGGCAAAGTCAACTTCGTACCAGCACGCTTTGAAAATACGTACGCACGCTGGATGGAAAATATTCGTGACTGGTGTATTTCTCGTCAATTATGGTGGGGTCACCAAATTCCAGCATGGTACCATAATGAGACAGGCGAAATTTACGTTGGCAAAGAAGCTCCAGCAGATAGCGAAAATTGGACACAGGATGAAGACGTTTTAGACACTTGGTTCTCATCTGCTTTATGGCCATTTTCAACAATGGGCTGGCCAGACGCTGAAAATGAAGAATTTAAACGCTATTACCCAACAAGCACATTAGTAACCGGCTATGATATCATTTTCTTCTGGGTTTCTCGCATGATTTTCCAAGGACTTGAATTTACAGGTGAACGCCCATTTAAAGATGTATTAATTCATGGTTTAGTGCGCGATGCAGAAGGACGCAAAATGTCCAAATCGCTAGGTAATGGTGTTGATCCAATGGATGTTATCGATCAATACGGTGCTGATTCATTGCGTTATTTCTTAGCGACAGGCTCATCGCCAGGGCAAGATTTACGTTATTCAACAGAAAAAGTAGAGGCAACTTGGAATTTTGCCAATAAAATTTGGAACGCCTCTCGCTTTGCCTTGATGAATATGGACGGCTTAACATATGATGAAATCGATTTAACAGGCAATTTATCAGTTGCAGATAAATGGATTTTATCTCGCTTAAACAATACGATCGAACGTGTAACAGCATTATCAGATAAATATGAGTTCGGCGAAGTTGGACGCGAATTGTATAACTTCATTTGGGACGATTTCTGTTCTTGGTATATTGAAATGGCGAAGCTGCCACTATATGGTGAAGATGAAGCAGCGAAAAAGACAACTCGTTCGGTGCTAGCGCATGTATTAGATCAAACGATGCGTTTATTGCACCCATTCATGCCGTTTATTACAGAAGAAATTTGGCAGCACCTACCACATGAAGGTGAATCCATTACAGTAGCAGCATGGCCAACTGTCAACCAAGCATTTAGCTTCGAGCAAGATGAGCAAAGCATGAAGCTGCTTATGGATATTATACGTTCAGTGCGTAACATCCGTGCTGAGGTAAATACACCAATGAGCAAAAAAGTAGGGCTTTACGTATCGGCAAAAGATGCAGCGACAGCAGCAGTGCTTGAGACAAACAAAGCGTACATCGAAAAATTCTGTAACCCAGAGCCTTTAATCATCGGTGAAAATGTGGAAGTACCAGGACAAACGATGTCGGCAGTTGTAACAGGCGCAGAAGTATTTTTACCGTTAGCTGGTTTAATCAACGTAGAGGAAGAAATCGCACGCTTAGAGAAAGAGCTAGAAAAATGGGCAAAAGAAGTGAAGCTTGTGACTGGCAAGCTATCAAACGAAAAATTCGTGTCGAAAGCACCAGAAGCATTAGTACAGGCAGAGCGTGAAAAATTAGCAGATTACGAAGAAAAACACGCAACGGTTGAAAAGCGTTTAGCAGAACTAAAAAATATGTAAAAATGAAGGGCGACTGATAAGCATTAGTCGCCCTTTTTCTGGAAACGTGGAATAAATCTCGAAAAGCATGGAATAAATCCAAAACAAATGGAGTGTAGGCAATGTTTCAAACGATGCAGCAATGTACAGATTTTATTTTTCAATTAAAGGCAAGCAGCTATAAAGGCGCGCCGTTGGAGGCAATGAGCAAAATATTGGCAGCGCTTGGACATCCAGAGCGTAAAACGAAATTTATTCATTTTGCAGGCTCTAATGGCAAAGGCTCAACATTAAATGCGACGAGAGAAATTTTAATGGCGCATGACTGGACTGTAGGCGCTTTTATTTCACCACATTTAGAGCGAGCAAATGAGCGCATTACGATTAATCAGCAAGAAATTTCAGACGAGCAGTTTTTACGCTATGCCAATGCGGTAGCACAGGCTGTCGAGGAGCAGTTAAACGGGCAATTTCCAAGCTTTTTTGAAGTCGTGACATGTATTGCACTTCAGCATTTTGCAGAGGAAGAGGTCGATATTGCATTGCTTGAGACAGGTATTGGTGGAAGGCTTGATGCGACAAATGTTGTGATACCTGAAGTGAGTGTCATTACAACAATTTCGTTGGAGCATACGGATTTATTAGGTGATACACATGCACTAATTGCGGCTGAAAAGGCAGGCATTATTAAAAAAGGTAAGCCTGTCGTTGTTGGTGTGGAGCATCCAGAGGCGAGAGAGACTATTCGCCAAATCGCACAGCAGCAGGAGGCACCAAGCTATTTATTGCATGAATCGTTTCAGGTTGAGCGCTTGGCAAATGGGGCATTTCATTATAAAGGGGATTGTAGCATTTCTAATATTCAACCAGCGATGGAAGGGATACATCAGCAAAATAACGCAGCCTTAGCGATTACAGCGAGCAAGCTAGTGTTAAGGGAGCTTAGAGAGGAAGCAGTGCGTGTGGCGTTACATCGTGCCAAGTGGCAAGGTCGCTTTGAGCGCTTTGGCACAAATCTTATTTTAGATGGTGCACATAATTCAGAAGGAACGGCTGCCTTAATTCAAACATTGCAGCAAGTAGAGCCAAATAAAAAATACCATTTTCTCTATGCGGCATTGCAGGATAAAGATCATGCTGTGAGCATTCAAATAATGGAGCAAGTCGCGACTGCACTGTATTTCACAACAATTCAGATGCCGCGTGCGATGTCAGCCCAGGCTTTGGCAGCACAAAGTCCCAATTCACATATTGTAGAGGATTGGGCAAAATTTTTAGCGGAGCAACAATTGGCAGAGGACGAGTTGCTCATTATCACGGGCTCCCTCTACTTTATTGGTGAGGTACGTACATTTTTAACACAGCGAGGTGTGCAATGATACCGAAATTGGATGAATATAAAAAACGTTGGCAATTGCCAAGTGACGATGTGATTAAGCCAGGCTTGCAACGCATGTTACAGGCATTGCAACAGCTTGGGCAGCCACAGCAATCATTGCAGGTCATTCATTTCGCAGGCACGAACGGCAAGGGCTCGACATTGACATTCGTTGAGCAAATGGCTAGAGAGCATGGCTTAACGGTGGGTAAATTTATGTCACCGTGTATTGTCGATGTACATGACCAAATTCAAATGAATGGACAACCTATTACGCAAGCACAAATGGATGCAGGTTTCAAACAGATGGTGACAGCAGGGCTACAAAATTTATTAACAGATTTTGAGCTACTAACATGTGCAGCATTGCAGCATTTTCACAATGAGCAGGTGGACTTAGTATTGCTGGAGGCAGGTATGGGAGGGCGTGAGGATAGTACAAATATCGTGATGCCTATCGTTTCCGTTATTCCAAGCATTGCCCTAGAACATACCAATTTTTTAGGCACAACATTAGCACAGATTGCGGCACATAAGGCAGGCATTATTAAACAGGAAAGACCTGTTGTGATTGGGCGTTTGCCTAAAGAGGCATATGAAGTTGTCAAAGCTGAGGCTCAACATCAAAATGCGCCATTTTTTGCGCTTGGTGAAGCATTTGAAATTGATGGGACAACATATCATCATAAAGCACGTCAGCTTGAAATTCGTAACTTGCAAAGAAGGCTTTTGGGCACGCATCAAGGGGAGAATATGGCAGTTGCGATTACCTCCTTTTTAGAGGCTGCCGCCACCCTTTCCATAGCAGTTGATATAGCTGCCATTGAACGTGCTGTCTATGCCGCACAAGTAGCTGGGCGCTTTGAGCAAGTATTGCCACATGTTTATTTCGACGGTGCACATAACCCAGCGAGCATTGCGGCACTTGTCCAAACAATTCAGCAGCAATTTCCGAATGAACAAGTGGAAATTGTGTTAGGAATGCTAGCAGATAAAGATGTCGCACAGGCGATACAGCTACTAGCAACTGTCGCTAGCAAATTTATTTTTGTCGATTTTGACAATCCACGTGCAATGAAGGCAACGCAAATGCTTGAAATGCAGGCTGGCACAATCATGACATTGCCACAAGCTGCAAATTATTTAAAGCACGATTGCAAGACGAAAATTGTCACAGGCTCCTTATATTTATTAAGCGAGCTACGAGCTTTGTAGAAAAATAGCGAAAACTTTTTTGGCGAGACTGACATAAGTCTTGCCTTTTTTCATAGCAAATTTGCTACGGTACTTATAAGGTGGTGAAAAGCATGCGAAAAAATGAATGGATTCGAGCCGCGTTACTAGGAGTTGCCTCAGGATTAGTTGGTGTTGCGCTATTTGTCGTCGTGTTAAATTTTGTAGGTAAGGAGGAAGTGAAGGAGGAAGTTCTACCAGTCCAACAAGAGGTCATTGAAGAAGAGAATGCTTCTTTTTATGCGAGTCAGCATGGGCTTTTTTCAAGTAAGGAAGGGGCACAGCAATTTATTGCAGAAAATCCCCTTTTGAATAAAGCAGCGATTATTGAAGTAAATCAACAATTTTTCGTTTGGTCAGCACTTGCGACAAATAAGCAACCAGAATCGTTAACGCCATCTGCTTTTTTTAAGCAATTGTCGGTTGTTGCTGGATGTACAGAGCCAACGCTACAAAAATTACCTGAAATTTTAATGGATGAAAAGTATCTAAAAAATTATTTTGAACAAACGCCAAAAGAAGGGGAAGTGCCCGCTGATTGGGGAAAGATACTTACAGCTGTATCAAGCCTTTCCAATGATATCAACGTCATGCGCTTACATCTTTTAGTCCATTATTATGGGGAAAATGACTGTTTGAAAATTGAGTTTTGAGTAGCTGTTTTTCGGGCAAAATTTAAATTTGGACATTTGATAAAATTGTTCAAAAATGACTTTCTCCGCTATGATAGAGCTAGTAGGAGGAGATTTGAATGAATATTATTGCACAAACAGAATTTGTACTGGCGTCAGCATCACCAAGACGCAAGGAGCTATTAGCGCAGCTAGGTATAGCGTTTGAGGTCATAACAAGTAACGTAGAAGAAACAAGTGTACAAGCGCAATCTGTCGAACAGTATGTGCAGGAGGTTGCCCGTTTGAAAACACGAGATGTCGCTGCACAATGTGGGAAGAAAACGGTAATTGGCGCTGATACAATTGTTGTCTTTCAAGACCGTTTACTACATAAGCCTAAAAATCGTGCAGAAGCGATTACCCATTTACAGGCGTTATCTGGCAATGCCCATCGCGTATTGACGGCAGTGGTCATTATTCAACCAGATGGTGAGGAAACGGTTTTTGTAGAAGAAACAGTTGTGAAATTTAAGCAGCTATCCTTTGAGCTAATTGAAGCGTATGTTGATTCTGGTGATCCATTTGATAAAGCAGGAGGCTACGGTATCCAAACACATGGTGCTCTTTTTGTTGAACGAATCGAAGGTGACTATAACAATGTCGTAGGGTTTCCGTTAGCCTCGTTATTTGAACAGCTCATTCATCTGCGCCTCCTAACATTTTAACGGAAAGGTTGTGAAGCCATCGTATGTCAATGCTCCCAGAATTGAAAATTCGCGATGTCCATGAAGCAGATCGCCCTAGAGAACGCCTCATACGTCAAGGGGCAGAAAGCTTATCGAATCAAGAATTACTGGCCATTCTATTACGGACAGGCACAAAAGAATCCTCAGTGCTCGCACTCGCCAACCGAGTACTGGTGGATTTTGAAAAACTCCACGCATTAAAGCATGCCACATTTGAAGAAATAACATCCATTAAAGGTATCGGCGAAGCGAAAGCTGTACAATTATTAGCTGCCATTGAGCTAGGAAGGCGTCTCGCACAAAAGGAAATAGATTCCCGCTACACCATCCGCTCACCCGAAGATGCCGCTACTTTTTTAATGCCTGAAATGGAGCCTTTAACACAGGAACATTTCGTGGCGCTTTTCCTCAATACGAAAAATCAAATTATCCACAAGCAAACCATTTTTATCGGCTCACTTAATGCCTCCATTGTGCATCCTAGAGAGCTTTATCGAGAAGCAATTAAGCGTTCGGCTGCTTCTATTATTTGCGCACACAATCACCCTTCTGGAAGTGCAGCGCCGAGTCCAGAGGATATAGAAGTGACGCTTCGCTTACAAGAGGCTGGGGTCATTATTGGGATTGAACTTTTAGATCATGGTGCGCGTTGTTCCTAGACAATCTGCATAGTAATATGCAATAAAACTAGGCAAAGATATCTATCTTTGAACTTTACACTCGAATAGGTGGGTGAAATTCCAACTCATCGTTAAATGTTGGTAACGGTGCTCTGAGACTCCGACATGCATAATCGGTTAACTACTTTTGTGTATGAAGCTCGGTAAAGACGCTGAAAAACGGACCTGCGAAGTGGTTAGTGAAGTAAGCGGGAGGCTATAAAACTGTCATGCTGACTCACCAGGAATCCTCGTATGTACGGCTCGTAAAGACAGAGGGAAACAAAATGAAGTTTCTCACTTCTGTAAAAGAAGTTTAATCGTGGATTTTGTATTTGTGGTTGCAAAATCTACACTACTCCTACAAAGGAATAGTGTCTTGCGTCCTTCCAACAGTGGGCAAAAAGATGATTAACGGGTTAAAGAGGACAGCTAAAACAGTTATGAAAAGCTAAAGTGTAAGGAACAACGGAACCATAGAAGATGATGGTAAGAGGAGTTAACCTCAAAGCATCTAAATTGGAGGAAATGCCAATTGAATCTATGGGGCAGCAGCCCGTAGTAGTTTTGAAGTTTCTGTAATGGAAATGGAGCGAAGGGGCATAGTCAGTTTGATTATTAAAATTAAATCAACTTGTTAGGGAAGCCGTTTGAGCATACCTGATTAAAACCTTGCATTCTCCCATAAGGAGGAATCGCAATGGAACAAAAATCTAACTATCTAAAATCAGAACAAGAATTAAGAGTTAAACAGGACGAATTATACAATAAAACCATTGAAGGTTTACAACAAAATGGTCAAGCCCCAAGTCATAAGGATTTATTGGAATTGATGGCAAGCGAAGCAACAATACTTACGGCTATCCACCGCATTAAAGCAAATAAAGGAAGTCGTACTGCTGGAAGTGACCATAAACTGATGAAGCCTGATATCTTACAAGCGGATTACCCCAAAGTTATACAATCCGTACAAGAAAGCCTTCGATATTATCGTCCAAAACCAATAAAAAGAAAGTACATTCCAAAAGCCAACTCCAAAGAATTACGTCCTTTAGGCATACCTAGCATTATAGACAGGGTTGTTCAAGAATGTGTAAGACTGATTACGGAACCTATTCTAGAAGCTCAATTTTTCCAACACTCATATGGATTTAGACCTATGCGTGATTCAAGCATGGCCTCTGTTCGAATAACGGATATTGTCCATATTACGGGTCACTATTGGGTAATTGAGGGAGACATTAGTAACTTCTTCGATTGCGTTAACCATACAGTTTTGATTAAAAAACTATGGAATATGGGAATCAGGGACAGACGTGTGCTAATGATTATTAAGGCAATGCTAAAAGCAGGAATCATGGGAGAATTGAAAGAAAACCCAATTGGAACACCTCAAGGGGGAATAATTTCCCCATTACTAGCGAATGTTTACCTTCATTCATTTGACCAATGGGTGACTAGAGAATGGGAAAATAAGAAAACACAATATCCGTACGCACACAAATATAAACAGTTTGATAGATTACGGAAAACAACACATTTGAAAGAAACATACCTTGTGCGATATGCAGACGATTGGGTACTCATCACTAGCTCAAAACGTAATGCGGAAAAATGGAAGTACAGAATTACAAAATATTTAAAAGAGCGATTAAAACTAGCATTATCCGAACAAAAAACGCTCATAACAGATATTAGAAGACGACCAATAAAATTTCTCGGCTTTGAAATCAAGGCGATCAAAGGAAAAGCGAAAAATAACCACATACTCGTTAGTAAACCAAATCAAAAGCGATTGGAAGAAAAGGTAAAAGAGATTCATAAAACCATTAAGAAAATCAAAGGCGCAACCAAGAAAGATGATTTGATTCATTGGATCAATCTTATTAACTCCAAGATAAGAGGGCTCATTCAATACTATGAATGTACAACTCAAGTAAACGTGTATTTACACAAGTATGCAGACAAACTTCATTATGCGGCTTACTTAAAACTACAGAAACATGGTGGTTATAAGTTGCCTGCGAAACAAGTGGACAATTTACAGTCAGTACACGAGAAGTACAGTACTAAAATACCGGTAATAGAATATAACGATTTGAAAATTGGTGTAACTAGGTTGGATTTCTGCACGTGGCAAAAAGCTAAAAACAAAAGTCCTAAAGAAACACCATACACCGAACAAGGACGACAGATTTATATGAATAGGACTGGTAAAAAACCTGTAAAAGTAAGAGCTGATGAGCTACTTAGTTTGAATTGGTCTAAGATAATCAGAATCGGACATAAAGAAAAATTATACAACTTTGAATATTTTATGAATCGTGCCTATACTTTTAATCGAGATAAAGGAAGATGTCGAGTATGTAAAGAGGTGTTACAGGGGGATGATATCTATATACACCATATCAGCCCAAAACTACCTCTTGATGAAGTGAATCGTGTTCCAAATCTTGCTTCTATGCATGAAAGTTGTCACCAGATGATACACAGTTCGAAAGATTACTCATCGGTCGGGAAGAAAAAGTGGGAAAAAATTCTTGGTTTTAGAGAAAAGTTGAATTTAGTTTAATAATTAGATTGATGGAACGCCGTATGAGGTGAAAGTCTCACGTACGGTGTGAAGTGGGGGAAAAGAGTTCCTAGCGAGTAATGTCGAGGTTGTCTCTTACCTATCACTATTAATTATTGGCAATCATCAATATATCAGCATGAAAGAACAAGGTTTAATGTAAATAAAAACTAGCGTGAGGAAATTTCGTTTGATAAACGAACCTTTCTCGCGCTTTTTCGTCATTATTTTGCAATGAAACTGTAAAAATAGTGGGTGATTTTTCATTTGTTTCCCGCTGTGAGAACGAATACAATAGAAAAGTGGGTAAAAGAAAAGATATTTATCAGGTTTTGCACGATATCACACTATAATTTTTAACATTTATCCGCTATAATTAAGCGTATCGTTTAGATAAGCTACATGCTGTAAATAATATGGTGACATAGCAGCTTCGTTAAAAAAATAAAAACACGCTTTACGAGGAAAGGAAGTACAGAAATTGTTTGGAATTGGAAATAAGGATGTCGGGATTGACCTAGGCACAGCAAATACACTTGTTTTTGTTAAAGGAAAAGGAATCGTTTTACGTGAGCCTTCAGTAGTGGCGAAAAATGTCAAAACAGGGGACATCGTGGCGGTAGGTAATGATGCGAAAAATATGATTGGACGTACACCAGGCTCTATCGTAGCGATTCGTCCAATGAAAGATGGCGTTATCGCAGATTTTGATATTACAACAGCAATGATTCAATATTATTTAAAGGAAGCATTAAAAAACTCAGGTTCAAATTGGAAAAAACCAAATGTAATGATTTGTGTGCCATATGGCATTACATCAGTTGAACAACGCGCAGTAATTGATGCATCGCGTCAAGCAGGAGCAAAGGATGCCTTTACGATTGAAGAGCCATTTGCAGCAGCAATCGGTGCGAATTTACCTGTTTGGGACCCAACAGGTTCAATGGTTGTTGATATCGGTGGTGGTACAACGGAGGTAGCCGTTATTTCACTTGGCGGTATTGTAACAAGCGAATCTGTTCGTATCGGCGGCGATGCGATGGACCAAGCAATCATTGGCTATATTCGCAAAACATATAATTTAACGATTGGTGAGCGTACAGCTGAAGCAATTAAAATGGAAATTGGTAGTGCACGTGCAGAGGGCAATACAGCATCTATGGACATTAGAGGACGCGATCTTGTAACAGGCTTACCTAAAACAATTGAAATTACTGCACAGGAAATTTCAGAGTCTTTACGTGAAGCGGTATCGGCAATTATTGATGGTGTGAAGCGCACGTTAGAGCAAACGCCACCTGAATTATCAGCAGACGTAATGGAACGCGGAATCGTGTTAACAGGCGGTGGTGCTTTATTGCAGAACTTGGATAAAGTGATTAGCGCTGAAACAAATATGCCAGTATTTATTGCTGAAGATCCGTTAGATTGTGTGGCAATTGGGACAGGTAAGGCGTTAGATAATATCGACTTAATTCGTGCACAGCAATTAAAAGGATAAGGTGAGGAAACAATGCCACATTTTTCAAATAAAAAAATTATCGTGTTGTTAGTTAGCACAGTTTTTCTAGTGGCATTGATTGGCTTCTCGTTAAGCAATCGTCATAATGCAACATTACCTCAACAAATTATTAAGGATACTGTTGGCTTTGCGCAATCACTTGTTGCAAAGCCAACAAATTACATAACGGGTATTTATGGTAATATCGAAGCTTTGTTAAATACGTATGACGAAAATAAACGTTTAAAAAGCCGATTGGAGGATTTTGTTGTTTTGCAATCGGAAGTGGATGGATTAAAGTCAGAAAATAAAAAGCTTCGAGAGCTAATTGACAAGGAAGAAAGCTTGCGAGATTATCAGCCGATTCATGCAACTGTAATTGCACGAAACCCTGATCAATGGGAAGAAAAAATTATTTTAAATAAAGGCCAAGTGCATGGGATTGAAAAAAACATGGCAGTTATGACAGCGCAAGGGTTAATTGGTAAGATTATTGCTGTGACGCCATTTACATCTGAAGTGGAACTACTTTACACAAATAATGCGAATTATCGTGTATCCGCACTTGTGCAAGGCGAAAAAGAAGATATTTCTGGTGTAATTGAAGGATATGATGAAGAGCGTAACGAATTAATTTTAAAGCGCATCAATTCTAGCACAGAAATAAAAGCTGGCGAGCAAGTCGTATCATCAGGTCTAGGTGGAATTTTCCCGAAAGGTATTTTAATTGGGGAAGTGACAGAAGTAACGACGGAAGATTTCGGCTTAACGAAAATGGCTTATGTTAAACCAGCAGCAGAATTTTCAATGCTTGAAAATGTGATTATTGCGAAACGTGAAGCAACCGCAATTGATGGCTCAGATGGTCAAGGCACGAATGCTGATTTAACCAATTTGCCTGAGGAAGAGGGAGAGGAATAGATGTTTATTCGTTTACTCATTCCAACAGTTGCAGTATTATTATTTTTATCAGAGTCGATGTTTGCGAAGTTTTCACCAATTATGCTTGGTGAACAACTCGTTTTTTTGGTGCCGCGCTTTTTAATTTTATATTTAATTTTCATTGCGATTTATTATAATCGTAAACGGGCGGTATTGTATGGTCTCGCTTTTGGCATATTGTATGATGTGTTTTACATTGATATTATTGGATTATACTCATTTTTATACCCATTACTATGCTTTCTGGCGGGGTGGAGTGTGAAGTATGTTCATCAGCACTTAGTCATTACAACTGTATTGGCAGTAATGCTCGTTGCAGCGATGGAAGTCGTGCTGTACGAATTTTTCTTTTTAATAGATTTCACCCCAATGACATTCCAAACGTTTCTTCATAGTCGATTAATCCCGACAATTGTAGCCAACCTATTATTTTTAGCAATACTTGGTTGGGCATTTAAATATGTAATTAATCAACGAGTGTTACAACGTGCGCGCAATGGGGCTTAATGTAATGATGTAATTATGGAATTGATAACGGAGTGTGAGGTGGCATATTATCATGAAAAAACAACTCGTCCATATTAAAGGAACGAAGGACGGTTTAATACTTCGGCTTGATGATCAATGTGCCTATGCAGAGCTTTTAGAGGAGCTAGCAGACAAAGCTTCTGAAGGTGGAATTGAAGGGAAGCTAGATGTGCAACTGCATTTAGGTACCCGTTACTGCACAAGTACACAAAAAAAAGAGCTGATTCAAATTGTGCAACAACAAGGAAATTTGATTGTATCTAAAGTACAGAGTGATGTACTAACAATTGAAGAGAGCAATCAAAAAATGCTACAAAAAAAGTGCGATACATATGTTGGCATTGTACGCTCAGGCCAAGTGCTACGAGCGACGGGCGATATTATCGTGCTTGGTGATGTCAATCCGAACGGGCGTATTGAAGCTGGCGGCAATATTTATGTCCTCGGAAGGCTAAAAGGTATTGCACATGCAGGAATAGAGGGCAATGAAAAGGCTGTTATTACGGCTTCTCATTTTGAACCAACACATGTGCTCATTGCAGATCGTGTAGAAGTAATGTCAAATGAAAAGCAAGCAGTCAAAGATAATGCCGAACAGCTATGTGCATATATTAATGAAAGTGGTACAATTTCTTATGATCGTATACAAAAGGTAAAGGAAATCCGTCCATCTTTTACAACATTTAAAGGGGGAAGCTAATGTGGGAGAAGCAATAGTAATCACTTCGGGAAAAGGCGGCGTAGGGAAAACGACATCGAGCGCTAACCTCGGCACTGCATTGGCTCTTCAAGGAAAAAAAGTATGCTTAGTAGATACAGATATTGGTTTGCGTAATTTAGATGTTGTGTTAGGTTTAGAAAATCGTATTATTTACGATTTAGTTGATGTCATAGAAGGTCGCTGTAAAGTGCATCAGGCACTTGTAAAGGACAAGCGAGTCGATGATAAACTTTTTTTATTACCCGCAGCTCAAACAACAGATAAAAACGCTGTGACCCCTGAGCAAATGAAGAGCTTAATTAGTGAATTAAAAAGTGATTTTGATTATGTATTAATTGATTGTCCAGCAGGTATTGAGCAAGGCTATCGCAATGCCGTAGCTGGAGCAGACCGTGCCATCGTTGTGACAACACCAGAAATTTCAGCTGTGCGCGATGCAGACCGCATTATCGGTTTGTTAGAGCAAGAGGAAATAGAGGCACCGAAGTTAATTATTAACCGTGTGCGCCATCATTTAATGGCATCAGGCGATACGATGGATATTACAGAGGTGACAACGCATTTATCTATTGATTTATTAGGTATTATTATTGATAGCGAGGATGTTATTAGCTCGTCTAATAAAGGGGAGCCAATCGTTATGGATCCAAATAATAAAGCATCTTTAGGCTATCGCAATATTGCGCGCCGTATTTTAGGTGAATCTGTACCATTAATGTCGATTGAACCAGAGGCAAAAGGCATGTTTGCGAAGTTTAAATCGTTGTTTACAAAATAACATGTGAAAGTCTGTCTAAAAGCGTGCTTTTGGATAGGCTTTTTATTTGTCATGTGAAAGTTATAATCTAACTAATACATAAGCTTACAAGCCATAAAATCCAATCAGTAATTTCCTACTAGGTGTAATTGATGAGTGTCACAGCATATACTATTAAAAACGATAGGATGGTGGCATGAAAAGATGGCAGTGGGGGATTGCCTTGTTATGCTGCGCGGTTGTGTGGGGAACGACACAATTGCCTGAAACGAAAACGACGAAAGTGATTAAGCGGATTGTTTATAGCCAAGACGATTTAACATTTATGCGCAATACTTTGCGCAATATTACCGTGTTTGAAGGGAAAAAGGTTGAAGTAGCTGATTACCCAGAGCGCAGGGAAATGCTGGCCTATACATCGATTCAGCCAAGTGGTAAAGGCTATTTAATGACATATGATGATGCAGTAAATCTTTTTGCATTGCAGAATGGTATTGTTGTTTTTACAGGCCACACGAAAGAAACAGGACAAACTGTTTCTATTTTTTACGATGATAACACGACGGTCACATATGGTTTTATTGATAGTTTCTCCTTGTTACCATATACGGCAATTGGCGTTAATGAAATTGTTGCAACAAAGCAGGCTGGCGACTTATATATTCGCATAGAGAAAGATAACCAGGTGCTTGATTTAGAACAAACATTAACTTGGTTAAATGAGCAGATGTAGCATGTTGCGAATGACGATTCACCCTTTATTGCTGTTCGTGTTGTTGATGATGGTGTTAACTGGTAATATTGCGCTATATAGCATTATTTTAAGCTCATTAATTATTCATGAAATCGGACATTTACTCGCTGCAAAAATGATGGATGTACCTGTGAAAAGCTGTGTCATTATGCCTTATGGTGGAGAAATTAAGCTACAGCAGGAAGGGACGTATTGGCAGCGGCTTATTATTGCAGTTGGCGGGCCTTTAGCAACTTTGCTTGGTATGGCCAGCAGTATTTTGCTGCCACCACTTTTAGCGGAGCCTTTTTTTCAAGTGCAATTTTACTTATTATGTTTAAATCTATTGCCGTTTTTACCGCTTGATGGTGGAAAGATTATTTGTTATACGCTGCTAACATTTTTTCCAAAAGCAAAAATTTATGAATTGTTTTTAGCGCTTTCATTATGTGCCTTCACCATTGTTGTATTCGTTACATTATGGCTGCTACCACAGTCGCTTCCTGTACTCGTTGTGAGCTTGTTACTTTGGGGCAATATCATAGGAGAATGGAAGTATCGAAAATATCATATTGCCTATGAGAAATTTGTCTTGAATAGGTTGACGTAGGTTTTTTCTTATGGTAGTATTTTAATGTTATTGTTTGTAGCACCCGCTACAACCGCACTGGCAAGGTGCCGAAGATTAGCATGAAATTTGCTAACACCTTGATAGTAACAGGCGAGTCTTAGTCTAAAGAGGAGGTGCATTTTAATGTACGCAATTATCGAAACTGGTGGTAAACAAATCAAAGTTGAAGCAGGTCAAGAAATCTATGTTGAAAAACTAGGTGTAGCTGCTGACGAAATCGTAACATTTGACAAAGTTTTATTCGTAGGTGGAGAAACAGTTAAAGTTGGTGCTCCAACTGTTGCTGGTGCAACTGTTACAGCGAAAGTTGTAAAAGAAGGCCGCGCTAAAAAAATTACTGTTTTCAAAATGAAAGCGAAGAAAAACTACCGTCGTAAACAAGGTCATCGTCAACCATACACGAAATTAGTTGTTGAAGCAATCAACGCTTAATTTTAGGGGGAGCCGAATGATTACGGTAACTATTTATAGCGATGAAAATCGTAAATCGTATGGATTTGAAATCTCTGGTCATGCCCTTTCAGATGTTTATGGACGTGATTTAGTATGTGCTGGTGCATCTGCCATCGCCTTTGGTGCTGTCAATGCTATTCCGCAACTTACAGGAATCACACCAGAAATAGAGCAAGGAGAACAGGGAGGTTACTTAAAAGTAACAATCCCAAATGACTTAGAGCCTGAAACAGACGATAAGCTTCAAGTGATTCTGAATACTATGGTGACACAGTTTTATACGATGACAGCAAGTTATTCAGACTTTATTGAATTGAAATATAAAATGGTCTAGGAGGTGCATCGCAATGAACTTATTATTATCATTAGACTTACAATTTTTCGCATCTAAAAAAGGTGTAGGTTCTACAAAAAACGGACGTGACTCTGAGTCAAAACGCCTTGGCGCTAAACGTGCTGATGGTCAATTCGTAACTGGTGGTTCAATTCTTTACCGTCAACGCGGTACAAAAATTTACCCAGGTACAAACGTAGGCCGTGGTGGAGATGATACTTTATTCGCTAAAGTTGACGGCGTTGTGAAATTCGAACGCTTAGGTCGCGACAAGAAACAAGTATCTGTATACCCAGTAGCTCAAGAAGCATAAGGGTTGCAAAATAGGGCTGACGCGTAAAGCTTTAACTTACGCGTCAGCCTTTTTTCTGTCAATGGATGATTGAAATTTTCTTAAGTATTGAAAAGCTCAAATTTTTCTACGCTGTTTTAGGGAAAAAAGCTGCAAAACTTGCTATACTAATAACGATACTGATTGGAGTGTAGTACATGACAACAAAGCCATTAACGATTAATGACGTATTGCGTTTTGCGAATCATGATTTTTTGAATCAACTAAATTTGATTCAAATGTATTTAGATTTACAGCGAATTGAAGAAGCGAAGCAAATCATTCAAAATATTGCAGATGATAGTAAAATGTTATCGAATATGAATAAATTGCAGCTACCACGAACTTCAGAATGGATTCAAACGTTTGCTTGGCGCTTTCCAGCAATTGAATTAAAGCTTGATAGCGATGTAAAACAAGTTGTTAATCACCCACAGCTTGATGAAGCGCTAGCACGATACTTGGAAAATACAGTTATCCATATTTATGATGGGCTTGATGCATATGCTGAGCATCAGCTTCACATTGTAACAACATCAGATGCGACACAATTCCAGTTGAGTTTTCATTTAACTGGGCATTGGTCAGAGGCATCACTCATAAGCGAAATAGAACATATGTGCATTGATATAATAGAAGTGACCGAAAACTCGTTACACTATGTATTAAGCGCAGGACTGGAGTGAAAACAATGTTTGTCGATCACGTGAAAATTTATGTAAAAGGTGGAGATGGCGGAGATGGTATGGTTGCCTTCCGTCGTGAAAAATATGTACCAAATGGCGGTCCAGCTGGTGGAGATGGCGGTCATGGTGGAAATGTCGTATTCCAAGTTGATGAAGGCTTGCGTACATTAATGGACTTCCGCTATAAGCGCCATTTCAAGGCAGAGCGTGGGGAGCATGGCATGAGTAAAGGGATGCATGGTCGTAAAGCATCTGATTTAGTCATTAAGGTGCCACCAGGTACGGTTGTCATTAATGCGGAAACGAAGGCTGTAATTGCCGATTTAGTTGAAGAAGGACAAACAGCTGTTATTGCGAAAGCTGGTCGTGGTGGGCGAGGTAATTGCCGTTTTGCAACACCTGCAAACCCTGCACCAGAGCTTGCGGAAAAAGGCGAGCCAGGGCAAGAGCTAGATGTAATTTTGGAATTAAAAGTATTAGCCGACGTTGGGCTAGTAGGCTTCCCATCAGTTGGGAAATCAACATTGCTTTCTGTCGTTTCAGCAGCGAAGCCAAAAATCGGTGCCTATCATTTTACGACAATCGTACCGAATTTAGGTATGGTTGAAACAGACGATGGTCGTTCATTTGCGATGGCCGATTTACCAGGCTTGATTGAAGGTGCGCATCAAGGTGTTGGTCTAGGGATGCAATTTTTACGCCATATTGAGCGCACAAGAGTTATCGTTCATGTCATTGATATGAGTGGCATGGAAGGTCGTGATCCATATGAGGATTATGTGACAATTAATGAAGAGCTACAGCAATACGATTTACGCTTAACAGAGCGTCCACAAATTGTTGTAGCAAATAAAATGGACATGCCTGATGCGGAGGAAAACTTACAAGCATTCCTTGAAAAAGTGGGTGACAGTGTAAAAGTATTCCCTGTTTCTGCGGTATCACGTCAAGGCTTGAAAGCCGTGCTATTTGAAGTGGCAGATTTACTAGAAGTGACACCACAATTTGAGTTGCATGATATGACAGAAGAAGAGTCTGACGCAACAGTGCTTTACAAATATGAAAAACAAGGTGAAGATTTCGACATTACACGCGATGATGATGGCGCATTTGTGCTATCAGGCTATTCGATTGAGCGTCTGTTTAAAATGACAGACTTTAGTCGTGAGGATGGTATTCGACGCTTTGCTCGTCAATTGCGTGCGATGGGCGTCGATGATGCGTTGCGTAAACGCGGTGCGGAAAATGGCGATACAGTTCGCTTAATGGAATTTGAATTTGACTTTGTAGATTAATGCTCGGGGGTAGGAAAGATGAAAAACATAGCAAATCAGCGCTATTATTTAGTGCGTGAGGATGTTTTGACAGATGCGATGCAAAAAACATTAGAGGCAAAAGAATTATTACAAACGGGTGCTGTCGCCTCGATTTGGGATGCGGTCAAAGAAGTGGATTTATCACGTAGCGCATTTTATAAATATCGCGATGCTGTTTTTCCTTTCCATTCTATCGTACAAGAGCGCATATTGACATTGTTTTTGCAGCTACAGGACCGCAAAGGCTCCTTAGCTAAATTACTTGAAACGATTTCAGAGGCACACTGCAATGTATTAACGATACATCAAACGATACCGATTCAAGGGCGTGCAAACGTTACGTTGTCGCTAGATGTGACGAATATGGCGGTTGATTTAAATGAATTAGTTCAGCTATTAAAGCGCCTTGAATTTATCGAATCAGCGGAAGTCATTAGCTCAGGTGCGTTATAAAGAAAGGCTGTCATACGATATGTATGGCAGTATTTCTTTAAATACTGAAAACTGAAAATTTTGAAATAAAGAGAGGGAAATATTAAATGTCAACACAAAATTGGGAAAAGCGTATCGCTTATTTAGGACCGGAAGCATCATTTACATATTTAGCGACAAAGGGCTTATTCCCAAACGATTGGCTCATGCCACAAGCTTCGATTCCTGAATGTATTGAAGCTGTGGCAGAGGGGAAAGTGGAGCTTGCAGTTGTTCCTTTAGAAAATGCTTTAGAAGGCTCTGTGCCGTTAACAATTGATTACTTATTCCATGAGGCAGACTTATATGTAGTAGGGGAAGTAACATCGAAAATCCAGCAGCATTTAATGGTGCATCCAAAACAAGTGGAAAATTGGCAAAGCATTGAAGCGGTATACTCCCATCCACATGCGCTAGCACAATGTCATAAATATTTATTTTATCGCTTTAGCGGTGTGCCGTTGCACCAATATTCATCCACAGCTGCTGCTGCAAAGCTTATTGCAGATTCACCAGAGCAATGCATCGCGGCGATTGCCAATAGCGCGGCTGCGGAAAAATATGGCTTAACAATCGTAGAGAAAAACATTCACGATTTTCATTTCAACCATACACGCTTCTTCGTTTTATCAAAAGAAAATATTCGTTTGCCTAAAATGGATAATGAAGTAGCAAAAACAACATTTATGGTGACATTGCCATCAGATGTATCCGGTGCACTTCATCAAGTGCTATCGGTATTTGCATGGCGCAAGCTGAATTTGAGTAAAATTGAATCACGCCCATTAAAAACAGGCTTAGGGGATTATTTCTTTATTGTTGATGTATTAGCGGATGAGGAAGAACCGATGATGAAAGGTGCGGTAGAGGAGCTGCATGCGCTCGGCTGTACCGTCAAATCTCTCGGTACATACTATAGTTACACAACACCAGAATGAGGTGAGGACAATGGCAATTGTATTATTTGATGGACAATGTCATTTTTGTGATGCAAGTGTTCAATTTATTATTAAGCGAGACCCGCAAGCCTATTTTCAATTTGCATCATTGCAGAGTGATGTAGGAAAAGAGCTATTAGCACGCTATCATGTACCGCCAACAGATAGTATCGTACTAGTCGAAAATGAAAGCTATTATGTACAATCAACAGCCGCCTTAAAAATTGCGCGACGACTGCAAGGTGGCTGGCGCTTTGCTTATCTATTTATCGTTGTACCTGCCAGTATTCGCAATATTGCATACAATCTCATTGCAAAAAATCGCTATAAATGGTTTGGGAAAAAAGAGTTATGCGAATTGCCATCAGCGGATGTGCGTCAGCGTTTTTTATAGGGGAAAGGTTAGGGAGCTTTCTACAAAATCATGTTAAGTAAATGCTTAATAAAAAAAGGGTGTTGGAAAAGATTTTTCTTTTCCAACATCGTTTGGCGTTAAAAGCTCATAGCATAAACTTGATTACGTCCATTTTCCTTAGCGTGGTATAAAGCTTTATCTGCATTTTTATAGAGCCCATCTAGAGATATAGTTGTGATAACCTCCGTTGTAGCAACGCCTAAGCTTAGTGTGCATGCTGTTGAAATATATTGAAATGGGTGATGTAAAACGGCCATGCGCAAAGCTTCTGCTAGCTGCTTCGCATTGTCACGATTGCAATTAGGTACTAAAATAACAAATTCATCTCCACCATAGCGACCGAAAATGGAGTCTTTTGGCAGTGTATTGGTAATTAACTGCGAAATTTCCCTTAATATATAATCCCCAATATCATGCCCATATGTATCATTAATTCCTTTAAAGCGATCAATATCGAAAATAATAAAGGATAATTGTTTTTTTCTCTTTAATTCTGTAGCAATTAACGCATTTGCACGTTGAATAAAGGCACGTCTATTATAAATATTCGTTAATTCATCCAGCATCGCCATTCTTGTTAGCTCAATATCGGTTTGTTCCTTTGCAAGTAAAATAAAGCCAATGCTGCCAACTAACATCTCAATAAAACGTGTTAAAAAAGCAAGTGTTTGGTATCTGTTTTCTGCAAAAAGTGTGACATCTGTTGAGATAAATAAGGCATTGTATGCACGAAACATAAGTGATAGAGCGATAGCACTATATAAAATCAGCATAATATATTGTAAAATGGACGTTTTCCGATTTTGGTAAAAGGAGTAAACTGGAAATATAATAAGTGTGAAAATCGTAATAGAAATAACAGCAATGCGCACATTTTCAAAATTATAAAACAAAATAGCTGAATAAAAGCTAAACAAACCTATTAATGTTACAATAAATACAGTTCTTTTGACAGTTGTTGTTAAGCATTTAAGCAGCATTAATAGTGCAATACATTCTATCATTGTTCCAATAAGCAACGAGGTATTGCTTAAAAAAACAGAGAGGGTAAATGGTAGGATGTCACGTAATAATAGCATAGTGAATGCGATAACTTGTAGGAGTTTTCCTAAAACAAAAGTCCAAACAGTGCGATTATTATATTGATAACTATATGCAGAAATGAGTATAATGGTACAGATATTTCCAATAACTAGCAATGAGATGACTGTTTTCATATCAAGCAGCAAAAGTGACATACAAATGGACTCCTAACTGAAGTATCGAATAAATTGTTACTATTATACACAAAATGATGACTAAAGTCGATTGGGAATCTAATGGAAAAGGTGAAATGATGTTTAAAACAATTGGGATTTTAGCACATGTAGATGCGGGAAAAACAACTTTTTCTGAGCAGCTACTTTACCATATGGACAGCATTAAAGAAAAAGGGCGTGTTGATAATCAAGATGCACATTTGGATTATCATGCACTGGAAAGGGCACGTGGCATTACAATTTTTGCAGAGCAAGGACGCTTTCAATATGAAGGAGATACATATACATTAATTGACACACCAGGCCATGTCGATTTTTCACCTGAAATGGAGCGCGCAATCCGTGTGATGGACTATGCCATTGTGATTGTTAGTGCTGTAGAGGGCATTCAAGGGCATACGGAAACGGTTTGGCAATTGCTGCAAAAATACAATGTGCCAACTTTTTTATTTATTAATAAAATTGATCGTGAGGGCGCAAATCCGCAGGAGGTGCTTGCGGCGATGCGTCAGGAGCTATCTGAGGAAATTTTATGGATAGAAGAGGATTATCATGAGGAGGCTGTAAAAGAATGGTTAGCAGAGCGTGATGAACAACTGCTCGACCTCTTTCTAGCTGGTGAATTGGATGAGGCAATGGTAAAGCAGCAACTTCAACAGCAAATTGCAGCACGCCAGCTTTTCGTCTGCATGACAGGCTCTGCATTAAAGGATGAAGGCGTGTACCCATTTTTCGAGCAGCTTGCAAAATTAACTATGACAAGCTTTGATGCAATAGCACCATTTCAAGCAGAGGTATTTAAAATTCGGCATGATGCTAGCGGACAGCGACTAACGTTTATGAAGGCATTGCAGGGGCGTTTACAAGTGCGAGATGCCTTTACATTTGATAAAAAGACAGAAAAAGTAACAGAAATTCGACAGTATAATGGTGCGAAATTTGAAACGGTCACTTCGGTTGAGGCAGGCGAGGTTTTTGCTGTCAAGGGCTTGAGCCAAGCAGCTATTGGCCAGATTTTAGGTGGTACAGAGGACGCGGTTGCCTTTGAATTAGTGCCAACATTACAAGCAAAGGTCGTTTATCATGGCGCTTTACATATGAAGGAAGTGTGGCAACAGTTCCGCTTATTAAATGAGGAGGAGCCGTCATTACGTGCCATTTGGCAGGAGCAATTACAGGAAATCCATGTACATGTTATGGGGGTCATTCAGCTAGAGGTGCTTGTAGAAATTGCCAAAGAGCGCTTCGACCTAGCCATCACGTTTGCTGATCCGCAAATTATTTATAAAGAAACAATTGCTTCAACGGTGACAGGCTATGGACATTTCGAGCCGTTGAAGCATTATGCAGAGGTACATTTATTGATGGAGCCCATCGCACGGGGAAATGGGATTCAATTTGTGAATGCTTGTCATGCTGATCATCTATCGATCGGCAATATGCGCTTAGTGGAGCAGCATTTATTTGAAAGAGAGCATCATGGTTTATTAACAGGCTCTGCCTTAACGGATATGAAATTTACGCTACTGACAGGGCGAGGGCATGTAGAATATACGTCAGGTGGTGATTTCCGAGAAGCGACCTTCCGTGCATTACGCCAAGGCTTGGAGCAGGCAGAAAATATTTTATTAGAGCCTTATTATGATGTTAAAATGAAGGCAGCAAGCGATTTTATTGGGCGCATGATGCTTGATATACAGCAGGCACATGGAACCTTTGAGCCACCTGTGATGACAGAAACAACTGCAATGCTAGTTGGAAAAGTGCCTGTTGCAACATTTATGAATTACAGCGCGATTTTTGCAGCGTATACGAATGGTAAAGGTGTATTAAGCTTACAATTTGCAGGCTATGATGTATGCCATAACACAGAGGAAATTATTGCGCAGAAAAACTATGATAAAAACGCAGACCCACTTTATACGTCATCAAGTATTTTTTGTAAAAGGGGCAAAGGGGAAGTAATTCCTTGGGATGAAGCAGAGCAGGCAATGCATTGTTTGAAATGAAACAAGCTAGAAAGCGACTGCTTTCTAGCTATTTTTTTATTCAGTATCCTGTAATGTGAGCGTTAGTGTATCATAGGAGTCACCAGTAATAACAAGCGTGTAGTAATCGCTGTAAGAGTTATCTAAAGAAAACGGCTGTGCGATTTTTCCTCGCTGTTTATTTCCTTTATCATCGTTATAGTCAAAGCTGACATCCAACGTAATCGCATGATGGAATGTATCCTCCGCACGGGGAATTTTAAATGACAAGGAGCCATTATTCTCAATGTTGTTTTTTGGCACTGTGTAGTTCGCCCCACCGATTGTCAATTCAACATTTGATAGGTTAATTGCTGATTGGTTGACAAATTGTAGCTCGTATTCCTTGCTTAAATAGCGGGAAGCGCTATATCGATTGCCATCTGGGTCTACAACGATACGCGGTGCAATTTTTTCAAATGTTAAAATCAGCTCTTTGTCGCTATAAACAAAGTAAGTTGTTCCTTCTGTTTTGACCGAAACATTATGATAATTCAGCTGTCCGGGTGGTACTTTAAAATGCTCTTTACCCTCCATCTCTTCCTCAGTGAAAAGCGACTTAGGAACGATGACTAGGTTGTTGTCATGAAAGTAAAAATATGAAATATGCTCACCATGCCGTTGGGTGTTGAATATTAGTCCATCTAAGTCACTATCTGAAATACGATAGCTTGCTGACTGTTCTTTTTGCAAATAAGTGGCACCAATTAATAGAAAAATAATAGCTGATAAAGCGAGTACGATGCGCGGCATCCAGCGGGCTTGTTTTTTCTGCTTTGTTTTTGCATGAATCGTTGCACGTTCTCTATGGGTAAATTGTGCTTCTTGAAAAATATGTTGCTCCAATGCGGCGGGTAAATTTTTTAATTGCTTTTCCATATTAATCCCTTCCTTCTAACAAAGTTTTCAATTTCTCGCGAGCTCGCTTTAAACGTGTCTTTACTGTATTGTCACCACAGCGTAATATGGTTGCGACTTCATGAACAGATAATTCCTCATAGTAATAAAGCAAAATGACTTCTCGATATTTAGTAGGCAATGTGAGTACAGCATGTGCTAATGCTTCATTTGTTTCTTGCTGGATTACAAAATGCTCCGCATGCAGTGAGGTAGGGAGCTGTTGATCAAAGCCGCTATCCTTCACAATGATTCGCTTAAACCATGCTGTACGGTAATAATCCTTTGCGCGATTAATGGCGATACGATAAATCCATGCTTTATATGATTGGATAGTATGTCTTTTGTTGTATTGCTCGTAACAGGTAAGGAAGACATCTTGCACAATTTCCTGTGCCTTGCCCCAATCCTGAACATAGCTAAAGGTAAGCTTTGTGAGTGGTAGTCCGTATGTATCCATTAATGTATCAAGCCATGCTTCGGGTGTATCCAATACCGTATCGAATGGGATATTTTCTGCTCGTGTCATCATCTCACATCCTTTCTTGCCCCTAAGACGACGTAAAAATGGAATGCGTTTCAAAATTTAGAAATAAAATTACGTTCCAGATTGTATTTTGTGACCTTGGTCTAATGAAAAAGCTGTCGGAAAAAAATTCCGACAGCCATTTTAATTTTCTACTAAATAGCCTTTTTTTCTCAATCGTTCCTCAGCTAAATCGAGCAAGCCTTCAGAAGATGCGCTAATGATGTGCATATGTGTGCCATCTGTGAGCGCGGATAAATAACTGGCATTAGCATCCTCGATACGCTTCACAAAAGCCTCTACTTCGGGGCGATTGGATACCATAATGGAGGCAGTAATTTCTCCATAAATTGCATGATCGACAATCACATTTTGAATCGTCACACCGCAATCAACAATCGTATACATCTCGTCCAATGCTTGCTCAGCACTATGTGAACAAACGACTTTGCGCTCAATATAAGCTGCTTTTTCTAAAGGCATATATAAATAGCCCTGGCTTGTAGAAATGATTGGCTCATTGCGTGCCTTTAATAAGTTCATATCGTTGACAATCACTTGGCGTGATACATTGGCATGCTTTGCTAAATCTGTGCCTGTAATTGCTTTACCAGCTGTTTTTAATAATGACAATAGCTCGTATCGGCGTTCTTCGCCTAACATTTTTTTCATGCTGTCACCTCCGAATGATTTTATGTATATCAATAATTTGTCCAAACATAGTGTAACATGAGAGCGTCTTGATGCGCCTAAAAGATTTGTGTCCATTTTTTTATTTTCACATATGATAAAGCGAGAAAAGGAGGATGCCCATGCGAGTTCATGTTGTCCAAAAAGGCGATACACTCTGGAAAATTGCAAAGCAATACAGCATTGGCTTTGATGAGCTAAAACGTTTAAATGCACATTTAGCTAATCCAGATTATATCGTGCCAGGAATGGAAATTTATTTGCCAGACGGTCATCACGTGAAGGAGAAACCAAAAGAACATATTAAGGAAAAGCCGATTGAAAAGCCACACAATGTTGTGCCACCACACACACCGGCACCGCAGCCACCGAAAGTGGAGCAACCAATCGCGCCACAGCCACACTGGCAGCCACCGCAGCCTGTATGGCCAGAGTTCAATTTATACATGCCTTGGCATATTGATATGATGCAAATGCAGCCGATGATGCCACCACCACAAATGCAACAGCCAATCATGCCACCACCGCAGCCACCGATGATGCCGTTACCAGAAGTCCAAAAGCCACCAAAAGTGGAGCAACCAATCGTACCACGTCCTGAAATTCAACAACCGCCACAAGTACAGCAGCCAATCATGCCGTTACCAGAAGTTCAACAGCCTATGTTACCACCAATGCAACAGCCGATGTTTCCACAAATGATGCCATGTCAGCCAATGCCACCGATGTGTATGCCACCAATGCAGATGATGTGTTGTAGCCCAATGCCTATGCCATACGATATGATGATGTATCCACAAATGCAAATGCCAATGCAGCCATATCCAAACATGCCACAGTTTGTAGAAGGAGAGCAGCAAGCTTCGCCTATGATGGAACATGGAATGTGTACAGAAAACATAAGTGACGAAATGAATCAGCCTTACCCATATGCTCCATGCCCGCAAATGATGCCATTACCATGTCAGCCAATGCCATGCCCACCATGGCAATATTAATATGTACATTAAGCACAATTGCTGGAAATGGCAAACGGCAGCAGGCGCATTTTTTGTTAAAAAATATGATGATATAGTGATTGAAAAAAAAGTTAAAAATATTCATCAAAAACTAGCTAATATCCATTTTCCTTATCATATTCCGATAGCGAACAACAACGATGGGCTTGTGATTCAAAAGTGGCATGAGGGGCGTAGCGCCCGCTTTCAAGAAAAGGAAGAGCGATTGGCGGCTGTTAATTGTTTACAGGCACTTCATGATACGAGCACAAGCATTAATTGGCAATTGGAGCCATTACCACGTCAACACCTACCGCGAAAATGGCGTGCACGATTTGAGCGCTTTTTAATGCACGAACAGGCCTTAACACAGTATTTGAAAAATGACTATGAAACAATTATTCAAATGGCATATAAAGGCTTACGCAATATGCAGCCAGTTCCAATGCAATTAGGGGAAGCAACCTTATTACATGGCGATGTAGTGCATCATAATTTTTTGAAAACAGAGCACGGCATGCTGCTAATTGATTTTGATTTAGCGGTGCTTGGCTCTCCAATTGATGAGATGATTTTATGGATGCACCGAGCGCTCCCAAATGTCGATTATGATGTAGCATTGCTTTTAAAGGAGCATCCTTATACAGAGATTTGTAAGACGCAGCTCTCTTATATTTACTATCCTAATGAGCTGTTGCGAGAATGGCTATATATTTTGCAGTTAGATAAGGAAGAGCGCGAGCCTTTTTTAGATTACTTAATACCGTTTACTAAAAAAGCATTACGACATTGGCCAAAATTAATTGCACAAATCGAGCAATACTAGAAAGATGTCTGAAAAGCATTGTGCGTGCTTTTCAGACATTTGCTAGTTCGTTGTACAGAAATGCCGAACAAATATGCTATAATGAATGCATGATTGTGAGGGATGAAAGATGTATGATTATTTAAAAGGACAGGTGACGCGTATAACGCCTGAATACATCGTCATAGAGCAGCAAGGAATTGGCTGGCGATTGTTTACACCGAATCCATTTGCCTTTCAAAAAACAGCGAATGAGCAACAAGTTTTTTTACATATGCATGTGCGTGAGGATGCGCAATTTTTATATGGATTTACAAGCTTAGATCAGCGTGAATTATTCCGCAAGCTCATCCAAGTTTCAGGAATCGGACCAAAGGGCGCCTTGGCGATTTTAGCGACAGGCAACCCTGTCCAAGTTATTCAAGCGATTGAAATGGAGGACGAGTCCTTTTTAGTGAAATTCCCAGGTGTAGGGAAAAAAACGGCACGCCAAATGATTTTAGATTTAAAAGGAAAGCTTGGAGCGCTGTTAGACAATGTGGAGCTCCCGAGCGCAGAGAAAGAGCTGCCATTATTCGGCGTTAATCCGTATAAGCATGAGCTAGAAGAGGCACTATTAGCATTAACAGCACTTGGCTATGCAGAGCGTGAGTTAGCAAAGATACAGCCTCAGCTTGAAGCGGATGAGACATTAATGACGACGGATGCTTATATGAAGCAGGCGTTACAGCTACTATTGAAATTAAAGTAGGAGGAATTAACAATGGCAGATCGAGTGATTTCGAGCGAAGCGAATGCGGCGGAGGAACAGCTCGAGTATTCTTTACGCCCGCAGTCACTTGCACAATATATTGGGCAGCATCAAGTGAAGGATAACTTGAAAATTTTCATAGAAGCGGCGAAGCAGCGACAGGAATGCTTAGACCATGTGCTACTTTACGGACCACCAGGGCTTGGGAAAACGACATTAGCTACAGTTATTGCCAATGAGATGGGTGTACAAGTGCGTATGACAAGTGGACCAGCGATTGAGCGACCAGGTGATTTAGCGGCAATTGTGAGCAGCCTAGAGCCTGGCGATGTATTATTTATTGATGAAATTCATCGCCTGCCACGTGCGATTGAGGAAGTGCTGTATCCTGCGATGGAGGATTTTTGCTTAGATATCGTTGTCGGCAAAGGACCAGAAGCACGCTCCATTCGCTTGGACTTGCCCCCGTTTACATTAGTTGGTGCGACAACGCGTGCAGGTGCATTATCAGCCCCATTACGCGATCGCTTTGGTGTCCTATTGCGTCTTGAATTTTACGATGAGGACGCATTAGCTCAAATTGTCATGCGCAGTGGGCAACTTTTCGATGTGGAAATGGACGAAACTGCCGCCTATGAAATTGCTCGTCGCTCAAGAGGAACACCTCGTATAGCGAATCGTTTATTAAAGCGAGTACGTGATTATGCACAGGTCATTGGTAACGGGCAAATTTCGCTGTCGCTTGCACAGCAGGCACTTGAATTACTGCAAGTCGATCCGCTCGGCTTAGACCATATTGACCATAAGCTGATGCTTGCAATGCTAGAGCGTTTCCGTGGCGGTCCTGTTGGTTTAGATACGATTGCAGCATCTATCGGCGAGGAGCGCGTGACGATTGAAGATGTGTACGAGCCGTATTTACTGCAAATTGGCTTTGTCCAACGAACGCCACGAGGGCGTATTGCAACAGCACTTGCATATGAACATTTTGGCATAGCGCCACAACAATCTTAAATAAAGGACGTTTGTTATGAAAGTAGAAGATTTTGATTTTGATTTACCAGAACAATTAATTGCCCAAACACCGCTATTAGACCGCACTGCAAGTCGTCTATTAGTCGTTAACCCCCATTCTACGGAGCTAGAGCATCATCAATTTGCGCGTATTGTAGATGAATTGCATGCAGGGGATTGCCTTGTCTTGAATGATACGCGCGTATTACCTGCACGCTTAATGGGTGTCAAGGAGGATACAGGTGCAAATATTGAGCTATTGCTATTAAAGCAAACGAATGACGATGAATGGGAAACGTTAGTGAAGCCTGCTAAACGTGTGAAAATCGGTACGATTGTGACGTTTGGTGAAGGCTTATTACGTGCGGAGTGCATTGGGGAGCTTGACCATGGTGGACGCATTTTTAAATTCCAATACGAAGGTATTTTTTATGAAATTTTAGAGCGCTTAGGGGAAATGCCTTTACCGCCATATATTCGTGAAAAGCTTGACGATCAGGAGCGCTACCAAACGGTGTATGCAAAGGAGCGCGGCTCAGCCGCTGCACCAACAGCAGGCCTGCATTTTACAGAGCCATTGCTAGAGGCGATTCGTGCAAAAGGTGTAGATATTGCTTTCGTCACATTGCATGTTGGTTTAGGTACATTCCGCCCTGTTAGCGTTGAATCAATTGAAGATCATGATATGCATTCCGAATTTTATAGCGTATCTGAAGAAACGGCTGCTATTATTAACCGCACAAAAGCGAATGGTGGCAAAGTGATTGCTGTCGGTACGACATCGACACGTACACTCGAAACGGTTGCCTCAAAGCACGATGGGAAAATCGTTGCAGAGCAAGGCTGGACAGCTATTTTCATTTATCCTGGCTACGAATTTAAGGCGGTGGACGGCTTGATTACGAACTTCCATTTGCCAAAATCGACCTTGGTGATGCTAGTGAGCGCTTTAGCAGGTAAGGAAACGATTTTGCATGCCTATAAAGAGGCTGTAGACGAAAAATATCGCTTCTTTAGCTTCGGCGATGCGATGTTTATCCGTCCAGTAAAATAAATTGCTATTTATAGCAACACATTATAAAATAAATTTTTGTGTGCATCGTCACATAGTTAAATCCGAGGTACTGTTTTTACCTTTAAGAGAGAGGGATTTTTTTCAATGACACAACCAGCAATACGCTATGAATTAATTAAAACATGTAAGCAAACAGGGGCACGCTTAGGCATCGTGCATACGCCACATGGCTCGTTTGAAACGCCAACATTTATGCCTGTTGGAACACAGGCAACGGTGAAAGCAATGTCACCAGAAGAACTAAAGGAAATGGATGCAGGCATTATTTTATCAAACACTTATCATTTATGGTTACGTCCAGGTAATGATATTGTCAAAGAGGCGGGTGGTTTGCATAAATTTATGAACTGGGATCGCCCAATTTTAACGGATTCAGGCGGCTTCCAAGTATTTTCTTTAAGCAAATTCCGTAAAATTGAGGAAGAGGGCGTTTATTTCCGCAACCATTTAAATGGCGATAAGCTATTTTTAAGCCCTGAAAAGGCGATGGAAATTCAAAATGATTTAGGCTCAGATATTATGATGGCTTTTGATGAATGTCCACCATATCCAGCAACATATGATTATATGCTGCAATCTGTTGATCGCACAACGCGTTGGGCAAAGCGCTGTAAAGAAGCACATGCACGTCCAGAGGAGCAAGGCTTATTTGGTATTATTCAAGGAGGGGAATACGAGGACTTGCGCCGTCGTTCCGCAGAGGCACTTGTTGAATTAGATTTCCCAGGCTATGCAATCGGTGGTTTATCTGTAGGTGAACCAAAGGATATCATGAACCGTGTACTCGAATTTACTGCACCCTTAATGCCTGAAAACAAGCCGCGCTATTTAATGGGCGTTGGCTCACCAGACTCTCTGATTGATGGCGCGATTCGTGGTATCGATATGTTTGACTGCGTATTACCAACACGTATCGCACGCAATGGTACATTAATGACATCGGAAGGGCGTATGGTCATTAAAAATGCAAAATACGCACGCGATTTCCGTCCAATTGATGAAAACTGTGATTGCTACACATGTAAAAACTATACGCGTGCTTATGTACGTCATTTACTGCGCACAGAGGAAACGTTCGGCTTACGTTTAACGTCTTACCATAACTTACGCTTCTTAATTAAATTAATGGAAGATGTACGTCAAGCAATTCGTGAAGACCGTTTAGGAGACTTTAAGGAAGAATTTTTCGAGAAATATGGCTATAATGTGCCGAATCCGAAAAACTTCTAAGCGAAAAAGTGACGAAAGTAGAAAATTTCAGAAAAAAATAGTTTTCTAATCGCTTTTTTAGTATCGTTTATACTATACT
The DNA here is from genome assembly GCF_033880585.1 of Lysinibacillus louembei. NCBI lineage: Bacteria > Bacillati > Bacillota > Bacilli > Caryophanales > Bacillaceae > Lysinibacillus > Lysinibacillus louembei. The sequence continues at coordinate 2,634,648 of NZ_CP137624.1, forward strand.
TAAAAAGTGAGATTTTGAAAGGGGGAAATACTTTGAGTGGCACATTAATGCAACTAGTACCAATTTTAATCATGTTCGTTGCGATGTGGTTTATTTTAATCCGTCCAGCACAAAAAAGACAAAAAGCGACGGCAGAAATGCAAAACAGCATTAAACGCGGTGATCGCGTTGTGACAATTGGTGGCTTACATGGTGAAGTAGATGCGATTGAAGATGCATTTGTATATTTAATCATTGCAGATAACGTACGTGTGAAATTTGAAAGACAAGCAATTGGTCGCGTTGTAGTAGACTAATTGACTAGAAGCTGTTAGAAAAGTAGGAAATGCTACTTTTCTAGCAGTTTTTTTATTTACTAGAGCCTCACAAAGCTAAAGGTTTTTTCTACTCCACTATATATTGCTTATTTTGTTAGGGAAATGGTATGATTTTTTTAAATCCTCTTAGCATAAAGGAGAGAAAAAGTATGAAGCGAATTATTATTGTAATGATAGCACTTTTATTGGTAGTATTAGGTACCGTCTATCCAAGTGACAAAATCGAAGCTACGGGCAAAACGATGTATGTCAATGCTAAAAGCGATATTATTTTACGTGACAAACCGGCAAAAGACGCTAAGCAATTGAGTACAGTAAAAAATAAAACAGCGGTCACAGTTTTAGGTACAACAAAGGAATGGTCACATATTCAAGTTGGTAAGCAAAAAGGCTATGTATATTCTTCGGCTTTATCTGCGAAAAATCCGAATAAAAAAGAAGCGCCTGTTGTGACAGGTGGATTATATCCTAAAGTAGGACTTGAACTTGTATATATTCCAGATATTTTAGGGAATGTTAAGAGCAAGTACTATACTCTTGGCGAGGACAAACCTCAATATGCCTCAGATAAAACATTCAGTTCTAACGTTGGTTTATATTCGAATGTTGGTGATAGTTACGCGGACATCTCGATTGTAGATGTTGTTCGGAAAGGCTCAACGGCAAAAGAACTATGGATTGGTACAGGAACGGTACCGTGGTATATTTATATGTATCCAATGAAAGAGGGAACATATACATATGGATGGTCGGTAAATATAGGGGAAGAAAGGGAATTAGATAAAATTTTTGTAGAAAGTACATCGAAGACAATAACTGTAAAAGCAGGTACTTTCCATAATGTTGTTATTTTAAAGCATCCAAATAATTACCGCCACTATTTTGTGAAGGGAGTAGGGCTTATTAAATCAACAGATGGAAAAGGTAATATTATTGCAGAGTTAATTTCAATTAAATAAACGTTATCAAAATGGTTAGAAAATAGTATAAAAACCCTCTTTCTGCTCACAATAAGCAAAAAGAGGGTTTTTGCGTATGGAAGAGTATTTATTAATTATTGCGCGAACAATTTTTCTTTATTTCCTTGTGCTGTTTGTCTTTCGCATTATGGGCAAGCGTGAATTAGGTGAATTAAGTATTTTGGATGTAGCGGTATATGTACTAATTGCGGAAGTTGCTGCCCTGGCTCTTGAAGACGTGGATAAGCCATTTTTTAAATCTGTTTTACCAATTATATTACTGTTTGCTATTCAATATATAAATGCCATTTTTATTTTAAAAAATAAGCGCTTGCGTGATGTAATTGACGGAGATCCAACGATTGTTGTACGCGATGGGGTGATTTTAGAAAATGCGATGGTGAAGCAGCGTTATAATTTAGATGATTTATTTCAGCAAATGCGCGAGCAAGGCATCAGCTCTGTGCAATCGATTGCCTTTGCTTTTTTAGAGCAATCAGGAAAGCTATCCATTTATATGAAAGATGGACCAGCCTTCGTTTTGCCAATTATTGTCGATGGTTATTTGGATAAAAAGCACTTACGTTTAATTGGCAAAACAGAAGAGTGGCTGGAGGATGAGCTACGTGCACAAGGCGTTTATTCGGTAAAGCGTGTTTTTTATGCCTCTTATGAGGGAGGACAATTGTATGTGCAATTAAAGTCGCGAAAAAATAGCTCGTAAATAACGCAAATCTGTCCAGCGAATTTGGCGCATAATGATAAGTAAAAATGTCACCATGAGCAATGTGATCGCATTATCAATCCAAAAATGCCCTGTCAATGAAATAAATGATTGAAACGTCGCGACGACGATAAATATCCCATAAGGTACAACAAAAATTTGATAGCCGACACCGATGCGAGGATGCTGACGCAATGTAGCGATATGTAAAAATGATGTAATTAATACACCAAAGCCAATCGCAATAATTGCTCCCTTTTCTTGGATAAATGGCTGGGAGGCGAGCGCAAATAAAATAAAGAGCTTGGCTAAACCGCCATAGACAGAATTCATCATCGCGGCACGTGCCTCATCAACAGCCTGTAAAATGGAGTGCAAAGGACTTTGCACATAATAAAAGTAAAAAATAGGTGCCAAAATTTTCATAAAGCCCCGATTTTCCTCTAAGTGAAAAAGCTTCATTGCAAGCTCGTCACCATAAATGAAAAAATATGTGGCGGCGAAGCAGCCGATAATAGAAGAAAGGCGCAAGGAAACAGCGACACGCTCGGTTAGTACCGCGGTATTATTGCGTGCAACAGCATCGCTAACGGCTGGAATCAGGACGATAGCTAACGCATTTGGTATGAACGATGGAAATAGCAGTAATGGAATATGCACACCTGAAATAACACCATACAGCGTAGTGGCGGCAGTGGCGGCAAGCCCTGAAACGGTTAATGCTTTTAAAAAAATAATCGGCTCTAAAAACCATGTAAAGGTGCCAAACATTTTACTACCAGCAGAAGGCAGGGCAATGCGAAATAGTGGTGCAGCGGGATAACTATTTGTCTTTTGACTATATTTCTCCTTAGCATAATGAAAGGCTAAAAATAGCAAGGAGAAAATTTCACCGAGCAATGTAATAAGCATAGCACCTGCTGCGGTAAGACTCGCATCTGTATGAACAAAGTAGGGCAAAAGCAGCGTAACGAGCGCGATGCGTAATACTTGCTCAAGTAATTGTGCCCAAGCGGTAGGTGTAATTTTTGCTAAGCCTTGCAAATACGCTTTAATTAAGCTTGCATAAACAACGATTGGCACCGTTAGCAGTGATACCTTTAATGTAAGGGCAATCGCTTCATTTTGCAGCAATGTGCGCGCTAGCCATGGCAATGAAAAATAAAGAGGCGGCAATAAGATGATAATGGCAATTGTGGAAATAAAAATAGCCTTTGCCATAACGGCTTGTACATCGGCATCGCGCTTTTTTGCTCGAAGCTCTGCTGTCAGCTTTGCTACAGCAATTGGCAAGCCGAGCTGGGCGATAGAAATGAAAAAAATAAAGGTTGGATAAGCGGTCATATAAATACCAACTGCCTCTTCTCCTGCAACACGCATAAATTGCATGCGATAAAGAAAGCCGAAGCATTTCGATAAAAAAATGACAACGATTAAAAAAATTGTACCTTTGATAAATGATGCCACTAGCGCCATCCCTTCTCAATTTATCTTTTTTGATATACACTATTTGTATGCAGGACGAGTAGTGATTACAACTTTCAAACAGAGGTGGGCTATGATGACGATTCGTTATAACGAGCTTTTTGACCATGTGTATGTTGTGCTTCAAAGCAAGATAGAAGAATTTCGTTTTCTTCAATATCGATCACTAACAGAGGAGGAGCTTTGGAATTATTGCATCGATCGGAAATGGCGTAAAAAAGAAATTGAAAGCTTACCTATTGCAGAGATAGTAGCAACAGTTTTTGATTTAACACCATCGGAAGTATTAAATTATCATCGATTCGTATCTCATCAAGCATTGGATTTACAAAGCGAGCTAGCTGCCGTGCTATTTCACGCAAAAAGTAATAGTCTGTGAACAATAATAAAAAGATAGGCTAGATGAAGAAAAATGTGTTATTCAATATTTGACAGCTAGCCAATCGTGTTTCATAATAAGCATATTGTGTGCATTCGTTTTTTAGAATGGCTTTTTAAGGCTGCATCATGTAGCCGCTACATAAGTGAACGGAGAACATGGCGCATAGGCGCTTTTTCTCATGGTTTAATGAATGTCCAAATATTAACTGAACCAAGAGAAAGGCCCCAGCGGATGTCACGGATTTTGATGAGAAGGCCTGCATGATGCAGGTCAGTTAAGAGCTTGCTCGAAAAAATCCAGACGCAATTATGCCAAGGCGTAATTGATTATGCACAAATTCGTGCGTTAAGTTTAGAGGAGGATTTACAATGAAATTAGCAAACCGTATTATTACCTTTACACTAATTGTTTTATTGCTATTTACAGGTATGGGTACAACGGTTCAAGGAGTTTTAGACAAAGTAAAACTCGGCTTGGATTTACAAGGTGGCTTTGAAGTATTATACAAAGTGGAAACATTGGATGGATCAAAGGTGACACCGAATGTGTTAACTGATACGAACGAAGCGTTAAACCGACGTGTCAATGCCTTTGGTGTGAGTGAGCCTTCCATTGCAGTAGAAGGGGAAAACCGTATTCGTGTACAGCTAGCTGGCTTAGATGACCAATCATCTGCTCGTGAGCTTTTATCAAGTACGGCAAACTTAACATTCCGCGATGTGGACGATAATATTTTATTGGACGGCACGGATTTAAAAGAAAATGGTGCAAACGCAACATTTGGCGATCGTAACCAGCCGATTGTGACATTAACATTGAAGGATGCATCGAAATTTGCAGAAGCAACTCAAAAAGTGCTAGAAAAAGGACCAGGTAAAAATCTACTGGTTGTTTGGCTAGACTTTGAAGAAGGTGTAGACTCTTATGAAGCAGAAGCAGGGAAGGAAAATCCTAAATTTGCCTCTGCTGCAACAGTAGATCAAGTATTAAATACAACAAATGTAATGATTCAAGGGAACTTCTCAGTAGATGAGACGAAAACTCTTGCATCCATTTTAAACTCAGGCTCATTGCCTGTAAAATTAACAGAAATTTACTCAACTTCTGTTGGGGCACAATTCGGTGAAAAAGCATTAACAAGCACGGTATTTGCAGGTGTAGTTGGGGTACTCGTTATTTTCGTATTCATGCTGCTGTATTACCGTTTACCAGGTATCATTGCGATTGTGACATTAACGGTCTTTACGTATCTTGTCCTCGTTGTCTTCAATGGTATTAATGCGGTATTAACGCTACCAGGGATTGCCGCAGTTGTGCTTGGGATTGGGATGGCTGTTGATGCCAACATTTTAACGGCCGAGCGTATTCGGGAAGAGCTGCGCGTTGGTCATGATGCGAAAGATGCATTCCGACTCGGCTCGAAGCAATCGCTATCTGCGATTGTCGATGCACAATTAACAACATTGCTTGTAGCCATCGTTTTATTCTATTTCGGGACAAGCTCTGTTAAAGGCTTTGCGACAACATTAATTATTACGATTTTATTAAGCTTCGTGACAGCTGTTTGGGGCTCTCGCATGCTGTTAGGCTTACTTGTTAATAGCGGCTACTTTGATAACCCTGCTTGGTACGGCATTGCAAAATCGAAGCAGCATAAATTAGAAGAGGGCTATAAAGCGCTTGATTTAACAACGAAATTTGATCGCCTTGACTTTGTAGGGCATCGTCGTAAGTTTTATGCTTTCTCAGTAATTATTTTAGTTGTAGGTATCGCCATTATCGGTATTTTCCGCTTAAATTTAGGCATCGATTTCTCAAGTGGTACACGTGTGGAAGTTTTAGCAGACCGTGCGGTTACGCAAGAGGAAATGGTGGCATATTTCGATAAAATTGGCATTGCCAATGAAGATGTTGTGATTTCGGGTGAAGAGCAAAATACTGCAGTCGCTCGTTATAAAGTAGAATTTTCACAGCAGGAAATTTTAGATTTAAAGGCAAAAATCAAAGAGGACTTTGGACATGAGCCAAGTGTAAGTGCGGTGTCCTCAACAGTTGGAGAAGAGCTTGTGAAAAATGCCATTAAAGCATTAATCATTTCGACAATTGGTATCATTATTTATGTAGCGATTCGCTTTGAGTGGCGCATGGGTATCGGTACGATTATTTCCTTACTGCATGACGTATTCTTCATTGTGGCGATTTTCAGCTTGCTGCGTCTAGAGGTAGAAATTACATTTATTGCCGCGGTGTTAACGATTGTTGGTTATTCCATTAACGATACGATTGTGACATTTGACCGTATTCGTGAAAATGTTGACCATGCAGGGAAGATTGAGACGAAAGAAGAGCTGGCGAATATCGTCAACAGATCGCTTCGTCAAACAATGGGACGCTCTGTCAATACAGTTTTAACGGTAATTATCGTTGTTGTGGCATTGATTTTCTTAGGAGCACCATCGATTCAAAACTTCTCTATCGCCTTATTAATCGGTCTTGTGACAGGTATGTATTCATCTATCTGTATCGCAGCGCAAATCTGGTATTCATTAAAAGTACGTGAAATGAATAAAACAGGCGGCGCTGTCGTGAAAAAAGAGAAAAAACAATGGGGTACAGACGAGCCTGTTGTATAAGCTATTGGCTGTTGAAAAAGTGGATGTATATCTGTCTTTCTCAACAGCCTTTTTGTTTTTTCTAAAATAGAAGGGAGCTTCATATGGCGCATATTACATTGAATCCGGATAAGTTTCAAATAAATGCAGTAGACATTATGCTGCCGATTGCGATTACTCAGCTAGAGGAGATTTTAGGACCTGCACATTTGACGATAAAAAAATACAATCACGTCTACACATGGTCAAGCTTGGGGATTTGTGCCTTTTCTAAAAATGGTCAGATTGTCGAAAGCCTAAATGTATATTTTACGCTAGAAACATACGATTATGCACCAAATCATCCATTTGATGGGCAATTCCTCATAAATGATACAGAAGCTCACAGCTATTTTGCACAGCATCAAGATGAACGAATAAAACTATTTGATGGCGATCGAGGTGGCGCCTTTATTATGAATGGGATTAGCGCATGGTTTGACTTGGAGCAAGGCAAGATACAGGGCATTTCAATAGAGAAATATCATGCTGTAGAGCAACCACATATTGAACCATTACCTGTAGATGAACAATACACGCATTTGATTGCGTTATGGAATCAATGGCAAGAGGCACTTCGTAGCATGATGCAAGAAAATAATGATTACTATAATTTGACACAGGGCATTACAGCGCAACAGCTAGAAGAAGCTACACGACAATTAGCACTGCCAGCAGCGTTAACCAATTTTTATAAAATACATAATGTGAAATGGCATCCAGTTACCTCTGCATTTTGCTTCTCGATTAATGGCTGGCAATATGATCTTTTACCATTTCAAAATATTGTGAAAGAACGACAATTATTAAATATGGAGATAGAGCCAGAGCCAAGTGATATATTTTCTAATAAGCTAAAGATAGATGGCTATTGTAATTCGAAGTGGATTCCTTTTGCGGAAGGGCGCAATGGTGATTATTTATTAATCGATACCGACCCAAGCCCAACAGGAACATACGGACAAATTATAGAGCTACAAAATGAATCATGGCAACGCCTTGTCGTAGCGAATTCTTTAGAAGACTTAATTCAAGCAGAAATTGAGCTTATTTATAAAGAGGGCAAGGAAAAGTATCAATTTATAATAGAAAAAGGAGCTTTTGGAAGATACGGAGAATAAAATGATAAAAGCTATCTTTTTAGCCATTCATTAATATATCAACAGGCTGAATTTGATTTACGCACAACCAAATACAGGATAAAATAGAGAGAATAGAGGAGGTAGTGTATTTATGAAAAACCAATGGACATTATTAATCGGCTTAGTTTTTGCCATTATCATCGCCATCTTTGCGGTTGTCAATGTGGACCAAGTGCCTGTTAACTATATTTTTGGGGAGGCATATTGGCCGCTGATCCTTGTTATTTTAGGCTCAGCCTTGATCGGCGCTGTGATCTCAGCATCGTTTGTTTTTTTCAATTTGTTTAGCAAGACGCGTCAAATTAAGCATTTAACAAAAGATGTAGAGCAACGAGACCAGCAAATTGAGCAATTGACAAAAGATGTAGCGCAAAAAAATGAGGAAATACAGCATTTAGAAAAAGATTTGCATGCGAAAGAAAAGCAATTAACGAAACAACAACATGTGCAATTGCCAAACGTAGAGCAAGAAATTATACCAGACGAAGAGCAATAATGGAGAGAGCCCTTGAAAAAGTATTTTGCTTTTCAAAGGGTTCTTTTACTTTATTATTGGTATAATGAGAACGTTAAAGGAAGTGAATGAAATGGCGAGTATAAACAAAAAATGGGTAATCCAACGCCCAAATGAACAGCATGTAGAGCATTTGCAAAAGCAATTAAAGCTATCGCCAATCGCGGCAAAAATTTTAGTAGCACGTGGCTGCCAAACGGTTGAGCAAGCACAAAAAATATTATCAATGGATGAACAGGCCATACATGATCCATTTTTATTACATAATATGGACAAAGCAGTTGCGCGCATTGAACAGGCGCTTGAAGCTGGAGAAAAAATATTAATTTACGGTGACTATGACGCCGATGGTATTACGAGTACGACCGTCATGCTCCATACATTGCTGGACTTAGGAGCAGATGTCGATTTTGTTATACCAAATCGCTTTGCGCATGGCTATGGCCCAAATGAGCAATTATTCCGTGAAGCGCATGAAAAGGGTGTGCAATTAATTATTACCGTCGATAACGGCATTAGCGGTATTGAGCCGATCCGTGTAGCGAAGGAGCTAGGTATGGATGTCATTGTGACAGATCACCATGAGGCAGGAGAAGTGTTACCACCTGCGGATGTGATTATCCATCCACGTGTACCAGAGGGGCATTATCCTTTCGGTGAGCTTGCAGGTGTCGGTGTTGCCTTGAAAGTGGCACATGCCTTATATGGAGAAATACCTACGCATTTATATGAGCTAGCAGCAATCGGCACAATTGCCGACTTAGTTCCTTTAGTCGATGAAAATCGCTATATCGTTAAGCAAGGAATTAAGCATTTACGCCAGTCACAAAGCCCGTGGGTTGAAGCTTTTTGTAAAGTAGCAAGTGCGAAGCAAGCAGAAATTAACGAGGAAACGATTGGCTTTTATTTTGGACCACGCTTGAATGCCATTGGGCGCCTCGGAGATGCAATGCCAGGTGTCCACTTTATGAAGAGTGAAGATATGGAAACAGCGAAGGAGCTAGCTGAGCTGCTAAATAGTAAAAATGCGGAGCGTAAAAATATTGTTGCGACTATTACGGAAGAAGCAGTTGCTATGATTGAGTCAGATGACAAGCTAAAAAATGCGCATGTGTTAGTTGTGGCACAGGAAGGCTGGAATCCAGGTGTTGTAGGAATTGTTGCTTCAATGCTTGTTGAACAATACTATCGACCAACAATTGTGCTATCACTTGATACAGAGAAGGGGACAGCGAAAGGCTCAGCCCGCAGTATCGAGGGCTTCCATTTATTCAACGAGCTAGCAAAAAATCGCGATATCTTGCCACATTTCGGGGGGCATCCAATGGCAGCAGGTATGACCTTAGCAGCAGCGCATGTAGAGCAGCTACAAATGCGTTTAAATGAGCAGGCAAAGGCTTGTTTAACAGAGGAACAGCTCATTCCGAAGCTCACAATTGATATTCCTCTAGAGTTAAGTGAGATCACAGTAGAGGCAATTGAAGAAATCGGGCAGCTCGGTCCATTCGGTACAGATTTTCCAAAGCCTGTTTTCGCGTTAGAGCAAGTAAAGGTAAGTGCCATGCGTAAAATTGGCGCAAATGAAAATCATTTAAAATTAGAGCTGGATGATGGCTATTGTACGATGGATGCAGTTGGCTTTAACAAAGGCTATTTATTTAATGAAATATCCTATGGTGTCGCTTTATCTTTTGTTGGTGATTTACAAATTAATGAATGGCAAAACCGCAAAAAGCCACAATTTATGGTACAGGATGTGCAATCAAACGAATGGCAATTATTCGATTTACGTGGGAAAAAGCAGCTCGTGAATATTCCACAGGAAGAAACGCTATTTGTTGTTTTTGATAAGCAGCTTGTACCTTATTTCGAACAGCATGTGCCAGTAACGCTTGCGGAGCAAATAGTGGGACAAAAACCATATGTAGCGGTGCTTGATTTACCGCCTAATGAGGAGCGCTTAGCAGAGCTACTGCAACGCTTACAGCCACAGCGCATTTATGCCCATTTTTATACAGCCTCATCGCAGTATTTTAGTGGCATGCCAACGCGCCAGCACTTTAGCTGGTACTATGGCTTTTTAAAGAAGCGCCCGAACTTTGCTTTACAGCAGCATATCGAGCCACTTGCGAAGCATATTGGGCTAAATATTGACGTAATTAATTTTATGACAAAGGTGTTTTTTGAGTTAGGATTTGTTACAATAGAGAATGGTCTGACGACAGTCGTTGAAAGTGCACCCAAACAGGCATTGGAGACAGCTCCGTCATACAAAGAACGTTCAGCACAAATACAATTAGAGCAAAAGCTGTTATATGCAACATATAGTGAGCTAAAGCAATGGTTAGATGGACAAATGTCTAGGGAGGACTAGGAAATGGATTTAAAGCAATACGTAACAACGGTCGAAAATTGGCCAAAAGAAGGAATAAGTTTTAAAGATATTACAACGATTATGGATAATGGTCAAGCCTATAAATATGCAACAGATCAAATTGTGACATATGCGAAGGAATTAGGCGCAGAAGTGATTGTAGGACCAGAGGCGCGCGGCTTTATTATTGGCTGCCCAGTAGCATATGCGCTAGAAATCGGCTTTGCACCAGTGCGTAAGCCAGGTAAATTACCACGTGAGGTAGTGAGCGTGGATTACGGCTTAGAGTATGGACAAGACACGTTAACGATGCACCGTGATGCGATTAAACCAGGTCAAAAAGTAATGATTTGCGATGATTTATTAGCGACTGGCGGTACAGTAGAAGCAACAATTCGTCTAATTGAGCAACTTGGCGGTATCGTTGTAGGCTGTGCATTTTTAATTGAGCTAACAGAATTAAGCGGACGTGGCAAAATTGGTAGCTACCCAATTAAAACATTGATTGAATATTAAGAGGAAAGGCGAGAAATGCAGGCTGAAATCTGCGTTTCTCGCCTATTTTTTGTTGAAGTGTTTCCTAGTTGTGCAGTTCGTATAGCCTAGTTTATCTATTCTAACGGAGGTTAGAGCAATATCTTGAGTTTGTTTCACATACAAACTCTAAATTATTAAACATTAATGTGTTTTTATGGTATTTTTAAAATGAAGTAAATTTACCAATTCATAGAAAGAGGGATGCTAAATGAAAAAAAGCTATATCATCATTGTTGTGCTGCTTGTGCTTGTTGTTGCTATTGGCATGCTTACTGTCTTGCGCAAAGAGGCTGTGCTTGTAGATACGACAACACCTGAAAAGCTTACAACTGTAGAGCAAACGGCAGATACCTTTTTAGTAGAATGGCGTGCAGATTCGATGGATAGAGGGGATCATGATTTGTATACGCAAGTGCACGGTATGCTCGTTGTTTCTTCAAATGTGTCAGAGCTACAAAGAGGGCTGATTGTGTATTATGAAGTGCCACCACAATTTTTAAAAGAAAATCCTAACTTGTTATCGCCTACTCTAGGTAGGGTAGTTGGCTTACCAGGAGAAACCGTGGAAATTAAAAAGGGTAAAGTATATATAAATGACCAACGCCTCGATGCGTTTTATGGTGAAGCCACAAAGTATGGAATGAATAAAGAGCAGTGGTATGCTAGAGAAAATAAAAGAAAGCAAACGAAAGAGCAGGAGCAGCAAACGGAGGCATATTATAATTTAGCAATGCCAGCTATTACAGTAGAGGAAGGAACTATTTTTGTTTTAGTGGATGCTTGGTGGCGTGGGTATGATAGTAGTTATTTCGGTTTAATTCCAGTAGAGACAGTGAAGGGAATTGTACTTGGGTATGAAGAGTCGTAAAAAATAGAGGCTGCTTAGAAAGGGAATTTTCCTGCTAAGCAGTCTTTTTTACTTGCCAAGATTGCTGTTACGAAAAATTTCATGCATAACGCACCTTTACAACATACATCTCTTTTTTATAAAATGGAGTTTATACATGAATCGTGAAAATCTATGGACAAGGTGGATATACAATGGCGAAAGAACAAATTTTAGCGCCCGAAGATGTTTTCGAGCTCGTTAAATCGTATATGAATAATGAACATGTTGACTTTGTGAAAAAAGCATATGAGGTGGCAAAGGAAGCGCATAAAGAGCAGTTCCGTAGCTCAGGAGAACCATACATTATTCACCCTGTACAAGTAGCAGGCATATTGGCTGAGCTGCAAATGGACCCAGCAACTGTTGCAGCAGGCTTTTTACATGATGTGGTTGAAGATACCACAATGACACGTGAAGATTTAGTGCGGGAATTTAGCGAAGAAGTTGCTTTGCTTGTCGATGGTGTGACAAAGCTCGGGAAAATTAAATATATGTCGAAAGAGGAGCAACAAGCAGAAAATCATCGTAAAATGTTTGTTGCAATGGCACAGGATATTCGCGTTATTTTAATTAAGCTAGCAGACCGTTTGCATAATATGCGTACATTAAAGCATTTACCTAGTGAAAAGCAGCGTCGTATTTCCAACGAAACTCTAGAAATTTTTGCACCACTTGCCCACCGTTTAGGAATTTCCACAGTAAAGTGGGAGCTGGAGGATACAGCACTCCGCTATTTAAATCCGCAGCAATATTATCGTATCGTCAGTTTAATGAAGAAAAAGCGCGATGAGCGTGAAGCGTATTTAGATAATGTCATGGATGAAATTAAATCACAGCTAGATGACATTGAGATTGACGCAGATATTTATGGACGACCAAAGCATATTTATAGCATTTATCGCAAAATGGTACTGCAAAAAAAGCAATTCAATGAAATTTACGATTTATTAGCTGTGCGCATTTTAGTTGATAGCATTAAAGATTGTTATGCGGTGCTCGGCATTGTGCATACGCTATGGAAGCCAATGCCAGGTCGTTTTAAAGACTATATTGCCATGCCGAAGCAAAACTTATACCAATCGTTACATACGACAGTTATCGGTCCGTATGGTGACCCATTAGAGGTGCAAATTCGCACGAAGGAAATGCATAAAATTGCTGAGTACGGGATTGCGGCACACTGGGCATATAAAGAAGGTAAAACGGTGGAACGCCATAAAGAAAGCATTGACCAAAAATTAAGCTGGTTCCGTGAAATTTTAGAATTCCAAAATGAATCCTCCAATGCCGAAGAATTTATGGAATCGTTAAAGTTCGACTTATTTTCAGATATGGTTTACGTCTTTACACCAAAAGGCGATGTCATCGAATTACCAGCTGGCTCTGTGCCGATTGACTTTGCCTATCGCGTGCACTCAGAGGTCGGCAATAAGACAATCGGAGCAAAGGTAAACGGCAAAATGGTACCGCTCGATACGCCACTGAAAACAGGCGATATTATTGAAGTATTAACATCAAAGCAATCGTTTGGCCCAAGCCGCGATTGGATTAAAATTGCGCAAAGCTCACAGGCAAAAAATAAAATTAAGCAGTATTTCAAGAAAAACTTGCGTGAGGATAGCATTATCAAAGGTAAAGAATTAATTGATAAAGAAATTAAAGCACAGGAATTTGATGTAAAAGAAGTGCTAACATCAGAAAATATGAAGCGCGTTATTGAAAAATTCAATTATACGCATGAAGATGATATTTATGCTGCTGTCGGAGTAGGTGGCATCACTGCACAGCAAATCGTCAACCGCCTAGCGGAAAAAATGCGCAAGGAGCGCGAGCAAGAGGAAGCGCTTGAAAAAATCGTTAAGGAAATGCAAAATCCGAAGCCAAAGCGCACAACAGAGTCAGGTGTTATTGTTAAAGGAATTGATAATTTACTTATTCGCTTATCACGCTGCTGTACGCCTGTGCCAGGGGATGAAATCGTTGGCTTTATTACAAAAGGACGCGGTGTTTCTGTACACAGAGCAGATTGTCCGAATATTCAAGATGATGATAAAGAGCGTTTAATTGCTGTAGAATGGGAAGCTGGTGCAATAGAACGCAAGCAATATCCTGTTGATATTGAAATTTCTGCATATGACCGTCACGGCATTTTAAACGATGTTATGCAGGTCGTTAGCGAGTCAAAGACGAATATTTTAGCTGTTGCAGGACGCGCAGACCGAGAAAAAATGGCGACATTGCATTTAACAATTTCGATTTCAAGCATTAATGAATTAAATAAAGTTGTCGATAAAATTAAACAATTGCCTGATGTTTATTCAGTGCAGCGTGTAATCAACTAACGGAGGGATTTTTATGAAAGTTGTGCTACAACGTGCAAAAAACGCTTCCGTTACAGTGGATGGCAGCATAACTGGAGCAATCAACAAAGGCTATGTGCTGCTAGTCGGTATTACGCATACAGATACGCTAGAAGATATTCAGTATGTAGCAAAAAAGATTGCAGAATTGCGTATTTATGAAGATGAAAACGGCAAGATGAATCGCTCAATTTTAGAAGCGGGTGGTGCGATTTTATCTGTCTCGCAATTTACGCTCTATGCGGATGTCAAAAAGGGGCGTCGCCCAAGCTTTATCGAGGCAGCACGTCCTGATTATGCACAAGGTTTATGGCAAGCCTTCAACGAGGAGCTAAGCACATACGGCTTGCAAGTCGAAACAGGTATTTTCGGTGCCATGATGGATGTCGCCTTAGTGAACGATGGTCCTGTGACGATTATTGTGGAGTCTAAATGAAAAGTGGCTGTTATAAAAGTTTGCTTAAAGCGAGACTTTTGTGACAGCCATTACTGTATGAACATTTAGTTCTCGTGCTATAATAAGAAGAGAAAACATAGAATAATTGTATGTAAATGGAGAAAGAAAGGATGTAAAAAGATGAAATTATCCTTAAAAAATATAGGGAAAATTAAAGAAGCATCCGTTGAAATAAAAGGAATAACAGTAATTGCAGGGGAAAATGATACAGGGAAAAGTACAGTTGGGAAAACATTGTTTGCGGTGTTCAATAGTTTTTATCAGATTGAGGAGCAGATTAAGCAAGAGCGTATCCAAAGCGTTGAAGATATTCTAGATAGACTATATAAAGATGAAATTCATGCATTTTTAGTTCTTGAAGATAGAAAAAAACAAGCAGATATTATTGTTCATAATAGAAAGAAATATTTATCAAATATAGAGGAACTAAAGCAAGATATTTTAATGATGCTGCCTTTGTATGATGAGAAGTTTTTAGATGAGGAAAATCTAGATGAAGCATGTAAAAGCATATCGACAATATTAAATATACCTAGTGAAGATGTGATTAAGGCTATTTTAAATAAAAAATTAGAAGTGGAGTTTAATGGTCAAATCAATAATATATTTACTCAAAATACAGGCTCAATTCAACTAACAATTAAGGAATTCATTATGTCAATATCTTTAATAAATAATATTGTGACAGAGGTTAAGAATAATATGGCACTAAAAACTGAAGCCATTTATATTGATGATCCATTTATTTTAGATGAAGCTCCTTATGTTTGGTTGCCTCGGAGATATAGTAATCATCGAAATCATTTGAGGAGTAAATTTTTTAGAGAACAAAGTGAAGCAAAGGTAATTAATGAAATTATTAATACAAATAAATTTGAGAACATTTATAATAAAATCAACGCTATTTGTAGTGGGGATGTTGTGAGAGTTCGTCAGACAGGGTTTGGCTATAAAAAAGGCAGCTCAGATAAAATATTAGATGTACGAAACCTCTCATCTGGCTTAAAAACATTTATTATTTTAAAAACTTTATTGACAAATGATGTATTAAAGCCGAATGGCACGATTATTTTGGATGAGCCTGAAATTCATTTACATCCAGAGTGGCAATTATTATTTGCGGAGTTGATTGTGTTGATTCAAAAAGAATTTGGCATGCATATTTTATTGACTACCCACAGCCCTTATTTCTTAAATGCGATTGAAGTGTATTCAGCCAAACATGGCATTGCGAACAAATGTAAATATTATTTGGCAACAGTGAATGAAGAGACTTCTTTGATTGAGGATGTATCTAATAATATTGAGACCATTTATAGCAAATTAGCAAGACCTCTTCAAGATTTAGAAAATGAGAGGTATCAGGATGAGTAATATTGAAGGTTTTCCTATTTTTCAAAATAATCTTTTACCCTTAAAAGAGTTATCTAAAGATGACAGCGATAAGGCGAATATTGTTTATATGACAAACTCTGAGATGCTAGCAGTAGATTTTGATCAAGTAAAGACGCAGTATGCGAATGGATTAGGCTTGTCAGAGGAGGTTGCATCCTCTTGTGATGCTATCACTTATCATACAAGTCATGTTACGTTTATTGAGTTTAAAAATGGTAATATGAAGAATGCGAAAGCGAATGTGAAAAGTAAAATTAAAGATAGCTTATTGATTTTTTGTGATTTAACAAACACAAAAATTGCTGATACACGTGAGAAAGTTGATTTTATTTTGGTATATAATCAACAGAAAAATCCAGTATCGAATCAAGAGAAGAACAGTATCGCAGACTCTAAATCAAGAGATGCTATTGCTAAATATTTTTTAGCGAAAGGAAAGCAAGAACTTATTCGATTTGACTTAGAACGATTTCAAAAGCTATATTTCAGAAAAGTCCATACTTACACAGAGGAAGAATTTGAGAAACATTTTGTCAATCTTCTGTAGTAAAACAAAAGCGAATTCCCTCTTAATTTAGTTTAAAAGTGAAAGCAAAAGTACTGATGTTCAGTTTCAGTGTTTTCAACCTTATCAAAGAACGCTATCACTTTTTCACAGTGAACTATCTAATCTAAAAGCATGAGATTGTCCGAAAAGCAGTCTAACGTACTGCTTTTCGGACAATCTTTTTTATTGATTAAAATAATCTAACAAGCCTTGATAAATACCGAGCGTTGCTTGCTCGCGGTAATAGTCGGTTGTAATTGTTGCTTCCTCAGCGGCATTACTTAAATAGCCAAGCTCAATTAAAATGGCATTTTGGCGATTTTCGCGCAGCACTAAGTAATTGCCAAATTGTGCCCCACGGCTGCGTAAATTTACGGTACCTTCTAGCCCTTGCTGTACAGTTTCAGCAAGCTTTTTATTTGTATCGCCATAGTAATACGTTGTAAAGCCTGTAACCGAGCTTACCTCATTGGCATCGTAGTGTAAGCTAATGAAGGCGTCTGCATTTGCCTGATGCCCAACAGCGATGCGCTTACGTAAATCAACAAAAACATCAGCTTCACGTGTGAGCTCAACATTTGCCCCTGCCGCACGTAATTTCGATTTTAGCAATTCGGCTGTCTGCAATGTTAAGCCTTTTTCATATGTGCCACGCACACCGGTCGTACCAGGGTCATTTCCACCATGTCCAGGGTCGATAACGATTGTTAATCCTTGCAACGTTCCATTTTTGCGTGACGGTGCCGTAGTAGCTTTCGTAGCTTCGTCCTGTGAAGCTGACACAACCCAGTTTGCTACATATGCCTCTTTGTCATCAACAGCCACTTTATACCATTCACCTTCCTTAGCGATGATGGAATATTGTTGTCCAGCATCTGCACGGTGGACAACGGCAGATGAGGTAGAAGCTTGCTCACGTAAATTTGTCCCATTATAAATAATTGTGACGCTTTCCGTAATAGGTGTTAATGGGTCAGCTGGTGCCTCTTGCTGGACAGTAAATGTGCCGTAAAAGCTATAAATCCAGCCTGATTTCTTTTTGGAATATTGAATTTCCACCCAATTATTATTTCTGCTTAATACTTTGAATTGCTGTCCTTTTGTTGCGACACCTAATATTTTCGATGTGGTATTTGCCTTTTTTCGGATATTAACTTTATCGACAACAACTGTAAAGGTGTTTGGATCATTTTCAACTGTCTCAGTAGCTGGTTGCTCTTCCTCTTGAGCTGGTGGCTCTGTGACAGGTGTTGACGGTTTTTCATTTATCGTAATGTACAACGTAGAAACCCATCCTACAACATTACCATATTGGATTTCTGCCCAATCTTGCTGCTGTTGAAGTAGCTGTGCCTCCGTACCTAATGGAAGCTGTGTTAGGACGGTTGCAGATAATGAAGGCTCTGAACGAACATTGAGCTTGTCCACCTGTGTAATGACTATTTGTTGGTCGGTGCTTTGCTGTCCCTCTGTGGTTACTTGTTTAATCAACCATTTGGCTACCCAGCCTTCCTTGCCATCCACTGTAACATGCATCCAGTCACCTTGCCCTTCAATTGAGGAAAGCAATTGGCCTTCTTTTAATGTTTCTAAAATAGGGTACGATAAGCCAGGACCTTCACGTAAATATAAAATTTCCGCATTGACTATGTAATCATCTTTAGCAGCCTTGACATCGTGCACTGTAGCTGGCAGCATCGTTGTTACAAGCATGATGCAAATCAACCATAAAATAAACGCTTTTCTCACTATAGCAACTCCTTTCAAATGCTAAAGGCTACGCTATTCATATTGTAAAAGCATTTCGACACGAAAATCTATAGTTTTTTTGAAAATGGTTGACAAGTTCCGTATACATCATTATGATAAAGTATAAATTAAAGAACAAATCGCCAGCGACCAAGCAAGTAGCAATAACTAGGGCTGACACAGAGAGGGAAAAACATCGGCTGCAATTTTTCCTACAGTACGTTCATTGCGAATAACACTTGAGAGGCTTTTTCTCGAAATGCGTACGCATAGTAGGGAAAAACGGAATCGGCCGTTATCCGAATATCGAGAGGGTGTAACTTTTTACACCAACTAGGGTGGAACCGCGGAAGTATGGATACAAGCTTTCGTCCCTTGCATAGCTATGCAAGGGACGAAGGCTTTTTTGTTTTTTGAGAAAAGGAGGCATTTGAAATGAGCTTTAAAGTACCAAGAGGGACACAGGATATTTTACCTGGACAATCAGAAAAATGGCAGTTAATTGAAGAGAGAATTCGTGAGCTATGTCATCTTTATCGCTATAAAGAAATTCGCACACCGATGTTTGAAGCGACAGAGCTTTTCCAACGTGGGGTTGGTGATACGACAGATATCGTGCAAAAGGAAATGTATACATTTGAGGATCGTGGTGGTCGTTCTTTAACGCTTCGCCCAGAAGGAACAGCTTCAGCAGTGCGTGCCTATGTTGAGCACAAAATGTTCGGGCAGCCAGACCAGCCTGTGAAGCTTTCTTATATGGGACCAATGTTCCGCTATGAGCGTCAACAAGCTGGTCGTTATCGCCAATTCGTACAGTTTGGCGTAGAGGCGATTGGCTCTGCAGACCCAGCGATTGATGCAGAAGTGATTGCGTTAGTCATGGATATTTACAGCACAGTTGGTTTAAAGGACATTAAGCTGGTGCTCAATTCATTAGGCGATAAAGAAACGCGAGATGCGCACCGTCAGGCATTAATCGAGCACTTCCAGCCAAGCATTGGCGAGTTTTGTACAGATTGCCAAAAGCGTTTAGAAAAAAATCCACTGCGTATTTTGGACTGTAAAGTAGATCGGGAGCATCCGTTAATGGCTTCAGCACCTGCATTACCGAATTATTTAACAGAGGAATCAGCAGCGTATTTTGAGAGAGTAAAAATGTATTTAGATACGCTCGGTATTGCCTATGAAATCGATCCAAATTTAGTGCGTGGGCTTGATTATTATAATCACACGACATTTGAAATTATGTCGACAGCAGCAGGCTTTGGGGCGATTACAACGCTGTGCGGTGGTGGTCGCTATAACGGGTTAGTAGAGGATATTGGCGGACCTGATATGCCAGGTATTGGCTTTGCACTTTCCATCGAGCGTTTATTGCTAGCTCTTGAGGCAGAGGGTGTGGAGCTTGATGTAAAAGATGAGCTTGACGTATTTGTTGTAGCACTTGATGATGCGGCGAAGATGAAGGCGGCGGAATTAATTAGCTCCTTCCGTGCAAAAGGCATCTCTGCCGATATGGATTACATTGACCGCAAAATGAAAGCACAAATGAAGGCAGCAGATCGCCTAGGTGCAAAATTTGTATTAGTGTTAGGTGAAACAGAGCTAGACGAAGCGGCAGTGAATGTGAAAACAATGGCAACAGGCGATCAGCAAAAAGTCGCGTTCCATGATTTAGTGAACTACTTATTAGAGCAGAAATAAATTTGGAGGAATCGATAATGGCACAAAGAACACATGCTTGTGGTGAAGTAAATGAACAGCAGCAAGGTCAGGAAGTTGTATTAAAAGGTTGGGTGCAAAAGCGCCGCGATTTAGGTGGATTAATTTTTGTTGATATGCGTGACCGTGAAGGGATTGTCCAAGTCGTATTTGGCGATGAGGCACCTGAAGCGTTAGCAATTGCTGAAAAAATCCGCAGTGAATTTGTCATCGAAGTGACTGGAAAGGTTGTCCTTCGCCAAGAAAGGCAAATTAACCCAAATATTAAAACAGGTAAAATTGAAGTTATCGCTTCTTCCTTAACAATTATTAATGAAGCGAAAACACCGCCATTTGCGATTGATGACAAAGTAGAAATTTCAGAGGATTTACGCTTAAAGTATCGTTATTTAGATTTACGTCGCCCTGCAATGTTCGATACATTTAAAATGCGCTCAGATGTAACGCGTACAATTCGAAACTTTTTACAAAATGAGGGCTTTTTAGAAGTAGAAACGCCAATTTTAACAAAATCAACACCAGAGGGAGCACGCGACTATTTAGTACCGTCTCGTGTGCATGAAGGTGAATTCTATGCATTGCCACAATCACCACAGCTATTTAAGCAATTATTAATGGTGTCAGGCTTCGAGAAGTATTTCCAAATTGCACGTTGTTTCCGCGATGAAGATTTACGTGCAGACCGTCAGCCAGAATTTACGCAAGTCGATATCGAAACATCGTTTATGACAATGGATGAAATTATCGCAATGAATGAACGCTTAATTCAACAAGTAATGCGCGATGTCAAAGGTGTGGAAGTGGAAGCGCCATTCCAGCGCATGAGCTATCAAGAGGCGATGGCACGTTATGGCTCAGATAAACCAGACGTACGTTTTGGCTTAGAATTAAAGCAGCTATCTGACATTGTTAAAGATTCAGCTTTCGGTGTATTTGCTAACGCAGTAAAAGCAGGTGGTGAAGTAAAGGCAATCAACGTTAAAGGTGCAGCAGATAACTACTCACGTAAAGATATCGATGCATTAGGCGAGTTTGCAGGGCGCTACGGTGCAAAAGGGCTTGCTTGGTTAAAAGTAACAGCAGAAGGATTAAACGGACCGATTGCTAAATTCTTTGAAGGCGATGCAGCACAGGCAATCATAGGTGCAACAGAAGCAGAAGCGGGCGACTTATTATTATTTGTAGCAGACAAAGCATCTGTTGTTGCAGATGCACTTGGCGCATTACGTTTAAAACTAGGCAAAGAATTGAATTTAATCGACGAGTCAAAATTCGCCTTTTTATGGGTTGTTGATTGGCCATTATTCGAATATGACGAGGAAGAAGGTCGCTATTACGCAGCGCACCATCCATTCACACGTCCTTTCGATGAAGATATGGCGTTGATGGAGACAAATCCTAAAGAAGTGCGTGCACAAGCATACGATATCGTGTTAAATGGCTATGAGCTAGGCGGCGGTTCATTGCGTATTTATGAGCGCGACTTACAGGAAAAAATGTTTGAGCTTCTAGGCTTTACACAAGAAGAGGCACGCGCGCAATTCGGCTTTCTATTAGAAGCGTTTGAATACGGGGTTCCGCCGCATGGTGGTTTAGCGTTCGGTCTTGACCGTTTCGTGATGCTATTAGCTGGTCGTACAAACTTACGTGACACAATTGCCTTCCCGAAAACAGCATCAGCAAGCTGTTTATTGACAGATGCTCCGTCACAAGTGGCAGATGCGCAATTAACAGAATTGCATTTAGCTGTAACAGCGACGAAAGAAAAATAATGAATAAAATGCCATTTGACCGATACCTACCAGTCAAATGGCATTTTTATTAGGATTTTACGAGGGAATCCCTACTTTAAAACATAAAAATATTGGCATTCAAATGAAAACGCTTCAAAAATCTTACTCTCATTAACTTGAATATTCAGATTATTCGTGCTAAAATATGCTTAATACGAATCCTGAAGTGTTCGTTTTTCGTTGTTAATCTATGTTTTGACCGAACATTAAATGAATGGGAGCCCTCATTTCATTGCGGCAAACATGCCCTCTCAAATACAGTGGGACGTTTAATGTAGTGAAGCGGGCACCCACCTGCTAGCGAGCGGGTTCAAAACTTTTAACAATATAACGGCACATTCGGGATTCGTCCTTTTTTGACTAGCTGTCTATGAAATACTTTTGTTCTTTTTTTAAAATCATATAGAAAAGCGTTTTCATTTTATGTATACTTGTATAGACAACTAGTCCAAAAATGAAAATTAAGGGGGATACTTGAATGTTAGCTTTTTTACAGAAAATCGGTAAATCTTTAATGTTTCCAATTGCGACATTGCCAGCAGCAGCATTATTAGTGCGCTTTGGTCAACCAGATATGCTAGATTTACCAGTCATTGCAGCAGCAGGCGATGGTATTTTAGGCAACTTACCGATTATCTTTGCTATTGGTATTGCAATGGGCTTTGCATTTGATACGAGCGGTGCTGCTGCATTAGCAGGCGCGATTGCTTATCTTGTTTTAACAAAGGGTTTAGGTGCCTATGATGAAACAATTAATATGGATGTATTTGGGGGGATTATTGCAGGGGTTATCGCTGGTCTACTTTATAATAAGTTTTATAATGTAAAATTTCCTGAATGGCTCTCATTTTTCGGAGGCAGACGATTTGTCCCGATTATTACAGCCTTGACAATGACGGTGTTAGTGTTTGTATTTGGTATTATTTGGCCTCCAATTCAAGGTGTTCTTGATAGTGGTGCAGATTGGGTTTTAGGAGCTGGTGGCTTAGGAGCTGGTGTATATGGTTTCTTAAACCGTTTATTAATCCCAGTAGGCTTACACCATGTAATGAATACGATTATTTGGTTTGATTTTGGTACATTTACAACAGGAGCAGGCGAGGTTGTTAAAGGGGAAATTAACCGCTTCTTAAAAGGTGACCCAACAGCTGGAGTATTTTTAGCTGGTTTCTTCCCGATTATGATGTTCGGTTTACCAGCAGCATGTTTAGCGATGTATTTGGCAGCGAAAAAAGAGAAACGTGCGGCAGTTGGTGGGATGTTCTTATCGATTGGATTAACAGCCTTTGTTACTGGGGTAACAGAGCCAATTGAATTTACATTTATGTTCTTATCGCCAGTATTATACGCTGTGCATGCAGTGTTAACAGGTATTTCATTATATGTTACAGAGGCATTAGGCGTATTACATGGCTTTGGCTTCTCAGCCGGCTTAATTGACTATTTACTGAACTTTGGTATTGCAACAAAGCCAGCATTAATACTTGTGCTTGGTCTGGTATTTGGTGCCATTTACTTTGTCGTGTTCTACTTCTTAATCAAAGCGTTGGATTTAAAAACGCCTGGTCGTGAAGATGATGAAGAGGAAGCGGCTCTTGAAGGCTCAGCAGATGAAGTGTTAGACACGAAAGCGTTTTATATGATTGAAGGTCTTGGTGGACCAACGAATATTAATGAAGTAGACTATTGTGCAACACGTTTACGTATGTCTTTAAAAGATACAACAGTTATTGATGAAGCATTGTTAAAGCGCTACGGTGCAAAAGGCGTAATGCGCATGAACAAGACGGCGGCACAAGTCGTTATTGGACCATCTGTAGAGTTTTTAGGCGATGCAATGAAAGAAAGATTGAAAAAAGGGCATCCAGCATTAAAAAATGAAGTCGTAGTAGAAGAAGCAACGCAACAAAATGTGCAAGTAGATCGTTCTATCACTGTAGCAATGCCTGCAACAGGTGAGCTATTACCTTTAACAGCTGTACCAGATCAAGTATTCTCAACTGGTATGATGGGACCTGGCTTTGCGATAAATCCAACTGATGGCATTTTCGTATCGCCAGTTGATGGTGAAGTTGCAATGGTCTTCCCAACGAAGCATGCGGTTGGTTTAATGACAAAGGATGGCTTAGAGCTATTAATTCACGTTGGGTTAGATACGGTAAAATTAAATGGTGAAGGCTTTGAAGCATTCGTTGCACAAGGGCAAACAGTGAAAAAAGGCGATCCACTATTAAAGGTTGATTTGCAAGCGGTAAGCGCAGCAGCACCGTCTATTGTGACACCGACTGTATTTACAAACCTACAAGGTAAAGAAATTAATGTAACGAATAGCGGCACATTAAAAAATGGAGAATCCATTACTATTGAAATTAAGTAAGGACTGATCAAAATGACAAAGCCATTGATTTTAGAAAATGTCACAGTGGTGAATTACGATGCGCTAACAGCGCATCGTAATGTTGCGATTGAAGGGGCACAAATTGCAGCTGTTACAGAAAATAATGCAATGGGCACGGGGATAGACTGTACGGGCTACTATTGCTTACCAGGCTTTATTGATATGCATATCCATGGAGCGGACGGTGTAGATACGATGGATGCGACAGCTGCGTCGCTCCATCAGTTCGCTGCAGCGCTTGTAGCGGAAGGAACAACTAGTTTCTTAGCGACAACGATGACACAAAGTGAAGAAGCAATTGCAGCTGCATTACAAAATATAGCTGCATTTCAGCAAGGCGAAGGGGAAGCTAATTTAGTAGGTGTTCATTTGGAAGGACCTTTTATTTCAGCACAATGTGCGGGGGCACAGCCAATAGAGCATATTCAGCCACCATCTATTGAAAAATACCAGCAATGGCATGAAATGAGTGGCAACCAAATTAAACAAATAACGATGGCACCAGAACAGGGCATTGAACTCGTTTCACATGCAAAGGGATTAGGTGTAGTTGTGTCAATTGGTCATTCCAATGCAACAGCGAAAGAAACGCAAGCAGCTGTTGTACAAGGTGTGACACAAGGCACGCATCTTTATAACCAAATGAGAGCAATGCATCACCGCGAGCCAGGCGTTGTAGGAACGGTGCTATTAGAAAAGGATGTATATGTTGAAATGATTGTTGATTTCATTCATATTCACCCTGAAATGGTTGATTTAGCATACCGTTTAAAGGGCCCTGACAAAATCATTTTAATTACAGATGCGATGCGCGCAAAAGGGCTAGCATATGGGAAATATGATTTAGGTGGTCAGGAAGTAACTGTAACTGAGAACGGTGCCCATTTAGCAAACGGTGCACTTGCTGGCAGTGTTTTGAAAATGAACGATGCGTTACGCAATATGCGCCAAGCAACAGGGGCAGCTTGGCAAGAGCTTGTGCAAATGTCATCCTTTAATGCAGCGACACAATTAAAATTATCGCAAAAAGGCTATATTGAAGCTGGAAAAGATGCAGATTTAGTGATCGTTGATGAAAATTTACAAGTAAAATATACGATTGTGAATGGAAAAATCGTTTACTCCGCATAATGAAATACAGTATGAAAGCACTTGATTTATGAAAGAAGGGCGCTCACCTCATGCTACGTTCGTAGTCTTGGGAGGAAGCGCTCTTTGTAAAAAGTTAGCGAAGGTAGTAAAATAGTTGATAATGACTGAAGAATGCGGGTGAGTAAATGCATCAATTTTTTAAAAATATTCAGCAATTGCTGAATCAAGTAGAGCAGCAGGAGCAACAATTACAAGAAGTTGCTGAAATGATTGCAACAAAAATTGCAAAAGGTGGTATTATACAATTATTCGGTGCAGGGCACTCTTTTTTGTTAGCTGAGGAGCAATTTTATCGTGCTGGCGGGCTCGTACCAGTGAAGCCGATTTATATTGAGTCGTTAATGCTTGCAGCAGGACCTGTAACATCTTCTCGCAATGAGCGTACGGAAGGTGTTGTACCAGCTCATCGACATTTGCTTGATATTCGTCCAGAGGATACGGTGATTATTATTTCGACATCAGGTCGTAATGCGGCACCGATTGAAATGGCATTTGAAGCAAAAGAACGAGGAGCATTTGTTATTTCTTTGCAATCATTATGTTATACTGAACAAGACAGCACACATAGTAGTGGCAAGCGTTTAGAAGAAGTTGTAGATATCGTATTAAATACGTCTGTACCAATTGGTGATGGTGTATTACATAGTGGCGATTATCAATACGGGGCAAGCTCTACGATTGTTGGTGCAGCAATGCTTAATGCACTTGTTAGTATGGTGATTGAGCAGCTTTTAGCAGTGCAGCAAGAGGCACCTGTTTTTGTTAGCAATAATATTAACGAGTCTTCCTCTAAAAACGACAAGTACTGCAAACAATTTGAAGACAGAATTACATTTAACTAGGAGGAATTTATTATGGAAAAAACATTCACAATTACAGCAGCAGAAGGATTACATGCGCGTCCATGTACATTATTAGTGCAAGGGGTTTCTGCATTCCAATCAAATGTAACGATTTCTTATAACGGTCGTGAAGCAAACTTAAAATCAATTATGGGTGTAATGGCATTAGCGATTCCATCAGGTGGTAAGATTTCAGTAAAAGCTGAAGGCGACGATGCAGCAGCAGCAATTGCAAAAGTAGAAGATGTTATCAAATCACAAGGTATTGGGCAATAATATGAGACAATTGCAAGGGATCGCTGTATCAGAAGGAGTGGCTGTTGCGAAGGCATACCGTTTAGCAGAGCCCGATTTATCCATTAGCGAGCATGATGGTATAGAGCCATCTGCCGAAAAACAACGCTTTCACGATGCAATTGCCAATGCCAAAACACAGCTTGAGAAAATCCGCGATTATGCTATTACAATGGTTGGCGAGGAGGAGGCAGAAATTTTTTCTGCCCATTTACTCGTTTTACAGGACCCTGATTTCCATGTAGCAATTGAAGGTGAAATCGATCAACATGTACAAGCTGAAAAAGCATTGCAAAAAATAGCACAGCAGTTTATCGATTTATTCAATCAAATGGATAATGAATATATGCGTCAACGTGCAGCAGATATTGAAGATGTATCACGCCGTATTTTAGCTTGCTTATTAGGTAAAGTATTGCCTGACGTATCACAAATTGATGAGGAAGTTGTATTAATTGCCTATGATTTATCGCCTTCTGTTACGGCGCAATTGAATAAGCAATTTGTAAAAGGCTTCATTACAACGATTGGTGGACGTACATCACATACAGCCATTTTAGCAAGAACTTTGCAAATTCCAGCTGTTGTTGGTGTCAAAGAAGCCGAAACAATTGAGCATGGTGAAATCGTGCTACTAGATGGTGCTACAGGTCAATTAATTATCAATCCATCAGAAGAAACACAGCTTGAAGCAAAAGAGCGCATGACAGCGCAAGCAGAACGCGAAAAGCAATTGCAGCAATTTGTGGATAAAGAGAGCGTAACAGCAGACGGCGCACATATCGAGCTTGCTGCTAACATTGGTAGCGTGCAAGATGTTGAAGCGGTGTTGAAAGTTGGGGCAGATGGTGTGGGCTTATTCCGTACAGAGTTTTTATATATGGACAGCACTTCATTACCAACGGAAGAGCAGCAATTTGAGCTTTATAAAGCAGTGCTTGAAAAAATGAATAACAAGCCTGTCGTTGTACGTACATTAGATATCGGTGGCGACAAGCATTTAGAATATTGGCAGCTACCAAAAGAGGAAAATCCATTTTTAGGGCAGCGTGCAATTCGACTTTCTCTAGCAAATGAAGACATATTCATCACACAATTGCGTGCATTATTGCGTGCAAGTCAGTATGGCAATTTAAAAATCATGTTCCCAATGATTGCGACAATGCAAGAATTACATCAGGCAAAAGCGCTTTTACAACGACAGCATGATGCACTAGTAGCTGAAGGTGTAGCAATTGGCAAATACGAAGTAGGAATTATGATCGAGGTGCCATCTGCCGCAATTTTAGCAGATGTATTAGCACGTGAAGTTGATTTCTTCTCAATCGGTACAAATGATTTAATTCAATATACATTTGCATCAGACCGTATGAATGAGGCAACATCTTATTTATACGAGCCATTCCATCCAGCAATCATTCGCTTGATTGACAATGTGGCATCAAGTGCACGTAAGCATGGCATCTGGGCAGGGATGTGTGGCGAAATGGCTGGTGAACCACTAGCATTACCAGTTTTGTTAGCATTAGGGTTAGATGAGCTATCTATGAGCTCAAGCGCTGTGTTACGTACAAGAGAAAATTTATCTAAATTAAATAAAAAAGCATTGCAACAGCAAGTAGATAAGCTGTTAGCATGCGATTCAGCTGAGCAAGTAAAAGACTGGGCGCAGCAGGTGTACAATTAATAAGGGGGAAAACGTTGTGGCATTACAGCTAAAAACATTTGAAAATACCGATGAACTATACAACTTCGCGGCACAATTTTTACAACAAAAAGTAAAGGACGGTGCCAAGACGTTCGGTTTAGCAACAGGTGGAACAATGCAGCCCCTTTATCAAGTTTTGCGTCAAAGTGATGTGGATTTCTCGGGTTGTACAAGCTTTAACTTAGATGAATATATTGGCTTACCAATCGAGCATCCAGAAAGTTACTTTACATATATGCAAAAGGAGCTTTTTGAGCATAAGCCATTTAGCAAAAGCTATTTACCGAATGGCTTAGCTGAGGATATTGATGCAGAAGTAGCACATTACAATGAGCTGCTTGCACAAAATCCAATTGATGTGCAATTATTAGGTGTAGGAGAAAACGGTCATATTGGCTTCAATGAGCCAGGCACACCGTTTTCTGAAAAAGTGCATGCAGTGACATTAACAGAGTCAACACGTGAAGCAAATGCACGCTTCTTCAATTCAATTGCTGAAGTGCCTGAAAAGGCTATTACGATGGGTATTGCGAATATTTTAGAAGCGAAAGAGATTTTATTAATTGCTGTTGGTGAGAAAAAACGTGCAGCTTTAGAATCTTTAGTACACGGTGAAGTAACAGTTGATTCACCAATTACAGTATTGCAGCAGCATGCAAATGTAGTTGTTTTAACAGATCTAAATATTTCACTTGCGTAATCGTGTTTTTTTGTATATATTTTTCAAGTATTCATCTTTTCTAAGTATAGTACTCGGAATAATAGAGGTAGAGAGGGATGGGTTGTCCCTCTCTACTTTTTTTTACAAAATCGATATGGAGTGATTAAAAATGTTACATCAATTTTCGCGCAATGAGCTCGCAATAGGCAGTGAGGGCTTAGCGCTTTTAAAAAATACAACAGTGGCGATTTTAGGCGTTGGTGGCGTAGGTTCCTTTGCAGCAGAAGCATGTGCCCGAAGTGGTATTGGTCGCATTATTTTAGTAGATAAGGACAATGTAGATATTACCAATGTCAACCGACAATTAGTTGCGTATTTATCAACTGTTGGCAAATCGAAATCAGCTGTTATGAAGGAGCGCATTGCTGACATTAATCCAGAATGTGAAGTAATTGATATGCATATGTTCTATACAGAGGAAACATATGAGCAATTTTTCGCACAGGGCATCGACTATGTTATTGATGCAAGTGATACAGTAATGTATAAAATTCATTTAATGAAAGAATGCTTAAAGCGTAATATCCCGATTATTTCAAGCATGGGGGCAGCTAATAAAATGGACCCTACACGCTTCCAAATTGCTGATATTTCGAAAACACATACAGACCCGTTAGCGAAAATTATCCGCACGAAATTGCGTAAAGAGGGTATCAAAAAAGGGATAATGGTTGTCTTTTCAGATGAGTCACCTGTCGTTGTACGTGAGGATGTTGTACAGCATGTTGGCAAGCCTGACGCAACAATTCGCAAAGCAAAAATGCCACCAGCATCGAACGCCTTTGTTCCATCTGTTGCAGGTTTAATCGCAGCGAGCTGGGTTGTTAATACAATCGTCAAAGATATTCATATTGCGCGCGTGAGTGACTAAATAACAAGTTGATGTAGATGATCGATTGAATCTACATCAACTTTTTTCATTTAGCAAGTGAATATAGCTCAATCACTTCATTTGCTGTAATTAGCTGCTCAAACGGTAAAAAGCGGCTATACACCTCTTTGAAATCAATGTCTCCTGCAAAGTCATCAATCAATTCGAATATATCTAAGATCGTGACAAATCGCCAAGTTGTTTGACCACCTAATGCATTTTCATACGTTTCATCTACAAAATAATTTCGCACTTTTTGCTCAAGTTCCTCTTTAGTAAATGCCTTAACTAACCGAATCGTTTCCTCAAATGTTTTTCCACCATTTGGATTAGGCACAACAATCGATTCTAGCAAGATTTTTACTGAATAAATTTTCATGATATCATCCCCTTCAATAGCTATTTTATTCCAATAATTGTATACCTTAATATTACTTATAGCAATGTCATGACTAAAAGTGAGTAATGTTTTTTCATCTAGAGCTAGTAACAATAAAATAGATTTGTTAAACTAATATATAGAGCGAAAACTCCTAGCGTGGACTGTGACGATAGGATAGTTTTCGCTTTTTTTTCTGTAAGAGGTGAAAGAGGAAAGGGAAAATTTGAAGTGAAAAAATAGTTGACATATTCAACTAATTTGAATATTGTAGAGGAAAGGAAGATTAAAAATTATGAAAATTCAATTAATAGAGGACGTAAAGCATTTTAACCGTTTTTACACAAGAGCAATTGGGATATTTAACTTATATGGAAGCTCGAGTAAATATTCTGCCACAGAAGCAATGATTCTGTACGAAATTAAAAACACGGAAAATTGCACAGCTAGTTATTTATCTGAATATTTTCAGTTAGATAAAAGTACTATCAGTAAAGCTTTAAGTAAGTTATTAAAAAATTCACTCGTAAACAAAAAAGTAAATGAGCAAGATAAGCGTGTTCAAATACTTTTTTTAACAGAAGAAGGAGAGGGTGTCTTGAATCACTTAGCATCTGAAGCAAGTAAAATTGTAGGCAATGTCGTACATGGTGTATCAGATGCAGAAGCAGCCGAGTTATTAGAAGCAATGAAGGTTATAGAAAGAATTATGAAGAAACAGCTTGAATAGGGAGGACAAACAATGAAAAAATATTTCGCACCCATTTTGTTACTTGTTGTTTTATTTGTTTTAACTGCATGTACAGAAGGCACTTCAGAGCAACCATCAAAATCTAACAATAACGATTCAACAACAGACTCTTCAAGTAATAATGAAGAAAGTAAGAAAGATAGCATCGTCATCGGATTCGAGGCAGATGCGGGTACATTAATTGCCAATACCGATGTGAACTATGCAACAGATGCGCAAATTCGTAATATATACGATCCATTAATTACACGAGACAGCCAAACAGGTAAGTACATACCTTTCCTAGCTGAATCTTGGGAAAGTATTGATGAGTTAACATGGAGATTGACATTAAAAGAAGGTGTGAAATTCCATAATGGTGCAGATTTCAATGCAGAGTCTGTAAAATTCAGCATTGATTATATATTAGATGAAAATAACGGCTCATTTTACCGCTCACGCTGGGCTAATATTAGTGAGGTTGTTGTGCTATCGCCAACAGAGGTCGAAATTCGCACATCAGTACCATTTCCAGGTTTGATTGAGCGTATTACAGGCGATTTATTAATTTTAGAGCCAGGCTATGTAGCAGAGGTAGGAAACGATGAGGCTGCTAAAAAGCCAGTGGGTACAGGCCCTTATAAATTTGTAGAATGGTCACGTGATAATTATTTGAAATTAGAAGCATTTGAGGAATACTGGAATGGTGCACCTTCAATTAAGCAAGTAGAATTCCGCTACATTCCTGAATTCAGCTCGCGATTATCAGCGTTTTTAAGTGGAGAAATTGATTTGTTTAAAAATATTCCAGTTGATTCAGTGCAAAGTGTAGAGGCTGATGCTAACTCGAAAATTGAAGAAGTATCTTCATCACGAATTAACTATTTAGCGCTAAATACACATTATGAAGGCCCATTACAAGATGAAAAGGTACGTTTAGCTATTAATTATGCTGTGGATGTTGATGAATTAATTTCAGCCATTTTAAATGGACATGCGACAAAAATGACAGGTCCATTATCAAAAATTAATTCCAACTACACAGAAACAACTGACTATAGCTATGATGCAGATAAAGCGATTGCATTATTAAAAGAAGCAGGCTATGCACCAGAGGATATTACATTGACATTGGATACACCAAATGGACGCTATCCTATGGATGCACAGGTTGCACAGGCGATTGCCGCACAGCTTCAGCGCATTGGTATTAAAGTGAATGTACAAGTAAATGAGTGGGGTACGCATTTAGAAAAAATTCGTAACCGAGAAATGAAGGATATGTATATTTTAGGATGGGGACCAGCATTTGAGCCAGACTCTACGATATTCGATTTATTTACGCAAAATGCTCCATATAGTAGCTTCTACGATGAGGCAATCGAACAAGAAATTGTAGCAGCAACAAAGATTTTTGACAATGCAGAGCGTAAAGAGGCATACAATCATATTCAACATTTATTAGTAGATACAGCGGCATGGGTTCCATTATGGCAGCAAGGAGACTTATATGCAGTGCGCGCAAATCTGAAATTTGAGCCTCGTGTAGATGAGGAAATAAAAGTATTTGAGATGTCTTGGGAATAAAAGAAATCCATTACATCAGCTGTATAGTAAAAAGCGATTAAACTAAAGCAGCATAGTGGGCACCCTCCTCTTTACTTACTGGAGAGGAAGTCCCACTTTGTGCTGTATGAGTAAAGGTAAAACATAGCCTCTAACGAATGCACTTTGCCTACAGGAGGGATTTTATGCTAGATTTTGTCGTAAAGCGTTCACTACAAGTTATTATCGTTGTTTTTTTAGCTTTAACGGCTGTTTTTTTTCTCATTCGGCTTTCTGGTGATCCAACAGCATTATTTTTACCACCAGACACATCACGAGAGCAAATTGAAGAATATCGAGAGCTTTTAGGGTTTAATCGCCCTTTATATGTGCAATATGGTGAATTTGTTGGCAATGCCATTCAAGGGGATTTTGGACAATCTTTACGTTCAGGTGATAGTGCATTAGGACTTGTCTTAGCACGCTTACCTGCAACCTTTCAATTAGCTTTTTCTGCCTTATTTATTTCTTTACTCGTAGCAATCCCACTTGGCGTCTTGGCGGCCTATAAACGAAATTCCATATTTGATAGAATAGCAGTTGCCACAACGGTTGTTGGGCAGGCGATTCCAAGCTTTTGGCTAGGGCTGTTATTAATTTATACATTTGCTGTAAGCTTTTCATTGCTACCATCGAGCGGAGGTGGCAGCATTATGCATTTAATATTGCCTAGTGTGACATTGGCGACATATAGCATTGCACGCTTTACTCGATTTACACGCTCTACGATGCTAGACGTATTGCGAAAAGATTATATTCGGACAGCCAAGGCTTCTGGTGCACCGACAGGTAGGTTAGTTTTGAAATATGCTTTAAAAAATTCGTTAATTCCTATCATTACGCTAGTAGCACTTGATTTAGGGACATTACTAGGCGGTGCAGTAGTTGTAGAAATGGTGTTTGCTTGGCCAGGAGTTGGTAGATTGTTATTGCAATCATTGCTAAATCGTGATTTTCCGATTGTGCTAGCAGGCGTATTTATCATTGCGTTTATTTATTCAATCGTCAACTTTATTGCAGATATTTTATACGCATACGTGAATCCACAAATTCGAGTGAAGTAGGTGAGTGTAATGACTATAAATAGTGAAATAAATGTAGTAAAAGGAAATAGCCGTGGGAAAAAGCTGAAAATTACAAGCTTTTTTAAAAAGCTATTAGGAAATTGGAGTGGCTTTATAGGATTTGTCATTATTTTTTTGCTATTAATTATCAGTATTTTCGGAAAACAAATCGCCCCATATGACCCGATGTATACAGACTTTGCTAAAAAATTACTGCCACCTTTAACGGAAGGGCATTTGCTTGGCACGGACCAGCTAGGGAGAGACGTTCTGTCACGCATAATTGTAGGTGCGCGAGTATCTGTCATTATTGGGCTTATTACCGTATTAGTTGCAGGTACATTTGGCACAATTATTGGCATTATTTCAGGCTATTTTAGAGGCTGGATTGACGTTGTCTTAATGCGAATTGTTGATGTACAGCTGAGCTTTCCATTTATTCTGTTAGTGCTTGTTGTCAGCGCTATTACAGGAACAGGCTTACGAAATATTATTATTTCCTTAGCGATAGGAGGATGGGTTATCTTTGCCCGTGTTATTCGCAGTGAAGTTTTGGCTATTCGAGAAAAGGAATTTATTACAGCATGTGTTGCGACAGGCGTAAAGCGCTCACATATTTTGTTTAAGCATATTTTGCCTAACTTAGTAACACCAATTATTATTTTAGGCTCATTGCAAATCGCTACATATATTATTGCAGAAGCATCGATTAGCTTTTTAGGCTTCGGTGTGCAGCCACCTACACCAGCTTGGGGCAATATGCTGAGTGAGGGCAAGGATTATATTTTTAGCTCTTGGTGGCTCATTACATTCCCAGGTATTGCAATTTTAATAACAGCATTAGGTGTCAATTTATTTGGTGATTGGCTAAGAGATACATTAGATCCAGAGTTTGTAGAGTAGGTGATGTGATGACGAATTTATTAGAAGTGAATAATTTGAATATTTGTTTTCGCAATGGGAAAGTCATTACTCAGCCAATACGCAATATTAATTTTTTCGTGCAACGTGGCGAAATATTAGGCATAGTTGGCGAATCAGGCTGCGGTAAAAGCGTAACATCGATGGCGGTTATGGGACTGCTGCCTCCAAAATCGAGTGAAATTACTGGTGGAGAAATTATTTTCAACGAACAGCATATTGAAAAAATGACAGAGAAGCAGCTGCAAAATATACGCGGGAATGACATGTCGATGATTTTTCAAGAGCCTATGACCTCATTGAATCCTGTTTTTACGATAGGTCAGCAGCTAATGGAGCCTTTAAAGCAGCATAAAAGCTTAACGAAGGGGCAACGCAGAGAACGCATTGTTGAGGTGCTAAAGCAAGTAGGTATTCCACGCGCGGAGCAAATTATTGATGAGTATCCGCATCAGCTATCAGGCGGTATGCGACAAAGAGTAATGATTTCCCTTGCCCTTTTATGTGAGCCGAAATTATTAATTGCGGATGAGCCAACAACTGCTTTAGATGTAACAATTCAAGCACAAATTTTAGAATTGCTAAAGCGCATTATTGCTGAAACAAATATGAGCATGATGCTAATTACCCATGATTTAGGTGTGATTGCAGAAATATGCCATCGAGTTGTCGTAATGTATG
This sequence comes from Lysinibacillus louembei, assembly GCF_033880585.1. Classification (NCBI taxonomy): domain Bacteria; kingdom Bacillati; phylum Bacillota; class Bacilli; order Caryophanales; family Bacillaceae; genus Lysinibacillus; species Lysinibacillus louembei. Next base: position 2,670,011 of record NZ_CP137624.1, read on the forward strand.
CAGGGAGTGTTGTAGAGGAGGCCTCTGTGGAGGAGCTTTTTGATAATCCATTACATCCATACACAAAAGGGTTACTGAAATCACTGCCGAGTCAAAATGAACGGAAGTCGACATTATATTCCATTGCTGGTCAAGTGCCGAAGCCAGATGAATTAGGACAAGGCTGTGCTTTTGCTAACCGCTGTGAGTTTGCGACAGAGCGTTGCTTGACAGCAGAGCCACCTGTCTTTGAAATCGATCAGCATAAAGCAAAATGCTGGCTTTTAGCAGGGGGTGACAACGATGAGTAAAGAGCAATTGCTATCAGTAACAGGCTTGAAAAAGTATTTTGAAATCAGTCAAGGCATGTTTAAGCCTAAAATTGTTGTCAAGGCAGTGGACGATGTTTCCTTTGATATTTACAAAGGGGAAACCTTTGCGCTTGTTGGTGAATCAGGCTGTGGCAAATCAACAACGGGCAGAACGATCTTAAAATTAACGGAGCCAACAGCAGGAGAAGTGCTATTTAAAGGGCAAAATATTGCTAATTTATCCTATGAAGCAATGCGGAGATTACGCAGTCAAATGCAAATGGTGTTTCAAGATCCTTATGCTTCATTAAATCCTAAAAAAACAATTCAGCAAATTTTAATGGAGCCGCTAGCTGTTCATAAAAAGTTTGAGCCACAGGAAAGATTGCAAAAAATTATAGAGATTTTAAAAGTGGTTGGCTTGTCTGAAGCGCATTTACATCGCTATCCACATGAGTTTTCTGGTGGTCAAAGACAGCGTATCGGGATTGCAAGGGCGGTTATTTTAAACCCTGATTTTATCGTAGCGGATGAACCTGTTTCTGCCCTAGATGTTTCTGTCCAATCGCAAGTGATTAATTTAATGCTAGAAATTCAAAAAAAGCTCCACCTTACTTATTTATTCATTTCACATGATTTAAGTGTGATTCAGCATATGACGGACCGGGTAGCGGTTATGTACTTAGGAAGAATTGTCGAAATTGCGACGACAGAGGAGCTATTTGATAGCCCTAAGCATCCATATACACAAGCATTATTATCAGCAGTACCAATTAGCCATCCAATGGAAAAGCGAGAGCGAATTGTGCTGGAGGGTGATGTACCAAGCCCTGCCAATCCACCAAGTGGTTGCACATTCCATCCGCGCTGCCGCTTCGCAAGCGATATTTGTAAACAAATTGCGCCAAGCGCTGTAGCATTTTCCGATACGCATAAGGCTACTTGTCATTTATATAATACTGAGGAGGAACAACAGCAATGATTTTATCTATTCCCAATTATGAATTTAAAGAGCGTCAACAGAAATTTGTAAAAAAAATGCAGGAGAAGGGCTGTGAAGCTGCCGTTATTTATGCAGTAGCAGATATTTTCTATTTAACGGGCTTTCATTTTCATCCAACAGAAAGACCGATTGCGTTATTTGTAGATAGCCAAGCGGAGTTTCATTTATTTGTACCTGCCTTAGAGGTGGAGCATGCAGAGGAATATGCGGTGATTAGCAAAGTGTATTCATACCCAGAATATCCGGGCATCAAGCATCCAATGGAATATTTTAAAGAGGTGTTGATTGCACATGGCTTTGAAAATAAAGCGATTGGCTTTGATGCAATGGGCTATGGCTCTTCCATGGGCTATCGTGGGCCAACGATGGATACATTTTTACAAGTAAAGGAATTTGTCTCATTGAAATGGTTAATTGAAGAAATGCGCTATGTGAAATCTGCCAATGAAATCGAATTAATTAAAGAATCATGCCGTTGGGGGAATTTAGCACATCGCCTTCTACAAAAATATTCAAAAGCAGGCGCAAGCGAAATTGAAATTACAACACGGGCATCTTCCGAGGCAACTGCTGCAATGGTTGAGACTTTAGGCGGAGGCTATAAGCCACATGGTTCACCTGCACATGCCATTTTCAGGGGGCAAATTGGGCCGGAATCTGCCTTCCCACATGCGGTAACACAAAATATTATCCTGAAAAAAGGGGATACGCTTGTAACAGGCGCAGGCGCTGATATTTTTGGCTATAAGAGCGAGCTAGAGCGCACGATGTTTGTAGAAGAAGCATCGGCAGACCAAGAAAAATATTTCAACTATATGTATGAGGCACAGGACGTTGCTTTCAACCATATTAAACCAGGTGTAGAATGTCGTGAAGTGGAAGAGGCTGTTCAGCAATACTTTATCGAGCAAGGTATTACACAGTTAACGCGTCACCATACAGGGCATAATATTGGTATTTTAGGGCATGAAGGACCATTTTTAGACTTGGGTGATACAACGGTTATTGAGGAGGGCATGGTATTTACAGTGGAGCCAGGTATTTACGTGCCAGGGTTAGGCGGCTTTAGACACTCTGATACAGTTGTAGTAACGAAGGATGGTATTGAAATGTTAACTTATTATCCTCGTGACTTAGCTTCATTAATTTGCTAATATTTAAAATAGTTAGACAATAGTTTTGGGAGGCAATAAAATGAACAATCTGTATGAACTATTAGAGCAGCATTATGATGAGATGGTTGAAATTCGTAGACATTTACACGAAAATCCAGAATTATCTCATGAGGAAGTAGAGACACCGAAATATATTGCGGAGTACCACCGCGCTTTAGGGCATGAGGTACGGGAATTTGTTGGTGGAAGAGGCGTTGTAGCGAAATTACATGGTGCAAAGCCGGGCCAAACGGTTGCGCTACGTGCCGATTTTGATGCGTTAGCGATTCAGGAGCAAAATACATTTTCCTATAAATCAAAAATTGATGGCAAAATGCATGCATGTGGTCATGATGGCCATACAGCAACATTGATGGTGTTAGCGAAAGTATTAAATAAACTGCAAGAGGAAATTGCAGGCACGGTAGTCTTTATTCATCAATTTGGTGAGGAAGTAACACCGGGTGGCGCGTTGCCTATGATTGAGGACGGCTGCTTAGATGGTGTTGATGTTATTTATGGCACGCATTTATCGGCAGGTGTGCCGCTAGGAACAATTTCAGTAAAAGAAGGTCATTTAATGGCAGCAGCAGATGGCTTTGAAATTACGATTCACGGCAAAGGTGGTCATGGGGCGTCTCCACATGATACAAAGGATGCCGTAATGATTGGCTCACAATTTGTTGTGTCAGCACAGCAAGTAGTAGGTCGACGCGTCAATCCTGTGCGACCAGCAGTTGTCTCTGTCTGTCACTTTGAAGCGGTCAATCCATTTAACGTAATTGCTGATTCAGCTGTACTAAGAGGAACAGTTCGTACGTTTGATGCAGACGTGCGCGACCAGATCGAAAAAGAGCTGGAGGAAGTCGTAAAATCAGCCTGCTTATTATATGGTGCTGACTATACGTACACATATAATCGTGGCTACTCGCCTGTTATCAACGATGCGGAAACAACGCGCCGCTTTATGGAAGAAGTAACGGCTGTACCGAAAGTAGAAAAATTAGTAGTAGCAGACTTAGCAATGGGTGGCGAAGATTTTGCCTACTATTTAGAAAAGGTGCCAGGCACGTTTTATTTCACAGGGGCAAAAAATCCTGAGTGGGAAATTGCCTATCCACATCATCATCCGAGATTCGATATCGATGAGAGAGCGCTATTAATTGCAGCAAATACCCTTGGACATGCAACATTATCTTACTTACAGCAGTCTTAATGAGAGAAAGTGAAACCGCTTTGTTGGTTTCACTTTTTTTTAGTATAAAAGTCTTGATTCGCCCGCAAGGCAGCTAAATTCGCCCGTTAAAGAGGGGAATTCGCCCGCAAGATGCCAAAATTCGCCCATTAAGCCATAGAAATCGCCCGCAAGATGAGCTGCTGTGGTACGATTTTACGTGGAAGGGGTTGAGCTCAATGCGTTTAATTAAAATGGAGTATCGTGGATTGAATATATTTGATGAAATTAGCTCGGTGGAAGTCGCATTCGATGTGGAGGCAGTCACGATTCATATTGTAGATGACAATATGGCTGTTGCGCCCACCTATCATTTTACCAAAAAGCAGGACGAGCTATCGGAAGGCTTTTTGAAAATGGCACAAGTGCTTTATCAAAAGCGTTATATGAAAGCAGAGGTCGAATCACTTCAGCAATGGATTGATAGCATTACATGGCATTTTTATGGGCTTGCCGATGTGGTAAAAACATATGAAAATGGGTCTTTCACTAAAAATAAAGTTGCCAACTTAATCACATGGAATGACGAAGCCTTACAACAAGCTAATTTTTATCCACCATATATTAGAAAGGGAAAATCAACATGAATATACTAACAGAGCGTTTATGCATTAGAAATTTTAAGGAAAGCGATTGGCAGGCGCTTTATGAATATACTGCTGATCCGATGGTGATGCACTATTTGCCAGAGGATGCATTTACAGAAAAGGAGGCACAGCAATTTGTACAGGAGAATCAAGGCGAGAATGCGGAAAAATTTGCGGTAGTGTTAAAGGCAACAGACGAGCTAATTGGGCATACTGCCTTCTTCCGCTATTTTGGTGAGCATACATATGAGATTGGCTGGGTATTTAATCCGAAACACTATCAAAAGGGCTATGCAACAGAAGCTGCACAGGCAGTCATACATTATGGCTTTACTGAATGTAAGCTGCATCGTATTATTGCCACATGTCAGCCTGAAAATACAGCTTCTTGGCGCATTATGGAGAAAATAGGTATGCGTAAAGAAGGCTATTTTAAAAAATGTATTCCAACAAAGGATGGTTGGTGGGATGAGTACTATTATGCCATTTTAGCAGAGGAATATTTATCTTGGTTCAGTGGATGTTTGGACATCCACTGAACCAAGATAAAGCCTCCGGCGGATGTCACAGATTTTGAAAAGGAGGCCTGCACGATGCAGGTCAGTTCACCGTTGTCACAGGAAGTGACGGCTTTAGGTGAACTTCTACTGCAAGCAAGCTTGAAAAAATCTGGACGCAATTAAGCCGAGGCGTAATTGATAGTAGAGTAGCCACATGACCAAACAAGTCTTTCTATGATAAAATTTATCATGATTCAGTAGAAAACGCTCCCTCTATAGGCGGTGCGATGAATACTTAGATTCCCTTTCATTCAGTGAGTGTCAAAACACCCACTGAATCCTAATAAAGCCTCCGGTGGATGTCAGGAATTTTGAAAGGAGTCCATTGAGCAAGCATAATGCAAAATCCCGACGCAATTACGCCAAGGCGTAATTGATCTATTCGAATTGATGAACAGTGAGTTGATAATGATGGAAAGTCAAAAATATGCAATTGTCGATTTGGAAACGACAGGTCATTCGTTTGCAGGCGGTGATCGCATCATTCAAATCGCGATTGTGATTATGAAGGATTGGTATATTGAAAGAACATTTACAACTTTTATCCATCCAGAAAAATCAATTCCGTTATTTATTCAAGGTTTAACGAATATAACGGATGAGGATGTAGCAAGTGCAAAGCCTTTTGCGGCGTATGGGCAAACAATTTACGATTTATTGCAGGATGCCGTTTTTGTTGCCCATAATGCAGACTTCGATTTAGCTTTTTTACAAGCAGAATTACGCAAAGCAGGCTTACCAGCATGGCAAGGGAAAAAGCTTGATACAGTAGAACTGGCGAAAATTGTTTTTCCAATGGCATTAAGCTATAAATTAGGTGACTTAGCACAGGAATTGCATATTCCACTTGAGCAGGCACATCGAGCGGATGATGATGCGAAAGCGACAGCGCAATTGTTAAAGGCTTGTTGGGAGGAGTTGAAGGCGCTGCCACAAGCGACAATCGAGCAATTACATAAGCGCTCGTTCCAATTAAAATCAGATATTTCACACCTGCTATTTGCCGCACTGCATCTAAAAAGAAGCACAGTAAAAGAACAGCAAGGGTTTATTTATGCCTATCAACTGGCGATTAAGCAGCCGCCTGCTATTCAGTCAAAAACGGTGACGGACAGTATCTACCCAAAAACACGTAAAGAAAAGCTGGCACTTTTGCAAAAGGAAATCCCAACCTTTGAAGAGCGGCCACAGCAATTTCAAATGATGGACATTATTTGGCATAGCTTTCATGACAAGCAAGAAGCAATGATTGAGGCTTCTACAGGTATTGGTAAAACGTTAGCGTATTTATTGCCAGCCTTTTACTACGCTAAGCACAGTGGGAAAAAAATTGGCATTAGCACATACACATCAAATTTACTTGACCAGCTATTGTACGAGGAGCTTGTAAAGCTGGAACAAATTACAGGTGAACGTGTGCGGGTTGCTGTATTAAAAGGTATGCAAAATTATATTGATATTGGACGTTTCGCTAAAATTTTGAAGGTTGATGATGAATCTTATGATGAAACACTAGCCATTGCACAAGTCATTACATGGCTCGCAAAAACCGAAACGGGTGATTTAAACGAGCTCAATATGTCGGGCGGTGGTCAGCTATTTTTAGAAAAAATTCGTAAGCTGAAATGGCAAAAAGTCCAGCAATTCGATTTTTATAGTTATGCTATCGAACAAAGTCAACATGCGGATATATTGATGACCAACCATGCGATGCTACTTGCAGACCTAGTGCGACAAGAGCAATTATTTGATAATGTTGGTGGCTGGATTATTGATGAAGCCCACCAGTTTATTCAAGCTGCTGTTCAACAGGATGAAAAGGTTTTTTCTTATACAGCTTGGAAATATTTATTTGGGCGAATTGGCACACCTGGAGAAGACCAGCTTTTTGATAAATTGCAGCATATAGCTATGGAGACAGGACGTGTACCAAGACAGCTGTTGAAAAAGACAGCGCAAAATTTTCAACGATTAGTGACAGCATTTGATTATGTGATGCACACGCTTATTGAGCAGCTTCAGCATATACTGCGACAATCACACCGACATGAAGCGAAGCAAGCAGTTATGTTAACAGAGCTAACAATTGATGTACAACGTTGCACACAGCTATCTACGTTTATGCAAAATTGGATAGATAGTGCAGAGCAAGTGTTGTATATGTTTTATGAGCATCAGGAGGAAATTTCTATTGCACAGCAATATATTTTAGATGAATGGCAGTACTGGATTCATGAATTTAAAATAAAAGTGGCAGAATGGGATGAATTATTTGTCCTAAGGCAGGCAGATTATTTTGCATGGTTTGAGCTTGATAAACGCAGTATACCAGGCAGCTTGCAATTAATGAAAAAGCCGCTCCAAGTGACTGCGAGCATTGAGCGATTATTTGTGCCGATGCGACAACAGGCAGCGATTGTTTGGACCTCTGGCACGTTAACAGTGCCAAATAATGAGCGTTTCATCGCAGATCAGATCGGTATTGCAGCGGATGTTCCGATTCATCGTTTACAGGCATCGTCCAGCTATTATCAAGGGGCACGCTGCTTTATCGTGACAGATATGCCCGATATTCAAGCGGTTTCGCAGCATGACTATATCGAGGAAATGGCTTATGCGATTACGAGAATTGTGCGCACAACAGAGGGGCGCTGCTTTGTGCTGTTTACGTCCCAAGATATGCTGCGTAAAACGGTCCTGTTAATTCAAGAAACGAAATTGCTAGATGATTATATGCTGTTTGCACAAGGTGTAACGGCTGGCAGTCGCATGCGTCTATTAAAATCATTTCAGAAATTTAGTCATTCGGTGTTATTTGGCACAAATAGCTTTTGGGAAGGTGTCGATGTGCCAGGAGATGGGCTTGCGGCTGTTATCGTTGTGCGCCTACCATTTTCTGCACCGAACGAGCCAACCTTCAAAGCAAAATCGCAAATGCTACAGGCACAGGGATATAATGCCTTTACGGAGCTTGCTTTACCAGAGGCAACTTTACGTTTTAAACAAGGCTTTGGACGTTTAATTCGCTCATCAACGGACAGCGGTGCATTTATTATTTTAGATCGTCGCATTGATACGAAATCCTATGGGAAAGAATTCCTTTCTGCATTGCCACCGATTTCTATTCAAAAACTATCGCTAGAACATATGGTACAAGCGCTCGGAAATTGGTATAATAACAGACATGAGTAAAGAAAGCAGGTTGACAATCATGGAAAGTAAAGTCGAAGTATTATCGGTTGTGAAAATAAACTATCAATCTGATCTGTATAAGGTCGTTGATACATTAAATCGAACATTGAAAGAGCAAAATTTAATGTTTGGCTTAGCGCTAGATCGAGAAGATCAAGAAAAAGCGATTTTCACAATTTATCGCACTTAGGTGATTGAATGAAAAAGTGGATAATTTTTAGTACAGTCTTTCTCGTCTCTTTGTCACTTGTCATCTCCATCTTAGTACTCTGGAAAGCCGATGCTCCATTTAATGAAATGGAGGAAAAGGCTGAGCAATTAGCGCTCGTCACAAAATCGCTCGCAATTGTTTCGGACTCTTATACCTATAATGGCAATAAGCCGTATGTTACCGTATTCGGGGTAGACGAATATGGTAAGGAAAAAGCAATTTTTGTTCCAATCACTTTAGAAGAAAATGCGATTCAGGAAGTATTTTTGCAGGACGGAATAACGGAAGAACAAGCGCTAGCAGTGTTGCATGATGAAGCGACAGTAAAAAAAATACTTCATACAAAATTAGGCTATGAGGAGCAAGGTGCGGTGTGGGAAATTACTTATTTGAATAACACAGACCAGCTAAATTATGTTTATATTTTGTTTGAAGATGGGCAATGGTGGAAACGTATTTTGAATTTGTAGAGGAGTAGATCTCATTTGAAACAGCTGTTAGCAAACCGTGTAAAAACTTTAACGCCTTCTTCGACTCTGGCAATTACAGCAAAGGCGAAGGAATTGAAAGAGCAAGGTATTGATGTTATCGGATTAGGCGCAGGTGAGCCTGATTTTAATACGCCTAAAAATATTTTAGATGCAGCGACAAAGTCAATGGAACAAGGCTTCACAAAATATACGCCAGCAGGTGGCTTGCCAGCATTAAAGCAAGCGATTATTGCAAAATTACAGCGCGATAATGAGCTGACGTATAAGGCAAATGAGGTTATCGTAGGCGTTGGAGCAAAGCATGTGCTTTACACATTGTTCCAAGTTATTTTAAATGAGGGTGATGAGGTTATCATCCCAATTCCATACTGGGTATCGTATCCTGAGCAAGTGAAGCTAGCAGGTGGTGTACCAGTGTATGTCGAGGGAACGAGTGAGCAGCAATATAAAATTACAGCACAGCAATTAGCTGCTGCTATTACAGAAAAAACAAAAGCTGTTATTATTAACTCGCCGTCAAATCCTTCTGGCATGGTTTATAGCCCAGAGGAGTTAAAAGCATTAGCTGAAGTTGCTGAAAAACATGATATTTTAATCGTATCAGATGAAATTTATGAAAAGCTTTTATACAATGGCAATAAGCATTTTTCAATTGCGCAAATTTCACCAGCGATTAAAGCGCGCACAATCGTTATTAACGGCTTAGCAAAATCGCATTCGATGACGGGCTGGCGCATCGGTTATGCAGCAGGTGATGCAGACATTATTAATGCGATGACGGATTTAGCATCTCATTCTACGTCAAATGCAACAACAACAGCGCAATATGCAGCGATTGAAGCATACAACGGTCCACAGGATGCAGTAGAAGAAATGCGTCAAGCATTTGAGGAGCGCTTAGAAAAAATTTATCCGCAAATTGCGGCGATTCCAGGCTTTAAGCTATTAAAGCCAGAGGGTGCTTTTTACTTGCTACCAGATGTAGCTGAAGCAATGGAGAAAACAGGTTATGATAATGTCGACGCCTTTGCAGAAGCGTTATTAACGGAGGCAAATGTAGCTGTAATACCAGGCTCAGGCTTCGGTACAAATACGACAATTCGCTTGTCATATGCCATTGCATATGATTTATTAGAGGAAGCAGTACGTCGCATGGACAAATTTGTAAAATCAAAATGGCAATAACGATTGCTTTTGTAGTTGGAGGATATTATGAAGAAAATTATGATTAAAGATATGCCACAGCATATCGGCGAAACAGTAAAATTAGGCGCATGGCTTGCCAATAAGCGTTCAAGCGGTAAAATCGCCTTTTTACAATTACGTGATGGCACAGGCTTCGTGCAAGGCGTTGTTGTAAAAGAAGAGGTTGGCGAAGAAATTTTTGCTACAGCAAAAGGCTTAACGCAAGAAACATCGATGTATATTGTCGGTGAAGTGAAGGCTGATGAGCGCTCGACATTTGGCTGTGAGCTAAATGTAACGGGTATTGAAGTATTGCATGAAGCAGTAGACTTCCCAATTACACCGAAAGAGCATGGCACAGAATTTTTAATGGATAACCGCCATTTATGGCTACGTTCACGCAGACAGCATGCGATTATGAATATTCGTAATGAAATTATTCGTTCAACTTACGAGTTTTTCAATAACAATGGCTTCACAAAAATGGACCCACCAATTTTAACTGGCTCTGCACCTGAAGGAACATCTGAGCTTTTCGCAACGAAATATTTTGATGAAGATGCATACCTTTCACAATCAGGTCAGCTATACATGGAAGCGGCAGCAATGGCATTAGGACGCGTATTCTCATTCGGCCCAACATTCCGTGCTGAAAAATCAAAAACACGCCGCCACTTAATTGAGTTTTGGATGATTGAGCCAGAGATGGCATTTGTAGAGTTTGATGAAAATCTAGAAATTCAAGAGCAATATGTAGCGCATATCGTGCAGTCGGTATTAGCGAACTGCAAGCTTGACTTAGAGCGTCTTGGCCGCGATACATCGAAGCTTGAAAATATTACAGCACCATTCCCACGCATTTCATATGATGATGCGATTAAGTTTTTACATGAGCAAGGCTTTGATGATATTGAATGGGGCGATGATTTCGGTGCACCGCATGAAACAGCAATTGCCAACCATTATGATAAGCCTGTATTTATCACATGCTACCCTGTTGGCATTAAGCCATTCTACATGCAGCCGCACCCAGAGCGCGACGATGTAGTGCTTTGCGCAGATTTAATTGCACCAGAGGGCTATGGTGAAATTATTGGTGGCTCTGAGCGTATCCATGACTATGATTTATTAAAAACTCGCCTAGAAGAGCATAATTTAGATATGGGTGCATACGCTTGGTATTTGGAATTACGTAAATATGGTTCTGTACCACACTCAGGCTTCGGCTTAGGTTTAGAGCGTACAGTTGCTTGGATTTCAGGCACGGAGCATATTCGTGAAACAATTCCATTCCCACGTTTATTAAACCGTCTATACCCATAAGTTGGAAAGAAAGCTACATTTAAATAAATTCAGGGGGCTGCTTGGAAGTGCTGTTGACTTTCTTGACAGCCCTCTGTTATGACTAAAGCTAGGAAAGGATTCGTGCCAATCATGACAAGCAATGAGCAACTTCGCATATGGTTAGAGCAAAAGCATATGACGATTCCACAGCTATTTTTTCAGCATTATAAAGCACTACAAATTAACGATGACGATGCTATGTTGCTGCTCCATTTATTAGCGTTTCATGAAGAGGGAAATGACTTTCCAACACCAGATGATTTGATGGCAAGAACCTCTTTTGTACAAAATGAAATTTCAGCAAAAATACAACGTTTTTTACAAAAAGGCTTTATTGAAATAACGCATGATGTCAATAGTGATGGGAAAATTTATGAAAAATATTCGCTTTATCCATTGTGGAATCGCATTATTACACTATTAGAGGCGAATACAATTGCCATAAATGATGAGCAGCAAAAAAGAGAAGAGGGCGCGATTTTTTCCATATTTGAGCAGGAATTTGGTCGCCTTTTATCGCCGATGGAGCTTGAAAATATTAACGCATGGCTCGATATGGATAAGCATTCCCCTGAGCTAATAAAGGCAGCTTTAAAGGAAGCCGTATTAGCAGGAAAGCTGTCACTTCGCTATATTGATCGCATCTTATTTGAATGGAAAAAGAAAAATTTCACAACGGTCAAGCAGGTGGAGCAGCATGCAGAGCAATTCCGCAAACGCACCATTACACAGCCGCAAACGGAAAAAAAACCGAAGCGCGTGATGTACAATTGGTTGGAAGAAAAAGAATAGTGAGGTGGTCAGATGTTAACGAAAAAGCAGTGGCTGCATTTTTTAGATGAAATGGACAAAATGTTTCCAGAGGCGCATTGTGAGCTTGTACACGATAATCCGTTTGAGCTGACAATTGCCACATTATTATCTGCGCAATGTACAGACGTACTTGTCAATAAAGTAACGAAAAGCTTATTCCAAAAATATAAAACACCAGAAGATTATTTAGCCGTTTCATTGGAAGAATTACAGGACGATATTCGCTCCATTGGACTATATCGCAATAAAGCAAAAAATATTCAATTATTATGTCAACGCTTAATAACGGAATACAATGGTGAAATACCAGCAAACCGTGAGGAGCTTGTCACATTGCCAGGCGTCGGACGCAAAACGGCTAATGTTGTGCTATCAGTCGCTTTCGATGTACCTGCGATGGCAGTTGATACACATGTCGAGCGCATTGCGAAGCGCTTAGGGCTTTGTCGCTGGAAAGATAGCGTCTTAGAAGTAGAAGAAACAATTATGAAAAAAACGCCAATTGAAAAATGGTCAAAAGCCCATCATCAAATGATTTTCTTTGGACGTTACCATTGCAAAGCGCAAAATCCAGGCTGTCATATATGCCCCTTGTTAGATGATTGCCGAGAAGGGCAAAAGCGTTTGAAAAAAGGACTTGTCAAAAAATGATAACGGTGAAGAAACAATTGATTTCGCAGATAGCTGTCGATGACTGGTATGCGAAATGGGACAAGCTATCCTCGCAAATCTATGAGGCACATGCTACAAGAAATGGGCAGGCAGGGCAATTCATGCTAGAAGGCATAGCTCATTTTATTGACTTTTTATGCAAGGCATCGGAGGTAGAACGCTACGATGCACAGCAAAGCTATGAGCTACTACCATTAAACGGCGGTGAGCGGTTAGCCTTTGTGCAAGGGAATCCAGCACAATATGTGAGCTATCGACAGTTAGATGAGCTATATAAAGAAACAAAAAAGCGCTGTGCAAGATTGCGTATATAAAGAGCGGTAGAGAAAGTTTTTGGCTTTCACTACCGCTTGTTTTCTATTGGAAAGCGTTTAGTTGTTTTAACTACGCGCAATGCGTAAGAAATAGCTAATTTTTCTGAAGGAGCAGCAACCATAATGATTCTGGCGCTTTTATCTATCTGAAAAGCTTGGAAATTAGTAGGTACAATTACTTTGGCATTAGCTGGTATAAGTATTTGCTGTAGCTCCAAAGTTTCATAGTCAGAAATTAGCTTTAAATGAGCCTTCATTTCAAAATCGTATTGATTTTCTATTGTTAAGAAATAATCGTCCATACTATTGATCGTATCTACTTCTTTTGTTAAATCGGCATCTTCATACATTTGCATAATAACAGAAGTTTCATTTTTTAAGTCTTGTATTTTCTCTACGGCTGCATAATTATTTGGAATTGTAGATGTTTCTGTTTGCTCATTGTGAACTTTGATTGAAAGGAAGTTTCGAGCAACAGTTCTCTGTGTATCATATATTTCTAAAGGATCACTGATTGTGTTGTGAAGCACTTTTTCACTTATGATATAGAGAATATGATTACCATGTGGCAAATTTGTGATAGTGAACGGTACTTTTTTACCTCCTTCATTTGGTATATCAATCATATGATATGGGGCAACTGTTCCATCCATCTCTATTTTTACTGGTGTAGCATCATTTTCTAGAAAGGCAAAAACAGCGAGTTGATTTTCATCTGTTGTTGAATATTTATACCAAATAAATCCTTTTATCGTTCCTTTTTCATCTGTTTGGAAGGAATTTTTATCTCTATCTATAATATATTCAGAGTTTAGATGAATTTCAGTTGTTCGGCTTTCTCCCCTAACGCTCATTGTAAACATCCCCTTTTTATTTATCGTACACGACTATTTTTGGTAAATAAAGAAAACGGCACTTACTTCAAAAATAATCCTTTGTATTTTCAAAATATTCATCTATAATTAGTATAGACAACTATACCTCGAAATAGGAGTTGTACAGAATGATAAGGGGGGATCAGATTGTTAGATAAAAATTCGTATATACCAATCTATATACAAATTGAAGAAATAATTAAACAGAGAATACTTTCAAATGAATATAAAATTGGTGAGGCGATACCATCAGAGCGAGAGCTTTCAGTTCAATTTGATGTAAGTCGTATGACTGTGAGGCAATCGATTACGAATTTAGTGAATGATGGCATGCTTTATCGAGAAAAAGGGCGGGGAACATTTGTAGCAAATCCAAAATTGGAACAGCCGTTACAAGGCTTAACGAGCTTTACCGAAGATATGCGTGCAAGAAATATGGTGCCAAGCAGTAAAGTTGTGCGTTTCGAAAAGATTATTCCGTCTGTTGATGTAGCAAGAGATTTGCAATTAGAGCTGGGCGAGGAAGTATTTTTTGTGATCCGAATTCGTAATGCAGATGGAATTCCGATGGCAGTGGAGCGAACATATATCCCAGTGAAAATTTATCCTGAATTAGATGCAAGTAAGCTAACAGGTTCTTTGTACTCATTAATTGAAACCGCTTTCCATCAAAAAATTGGCAATGCCATTCAGCAAATGGAGGCAGCGATTGTTTCCAAGGAAGACAGCAAGCTTTTACAAATTAATCAAGTAGCGCCAGTTCTGATCATTAAACGAATTAGCTACTTATCAAATGGTGTACCTTTTGAGCTTGTACGCAGCGTTTACAGAGCGGATCGTTATAAATTTATTAGCCAAATTTCAAGGTAATGGATAGGGGTTGACAGCATGATACAAATTCACAATGTGGAAGAAAAAGATTATTGGCAAATCCATCGTTTACGAGACTATTGCTTTCCTAACAAATATAGCGAGGCACGTAGAAAAGATTTTCATCACTGGGTTCAGCATAGTACGACTTTAGGGGCATATGATGGTAGTAAAGTCGTTGGGCAAATGCTTGTTTTGCCATTAAATATGACGATTCATCGTAAAAACTATAAAATGGGTGGCATCGCGTTTGTTGCTTCTTATCCTGAGTATCGTCAGCAAGGTATTGTTAAAAAGCTAATGATTGAATCGCTCAATCAAATGCGAGCAAATGGGCAAACGATTTCTGTATTGGCGCCTTTTTCCGTGTCATTTTATCGCTATTTTGGCTGGGAGCTATTTTTTGAGAAATTAAATTATACGATTTTACCAGAAAAATTTCCTGCATTAGGCAAGAAGATGGATACGATTAAGCGCACAAGCTTTGAATGGCTTGATGAAGAGCTATTTGAGCAGGTGAAAGCGTTTCATAATGAGCAAGCAGCCGTAACGAGCGGCAGTATGCAAAGGGACGAAGCATGGTGGAATCGCTTAGCGAGCAGGCATCCTGATAGTCATTTTGCTTTATATTATGAAGACAATCAAGTAGCTGCCTATCTTCGTTATGAAGTAGCAGGTACATCATTTATGATTCACGATTTTGTAGCGCAAGATATGGCGGCAGAGCAGGCGATTTGGCGCTTTGTGACAGCGCATGCAGCAAGCATTACTGAAATTAAAGGAGTTACAGCAAATCATAGTCGCTTTGGCTATTATTTTGCAGAGCCGCAATTTAAGCGTGAGGTTGTGCAAGATATTATGGTGCGAATTGTAGATGCGCAAGCCTTCCTACAGCAATATGAATGGAATCACATTGAGGCGCCTTTATATGTGCGTTTAGAAGATCAATTTTGCGCATGGAATGAGCAAATATTTGAGGTTCGTCATAACGGGGAAGTAGCCGTTATAGAGGTGGAGGCTGTGGATGCACAGCAAGTACTAGCATTGCCAATCAATTTATTTTCAGCAATGATGGTCGGCTATTTATCTGTTCAAGAGGCAGTTACGTATGCAGGGCAGCCTGTAGCACAAGCAATCATTGAACGCTGGCAGCAGGCACTACAAGTTGGTAAACCTGCATTTTATGAATATTTTTAAATGATAGGTATTTAGTTTAGTTGTTGTGAATATTGAAAAAATCCTATGTAATTTATCATATTTAAAAAATTTTTTTAAATTTTTTTCTGGACTATACCAGTCCTTTAGATGCTATATTAATAGTGAGAATATCATATAGTCCAGTATATTTTATCCATTTAAAAAAAGTGAAAAATGAAAAAAAGGGTATTGTGGTATATACCAACCAATGATATTCTCTTTTTAAGAAAACGATTTCAAAAATAAAATGATAAAGAAAAGTAAAGGGAGTGCACTTATGAAAAACATCATGTTAGTTTGTGTAGCAGGAATGAGCACAAGCTTGCTTGTATCGAAAATGAAACAGGCGGCAGAGGAACAAAATTTGGAAGCGGATATTTTTGCCATTCCTGAAGGGGAAGTTGATAAAGTATTGGCAGAAAAATCGGTAGATGTTTTGCTGCTAGGACCGCAAGTTCGTTACTTAAAAGGTTCATTTGAAGCGAAGTACAAAGAGAAAAACCTTCCAATCGATGTGATCAATATGACAGATTACGGCATGATGAATGGCGCAAATGTATTAAAACATGCGTATAGCTTAATGAAATAAGAGGTGTCAACTATGGAACAAGAAGCTTTATTACAATCCATTATGGGATTAATTATGCATAGTGGAAATGCAAAAAGTGAATGCATGGAGGCTATCCAATTTGCGAAAGCAGGGGACTCCCAAGCAGCACAAGATAAAATGAAGCTTGCACATGAGGCGATTATCGAAGCACATCATGCACAAACAGCTTTATTGCAACAAGAAGCACAAGGTCAAAAAGTAGAAGTTTCTTTATTGTTAATTCACGCACAAGACCATTTAATGAATGCGATTACATTCCGTGATTTAGCACAAGAGCTAGTAGAAGTTCATGAACAAATAAAGGGGAAGTAAGACATTGGTTTTTATTCAAGTGGGTGCAAGAAGCACTCACTTGAATTAAGATAAAGCCTTTCGGGGCATCATTCACTAAAAACATAAAAAGGGGAGTGTATTAAAATGTTCAAATTTTTAGAGGAGAAGTTTGTTCCTGTCGCATCAAGAATCGGGAATCAACGCCATTTAGTTGCAATTCGTGACGGCTTTATCGCCATTATGCCATTGATGATTGCTGGGTCATTAGCTGTTTTAGTTAACAACTTGCCAATCGATTTTTATCAAAATGCAATGAATGCTATATTTAGCGATGGTACTTGGAAGCAATGGGGCGGTAACGTATGGGGTGCTACATTTGCCATTGTATCACTATTAATCTCATTTACAATCGCGTATAACTTAACAAAAAGCTATGGGAAAGATGCATTAGCAGGTGGGGCAATTGGTCTTGCGAGTTATATGACATTTGCAACGTATGGCGAAGGTGGTTTAACAGGTTTAACGACAGGAACTGGCGGTATCTTTTTAGCTATCATTTTAAGTCTTGTATCCGCAGAAATGTTTTCACGTTTATCTGGTAACCCGCGATTATTAATTAAAATGCCAGCAGGTGTACCAGATGCAGTAGCAAAATCATTTGCTACATTATTCCCAGCTATTATTACAGTAGGTGTTTTAGCATTAGTTCGTACATTGATTTCTGTATTATTTGATGCACCAGATATTATTGGTCAATTCTACACATTAGTACAAGAACCATTTATGGGCTTAACAAATTCTTGGGTAGCAGCACTGATTTTAGCATTCGTGCCAGCGTTTGTTTGGACATTCGGTATTCATGGAGCAAATATCATTGACCCATTCATGCAAACAATTAACTTAGACGCAATTGCGAAAAACGTCGAAGCACTTGAAGCAGGTCAAGTAGCACCATATATCATTAACAAACCATTCTTCGATGCATTCGTTAATATGGGTGGTTCAGGTACAACAATCGCTCTAATTATCGCAATTTTCATTGTTTCACGTAAAAACAAACAATACAGCACCGTTGGTAAATTATCAGCCGCGCCAGGGATTTTCAATATTAATGAACCGTTACTATTCGGTTTACCAATCGTCTTAAACCCAATTTTATTCGTACCGTTTATTTTAACACCAATGGTTAACGTATCGATCGCTTACTTTGCAACAAAATGGGGTCTAGTGCCAGCAGCAACAGTAGCAGCGCCATGGACAACACCGCCAATTATCAATGGTTGGTTAGTAACACAATCCATTTCAGGTGCAATCCTAAGTATCGTTTTAATTGCGGTAGCTGTTCTGATTTACACACCATTCTTACTTGCAGCAAACCGTGCAGCAGCGAAGCAAGGTCAATAATAAAAAGCGTCTAGCGGGTATTTTACATACCCGCTAAGAGCGCATCAATTTTGGAGGTATGAAATTTGAGAAGACTAGGTATTTCATTATATCCCGGACATAGCACATTAGAGGAAATGCAGCAATATGTACAGCTTGCACATGACAATGGCTTTGACCGCATATTCACTTGTTTAATGTCATTAAATAATGAACAGGAACGTGAAAAGCTAAAGCAAATTAACGCTTTTGCGAAAGGCCTAGGCTTCGATATTTCAGCCGATATTGCGCCAAACGTTTTTGAAGAATTAGGCTTAACGTACCGCGATATCGGGTATTTGAAGGAGCAATATCATTTAGCAGCGCTTCGCTTAGATATGGGCTTTTCAGGTCAAGAAGAAGCATTTATGTCGCTAGATGCTAGCAATTTAAAAGTAGAGTTAAATATAAGCAATGGTACAAAATATGTGGATAATATTTTATCCTATCAGCCAAATCAATCCAATATTATTGGCTGCCATAACTTTTACCCAAGACGCTACACAGGCTTATCGCGTGCGCATTTTTTAAAGACATCTCAGCAATTTAAAGACAACCATATTCGCACAGCTGCGATGATTTCATCACAGCATGGTAAATTTGGTCCGTGGGAGCAAACGGAATACGGGCTACCAACCCTTGAAGAGCATAGATTTTTACCTATTACGGTGCAAGCAAAAGACATGTGGAGTACAGGTTTAATTGATGATTGTATCATTGGCAATATGTATGCATCAGAAGAAGAGCTGCGTGCTTTAGGGCAATTAAATCGCTATAAGCTTGAGTTGCAAGTAGAGTTCTCAGCTGAAACGACAGCTTTAGAGGAAAAGATTGTTTTAGAGGAACCACACTTTAATCGTGGAGATGTCTCCGATTATGTAATTCGCAGCACGCAATCCCGTGTCAAATACAAGGCGGACGATTTCCCAGCACATGACATCGTACCTCTAACAGTAGGCGATATTACAATTGATAACAATTTGGATGTGCGCTATAAAGGGGAGCTACAAGTTGTATTGCAGGATATGCCGAATGCAGGCTCTAGCAATGTTGTAGCACGTGTCAAGGAAGAGGAGCGCTTCTTATTGAAGCATATCCAGCCTTGGGCATCATTTGGCTTTACAAAATAGCTATTTCAATAGGGGCTGTCTCAAAGGTAGGCGAATGCGCCACTTTTGAGACAGCCATTTGCTGTTTTTCGGTGCAAACAAGGATTTGCAAGCTTATTTGTCGAACTATTATAAAGAATGAAATTTGATTTTGGCTGTTTAGGGTGAGAAGGTGGGCTTTCTGGACAGCCTCTTTTCTTATGAAGGGAGAAGTACATAGATGTATGTTTTAGCAATCGATGGTGGAGGCACAAAAACTTCAGCTGTAATATGTGATAACGCAGGGCGAATTTATGCAAAAGTAATCACAACACGCAGCAATCCAACCGCAATGAACACGCAGTTTTTTGAGATGACATTGCATGAATTAATGCAGCAATTGCGTCAACAAAATGAACAAATATTTCAAGAAGTGAGCAGCTGCTTTGTTGCGATGGCTGGTGTCAAAGAGCTATATGCGGAGCCAATCGTAGAAAAAATTCTTCGTCAATATGTGCACAATACAGCACTGATTACAATTGAAAACGATGCATTAGGTGCTTTATATGCAGGTACACTAGGACAGCCTGGCATTGTGCAAATTGCAGGCACAGGGGCAATTACATTAGGCTATGATGAAAATATGGAAATGCATAGAATTGGTGGCTGGGGCTATTTATTTGATGATAAAGGAAGCGGCTATTACATAGGGATGAAGGCATTAGAAGCGGTATTCCAAAGCTATGATGGGAGAATGCCAAGCACCTCATTAACAGCACCAATTTTACAGCATTTTGACGTAGATAATGTAGAAAAATTAATTGCCTGTATATACAATGACGAGCATCCACGCACGAACATTGCACCGTTGAGTAAATATGTGATGGAGGCTGCTGACAATAGTGACGCAGTAGCAGCTAGTATTATGGAGGAAGCGTGTGTCGATTTTTATAAAGCAATTAAAGTATGCTTTGACAAAATGGTTTGGCACAAATCGAGCATAGAAATTGTACTAGCTGGAGGTGTTTTTACAAACATCGACTTCTTCATCACTAAATTAACGCAGCTTGTAGAAAATACATCGGTCACTTTTGAATTTAAAAAGGCGGTATTAGAGCCAATTGGCGGAGCTGCAGTTGGAGCTTTGAAGCAAAAGGGAATAGAGCTTGATCAAGAATTTGTACAGATATTTAATAGCTATTGGAAGGTGTTATAGCGCAAAAAAGGGGCGTCCGAAAAGTCATTTTGGGACGTCCCTTTTGCGACGAGGATGATGACAATTTGCTCCTGCGGTTACTCGTCGCAGAAAAGCTCTATTGTGACCACCGCAGGAGCACAATTTTAATCAAAAATTGACTATGTAAAAAAGCGGAGCCGTCCAGAAAGTTCACTTTCTGGATGGCTCCTTTCTTCTATTCTCCACCAGTACCGCCTTCGTTATCTGGTTCACTAGGCGTTGTTGGAGGTGTCACTTGTCCGTTGTTACTACCATCCTCTGTGTCTGTTCCTGGGTCAACAGGTTCTGTTGGTTCCTCAGGATTGCTCGGTTCAATTGGTTCAACCGGCTCCTCGGTACTAGGCTCCTCCCAATTATCTTCCTCCTCAGGCTCATCTGGTAAGCCTTCGATATAAAGGGATACAGAAGCTGGTTCACTGCGTACATCATCTGAAATAGCTGTTACTGTAAATACATA
Source organism: Lysinibacillus louembei (assembly GCF_033880585.1). NCBI lineage: Bacteria > Bacillati > Bacillota > Bacilli > Caryophanales > Bacillaceae > Lysinibacillus > Lysinibacillus louembei. The sequence continues at coordinate 2,691,090 of NZ_CP137624.1, forward strand.
ATCATGTCCGATTTCAATAGCTGGAATCGTGAAATAATTCGCACTTGATGTCGAAATAATTGCAGGCTCCCCACCATCAATTGCCATCGTTACTTCAAAGGTAATTGGTACAGGCGATTCTTCCTCAGTTGTTTCAGGTGCTTGATGCTCCCAAGTTAAATCGATTGCTTGAGCAAGGTCATTATAATTTGCCTTCAAATTAAATGGTGCGCTTAATTCGAGCTGCTCAAATGTATCTGATACTTCCTTCGGCTCTGTGCCTTTCACAAATAGCTCCGTCATACGCAAGTTTTCAGGTGTGAATTCACTTGCTAATTTTAACGGTGATGTACCAACTTCAACCGTTGCAGAAACAACAGAGCTTGGTTGGGTAAAGCGAGCTGTTTCAACAGACGATGATATCTCTGACATAATTGATTTAAATAAAGTTTGCGGTAAGCGGCGCTCTTCCCATGTTGTAATGGCATCAGAACGCTGCTCATAGCCACTCCAAATAGCAATAGAATAATTTGTTGTATAGCCAGCAAACCAAGAATCAGGAACGGCTGAGCTTGGTAAGTTATATTTCGAAAACTCATCAGCTGAATAGTTTGTTGTTCCTGTTTTACCTGCAATATCAAGTCCAGGGACATTAGCAGCAGTACCGGATGCGTTTGGCTTATTGCCTACAACATCGCGTAGCATATCTGTCACCATATAAGCGGTGTAATCGCTCATGGCAATGGTTTCTTTTGGTTTATATTCATCGGATGTTGAGCCATCTCGATAAACGATTTTTGTAATGGCATGTGGTGCAGTGTAAATACCATTATTGCCCAATGCAGCATAGGCAGCTGCCATTTGAATAGGTGAAATATTGATGCGACCACCACCGATGGCGTCAGATTCCACAACATAATCCACATCGATACCTAAACGTGAAACAAAGTTTTTCGCTTTGTCTGTACCGACTGCCTGCAATGTTTTAACAGCAGGAACATTACGTGATGTGTACAGCGCTTGGCGTGCTGTCATCGTGCCTCCATATTTATTATCCCAGTTTGTAATCGTTTGGTTTGTACCTGTATATTTCATTGGCTCATCGACCAATGTTTGGCCTGTTGACCATTTTAAATATTCAATTGCTGGTGCATAGTCGATTAAAGGTTTCATCGTTGAGCCAGGTGCACGCGTCACTAAATCATAAGCATAGTTATAGCCAAAGCTAACCTCAATACCGTAATTGCGACCGCCACCAATTGCGCGGATTTCACCTGTTTTCGTATCAATAACAGCAACTCCTGACTGAATTTTTTCCGTCATAAAGTTTGCATCGTTATTCATAATAGATTCCACTGTTTTTTGAGCATTCGGGTCAAGCGTTGTATAGACCTTTATTCCTTCTGCCAGTGCATCCTTATCTCCATTGCTCTCCAACTCTGATAGCACAACATCAAGGAAGGCAGGGTAGTTTGTGACAGTTGCTGGTTTGCGTTCATCTTCTGGCAAAACGCGCTCTGCCACTGTTAATTTTTTCGCTTCGTCTGCCTGTGCCTGTGTAATTTTTTTATGCTGTACCATTAAGCTAAGTACAATATCACGTCTTTTTTCAGCACGCTCTGGGTATTTAAATGGATTGTAAGCATTTGGACTTTGTGGCATACCCGCCAGCGTAGCCATTTGGTCTAATGATAGTTCGTTTAATGGCTTGCCATAAAAAAATTCAGATGCTTGCCCGAAGCCATATACACGACCGGACATTAAAATTTTATTAAAGTACATTTCAAAAATTTCTTCTTTAGAATATTGGCGCTCTAATTGAATGGCAAGCCAAGCTTCCTGCGCTTTACGCTTTAATTTTTTATCTTTAGATAAAAATGAATTTTTAACAACTTGCTGGGTAATTGTACTACCACCCTGTGAGCCGAAGCCATGTCTAAAATTGGCAACTACTGCGCCACCAAGACGCCATAAATCGATACCGAAATGATCAAAGAAGCGAACATCCTCTGTCGCTAAAATGGCAGAAACCATTTCATCTGGAATATCCTCGAATTTTACGTACTTCCGGCTTTCTTGCCCAATTGTGGCGAACAATTCTCCATTAATATCATAAAACTCAGATGATACAGGGTATTTTAATAGCTCTTCATTGAGTTCAGGTGCGCTGCTTGCATAATAAGCAAATAGCCCAGCGCCACCTAAAAAGCCTAGCACACCGATCAAAACAATCGTTAAAACGATGCGCTTTAACCAAATTTTAAAGCCTGGCTGCTTTTTTTTATTTTTTTGCTGTTGACGCTGTTTTTTTATATCTTCGCGTGTAAGTTTACGTTCAGTCACGTTTAATCTCCTCACTTTGAGTGTTTTCCATAATTGTGAAGCTTTCGCACACAAATTGTTGTACCGCCTGCAAATAGTCAATGCGTGGCTGGTAGCTTGGTTTGATTTCAATTGCTTGTGCTTCAAATTGTTGCAATGGTATCGATTTGCGCCCACCTTGCTCCATTTGCTGCCATGCGTTTTCCACGATAGGAAATGGTGTAATAAAATAGCGATCTAATCTTGAAAAACGAATAATAAAAAAAGCAATCCCTTTTTGTAGTATAACATTTTTCATATGTTCTAATTGGTGTGCATGTATATTTTTTAAAGGAAAGGATGTTTTATTTTCAGTTTCCTTTGCTTCAAAATCTAAATAATAGCCATTCCATACACCATTATAGTCCGTTGTTGAAGGTGTGCGGAAGTAGGCTTCACGAATGACAGCAGCACTTCTCGATGGGTACTCTACTTTGACGATTTGGATTGGAACAGGTTTCTTGTGAATATTAGCAATTTGTCGCTGCAAATAATAGCTATTCGTTTCGTTTAGGTCATCTTCTAATGTTTTACCACGATTACCGAAATTAATATCTTTTAAGGCCTGCTTCTTTTTCGGCTTCTGCACTTCCTCTGTACCCGCTTTATAAGGCTTTCCATTTGGATAGCGAATCATCATTTTCACCCTTTCGAAATGCATATTTTTAGCTTTTATTGTCTAGTTTTGCGATGGACAAGGATTTTTTAAACCTCTCTTGAAACAATAAAGTACCGATGAGAGGAGGCATACCATGACAAGGCTTCAAGCGCTTATTGCCAGTATTGAACAGGCAACACAATTGTTAGACACCGCAGTAGAACAACAACGTGCAATGCTCACCCTTCAATTTTCACAAAAAATCACAACAGCCTATCAAAAAGTAAGCTTAGCAGAAAAACAAATACAAGTAAAGAATACACGTTCCCCTAATTGCTAGTGATTCCCGAGAAGATTTGGTACACTAAATATAATCAATAATATGTTGATGTAGTTTTGTCATATTCATTGGCGTTTTCATTCAGCACCCGCTGAATGGATAGCTATCATTATAATCAATTACGCCTTGGTGTAATTGCGTCAGAAGCTTTATTAGGATTCAGTGGGTGTTTGGACACCCACTGAATGAAAGGAGCATCTTAGTATTTATCGCACCACCGCGTTTTCTACTGAATCATAATAAATATAACTTGAGGTGTACAATGCAGTTAATCGAACTAACATCCTATTTAATAACGCAATGTGAGGAAGCGAAAAACCGTTTCTTTCACATGCGCGAATTTAATTTACAGCCTGATTTTTTTTCAGAAGTAAAGCCATATGCAGATCATATTCATGAACAATTACAACTGTGGCAGCAGCTTGCAACGGAATGGCGCGTAAAACATCAGCCAAAATATATGCATACACAGCAAATTAACCAAGTTGTAGATGCGATGGAGCAATTTATTGTGCAGTCTTTTTATAAGGAAACGAGCAAAAAAAGATTTTTGCAATCGATACATTCTGTGCACTACACGCTCTCTACAATGCTACGCTATTTAAAGGAGGGGGAAATGAATGTACAACAAGAAGAAGACGATTTCTGAGCTATTGCAGGCATGGCGATATGATGAGGAGCTAAAGCAAAATATTCAGCATTGGCATACGTTAGAGGCACAGCCCGCTCGCTATGCAGATTTTCCTGAGAAGCTTCATCCCTCCATTCAAAAGGCATTGCATGCAAGAGGGATTGAACGGCTTTATACACATCAGCGTGAAGCGTTTGATTACGCAATGCAGCAGCAATCCTTTACTGCTATTACACCGACTGCTTCAGGTAAATCATATTGCTATCATTTGCCTGTTTTACAGACCATTTTACAAAATAAATCGGCACGTGCCATTTATTTATTTCCAACAAAGGCCTTGGCGCAAGATCAAAAATCCGATTTGAATGAGTTAATTGGGCTAATGGATGAGGATATTTTAAGCTATACATACGATGGAGACACAGCACCAGGCATCCGTCAAAAGATTCGCAAAGCAGGGCATATTGTCATGACGAACCCTGATATGCTGCATTCGGGTATTTTGCCACATCATACGAAATGGGTAGCCCTTTTTGAAAACTTAAAATATATCGTGATTGATGAGCTACATACATATAAAGGGGTGTTTGGTAGTCATGTGGCACATGTGATTCGCCGTTTACAGCGTATTTGTGCTTTTTATGGAAGTAGTCCAACGATTATTTGCACATCTGCAACGATTCGCAATCCACGTGAACTAGCAGAAAGCTTAACAAATACAAAGCACGCATTAATTGAAAAATCAGGCGCACCTGTGGGCAAAAAAACGTTTATTTTTTATAATCCACCGATTATCCACCCAACATTTGGTGTGCGTAGAAGCTCAGTATTAGAAGTGCGCGATTTATCCGCTCGTTTATTTGAAGCAGGCATTCAAACAATTATTTTTGCGAAATCAAGAGTACGTGTTGAAATGCTCGTTACTTATTTAAAGTCATTGACAGCGAAAAAAATTGCAGACCATTCGATTCAAGGCTATCGTGGTGGTTATTTGCCAAGCGAGCGTCGTCAAATTGAAAAAGGCTTGCGCGATGGAACGATTCAAATGGTTGTCAGTACAAATGCATTAGAGCTTGGCGTCGATATTGGGCAGCTACAAGCATGTATTATGACAGGCTATCCAGGCAATATTGCCAGCGCATGGCAGCAGGCGGGGCGTGCAGGAAGACGGCAGGATGAGGCACTAATTATTTATGTCGCACAATCGACAGCGCTTGATCAATATGTTGTCAATCATCCTACTTATTTATTAGGAAGCGAGCCAGAGCAAGCGAATATTAATCCTGAAAATATATTGATTTTAATGGCACACTTAAAATGTGCCGCCTTTGAGCTACCATTTTCAATAGATGATACATATGGTGAGTTTATGGTACAGGAGCTGTTAGCTTATTTAGCAGAGGAAGGTGTCCTCGTTAAAACCTCGACGCAATGGCATTGGATGAGCGACCGCTTCCCAGCACATGATATTAGCTTACGTTCAGCTGCTCAAGAAAATGTCGTTATTATTGATAAAACAACACCGACAAAGACGCGTGTCATTGGTGAAATGGACACGTATAGCGCCATGACACTACTGCATGAGGAAGCCATTTATATCCACCAAGGCACACAATTCCAAGTAGAGGAGCTCGATTGGGAGGAGAAAAAAGCATATGTCACAGAGGTGGATGTCGATTATTTTACAGATGCTAATTTAGCGGTGGAGCTGAAAGTGCTGGAAGAGGATAAAGTGGCACAGCTGAAAACGACAACAGTAAGCTACGGCGATGTGGGGATTTTGGCGATTCCGACTATTTTCAAAAAGATTCGCTTCGGCACACACGATAATATCGGCTCTGGTCCTATTACAATCCCGCCAATGGAAATGCATACAAATGCAACATGGCTTTCCTTCGACTTGCCTGAAAACTGGTCAGAGGAAATGATGACAGACGCATTAAATGGGGTTGCGTACGCGATGCATTCCTTTATCCCGCTCTTTATTCACTGTGATCGTAGCGATGTATCTGTTGTGCCACAGGTGAAGGCGGTGCACAATGAGCGCCCAACCTTGTTTATTTATGATAGCTATCCAGGTGGCATTGGGTTAAGTGAAAAGGTGTATGATTTAATTTTACCACTTCTGGAGCGAACAATTCAGCATGTTACAAGCTGTCCATGTCAAAGCGGCTGTCCATCTTGTATTGGAGCACAGGACAATTTGAATGATGGGAAAAAGCGAGTTGTGCAGGTGATGGGAGATCTATTAGCAGAGATGATGTAAGGGAAAAGAGATTAATTACGGATAGTCGATTTACACGAAATAATTCGGTGTAAATCGGCTTTTTTAGTTTAACTTGAATTAGCAAGAGTCTTCTATTTCTCTAGAGTAAGATAAGCATTTTTAAGAAAAAGAGGGCTGCTCTCCTTCTTAATCTTCAACTGTGATTTTGTAAAATGTTAAAAAAATCAAATTTTTTTCAAAAATCTTTTATTTTTTAACCTAATTTTAACCTTTGCTTTATACAATGACTCTAGATAACAGCCAAACAAGAGAAAGAAACAACTCAATGTACAATTTAAATGATTTATTTTAACAATATAAACAATTATTTGATTGATATTAACATTAAATACCATTATACTGAGGGCATAGGCTGTTGTAACTAAAGAAGTATTATATAATTGGAAATCAATAGGAGTTTGTTATTAATAATAAAAATTTTATTTTATGCAGTGTATTATTACATATTTGAGAAAACAAATTGATTTACTTTAAATATTCTTAACATTTATATAGCTAAGAATTTAATATAATAATAGAGAGTTGGATAACAAAGCTAGAGTACGATTGTACAATTTTTATCTATTAAACAAGCAGAAAAACCAAAATTATAATTATAGTAATGTGGTTTGATTTTGAATGAACAGGCTGTGCTTGTGTAATAAATCATCTGTAAAAGCCTTGATAGGTAGCTTCACTTTATAAATGAAATGGGGGTGTATGATATTGCAGACTAGAAATGTTGTAACCGAAGATGATGCATTTCTTTTTGAGCTATATGCTACTACGCGAAAGCATGAATTTTCAATGCTAGCACTAGATGAGCAGCAATTACAAGCTTTGTTATATATGCAATTCGAAGCACAAAAGAGATCGTATCAAAATAAATTTCCACAAGCCAAGCATGAAATTATTTATCATGAGGGATTGCCAATTGGCAGAGTGATGACTGAAATTAAAGGTCGGAATATTCATTTAATAGATATTTCCTTATTACCTAATCATAGAGGGAAAGGCTATGGAACTAAGATATTAAAGCAATTACAAAGCAATGCAGCTACTCAGAGAGGGTCTGTTACATTGCATGTACTACAGGAAAATCCTGCTAGGCATCTATATGAGCGATGTGGATTTTACGTTACAGAAGAAATTGCTCCTTATATTGCCATGCGATTTGAATCATTTAATGAAGAAGTTGAAAGGAGGTGAAAATAAATGAGTGAATCATATGTAGGAGAAATTCGTATGTTTGCGGGGAATTATGCTCCCCAAGGTTGGGCTTTATGTAATGGTCAATTACTTAGTATTGCAGAAAATGAAGCACTGTTTGTTTTAATAGGAACAACATATGGAGGGGACGGTCAAACTACTTTCGGGTTACCAGATTTAAGGGGACGTGTACCAATTCACATTAATCCACAGTACTCTTTAGGTGCCGTAGGTGGTACAGAAACAGTTACCTTAACTACGAGCCAAATGCCAAATCATACACATATTGCCCAAGCTACAACCGCTGTTGGAAATACAGCATCGCCAGACAATATGCTGTGGGCAACGACGAGCGGATATTCAAACTATTCAAATGATAAAGATGGAGCTGGACATCCACTAACACCAGTTGCAATGAATGCACATGCTAGCTCAAGTGTGGGTGGCAATCAGCCACATAATAACATGATGCCAACAGTAGCTATTTCTTTCATTATTTCGTTATATGGGGTATTTCCTTCCCAATCATAAAAAAGTTGAAGAAGAAAGGAGGATTTAAATGGCAGAACCATATTTAGGTGAAGTTCGGATATTTCCGCTTAACTATGCACCAAGAGGCTGGTTATCTTGCGAAGGGCAAGTGCTTCAGATTCAGCAATATCAAGCATTATACTCACTGTTAGGTACAGTTTATGGAGGGGATGGTAGAACGACATTTGCTTTACCGGATTTGCGAGGGCGTGTACCAATTCATGTTAGTTCTTCATTATCATTAGGAACAAAGGCGGGTGAAGCGGCACATACTTTAACGGTGAATGAAATGCCGCAACATACGCATCAGGCTTACGGTTCATCTATTCCTGCAAGTGCTACTTCTCCTCAAGGGAATGTATGGGCTCAAAAGGATAATTTATACGCAACTGGCCCAACTGTAGCAATGAACCAGGCAGCAATATCTGCTACGGGAGGCGGGCAAGCACATGATAATATGCAGCCTTATTTAGCTGTCCGTTTTTGTATTGCTGTACAAGGAATTTATCCATCAAGAAGTTAAAGGAAGGGAGTGAGTACAAATGGCAGATGCATATATTGGTGAAATAAGAGTTTTTGCAGGAAATTTTGCACCAAAAGGCTGGGCATTATGTAATGGTCAATTGATGAGTATTCAGCAAAATACAGCGCTCTTTTCGATATTAGGTGTGCAATATGGAGGAGATGGCAAGACAACCTTTGCGCTACCGAATTTGATGGGGGCTGCTCCAATGAATCAAGGGCAAGGAGCGGGATTAACAGAACGACAGGTTGGTCAAATCGTTGGTGCACCAACTGTGACGCTTTTATCAACACAAATACCTGCACATACACATGCGCCAGCAGCTTTAGAGGGCGCTGGAACATCGGGAAATCCAGAGAATCAATTGTGGTCAGTGGCGGTAACTGGGAGAAGTAAAGTACCAGAACCAATATACGATGCGACAGTAAATGTTGCAATGAACCCACAAGCTTTAGGTTTAACAGGTGGAAATCAGCCGCATAATAATATGCAGCCCTTCTTGGTGATGAATTATATTATTTGTTTATATGGTGAGTTTCCATCTAGAGGGTAAAAAGAATTTTGAGAGGGTGGAACTATGAATCTATCCAAGAATTTAAAAACAAGTAAGAGAAAGAGTAAGATTTTACATGAAAAAATAAGATTTTATTTTCGTATTTTGGTTGTATTGATCTTGATGATTTCTTCAGTGAACTATATGCCTATTAAAGAAGTGCAGGCTGCTGCGAATGGAACTGCCGATGGTACGTATGATTTTGGTGGAGTTGTTGGAATACCTAACAGTGCGGAGATAGGCTTTACAACTTTTTCGGATAAGTTTGCTATTAGTAATGGTTTTGCAGTGGATGGAACACAACTGTATAAAGAAAATGGTGTGCAAGGAGAAGAGGCTCTTCTCATCATTAAATCAAGGTGGGCCAGCACGTGCAAAACATTCACGTTTAAAGATTTAGGAGTAAGTCTTTATTTTCAGACACCTAAAACGAAATTAACTAAATTTTCTTTGGTCATAAAAGACATAAATGGAGATGTACTTGGAACACATGAAATTTCGAATCACGACGGAATAGAAGGATATGGAGTTATCACTCAATTAAGTACGCTTTTGAATAATGGGACACAATTTAATTACACAGGAGTTGCAAACCTAGAAATTAAATATCAATTAGGAACAGACAGTAATAGTAATCTTATAGATTCAAGTAGTTTAAACTTCGAAAACATCACAATTGCCAATGTAAGTACTTGTGATACGCAACCTCCTATAGTATCAAATGGAGTGATTAGTTCTTCAAATATCAGCACAACAGGTGTCACACTAGGATGGACAAAGGCAACAGACAATGTGACAGCACAAGGCGATTTAGAGTATCTTGTCTATCAATCTAGCAGCAATAATATTAATACGGTTAGCAATATCGAAGCAAATGGAACACCATTAGGAAGCGGGTTTACCAAAGATATCGCTACGTTTAATGTAACGGGCTTATCACCTAGTACGACTTATTATTTTAATGTCATTGTTAAAGATGCAATGGGAAACAAAACTGCCTATACAATGCAGTCAGTGACAACAGCTATTCCTGCTAGTGCGCCAACTGTTACGACAAGCACACCAGCATCGAATATAACAACAACAGAGGCAATGGTTGGTGGAAATGTGATAGCGGATGGAGGGGCAGCGATTACAGAGCGTGGAATCGTCTATGCAACGACTACAAATCCGACGACAAGTAATGATAAAAGAACGACAACAGGATCAACAGGTGCCTTTACTGCTAATCTAAGTGGGTTAAGCCCAAATACAACATACCATTACCGAGCTTATGCAACAAACTCTGTAGGTACGAGCTATGGAGATAATCAATCTTTTACGACAGTAGCGCTAAGTAATAATTCTAATTTAAGCAATTTAACTCTTTCGACAGGAGTGCTGACCCCAAGTTTTGCATCAGCGACAGTAGGTTATACAGTAAATGTTGCTACAAATGTAGAAAGTATTCAGGTTACACCAACAGTAGCTGATAGTACTGCAACAGTAACAGTGGATGGTGTAACTGTAACAAGTGGTCAAGCGAGTGGGAGCATTCCTTTAAATGTTGGATCCAATCCCATCACAATACTTGTAACAGCACAAAATAACACAACAAAAACGTATACGATTACAGTGAATAGAGCAGCACCAACGTACACGATTGAAGCCATAGGAAATCAAACCTTTACGGCACTGACAGCAGGTTATCCAAACAACACACAGGAAACAAAGACATTAACAATTACGAATACAGGAACAGGCAGCTTGACGGATGTAGCAGTAGCATTAAGTGGTGCCAATGCGAATGCGTTTGAAATAACACAACCATCATTGGCAAGTTTACCAAGTACAGGTAGCACCACATTTGAAGTGAAGGCAAAGGACGGCTTAGCGACAGGTACCTATACAGCAACAGTGACGGTCAATGCAGCAAGCCTAACATCGGTAACATTTACTGTGACACAGGTTGTCAACCCAGCCCCAACGTATACAATTGATGAGATTAGCAATCAAACGTTCACGGCACTGACAGCGGGTTATACAAGTGGTTCACAAGAAACAAAAACAGTGCCAATTACGAATACAGGAACAGGCAGCTTGTCGGGTATAACAGTAGGGTTAAGTGGCACCAATGCGAGTGATTTTGAAATTACACAGCCAACGTTGACAAGCTTACCAAGTACAGATAGTACCGCCTTTACAGTGAAGGCAAAGGATGGATTAGCGGAAGGTACGTATACGGCAACAGTAACAGTTAATGCGACAAACCTGACAACACCAGTGACGTTTACTGTGACGCAGGTTGTCAATCCAGTGCCAACGTATACAATTGATGCCATTAGTAATCAAACATTCACTGGCTTAACAGAAGGTTATCCAAATGATACACAAGAAATCAAGTCAATGACGATTACCAATACAGGAACAGGCAATTTGGCGAATCTAGGTGTAACATTAAGCGGTCCTAATGCAAGTGATTTTGAGATTACGCAACCACTAGTGACAAACTTAGCAAGTGCGAGCAATACAGCATTTACAGTGAAAGCAAAGAATGGATTAGCGGAAGGCACCTATACAGCAACGGTAACAGTCAATGCGACAAACCTAACGACGCCAGTGACATTTACCGTGACGCAGATAGTCGATCCAGCTCCAACGCATACAATTGATACGATTAATGACCAAACGTTCCCTGTCTTAACAGAAGGTTATACAAGTGGCACACAAGAAACAAAAGCAGTGCCAATTACAAATACAGGAACAGGCAGTTTGTTGAATCTAGATGTAGCATTAAGCGGTCCTAATGCAAGTGATTTTGAAATTACACAGCCATTAGTGACAAACTTAGCTAGTGCAGGCAACACAACGTTTACCGTGAAAGCGAAGGATGACTTAACAGCAGGAACCTATACAGCAACGGTAACAGTCAATGCAACAAATTTAACACCTGTCACATTTACTGTGACACAGGTGGTCAACCCAGCCTCAACATATACAATCGATACGATTAGTGACCAAACGTTTTCCGTATTGACAGAAGGTTATGCAAGTAACACACAAGAAATGAAGTCAATATCAATCACGAATACGGGAACAGGTATCTTGTCGAATGTAGATGTAGCGTTAAGTGGTAGTAATGCAAGTGATTTTGAAATAACACAACCGTTAATAACAAACTTACTAAGTGCAGACAGTACAACATTTACGGTGAAAGCGAAGGATGATTTAGCGGCAGGCACCTATACAGCTACAGTAACCGTAACAGCAACAAATCTAGCACCAGTGACATTTACAGTAACACAGGTGGTCAGCCCAGCGTCAATGTACACGATTGATCCAATTGGCAATCAAAGCTTCACCGCATTGATAGCAGGTTACCCAAGCAACACACAGGAAACAAAGCTATTAACAATTACCAACACAGCAACAGGTGATTTAGCCAATATAGAGGTAGCATTAAGTGGCAGTAACGCGAATGATTTTACAATTACCCAACCGTTAGTGACAAACTTAACAAGTGCAGATAGTACGACATTTACGGTGAAAGCGAAGGATGGATTAGCAGCAGGCACCTATACAGCCACAGTAACAGTAAGTGCGACGAACCTAACACCCATGACATTTACAGTAACGCAGGTGATTAACCCCATTTCTGTAACTACTCCTGGCGTGCCAACGAATGTGCGAGCAACAGCAGGGAATGGTTTCGTAACTGTAAGCTTTGATGCTCCAACAAGTAATGGGGGCGATCCGATTACTGGATATACAGTTAAAGTGTATATAAATGGAGTAGAGCAGCCGATGTTAGCAAAAACAGGAACATCAAGTCCTATCGTAGTAAATGGTTTAGCGAACGGAACGGCATATACATTTAAAGTAGTCGCAACGAATGGGGTAGGAAGTAGCGGGGAATCCTTGGTATCAAATATAGTGACGCCAGTAGCTGCTATAGCTCCATATCCGCTACCAGGTCCAATCCAAACGCCATCAATAGTTAACCCAAGCACGACAATAACGAAAATCAAAGTGGCATTAGAAGTTGATGGTGTTAACCCACTGGAAACAGTAATGGTAGAAATTGAACGCACAAAACATGCCAACGGTGAAATCACCGACTATGTAGCACTATCAGAAGCTGATACGAAGCAAGCGATAGAAAAAGCGAAACAAAGTGGTAATAACATTGTTCGTATTATTATTCCAGATGTCCATGATGAAGTAACTAAAGTAACGGTAGAAATTCCAAAGCAATCTCTACAATTATTACGTGAAAATAGATTATCATTGGAAATTACTACAGAGAACGGGCGTATCATGACACCTTATAGCTCAATGGATGGTATTAATGATAATTTCTATTTCAATTTAGTACCAGTGAAAAAAGAAAGTGAACGCCAAATTATTGAGGAGCGTGCACGTACAGAGCGTGTAGTACGTGATGCACTTCAAAGTAATGATGTACATGTAATAGGACGTCCGATGGTAATTGAGACGAATATGCCAAGTCGACCTGTACAGCTAACATTGCCATTAAAAGGCGTGGAAATCCCAACAGATACAATTACGCGTGAGGCATTTCTGAAACAACTAGCTATCTTTATTGAACATTCCGATGGGGAGAAAAAAGTGGTCATCCCTGAGGTCGTAACAGTGGCAAAGGGTACGCTAGGGTTACGCTTTACAGTGGAGAAATTCAGTACATTTACAATTATTCAAGTAGAAACTAAAGAAGAGCAGAATATGTATCATCATGAAGCCTACATTAAAGGTTTCCCAGATGGCACATTTGGGCCAGATAAAAATGTGACACGTGTTCAAGTAGCAACAATGATTGCGCGTATTTTAGGCTATACAGGTGAGACGGTAGACACAGCACCATTCAAGGATATTCCAAGCGATCATTATGCAGCAGGCGCTATTGCCTTTGTGAAAGAGCGTGGCATAATGAATGGAGATAATGGGTACTTCCGTGTAGGTGAAAATATGACACGTGCTCAAATGGCAGCTGTCGTTGCGAAGTTTAAGCAACTGCCTATCGCAGAAAATGTTGCACTTACATTTAATGATACGAAAGGTCATTGGGCACAATGGATTATCGAAGCGAATCGCACGGCGGGCATTATCAATGGACGAGAGGATGGTAGTTTCGCACCCAATGAGCCTTTAACACGTGCGCAAGCTGTAGCAATGTTAAACCGTATGTTTGAGCGCGGACCATTACAAGGTATTACAATGCCAAGCTTCCCAGATGTAAAAGCAACACACTGGGCATTTGGTGAAATTGAAGAGGCAGCGAGATCTCACACATATTTTATTGATGAAAATCGTCAGGAGATTTTTACAAAATAATCAATAAGTAAAGCAGGCTAGAGATTCAGCGCTTAGCCTGTTTTTACTATGTAATAAAACATATCGTTTCATCTAATCATTTATTAATTCCCCTGACTTGATAAAAGGTTGTTTGGAAACCTACCTTTCCAAACAACCCTTGTCTCTCTATGTTAGTTACAATTAAATAGCTGTCCAGCCACCATCAATGACTAGCTCTGAGCCTGTCATAAAGCGAGATTCATCAGATGCTAGGAAAACAACACCATAGGCAACATCCTCAGGCTCACCGAAGTATGGCAATTGCGTATATGCTTGATAATAAGGCAATGCGCCACCTTCCTCCATCGTCGGTGCAGTCATTGGTGTGACAATAATGCCTGGATGAACCGAATTCACACGAATTTTATCTTTACCGTACTCAATAGCAGCCGATTTAGATAGTACACGAAGTGCTCCTTTTGCCGCTGTATATGGACTGGTACCAGCCATGCCGACAATCCCACCGATAGAAGAAATATTGATGATAGAGCCACCACCAGCTTTTTGCATTTCAGGAATGACATATTTCATCCCAATAACACAGCCATTGAGGTTAATATCCATCACTTTATTCCATTCATCCATTTCCATATTGGCAATCGTTTTTGGTGAGGAAACCCCAGCATTGTTCACAAGGATATCTACTTTGCCATACGCTTTCACAGCTTCCGCAATGACTGCTTTCCACTCGTCTTCAGAGGTTACATTATGTTGCAGCCCGATAATATCTCCGCCATTGTCTTTAATTTCTTGCACTAAGTTTGTTAATGGCTCAATTTGTACATCTGTGGCGATAACCTTTGCACCTTCTTGAGCAAATAATTTTGCCTCAGATGCGCCCATCCCCATTGCTGCCCCAGTAATAATTGCTACTTTTCCATTTAAACGACCCATGCTAAAACTCCCTTTCATTATCAATGAATAAATTACGAACATATTAACAACTAGTTGTATTATCGACACCATGTCGTTAATATAATTATAACCGTCTCTTTAAAAAGAGCAAACGACAGTACGATTGATTACGCTGTATTAGCAACATCTTTTGTTATTATGTTGTTAAAGTGAGAAATTTAATACAAGGAGCTTAGAAATGTCGAAAAAATTGGACCCTCGCGTCATCAGAACGCGCCAACTATTGAGAGATGCACTGGTGGAATTAATTGATGAACAAGGCTATGAGAAGATTACTGTACAGGATATTACACGACGAGCAACCTTGAACCGTGCGACTTTTTATTTACATTATCGCGATAAGCTAGATTTACTTTATCAAAGCTCAGAGGAGATTTTACAGGAGCTAGTAGGCAGTATTCGGCCACCATTTGAAGATAGGGCGAGTTTTGATTTATTGCGAAATTATAATCAGCCACATGAGACATTTATGCATTTGTTTGAGCAGATTGCTATCAATAGTAAGCTCTATAAGGTCTATCTTACAGAAAAGAATATTCCTTATTTTGCAGCAGGCTTAAAAGAAATTATTATAGATTTTGTTTCAAGTGGGATTCATTTTATGGAGCCGGATGATCAAAAGCTAACAGTGCCACGTGATATGGCTATACGCTTTTATGCAGCAGCCTTTCTAGAAGTAGTTATCTGGTGGTTGGAAAATGATATGCCTTATACCCCTAAATTTATGGCAACCCAATTAATGCGTATTACAATCAAAGGACCTTATATCGAGAACCCATTTCTCTAATAAGGTACAAGCATGATGTTAAAGAATGCTTTCTTTATTGGGTAAATGCAGTTATAGGGTTTGTTGACCAGCTTCTTTTTCATTTGTTATCATCAATCTATAAATAAGAGAAGAGAAATGATGTGATAAAACATGTCTTATGAAAATAAAATACTACAAATGAAAAAAATGCTAGGGAAAAAGACAACAGCTGAAACGGAGGAGAAGCCTAAATTTATCAAACCTGCACCACCGATTTACAAAGCAGCATGGCAGCAGGCTGGCTTAACAGTTATCGACAATGATTTTGGTGTTTTGTTTAAGCGTGAAGTGCGCTATCCATTTGATTATAAGCATGGGCATTATACGCTTGGGGAATTAACGATGGCACTTGAAGCATGGGAAAATGCCAATGTAGAGCACCCATATGCGTTACATACAGACGAACAAATCATTTTTTGGGACACGGAAACAACAGGCTTGAAAGGCACTGGCACACATATTTTTTTGCTAGGCTTTTTAGAGCAGGATGAGGATGAATTTGTGCTGACTCAATATGTGCTAGCCGATCCAGCGAACGAGGTAGCGATGCTGTTTGAATCAAAGCTTTGGCAGCGAAGTGTAACGCTCGTTTCTTATAATGGTAAAAGCTTTGATTGGCCGCAGCTTGAAACGCGCTGGACATTGAATCGTCAAACCTTACCGTCATTGAAAGAGCAAAAACATATCGATTTATTGCATAGCTCTAAGCGTTTGTGGAAAAATGATTTAGAAAAGATGAAGCTTGTACAGGTTGAGGAGGATAAGCTTGGCTTTAAAAGACAAGGAGATATTCCAGGGCATTTAGCGCCAATTATTTATTTCGATGCAGTGAAGAGCGGGCAAGCTGACACGTTAATGAAAGTGCTCCAGCATAATGAATGGGATTTGTTATCGCTCATCACTCTGTATATTCATCAAACGAAGCTGCTATTTACAAGTGAGCAAGAATCAGCTGTTACCTATACAAATATCGGGAAATGGTATGGCGATTTAAAGCAGCAAGTTGCAAGCGAATATGTATTAACGAATGTAACGGAAAACTACCAACAGAGTGAGACGGCATTAGCTCACTTTTATTTAGCCTTCCAGCATAAGCGTCTCGGTCGCTATACCGATGCTGTTAAAAGCTTTGAGGCGTCAGTAGTAGGCATCTCGCAGCGCCAAAAAATACAAGCCTATGAGCAGCTATCCATGCTACATGAGCATCAAATAAAAAAATATGAAGCGGCACTTTTTTATGTGGAAAAGGGGCTTCAGCTTATTGAACAAAGCGACTTTTCGACAGAGCAAAAAGAAAAGCACTTAATAAAATGGCAGAAACGTTATGAACGTATTCAAAATAAAAAACAATAGCCGATGATATTCGTATACAACACACTTCATATGCTATAATATAGCTCTAAGGATTGTATAGAAGGGGCGTCCATCAATTGTACGCATGACTTCGCAATAAAAATAGATAATAGAAGCAATATAGTAGGAAGGAGAACGCTATATAGATGAGATGAAGAAGCTTATCTATAGCGAATGATACGAATGATAAAATTAAACTCAAAAATTATTTTAGAAAAAGAATTTAAAAAGAGCATGAAAGGCTACAGCATCGAGCAAGTTGATCAATTTTTAGACCAAATTATGGAGGACTACGATGCGTTTGAAAAGCAGCTAAATGAGCTACGTGCTGAAAATGAGCGCTTAAAGGCAGACTTAGAAAATAGTACACGCAGACAAGCGACTGTCCAAACACCAACGCCAAATACAAATTTCGATATTTTAAAGCGCTTATCCAATTTAGAAAAGCATGTTTTTGGTAGCAAGCTTTCTGAATAAACGATACAGTTGCTTTTCTGACATGTGTCAAGTATAATATAGTTCGACATCAAGAAATTCGAGTAATCGCTGCATCTTATAAGATGTAGAGGAAAGTCCATGCTCACACGGCTCTGAGATGACCGTAGTGTTCGTGCTTACCGAAAAAATAAGGTAAGGCAAGCAGATGCTTGACGGCGAAAGGAATACCTAAGTCTTATGATATGGTAGAAACTTTCTGAAGGTGCCACAGTGACGGAGCTTGCTTGGAAACAAGCAAGGTGGAACGAGGTAAACCCCGCGAGTGAGAAACCCAAATTATGGTAGGGGCACTCTCCAAAAGGAATTGAACGGCTGGAGGGACAGGCAAACGCCTGTAGATAGATGATTACTACCTGAGCGTACGAGGCGATTCGCTGTTTGAGTACACAGGAACAAAACATGGCTTACTGAAGACTATTGATGCATTTTTTTAGTTTTAGCAATAACAGATTGCTATAGCACAACATTTCAAATATTCTACATCATAAGGCATGTACCTTGCGATGCAGATGGAGCTGTCACAATTTTCTTTTGGACGGCTCCTTTTCTTTGACATTAACAATTAAGGGTGAAATAAAAATGGGTAGTGAAAATTTTACTCAAAACATTATTAATATAGAACCCTCTGCCTACGATACGAGCATAGTAAAAGTCATTTTTGAAAATGTAGAGGAAGGGATTATGATTACAAACGACAAAAGGCGAATTGTTGTTGTAAATCCTGCTTTTGAGTTTGTAACAGGTTATTCAAGTAAAGAAGTCATAGGGCATACACCAGGTATTTTACAATCGGGTATGCACGATAGCTTGTTTTATGAAAAAATGTGGGCAAAAATTGAGAAAGATGGCATGTGGCAAGGTGAAATTTGGAATCGCCGAAAAACTGGCGATATTTACCCAGAATGGTTAACGATTATAGCCGTTCAAGGTGCCAATCAGCATATTACGCATTACTGTGGTATATTTACAGATTTATCTGAGCGCAGAAGTGTTGAAAGTGAGCTGAAAAAGCGGACGCTGACGGATTTATTAACAAAAATAAATAATCGCTTTGCTTATTTAGAGCGAATGAAAGCATTGCTTTTTACAAGCTCTACAACAACTACAAAGATGCGACATGCAGTCTATTTTTTAGATATCGACCGATTCAAGCAAGTGAATGATGTATTTGGACAGGCGATTGGTGATAAACTACTGATTGCGGTAGCAAGACGTATCCAAAAGCTATTAAAAAATAAAGATATTTTAGCGCGCTATGGCGATGATGAGTTTGCCATTACATTAACAAACATTGTACATCCACGTGAAGCTGCAAAATTTGCGCAGCAAGTGCTGCATGAGCTGGAGCGTCCTTTTTTAATTGATGGACAGGAAATTTTCATTTCAGCGAGCATAGGCATTAGCTTATATCCATTAGATGGTGTGTCGACGGAAGAATTAATACAGCGTGCAGACAAGGCAATGTATTTTTCAAGGCAAACAGGTCCAGGCCATTTCGCCTTTTTTATAGAGGATTTAGAAATTGATGCAAAGCGTGTGCTCCTGTTAGATACAGAGCTCCGCAAAGCGATTGACAATCAGGATTTCCAACTATATTTCCAACCGAAAATTTCTTTGAATACGAAGCAAGTAATCGGTGTAGAAGCATTAGTACGCTGGACAAATGATAAACTAGGTTTTATCTCACCAGCGGAGTTTATTCCTTATGCTGAAGAAACAGGTTTAATTATTCCTCTGAGTGAAATGATTATAGAGATGGCATGTAATGCGTTTCATGTATTACGCGCAAATGGTCATGCCAGTGTGCCAATTGCAATCAATATATCAAGCATCCATTTTCAACAGCACAATTTCCTAGAAGCTGTTCAAAAAATATTAGAAAAAAATAACGCTTCAGCACATAATTTTGAAATTGAAGTGACAGAACGAACGGTTTTGGAAAACTCTTCAGAGGCTGTAAGCAAGTTTGATCGCTTGAAGCAATTAGGCTTTACGCTGTCAATTGATGATTTTGGCACAGGCTATTCGTCATTAAGCTATTTAATACGTTTTCCATTCGATGTGCTGAAAATCGATCGCAGCTTTGTGCAGCATATATGCTCATCAGAGGAGAAGCAAGGAATAGTAGATGCTATTATTCAAATGGCACATCGCCTTAACATGAAAGTAGTGGCAGAGGGCGTTGAAAGTGCACAACAAGCACAATTATTACAAGAAATCGACTGTGATTTCGCACAAGGCTTCCATTATGGCAAGCCGATGCCATTAGGCGAATTGCTACAATTTTTAGCCTATTGGGAGCATATACAGTGAGGAAGGGTAACATATGACAAAATTTCAATTAGTCGCAACAGCAGCTATGGGCTTAGAGGCAATCGTTGCACAGGAAGTACAAGATTTAGGCTACGAAACGCGCGTTGATAACGGCAAAGTGTATTTTGAAGGGGACGAAACGGCCATTGCACGCTGTAATTTATGGCTGCGTGTAGCAGACCGTGTCAAAATCGTCGTAGGACAATTTCCAGCACATACATTTGACCAATTGTTTGAATCGACAAAGGCATTAGATTGGGGCCGCTATTTATCTGTCGACGCGGCATTCCCTGTATCAGGGAAATCGGTAAAATCAAAGTTATTTAGCGTACCAGATTGCCAAGCAATTGTGAAAAAGGCCATTGTGGAGAAAATGAAATCACATTATAAGCGTTTAGGCTTTTTAGATGAATCGGGTGCAACCTTTAAAATTGAAGTATCGATTTTAAAGGATGTTGCAACATTGACGATTGACACATCAGGTGCAGGCTTGCACAAGCGTGGCTATCGTCAAGTGCAAGGGGAAGCGCCTTTAAAGGAAACGCTCGCTGCAGCATTAGTGAAAATTTCAAAATGGAATCCGAATCGTCCGTTCGTTGATTTATTTTGCGGCTCAGGTACGATTCCATTAGAAGCGGCAATGATTGGACAAAATATTGCACCAGGCTATAATCGTGAGTTTATTTCAGAGGAATGGGCTTGGATGAAAGCGAAAATTTGGGATGAAGTGCGCGATGAAGCAGATTCTCTTGCAAATTACGACCAACCATTACAAATTATCGGCTCAGACATCGACCATCGCATGATTAGCATCGCCCAAGAAAATGCGTTAGAGGCAGGCTTTGGTGAGCTATTAACATTTAAACAGATGCAGGCAACGGATTTTACAACACGCCTAACAGATGGTGTTATTATTTCCAACCCGCCATATGGTGAGCGTATCGGTGATATCGAAGCGATTGAAGGTGTCATTAAAACAATTGGGCAAGTGATGAAAAATTATCCAACTTGGTCTGTTTATATGCTTTCTTCAATGGAGAACTTTGAACAATGCTACGGTCGTCAAGCAACGAAAAAGCGTAAGCTATTTAACGGCTTTATTCGCACAGACCTTTATCAATACTGGGGTCAAAAATCAAAGCGTGATTAACATGCAGGGCTGCCAAATGTTTTGGACAGCCCGTTCGTTGTCTACATACTGATATATAGAGGAGAAAATAAAGATGAGACAATCATTACCGTTTGAATTATCAAAAGAGAAATCCTTCTTTGATTCACTTGGCGATTGGATGGGGGACGTTCTCTACGACGAGCTACCTGAAAAGGGCTTTGAATGTCGAGATGAACAAATTTTTATGGCATATCAAATTGAACAGGCATTAAAGGAGAAAAATGTGCTGTTTGCGGAAGCTGGCGTTGGTACAGGAAAAACGATTGCCTACCTGCTACCTGCTGTTTCCTATGCGCGCTATACAGGAAAGCCTGCCTTAATTGCATGTGCTGATGAGACATTAATTGATCAGCTTGTTAAAGAGGGCGGCGATGTGCATAAGCTGCGTGATCATTTAGGCTTAAACATTGATGTGCGCCTTGCAAAATCGCGTGACCAATATTTATGTATTAAACGCTTTGAGGAGGCAGACCGTCAGCTAGAGGCAGATTGGATTGAGGATATTGCCGATTCGATGCCGGATGGCGTTTATGCACATGGCTCGATGATTGCGCTACAGCCATATGGTGAGCGCAGCGATTATCCAATGATTAGCGACGATGAGTGGCAAATGGTCAACTATAATGCATTAATGCAGTGTGCGGTATGTGATGTGCGCAACCGCTGTGGTCAAACATTGCATCGTGCCTATTACCGTAAGTCAACCGATTTAATTATTTGCTCGCAGGATTTTTTAATGGAGCATTTAGCAACAAAGGAATCGCGTGAGCGCGAAGGGCAGCTACCACTTTTACCAGAAGTATCGATGATTGTACTAGATGAAGGGCATTTATTAGAATATGCGGCACAAAAGGCGATGACCTATAAAGTACAGGCACATACAATTGTCAATTTATTAGAACGTTTAATGGTCGATGGTGTGCGTGAGCGTACATTATATGCGATGGAGCGCTTACAGGATGACCATGAGCTCTTTTTTGACCAGCTGCGTGAAGATTTAGTAGCTTCAGAGGCAGACCGTAAACGTATTGAAAAATCAGCGCGCTTATTAGCACTTGGCAAGCGCTTAATTGCTGATGTAGAGCAGTTATTAGAGGAGTTTGTTTTTGAATCGGAGCTTTATATGATTCCAGAATACGAGCTCAATATGGCAGAGGAATTTTTAGAGCATTATGTAGCGTCTTTGCGTATTTTTGTTGCACAAGGTGATGCGGTTGATTGGCTGGAGGAGGCAGATGGTGAGGAAACACTTGTGATTATGCCTCGCTTAATTACAGAAGTATTAGAGGAAACACTGTTTGCTAAAAAAACACCTATCGTCTTTTCATCTGCTACACTATCAGTGAAAAAGGACTTTTCTTATATTGCTTCAAGCCTAGGTATTGATCAATATCAATCCTTCAGTGTGCCATCACCATTCGATTATGAGGATGTCATGAAAATTTATGTGCATGAGCTCACGCAGCAAAATAAGGCTGCAAAAGTAGAGGAATTGCTACGCGATGGTGAAAAAACGTTAATTTTATTTAAATCGAAACAGGCAATGAATGCATTTAAATCACAGCTGAGCATGATGGCACGTTTAACAGTAGCATTTGAAGGGGACCGTGAGCTATCAGCAATCGTCCGAGATTTCCAAGATGGCACAGTACAAACATTTTGCTCCTATCATTTATGGGAAGGGCTTGATTTACCAGAGGAAGCATTGACACGCGTCATTATTTTTGATTTACCATTCCCACCGCATGATCCTTTATTTGATGCGAAACGCTCATTTGCACAAGATGCCTTTAAGGAGGTAGAGCTACCATTTATGCTACTGCGCTTACAGCAGGGCATGGGGCGCTTAATTCGTACATCAAATGACTATGGCGATATTCATATCCTTGTTAACGAAGAAGAAAGACCAATGCGCCAATATTTTGAGGATATTTTAGCGGTTGAGCCGATTATTAAGTAATTCGCAGATAACTTCGCAAAAATCGCAGATATATAAGTGGAATTCGCAGATATATCTCGTAAAAACGCAGATAAATTAGTAGTTTTTTAGAAAATGGCTGTCATATTGTTCTGACAGTCATTTTGCTATTTTTTTGGTCATTCGTTACAATAAAATAGAGGTGAAGTCATGTATTTACAGACGGTACGTTATTTGCAGGAGCAAGTGTCCGCTAAGGAACAATATCCATTTAATATTTCAGCATTCGAGCATTTTGAGGAGCTACATTTGCCAACGAATGTGACATTTTTTGTCGGGGAAAATGGCTCAGGTAAATCGACATTGCTTGAGGCAATCGCTTATGAATGTGGATTTCATACAGCAGGTGGCAGTCGCAATCATTTATATGATGTACATGAGTCACATTCTGCTCTCGGGGAATATATACGCTTAATTTGGTCGCGTAAAGTGACACGCGGCTTTTTCTTGCGTGCTGAAACATTTTATCAATTTGCGAGCCATCTTGATTTAATGTTTGACCCATCTGGCAAGAAATATGATGCCTATGGCGGAAAATCATTGCATGAGCAATCGCACGGTGAATCCTTTTTATCCTTGTTTCAAAATGCCTTTGGCCACAGAGCAATCTACTTATTAGATGAGCCAGAAGCAGCACTTTCTCCGACGCGGCAGCTGAGCTTAATGCGTATTATTAAGGAGCTAGAGCATGACGCCCAATTTATTATTGCGACACATTCACCGATTTTGCTCGGCTACCCAAATGCAACGATTTATGATTTTGACGAGCAAATAAGTAAAGTTCGTTATGAGGATACATTGCATTATATTTTAACGAAGCGCTTTTTAGATGCAAAAGATAAAGTGTTAAATGAACTATTTTTAGATTTGTAAAAGAGGTGACAAAATGACAGGATATTTATATGAAATTCGAATTCATGAGCAACAAAAAGGAGCTAACATGAGTTATAGTATAACCTTCCATGGTGAAAAAAGATTGCTGCAAAAAATGATTGAGCTGGCGGAAAAGGATCTTGCTTTTTTAGTTTATAAAGAGGCAACCAAATGGGCGCAGCTCCTCTTCCGTCGAGAGTATGTATTTTCAATACAGGATGTGCCAGCAGCAAATAGCTCAATGCCACATTGGAGTCTAGCAAATATATTAAAAGGGCAGGAAGTTGTCGAATTGCCTGATTGCTTACATACAGAGCATACAGCAAAGGCTTTACAGGAGGAGCTAATGGGCTTTGCTGCCAAAACAGCCTCAAGGCAGGGCAATTTATTTAGAGAATAGGGGAATAGGATGCAAGCGATTATTCATGGAATCATTTTAGCTTTTGGACTGATTTTACCATTAGGCGTGCAAAATGTTTTTGTTTTTTCCCAAGGAGCGATGCAGCCATCAAGATTGCGCGCTTTGCCAGCAGTGTTGACAGCAGCATTATGTGATACGCTACTCATTTTACTGGCTGTGCTTGGTTTGTCAGTGATTGTTACTCAATTTGAATGGCTACGACTGGCTTTAATTATTGGCGGCATTTTATTTTTAATTTATATGGGTAAGGTGTTGTGGACAGCGAAGGTAGAAAGAGCACAGCAAGGGGAAGCACTGCCCGCAAAAAAACAAATACTATTCGCTTTATCTGTGTCGCTCTTAAATCCACATGCAATTTTAGATACAGTTGGTGTCATTGGCACGAGCGCATTAAATTATATTGGCACAGATAAAACGCTATTTACGATTACATGTATAATCGTGTCATGGCTATGGTTTGTTAGCTTAATGTTTGCTGGCTCAATGCTGAAAAAAATAGATAGCTCAGGCAAGGTGATGTACATATTTAATAAATGCTCGGCTGTTTTTATTTGGGGAACAGCGTTATACTTATTAATAGGTTTATTTTGATGTTAGATATTTATCTTATAAGGAGAGGGATATATGGGACGCGAATTAGAGCTATATGAACAGCCATTAGAGCAAGTGATTTATACATCTTCGCCAGTTGTAGAAGGATTAGCTATTGTGTGTGCTATGACAACAGGAAAAGAAAACTATTTGACAGCAGAGCTCCCTTATTTTCAACAGCTCTTTCCCAATCACTATGTCATCAAGCAGTTTCAGCAATTTCAAAATGAGATGGTCTACGATCTATTTAATCTGTTAATTCCGATACCACATTTAGCCTCAGTAGAGCAATTTGTTGAAAAGCTTCTACATATGAAGAACGATTCTTTTCTATATTATTTGTGGGGTGAAGAAGTAGAAATTGAGACCATTCAGCAATTACTACAAGAGCCTGCTAGCATTTTTAATGTAGAGGATATTTATTATTGGCAAACAGCAGAAGAGCGACAATTATATGTTGAATGGTTGTCACAGCTATCCACTTTTAAAGAAGCATTTGCAGAGCTTTTACTGGATATTGCACAAGCTCCTGAATTTCAAACGTTGTTGACAAACAAGGCACCACTTGTGCAAGCGTCGATTAAATCGCTACAGCAGCTATCTTTAGAGCCACTTGCGCTAGCACAGTATGTTATGGGGAAAACATTTCGACGTGTAAGCTTATATAAAATCTATTATTTTATTCCAAGCTATAGCCTATCACCTGTGAGAATGCGCATTTTTAATGATTCAGTATGCTATATACTTTATGGCTGTGCCAATCCACTATCAGATGAGCGTGAAAAAAGTGAACAATTAGCCCAACAGCTTAAGGCAATTGCAGACCCAAACCGTCTTTTAATACTGCGCATGCTGACAACGAAAAAGGAATATGGAGCTAAGCTAGCAGAGTATTTAGGTATAACAACAGCGACAGTATCGCACCATTTAGATATTTTGAAAAAAGCAAAGCTTGTCACAGAAGAAAAGATTGGTACAAGTAAATATTTCGCAGTTAACACAACTGAGGTAACGAATATGTTGATGTCCTTACAGCGCTTTGCAAAAGCTTAATCCATTGTGATTAAGCTTTTTTTAGTTGCTTATTTTGTATTTTGTAATATAATCATATTATTAGATATATATCTAATGATAAAAAGGCGGTGTAATGATGACGAATTATTTAATTGATGTCCAACATGTAAAACGTACATATGAGGTGCAGAGTAGGCGATGGAAAAGGCAGCGACAGAAAGTGGATGCTGTAAAGGATGTATCCTTTTGCGTAAAAGAAGGGGAAATATTTGGCTTGCTTGGACCAAACGGCGCGGGCAAAACAACAATGATTAAAATGCTTACGACGATGCTAATTCCAACAAGTGGAACCATTTCTATTCTTGGGCTTGATCCAGTAAAACAGTATAGGGAGCTGCGTCCGCAAATTAACTTTATTCTAGGAGGTGAACGCAATTTATATTGGCGCTTATCCGCCTATGATAATTTAGCGTATTTTGCAGATTTATATAAAATTCCTCGTGCTGTTCAACAAAAGCGAATTCCTCAATTACTACAGCTTGTTGGTTTAGAGGATGCAGCACAGCGTCGGGTTGAAACCTTTTCAAAGGGGATGAAGCAGCGTTTACAAATTGCCAGAGGGTTAATTAATCAACCGAAAATTTTATTTTTAGATGAGCCTTCCATTGGTCTTGATCCTGTAAGTGCAAGAAAGTTACGTGACATTTTACGTGAGCTAAATAAACAGGGCACGACAATTATTTTAACGACACACTATATGTATGAGGCGGATGAGCTATGTGACCGAATTGCCTTCATTAATAAAGGGCAACTAGTAACGATTGACACACCGCAGCAGCTAAAGCAAAAAATGAGTGATATCACAGTTATTACTTGTACGGTGAAAAATTGTACAGAGCAACAGCTAAATGATTACTTACCATGTGAGTATTTGCAGCATATAGCTATTGATGTAAAAGATCAGGGGCTAGTTGTTCATATGCATACTAATAAGCCACAGCAGCTTGTACCAAATCTTTATCGAATACCACAAATTCATATACAGGATATGACAATGGCACAGCCATCACTAGAGGATGTTTATGTAGCAATGATTGGGGGGCTATAAAATGACAAGTAATTGGCACGCATTTTGGTCAAGTGTGATACTGCAAATGAAGCTATCGATGGCACGACCAATGTTTCAATTTGTCATTTGGATTTCACCATTGTTTTATGCAACAATTACATACTTTATTTACGGTGGGCAATCACCAGAGCAAATTCGCCAATATGTGGTGCTTGGCTCGGGCTTTATGGCATTGTGGACGTCCATTGTTTATTCATCAGCTAGCGATATTCATCGTGAACGAATGTATGGTACGCTGGAAAATATTTTTGTTGCACCAGCAGCCTTTTCTTTAATTTTAGCTGGAAAGATAGCTGGTAATACGTTATGGGGCTTTTTTTCAATGGTTCTATCCTTTAGCTACTTCACCTTGCTATTTCAAATAAGCATTCCGATAGATCAGCCCTTGCTCTTCATATTGGCACTATTTACAGTAGCTGTAGCTATTTTCGTCTTTGCCTTTGTCATGGCATTGCTGTTTACATTATCCCGTCAAGCAGAGGCATTAATGAATTTTATTGAATATCCAATCTTTTTGCTATGTGGATTTTTGTTTCCTATTGCGATTTTACCGATATGGCTACAGCCGTTTTCGATGCTCCTGCCCCCCACGTGGGCGATTGAATTATTGCGGGCAGTGCTGGTTGGTCAAGGAATGGGGAACACCTTTTTAGCGCTAGGTGTGATAACAGCCATATATAGCATAATCGCTTATATATGCTATCAAGCAGTACAGCAAAAAGCGCGTAAAGATGGAAAATTGGGGGTGTATTAATTGGCAGCACTTATAAGATTTATGCGACATGCTAGGCTTTCCTATAAAGCGATGTTTAGTATGCTACAGCTGAAAGTATATGTTTTAGTAATGGTATTAAGCCCATTAAGTCAGCTATTATTTTTTAGTATGCTTGTTCGTTATATTTATCAGGGGGAGGGTTTGAGTGGCTATATTGCAGCAAATGCTTTATTGCTTTGTGTGATGAATTCGGTATTTGGTATGATGACAGTCATTATGTCTGACCGAGGAATGGGCACATTGCCGCTTGTTATCGTAACACCTGCTAATAAAGGGCTGTTATTTTTAGCACGTTCTGTTCCGCATATTATGAATGGCATTGTGACAGCGTGCTTAGGTCTATTATTTGGAGTGCTCGTGTTTCAAATTACACTATCCTTCAGCACTTTTTTATTGTTAGTTTGCATATGGCTTGTTTCTATCTTTGCTGCCTGTGGCCTCGGCTTAATTTTAGCCTCTTGTAGTCTTTGGACACCCTCTATGCATCTGTTAGCAAATTTATTAGCAAGTACCTTACTGCTATTAAGCGGAGCCAATTATTCATTGCAAGTCATGCCTGACTGGCTACGTTTTATAGCACAAGCCTTGCCACTGACAAGAGGTGTGGAATTGACAAAAGCAATTGTCGGTGGTAGGGATGTATCACAATTTGCGATATTACTAACAGAGGAATTTCTGTTAGGGTGTGTATTTTTTTTAATTGGCATTGTCGCAATGCGCTATGCTGAAATGATTGCACGTCGAAAAGGAACGATGGAGCTAAGTTAAAAGTAGAAAGGGGAGGTTATAAATGGATGAAAAATGCTTTATTTGTGCTAAGCATCAAGGGGAAATTAAAACATCTGGAATCACGATTTATGAGGATGATTATGTATATGTAGGACATATTGATAGCAATGACCCATTAAAATATATTGGTCATTTAATGATTGATTTAAAGCGACATGTCCCAACACTTGGAGATATGACAATGGAGGAGGCAAGCACGTTTGGCATGGTGATGGCAAAGGTGAGTACGGCTTTAATGGCATCAGAGAGGATTGAGCATGTTTATGCACTGGTTTCAGGCAATTCAGTGCCGCATTTACATATGCATTTAGTGGCACGCTACATTCATACGCCGAAAAAGCATTGGGGACCAATGGCAGTGTATGATTGGGCAGAAGCTCCTAGAGGGGATGAAAATGAAGTGATGGAGTTTTGCCATCGTATCAAAAAATATTTGGAGGCTCACTAGGATGAGAGATGGCGTAAATGAATTTAGTTGGTGTGGCGACCAGGAGAATTTTGTAGATATAATAAATATCTATCATATTGATTCTATTCGTATTGGGCGATTTGGTGGAAATGCTTATGCAGGACAATATAAAAATGAAGATGGCTGTTTAGTATGGGTAGATGAAGAAAATAAGTGGGAGTTTGCAGTGATTTTAGATGCACACAATTCAACTGAGAGTATTCATGTCATTTTACAGCACTTTGCAATGAAAAAGGCTGAATGGCAAGCACTATTTTATTTGAGTGTTGAGCAAGTTTTCGGAAGAATAGAAAAAGCCATGCTCAAGATGTTTCAAGATGAAGCATTCCTCACTGATTGTCAAAGCATCCAAGGGGAAACAGCTTGTTTAATTATTTTCAGAAAGGATAAATATATTTGGTGGTTTTCGGTAGGGGATTGCCTTGCATTTTTATTTCATCCAGAGCTAGCGCAACTTGCACAATATCAAATCAATCAAAGACAATTTTATGAATGGATTGGTCAGGTAAATACATTTGAGCAAAGCGTGCCGTGCTATAGCAGTGGAATAAGAGAACTAAGGTCAGGTATGAATCGCATATTTTTGACAACAGATGGACTGCTTGAATGTCCAAATGAACCGTTTGCTGCGAAGGGAATTTATCGCCTCATAATGGATGATACAATAGAGCAAGGAATTGAGATATTATTGCGAACGATTCAAGAAAATGGGGTAAGGGATAGCACAACTATTATTGCTTGGGATGTCCATGTCACAAAAACGGTGACAAAACCAAGCAATGGCTAGAGCTCTAAAACAAAAAAATCGTAATTTTCTGTTTATACAATAAAGATCGATTTGTACCAAATGCTATGGTATGAATCGTTTTTTTATGCTGAAAGAGAAGCGAAATAACACTTTCATATCAAAGAAGCAAGATGATTCTAGTCATATAGAACTGATTTGTTCGTTTGGAATCATTATTAATTAATTTATATTCCATTCTTTCGTTTTTTATGGGAAAATTATGAGTAGAATTGCAAGAAATTTATACTACGTAATACCTTTGATATAGAGTAAAGACTAGTAATAAATAACGAAGAGGGATTTGCAATTTAACAGAGATTATGAGGAGGAATGAAAATGAGTATAGGAAAAAAGATGAATATGTTTTTTCTTTTATTTATTATTTTACTAACCGTTTCCATTGTCAGTACTTTTACTAACTTATACACGATTGAAAAACGAACGGATGAAGCAATGGATTCACGTTTAGAGCAACTGCTATTAATAAAGGAAATTCGCTTAGGGGTGTCTGCACAGGAAAGATATATTAATTCGCTAATTTTAAGCCCAACATTATCAAAAAACAAACAGGAGCTATTGGCGACTTCTACAAAGTTAAATGAAGATATCACGACATTACAAGGCTATTTAAACTCTAAACAAATGAAAGATTTATGGGAGCAATTAAGCGTATCAAACCAACATTTCAATGAAGAGCTACCTAGCATTATTGAAGCTGCTGAAAGTAAGGATATGGCAAGAGCAACAATGCTATTTAATACAGCTATATCAAAAATCAATGAAGAAACATTCCGCGTTACAACGGATATGCAAACATATCAAATGCAGCAAATGGATGAAATTCAAGACTCTACATATAGCGCTATTAACGTAGCGAGAATCGTTTCTATTCTTGTATTAGTCATTAGTATTGTTATTACAATAGGGTTAGTGATTTATGTGCGTCGTACAATTACAAGCCCATTACGCTCAATTATGAGCAGTGCCACAGTAATTGGTGATGGGGATTTATCAGGTGCAGATATTGCCATTAACACAAAGGATGAGCTAGGGCAATTAGGTGGGATTTTCAATACAATGAAAAGCAATATTCGCAATTTGATTACGCAAATTCAATCAAATGCGGAGCAGCTTGGTGCATCAGCTCAGCAACTCTCTGCTAGCGCAGAGGAAATGACAGCAACGACAGAGGATGTAACAAGACAGGCAGCGGATACAGCAGAGACTTCACAAATTGCAACAGGCGCGGCAAATGAAAGCGCTATTGCAATGGAAGAAACAGCACAAGGTATTCAGCGTATTGCAGAAGCTTCCCAAACATTGCATACGTCATCATTAAATGCAAGCGAAGTGGCAACAAATGGTACGCAAATTATTACGAATGCAAGACAGCAAATGAACGAGATTAATGGAGCAGCCTTAACAGTTAATGAGCTTGTCCAAAAATTAGCGCTACAAACAGAAGAAATCGGTAATATGACACAAGTGATTACAGCGATAACAGAGCAAACGAACTTGTTAGCGTTGAATGCAGCAATTGAAGCAGCACGTGCAGGTGAGCATGGGAAAGGCTTTGCGGTCGTGGCTGATGAAGTACGAACATTAGCGGAGGAGTCGAAGGCGTCTGCCAATAGCATTGCTACATTAACAACGGAAATTAGACAGGATACAAAAAATGTGGAGCAAGCAATGGAAAGCGCACTTGGCTCGGTGCAAGAAGGGGTAGTCGTGATTTCACAAGCAGGAGAATCATTCGATACAATCGTTGAGGCAGTGAATGAGATGACTTACCAAATCCAAGATGTTTCAGCAACAGCGGAGCAACTGTCAGCAAGCGCTGAACAAGTATCTGCCTCTGTTAATGAAATCGCCTCAGGTACAAGAAATATTTCAGAAAATATTGATACAGTAGCTGCTGCGATGGAGGAACAATCTGCTACAATGAACGAGGTCACAAATGTTGCGACAACATTAAGTGAAAATGCTCAAGAGCTACAAATAGAAATACAGAAATTTAAAGTTTAATCATTTAAATGAAGGTGGAACATAGAAAATAATTTTTCTATGTTCCACCTTATTTTGTTGCTAGATAAGTAATTGTCTGGGAATTGCCCAATAGACCTATAGAAGAATAAAATAGAATGACAAAGCAACTAGTTCGACAAATGATTAAATGTGATTTATACTATGTTAGGTTAAAATACGATAGCGACATATGTTCTAAAAAGGTGAATTTACTAGATGAAATCATATAAGTAAAATATTTCAATATAATAATAATAGATTCACAGCATTTTTAGTAGAAACAATATGATGAGCAAAAAGGAGAGCAAGTATGATAGTCGTAGATAAAAAGAAATACAAAATGGCCATTGAGCAAAATATGAAAGAAGTGCATGTAAGGGTAAATGGGCTAATTCGTGAAGAAGATGCGGAGGCGTATATGGTCGACTTACAAGAAACAATCAGTACAATACCAAAACAGCAATATACATTTGTCATTGATGCTATTTATCAAACACCTACCCCTTCCAAAGTTGTACCACAAATGGAGGGCGCCATGCTATTCTATGCCTCATTAGGCTTTAAAGACATAATTGTTGTAAAGCCCGCATCGAAAATTGCACAAGTCCAAATAAGAAACGTACTTGAGAGAATTGAATTTCCAGGAACGTTTGTCGATAGTTTAAAACGTACAAGCGTATTTTAACCTGATTCAGTAACTCAGCAGTAAGGATAAATAAAGCGTCAAATATAGAAGTTCTAACTTCTATAATCGGCGTAATTGATTAATTTGAAGGGATGTCAACAAGTGAGTACAGCATTGAATTTTTACACATATGAAATTATTACAAAAGAGAAGCCAGATTTAATCCAACAAGCGGCTGAATGTTTAGCACGTACATTTATTGGAATAGATGTTGCAGGCAAATGGATCCAGGAGCCAATTGTAGGGCAATTAAGTCTGGAGTATGAAGATTTTTGTACATTTACAAGTGAGTATTTACATTCTACAGTAGAGCAAGGCTATTGTGCGGTTGCTTTAAATGAGGACGGGCGTGTGGTAGGTGTACTTGCTGGCGATGTGAATGCACCAGAGGTGGCAGAGGAAGATTTATTTGAAGGACCTCTAGCTGATATGAACGTTGTTATGCATGTTCTAAATGATGTAACAGGGCGTTTTATTGCTGACTATGAAAAGCGTAAAGGAAAAGAAATTCAAGATGGGCAAATATTACATTTGTTTATGTTAGGCGTAATGGCGGAGCATAACCGACAAGAGATTGTGCAGCAATTAGCTGAACAGCTCTTTACAAAGGCTGCACTGCAAGGAGTAGAGCTGGTGATTGGTGAAGCTACAAACCCTAAATCGATGCGTCTTTTGGAAAAGTTTTTCAATATGACTAAATATGTGGACAAAGAAGGCAATACCATTTGCCATCCATATCAGCAAAACGAGAGATTGCAAGGAATTCCTTCAGAAATCGCTGATGGTACATATATTATTGCAAGAGAACTTTAATCATTTCAATTAGGGAGATAATTATCATGGTAGTTATATTAATAGGTATTATTGTTATTTTAGCTGGGATAACTGCATATTTAGCTTATCGCTATGCAGCAATTAGAAGTGTGAATAAAGAACTAGTAAATGGCATGAAGGAATTAGCTACAGGTCATATGCCTAATAAAGTAGAAGAAAAAAGTGCGGAGCATGCTGTATTCAATCAGTTAATCGACCATTTTAGTCGCGTAAGAGAAAACTTTCTGTCCTTTTCTACTAACGTACATCAAATAGGTGGTAGCCTTTCTGAAAATGGTGAAAACGCAGCTGAAAAAGCGGATATCGTGCGAGCGGCTATTGATGAGGTAGGCAGAGGTTTGGAAAAACAATTGGTTGCAATTGAAGAAAGCACGGTATCGATGGAAGATATGGCACATGCAATTGATGATTTATCACAAAGATCAAATCAAATTTCAGAGCAATCCACAAGCACGCTCGATTTAACAAAGGAAGGCAATGAAAAGCTACAAAATTCCTTAGCAAAAATGGAGCAATTTGGTCAAACGATTGAAGTAACATTAGAGGCAATGAATAAACTTGGTGAAAAGTCAAATGAAATTGGCTCAATTGTTAAGGTGATTACAGGTATTACAGAGCAAATCAATTTATTAGCATTAAACGCAGCAATTGAAGCAGCACGTGCAGGTGAGCACGGTAAAGGCTTTGCGGTTGTGGCAGATGAAGTCCGCAATTTGGCAGAGCAATCTCGTCTGTCTTCAGCCGAGGTAGCAGATATCGTGAAAAACATACAAGAAGAAACAGAAGTTTTGGTAAAATCGATGCGCCAAGGAACGGAAGAGTTCGGCGAAGCGAATGAGACAATTATTGGCGCTAGCAGCATGTTTGGACAAATTTTGTCAACGACAGAAGTCATTGCTGAAAATAATTTGAACTCTTCAGCAAGCACAGAGGAGCTATCTTCTAGCTCACAGCAAATTATGTCAACACTCAACCAGATTGCTTTTATTTCCCGTGAATCTGTCGAAATGTTTGAGGAATTAGTGGAAATAAGTGATGATGAATTAATGACGATGCAAAAATTAGTGGACGAAGCACAAAGTCTTGTTACTATTAAAGAAGATGTAGAAAGAATGCTATCGAAATACGCATAATCAAAAAGAGCCATTTTCGTCAACTAGACGAGAATGGCTTTTTGTCATGATTCAGTAGAAAATGCCCACCTCTATAGGTGCTGCGATGAATAGTGAGTGTTTAACATCCTGTTGCCCTAAGGATGTTAGGGATTTTGCATTCATTAAAATAGTGTTATATCTGAACTTTTTCGTATATCTTAGCCTATTAAAACCCAAGCTGTACAAGCCAACGATTTAACTGCTGCTCTCGTTTAAATAAATCGCTATTTATAGGATCGTATTTTCCTAGAGTTGTCTCAGCAATGATTTCACCATCAAGCATAAATAACACACGCTCGGTTTTGGCAGCCACTTTCGCATCATGAGTTGCGAGTAAAATCGTTGTTCCTTCTTGATTAATTGTTGTTAATACGTCCATTACCTCAGAGGTAGCAGCTGTATTTAAAGCTCCTGTTGGTTCATCTCCAAATAAAATTGCTGGATTGTTGATTAATGCGCGACAAATGGCAACTCTTTGTAATTGACCACCAGATGCTTGAGTAATATCATTTTTAGCTAATTGTGCGATACCTAGCTTAGCCATTAGCTGTGTAGCCTGTGTATTAATTTTTTGACGGCTATGTTTTTTAGCTAAATAAGCAGATAGAACGATATTGTCAAATAAATTTAAATTTTTCAGTAGATGATGCTGCTGAAAAATAAAGCCCATTGCTTCAAGTCGCAATTTAGCTAATTGTGGCTCAGCCATCGTGCTAATATTGTGCTGTAGAAAGGTAATCTGACCTGATGTTGCTTGATCCATGCCGCTGACTGTGTAAAGTAAAGTAGATTTACCACAGCCTGAAGGTCCCATAATAGAAACGAATTCTCCTTTTTGAATGGTCAGCTGAATATTTTTCAACACTTGATGTTCCGTGTTACCGACAACGTATGTTTTTTGTAACTGCTGTACTTTTAAAATTGTCATCATTCATTCCCTCCTAAAATTGTTATCGCAGAATGTCGCTGAAGCTTTGTGGTTGCTAATAAAACAGTCCATGTAACGGCGCAAATAAATAGTAATGGATAGAAGAAATAAGCCTGCAATGGATAGGTAATCAACGTAATATGTGATGCGCCAATAAGCGTCGCAAGCTTGTTAATTAAATATTGTCCAACAGTGTTAGATAAAATTGTTCCTATTATAATTGAAATAATTAAAAGCGTTATTGCACGTGTCATATATTGTGCACGAATCGCTTGCTTTGAAAAGCCTAAGCTTTGTAAAATGGCGATTTGTCTCGCATCCTTCGCAAGCAGCAGATTGATAAACATCGCTGTAATACATATGGCAATAGATAATGATACGATGATAGCAAGCACTGTGATTTGCTTGAGCTGTGCAATGTTTGCACCAAGTGTTTGGCTAATATAATGTGTCATATCAGTCACTTTTGCTGTTTTAAATAGAGCACGATATGCCTCTATTTTTTCCTCAGTCGCAACGCCATCTGTAACATTGATGTTAATGACATACCAAAGAATAGGTGTAGCTGCGTTGAGCGGTAGCTGTGCCTTAGCTGTTTTTCCACCATTGGTAATATCCTGATAAATACCTGAAACCGTTACTTGCTTTGGCACTCTATCAACGATAATTGTGAATGAATCGCCTACATCCACAGCAAGTTCACGTGCCTGTAAAACTGAAAGGGCAATTGAACCCTTTTGCGTTGGTGCAGCCCCTTCCACATAACGTAAAGGAAATGCTGTAAAATCACCAATCTCCACTTGTATACTGTCATATTGTTTATCCGCTGTTTCCACCATAAACTTTGCCGTTGTAAAGGTCGCGTGTTTTTCCACCTCTACATCCTGTGCAAGGGTAGCTTGAATAGATTCAAATTGTCTGCGAGTAGCGTCATTGTAGGGCAGGTCGATGCGTATATCGCTTTTACTCGCACCCATATACGTAATAAAGTCTGGTGACTTCACTGTTTGCAATAAATTTAGTGGCACGAGCATCATAAAGCAAGCAATCATAAAAACTGCAGCAATTAAGCGATACATTGGAAAGCGTACAACAATATCTTTTATACCAAGCAATAGATTAATAGACGGAAGCTTGCTGTTAGCAAGGGCAATTGTTTTCTCTGTTGCAGCTCCTTGGCGAAAAGCTTCCACAACAGAAATACGTTCACATTTTTTTAAAACGAAATAGCAATATAGTATGGCGATTAAACAAATGAATGCAACACTGCTAAATGACAAGAAATAGTGGGGTATAGTCATATGGAATTGTCCTAAATAGCGTGCCATATTCGCCGTGAAGTGCTGTATGATAAACAATGACAGCAGGTAACCACTAATGCCAGCCAGCACAGTAATCGCAATATACTTTCCTAAATAAAGCAGGCGAATTTGCTTATTCGCAATGCCGATACCCTTCATAACAGCAATTTCACGTATATCCTCCTCCAATGTTGTCATAACGGTTAAACGAATGCAGAGCATAGCGACAATCATTAACAGGATGCTTAGAAAGAGCACAATTACCACATTCAAACCATCCGTTAGCATATTTAGCATTTTAAAAAGCGGGTACGTAACGGTTGGTCCTTGCTTTGGTAAATTAGATGCTTGATATAGTTGCTCTAGCTGCTGTATTTGTGCCTGCTCCGTCACTAAAAATTCAATTAAATACTCATGCTGTGTGATGGATTGGGCTAAAGTATGCCAATCCTCCTGATGAATAACAAAGCGCTTGGAGCTAACGATGGATGGGTTCATTTGTACATCACGCGTAAAGCTCGAAATAGTAAATTCCTTTTCAACTTGCTCATTGGCAAACCATATTTTATCGCCAAGCTGTAAATGATACTTTTCCATGTAATAAATCGGTACAGCAATCTCTCCTTGTGCAACTTGCAGTGGTTGGTTTGCTTCATCCAATAGAAAATCAAATAACTGGTTTTGAGTAACGAAGCTACTATCCATTACACTGCTATTCATTGCCTCACTTTGTGTGCGATTTTCAATAAAAAGCTGTGTTTGTTCAATTGTCAGCATATCAACGGTTTGCTGTGCTTCAACAAAGGGGTGCTCCATAACAAATGCCTCAATTTGCTGCTGATTGATGGGACCTGCATGCATTTGTACAAAGTGTGGTGCCTTTGCCTGCTGAAAAAATTGCTCTATAGATGTAAATAAATGAACTACCATCGTTGTGGCACTTGCCATTAAAAAAGAAGAGAGCGATATAAAGGCGATTAAAGTTAATGTTAATATGCGATTTCGTACAATATCTCGTTGTGCCATGCGAAAAATCATAGCGTTTCCTCACTTTCTGTATGCGACCACATTTTTTTAGCTAGAAGGGCTAATAGTAATACAGCACAGCTCATTAGTAATATGGACCAATACATAGTCTGCTGTGTCACCTCAAAGATAATGCCATATAAAATTTGACCGAGGGGAGCAGTGCATTGGGCACTCGCTGTAATAATAGCCATCACTTTACCGAGATGCGCATTAGGTGTTTGTTTTTGCACAGCCGTTATTACGAAAATAGAAAGTATTGTAATTAGCATTGCAATCGCGATGCTACAGCCTATAAAAATTAAAATGGATAAAATAAAGCTGTGCTGTAAGACGGAAGGTGTTACGGTCAAAGCAATCGGCATTGTCAATAATGCAATAACAAAAAGCCATCGATAAAGGCGATTCATACGTAAATGCTTGGCAAATAAACCGATAGACAATGCGCCGATAATTGTAGCAAAATCAATAACTCCCATTGCTATACCATAGAGCATATCGCTTGCCTGCATGGCTATTCGTAAAATAATCGGAACAGCAACGATAAAGAAGGGCGTTAATAACAAATTTAAGCTTGCTGCAAGTACAATGCACTTTACAATAAAGGTATGCTGCCCAACATAGAGAAAGCCTAGCTGCAAGTCTTTTAAAATGGAGGGTGGCTGAGCCTGCTTGACAAAAGGAATGCTAATAAACATTTCCAATAGGGCAGAGCAAAAAAACAAAATAGCACTAACGATAACAAGCGTTTTGAATGGGAGCATTGCGTAAAGCACGCCACCTAAAACAGGCGCGGCTACTTGTGACAAGGCTTGTATAGCTTGAACGATGCCGTTTGCCTGCTCTAGCTTATTGTCCGCTACAAGAAGTGGAATACTAGCAATCACAGCAGGCGAATACATAGCACTAATCAATGCCAATAAAGTCATAACAATGCCAATCGCAACAATAGATGGCTGCTGCATCAATAAGGATAAAAATAAGCAACAAATAATAATGCCACTGATTAAATCAAATACAACCATTAAATTACGGCGATTAAAGCGGTCGGCTAGTGCTCCACCGATGGGTGACAAAAGAAGTGGAACGCTAGATAATGCAAGCAGTCCTGCAAATATATCGGCTCGACCTGTTATATCTAATACATAAAGCGATAAAGCAAAGCGCAATAAAGCAGCTCCTAAAATGGAAATAATCTGCCCCAAAACAACAAGTGCAAAATCCTTTGAAAAAGCAGGTTCACGAATAGATAGCATAAAATCCTCCTTATTTTTAGACCGACTGTCGGTCTGTTTTGTTGGAAATAGAAAGCGAATCTTTATTCGACTCGCTTTACTTTAATAAGATATCTAGCATCTTTTGGAAGCTACCTTCTTTAGCCCCTAAAGCACGCTCGATTAGCTGCACAAAGGCTGTTGCTCTTTGTAGCATTTCCTCTGGCTGCCATTGAAAGAAGCCATCATCAAAAATAACTTGTGCAGAAACAAGCAAAAACTCAACGGTTTCCTGCGGATAGTTTGTATGAAAAATGTTCTCTTCGATACCTTGCTCAATCACCTCTGTTAAAATGGGTGACAAATGAACAATAGCCTGCACTAAGCTTTTTTGATGCATCTCTGCATTATCTGGCTGGTGAAAATGCTCAATCAATTGCTCCTTATAAGGATCTTGTTGAGGTGCTTGTGCCAGTAAAATCGCAAATATTTTCTCCATTGCTGATAGGGTAGAGTCTGAGGCAATATGCTGCGCCTTTGCTACATCTGCTTGAATGATGCGTTCAATAATCGCATCAAGCACCTCCTCTTTCGATTTGAAATAATGATAGAAAGTGCCTTTCGCAATGCCGATTGCCTGTAAAATGTCATTGATCGTTGTTTTTGTATAGCCTTTTGTAGCAAAAAGCGTTTGTGCAGTATTTAATATTTCAGTGCGTCGTTCTTCATGCTCTTTCACGATTCTCATAACAGATGCCTCCTGATATGACCGACTGTCGGTCTATTTTTATTATATGCATAGCTTATTGAAAAATGCAAATAAAATTTTTTGTTGAGAAGCAAGCAGATCATACATTGCTACTTTGTCATAGAAGGTTGTTTGGAAATAACTTTTTATTTTTTTCGATATGCTAAGTAGTGCAAAAAGCTTTTTGCTGCAATGGATAAGGATTGTTGATTTCTCATGGCAAGACCGATATTGCGAAAGGCAGGGACTTCTAGCTCCTTCGCAATAAGGTTATATGGAATGCGCTGCAAAATAAGCTCAGGCAGTATACTAATTCCTAAACCGTTTTCAATCATCGACATAATGGCATAGTCATCCCATGTCGTAAAATGAATAATAGGTGAGGTTTGGTGCTGCCCAAAAATTTCGGAGATTTCTGCCTTTGCGCCTTTTTCTAATAGCATAAATGGATTTTTGCATAGTTCACTAATAGGGAACCGCTCACAATGAGCAAAGGCATGGTCTTCTGGTAGGACTACTAATAAGCGATCTTGCACTAAAAAAATCGTTTCTAGCTCTGTAGCAGTTGATAGTCGTAAAAAGCCAAAATCTACTCGCCCTTCAGTAATCCAGCCTTCAATTTCTGTATAATCGCCTAACAGCAATTCAAAATCAATATGTGGATAATCTTTTTTAAATATTTTGATGATATTTGGTAGCCAATGTGTTGCGACACTTGAAAAGGTGCCAATGCGAATAGTGCCAGACTGCATCCCCTGTAATTCTTTAATTTGTGTGAGTAAAATTTCATGCTCATTACAAATATTTTTCTTCCATCGGTCATTTACCTGTTCAATCGGTCTCCATCCTCGGTTATTTAGAGCCACTCTCCGCATTAATTTTTTCAGTGATGATTTTAGCAGAACGATTAAGCCCTCTACAAATCATCGGGGCTGTGCTAATTTTAGGTGGGGCGGCATATGGAGAGCTATTTCGACCAAGGCGACTAGAGCATTAACGCTCCAGTCGAGTGCTGTACTTTTTCAATAACGGGATGATAATAAATGACAAAAATAGCATGCGTGCTAGCTGGAAAACGGTGACAATGTCAGCATCTGCATGAATCGCTGTTGCAATCAAGGCCATTTGATCCATGCCACCAGGCGCAGTGCTTAAAAAGCTAGACGCAAAGGTATAATCTAGCATTGCCATGACGAGTCTGGCACATAAAAAGCTCACCAACATCAGCAACACGACATTCATTAAGCCGAATAGTAGTATGCGTTTAGGTAAGCGTAAGGCGCCCGGTGTTAATAGTAAGCCGATATGAGCACCAACAGCAATTTGTGCGAGGTGTAATACATCTAAAGAAATAACAGGAATGTCGAACTGCATCACATTTAGTACTATACCTAAAAGGACTGGACCTAAAAAGAAAGGTGTCGGTATATGCAGCTTGCCAACAACGATAGCGAAAAGAAAGCTCACGCCAATTAAAATGGCAATAGCCCATAGTGGAGAGGCGGTCATATCAATATTTTGTTGTACAACATGCCCTGAAACTAAAAAGGGAACTACACTCACGACAGCTAACACACGGATTAAATGAAAATAAGTGACAGCGGCAAGATCAACCCCTTTTTCCTCTGAGGCGAAGACGATAATTTGTCCAAGTGCACCAGGAACGCTTGCTAATACAGCTGTATGTAGCGACATTGATGTATATTTAGCTGTAATAAATGCGAGCAACAAACAAAGCAGCACGAAAACAATATTAATTGCTAGCATATACCAAAACATCGTGCCCATCGTTTGTAAAATGCTTAAAGAAAAGTTTTCACCGATTGTAATACCGATAATGACGAGCCCAATATTGCGCAACTGTGCTGGCCATTTCAACGGTGTACGAATAAAAAATTGAGCAAGCAATACAGAAAAAAGTGGACCAATCATCCATGGGATTGGTAATGATAGCAGTGAAAAAAGCCAGCCACCTAAAAAGGCAATAATCGCTACATAGATGATTGGCAGTGCATGGTTCCTCATAAAAAAACCTTCTTTCTATCTTTCCAATATATCTATCGTAACAAAAAAATGTTGTTTTGTTGATATTTCTGTCTTAATATTCAGATTGCGTTTCTGTATAATAAAATGAAACTTTAATCTAATGGGGGAATTCCAATGGTGATATTACATAATGAGGTTGTGCGTTTAGAGCCGATTGAGCGAGCGCATATAAAGGGTATTTATGAGGCGGCGCATGATGAGCGAATTTGGGCACATACAACAATGAATTTGATGACGAAGGAGGCGGTGGAAAATTATGTGGATGCTACAATCGAAAAACGTCTAGCAGGTACGGCATTTACTTTTACTATCATAGATGAAGCAACAAAAAAAGTAATTGGTACAACGACTCTTTTTGATATTGACAATACACATAAGCGATTAGAAATCGGCTTTACATGGCTAACACTGGCATACTGGGGTACGGCGATTAACACCAATTGCAAATATCTGCTGTTAGCCTATTGCTTTGAACAGCTTGCGATGAATCGCGTACAGCTCAAAACAGATAATGAAAATATACGCTCCCAGCAAGCAATCGAACGCATCGGTGCCAAAAAAGAGGGCATTTTGCGCAATCATATGGTGCGTAAAAACGGCACGCTACGCCACTCGCATTTATACAGCATTACGATAGAGGAATGGTCACAAGTGAAGGACAACTTCCAACAAAAATTATTAAAATGAGCGAATAGAGGGATTGAAAAAATGGTTCGTTATAAAATGTGGACATTATGTATGATACAGCGCGGGGACGAGGTGCTATTGCTAGATCGGCAGCACGATCATTTTAAAGGCTTTATTCCACCAGGTGGCAAGGTGGAATTTCCTGAAAGCATCGCTGCTAGTGCCATTCGAGAAGTGAGGGAAGAAACTGGCTTGCTAATACATAGACTCATTTATAAAGGCTTGTATGAGTATGTGAATCCCACAAAAAATGATAGATATATGATTTTCAATTATTTAGCAACAGATTTTAGCGGTACATTAATTGAAGATTCGCCAGAAGGAAAGGCAATGTGGGTGAAAATCGCCGATGTAGATAAGCTGCCAATGCAAGCCTCTATTCGCAGGAGATTTCCACTGTTTTTCGAGGAAGGGACATTTGAAATTCAAGTGGAATGGAACGAGCAAGAAAATTGCGAAGGCGCTGTTCATATTCGACATACATAATAATGAAAAAACACGAGTGTAATTGAATTTCACTCGTGTCTTTGGATGGATAAGATAGATTTATAATAGAAGACTTTTGAAAAATATCCTACTTGCATCAAAATTAGATATTCGCTTTTTTCTCTCTAAATAATACTTTCCAAAGTGCAGCATTACTTACAATTAACATGATTAAATAAACGTACATCCATAAGTCATCTACTTTCAGGAGAATAGAATGAACAAAGACAAATGGGATGAGCGGTAGCAATAGCGCAAGGGCTTTCCAACCTTGTGCTTCGTTCGTTTGTGCAGCTGGCTCCGAAAACGGAAGTGCTAGCCTTGAGGCAATATAGCAAATAGCACTATATAGACAGCTTACGGCAAATACGATAAGTAAATCAGGCAAGACGCGCACGCCGTAAATCAAGCAAAAAATGATGCTAATCATTAAATAAAGTGGCGTATATAATTGCACAAGAAAGGCTTTCAATGCAGCTTTCTTATATATTGTAAAGTTTGTAATAGGTACAGCTTTGAACAGCCAAGCACCTTTATAGTTTGTTGAATATTGTAGCATCAACAAAGCGGTTGGAATAATGAGCATTGAAAAATAAATCGTTAAATAGCTACTGCTTGTCGCAAAATTTGCTGTTTCGTCACGCATTGTATTAAAAATAAAAATAAATGGAATCACAATTGAAAAGCCGAGAGAAGGGTAAACCTTCAGTTTAAAATCGCGCTCCTTTTTCATCATTAAAGTAGCGAAGCGGTAAAAGGCTCGTTCCTCATGTGTTCGGCAAAGCAGGCTGAGCAGGAAAGCTTTGAAACGATTTGTTGTCGTTTTTTTCGACTTACTTGTTGCTAACAGCTTTTGCAAATTGCGTTCAAATGTCGGAATGAGCTGAATATATAACCATAAGGCGGCAAAAGGTATGATAATTGCCAGTAGGCTCATCGTCACAGTGAAAAAGTTCACTGTCCCATTGAGCAGCAATTCATATGGTGCTGCAAACCACATTGGGACAAGGAAAAAATGCCACCAAGCGGGCTCTATTGTCATGCTTAAATCGACAAACTCAAAGGAGCGTATGACAACTTGATAGCCAATCATCATCGCAAGCGTTAAGCCAATTTGTACATAATTAATCATATCCTTTAATTTCTCGCCATCAAAAAAACGTAAAACGGCTATATATAACATCGCTGTGAATACGACAATTAAAATATTGCTCAGTACAAGCTCTGCCAATGTGATAAGGAAAAACAGCACACCTTGTTTAAATAGGGCAACGATGAGTGGAATCGTCATAAGAGCAATCGTTAAATAACTTAAATAGATAGTAATATGAATGATTTTCGCTGCATTGATTGTGCGTGAGGAAATTGGCTTTGTACCAAGAATATGACGGTCACGCAAATCAAGCAAAACAGAAGAAAAATCCGAAATCATCGATGTCATAATAACGAAAAGAATGATGGCATAGCTAATACTCATTTGAAATAAAAATTGCGTTCCAAAAGCAAGAAATGGAATAAGCATTAGTCCG
This sequence comes from Lysinibacillus louembei, assembly GCF_033880585.1. Classification (NCBI taxonomy): domain Bacteria; kingdom Bacillati; phylum Bacillota; class Bacilli; order Caryophanales; family Bacillaceae; genus Lysinibacillus; species Lysinibacillus louembei. The sequence continues at coordinate 2,735,980 of NZ_CP137624.1, forward strand.
ATCAATGTGTAAATCCACAATGATTTAATATAGCCATATTTAGCATCTGGCTTTTTCTTGGAGGATTGATTAAACAAAGTTGGTACTTTGCGCTCATCCATTGTCAGTTTAATCTGCAAAATTTGACGCATGACCGCATAATCAATACCGATTTTATGAAATAGAAAGCGCATTTTATCGAGCAATCTTAAAATTTTAAAGTCTGTCATTGTGTACCTCCGCCAACAACGGCTACGAATTGCTCACCGATTTCTTGATGGCGGTCAAAGCCTGTTAATTGGTTGAAAATGCGCTCCAATGTACCTTCTGTATTTGTCGCCTGCAGTTCTTCAAATGTCCCATCTGCTGCTACTTTGCCATCATGCAATAAAATGATGCGGCTACTAATTTTTTCGACAACGTCCATAATGTGTGACGAGTAGAAAATCGTTTTCCCTTGCGCAGCTAACTGCGTTAAAATTTCCTTGAAAATCATCACACTATTAGCGTCTAGGCCATTAATCGGCTCATCTAAAAATAAAATATCTGGATTATGTAAAACGCTTGAAATAATTAACAGCTTTTGGCGCATCCCCTTTGAGTAGGAGGAAATACGTGAATGATAAGCTTCACCAACACCGAACAATTGCATTAAAGCTTCCGATTTATGTGCAGCGTCCTCTAAAGACAAGCCATAAAGCTGCCCAACAAATGTTAAATACTCATAGCCTGTTAAGTTGTCATAAACATCAGCGATTTCAGGCACATAGCCAATTTTCCGCTTGTAGTCAATCGGGTTATTTTTAATATTTTCCCCAAATAAGTGAATGTCACCATCATAATTTTCCTCAATGCCTAAAATCAGCTTGACTGTTGTACTTTTACCAGCTCCATTCGGTCCGATATAGCCAATAATTTCTCCTTGATATACACGTAAGTCAACACCTTTTAGCACTTCTTTATTGCCATAGCTTTTCGTTAAATTGTTCATTGTTAACACTTCTTGTCGTTCCATTTTTGTCACTCCTTTCCTATTTGTATACGAAAGAAGATAGGAAAAGTTTCATACTGCTTCACAACTAATTTACTTTTCCATGTCCATAGCTATGATTGTGGCATTTATAGAGTAAAAAATTTATATATAATCAGTTATTTCATTCTTCGTTCATATTTTTCTTTTATACTAGTCTAATATCACCGTTTTAAAAGGAGTGTCAGTGAATGCGTAATAAAAATAGTAAACAATCAAGAGGTGTGTTTTATAAAACAATATGGAGATGGCATTTTTATGCGGGCTTAATCATTGCCCCATTTTTAGTGATATTAGCAATTACAGGTGGCATCTATCTATTTCAACCACAGATAGATCAATATTTGTATCAAGAATACTATGAAGTAAAACCAATTGGTGAAAGAATTTCTGCTGATCAGCAAATTGCCACAGTGAAAGAGCTTTATCCAGAAGCAAGAGTGATGAGCTATCGACCAGGGGAGGACGAGTCACGTTCCAGCGAAATAGGAATTAATTTAGATGGTAAGTCATTTACAATTTTTATCGATCCGTATACAGGAAATGAGCTTGGTCAATTAGATAATAATACCCGAATAATGGATAAGATTGAGAAAATACATGGCGAATTAATGATGGGGACAATCGGTGATCGTATTGTAGAATTAGTGACTTGTTGGGCGATTGTATTAATTATGACGGGTTTATATTTGTGGCTGCCTCGAAAAAGTCAAGGTATGGCAGGCGTTTTATATCCCCGTCTTAAAATGGGGCAGAAAATTTTCCGAAGAGATTTGCATGCGGTACCTGCATTTTGGCTGACTGCTGGGATACTATTTTTAATTATGACAGGTTTGCCGTGGTCAGGATTTTGGGGTACTAATTTCCAAAATATCGTGACGAATACAGGTATAGGCTACCCACCATCTATTTGGACAGGGAGTGCTCCAGCATCTATTACCAAAACAAAGGAAATCGCAGAGGTTCCGTGGGCTGCTGAAAATTTAGATGTACCCACATCGACCATACTAGACTATAAAGTAGTGTCAATTGATCATTTGATAGAAATTGCAGAGAGTAAAAGCATTGATCCTAGTTATACAATTTATATTCCTCAAACAAAAGAAGGTGTGTATACATTTTCTGCTTTTCCAGCCAAGGTGCAAAATGAAGTAACCATGCATATTGACCAATATTCTGGTGCAGTATTAGCGGATTATCGCTATGATCATTACCGATTTATGGGGAAAATCATTGCATGGGGAATTACATTGCATAAAGGAACTCAATTTGGAATTGTGAATCAAATAATAGGGTTATTGGTGTGTATAGGAATTGTACTAACTGCAATAAGCGGGTTTTATTTATGGTTAAAACGAAAGCCTAGTAAAAAATTAGGTGCACCAATCGCTCCAAGTGCTAGTAAGATGAAGGGCTTTTTATGGATGCTAATTTTTATTGGAGTTGTTTTCCCTCTTGTGGGCATATCTCTAATCATTGTATGGGTAGTAGATTGGCTCATTATTCAACGTATCCCTGCTATGAAGCAATTTTTTAACGCCTAAATAAAAGGAGATTATTCAATGAATAAAATACAATTTTTGCTTATCATTTTATTAACGTGCTATATGATAAGTGCATGCTCAGCCAATCCTAATGCAAGTCAATTGTATAAGCAAGAAACCCCACTTGAAGCTGAAATCATCTTACCAGACCTCCTTGAACCAACAAAAGCTGTCACAATTAAGGTTAACCTTACACAAAATGGAGATGCGGTAGAGAATCCACAATATGTTCATTTAAAAATGTGGAAACAGGATGGAACCGTTACATATGGAATGACTGAAGCTTCAAATGATGGGAATGGTCAATTTAGTTTAAATATGGATTTTGAAAGTGAGGGGCTTTACTATATTCAAGTACATGCAAGTAATAACGATTCAATCATCACACCAACAAAGTTATTAATTGTAGGTGAGCTATCAGAAAGTGATAAACAAGCGTTAAAATCTAATGCTCCAATCATTGGAGGGGAATCAGGAGCACATCATTAATCCTCAAGCTTGACTACAGAAGAAAGCGATTTTGATATTTAAGAGAAAAAGCTGTCGGACATTGAACCGACAGCTTTTATGTATTAATGATTATTGCAATGCTCGCAGCTATGACTGTAGCACTCGCTTTGCTCTTCCATCTTTTTGCCACACTGTACACAAGTTTTCTCAGGTAAGTTTTTGAAAAATTCGACTACGTTTTCTAACATTTTCATTTCCTCCTCAACAGTAACTGTTATATATTTTTTATTTTATATTCGTATTGTATTATAACAGAGTATACGAGTCAACAGAATAATTAGAAAATTCGGTTATTTTATGTGTCAATTTTGTGACAAAGGAAAAGCCTGTCATTTGATGAGCTTTTGTGCACATATTATATTTTGGGAATTTTAATCTCCTTTATTTGTTATATGGTTCAACTTATTAGTTGATTCCATCTGATTAAGGGGATGTTTCATCTAGCAGCATGTGCCGCTATTACCAATTTCCTTCGATTGTTTAATGAGAACTACTACGAAGAAAATACGGTTGTTTTGTTGTCCGTATAAATGCTCCTTTTTATTAATGGTCATACTTCTTAGTCAATTTATTGTGACTGTGCAATATACAACTTAACTAGAATAATTTCTTTGAAGTAATATGGTTAGTGATGTTCATAATATGAAAATAGATTCTATTGAGAAAAGTGCAAGAGTTTTTTTGTTTGTCAAATGGCTAGATTTTTATTATTATTGCTGTATAATTAGATGCAATTATAAATATTACCTTCGGGGTCGGGTGTAAGTCCCAATCGGCGGTAAAGCCCGCGAGCTTTTTTAAAGCAGGATTCGGTGAAATTCCGAAGCCGACAGTAATAGTCTGGATGAGAGAAGGTAGGCAAAAAACTAGCCAAAACGCTAGTTTATTTGATGACGCCTTTTTTCAGACCTCACAAAAAATGTGGGGTTTTTTAATTGAATAACATGCCTTCGGGGTCGGGTGCAAGTCCCAATCGGCGGTAAAGCCCGCGAGCTTTTTTAAAGCAGGATTCGGTGAAATTCCGAAGCCGACAGTAATAGTCTGGATGAGAGAAGGTAGGCAAAAAACTAGCCCAAACGCTAGTTTATTTGATGATGCCTTTTTTCAGACCCCACAAAAAAATGTGGGGTTTTTTAATTGAATAACATGCCTTCGGGGTCGGGTGCAAGTCCCAATCGGCGGTAAAGCCCGCGAGCTTTTTAAGCAGGATTCGGTGAAATTCCGAAGCCGACAGTAATAGTCTGGATGAGAGAAGGTAGGCAAAAAACTAGCCCAAACGCTAGTTTATTTGATGATGCCTTTTTTCAGACCCCACAAAAAAATGTGGGGTTTTTTAATTGAATAGCATTCCTTCGGGGTCGGGTGTAAGTCCCAATCGGCGGTAAAGCCCGCGAGCTTTTTAAGCAGGATTCGGTGAAATTCCGAAGCCGACAGTAATAGTCTGGATGAGAGAAGGATTAGGCAAAAAACTAGCAAAAGTGCTGGTTTATTTAGCGATGCCTTCTCCGTAAAAGCCCCTTTTTTAGGAGGCTTTTTTAATTTAAAAGGAGGTGGCTGTATGAATGACGAGCAAGCAATGCAATTCGCTTTGAATTTAGCGAAATCAGGAAGTAATCAAACTTCTCCCAATCCGCTAGTTGGGTGTGTCATTACAAATAATCAGGAGGTTGTAGGCTTTGGCGCTCACCTTAAATCAGGTGAGGCACATGCGGAGATTAATGCATTAAAAATCGCGGGTGAGAAAGCTAAAGGGGCGAATGTTTATGTGACGCTGGAGCCCTGTAGCCATGTTGGACGAACTGGTCCCTGTGTTGAGGCGCTTATAAAAGCACAGGTAGCCCATGTATTTATTGCAACGCTTGACCCAAATCCACTTATAGCTGGAAGTGGTGCTCGAAGGCTAGAGGAGGCAGGCATTACAGTAAGTATTGGATTATGTGAAGATGGGGCAAAAGCGATTAATGAAGCATTTTTCTACTACATTGTACATCGTTTACCTTATGTTACGTTGAAGCAAGCCATTTCGATAGACGGTAAAATTAACGCCGAGAAAGGGCAGCGAACGGCAATTACAGGTAAGGAGGTTCAGAAGGATGTTCATTATGCTCGCTCCATACATGATGCTATTTTGGTTGGTTCAAACACTGTTTGTATTGACAACCCAAGCTTAACAAATCGGCTTAGCTCTTCAAATAAACAACCAATTCGAGTTGTTATGGACCGAGATGGAAAGGTTCCGAGTGCAGCAAAAGTCTTTAACGATAAAATGGCTCAAACTTGGCTTTTTACATCAAAGGCTCGGAACTTGTCAGGCGTTCGTACCTTTGTAATAGAGGATTGTTCCTTGCGAAATATTTTAAGGACGCTAGCGGATGAAGGCATTATGACATTATACGTTGAGGCAGGCAGCCAAATGGCGGATGTCTTTTTACAACAACGATTTGTACAAAAAATGATTATATATATTGCGCCGAAGCTATTAGGTTCTGGGGCACTTTCGATGGCAACATTGCAGGAGGAATTTATTTTTACTGACGTTGAAAAAATAGGTGAGGCCATTAAATTAACAATGACAATGAAATGAGGTGAGCATTTGTTTACAGGGATTATTGAGGAGCTAGGCACGATTAAGCAAATGACAAAAGGGCAAGAATCAATTGTTTTTACGATTGGTGCTCGAAAAATAATGCAAGATTTGAAGGTCGGCGATAGCATCGCAGTGAATGGTGTATGTTTAACTGTCACAAGCTTCACTAGCACGAACTTCACAGCTGATGTTATGCCTGAGACGATACGTGCAACATCACTTGCACAATTACAAGTAGGAGCCTCTGTAAATTTAGAGCGTGCTATGATTGCCAATGGTCGATTTGGAGGTCATTTTGTATCAGGGCATATTGATGAAGTAGGGGTTATTTTACGTAAACGTTCATTTGCAAATGCGGTTTATTTTGATATAAAAGTTTCTCATGAAGCAAGTGCTTTATGTATACCGCGTGGGTCAATCGCTATTGATGGAATTAGCTTAACAATTTTTGATTTACAAAAAGAGATTGTTACGGTTTCAATTATTCCGCATACATTTGGGGAGACAACGCTTGGCTTTAAACGTGAAGGTGATACTGTCAATATCGAAACAGATTTGCTAGGCAAGTATATTGCTAAACAATTAAAAGTAAGATCAAATACATTAACAGAAGACTTTTTACGACAACATGGATTTTAAAGGTGGGCTAAAATGTTTAACACAATAGAAGAAGCGATTGCTGACTTAAAACAAGGGAAAATAGTTATCGTTGTTGATGATGAAAATCGTGAAAATGAAGGTGATTTTGTTGTATTAGCTGAATATGTAACGCCTGAAGTCATTAATTTTATGGCGACATATGGGAAAGGGCTGATTTGTACTCCAATTAGCTCACAAATTGCACATTCACTTAGCTTAGAGCCAATGGTTCAATTTAATACAGACAATCATCAAACAGCATTTACAGTAAGTATTGATTATATGGATACTACTACGGGAATTAGTGCATTTCAAAGAGCATTGACGATTGAAAAAATGCTAGATGATAATGTGCAGCCACAGCATTTTCGCCGACCAGGTCATGTTTTTCCGTTAATTGCAAAGGAAAATGGCGTTCTTGTAAGACCTGGGCATACAGAGGCTACAGTTGATTTAGCGATGCTTTGTGGAAGCAAGCAAGCAGGGGTTATTTGTGAAATTATGAATGAGGATGGTACGATGGCTCGATTACCTCAATTGAAAGAAATAGCTGAAAAATTTAATATGAAGCTCATTACAATCGAAAGCTTAATCCGATACCGTCTTGAAAAAGAGAAGGTCGTCTCTCGTGAAGCGAAAATTCAGCTACCAACACATTATGGTGAATTTATAATGATTGGTTATACGAATTTCATCGACTCTAAAGAGCATGTTGCAATTGTTAAAGGAAATCTACAACAAGCAGAAGCACCACTAATTCGCATTCACTCTGAGTGTTTAACAGGTGATATTTTTAGCTCGAAACGCTGTGATTGTGGAGCACAGTTACAAGCGGCACTTGCTAAAATTGAGCAGGAAGGAGAAGGGGCAATTCTTTATATGCGGCAGGAAGGACGAGGAATTGGCTTATTAAATAAGTTAAAAGCATATGAATTGCAGGAGCAAGGCTACGATACAGTAGAGGCGAATGAAATGCTTGGCTTTCCTAGCGAGCTACGCGACTACAGTTTATGCGCACAGATGCTGCGAGATTTAGGAGTTACACATATCCGTTTAATGACGAATAACCCAGATAAGGTAGCCCAGCTTGAACGGTACGATATAACTGTTGTGGAACGTGTACCTCTTGTTGCTGGTTTAGTAGAAGAAAATACTCATTATATGAATACAAAAAAAGAAAAAATGGCTCATTTATTATAGAGGAGGAATTAATGATGGTAAAAACATTTGAAGCGCAGCTAGTAGGTACAGGATTAAAAATAGGTATTGTTGTTGGACGTTTTAACGAGTTTATTAATGATAAATTATTAGCAGGTGCGATTGACGGTTTAAAGCGTCATGGCGTAGAGGAAAATGCCATTGACATTGCTTGGGTGCCAGGAGCTTTTGAAGTACCTTTTATAGCAAAAAAGATGGCAGAATCACAAAAATATGATGCTGTTATTGGACTTGGTACAGTTATTCGTGGCGCAACAACGCACTATGATTACGTATGTAACGAATCAGCAAAAGGAATTGCCAATGTAGGCTTACAAACAGGAGTGCCAACCATTTTTGGAATCGTTACAACTGAAACAATTGAACAAGCAATTGAACGAGCAGGAACGAAAGCAGGGAATAAAGGTTACGATGCTGCTGTAGCTGCAATAGAAATGGCAAATTTAACAAAAATGTTTTAAGATATTTTAATTTTCTATTGGAATTTAACTGTTAGAGGTAAATGTGTGAAGAGGAGTGATAACAAATCAATATTATCACTCCCTACTCTATTAAAAAATAAAAGTGTCAAATGAAAACGAACTGTTTTCCCTCGATTGCTTTCAAAATTATCCTATCAGATTTGGTAGAAAGCTATGGAGAAGTTTCTAAACGCTCTCCTATTTGCTGTAAATACAATGTATATTTAACGAGCACAATTGGAATTGCCGTGAAAATGCATGTGATGAGAAGGATAGGTATTGTGAAGTAGGCTGCGTCATAAAGTCGTGTGTAGCCAAAGCTAATTGCTACGAAGAATAGTAGAAAAATAATCGTTGGAACACGTGGCAGTAGGAAGCTTAATAATCCTCCAGTTATCATTAAAACCATCACTAAAATAAAAAATGCCCAGTGGTTAATTAAAAAAAGCAATAACATAAATGACAATCCTCCTTTACCTATTAATTAGTATATTCACAGTAAGGACAGGCCATACGTAGAAAAAAACCACTTGTTTTGTCATTTCATTGTCTTATTTAGTAGAAAGATGATGGGTGTGGGTCACGATGAGCGAAAACTTCAATTTGATGAGCGAATTTGGGCGGTGGTTGAGCGAAAATGTAACTCCGTTGAGCGAATCGGGATTTTAGAATTATAAAAAAAGATTTGAAAAAGTGGATCATATCACTTTTCCAAATCTTTAAAGAAATGCACATTCACATAACGTTGAACACCACGTGCTAAATCAATGGCTTGCTGCTTTTTCTCCTCATAATGTGGTGATTGTTCATTGAACGCAATGATTGCTTCTACAACAGCCTGTTGCCATGCTGGTTTGAGAGGGATTTGTCTTGCTTGCTGGTGGTCGCCTTGCAATGCGTAAAGTGTTGCAATACAGTATTGCCCTAAAGGCTTGTTGGCAATTGTCTGAATTTCCTGCATTGCTAGTATGTAATTCTTTGACAAAAGTGCGCGATGCATTTTATATGTCGCTTGCATGACAGGTGATTTGTACTTTTTTAAAATAGCGTCGATTGCTTCAAGCTGTGATTCAGCGGAACCGTTACCAACTTCAAATGCATAGCGATAAACAGGCTGCTTTTGATTTTTTTCTAAAAATTTGTGGATTCTATCCATGTTTTTAGAGAATTGTATTGTATACAAAATATAGCCGAGGCTCATAAATGCTAGTATGAAAAGCACTATAATCATGAGGTGAGTGGATAAACCGAATATACCACTAACGATGCCTATTATAATAGCAGCTGTGAACATAAAAATCATATAAGACATAAGATGGCTCCTTTCAGTCATCCTATTTTAGCAAAGAAATCCAAACTTTAGCAACAAGAAAAATAAAAGCGTTTTCAAATTTTAAAATTTGCAACAAGCTGTGCTACGACAGGGAAATTATGCTATGATAAGACGTGATATTATCTTGAATAAATGTATTCAACTAAGATAAAGCCGCTATATATTGAATAATGAAGGAGTTTTTTATCATGAAGCGACATGATGCACGTCAAAAAGCTGTGCAAGTGCTATTTCAACTAGATAGTACCGACTTACCACTTGAAGAGGCGATGGAGCACGTTTTAGAGGATCAGTCATCAGATGCTTTCTTTGAGCAATTAGTGCGAGGAACAATTGAGCAAAAAGAGCAAATTGATGCGACGCTGAGCGACAAACTAGAAAATTGGACATTAAGCCGTCTACCAAAAATTGAACGAACTGTATTACGTCTAGCTGTTTATGAATTGTTATTTACACCAGATACGCCGAATCGTGTTGTATTAAACGAAGCGATCGAGCTTTGTAAAGTATTTGGTGATGAAAAATCAAGCAAATTTGTCAATGGTGTGCTTTCGAAATTTACAGAACAATAATTGAGGCGTCATGAGCGTCAATCAGACAATTAATAGAGTGAATTGGGAGGAATTGTAGTATGTCAAGTGCAATTATTAATGGAAAAGAAATCGGTCAAGAAATTCGAGGCTCTGTAGCGAAACAAGTGGAGGAGCTAAAGGCTAAGGGCGTTACACCTGGTTTAGCCGTTGTATTAGTAGGAAATAATCCTGCCTCGAAAACATATGTGACGAATAAGCAAAAATCGTGTGAAGCAATCGGCATGTATTCAGAGTTAATCACTTTGCCAGAAACGATTTCAGAACAACAGCTACTTGAGCATATTCGTGAGTTAAACGAGCGTAACGATATTCATGGTATCCTTGTGCAGCTACCATTGCCAAAGCATATTAATGAAGATTCAGTTATCGCGACAATTTCTCCAGACAAAGATGTGGATGGTTTTGCGCCAATTAGCGTAGGAAAAATGATGCTTGGGCAAGAAACTTATTTACCATGCACACCTTATGGAGTTATGAAATTATTGGAGCATAGCGGTATTGAAGTCGCTGGGAAGCATGCGGTGATCGTTGGACGTAGTCATATTGTTGGCAAGCCAATGGGACAGCTATTGTTACAAAAAGATGCGACGGTTACATATACGCACTCTAAAACACCTGACTTACCGTCATTTACAAAGCAAGCAGATATTTTAATTGCAGCTGTTGGTCGTGCAAATTTCATTACAGCTGAACATGTAAAAGAAGGTGCTGTTGTCATTGATGTTGGCATTAATCGTGATGAGGACAATCATTTATGTGGAGATGTTGATTTTGCAGCAGTAGATGGTATTGCCTCACATATTACACCAGTGCCAGGGGGCGTTGGTCCAATGACGATTACGATGCTACTAGCAAATACGGTACAAGCAGCAGCGAAAACAGTTCAGCCGTAAAAGCGCAAGGAGCCGTCTCAAAATGACTTTTCAGATGGCTCCTTTTTAGTATGTTTCAAGTTAAACTGAACAAGGTAAAGAAAGGGGAGATGGCGCTTTGAGCAACTCTTCTTATTTAACTGTCAAAGCATTGACAAAATATATTAAAAGAAAATTTGATGCTGATCCTCATTTACGTGAAGTGTATGTAAAAGGAGAGCTCTCTAACGTAAAAATGCATAGCTCTGGCCACATTTATTTTACATTAAAAGATGATGCTGCCCGCATTCAAGCAACGATGTTTCGCACGGCAGCAGCAAAGCTCGCATTTAAGCCAGAGGAAGGCATGATGGTTTATATTCGTGGGGATGTCAACGTTTACGAAACGGCAGGTATTTATCAGTTGTATGTACAAACAATGGAGCCAGACGGTATTGGGGGCTTATTTATCGCCTTTCAACAGCTGAAGGAAACTTTACAAAGGGAAGGCTTATTCAATCCGAATTTTAAGCAAGCAATCCCGCCCTTTCCGAAAGCAATTGGCGTGTTGACAGCGACGACAGGTGCAGCAATTCGGGATATTTGCACAACGATTCAACGTCGCTATCCACAGGCGGAAATATGCATCTATCCAACGCTTGTGCAAGGAGCAGGTGCAGCCGCAAATATTGCCAAAAACATTCAATTAGCCAATCGACATGCACAATGTGATGTGTTAATCGTAGGACGTGGCGGTGGCTCAATTGAGGATTTATGGGCTTTTAATGAAGAAATTGTAGCACGTGCAATTTTCGAAAGTCGCATTCCAATTATTAGTGCAGTTGGGCATGAGACCGATACGACAATTGCCGATTTTGTTGCTGATTTGCGCGCACCGACACCAACAGCAGCAGCGGAGCTTGCTGTGCCAAACCAGCATGAGCTAAAGGAGCGCATTACGACGAATGTGGCAAGGTTACAGCAAATTGTAACAGCGCAACTTCGCTTTGAAAGGAATCGTCTACAAAAGTATCAACAATCTTATCCGTTAGCAACGCCCGAAAAATTGTATCGTCCTTTTATTGAGCGCTTGGCACACACTGATATGAAATTGCAGCAAGCAATGCAAGTATATATGCTGAAAAAACGCAATGAGGCTGAAAAAACATTTGCTAAAATGCAGTTTTTCTCTCCTCAAAAATCAATCCAAATGGAGCAGCAAAAATTAGCACAATTGCATAATGAGCTAAATCGTGCTGTACAGCATCGTTTAAACGAGGGAAAATCACAGTTGCATTCAACAATACGCACACTTGCTGCTTTAAATCCGTTGGCGATGATGGAAAAAGGCTTTAATTTAACATATCGAGAAAACCAAGTTATCAAAGAGGCTGCACAGTTAGCGCTCGACGATGCAATTGAAATTCATTACCAAGATGGGATTGTTCGTGCGAAGGTGATGGACATTGAGCTACAGAAGGGGGAATGATGGATGGAAAATTTAACATTTGCACAGGCGATGACCGAATTAGAAGACATTGTCCGCAAGCTAGAGCAAGGCGAAGTGCCTTTAGAGGAAGCGATTGATTTATATAAAAAAGGAATGGAATATTCCAAGTTTTGCAATGATAAATTGCAGCATGCGGAGCAGCAATTAATTTCAATCGTTGATGAAAATGGGAATAAGCAGCCGTTTCAAGCGGGGAATGGAGAGAAGTAAAGCATGCAATTAACAACATTTATCGAAGCGCATACACCAGCTATTGAAAAGGAAATGGTGCATTTAGTTGAAAACATCGTAGCACCTACTATATTAAAGGATTCGATGCTATATTCATTAAATGCTGGCGGCAAAAGAATTCGTCCATTATTTGTTGCGGCTGTTTGTGATTATTTTCAAGTCGACATGGCACCGGCATATACAGTTGGGGCTTGCGTTGAAATGATTCACACGTATTCATTAATCCATGACGATTTACCATGTATGGATGATGATGCTTTGCGTCGAGGAAAGCCAACGAATCATGTCGTTTATGGCGAAGCGTTAGCAACGCTAGCAGGAGATGCGCTGAACACGTTGAGCTTCGGCATTTTAGCACGCATGCCGATTGCAGCTGATACAAAAATTGAATTAATTAATTTATTAAGCATTGCAGCAGGAGCAGAAGGCATGGTTGGTGGTCAGGTCTTGGATATGGACGGCGAAAAGCGCCAATTAAATTTACAGGAGCTTGAGCAGGTGCATGTCAATAAAACGGGTGCATTGCTGCGTTATAGCATTGAGTCAGGTGCCATTTTAGCGCGTGCGACAGCTGAAGAAAGAGTGGCACTAGTGGACTATGCACATCATATTGGCTTAGCATTCCAAATTCAAGATGATATTTTAGATATTGAAGGAACGTCTGAGCAGCTAGGGAAAACGGCGGGAAAAGATATTGCAAGCGAGAAAAGCACGTATCCTGCATTGTTAACATTAGATGGGGCAAAGGAAAAATTAAATGAGCATTTCGAATTAGCAATTGCTGCATTACAGCGCTTATCGAAAGATACGACACTACTCCACGAATTTGCAAACTATATTGTCAAACGCAATAAATAAATGGTACGATGTTTTGCGGGCTTTGAAGAAAGCAAATTGTCTGTCATTGTAGAAAAACAGCGTTTTTTATGACATGGGCAAAGGACACTGTTATAATAGAGAAATCACAATACGGTGAATATTTAAATGTAAAGGTGTGTGGATGAGGTGGATTTAACTAAAATAACTAATCCATCCTTTTTGAAAAATTTGAATCAGCAGCAGCTGGAAGCATTAGCTTCTGACATTCGCTCATTTCTAATAGAAAAGTGCTCTGTCACAGGAGGACATATTGGGCCGAATTTAGGTGTTGTAGAGCTAACAATTGCGTTGCATAAAACGTTTAATAGCCCAAAGGATAAATTTTTATGGGATGTAGGACATCAAGCATACGTTCATAAAATTTTAACAGGACGTGCTGGAGAGTTTGATACATTACGTCAATTTAAAGGTTTATGCGGTTTCCCAAAGCGTGTTGAAAGTGAGCATGATGAATGGGAAACAGGGCACAGCTCAACATCTTTATCAGCCGCGATGGGAATGGCTGCTGCTCGAGATATTAAAAAGGATAAAAATTATGTCATTCCAATTATCGGTGATGGTGCATTAACAGGTGGTATGGCATTAGAGGCATTAAATCATATCGGTCATGAAAAAACGAATATGATTGTCATTTTAAATGATAATGAAATGTCCATTGCACCAAATGTTGGTGCATTGCACAATGTGTTAGGTCGCCTGCGTACAGCAAAGGAATATTCAAAAGCGAAGGAAGAGCTTGAATCGTTAATGAATAAAATTCCTGTTGTCGGTGGGAAACTTGCACAAACGGCGGAAAAAGTGAAAGATAGCTTAAAATATTTAGTCGTATCTGGTGTCTTTTTCGAGGAGCTAGGCTTTAAATATTTAGGACCAATTGACGGTCATGATTTTGAAGCGCTTGAAAAAACATTAGACTATGCGAAAAAAGTAAAAGGTCCTGTGCTTGTACATGTCATTACAAAAAAGGGCAAGGGCTATAAGCCTGCCGAAGATGATACAGTTGGTACTTGGCATGGAACGGGCCCATATAAAATGGAGACAGGTGCTTTTGTGAAATCTGCTACAGCAGGTCCAGCATGGAGTAGCTTAATTGCTCAATCTGTTCATAAATGTATGGAAACAGATGAGCGCATTGTGGCGATTACGCCTGCTATGCCTGTCGGTTCGAAGCTAGAAAGCATTCAACGTGATTTCCCTGAACGCTTCTTTGATGTCGGCATTGCAGAGCAACATGCAGCGACGATGGCAGCAGGGTTAGCGACACAGGAAATGAAGCCATTTTTAGCGATTTACTCAACATTTTTACAGCGTGCATATGACCAAGTGTTACATGATATTGCAAGGCCAAACTTAAATGTCTTTATCGGTATTGACCGTGCAGGCTTAGTTGGTGCAGATGGTGAAACACACCAAGGCGTATTTGATATTGCCTTTTTACGTCATATCCCGAACATGGTGTTAATGATGCCAAAGGATGAGAATGAAGGGCAACATATGGTGAAAACAGCGCTTGAATATAATGATGGACCAATCGCGCTACGTTATCCACGTGGCAACGGTATTGGCGTGCCGCTTGATGAAGAAATGGTAGCGATTCCAATCGGTACGTGGGAAGTGTTACGTGAAGGAACAGATGCAGCCATTTTAACATTTGGTACAACGATTCCAATGGCGTTTGAAGCGGCAGAGGCATTAGCGCAGCAAGGTATAAGCGTGAAAATTGTTAACGCACGCTTTATTAAACCGTTAGATACAGCGATGCTACATGAGTTCATGCAAGAAAATATGCCAATTTTAACGATTGAAGAGGCTGTATTACAAGGTGGCTTCGGCAGTGCTGTGTTAGAGTTTGCTGCGAATCATCGTTATAGTACACTAATTGATCGTATCGGAATTCCAGATGAATTTATTGAGCATGGCAATGTAGACGAATTATTAGCGGAAATCGGTGTAACAGCTGAAGAGGCAGTACAGCGTATCGAAAAGCTTATCCAATTAAAGCAGCAGGAAAGTTTGAAAACTGTATGACAAAACAACCGAAAGAACGTGTAGATATTTTATTAGTGGAGCGTGGGCTTTGTGAAACGCGTGAAAAGGCGAAGCGCTCCATTATGGCTGGACTCGTTTATACAAACGAGGAGCGCATCGATAAGGCAGGCGAAAAAATTGCCGTTGATGCACCGCTGCAAGTGAAGGGGTCACAATTAAAATATGTCAGTCGTGGCGGGTTAAAGCTTGAAAAAGCACTTGAAGTATTTGAGCTATCGGTCGAAGGCAAATTAATGCTAGATATTGGTTCCTCAACGGGTGGTTTTACAGACTGTGCATTACAGAATGGAGCGCGTCATTGCTATGCATTAGACGTAGGCTCCAATCAGTTGGCTTGGAAAATCCGTTCAGATGAGCGTGTAACGGTCATGGAAAAAACAAATTTCCGTTATACAAAGCCTGAAGATTTAGTAGAAGGCTTGCCTGATTTTGCAACAATTGATGTATCCTTTATTTCCTTATCTTTAATATTACCTGTATTAAAAACGATTTTGCTACCTGGTGGCGATGTGATGGCTTTAGTAAAGCCGCAGTTTGAGGCTGGTAAAGAAAATGTTGGTAAAAAGGGTATTGTGCGTGATGCGAAAATTCATTTAGAGGTGTTGCAACAAACGGCACAAATGGCGACAAATGTTGGCTTTGTAGTAAAGGATGCCTCCTATTCACCAATTACCGGAGGAGAAGGGAATATTGAATTTTTATTCCATCTTGTTAATCCGCAAGATGGGCAAACAATTGAACCTTTCACTGATTTTGAGCAAATTGTCGCACAAGCTCACCATGAATTAAAGGGCACATAATGATGGGAATAGGTAGAGGCATCAATATGCGGTAGCATTTTGAGTTGTCTATGCCTATTTTTCTTGTACTTTTTTGGATGAAGTGGTAGTGTTATTAATACAAATACATAATTATTCATAAGAGGTGAGGAAATTGAATAAAGGTCAACGCCATATTCGAATTCGTGATATTATTACAAATAATGAAATTGAGACACAGGATGATTTAGTTATGCATTTAAAAAATGCGGGCTATAATGTAACGCAGGCAACCGTGTCACGCGATATTAAAGAGCTGCATCTTGTAAAAGTGCCAATGCAGGATGGTCGCTACAAATATAGCTTGCCCGCAGATCAGCGTTTTAATCCAATTCAAAAGCTGCGTCGTGCATTAGCGGATGCCTTTGTTAGTATTGATGGTGCGTCACATTTTTTAGTGGTCAAAGCGTTACCAGGGAATGCCAATGCTATCGCTTCCTTGCTTGATCATTTAGATTGGGACGAGCTATTAGGTACAATTTCTGGGGATGATACGATTTTACTTATTTGTCGAACAGAGGCAGATCGAGAAATGATTAAAGAGCGTTTATTAGATATGCTATAAGAGGTGGGTTTTTTGCTAAGAGAGATAAGTATTCGCAATTTTGCGATTATTGATGATTTAACAGTAAGCTTTGCGGATGGTTTAACTGTTTTAACAGGTGAAACGGGTGCTGGTAAGTCCATTATTATTGATGCCGTGCATTTACTTGCAGGTGGTCGTGCCTCACAGGAATTTATCCGTCATGGCGCAAGAAAAGCAGAACTTGGTGGTCTCTTTCATATTATGGATGATCACCATCCGGTTTTTGCAAAGCTTGATGAAGCTGGGATTGAATTTGAGGATGGCACCATTATTTTACGTCGTGATATTAATGATAACGGCAAAAGCGTTTGTCGCATTAATGGCAAGCTTGTTCCGACAAATGTTTTGCGTGAAATTGGTGGCAGCTTAATTGATATACATGGTCAGCATGAAAATCAAGAGCTGATGGATGAAAAGCAGCATATTCATTTATTAGACCATTTTGCGCAGGATGAGCTTGCGCCCGTTTTAACAATCTATAGTGAAAAATATGAAGCTTATCGCAATTTGAAGCGTGAAGTTGCTGCACTTAGCTTAGATGAGCAACGAATGGCACAGCGCATTGATTTATACCAATTTCAAATGAATGAGCTTGAAGACGCAGGGCTAAAACTTGGCGAGGAAGAGACACTCACTGAAGAGCGCTTGCGCTTAATGAATTTCCATAAAATTTTTGAGCGTGCAAGCATCGCCTATGAGGCGATTTCAGCTGAGCAGCATGGCTTAGATTATATTGGCAATGCGATGTCAGCACTTGATGATATCGCTTCATTAGATGAGCAATTTAAAGAAGCTACAGAGGCAGTGACAACAAGCTTTTATGCATTGCAGGATGCTAGTTATCAAATAAAAAATGTATTGGATGAATTGGAATTTGATGCAGGTCGCTTAAACGAGGTTGAGCAACGTTTGGCACAGTATCAAACGATGAAGCGTAAATATGGCACGACTGTTGAAGAAATTTTAGCCTATTATGATAAAATTTCGGAGGAGTTAATGCAGCTAATGAATCATGACGAAACCATCCAAAAAAATGAGCAACGTTTGCGTCAAATGGAAGTAGAGCTACAGCAGCTAGCAGAGCAATTAACTGCGATTCGTAAAAAGCATGCGGTGCTTTTAAGTGAAGCGATTATGGAGCAATTGCGTGTGTTACATATGGAAAAGGCAAAATTTATCGTTAAATTTGAATCCTTGGATACATTTGATGCATATGGGAAAGATTATGTCGCATTCTACATTTCAACAAATGTAGGCGAGCCACCGAAATCGTTGCCAAAAATTGCTTCAGGCGGTGAGTTGTCGCGTATGATGCTTGCATTAAAAACAATCTTTTCTTCAACAAACGGCATTACATCGATTATTTTCGATGAGGTCGATACAGGTGTAAGTGGGCGTGTAGCACAGGCGATTGCTGAAAAAATTGCGGCAATCTCTATTCATTCACAAGTGCTTTGCATTTCACATTTACCACAGGTGGCTGCGATGGCCGATCAGCATTATTTAATTAAAAAGCAAGTTGAGCATGACCGTACATTTACAACAGTGACGGAAATTAAAGAACGTGCCCGTATTGAGGAAGTAAGCCGCATGATGAGTGGTGCGGAAATTACCGATTTAACATTGCAGCATGCACAGGAACTTGTAGAAATTGCAGATACAAGAAAAAGAGCAATGCTATAAAATTTTTAAGGAGCTGTCTGATTTTCAGGCAGCTCCTAATCGTAGTGAGTAAATGCCACTGAATCCAGTATATTCATTTTTCCAATTGGCTTATATTTCAATAAAACCGTTAAGAGCTGTCAGAGACGCCAAGCGTTAGCTTGCTTTTCAGACAGCTTTTGTTTCGACAAATATTTACCGTTCATAACTCATGAAAAGTCCGCACATAGTATCGGTAAGATGAAAAGGAGGTGACAACGAAATGTGCCATTTGCGTAATCTTTTACTCGTTATTTTCTTTATTTTGATTCCTGTGCAAGTATCTGCAAAGGAACTCATACCAATGGGGCAATCAATTGGTATTCAGTTAAAACTACCCTTTATTTACGTATCACATGACATACTTTTACCAAATGGCGAATGGTTAAAGCAAGGTGATAAAGTGCTCGCAGTTGATGAGCAAGAGATTAATCAAATACAGCAATTTGCTGAAATTAAAGAGCCATCAGCATTGCGCATTGAACGTGCGAACAAAGAGAAAGTTTTAAACTTAACAAGCGAAGAAATACAAAATGTGTTGCCCTTTTTAAAAGATGAAACAGATGGCATTGGAACTTTGACATTTCTTGACCCTACAACGAACGAATATGGAGCGCTTGGCCATCAAATTGTCGACAGTGCATTGACAACGCCACCTCCATTTATTGACGGCGCCATTTTTTTAGCCTCCATTTCACAGGTGAAAAAAAGTGAACCTGGTCAGCCTGGTTATAAAATTTCGATTGTAAATAAGGATCGGCAGCGACTAGGTAACGTTTTGTTTAACAATGTTTATGGCGTATTTGGAGAATGGGAACAAGGTTTATCACAAAGTTTGCGACAGCCAATGGAAATTATGCATGATTCAGAAATAAAGCGCGGAGAAGCGCAAATGCTGACAGCGATTGAAGGCGAAAAAGTTGAAAAATTTGCAATTACCATTGATAAAGTTGATGGAGCCAATATTGTATTTCGCGTAACTGACCCTAAATTATTAAGTAAAACAGGCGGCATTTTACAAGGAATGAGCGGTAGCCCAATCATTCAAAATGACCGTTTTGTCGGTGCGGTAACGCATATGTTTGTCGAACATCCTGCAAAAGGTGCTGCTTTGTCGATAGGAGAAATGCTAAAAAAATCACCAAAATAAGGACTAAAAGACTATACCAATTCTTTCGGGTATAGTCTTTTACAAATTTTTCTGATAAAATAACAAGGAATGGTTTCGTAATTTGTGGAAAAAAGTAGCTTTTTGTCACTATATAAGGAATTTATATAACTTCATGTTTATTTTTCATACATAATAAAGGGTTTTTATTAAATATGTCGAAAACTCAAAAGCGGTACTCCATAATCAAATTGGGATTATTTATCATGATTCAGCAATTTTTTCTGCGACAAGTGTCTAAACGTCCGCTGAGTCATGATAAAACTTCTGGCGGATGGCATAGATTTTTTCGAGCTCGAAAAAAATCTAGTCGCAATTACGCCTCGGTGTAACTGATAGGGGAAACTGTAGAAATTAATTATTTAAGGGGGCTTTATAAATGTCAAAAGTAAAAATTGCAGTTGCGGATGATAATCGAGATTTGTTGAAAGCGATGGAAGCATATTTCACAGATCATACGCATATCGAATTAATTGCGACTGCACAAAACGGTAAAATATGCATTAAAATGTTAGAAGAGGTCCAACCTGATGTTTTGTTGCTTGATATCATTATGCCACATCTCGACGGCTTAGCGGTATTAGAGACTTTATATAACGATAATCGTTTAGAAAATATGCAAGTTATTATGCTAACAGCCTTTGGACAAGAGGATGTTATGAAGCAAGCAGTAAACTATGGTGCTTCCTACTTTATGCTGAAGCCTTTTGAATTCGAGCAGCTAGAGCAAAAAATTCTACAATGTGCGAAGCATGCACCTGAGCCAACAAAGCAACAGCGTACGAGCGTGCTACAGCCGAAAGGTGCACAAAAGGTTGACCAGCGTCAGCTTGATACGACAATTACAGCAATCATTAAAGAAATTGGCGTGCCAGCACACATTAAAGGCTATGTTTATTTACGTGAAGCGATTCAAATGGTTTATTACGATATCGAGCTACTTAGCTCTGTAACGAAAATTTTATATCCAGATATCGCAGAAAAATTCAATACAACACCATCACGTGTAGAGCGTGCGATTCGTCATGCTATCGAAGTTGCATGGAATAGAGGGAACTATGAATCGATTTCCGAAATGTTTGGTTATACGGTGCACCACCTAAAATCGAAGCCAACAAATTCAGAATTCATCGCCATGATTGCGGATAAAATTCGCATTGAGTTAGTGGCGAGCTGAGTGTGAAGATGGCTGTTTGAGAGCTATAAATAATTAAATGTATATATTAAGCACACGCTCGTTTCTCGCTACGGATAATGAGCGTGTGTTTTGTATGTCAAAACCAAATTATTTCATGGTGTATGTATGAACAAGTGCATATAGGCTCTATTCACAAATAATGAAATCTTTGATATTTGTAGGCTAAAAGACCTATATCTATTTTCCAATCTATTTAACTTATTTTAAGTAGGATAGATGGCTTATTCCATCTAAATGCAATAAAATTAACAATTTTCTAGTTTTTTTGAGAATTTTATAAAACGACTAAACAAATGCTTGTTTATTGTATATACTAAATAAGAAGGGGAAGGAGGAATTATGTGTCTATTTTTACGAATGATTATTTTGAAATGACAGAGCAAAATGGAAAAGTGTTTATTCGCACAATCAAATCGGGTTTTCCTTTAAAGGACTTTGATACTATTTTGAGATCACATCCACGTGTCAAGTTGACTAATTTTGCTGTATTAAAAAATGTATTAGCAACAGAAAGTGAGACGACAACTGAAATTGGTATATGGCTGCCCAATATCGAAATTGAAGTAGCGCGTGATAATATGTCAGCTTCACTTTTTATTTATGAAACTGTAGAGGAATTACAGCAAAATAGTGAGCGCTTCATCGCTGAAATTGAAAGCCTTTTACAGCAAAAAAAGATTGTTCATGGTATTCAACCAATTCAAATAGAAAAAATTGTTCCAACAAAAGCATATTTAATTGCACAAGGCACACCACCGATTAAAGGTGAGGATGCAAAAATTACATATTTGGAAATACCTGAACGTAAACCGGTTATTCAAGAGGATGGGAAAGCCGATTACTATGAAATGAATTTTATTTTTGAAATACATGAGGATAGCTGGCTCGGTGAAAAAATATTGGCACAGCCAGGAGTTGATGGCCAAACCATTTTTGGAGAAACTATTGTGGCTGCTCACGGCAAGGATATCCCTTTAAAATATGATCGCAAAGCAGCTTATGAAGTAGAAGAGGATGGCAAAATTGTTTTACGTTCTAAATATGCTGGTGCATTAGGTCAAGTGCAAGGGCAGTTAACAATTAGCCATCATTTATCCATTAATAATGATATCGGTATTGAAACAGGCAACATCGATTTTCAAGGCTCTTTAACCGTTCGAGGAACTGTACAAAGCGGTTTTTCCATTATCGCAAAAGGGGATATTTCCATTGAGTCAAATGAAGGAATAACAGGGGCTAAGCTTATTCGTTCATTAGAGGGCGATATTTACATTCGTGGCGGCGTTTTCGGTTTAGGGGAAACCGAAATCGAGGCTGGAGGAAATATATATATAAAGCACGTAAATGAAGCAAATTTAAAAGCCAATGGAGAAATTCATATTGGATCTTATTCGTTAGGCTCGCACTTATCAGCAAATTCTATTTTTTTAGATGAGCGCAAGGGGAAAATTATAGGTGGAACGGCAACAGCGAAGGATATGATTGTATCGGCTATTGCAGGTAATCACTTAGAACGCAGAACAGAGCTTATTATTAATACATTCAATAAAAAAGAGCTGCAAGCAATCATTCAAGAAAAAGCGAAGCTATTGAAAAATGAGCAGGATGAAATTGTGAAATATGAGGCGCAATTGGAAAAAATTTTGTCATCACAGGGCACATTAAATAGTCAGCAAGCAGCTGTTGTCGAGCAAGTGAAGCAAAAAATCAACGCATTAAAAAAATATGTCGCAAGCTTAGATAACGAAATTAAAGTGAGCATTAATGATTTACACAACGCTGGAAAAGAGGAAATTAAAATTACGAAGGAAGCGTACCCTGGTACGTATATTCAAATTGGTAAGAAATCATCTCTTTTAACAAAAATGACAAATGGTACATTTTTATTGGATTCAGGGGAGTTGAATGTATAAATGAGCCTTCCGATATATGCACATCGAGGTGCTTCTGCCTACGCTCTTGAAAACACAATGGAGGCATTTCAAAAAGCGCTAAAGCTCGGTGCAAATGGTATCGAATTGGATGTGCAATGCTCAAAAGATGGACAATTGATAGTTTTTCACGATAATAATATAAAGCGTTTAACAGGTGTGAATCGGCTTGTACAGGACTGTTCGTTAGAAGAGCTGCAAAGCTACCGTTTAGGAAAGCGCTTTTCGCGTATTTTCTCAACGAAGCATATGCCCAAACTGCATGATATCATTGAATGGGCGAATAAGGAAAACGTGGCCTTGAACATTGAGCTAAAGGAATCACTAATGACAAATCAAGATGCATTAATTCAGCTATTAAAAACGATTCGCCTGCCAGCTCACAGCCATTTTTCATCATTTTATGAGCAGTTACTTATTATTGTGAAAAAACATTGTCCACATATAGAAACGGCATTTTTAGTGACGAAAAAATTTGATTGGACAAAATTGGGGAAATTATCACATATCGATACAATCCATGCGCATAAAAAATATTATAAGCGCAACTATTTAAAAGCGTGCGAGTATGCGGGAAAAAACATTCGCTTTTATAGCATCACGGGCAAGGAGTCTTTTATTGCTCAGCCACATCCAAGTGTTGTAGGGTGGATTACGGATTATCCAGATATTGTAGCGAAAAATAGCATATAGGAAAGGTGTAGGAAGAGAGGTTGTAAACCATTTTCCTACACCTTTTTATTTTTGCCAACGCTCTGCTACTTTTCCTTTTTTACGATCTCTGTGTAGTAAGAAGCCTGCAAAAAAGCCGAAGCCGATTAAAAATAAAATAATCCCAATGACAAATTGTAACCAAATCCAAGGGATGGGAGAAATCAACACACCGAACAGTGTATCTCGCATCAATTTAATTCCAGCAGCTGCCATAAGTCCAGGAATTAGTAGTACAATAAATGCAGCCATTCGAGCCATTTTCCTACCTCCTAACTCTATCTTATTTATTGTACAACCCCTTATAATATTGTCAAGAAAACAGGCGTCATTGTGCTGTTTTTGCCATGTTTCAGTAACCTCTGAATAGTTAGAAAATTCTTAATTATTATGGATTGCATAATAATTGTTGATTAAAAACGAATTTAAACGTATTGTAAAAATAAGCAGTGAAAATAAATGGTTTTTTCATGGCGAAATTGTGAACTTTTGAAAAACACAACAGTAAACAAGAAAGTAAACGCTTTCTTTTAGTTGAAAGGGGTATATGCAATGGAAATCTTTAAGTACATGGAAAAGTATGATTATGAACAACTCGTTTTTTGTCAGGACAAAGAATCGGGCTTAAAGGCAATTATTGCAATCCATGATACGACGTTAGGACCAGCACTCGGTGGTTCACGTATGTGGACATATGCATCAGAGGAAGATGCAATCGAGGATGCATTGCGATTAGCGCGTGGTATGACTTACAAAAATGCGGCAGCAGGCTTAAATTTAGGCGGAGGCAAAACGGTTATTATCGGCGATCCATTTAAAGATAAAAACGAAGAAATGTTCCGTGCATTAGGTCGCTTTATTCAAGGCTTAAATGGTCGTTATATTACAGCAGAGGATGTTGGGACAACAGTAACTGATATGGATTTAATCCATGAGGAAACAAACTATGTGACAGGTATTTCACCAGCGTTTGGTTCATCGGGTAACCCATCTCCTGTAACGGCATATGGCGTTTATTTAGGTATTAAAGCAGCTGCGAAAGAAGCATTTGGTACAGATATACTTGAAGGACGTACAGTTGCTGTACAAGGGCTAGGAAACGTTGCATATACACTATGTGAGTATTTACATAAAGACGGTGTAAAATTAGTTGTAACAGATATTAACAAAGCAGCCGTTGATCGTGTTGTTAGCGCATTTGGCGCGACAGCCGTTGACCCAGCTGACATTTATAAGCAAGATGTAGACATTTTTGCACCATGTGCACTTGGTGCGATTATTAATGATGAGACGATTCCACAATTAAAAGCGAAGGTCATTGCTGGCTCAGCGAACAACCAGCTACAGGAATCACGTCATGGTCAAATTTTACATGAAAAAGGCATTATTTATGCCCCTGACTATGTGATTAATGCAGGCGGGGTAATCAATGTAGCAGATGAGCTATATGGCTATAATCGCGACCGTGCGATGAAGCGAGTAGAAACAATTTACGATAGCATCGCAAAAATCTTAACAATTTCAAAAGAGCAAGATGTACCGACATACTTAGCTGCAAACAAGCTTGCAGAGGATCGTATTGCGCGTGTTGCGAAATCTCGTAGCCAATTTTTACGCAATGAAAAAAATATTTTAAACGGTCGTTAAGCATGACAGGCGAAAAGGAGGTAAAGATAATCTTTGCTTCCTTTTTTCTAAAGAAGGGAGATGTTTTTCATGGCACATGAATATGATGTGGTCATTTTAGGTGGCGGAACAGGCGGTTATGTTGCAGCCATTCGAGCAGCACAGCTCGGTTTAAAAACAGCGGTTGTTGAAAAGGCGAAGCTAGGAGGCACATGCTTGCATAAAGGCTGTATCCCAAGCAAGGCGCTGTTAAGAAGCGCTGAAGTATATCGCACAGCAAAAGAAAGTGAAACATTTGGAGTAGAAGTAGCAGGCGTCAAATTGCAATTTGAACAAGTGCAAAATCGTAAAAACTCCATTATTAAAACATTACATGCAGGTATCGAAGGTTTAATGAAAAAAGGTAAAATTGATGTTTATTATGGTACAGGTCGTATATTAGGTCCTTCTATATTTTCTCCGATGCCTGGAACAATTTCAGTGGAGCTAGCGGACGGTGGCGAAAATGAAATGCTCGTACCAACAAATGTCATTATCGCAACTGGTTCAAAGCCAGCAACGCTGGAAGGGATTCCTGTTGACGGAGAACGTATATTAAATTCTGACCATGCACTAGAGCTGGAATCACTACCTGCTTCTATATTAATTGTAGGTGGTGGCGTAATTGGAATTGAATGGGCATCAATGCTTTGTGACTTTGGTGTGGATGTAACGGTTTTGGAGTATGGGGATCGCATTTTACCAACGGAGGATGCAGATATTTCCAAGGAAATGACGAAGGCGTTAACGAAGCGCGGTGTACGCATTGTGACAAATGCTCGCATGCAGACGGAAACGTTAAAAGCAGATGAGGAAGTATCCATTACAGTTACTGCTGGTGATACAACAGAGACATATAGCGCTGAAAAAATGCTCGTGAGCGTAGGACGTACAGCAAACACTGAAGGTATTGGTCTCGAAAATACCGAAATCGTAACAGAGCGCTCTTACATTCAAGTAAATGCTAACTATCAAACGAAGGAAAGCCATATTTATGCAATCGGCGATGCGATTGGTGGTATGCAGTTAGCGCATGTCGCTTCACATGAAGGCATTGTTGCGGTAGAGCATATTGCAGGACATAAAACAGAGGCGATTCATTATCCAAATGTGGCACGCTGTATTTATTCGTATCCAGAGGCATCAAGCGTTGGCTTGACAGAGGCGCAGGCGAAAGAGCAAGGCTTCGATGTCAAGGTGGCGAAGTTTCCATTTAAAGCAATCGGTAAAGCATTAGTGCATGGGGATGCGGAAGGCTTTGTCAAAATGATTGCAGATAGTAAAACAAACGACTTGTTAGGCGTTCATATGATTGGTCCACATGTAACAGATATGATTTCAGAATCAGCGCTTGCGCTATTGCTTGATGCAAGTCCATGGGAGATTGCTCAAACAATTCACCCACACCCATCACTAAGTGAAATTATTGGGGAAGCTGCACTGGCAATAGAAGGTCGAGCAATTCACTTCTAACTTGAAAAAATTGATTCATATAATAAATGAGCACATAGCTGTTAGGAAGCTTGTTTTCCTAGCAGTCTTAAATAGAAAGCTGTGAAAGGGGATGTTCGTATGTTAAAACACGAAGACCTTGGATTAACAAATGAAGATGTATTAAAAATGTATGAAACGATGCTGATGGCAAGACGTATTGATGAGCGTATGTGGCTATTAAATCGCGCGGGGAAAATACCTTTTGTTATTTCTTGTCAAGGACAGGAGGCTGCACAGGTTGGCGCAGCATTTGCTTTAGATAATAACAAAGACTATATCGCACCATATTATCGTGATATGGGCGTTGTTCTACATTTTGGTATGACAGCAAAGGATTTAATGCTATCAGCTTTTGCAAAGGCCGAGGACCCGAACTCTGGTGGTCGTCAAATGCCAGGGCACTTTGGGCAAAAGAAGAATCGTATTTTAACAGGTTCTTCACCAGTAACGACACAAGTACCACATGCAGTTGGTGTTGCGCTTGCAGGGAAAATTCAGCAAGAGGATTTTATTACCTTCGTAACATTGGGGGAGGGCTCGTCTAACCAAGGTGACTTCCATGAAGGAGCAAACTTCGCAGGCGTGCATAAGCTACCTGTTATTATTATGGTAGAAAACAATCAATATGCAATTTCTGTGCCTGTTGAGCGCCAATTAGGCTGTGCGAAAGTATCCGACCGCGGTATTGGCTATGGTATGCCAGGTGTTACAGTGGATGGCAAAAATCCACTTGAAGTATATAAAGTAGTAAAAGAAGCAGCAGATCGTGCTAGACGTGGAGAAGGGCCAAGCTTAATTGAAACGGTCACATATCGTTTAACAGCGCACTCATCAGACGATGACGATCGCCAATATCGAACAGCGGAAGATATAGCAGAAGGTAAGGCAAATGACCCGTTGCTATTATTTGAAAACTACTTGCTTGAAGCGGGCGTAGCGACAGCTGAGACGTTTGAGGAGCTAAATGCTAAAATTGCTGCAATTGTTAATGAAGCAACAGATTATGCAGAGGCAGCACCATACGCGAAGCCAGAGCACGCATTGAAATACGTTTATGCTGAGGAGGGTGACGAATAATGGCTGTGATGTCTTATATTGATGCAATTAATTTAGCAATGAAAGAAGAGATGGAACGCGATGAGCGCGTCTTTATTTTAGGGGAGGACGTTGGACGCAAAGGTGGCGTATTTAAAGCAACATCAGGGCTTTACAACCAATTTGGCGAATATCGCGTCCTTGATACACCTTTAGCAGAAAGCGCGATTGCAGGTGTTGCGATTGGGGCCGCGATGTATGGCATGCGTCCAATTGCCGAAATGCAATTTGCTGATTTCATTATGCCAGCAGTGAACCAAATTGTGTCGGAGGCAGCGAAAATTCGCTACCGCTCGAACAATGATTGGACATGTCCTTTAGTTGTGCGTGCACCATTTGGTGGAGGAATCCACGGAGCGCTTTACCATTCACAATCAGTAGAGGCGCTATTTGCAGGAACACCAGGCTTAAAAATCGTTATCCCTTCTACACCATATGATGCGAAAGGCTTGTTAAAAGCGGCAATTCGTGATGAAGACCCAGTGCTATTTTTCGAGCATAAGCGTGCGTATCGTCTAATTAAAGGGGAAGTGCCAGCAGATGATTATACATTACCGATTGGTAAGGCAGACGTGAAACGTGAAGGTGACGATATTACCGTAATCACTTACGGCTTAGCAGTACATTTTGCATTGCAAGCAGCAGAGCGCTTAGCGGCAGACGGTATTCAAGCACATATTTTAGATTTACGTACAGTTTACCCATTAGATAAAGAAGCGATTATTGAAGCGGCAAGCAAAACAGGCAAAGTGTTGCTTGTAACAGAAGATAATAAAGAAGGTAGCATTATGAGTGAAGTGTCAGCAATTATTGCGGAGCATTGCTTATTTGATTTAGATGCGCCAATTAAGCGTTTAGCTGGTCCAGATGTACCTGCAATGCCTTACGCACCAACAATGGAAAAATTCTTCATGATTAATCCTGATAAAGTTGAGCAAGCAATGCGTGAGCTTGCTGCATTTTAAGGAGGAATAACAATGGCAATTCAAAATATTGTAATGCCCCAGTTAGGCGAGAGTGTAACAGAGGGAACAATTGAGCGTTGGCTTGTCAAGCCGGGCGATAAAGTAAATAAATATGATCCGTTAGCGGAAGTCAATACAGATAAAGTAAATGCAGAAATCCCTTCTTCCTTTGAAGGAATTGTCAGTGAGCTTATCGCAAATGAAGGGGAAACGTTACCTGTTGGTGCTATCGTCTGTACGATTGATGTACAAGGAGATGTTAGTGAGCCATCAGCAGAGAAAACATCGAATGTCAGCTCAGCCATTTTAAATGCAGGTGTTCAACATAAAGAGGAAACACCAGCTCAGCCTGCTGCACAGCAAGCAATGGTCAAGGTACCACGCGACAAAGCACGCTATTCACCAGCTGTTTTAACATTGGCGGCAGAGCATAACATTGATTTAACATTGGTACAGGGTAGCGGTGTAGGAGGACGTATTACACGTAAAGACATTCAAGCGATTATTGCGTCTGGACAAATTCCGACAGCACCTGCACAGCCAGTAGAAGCGCCTGCAATAGCACCGTCTGCTCCACAAGCAGCGCAAGAGCCTGTACAAGCGCCATCTGCGCCAGTTATTCCAACAGCAGCAGGTGATGTAGAAATTCCTGTGACAGCTGTGCGTCGTGCGATTGCGAACAATATGTTGCGTAGCAAGCATGAAGTGCCACACGCATGGATGATGATGGAAGTGGACGTAACGAATTTAGTAGCGTACCGCGACTCTCTTAAAAATGAATTTAAGCGCAATGAAGGCTTTAATTTAACGTATTTCGCCTTCTTTATGAAAGCGATTAGCCAAGCGTTAAAGGAATTCCCAATGATGAATTCAATGTGGGCTGGCGATAAAATTATTCAGAAAAAAGATATTAATTTATCGATTGCAGTAGCGACAGAAGACGCATTATTCGTGCCTGTTATTAAAAATGTCGATGAGAAATCAGTTAAAGGCATTGCACATGAAATTCATGAATTGTCACAGCTAGTGCGCACAGGGAAATTACGCTCTGAGCATATGCAAGGTGGTACATTTACTGTGAATAATACAGGCTCATTTGGCTCTGTTCAGTCGATGGGTATTATCAATTATCCGCAAGCTGCTATTTTGCAGGTGGAAGCAATTGTAAAACGACCTGTTATTATGGAAGGAAATATGTTCGCAGCACGTGATATGGTGAATTTATGTTTATCATTAGATCATCGAGTTTTAGATGGATTAGTTTGCGGGAAATTTCTAAATAGAGTAAAAGAAATACTCGAAAACGTCAATAAAGAGACGATGTCAGTCTACTGACAACCTCTAGAAAGCCCGTCATGACGGGCTTTCTTTAATTTTTTCTCTTTATTGTTAGCGCTTTCTCATGTAATATATGAAATAGGAAATGATAAAGGGGGAAGCTCAACTGCATGACAACAAATATGAAAGAGATTCAATTTGCATCAGCCAGCTATGAGGAATGGCAGGAGCAGGCAACGAAAGCCTTAAAAGGGAAGCCATTTGAATCCTTATTAACTAAAACAATTGAAGGCATTACATTAGAGCCACTTTACACAGAAGCGACGTTAATTGACAAATTAGGTGAGCAGCTAGAAAAGCAAGTTGCGACAATTCGCACAATGAAAGCAACAGATTCCTTTGAAATTGCCCAACAAATTTACGGTGATACAGCTGAACAATTTTTAACAAATTTACAGGACAGCTTATCACGTGGTAATGAGGTGCTAACGATTGATAGCCGTGTGGCGTTTGAATGGGATACAGCTATTTTAACAAGCCTAGCTGACTTTATGACAGAGTACACGTTTAAGCTAATTGTTGAAAATAGTAACGACCCATTAATGCAAGTATTTACAAAAATTGCAGCAGATAAAAAACATGCTGTCACAGGCTATATTGTTTCAAGAGAGTCGCTGGAATTAGCTGATTTCCCAAATGTCCGTACAGCACATAGCAATACTGTGAAATACCATAACAATGGAGCAAATGCTGTGCAGGAGCTAGCAATTGCGTTAGCACAAGCGAGCGATTTAGCGAAGAAAGCAACAAGCTATGAGGACGTTGCACAAAAATTTTTCGTCAGCTTTGCCATTGATACACAATTCTTTATGGAAATCGCGAAAATCCGCGCATTTAAAGTGCTGTGGAAAGCCTTTTCAAAGGGGCTTGGAGCAGAGGCAATTGCTGTACCGATCGTAGCGGAAACATCTGTACGCAGCTTCTCAAAGCTTGATGTTTATGTGAATTTATTACGTGCAGGAAATGAAGCCTTTGCAGGGATTATTGGTGGTGTTGATGTCTTCACAGTCCATCCACATGATGTGTTAACAAAGCCGACAGAGCAATCGATACGTATTGCACGCAATGTATTATTAGTTGCAAATGAAGAATCGCATGTATTAAATGTCACAGACCCTTCAGGTGGCTCATACTTTATCGAATCATTAACAGCCGATTTAGTAAAGGAGGCATGGCAGCTGTTTATACAAATTGAAGCTGCGGGTGGACTAGAAGCATACCGAATTGATACGAAAATCGAGGATGTTTATCAAACGCGTATTAAGCAAATTGAAACACGTAAAGCCTCTTTAATTGGCACAAATATTTATGCAAACCCAGCGGATAGCATGGCTCCAGAAAGCAATGTGCAATTTGTCGATGTCAAGCGTTTAGCGATTCCATTTGAAAAATTGCGTGAAAGCTATGCACAGCAAAACGCCAAAATGGCGATTTTAACATTTGGCGAATTGAAAAACTTCAAAGCGCGTGCCGATTTTGTTGCAGGCTTTTTCGCAACAGCTGGTATTACGATAGAACAGTCTGGTGCGCTTTCAACGATTGAGGAAGCTGAGCGCTGGCTCAAGACAACGGATTATGATTATATCGTCGTCGCGGCAACGGATGACGATGCGAAAACGGTAGTACCTGCGCTGTTAAAAGTGAAGCAAGAAAAGCAGTTGCTCGATGTGGCAGGGAAATTTAAAGAAGAGGAGCAGGCATGGCAAGCTGATGGACTAAATGGCTTCATCTTTGCTGGTCAAAATATGATCCAAAAGCTCAATGCAGTGATGGCAAGCTTAAAGGAGGTACAAGGATGAACGCGAACTTTCAAGGGATTGTTATCGAGGATATACTAGCAACAGAAGGCCTTCAAGCGACAACTACCTTTATGACAAATGAAGGTATTGAAGTGAAAAATGTCTACACAAAGGATGACATGAAGGACATCAAGCATTTACAGGATGTAGCAGGTATCGCACCAAATACAAGAGGACCATATCCAACGATGTATGTTGCACGTCCTTGGACGGTGCGCCAATATGCAGGCTTCTCAACAGCGGAAGAATCAAATGCCTTTTATCGACGCAATTTAGCAATGGGGCAAAAAGGCTTATCTGTTGCATTTGATTTAGCGACACATCGCGGCTATGATTCTGACCACCCGCGTGTAACTGGGGATGTTGGGAAAGCAGGAGTAGCGATTGACTCTGTTGAGGATGCTAAAATTTTATTCGACGGCATTCCGTTAGATCAAATGTCGGTATCGATGACGATGAACGGCGCAGTACTACCTGTATTAGCTTTTTATATTGTGGCGGCAGAGGAGCAAGGTGTAAAGCCAGAGCAGCTTGCTGGTACGATTCAAAACGATATTTTAAAGGAATACATGGTGCGTAATACGTATATTTATCCACCAGCGATGTCCATGAAAATTATTGCAGATATTTTTGAGTTTACAGCGAAATTTATGCCGAAATTCAATTCGATTTCAATTTCAGGCTATCATATTCAAGAAGCAGGTGCGACAAACGATATTGAGCTTGCCTACACATTAGCAGATGGCTTGGAATATGTACGCACAGGCTTAAAGGCAGGTATTGATATCGATGCCTTTGCACCACGTTTGTCGTTCTTCTGGGCAATCGGGATGAATTACTATATGGAAATCGCTAAAATGCGTGCAGCACGTCGCATTTGGGCACAAATGATGTCGACATTTAACCCGAAAAACCCGAAATCATTAGCTTTGCGTACACATTCACAAACGTCTGGCTGGTCCTTAACAGAGCAGGATCCATTCAATAATGTGACGCGTACACTTATCGAAGCGAATGCGGCTGCAATGGGACATACGCAATCATTGCATACAAATGCGCTCGATGAGGCGATTGCTTTACCGACTGATTTCTCGGCACGTATTGCGCGTAATACACAGCTCTTTTTACAAGAGGAAACAGGTATGACGAAGGTCATTGACCCGTGGGGTGGCTCGTATTATGTAGAGAAGCTAACAGAGGAGCTAACGGAAAAAGCGTGGGCGTTAATCGAGGAAATTGAAGAGCTTGGTGGCATGGCGAAGGCGATTGACACAGGCTTACCAAAAATGAAGGTGGAGGAAGCTGCGGCGAAGCGTCAAGCGAAAATCGATTCCAAAACAGAAACGATTGTCGGTGTTAATAAATATCGTTTAGCAGAAGAAGAGCCAATCGACATTTTAGATATTGATAATGCAGTTGTACGCCAGCAGCAAATTGAGCGCTTGGAAAAAATGAAGGCAAACCGTAACGAAGAGGAAGTACAAAAGCATTTAGCACGTCTAACAAAGGCAGCTCAAACAGGCGAGGAGAACTTGCTTGCTGTTGCGGTTGATGCAGCGCGTGCACGTGCATCATTAGGCGAAATTTCGGATGCTATTGAAAAGGTATCAGGCCGTCATAAAGCGATTATCCGCTCGATTTCAGGTGTGTATTCATCAAACTTCTCAGATGAGGAGCAAATCAATGAAGTGAAGC
This sequence comes from Lysinibacillus louembei, assembly GCF_033880585.1. Taxonomy (NCBI): domain Bacteria; kingdom Bacillati; phylum Bacillota; class Bacilli; order Caryophanales; family Bacillaceae; genus Lysinibacillus; species Lysinibacillus louembei. The sequence goes on from NZ_CP137624.1 coordinate 2,769,558, forward strand.
AAATGACGGAGGAATTCCTTGAAAATGAAGGACGCCGCCCGCGTATTTTAGTGGCAAAAATGGGGCAGGACGGACATGACCGTGGTGCGAAGGTCATCGCAACAGGCTATGCAGACCTAGGCTTTGATGTTGATATTTCACCATTATTTATGACGCCAGAGGAAACGGCACAGATGGCAGTGGAAAATGATGTGCATTGCGTCGGTGTATCCTCATTAGCAGCAGGGCATAAAACGCTAGTACCCGCACTTGTTGGCGAGCTGAAAAAGCTAGGGCGCGAGGACATTATCGTTATTTGCGGTGGTGTAATCCCAGCGCAGGATTATGAATTCCTTTATGAAGCAGGGGCAGTCGCTATTTTCGGACCAGGAACAGTGATTCCTGTTTCCGCCCAAAAAATCATCGAGGAAATTTATAAACAGCTAGGCTACGAGGAAGTGGCAAAGTAATGGATAAACGCTTGGAGCAACAAAGTGCACTATTTGTCATGGACGGTGTGAAAGGTGGTCATGACGGCATGAATTATGGCAAACCGAAGAAATTCCGTAAAAAACAGCAAACGACACTTGATGTTGTGACATTGGCTGAGGAAGTAAAAGCAGGCAACCGCATTTCCTTATCCAAGGCGATTACCTTAATTGAAAGCTCAAATGCGATGCATAAAGAGCAAGCACAAAGCTTATTACAGGAGTTGCTGCCTTATACAGGGAACAGCATTCGCATTGGCATTACAGGCGTACCAGGTGCGGGAAAGAGCTCCTTTATTGAAGCGTTTGGCTCGATGCTTTGCGATATGGGCAAAAAGGTTGCCGTCTTAGCGATTGATCCAAGCTCATCCATTTCTGGAGGCAGCATTTTAGGTGATAAAACGCGAATGGAGGAGCTTGTGCGCAAGTCGAACTCCTTCGTGCGTCCATCACCGAGCGCGGGTACATTGGGTGGTGTGCATAAAAAAACACGTGAAACGATGCTTGTTTGCGAGGCAGCAGGCTATGATGTCATTTTGATTGAAACAGTTGGTGTTGGACAAAGTGAAACGTATGTGCGGGGCATGGTGGACTTCTTCTTACTCTTGGTGTTGACTGGTGCGGGTGATGAGCTGCAAGGCATGAAAAAGGGCATTATGGAGCTAGCAGATGGCATTATCGTCCATAAAAGCGATGGTGATAATGTGCGCCCTGCACGCAAAACGGTGCAGGAATACAAGCAAATTTTGCATTTTTTACAGCCTGCTACACCGGGCTGGATGAGCACAGCACTTGCGGTATCTTCACATGCAAAAACAGGCTTGCAGGAAACATGGCAAATGATTCAGCAGTTTGAAGAACAGGTACAAGCCTCAAACTATTGGTTAATACGACGTAATGCGCAAACCCGGGATTGGTTCCATGCAATGATTATGGACCATTTACTCGATTCCTTTTATCAAAATGCCGACAATAAAATGCAGGTTAGCCAGCTAGAAAATGCTATTTTACAAGGCAAATTAACAGTGACACAAGGCGTCGAACAGCTATTTAAAAATAATTAAAATCAGTTCTTTGCATATCGCGAAATGTCTTGCTATGATGAAATAGTATGAAAGGAGCGAATACAATTATGAACATGGATTATGATTTATTTATGCAGCAAATTACGACAACAGCTCGCGCGGAAATGGAGGCAGCAGGCTACGAGCAATTGCGCACACCTGAAGAGGTAGAAGCAGCCTTTGCTCGTCCAGGCACAACGCTTGTTATGGTGAACTCTGTATGTGGCTGTGCAGGTGGTATTGCTCGCCCAGCAGCAACACAGGCGGTTCATTACGATAAACGTCCTGACCATTTAGTAACAGTTTTTGCAGGGCAAGACAAAGAAGCGACAGCAGCAGCACGCTATCATTTTGGTGAAGACCATTTACCATCATCACCATCTTTTGTTTTATTAAAGGATGGGCAAGTTGTAGCGGAAGTTGGACGCTATGAAATTGAAGGACATGACCCAATGTCTGTTGTGTTAAACCTGCAAGGTAACTTCGAAGAATATTGTGAGGAAGTATAGCATCAAAATAGGCTGTTCTTTATGGACAGCCTCTATTTTCACCTAAAAGAGAGGCTTCCGACGATGAAGAAATTTTCGATTGGCTACCGTACGCTGAAAACGGCGGTTGGTGCAGCACTTGCGATTGCCATCGCCCATTTTTTCGATTTGCAATTTTATACGTCTGCTGCGATTTTAACCATTTTATGCATCCAGCCGACGAAGCGAAAATCGGTGCATGCTGTTTATACAAGATTTGTTGCTAGCTTATTAGGGATGTTGCTCGCATGGCTTGCATTTGAGCTAATTAGCTATCATCCAATTATGCTAGGTATCATGTTCATTATTTTTCTTCCTTTACTCGTATCATTTCACGTGACAGCAGGCTTCGTATCAAGTGCTGTTATCGTTTTGCATATTTATTCAGCAGGGCATTTTTCATGGACCTTGCTACAAAATGAAATTTATTTAATGCTGATTGGCTATGGAGTAGGGCTAGCAGTCAATATGTACATGCCGGATATTCAGCCGAAGCTAGATGCCTACCGTCTACAAATTGAGGCATATTACCAAAAGATATTTTCTGAAATTGCGCAATATTTAAGGAATGGGGAATCATTGTGGGACGGTCATGAGCTGATTGCAGCAGCCGAAGTCATCAATAAGGCCAAGGCGATTGCTTTCCAAGATGTTGAAAACCACTTAACGCGCAAAAGTAATTCATATTATGTATATTTTGATATGCGAGAGCAGCAGCTTGAAATTATCGAGCGAATTTTACCGAAAATTACGGCCTTGCCTGTTATAGTACAACAAGCAGAAGTAGTAGCTGTTTTCATGGAGGATTTGAGTGAGCATGTTCACTCTGGCAATACAGCCAGCCATTTCATTGAAAAGCTTGATAGAGTCAAAGTGAAGTTTGCAGAGATGCCTTTACCAACAGACCATCAAACCTTTTTGGCAATGGCTGCATTGTATCAATGTATTGAGGAGATGGAACAGTATTTAGCGATTAAACAGTCGTTTGCAGGCTTACATAAATAAAAAAAGGATGCTATATAAGCATCCTAATTACATAATAGCCGCTACACCCATGGCAATTGTTGAGATTAACATAATGATAACCATTGAGTAAACAACGACTTTTTGAAACTTTTTATTGCTCATTTCAAATCGCTCCTTCGATATATCTGTATTTAGTTTATCAAATCTTTCAAAATTCTCAAGTATAATCGATATAGAAGGTGGATAATTCGATGAAAAAAGTAGATCATATTGGGATTGCTGTGAAAAATATAGAGGAGCGTCTAGCTTATTATACAGAAACGCTCGGTTTAACTTTATTAAAAATAGAGGAGGTTACCTCTCAAAAAGTGAAGGTTGCTTTTATTGACGCGGGCAATGTCAAGCTAGAGCTTTTAGCACCGATGAGTGAAGAAAGCACGATTCATAGCTTTATAGAAAAGCGTGGCGAAGGCATTCACCATATCGCATTTGGGGTAACTGATATTCGTGAGCGTATGGTAGAATTGCGTGAAAAAGGGGTACGCCTGCTATCAGAGGAGCCAGGGCCTGGTGCAGGTGGTGCAGAGGTTGCCTTTTTACACCCAAAGGACTCCTTCGGTGTGCTATATGAATTATGTGATAAAAGTGGAAAAGGGGAATAAAGAGAATGGATATGTTTGATAAAATTCACGAGCTATATGACCGTAAAAGCGTTATCGAATTAGGTGGGGGAGATGCGCGTATTGACAAGCAGCACGAAAAGGGCAAGCTAACAGCACGTGAGCGCATTGATTTACTACTTGATGAAGGTACATTTGTTGAAATCAACCCATTTATTACGCATCGTACAATTGACTTTGGTATGGCGAGCTTAGAGGGACCAGGCGATGGGGTTGTGACAGGCTTCGGAAAAATTAATGGGCGTAACATTTACTTATTCGCACAAGATTTTACAGTGTTCGGGGGAGCACTCGGTGAAATGCATGCGAAAAAGATTGCTGCTGTGATGGATTTAGCAGCGAAAAATGGCACGCCTTTTATCGGCATTAATGATTCAGGTGGCGCACGTATTCAAGAGGGCGTTTTATCATTGGATGGCTACGGGCATATTTTTTATCGCAACTCGATTTATTCAGGTGTGATTCCACAAATTTCTGTTATTATGGGACCTTGTGCGGGTGGTGCCGTTTATTCACCAGCGATTACTGACTTCATTTTAATGGTTGATAAAACATCACAAATGTTTATTACAGGACCGAAAGTAATTGAAACGGTAACAGGTGAAAAAATTTCCTCTGAAGGCTTAGGTGGCTCAAAGGTGCATAATACGATTAGCGGCAATGCACATTTCCGTGCACCAAATGAGGAAGAGGCAATCAAACAAATTCAACAGCTGTTAAGCTATTTGCCACAAAACAATAAGGAAAAAGCGCCGAAAGCTCCGTATATAGCGGGTGATGAATACCGTTCAGAGCTAGTGGACGTTGTGCCAATCGACCAAACGAAATCTTACGATGTGCGCAAAGTAGTGGAGCAAGTTGTCGATGAAGGCTCCTTTATGGAAGTGCAAAAGGAGTTCGCTAAAAACGTTGTTGTCGGCTTTGCTCGTATTGCGGGTGAATCGGTTGGCTTAGTATGTAACCAGCCGAAGTTTTTAGCAGGCGGCTTAGATATCGATTCATCAGATAAATTAGCACGCTTCGTTCGTACTTGCGATGCCTACAATGTACCTGTTATTACATTCGAGGATGTGTCAGGCTTCTTCCCAGGCGTTAAGCAGGAGCATGGTGGTATCATTCGTCACGGTGCGAAAATTTTATATGCTTATTCAGAAGCAACAGTACCAAAAATCACGGTTATTTTACGTAAAGCATATGGAGGTGCATATGTAGCCTTAAACTCTAAGGCAATTGGCGCTGACCTAGTATTCGCTTGGCCAAACGCAGAAATTGCCGTAATGGGCGCAGCAGGTGCAGCCAACATTATCCACGCAGGTGAAATCGCAAAATCAAGCGACCCAGAAGCAACACGTGCAGCGAAAATCGAAGAGTATAAAGAAAAGTTTGCCAACCCATATGTTGCGGCATCCCGCGGCATGGTAGACGATGTCATTGACCCACGTGAAACACGTATTAAGCTAATGCAGGCACTTGACATGCTATCAACAAAGCATGAGGATCGCCCATATAAAAAGCATGGCAATATTCCGCTATAAGAAAAACGAGCTATCTCAATTTGGGGTAGCTTTTTTATGTTGATTAGCAATGTTGAATTATATCAGCGGGTTTCAAGGATATATCGGTGACTTTTGAGCAGATATCAGCGGTTTTTCAAATATATCGGCGAGTTTCACACATATATCAGCGACTTCCCAACAACTGCATGGTAAAATTAAGCAAGGGGGCGATAGCATGGAATGGCAACAGCTACAGCAGCAATATAGCGACTACCAATTGCGTTTGCGAGCGATTGAAAAATTAACAAAGCAAAAGCAGGCAATTGAAAAGCAAATGCGCCGTGCACAGCGTGAAATCGAAGGCTATGAGGCACAATTAATTGAGGCAAAGAAGCGATTAAATAAGTTGGAGCAGTTTTCCTTTCTTCAGCTTTTTCAAAAATGGACAGGGAAATATGATGAAAAAATGGAAGCGCAATTTGGCGTTGTCGCAACACAGGAATTAAAATTAATTGAAAGTCAGTTGATGCATGAAGATTTACAGCAGGATTTGGCTACTTTAACTAGCAAAATTCAAGCAGAAGATTTAGCAACAATTGCTGAGCAATTTAAAAAAATAACGAGACAAAAGGAACTATGGTTAATGCAGCATGCACCAAAGCAGGCGGAGAAATTGAATGATTTGCTAGAGCAGGAGCTACATGTAAAGCAGCTGAAAAAGGAAATTGTGGAGGCACAGGAAGCTGGTGCAACGGCAATGCGCACTTTAATGGATGCACTTGAAAATTTAGTCAAGGCGAAAGATTATTCCACATGGGATACTTTTTTAGGTGGTGGCTTGATTGCCACGGCGATGAAGCATGAAAAATTAAATCACTCAGAGGCGTATATTCATAAGGCGCAGATGGCCTTACAACGCTACCACAACGAGCTTCTTGATGTACAAAATATGCAGCATAAAGCTTTTGCAGTAGAGGTCGATGGCTTTGTTAAATTTGCAGATTACTTCTTCGATGATATTTTTTCAGCTTGGTCAATTCATTCGAAAATTGCGACGGCAATTGAGCAATTGAAACGGGTACAAGATGACGTAGCCAACACGCAGCTAATGCTTGAAAATAAGCTAGACTATTTACTAGAAAAAGAAAAAGATATCGCTAAGCAGCGCGAAATTATTTTTGCGACAGAAGATGAGTCATTGTTTTTCTGAACAAGGAGACGTACAATAAGATTAGTGTGAATTTTCAATAATAACTTACATAACAAGGAGTTTTCAACTATGAATAATCGTTTAGTTAATGAATTTTTAGAGCTTGTACAAATCGATTCTGAAACAAAGCATGAGGAAAAAATTGCACCTGTTTTAGTTGCAAAGCTACAGGAGCTTGGCTTTGATGTTGTACAGGACGATGCACATACACGTAACGGACATGGCGCAGGCAATATTATTGCCACATTACCTGGAACATTAGATGTAGAGCCAATCTATTTCACATGCCATATGGATACGGTTGTGCCGGGTGTTGGTATTAAGCCTGAGGTGCGTGAGGATGGCTATATTTATTCAGATGGCACGACGATTTTAGGAGCGGATGATAAAGCAGGAATTTCCGCTCTATTTGAAATGGTACGCCGTTTAAAAGAAGAAAATATTGCACATGGCACAATTCAATTTGTCATTACAGCTGGTGAAGAAAGCGGTCTAGTTGGTGCTAAAGAGCTAAATCCTGAGCACATTATTGCGAAATATGGCTTTGCGGTTGATAGTAGTGGGAAAGTAGGACATATCGTGACAGCTGCACCATTCCAAGCAAAGGTGCATGCGAAAATTTTCGGAAAATCTGCACATGCTGGTGTCGCACCAGAAAAAGGGATTTCAGCGATTACTATTGCTTCGAAGGCAGTTGCCGAAATGAAGCTAGGTCGTTTAGATTTTGAAACAACAGCAAACATCGGTCGCTTTGAAGGCGGTAAAGCAACAAATATCGTTTGTGATGAAGTATATATTTTAGCGGAGGCACGTTCAATTGTTGAAGAAAAATTAAATGCTCAAACAGCACATATGCAGGAAACTTTTGAGCGTGTAGCGAGTGAATTAGGTGGACGTGCAGAGGTCGAAGTATTATTAATGTACCCAGGCTTCCGTGTAACAGAGGCTGATAAAGTGGTACAAGTAGCAACGGCAGCAGTGCGTGTAATCGGTGATGAGCCAACATTATTTGCATCAGGCGGCGGTAGCGATGCCAACGTCATTTCAGGCTTCGGCATTCCAACGGTGAATTTTGCAGTCGGCTATGAGGAAATTCATACGACAAACGAGCGTATGCCAATTGCTGAATTAGAGAAGCTTGCAAACTTATTAGTCGAAGTTGTTAAGCAAACAACGAAATAAGGGAGGGCAAATTAATGGATTTTCGTAAATCAGTCGTGTTTGGCTGTGGCAATGAAGAATATGCAGCACCAGTTGGGCAAGTTGTCTCAATTGAAAAGCTTGAGCATATTACACCAATTCCGCATTTGCCAAACTATTTACTAGGCTTCACGCGCATTCGAGGCGAATTAATACCTGTGATTGATTTTCAGCGAATTTTATACGATAAACCAAGCACAGGGGATTTAGTGCGTATTATTGTATTAAATACAGATGTGGTGAATTATGGACTTGTCGTAACAGATGCCAAGGAAATTTTAGACTTTGGCGAAAATGAATTACAGCAAATTGGCTTGGTGAATTACGCAAAAACAAAATATTTCACAGCCGTTGCCAATTTAGAAAATCGCATGATTACGTGTGTTGATCCAAAAATTTTAGTGGATTCCTTAGAGGGGATTCGCGAAATTATTGCCTATATGCATAAAATGCTTGAAGATGAAAAGGGAGCCGATGCGTGATGCATCGGCTTTTTGCTAATAGCTGAAACTTTTTTATGCTTTAAATAGTATAGAAGGTAGGAAGTAATAGGGAGAGGGGGGGAAAACATGCTGACAAAACCGTACCGACCGAAAATAAATTTTCCAAGCTCAACAACAGGGAAAATAGCCAATATAATCGGGTGCATGGCAATATTATTTTCCCTGATATTTATCGCATGGAATTGGTCAAGCTTACCTGCACAAGTGCCAATGCATTTCAATGGCATTGGTGAAATTGACCGCTGGGGCTCTAAGTACGAAATGTTGCTATTACCAGTAATTAATATTGCCTTATTTATCGGCTTGCAAATTGTAGAAAATAAGCCACATTTGCATAATTATCCTGACCGCATCAATGAAGCAAATGTTGAGCAATTTTATAAAGTAAGCAAAAGAATAATCAATTACACAAAAAATGTATGCGCGATTCTTTTTGCCTATATTACTTATGAAATTGTGATAATGGCACAACAAGAAAGGCTATTGCTCAACTCAACTGCTTTTATTGTGCTTATTGCGTCACTTTTTATTATCATATTTGCTGGAATAATTAAAATGGCGAGAGTTCAATAAAGAATTGGGACATTTGTACAGCTTTCCGCATAGCATAGGGCAAGTTGACAATTTAGAGGAGGCTAAAAAGTGTATTATAACGGCTATTATTATGCACAAAATCCGATGCAGCAATATCCGTATCATCCAATGCTCCCACAACCCCCAATGCAGCCAAGCTATCCATGGCATGGACAGCATCACCATGATAGCACATCAATAAGAGATTATGGGAAATCTCCCTATGTAGTGAATTTGCACAATGCGACATTACGCAATCAAGCATTTCGTCGGACAATTTGGACAGGAAAGCATTTACAAACAACTTTAATGAATATTCGTGTAGGAGAAGATATTGGTGCAGAGCGACACCCAGCGACAGATCAATTTTTCTATATTGAGGAAGGGCAAGGCTATGTGCGCATTGGTGACCGCAGAGATCATCCAGAAGTAGAACGCATGGTTAATCCGGGAGATGGCATTTTTATACCTGCTGGAAAATGGCATAATATCATTAATATTGGTCAACGTCCATTAAAGTTATTTTCGGTTTATGCCCCGCCAGAGCATCGTTTTGGCACGGTGGATGAACAGAAAAAATGAATCCTTTTCGCACCTTTCTACGTATAAAATAACAAAGGAAGGTGCTAAAGATGGAACAAACACTTCAACAATTCGAGCAGAACTATCGGAAAATTGAAAAATTTGTAGGCTGGACGGTCGGCAAGCCAATTGTTTTACTAATGGCATCGCACTATACAGCGAGACAGCAAGAGGTTAACATTGATGAATTACAACAAGCAATTGCAGTAATCAAAAAGGAAACAGGCTTCTTTTCAACATTGCGGACAAATGTTTTAGTGCAGTATGTTTATGCAATGCAATTGGCAGGTGAGCCGAATAAAGAAGACGCACTTCGTACATTGTTAAGCAATGTGGATATTTTGCATAAAGTAAAATTTCCAAACACATCGTACACAACGATTGCCGCATTATTTTTAACAAGTGAAAATAAAGAGGCACAAGCTGAGCGTGCACAGCTACTATATCGTGAAATGCGTAAAAAACATAAATTTTTAACATCCTATGATGATGTGCCGATTGCCGTTTTATTTGGCTTAGACGATAGTAATATGGAAATACGTGCTAACACGATGCGACGCTACTATGATGCGCTTCGTACGGAAAAATTTTCGCAAGGCAATGAGCTACAAGCTTTGTCACAAATTTTAACAACTGTAGGTATTGACTACAATGAACAACTCGTGCCATACATCTTAGCAATTAAACAGCAAATCGAGCAGGCAAAAATTAAAGTACGACCGTCACATTATATTCAACTTGGTTTTTTAGCATTGGCAAAAATCAATGATGAGCAATTACAGCAAATTATTGCATTTTATGAGTTATTGAGTAGCCAAAAATATGCAAAATGGCATACAGAGCAGGCATTAAGCATCGCAGTACAGCAATATTTACCGAATGTGGCAAATGAATTATTGTCAGTTGTGTCGTTGGAATTGCTGCTTCAAATGCAATATGCGCTTATGGCAACAAGCGCAGCTGTGGCCGTGAATGCTTCTTCGGGCAGTGAGTAATCAAGAGGTTATTGAGGAACATTACTTTCTCAATAACCTCTTTTTTAGAATAACTGTTCGTATTTCGTTTTTTTGCGTATAATAGAGAAAAGGGAGGTGTGGCAAATGGCGAGCCGTGTCATTATACATATTGATATGAATTGTTTTTATGCATCTGTGGAGCAGGTGTTTGATGAAAGCTTGAAGGGCAAGCCACTTGCGATTGCAGGGAACCCGAAGGAGCGGCGCGGCATTATTATTACATGCTCCTATGAAGCACGTGCCTATGGGGTCAAAACAACAATGACTGTGTATGAGGCAAAAAAGCTGTGTCCAAAGCTCATCCTGTTGCCGCCAAACTTTGAGCGCTATCGCCACGCCTCTAAGCAATTTTTCAAGCTATTACGCGAATATACGGAGCTTGTCGAGCCTGTGTCTATTGATGAAAGCTATATAGATATTAGCGATTTATGTACAAAGCGACATGCGATGGAAATTGCTGAGGAAATTCAACAACGCATTTATACAGAATTGAAGCTACCATGCTCGCTCGGTGTGGCACCAAATAAATTTTTAGCGAAAACGGCTTCAGATATGAAAAAACCGATGGGTATTACGATTTTGCGCAAACGTGATGTGCCTGAAAAGCTTTGGCCATTACCTGTCATTACTATGCATGGCGTCGGAAAGAAAACGGCGAATAAACTTGCAACAATTGGTGTTACAACGATTGAACAGCTCGCCAAAATCGAGGTGCATAAAATTCGACAGCTGCTCGGTATTAATGGAGAGCGTTTAAAGGCGAAGGCAAATGGAGAGGATCGTCGTGAAGTCAATCCAGATGTGATTTATGATACAAAAAGCGTCGGTAATTCAACAACATTGCCGCGTGATGAAACAGATTATGAAGCATTGCAGCACATTATAAAAAAACTAAGTGTAAAAGTAGCAGAACGCTTAAAAGCGAAGCGACTTGCTGGAACAACCGTGACAATTTATATTCGCGATGCGGACTGGCACAATCAAACGCGTAGTAAATCTGTTAAAAATGCGCTGACAAATGAAGCAGATATATTTGAAATTGCATGGGCATTATTTACGAGGCATTGGGATGAATCACCTGTTCGCTTGCTCGGTGTTACTGTATCGAATGTGACGGATCAGCAGCATATGACACAGCAGCTCGGTTTATTTGATTATGAGGAGCAAATTAAGGATGAACCAATTGTAGAATTGATGCAGCAGCTTGAACGCAAATTTGGCAAAGATGTCATTAAGCGTGGTATGATAGCGCCAGCACAAGGGAAATATCAAGCAAATACAAGCTTCAGTAAAGATTTTTTAGATGATTTCAAAGAATAGGAGGCACAGTATATGGAGTTGCATTTTTTAGGAACAGGCGCAGGTATGCCTTCAAAGGAGCGCAATACGAGTGCAATTGCCATGAAGCTATTGGAGGAGCGCGGCACAATTTGGTTATTCGATTGTGGTGAAGCGACACAGCATCAAATTTTGCATACGACGATTAAGCCACGCAAAATCGAAAAAATATTTATTACCCATTTGCATGGCGATCATGTTTTTGGCCTGCCAGGACTGCTTAGCTCACGTTCATTTCTAGGTGGGGAGGATACGTTAACAGTTTACGGACCAAAAGGCTTGCAAAGCTGGGTGGAGGCAACACTTGCTTTGACAGGAACGCATTTGACCTATCCAATTGCCTATGTAGAAGTAACAGAAGGTATCGTCTTTGAGGACGAGCAATTTATCGTCCATGCAAAGCTGTTAGCACACGTTATTCCATGCTTTGGCTATCGCATTGAGCAAAAGCCATTGTTAGGTGAACTATTAATGGAAAAGGCGCTTGCCCTTGGTGTCCCAAAAGGTCCATTGCTTGGGAAATTAAAGCAAGGACAAGATATCGTGCTTGAGACAGGGGAAATCATTTATAGCACGGATGTGACAGCACCTGCAAAGGACGGTTTTGTTGTGACTATTTTAGGCGATACAAAGTATTGTGACAATGCAATTCGCCTAGCAGAAAGGGCAGATATTGTGGTGCATGAAGCAACATTTGATGCGGAAACGACCCATTTAGCCGCAAGCTATGGACACGCAACAAATATAGAGGCGGCCACAGTTGCGCAAAAAGCGAATGCTAAAAATCTCATATTAAACCATATTAGCGCACGCTTTTTAGCACATGATATCACAAAATTATTACAGCAAGCACGCGTTGTATTTCCAGCTACCTATATCGCGAGTGACGGTGCCCAATTTGAATTAAAGGGGAAGGAGCTGCTTTAAAGCATGCAGCCACTAACAGAGAAGCTTCCAACGACTAGCAAATATTGTTATAATAAGCTTGCGCAGAAGAGACAGGAGTGAAACAAATGAATCCACCAAAAATAAATCCAGCGGTACTTCGTTTACTTGTTATTTTTCCGAATGTTTTAAGCTACATATTATTATTTGGTATCATCGTGTTTATTGCGACAAACTATGCTGCTTTACGTGAGGCAGAGGCGCTGCTAACATGGGGCATTATCGCCTGTGTACTTGCACCAATGGCTATCTATACAACATATTCAATTGTCAAACGTATTCGTGCGGGGGTTTTATAAAAATGCAGCTATTTATTGAAAGCATGGACAAGGAAAAAGCCAGCGCTATTTTAAATTGGCGCTATGAAGCACCCTATGATTTTTATAACAATGAGCTAACAGATGAAGCATTACAAGAATTACTGGATGGCTCCTATAACGCAATTGTAGATGACAAGCAGCAATTAATCGGCTTTTTTTGTGTAGGGAAAGGCGCACAGGTGCCTGCGGGCAATCGTTTCGATGCCTATACAGCAAGCTGTGTAGATATGGGGTTTGGCATGAACCCGCATCTTACAGGGCAAGGCAACGGCTTTGACTTTTGCTCGCTAATCATGCAATTTATCGAGCAAAATTATGCAGGGACACCGATTCGATTAACTGTAGCGAAATTCAATCAAAGGGCGATTCATTTATATGAAAAGCTTGGCTTTGTTGCACAGGCTGAATTTAGTAGTGAATTAGCAGAATTTATCGTGATGACAAGAAAAAGCTTGCATACAGCATAAAACCAGAGCAATCATGCTCTGGTTTTTTATTAATTAGCTCTTGGATAATCCGCTTCTTGCCAAATATGCGTAGCACTAAGCTGCTCATCTGTTAACATAAAATAAACTTTGCTAACTTGATTAGCAAAACCTGCCCCACGGTCATTGGAGGTTGCATCGACATGACGCCATTTGCCATCCACTTTGACTAAATTCCACATATGCTTTTCATCATTAGCAATCGCGGATTTTAGCTCACCATAGACAAGCTTTGCCTCGAATCCTGCTTCCACTAATAACATATGCATGGCAGATGCGTAGGCTTGGCAAACACCTGTGCCATAGAGAAAAAAGCCTGCTGGCGAGTGATCTCTTACAAGATCATCATACTCGAAATTATAATCCATGCCTTCAATGACCGCACGGTGAATAGCCTCAAGCTGTTCACGCTCCGACTTACCTTCAAGTTGTAGAGAGGAGAGAAGGGTATCGCGCTTTGGTAAAATGCTGGCCATTTCAATTTTGTTTGTCGTGAAGCGTGAAAAAAGGTCTAAAAAGAAGCCTTGCTCAATCGGAACAACTGCAAATTCATAGTAAAATAGCGTACCACCAATCATATCGTGCTCAATTTTCAGTTTTGTTAGAAGCTGTTCTACATTTTCTGGCGAAAGATTTTGCCCTTTGTAGATTACTCCGATTTGCTGGTCAAACTGGACAAGCTGTGTAGCTAAAATAGATTCTAGCTCCGCTAAGGAAGTAGCTGTAAATAGTTCACCATAGATCGTATGAACGTATTTTTCATCCTGCAGCAGTTCGTCCAATGATGGCTCCTCATTTGCAATGACTATATCCTCTTTGACATCTGTTTTGACAGTGCAGCCGGCAAGTAGAAGGAGCATGGTCAACAGCCAACCGATCCTTACCATCCGCGTTTATACACCGCCACAGTTGGTTCAAATGGCACACCGAGCTGTTTAGCTGCACGGTATGGGAAGTACGGGTCGCGCAGTAATTCGCGCCCGATAATGATTAAATCAGCACTACCGTCCTGTAATACTTGCTCTGCCTCTTGCCCTGTTGTAATTAAGCCAACAGCGCCGACCTCCACATTTGCTCCTTCTTTAATCGTTTTGGCAAAAGGTACTTGATACAGTGGATAGGCATTAATTGTTGCAGGAACAACTGCACCAGAGGATACATCGATTAAATCCACGCCTTGTGAAGTCATCCAGCGAGCAAATTGAATGAAATCTTCAGGCACTAAGCCACCCTCCGTATAATCATGTGCAGATATACGTACAAATAATGGGCCATCCCATTTGGCACGAATTGCATCGATAATATTGCGCAGTAAACGATAGCGATTTTCTGCGTTACCACCGTAGTCATCGGTTCTTTTATTTGTTAATGGTGATAAAAAGGTATTCACTAAATAACCATGTGCTGCATGAATTTCCAGCACATCAAAGCCCGCCTGCTGTGCGCGTCTAGCTGCATTAGCAAATCCTTGCACAACTATGTCAATATCTTCAAGAGTCATTTCTTCTGGTGTGCGATAATTTTCATTAAAGGCAAGTGCGGTAGGGGCTACGATGCGACCGTCCACTGTTGCTTTGCGTCCAGCATGTGCTAATTGAATCGCTATTTTTGCACCGTACGCATGTGCCTGTTCGACAATTTGACGTTGCCCCTCGATATGCTGATCATCCCAAATGCCAAGATCATTCACTGAAATGCGTCCCTCAGGTAAAATAGCTGTCGCTTCTGTAATCATTAAGCCAACACCCCCGACCGCGCGTGAGCCGTAATGCGTTAAATGAAATGGCTGTACCGTGCCATCGCTATTTGCTTCATATGTGCACATTGGTGCCATGACGATCCGATTTTTTAATGTAACATTTCTTACTTGATAGCTTGCAAAAAGTTTCACCACTAAAATACCTCCTAAACGCCCTTAGCTAGCTCTCGTGAGCGTGCTGCAGCACTTTTTACACAAGCAGCAATCGTTGCTGGTAGCTCGTGCTGTTGTAGTGCACGTAAGCCCGCCTCCGTTGTACCGCCAGGGCTTGTTACTTTACGACGAAGCTCTGCTGGCTCCTCATTACCAGTTTGCACCATTGCAGCAGCTCCTGCAAGTGTTTGCACCATTAACGAACGCACAACGTCTTGCGCTAAGCCAACTTCCTCTGCTACTTGCTCAAATGCTTCAAGTAAATAATAAATATAGGCAGGTCCGCTACCTGAAAAGGCTGTTACTGCATGCAGCTGTTCTTCCTCTACCTCAACGACGGTGCCAATTGCCTTTAGCATTGTTAAAAAATGCGCACGTAATGCTTCGTCGACTAAAGCATTAAAGGTAACACCACTTGCGGACATACCGATTGTCGCAGAGGTATTTGGCATCGTGCGCGCAATAGGGCGGTCGCCTAAAATGTCATTAATTGCTGCAATCGGAATGCCAGCTAATACAGAAAAGACCGCTGTTTGTGAGCTTAAAAATGGCGCAATAGCTAACATTGCTTCTTTTGCATCCTTTGGTTTTGTGGCAAGAACAATACAATCTACCTCACGTAGCATCTCTTTATTCGGTAAAATTTGCACACCATATTTTTCTTGCAGCTCCTCTAAACGCTCCTGCTCACATTTATTTGTAATATAAATTTGTTCCTTTGCTACGCAATCTTGATCAATCCAGCCTCGAATAATAGCTTCTGCCATAGCACCAGCGCCGATAAATGCGATTTTTTTCATCGAAATCTCCTCCTTTTCAAAATAAAAAAGCGCTCTCGTCCTTAAAAATATAAGGACGAAAACACTTTGTTTCCGCGGTACCACCTTAGTTCACATACAAAAATGTGCCACTTCGCCTTTTTAACGCAAAGGGGACGGTTATGTTTTGCATAACGAGCTCGAAAGTAGGTTCAATAAATAAAGCGGGTATGCTGCTTGCACCAAATGCAGCACTCTCTAAACACCATTTATTTATTTACTTGGCTTTGTCGATGCCCTAATATTTAGAATACTCAAATTATATGAAGCTCTACAAGGAATGTCAACCTTTTAGCGTGACGAATTGTGTGAAAAGTTGTAAAATAAAATGAATGATTGTTCATTTTAGGGAGGATTCTTTATGCATATACATAAAATTGTACTACCAACACCCTATGCAATTGGCGATGTCAACGCCTTTTTAGTGAAAGGTGACGCACTGACATTATTTGACGCTGGACCAAAAACAGCACAAGCGTATGAAGCGTTAAAGCAGGGTATTCAAGAAGCAGGCTATGAGCTGCAGGATATTGAGCAAGTCGTTCTGACACATCATCATCCAGACCATGCTGGCTGGGTTGATGCATTTCCGAAGGCAGAAATACTAGGGCATCGCTATGTAGATTATTGGATGCGCCAAACGACGGAGTTTTTACAATATCGTGAGTGTTTTTACCGCCAACAGCTAGAGCAAGAAAATGTCCCCCAAGAGGATATTGCGCGCATTTTAGACGCACGTGAGGAGCTTGAACTATTCGGTACGCGTCCTTTGACGCAATTTATCCAAGATGGCGATGAAGTGCCAGGGCATCCAGGCTTAATTGCACATGAAACATTAGGGCATGCACAAAGCCATTTAATGTTTGTGGAACAACATACAGGGCAGGCAATCGGTGGTGACCTGCTACTCGAAAAAGTTTCGAGCAACCCGCTAGTTGAGCCACCTGTTGACCTGCAAGGTGAGCGCCCAAAATCGTTGCTGCAATACAATGCCTCATTAAAAAAGTTGCAGCAAATGGACATTTCGACACTATATACAGGGCACGGTGAGGCAGTGACAGACATTAAGCCGCTTGTTACAGCGCGTCTAACAAAGCAGCATGAGCGTGCGATGTATGTTTTACAGCTGATGGAGGAGCATCGTAATGTCTATGATTTAACGAAAGCATTGTTCGGTAAAACGTATGCTAAACAACCAGGGCTAACATTATCAGAAACATTAGGGCAGCTTGATTATTTAGTTGAAGAAGGCTATGCCCGTAGCGAAATGCAAAATGGGGTAGAAATTTATATCCCTGCATAGAGGAGAGCTACTATTGAAAAAATTATTCTTGTTATTTAGCGTTTGTCTCTTGCTCGTTGCTTGTACAAAAAAAGAGCCTGAGCTAGCTGCAGAAATTGTTATTAGCGATTTGACGGACGCACAATTTGATACAGTCGGAGGAGCAGGTGATGCAACAAAGGATGACTTCAAAATGCTGACATTCAACTTTACGATGAAAAATAGCAAAAATGTCGAGCGAGAAATTACGATGTTTCAAGATTGGAAAAATGTCTTGCAGGAGCACTACTGGACAGGGTCAGGTAGCGCTTTTGATAATTTAACAGCGGATATCGTTGAATACCACACAGAGATTGTTCTTTATGCTAAAGGATTAAGTGAGAGTGATTTACAACAACGGTTTGGCGACGCACATATTCATGTGGAGTGGCAGCAAAACGGTGAAACACGTGGTGAAAATATTTTTTTAAAGGATATCATCTTGGTTCAGTAAAAGGCCCCTTCCTCAAAAGGGGCTTTTCAAGCAAGCTTGAAAAAATCTGGAATCAATAGAAAAAAGCACAGCGCGTATGCTGTGCTTTTTAAGTAGGTTAAACTGCCATCGCAGGGCCAAAGAATTCGTAGTTAACGTTTTCCTCTGGGATATTTAAGTCGCGTAACAAATTAATTACGTGCTGCATAAATGGTGCAGGTCCACATAAGTATACCTTGCTATCATTTTTTAATAAGCCTTCAAGCTGTTCCTTTGTCACGAAGCCTTCCTCATCAGAGTACATTGCTTTGTAAGTGCCGCCGATTTCATCCACCTTTGCAGCAATTGTTTCTGTAAATGCAGCAACGTCTTTGTTGCGTGCACATTGTAGGAATGTGACATCACGCTCTTCAATTGTTTGTAGCATGCTGTTTAATGGTGTTACACCGATACCACCACTTACGAATAAGACAGGTGCACCGCTGTTATCTAATGTGAAGACACCAGCTGGTGCGCTGACATCAATGTGTGTGCCTTGCTCATAGCCTGTGTGTAAATAGTTCGATACGATACCTTTTGGATCGTTTTCGTGCTTCACTGAAATACGATATTCATTTTGGTTATTTGCTTCAGAAACAGTGTATTGGCGGTTCATTAAATATTTTTCGCCAGGTATTTGCATACGCACTGTAACGTATTGTCCTGCTTTGTAAGCTGGTAAAGGTTGACCATCTACGGGTGCTAAATAGAAAGAAGTTACTAACTCGCTTTCTTTTTCTGTGCGTACGATTTTGAATGGCTTGAATAAGCGCCAGCCTTCGTTTTGCTCTGCCTCTTTATATAAATCCTCTTCCACTTGAATGAAAATATCTGCGATGACACCGTAAGCTTGTGCCCATGCATCAATAATTTCGTCTGTCGCTGCATCGCCTAACACTTCTTTAATCGCTTTCAATAAATTTTCACCTACGATTGGGTAGTGCTCTGGTAATACTCCTAAGCTGCGGTGCTTATGTGCAATTTGAATAACTGTTGGCACGATTGCTTGTAAGTTATCGATATGCATAGCAGCTGCTAATACTGTATTTGCTAATGCTGTTTGTTGTCGGCCTTGCTCTTGATTGGAATGGTTAAAAATGTTTAATAATTCTGGATGTGCACTGAACATATTTTTATAGAACGTCTTTGTAATTGTCACACCGTACTCCTGAAGTGCAGGTACAGTCGCTTTAATTGTATCAATTGTTTGTTGTTGTAACATTTAAGTCACGTCCTTTTCCTTTGATAAGCCAACTATAAGCCTAAAGTGAATTTAAAGCAATATCAAAAATACATCTTTAACAAAATGGACACAAATGTAGTATCAAAAATACATCTTTTAGCTGTGAATGATTTCATAAGCAAATAATAGTCCGATTTGATATACTAACGAGAGAAGAAAGTTGGTGAAAAAGTGCGCTTAACCGTCTATACAGATTACTCGTTGCGTGTGCTAATTTATTTAGGTGTACGAGGACAACAGCATTTAGCCACAATACAAGAAATTGCAGATGCGTATCAAATATCAAAAAATCATTTAATGAAAGTCACATACGACCTTGGGCAGCACGGCTTTATCGAAACGATTCGAGGTAGAGGTGGAGGAATTCGTCTTGCAATGGCGCCTGAAGAAATTAATATTGGCGCAGTTATTCGAAAAACAGAAGAAGACTTTCATCTTGTCGAATGCTTTAGCTCAGAAAGCAATTTATGTAAAATTTCAGCTGAATGCCAATTAAAAAATGCTTTGAATGAAGCGTTGAAGGCATATTTAGCGGTTTTAGATCAATATCATATTTCCGATTTCATTCATTCAAAGGAATCGATGCTAAAATTGCTTGGCCTTAAATAACTATATGCGTAACAGCATGTAGTTTTTTTACTATTATTGAAGGGAAGTACAAAAAAATGCATAAAAAAAAGATTTTAATTACTGGTGCAACGAGCGGCCTCGGCTTACATATGACCAAGCTTTGTTTAGCAAAAGGCTACGAAGTTTATGCAACGGGTCGCAATGAAGTGTCATTAACGACATTAGAAAAATTAGGGGCGCATCCGATACAGGCAGATTTGCGTGAAATGGAGCAAATCGATGCATTACTACAGCAATTACCGAAGCTCGATGTGGCGATTATTAATGCAGGTGTTGGCATTTTTGAAAATGCCTTTCATTTAACAGATGAGCAAATTGATACAATGATTGATGTCAATGTGAAAGCGCCAATCTTCCTAGCAAAAAGGCTATTTGCCAATATGCAAAAAGAGGGGCATTTTATTTTTATTAGCTCACAGGCAGGAAAGGTAGCAACGAAAAAAGCGAGTGTTTATGCATCGACAAAGCATGCGCTCACAGGCTTTATCGATGGCTTCCGTCATGAGGCTGCACCATTGAAAGTAACAGGCATTTTCCCAGGGCCGATTGATACGCCATTTCTGCAAAAAGCGGATGCAGCAGGCGCATATCGTCAGGCGATTGCCCACTTTTTATTAACACCAGAAAAAGTTGCAAATGCGGTTATTAAAACAATCGAGCATCCTGTGCGCTCTGTCAATTTACCTTGGGTAATGGGCTTGTCAAGCAAGCTATATGCGATAGCTCCAACGCTTGTAGAAAAGCTTGGCAGTAATTTTTTCAATAAAAAATAAATTTATAAAAATGCACTTGTATTTATATTTATTGCGTGGTAATATGCATGTATAAACTATTAATTTCTATGTATAAAAATACGTAATGATTATCGGAGGCATATTAGATTATGGCAAATAAAAAGGTAGTATTAGCATATTCAGGTGGATTAGACACATCAGTAGCAATTCCTTGGCTAAAGGAGCAGGGCTGGGATGTTATCGCAGTTTGTCTTGATGTAGGTGAAGGCAAAGATTTAGAGTTTATTAAAAACAAAGCATTGCAGGTCGGTGCGGTTGAATCTTATATGGTTGATGCAAAAGACGAATTTGCTGAAGAATATGCATTAATTTCATTACAGGCACATACATGGTATGAGCAAAAATATCCTTTAGTATCTGCGTTATCACGTCCATTAATTTCGAAAAAGCTTGTAGAAATTGCCAACCAAACAAATGCGGATGCGGTAGCACATGGCTGTACAGGTAAAGGTAATGACCAAGTGCGCTTCGAAGTGTCAATTAAAGCATTGAATCCTGACTTAGAAGTGTTAGCACCTGTGCGTGAGTGGGGCTGGAGCCGCGATGAGGAAATTGAATATGCAATGAAGCATAATGTGCCGATTCCTGCGACACTTGATTCACCATTCTCAATTGACCAAAACTTATGGGGACGTGCCAACGAAGCAGGTGTGATGGAAGATCCTTGGGTAGCACCACCAGAAGAAGCATATGGCTTAACGAAGGCCATCGAAAACACACCAGATACTGCTGAAGTAGTAGAAATCGAATTCGTTGCTGGTAAGCCTGTTGCCTTAAATGGTGAAGAAATGAAGCTAGCCGATTTAATTCAAAAATTAAATGCGGTTGCTGGTGAGCACGGCGTTGGGCGTATCGACCACGTAGAAAACCGCTTAGTCGGCATTAAATCACGTGAGGTATACGAAATCCCAGGTGCAAAAGTGCTATTAACAGCACATAAGGAGCTAGAGGACTTAACGCTCGTAAAAGAAATGGCACACTTTAAGCCAGTAATCGAGAAAAAATTATCAGAAATTATTTATGAGGGACTATGGTTCTCACCATTGCGTCCAGCATTAGAAGCATTTTTAAAAGAAACACAGCAATATGTCAACGGTACAGTGCGCGTGAAATTATTTAAAGGGCATGCAATTGTTGAGGGACGTAAATCGCCAAACTCTTTATACAACGAGAAGCTTGCAACATACTCTAAAGAAGATATGTTCAACCATAACTCAGCAGTTGGCTTTATTGAACTATGGGGCTTACCTACTGTTGTAGCAGCAGGTGTCAATAAAAAATAAGTAATTGTGAGCAAGAGGCACTAGCGCTTCTTGCTTCTACTTTTAATCGAGGTGTGAAGGTAATGACAAAATTATGGGGCGGGCGCTTTCAGAAGTCTGCGGAAGCATGGGTAGATGAATTCGGTGCATCCATCGGCTTTGATCAGCAATTAGTAATGGAAGATCTGGAAGGCAGTAAAGCACATGTCACGATGCTAGGCATCCAAGGTATTTTACCAAAAGCAGATGTTGAGCAAATTCTAGATGGCTTACAGCAGCTACAAGTAAAAGCAGAGGCAGGGGAGCTCGCATTTTCAGTAGCAAATGAAGACATTCATTTAAACTTGGAAAAAATGCTAATTGACTTAATCGGCCCTGTTGGTGGCAAGTTACATACTGGTCGCTCACGTAATGACCAAGTAGCAACAGATATGCATTTATTTTTGAAAAAGCGCGTAGCAGAGGTCATCAGCTTAATCGAAAACTTCCAAAAAACGCTACTACAGCAGGCGGAGCAGCATGTTGAAACAATTGCGCCAGGCTATACACATTTACAACGTGCACAACCAATTTCCTTTGCCCACCATTTAATGGCATATTTCTGGATGCTAGAGCGTGACAAGCAGCGCTACACAGAATCTTTAAAACGCATTGATATTTCACCGCTTGGTGCAGGTGCGATGGCTGGTACAACATTCCCAATTGACCGTTTAAAGTCAGCGGAGCTACTAGGCTTTGCGGATGTTTATGCCAACTCAATGGATGCGGTAAGCGACCGTGATTTCATCGTGGAGTTTTTATCAAATTCATCTTTATTGATGGCGCATTTATCACGTTTTGCAGAAGAAATCATTTTATGGTCAACGGATGAATTTAAATTTATCGAGCTAGATGACGCCTTTTCAACAGGCTCATCCATTATGCCGCAAAAGAAAAATCCTGATATGGCGGAGCTGATTCGCGGAAAATCAGGTCGTGTCTACGGCAATTTAATGGGACTATTAACGGTATTAAAAGGCACGCCGTTAACATACAACAAAGATATGCAAGAAGATAAGGAAGGCATGTTTGACACAGTGCACACGGTTCTAGGTGCATTGAAAATTTTCGAAGGCATGGTTGCCACAATGACTGTCAATACAGAGCGCTTACATAGTGCCGTGCATAGCGACTTCTCCAATGCAACGGAGCTAGCTGATTACTTAGCTGCCAAGGGCATGCCATTCCGCGAAGCACATGAGGTCACAGGCAAGCTTGTTTTCACATGTATTCAACGTAGTATTTATTTGCTGGACTTGCCATTAGCAGATATGCAAGCAGAAAGCACATTAATCGAAGCTGATATTTATGACGTGCTCGCACCCGAAGCCGCTGTACGCCGCCGCAACTCACTAGGTGGCACAGGCTTCGAACAAGTACGCACACAACTGGCAAAAGCGAAAGCATTATTAGCATAATATTAAAGAAAGGGGTTCGCTACATGGCAGAAGCCCCTTTCATTATTATTCTTGCGGGCGAATATAGGCATCTTACGGGCGATTTTTTATGTTTCATGGGCGAATATAAGAGGCTTACGGGCGAATTCACCTACCTTGCGGGCGAATCAGTTCTGGAATTTCATAGTAGGTGTATTTTCCGCGTTTTACGATAGGTAAAAGCCTCAATAATCGCTTTGCTGCATAACGTGAAGGTAAATCACACAACACACAAAACTGCTGATTCGTTATTTTCGTATCAACTAATAATCGAAAATCATGCAATGCTTGGAAATGGGCATATTTGTTTTGAAAACGGCAATGTGGGCAAAGAAATTTACCATGAGCAAAGCGCATTTTCGCGGCACATTTCTCACAAAACACACCGCATTTCAATTGCTCTAATGTAAAAGTAAATGCCTCTTTTTTAGGAGAATGTAAAGACAACAGCTGTGCATAAACCTTATCTAAATCAAGTATCGGCTTACAATGCTGTATAAGTTTTTTCTCGATAAAGCTCAGCACATAATCCGCATGAAAAATAGGGGAATCGGGAGGCTTGCTCGCAATGATGGCACGGCGATTTGCGATGACAACAGCACCGTGAAGTGGGATATAGGGAAAGAAAGAAGAAAGCGCACGTAAATGCCGGTTGAGTTGTTCAATAGGGTTAGCAAAACGCTCAGTAACGCCATCAGCACGGGTTCGAAGCAACTGCGAGGACTCCGCATCAAAATGCAGCGTGCCTGCTATATTTTTCACCTCAAGGCACACAATCAATGACGGAAAAATTACGATAAAATCAATTTCGTGACGCTGCTGCTGTGCATTAAAAAAGGAGAAATTGCGAATGACACGATGTGGTGTAGCAAGCTCCTGTAAAAAGAATTGCACCTCATCCTCACCGGAAACTCCGACATTTGCCATAGCAAGCTGCTCTTTAAAGTACAAATAATCTGGATGGAACGCATCAATTCTTCTAATAATTGCTTCAAGTTGTTGAAGCCTCAAATAAAATCACCTCCAATTATAGTATATTATGAAATCCTGTCTATTTCTTCATATAGTTTTAACACTCGCTTTACAATTATCATGTACGATACAAATATTAATTTATTTGGAGGTTTAACATGAAATTTAAAAGTTTAACAGCATTAACAGCAGGGATTACAATTGCATTATCTAGTTTGGGAGCACCGCTAGGAGCAAAGGCTGAAACAATGCTACATATGCAAGCTACATCTCGCTATGATTCAGGCGTACAAAATGAGGATGGTGGTACAACAGAAATTGTTGCTTACAATGCCGATAATCAAAAATACTATGTGATTAATGGAACAACGAAGCAAATTGAAGTGGTCGCATTACCAAATACCGCATCGTTTACAACTTTAAAAGCAGAAAAAAGCATCAATCTTGAAGAAGGGCTTAAAAAAATTAAACCAACATTTACATATGGCGATGTGACAAGTATTAGTATCAACACAGAGCTAAAGACGATTGTAGCAGCAGTGCAAGCTGCCGGTACAAATGATAACGGCTTAGCAGTATTTTTAAATTATGATGGTGTGATACAGCATGTTGTAGAAGCAGGTAAACAGCCAGATATGATTACATTTACACCTGATGGTAAAAAGGCACTTGTAGCAAACGAGGGTGAGCCACGTGAAGGCTATGACAAGGCGGTCGATCCTGAGGGTAGCGTGACGGTTATTGATTTAGCAAATGGTATAACAAATGCGACAGCACAAAATGTAACATTTGAAGCGTTAGATGCACAACGTGAGAAATTAGTGGCACAAGGGGTAATTGTCAAGAAAAATACAGCTCCTTCAGTTGATTTTGAGCCAGAATATATAGCGGTGAATGCAGCTAGTGACAAAGCATATGTAACATTACAGGAAGCAAATGCAATCGCTACACTGGATTTAACAACAAATCAATGGATTGATGTTAAATCATTAGGCTTAAAGGATCATAGCTTAGAAAAAAATGCATTAGATTTTAGAAAAGATAAGAAAATCGCAATTCAGCCAGAAAATTTATTTGGACTTTATATGCCAGATGGAATTGCCAGCTATGAAGTAAATGGCAAAACATATTTAGTGACAGCAAATGAGGGAGACTCTCGTGATTGGGAAGGCTATATAAACGAAATTGAAACAGAATTAGATGGCAATGAAGTCGTGTTATTTGATCCATCGGATTATGACGGCTTAGATGCATCCAAAACGTACAGCTTCGGTGCGCGCTCATTTTCCATTTATGAGGCAGACACAATGAAGCAAGTGTATGATAGCGGTAGCGACTTCGAGAAATTAACAGCGCAAGCTTTGCCTGAATACTTCAATGTTTCAAATAATAATACAAAGCTAGATAATCGCAGTGGTAAAAAAGGGCCTGAGCCTGAAGATGTAAAAATCGGACAAATCGCTGACCGTTTTTATGCTTTCGTTGGACTTGAGCGAATCGGTGGTATTATGATGTACGATATTACAAATCCTAGCGCACCAACGTTTGTCCAATACATCAACGAGCGTGATTTTAGCGAGGATATAAAAGGCGATGTTTCACCAGAAGGGCTTGCATTTATTGCAGCAGAAAAAAGTCCAACAGGCTTGCCAACTTTACTTGCGGCACATGAAGTAAGTGGGACAGTTGCAGCATATACAATTGGTGCACCAAAAGCAGTGACATTTACTGATATTCAAGGTCACTGGGCACAAACAGCGATTGAGCATGTTGCAAGTGTTGGCATTTTCAAAGGTGTTACAAAAGAGCGCTTCAATCCAAATGAACAGCTAACGAAGGCACAATTTATTACAGCATTAAGTCGCACACAGCAGCTTGTACCATCTACAAGCGCACCGTTTACAGATGTGAAAGCAACACATTATTTTAGCGAGGCTGTTGCATGGGCTTATGACAATCAATTGATTGAGACAACGAGCCGACAATTTAAGCCAAACAATGCAATGACACGTGAGCAAGCGGCACAAATACTGTACCGCTACTTACAACAAACAGGCTATGAATTCCTAACACAGCAAACGCAAGCATACACAGATGATGCAACGATTTCATCAGCGGCGAAAGAAGCTGTCTATGCGCTACAGCAAGCTGGTATTATGACAGGTAATGAACAGCAACAATTTAACCCACAGGCTACTTTAACGAGAGCGGAAGCGGCGGCAATTTTAAGCCCATTATTTTAAAGAAATATAAGAAAAGTGCCTGAAACTATCAGGCACTTTTTTGTATGGCTAGCTTTCTGGATTGTCAGCAACTTTGAATTGATCGATTTGTCTTTCCATTTCCTGACTCATTAATAGCAGCTCCTCTGATGCCATTGCGACTGTTTTTGTTGCTTCGGTCTGCTCAAGTGTAGAGCTTGTCACTTGCTCTGTTGCGGCAAGTGTTTGATCGCTTGCATTTAAAATTTCGTGCATTTGATGCTGTATTGTTGAAGATAGGGAAGTGGCAGAGGACACTTCTTCATTGATTGCATGAATAGCAGAAAGCATATTTGTTACATGCTGCGACATTTGCTGGAAGGCAGATGTCGTTTCTTCAACTGCGTTTATTTGAACAGCGAACTGTTCATTTGTTGATTGCATTTCAGCTGTCGCAACTTTTGATTGATTTAAAATTTCCTGAATAGATAGCTGAACATCCGCAGCTGCCTGTGCCGATTGCTCCGCTAGTTTGCGTACCTCATCTGCTACGACTGCAAAGCCTTTACCATGCTCACCAGCGCGCGCTGCTTCAATAGAAGCATTTAATGCCAATAAATTTGTTTGTCCTGAAATCGTTGTAATAAATGTCGCAATGCTTTCAATTTTCGCCATATCCTGTTCAAGCTTTGTCATAATCGCTTGCATATGTTGAATTTTAGCTTGCATTGAATGATTTGTTTCTTCTAAATAATCAATTTGCTGTATAGCCTGTGAGCCAACTTCATCAACTGTTTGGGCAGTGGATGAAAGGACTGTTGTATTATCATGGATTTTTTGCATTTGCTGCTGCAAGGAGTCTGATAGCTCTGCTGCTTTATTTGCCTCTGTATTAACGAGCGCTGCATCATCCGAAATGGATATGGTAGCTGTGGCAATTTCATCACTTGTCGCATTCATTTCCTCTGAATAAGCTGTTAAGCTATTGGAAGATAGGCTCAATTTATAAATCGATTGCTGGATATTACGAATAGTATTGCTCGTTTTACTTACCATATCACCAAATGCTTTCGCTAAGCTGCCAACCTCATCATTTGTCGTTGCTTGCAATTGTACGGTTAAATCACCAGTCGCTAATTGCTGTGCCACCTTTTCAAGCGCTGTAATTGGACGAATCAGGCGGCTGACGATGAATAGCATTAAAATTGTAATAATGATAAGCACAACAGAAAACGTGATAAGCAATATTTTCGTTGTAGAATTAGCAATCGCATTAATGTTTTTCATTTCATAATCGCTACCAACAACCCATTGTACACCTTCAATTTTTTTATAAACGACTAGCTGATTATCAAGCTGCTGATGATTAACTGTGAAATCAGTGTCATCAAGCGACTTTAAAAATGAATAAGCAGGGAGCTCAAAAAGATTTTCATCTTCAATTGTATGATGAACAATCGGATTACCAATAGCACTAACGAGGAAAACCTCCCCATCATAGCCTGGATTAATGGTATTAAGCGTTTCAATTAAGTAGGTTAAACTAATGTCAGCTCCAATAACCCCAACTAATTGATTCGTTTGAGAATAAAGTGGCTGTGAAATCGTAATAACTTTTTCACCAGAAATAGCATCCACATACGGTTCGCCAATGACAATTCCTCCGACTTTAACCGCATCCACATACCATGGACGGTCGCGTGGGTCGATATTTGCTGGTACATTATTGACAGGTGCGGCAATCGTTCTACCATTATTTAAGCTAATATAAACATTTGACACACCTTCATAAATTTCTGTAAATGGTAATAACGCTTCAAAAATCGTATCAACTTCGATTTCATTTGTCGTTACAGAGCTTGTTGCCGCAGCAACAAATTGCTCATTATTCATCAGAAGAGATAAACCGTCGCGATAGCGCTCAAAATAAGCATGAATAATAGCTGTTGTACTTTCTAACATTGTTTCGCTTTGTAGCATGGCATCTTTTTTTAATGCCCTGCTATTAATAGTTGAAATAAATAGCATCATTGCGATAAAAGCAACGATTAATGTGATAAGTAGTGGGATTAATATTTTTCCTTTTAAAGATAGTTGTCTGCGCATTGCTTTTTCGCCCCTCTCTTGTACTGATACGAGTTTATACAATGATAATATACAAAAACTGAATTGCGAAGAATAATCAGAAAATTTTGTCGAAAATTATTAGTGAAACTTTCGACATAATCTTTCGTATATAGTAGTATGGAAAAAATAATGTACAATAGTAGTATTATAAGAATTGGGGGATGCATATGTCTGAATATAAAAATCCATTATTTGAAGATTTAGAAACGCGTGAAAAAATAACAAATGAAATCGTAGAAGCTGAGCCACAGCAGCTTGTTTCGAATGAGGAATATTCACAAATTCGCAAGCGTCAAATTGCTTTAAAATCTGAGCCACAAGTGCGTGCATTAGCCAACAAAATCGATGTGCATAATCAAATTGCAGTATTGGAATTTGGCAAGGACACAGCGAAGGGCATTTCGACTTTTTCTGATCGTATGCTATCGACAATTAAAACGAGTAAGCTAGAGCGTTCAAGTGAGCTGCTCCGCAATTTAAATACGATTATGGACCGCTTTGATCCGAAAGACTTTGAGCAGGAGGAGAAGAAAAAAGGTGGGCTCATTAAACGCTTGTTTTCGAAAAGTAAGGAGCAGCTAGAGAAACTGTTATCCAAATACGATACGATGAACAAGGAAGTTGATGCTGTTTACAACGAAATTCAAAAATACGAAGTAGAAATGAAGCGCAATACGATGGAGCTTGAGCAAATGTATGATGAAAACTTAAACTATTTCCATAGTTTAAGCGAGCATATTGCAGCTGTCGAAGTGAAGGTGGAGGAGCTAAATAGTCAGCTACCATCATTAGAGGCGCAGGCGAATGCAGGTGACCAAGTGGCCATTTTAGAATATGAAACAGTGCAGCGAGCAATTGAATTATTGGAGCAGCGTCGCTACGATTTAGAAATGGCACAGCAAGTGTCATTCCAATCAGCGCCACAAATTCGTCTAATGCAGCAAGGGAATAACCATTTAATTGCGAAAATTAATTCGGCATTTGTGACAACAATTCCTATTTTTAAACAAGGGCTTGTTCATGCGGTAACGATGCAGCGCCAAAAGCTGGTTGCGGATTCGATGATTGAGCTAGACAAACGCACAAATGAAATGCTTGTACGCAATGCTCAAAATATTCGCCAAAACTCTGTTAATATTGCAAGAACAGCGGGTAGCCCAAGCATTACAATCGATACGATTGAAACGACATGGCAAACAATTATGGCAGGCATTGAGGAAACGAAGCAAATTCAAGAAGAAACGATTCGCAACCGTGAAGAAGGTCGCAAGCGTATTGAAAAACTGCAGTTAGAATATGAAAAATTAAAGAAAATGTAATGAACAAGGCTGTTGGAAAAGGCAAAGCTGCTTTTCCAGCAGCTTTTTTCTCGAAGTAAAATCTTCAATGATTGCAGCCTCATTTTATGCTAAAATAAATGAAAACGATTAAATGAGGTTTTGTATGCTAAAAGAAATTGCTCGAAAAAGCGTCATCGCGATTATTGCAACATTGCTACTTAGCGCATTGTTCGCCTACGCAGGCTTTACACCAGAAGAGGAGTTATTCCCATTTCCCAAGCTGTTTCAAATGTTTTTCTTATTAAGTGCACCTGCCTATTTTTTAGGGGGGATTCCTATCTCCATGTTACTTGACCGCTTTTGGAGCTGGCCTTCATTTGAAATATTAGCGTATGCAGCGTTTGGGGCACTATTGATGATTCCTTATTATTTCCTTGCATTTGCTGCGACAGGTGGACCGCTAGGAGTCATCATGTTATTTGGAGCGAGTGCAGCTATTATTTTTTATTTTGTGAAAACCTTCCTACATAAATTATTCAGAAAATACGGATTTTAGAGGTGTATGCTGATGTGGATAGAGCGCTGGCAGCAATTAGCCAAAAATTTAAAGCGACAGGGAGCCTTTGTACAGCCAATTGATATACAGCCTGTCGCAACAGAGCAAGAGCTACAGCAAGTAGAGGCACAGCTTGGCATACAAATCCCATCTGAGTTTCGTCAAGTATTGCAAAAGTGCTCACAGCAAGTAGATGTGTATTGGACGTTACCTGATGAAGTAATTATTCCATCTGAGCTAACAGATATCCCTTCAGGCGATTTTGGATGGAGCTTGGCAAATTTGTATGTACCAGACGAGCAGCTATATTTGCAATTTCATTCAGCTCGTAATGGGGATGCAGTTCTGATAAAGCTTGAAGATGCAACGATTTGGTGCTGGAGCCATGAGGAGGATCAATACGATTACCTTGCGACTAATTTCCAAAGCTATGTCGATGCGATAACCACTTTAGGCTGCATAGGCATAGATTGTGGGCAGCATCGTCAGTTTTGTGATACGACAGGATTAAACCTCCAGCTAACTAGCTCACAAATATGGCTGGATTGGCTTGAGCAATATAGCATCTCTGATTTACAGCAAGCTAAATTGAGCTTACATAGCTTGCTTTTATATGCTTCTATGCACGGTATAAAAGAGACAGAGGTACAGCAGGCCTTTTTACAGTTTGACAAAGAGCAAATTTATCAGGTGCTACGTCAAAATATCGAGCAAGAGCAATCAACCACCAACCAAAAAGCATGGAGTGATATATTAGTCAATGTTTGTGCTAGCGAGGCTGTGCAGTGGGTGAGAGCGCTTTGGCAAAAGGACAGCAACATAGCAAGTGGGCTGCGCGATTATTTGACTGCACAATGCTTGCCCAGCGAAGAAGGGCTATCACTTATTCTTAACGATATAGAAAAGGATAAAGTAAATGGCTATACCGCTTTGCAGAGACTGCGTCATTTTCAGCATCCATCTATCATTGAATGGATGCAAAATACCGTAGCTTTTCCAATCGATGGCTGGGACATCCTGTTAGCACAATCACAGCCAAGTGCTGAGCGATTGTTAGAATGGCTGAATGGACGTGAAGTGGAAAGGCTGATAGCCATTCATGCGATTCATTACATGATGCGAGGAGAAATTGTTCCTACATCTGTTGTGAAAACAGAAAAATGGCGTCCGTTGTTAGCTTTTTGGGAAGAGCATGAAGTATTACGAAAAAATAAAAAGCTATTTAGTCAAGCTTTAAATGGTTTGGATAATTGGTTATTAAAACAACAGAGGGGGAACTAGCAATGAAAAAATTATTAGTGACAGGCTTTGAGCCATTTTTACAATTTACATTAAACCCGACAGAGGAAGTAGTGAAAGCATTAGACGGTAAAGCAATCGGTCAATACCAAATTGTTGGCAAGGTGTTACCTGTAGAATTTGGGGCTGCACAGCAGCACATTCGTCAGCTCTTAATAGAGGAAAAGCCAGATGCGGTTATTGCGCTTGGACTTGCAGGTGGACGCAGTAAAATTACTCCAGAGCGTATCGCCATTAATGTAATGGATGGAGCAAAGGATAATTCAGGTCATACACCGACAGATGAAGTGATTGCTGAGGACGGGGCAGATGGCTATTTTTCTACATTGCCAATTCGTGAGATGGTCAACCGCTTGAAGGATGCAGGTTACCCAGCTACCATTTCCAACACCGCGGGTACATATGTATGTAATTTATTAATGTATACATTGCTATATGAAACAAAAGGAGCTATTCCAGCAGGCTTTATCCATATTCCTGCATCACACCAGCTAGCCATTGAGGAAGGCAAAGTACCAAGCTGGTCACAGGCTGACTTAAATGCAGCGATTGAAATTTGTATTGAAACATTAATTTAAAGTGGTGGGACATGTAGGGAAATTTGCTCTATATGTCCCTTTTTATATAGCGTTCCCTATATAAACAAATAAGGGGGGAATGCAAATGAATATCAGCGCAGGACATTGGCATGTTGGGACAGGAGCAGTAGGCTATATAGATGAAGTAACAGAGGCAAGGCGCGTTGTAAAGCGGGTAGCAAGCTTATTGCAGCAAGCGGGTGTAGAAGTGCGCGTCATTTTCGATAATATGTCCAAAAATCAGCGACAAAATTTAAATTATTTAATTCATGCACACCAAAAGGACAAGGGCTTACATGTTAGCATCCATTTTAATGCGGTCGCAAAAGCGACAGCCGGCGGGCTAGGAACAGAGGTGCTTTACGCGAGAACGGAAATGCAGCAGCTTGCTTCCAAGGTAAGTGCAGCCATAAGCAAGGCGAGCGGCTTGCGTAATCGTGGTGCTAAACGGCGGAACGATTTAGCCTTTTTAAACGCCTTGCCACAAGCCATACTCATTGAAGTATGCTTTGTTAATTCAAAGGAAGATGTTGCTTGCTACAAGCGCCATTTTGAAGCAATCTGTCAGGCAATGGCGCTAGTGCTAAAGTCATGATTCGCACGTAAGACAACAAAAATCGCACGTGAAACAAGCACATTCGCACATAAAACCTAGAGATTCGCACGCAAACGAAGCAAGCCGTGCAAGGAGAGATTCCTTACACTTTTTCATGAGCATTGTACGGAAATCTCATGTAACAGTGCCGTCAAATTGTCCTCATCTTCATACAATGTGAGCAAGGTTGTTAGCTGCTGAATAACTTCCTCATTCGGTTGCCCTAAATGAAACAGGCAAATCGCTTTGTAAGTATAAATATAGCTAAGCATTTGATAACTGAGCTTTTGTTTAAATTGCGTGAAAACACGTGCCAGCAATGTGAGGCATGTCGCATATTTTTTATTTTCTACATATAAAATACATAAATCGAGATGAAAATAAATAGATAAGTAGGTCATATCCTTCTCATAATCTTTGTACAAATCAAGGCGTTTTGTCGCGATGCTAACAATTTCAATGGCAGAATCTAACGGAAATAAAAAGAGAATTGCATTGAGTAGAACTAAATCATTGAGATACCAATGGTCAAGCTTTTGCATCTTTGTCCAAATTTGTTCTGCTAAAAGCCGCGCTTGTAGTAAATCGTCCTGTTCAACTAAGATGAGCAGAGCTTGATAGGCCAAATCAATATGCTGAATAGCCTCATCGTGATGCTGCCGCAAATATTGCTGTACGGGAATTAAATTTTTTTTGATTTCAGCAGAGGTTGTCAAGTCCATTTGGGCAAAATCCCGAATTAATTTTTCACGCGCATTTATTGTGTAATTGGTATGAACGTATAAAAATTCATTGACCGTCATATTTAATTTTGTCGTAAGTTGGACAAGAAGCTGTGCACTAAGGGTGAGCTTACTTTGTTCAATGCGTGAGTATGTACCTTGCTGAGCGATGTCGTAGGCAAGCTCCTTTTGTGTTATTTGCCGGTTTTTCCGTATTTTTTGTAATGTGTCTCCAAAATCCATCGTCTTCACCTCCGAATATTCCGATTCGTATATTTTGTTCTATAATAATAGAATTCTATTATACTGGAAAAGTACAAGTGAGAAGGAGGTTTTTAACATAAAAATAGCAATTATCATCATCACTTTCATACTGCTTTCTACGGTAGTCAATCTTCTATTTCATCGTACCAAACGAAGGCGAATCAAAGAAAATTGGGCACAGAAGCACCAGCAAGGGCATGAGCCTTTGTCATCAGTTAGCAGCTATTGGCACAATAAGCAGCGCACAACACATATTGTCGATGATTACACATGGCATGATTTAAATTTAGATGAGGTCTATGAGCAAATCAAATTCACCTATACAAGCCCTGGCTCGGAAAAGCTTTATGCTTTATTAAGAGAAATTCATTTGGGAGGCGGGCCACATCAACAGCGAGAAGCTTTTCTGAAAAAATTGTCTGTATCGCCTGTGTTACAAGAACAATTACAATTGATTTTGTATGATATTGGAAAGAGAAATGGGACGAACAGCTCTGCTTATATGCACTCAATTGAAGACAAGCAAATCCCGCATCAATGGCTGTATTCACTATGTGGAGTGTTACCATTTTTCTCATTAGCTGTCGCTTTTTATAGTAGCCAAATCGCAATTTTCTTATTTTTCGGCTGTGTAGTATTGAATGCCATTATTTATACTAGTAAAAAAGACCAATATGAAAGTGAATTTTTCTCTCTGCTCTATGCAATTTCGATTATTTATGGCGCCAAAAGGATGGCAAAATTTAAGCTGACAGATGAACTGTGCCTACATCTGAAAAAGCTCAAGCCGTTATATAAATATCGTTATTTGATTTCAAAAAATAAAGAGACGCCGCTTGAAATAGTAATGGACTATTTTAGAACATTTTTCCTCATCGATTTTTTCATTTATCGCCGAATTACCAAGCATTTGTATGTACAACAAGAAGCTGCAGCGTATGTTTGGGAGTTGATTGCTGAAATCGATGTGAGCTTTTCGATTTTACATATGCGTGAGCATTATAGACATAGCGTGCCACTGTTTGTAGATGATTTCAAGGTTACATGTGAGGGGCTATACCATCCACTGCTTGCACAGCCTGTGAAAAATACTTTTTCAACAGATTGTAGTGTGCTGATTACAGGCTCGAATGCTTCTGGGAAATCGACCTTTATGAAAAGTTTGGCGTTGAATTGTATATTAGCACAAACGCTCAATACTGTTTTTGCAGATGCCTTTCAAATGAAGCGAGCTGCGATTTTTACATCATTCGCAATTAATGACAGCTTACTACAAGGGGAGAGCTATTTTATGGCCGAAATGCATTCGCTGAAAAGAATGCTGGACGTAATTGAACAAGATGTTCCTTGTTTCACATTTATTGATGAAATATTAAAGGGTACGAATACTATTGAACGTATTTCTGCATCGGCTGCAATTTTAACATGGTTACATAAGCAAAAAAATAATTTAACATTTATCGCTTCACATGATATCGAATTATATCAAATATGTGGGGAAATGTATGATGGCTACTATTTCGAGGGAATCGTTGAAAATAATCAGATTCGCTTCACTTATGCTATAAATAAAGGCAATACGTATATAAAAAATGCGTTAGAGCTTTTGAAATTGAGAGGCTTTCCAAAGACGGTTGTTGATAATGCTGAAATGCTGTCTGATAGTTATATATCAACAGGACAGTGGCAAGGGAAAAGTTTTCAAAAAAGATGAAACATTTTCACAATCTAGTCGTATATTGATTATCGGGGTTAAAGAGAGGAGTTGGAGGATTTGTTAGTATTACAAAATGTAACGAAGCGTTATAAAGATTTTACAGCCGTTCAAAGCTTAAATTTTTCCATTTCACCTGGTGAGATTTTTGGATTAATTGGCCAAAATGGCGCAGGGAAAACGACAACGTTTCGCATGATTTTAGATTTGCAGGAGACGACAGAGGGCGTTATTACGTGGGAAGGAACGCCTATTAATGATGTGAATCGTGACTTGCTTGGCTATTTGCCAGAGGAGCGCGGCATTTTCCCACAAATGAAGGTGGAGGAGCAGCTTATTTATTTTGGACAGCTGCGTGGCATGACGAAAGCAGCTGTTAAAAAAGAGGCTGATTTTTGGATTAAGCGCTTTGAGCTTGAGGAAAAGCGCAATGATAAGGCGGAAACATTATCAAAGGGAAATCAGCAAAAGGTACAATTAATTGCTAGCTTTATTCACAAGCCAAAGTTTTTAATTTTAGATGAGCCATTTAGTGGACTAGACCCAGTGAATAAGGATTTATTAAAAAATGCGATTTTATTATTAAAAGAGCAAGGTATGACGATTTTATTTTCAAGTCATCAAATGGATAATGTCGAGGAGCTATGTGACCATCTTTGCTTATTAAAGCGCGGTGTTTCGCTGTTTTCAGGCTCGCTCTTAGATTTGAAAAAGCAGTATGGTAAAACGAAGCTAACGATTCGCACAGAGCTGTCCGCGGATAAGCTAGCCAAGCTTGATGGTGTGAAATCGGTGAAGGAAGAGCGTGAGCAATATGTGCTTACTTTAGAGGATGAGCAATATGCGAAAGGTGTGTTTGATGTCGTATCGAGCGGTACATATATTGAAAAATTTAGCTTAGATTACTTGTCACTCGACGAGATTTTCAAAGACAAGGTAGGTGGCACGCATGTCTAAATTTATGATTTTATTGAAGGAAAATTATAAGCAAAAGGTCAAGGCTAAATCATTTATTATTATGACGGTCTTGTATATTTTAGGGATTTCTGTGTTTTTCTTCTGGTCAGATATAAAGGAAGCACTATTTTCTAGTGAGCCTGATCAAATGATTTATGTCAATACGACAAGCTTTGATGTTAGTGCCATGCTAGAGGATGGCGATATCGTATGGACAGAGCTAGCCTCTACGACAGAGGCAGAAGAGGCCTTGAAAAAAGAGGAGTACGTGGCAGCGCTGATTTTTTCCGCAGCGGATACAACATTGGCAGTCAATTTAGTGTCGCTTGACCCGTTGCCGTTAAATATGCAGCAACAATTATCAGCAACTGCCAATACAATTGGACAATTTTATGCGATGGATCAATTAAATTTAAGTCCTGAGCAGTCTGCACAGCTGTTAAATGCTGCACCGCAAATTGAAATGAAAACATTAAATGAAGCGGCGACAGATGGCAAGTCAGAGGAACAAAAATCAGCAGGTATGCTTGTTTCCTATATTGCTGGCTTCCTAGTGTATATATTCGTTATTTCATTTTTATCCATTGTCACTTCTGATGTTGCATCAGAAAAAGGCTCACGTGCTTTGGAAATGCTGCTAGTAAGCGTTAAAGCGGAAACGCATTTTAAAGCGAAGGTTATGAGCATATTTTTAGTTGCTGTAACGCAATTCGCTGTGATGTTTGGCACATCATTTGTACTATTAAAGCTAACTGATGGCGGTGCTAAATGGGCGATGGTAAGTGAAGTGTTAGGAGAGCTTCACGGTCAATATTTATTGTATGTCGCTGCATTTTTACTCGTGACAATTTTCATGTTTTTAATTATCGGAGCACTGCTCGGCTCGCTCGTATCAAAGCCAGAGGAAGCTTCACAGGCGATGATGCCTGCAATGATTTTAGTTATTGTGGCATTCTTTATTATGGTAACAGCAACAGGAAATCCTGATACATTGCTTGTGACAATCGCATCGTATGTGCCATTCACATCGGGAATGGTAATGCCAATGCGCATTGGTGCAACAGATTTAGGTGTGCTTGAGCCAGTAATTTCTTTAGCGATTTTGGTTGCATCAACATTCGTGCTTTATTTAGTGAGCATATCCTTCTATAAACGTAGTGTATTAACATACTCGACAGGCGGATTGATTCAAAAAATTAAAACGGTGTTTAAGGTGACAACTTAATATAGAGGAGGCTTGGAATCTGGGGAAATCCTAGATTTCAAGCGTTTTTTTATTTTCGCTCAACGAATAGTAAAATTCGCTCATCAAAGTACGATTTTCGCTCAACGAAAGCCCGAATTCGCTCATCGAAAATTGAAATTCGCTCGCATCTCCCTGTTCCTAAGTCTTATCTCCGCCCTTTGACTGAAATATTTCAAAAGTCGAAACAAATTATTGAATTACTATTCAATAATATTCGAATATTTGTTAAAATAGGCAAGTCAAAATATAAAGGTGGGGAAATGATGAAAGTATTTCGAAAGCTCGGCTGGTTTTTTAAAGAGCGCAGGCGAGAGTATGTAATTGGTCTTTTAACGTTAACACTTGTTGCAATTTTGCAGCTTGTGCCACCGAAGGTCATTGGTTATACCATTGATGAAATCGGTGAAGGGACGCTGACAGTAGGCACTTTAACAAAATGGGTAGGCATTATTGTTGTCGTCGCTATTTTGATGTATATTCTCCGCTATTACTGGCGTCAGATGATTTTTGGGTCATCGAACTATTTGGCGAAAACATTGCGTGAGAAGCTGTTTCGCCATTTTACAAAAATGTCGCCATCCTTTTATCAGCAACGTCGTGTTGGGGATTTGATGGCACATGCGACGAATGATATTTCTGCTGTACAGCAAACAGCAGGCGGTGGTGTTTTAACATTATTCGATTCCATTACGACAGGAACATTTGTCATTTTGGCGATGGCAATTACGATTGATTGGCGCTTGACGCTGATTGCCTTAGTGCCAATGCCAATTATGGCTTTCTTAACAAGCTATTATGGGAAGCTGCTACATGAACGGTTCCGTCATGCGCAAGCTGCATTTTCAGATTTGAATGATAAAACGCAGGAAAGCATTTCAGGGATGAAGGTCATTAAAACATTCGGGCAGCAACAGGATGATATCGAGGATTTTACGCAGTTATCGAACGATGTTGTCGATAAAAATATGCGCGTAGCGAAAATCGATTCGCTGTTTGATCCGACGATTAGCCTTGTCATTGGTGTCAGCTTTTTCCTAAGCTTAGGATTCGGTGCGAAGTTTATTACAGAGGGTGCAATGACGATTGGTGATTTAATCGCATTTACGACGTATTTAGGCTTGCTCGTATGGCCGATGCTAGCAATTGGTATGCTGTTTAACATCGTGGAGCGCGGTTCGGCTTCGTATGACCGTATTGAGCAGCTATTGAATGAGCCTGTTGAAATTATGGATAAAACAGGAGCCTCCAATATGCGACCAAAAGGGGATTTGTCATTCCATGTGGATTCGTTTACATTCCCAGATGATGCGACACCATCCTTAACAAATGTCCACTTTGATTTAAAGCAAGGGCAAACACTTGGGATTGTTGGGAAAACGGGTTCAGGCAAAACGACAATTTTAAAGCTATTGCTGCGTGAATTTGAAGGCTATGAAGGCTATATCAAATATGGAGATATTCGCATCGATGATTATACAATGCTTGCATTGCGTGAGGCGATTGGCTATGTACCACAGGATCATTTCCTGTTCTCATCGACGATTTATAAAAATATTGCTTTTACAAATCCAGATGCACCAAGGGAACAGGTGGAGCATGCGGCAAGCTTAGCATACATTCATAACGATATTTTAGGCTTTACAGAAGGCTATGAAACGATTGTTGGTGAGCGTGGTGTCTCGCTCTCAGGAGGGCAAAAGCAGCGTATTTCGATTGCGCGTGCGTTAATGATGGAGCCAGAGCTATTAATATTGGATGATTCCTT
This sequence comes from Lysinibacillus louembei, assembly GCF_033880585.1. Taxonomy (NCBI): domain Bacteria; kingdom Bacillati; phylum Bacillota; class Bacilli; order Caryophanales; family Bacillaceae; genus Lysinibacillus; species Lysinibacillus louembei. The sequence continues at coordinate 2,809,133 of NZ_CP137624.1, forward strand.
ATCTGCGGTCGATGCAAAAACAGAGGAAGCGATTTTACAGGCATTAAAAGCTTCACGTGAAAATGCGACAACGATTATTACATCACATCGCTTAAGTGCGATTCAGCATGCACATATCATTATCGTTATGCATGAAGGGACGGTTGTTGAGAAGGGCACGCATGAGGAATTGATGGAATTAAGAGGACGTTACTACGAAATGTATGAATTGCAGCAACTAGAGCAGCAAGTGGAAAAGGGGGGCATCTAGTATGGAAAAGCAGACAACCTTTTCACGCAAGGAGCAAGCAGCCATTTTGAAGCGTTTGCTACGCTATTTAATTCCGCATAAAAAGGCGGTTGTTATCGCACTTGCTTTACTTGTTTTAACAGTCATTGGCGATGTGCTCGGACCGTATATTATTAAAGTCTTTTTAGATGACCATGTCGCACTCGGCGATTTTGAAACGAAGCCAATTCTTGTTTTAGCGATTAGCTATGCGACCATTCAAATTTTAAATGTGGTTATTAGCTATTTACAATTATTGAAGTTTCAAGAGTTAGCACTGAAAATTATTCAGCAGCTTCGCATCGATGTATTTTCGAAAATTCATCAGCTTGGTATGCGTTATTTTGACCGAGTTCCAGCTGGCTCCATTGTATCGCGTGCAACGAATGATACAGAAGCGATTAAAGATATGTTCGTCAGCGTATTGATTAGCTTCGTACAGGCAGGATTTTTAATTATCGGTGTCTATGTAGCAATGTTTTTATTGAATCCTGTGCTGGCATTGTTTGCGCTTGTGCTACTGCCAATCGTGATTTACATCATTTATCTATATCGCAAATATAGCTCACTTGTCTATATGGAAATGCGTGAAAAGCTAAGTGAATTAAATGCAAAGCTATCAGAGTCGTTATCTGGTATGAGTATCGTGCAAGCATTCCGCCAAGAGAAGCGCTTTAATGATGAGTTTGATGATATTAATGGCAAGCATTTTAAGGCGATGATGGACAATACAAAGCTAAATAGCTTATTGCTGCGTCCTGTAGTTGACTTAGTGTATTTTGCGGCAATTGTACTGCTGCTAGTGTATTTCGGTAAAACATCGTTAACGACAGCAGTTGAGGTTGGGGTTGTTTACGCGTTTATCACATATATTAATCGCTTCTTTGAGCCAATTAATCAAGTGATGGAGCGTTTAGCGATTTTCCAGCAAGCTTTAGTAGCGGCATCGCGTGTATTTGTGCTATTGGATGAAGAGGAGCTAGAGCCTGTTCAGCAAAATAAGGCAGGGCAAATTACTGATGGGCGCATTGAGTTTAAAGATGTAACATTCAGCTATGACGGGCAAAAGGATGTGCTGAAAAATATTTCATTTACGGTCAATCCAGGTGAAACGGTGGCACTTGTTGGTCATACAGGAAGCGGCAAAAGCTCGATTATTAATTTATTAATGCGCTTTTATGAATTTGAACAAGGCGATATTTGCATTGATGGTGAGTCCATTAAAGCATTCAGCCAAGAGGAAATTCGCCGTAAGCTAGGGCTTGTGCTGCAAGATCCATTTTTATTTTACGGCACAATCGACAGCAACATCCGCTTATATAATAAAGAAATAACGGATATCGATGTTGAAAAAGCTGCTGAATTTGTACAGGCAGATCGCTTTATCAATACGCTACCTGATAAATATAAGCAAAAGGTGACAGAGCGAGGCTCAACGTTTTCAAGTGGTCAACGCCAGCTTTTAGCCTTCGCTCGAACGATTGCGACAAATCCAAAAGTTTTAGTGCTAGATGAGGCAACGGCAGCAATCGATACTGAAACGGAAGTGGCGATTCAGCAGTCTTTAGAGAAGATGCGAAAAGGTCGCACAACGATTGCCATTGCGCACCGTTTATCGACGATTCAAGATGCTGAGCAAATTTTGGTGCTACACCAAGGAGAAATCAAGGAGCGTGGCACACACCAAGAGCTCCTTGCACAGCAAGGCTTGTATTACAAAATGTATTTATTGCAAAATGGTATAGCGAGTTTATAGAGGAGAGGACACCAAGGTAGCTGCCTTGGTGTTTTTTTATGAAGTGATCGAATAGCTGATAAAAGTGATCGAATAACCTGTAAAAGTGATCAAATAGAAGCTAAAATCGCTCGAATAGCATAATCTGTTTTACCATTTATGGATTTTATTTGTTATACTACTTAATATAGGGATAGCAAGAGGGGAAAAATAATGATTACAGAATTACAGCAAAGTGATTTTCATAAATGTGCCAGCATTTTAAATGAACAAGGGCAAATAGAGGCAAAAGCCATTATTGCGGGCATTAATCCAGGGCGTGTCTTTGTCGATGATGTGAGTACACCAACAACGGGGCTTATTTGGTTAGGCAATAATGATGGTTTTATTTTTATTGGAGATGAGAATAATGAGCAATTTAATCAAGAGATCAATGCGTTTCTTGACGATGTCATTGCCCCTGAAGCCAAAGAAGTGGGCCTGGCTTGGTTTGAAGGGGTAGGCAATCATGAGGAATGGAATCCTATGATTGAATCGTTATTGGCACAGCGTGAAGTTGGAAGCTGGCTGCAAAGGGTATACATTTTACAGCAGGAAGATTATCAGCCTAATCTAGAGCCGTTGCTGGCACAAGGATATACGATACATAAAATGGATGAGGCACTCTATAATAATAAGGCAATCAAAAACATAGAATTTTTACACGCAAAAATAGATGAGTTTTGGTCGTCACCACAGCATTTTTTCAATGAAGGCATCGGTTATAGTATTGTCTATAACAACGAAATTGTCAGTGTTTGTTTTTCTGCCTTTGTTGTGGAAAATACCCATTGCGTAACGATTGAAACATTGAAAGAGCATCAAGGGAAAAAATTAGCACAAATCACAGCGCATCGTTTTGTAAAAGCTTGCTTTGAGCAGCATATGGTGCCATATTGGGACTGTATGGAGGGCAATAAACCTTCTGTAGCCGTCGCTGAAAGCTTGGGCTTTAGCAATACGTTTAATTATAAAGGCTATGAGTTTTCATTTTAAAGAAAACGGATGAGCGCATATCGCTCATCCGTGTTTTTATGCTTGAACAATGTGGTCATTGACGAACGCTTGTAAGAAAAATAATTCATTGTCGTTCGGCTCACGCCCATTTTCTATCTTAAAGCACTCAATTGCATCGTCAAGTGAAGGGGATATGACAGCTTGACTTGCAGTGATTAATTCCGCCCAATACGTATCCATTTCAGCTGTATCACAGATGGATTCATGACCAAGTAGGAATTGCTCGGCTCCATACTTTTGTATGTCCTTTATCATTGGGATTAATAATGATTGCTTAAAACGAAACAGCCCATTCGTCGTTGTGCCATATGCGGCATCCCCTAAAAAAATCACCTTTTCATCAGGAATATAGACAATTGTCGAATCGTTCGTATGCGTGCTTTTGATTTGTTCAATGCCGCAAATTTTATTGCCTAAATCAATTGTTAATGTATGTTCAAAGATGATGTCAGGTGTCCTCAATTGGAAGCTATCTTGATTTGGTATGTCAGCTTGTATAATCTCCATACATTTAGCACTTATTTGCTGTGCATTGACATATGTTTGTAGTGAATGGTCGTCAAACTCGTAGCTTTGCCATTCTTTTAACAGCTCGCTTGTTTGGTGGTTGACGATTGTAATAGCATCAAATTCATTCATACCAAGAAAATGATCCCAATGTGCATGTGTAAGCACTACATATTTAATCGGTGGCACCTGCAGTTTTGCAATTTCTTGTAAAAATTCCTTTGCATGCTGTGGCGAATTGCCAGCATCAATCACAAGACTATATTGCTCACCACATACTAAACCTAGTGTCGGTCGCTCCTGCTCATCTTGATTGGCTAAATAATAAATCGTCTCGCTTAATTTAGTTAACATGTTAAATTCTCCTCTATGTTTACCTATTTAGTTGATGAAAGAGAAAATTTACATGTCGATTTGAAAATTTTCTCTATATTATTTTTTTACCATTGGACTTGTACCTCCTCTATTTACTAAAGTAAAGTATACCGTTTTTTTCCTTTTCAAACAATAACATTTATCATCTCGCTTTATGCTATGATATGTATAGGTTAGGGAAGAGGAGATGCTTGAGATGAGCGAAGAGAGAAAAGGCATACTTTATACATTTTTATCGTATGCGATGTGGGGGTTTTTACCGCTTTTTTGGAAGTTACTAGAGCATGTAAATAGCATGGAAGTATTAGTAGGACGTGTGATTTGGTCATTTATTTTTACTATGTTGGCGATTTTATTTATCGGACAGAGGAAAGCGCTTTTTCAAGATTTACATTATTTATGGCAGCATAAGAAGCAATTCATTTCATTGATTGCAGCATCATTTATGATTGCGGTCAATTGGTACATATTTATTTATGCAGTGAATAGCAATCAAATGCTAGAAACGAGCCTTGGCTATTATATTAATCCACTATTTTCTGTGTTATTTGGGGTGCTTTTTTTCAAGGAAAGATTGTCTCGTATGCAGCTATTTGCCGTTATGATTGCTTTCATTGGAGTAATGGTCATGACGCTCAATTACGGACGCTTACCGTGGATTGCCCTATGCTTAGCTTTGACTTTTGCTATTTATGGTGTGCTGAAAAAAAGAATTGTGTTGGATGCACTGCGTGGATTAACAATTGAAACATTATTTACATTGCCCATTGCGATTGTTGTTTATGCCTATTTATTCCAGCAAGGGAATGCTTCCTTTTTACATGACAATTGGTCGACAAATTTGTTATTAATGGCAAGTGGGATTGCCACAGCCATTCCGTTAATTTGTTTTGCAAAAGGTGCGCAGCGCATTCCACTTTATTTAATCGGTTTTTTACAATATATTGCACCAACAATGATGCTCATTATAGGTGTTATTTTATATAAAGAGCCGTTTACGAAAGTAGAGCTACTAGCATTTTCAATTATTTGGTTGGCACTTGCCATTTTCTCCATTTCAACATTGCGCGAACAGCTCGTGAGGAAGCAGAAATTAGCATAAGATGAAAAATGATTTCACCTTTTTGCCATAAAACTTTCACAGTTGAAACAAGCGCATTTTCCCGTACAATTTGATAGGATGAATGTATGACAGTAAGGGAGCGAAAAGGAATATGAATACAGATATAAATATATTGTTAGCCTTTGGGGCAGGCTTTTTAAGCTTTATTTCGCCATGTACGTTGCCGCTGTATCCAGCATTTTTATCGTACATAACGGGCATGAGCTTTGATGAATTGACAAAAGAAAAAGGAATGATGCAACGAAGAGCCATTTTACATACGTTAAGCTTTTTAGTCGGCTTCTCGATTATATTTATTGTACTTGGCTTCGGGATATCATTCGTGGAGGAATTTTTCCATCAATATCGAGATTTATTACGTCAAGTTGGAGCCATTTTAATTGTCTTATTCGGTTTGCTGATTGTTGGCTGGCTACAAATTGATTTTTTAATGAAAGATCACAAAGTTAAATTTAAAAATCGCCCATCTGGCTATTTTGGTTCAGCTGTTATCGGTTTAGCCTTTGCAGCAGGGTGGACACCATGCTCAGGGCCAATTTTAGCTGCGATTGTCGCATTAGCTAGTACACAGCCTGGATCTAGCATGTGGTATATGCTCGCCTATTATTTTGGTTTTGCAATCCCGTTCTTTGTGTTATCATTCTTTGTAACAAGATTAACTTGGATTCGCCGCAATAGCCAAAAAATCGTCAAAGTTGGCGGCTATATTATGATTGCTGTCGGAATTTTATTGTTCTTTAATGGTTTAGATTACATTATTCGTATCTTCTCAGGGCTATTTGGCGGATTCACAGGATTTTAAGTAGAGAGGAGGAGTGCTATGCCAACAGTTATGGTCGTAGATGACGCTTTGTTTATGCGTGCATTTATTAGTAAATTGTTTGAAGAGTGGGGCTTTACCGTTGTTGCCCAAGCTTCGAATGGCAAAAAGGCGGTAGCACTTTTTCGAGAATTGCAGCCAGATATCGTAACGATGGATTTAACGATGCCTGTGATGACAGGTTTAGAGGCATCAAAGCACATTATGAGCGAGTTTCCCAATGCAAAAATAGTGATGATTACCGCATTAGGACAACAGCGGCATATTAAAGAGGCGCTAACCTATGGCGTAAAGGATTTCATTGTAAAGCCTTTTAAACCAGAGGAATTAAAGCGAATTGTGGATACATTATTTAGTTAATTGAAGAAAGCAGGAGGGACACAATGCTTAATACTATCCCCTCTCAATATTTATTAATCGGTTCAACTGTTATGGCAATTATTATGGGGACATTTGTCATGTTTGTCCGCATGCGTGCACAAAAAAAACCTGTGAATGCACGGAAAATCATTATTCCACCGATTGCTATGTCAACAGGAGCACTAATGTTTATTTTTGAGGAATTTCGTGTTGCCCCCTTACAAATTGTAGAGGCAACAGCTATCGGTTTAATTTTTTCAACTGTCTTAATCGCCACATCGAAATTTGAAGTGCGAGAGGGCGCTATTTTTCTAAAACGTTCAAAGGCATTTTTCTTTATTTTAGTTGGTTTGCTTGTATTTCGAATCGTTTTAAAATTGATTTTTTCGAACAGCTTAGACATTGGTGAATTAGGCGGCATGTTCTGGATTTTAGCATTCGCCATGCTTGTACCGTGGCGCATCGCAATGCTATGGCAGTTTAAAAAATTGGAGAAGACAGTATAAGAAAAGGCTATGGAGATGCGCTCCATAGCCTTTTTCTGTATTAAAACAAGTGTTCATAAGGTGTGATATCAATTTTCAATTCATCTAGCTTTTTACGCAAAAATTTATGATCACGTTTTGGTGTAGCGATAATATAGCCACGAATAAGGATGTCTTGGTCAATTGTTGTGGCATGCTCCTTGAGAGCAAGCTCACCAATTTTCCCAGCAATTTTTTCCTTTGCAACTTGACGGAAAAGCTCAGGAACAGGGGATGTTAGCTCGTTCAATAAAGCTTTTGCCTCATCTCCCCACAAATGAATTGTTTTATCTAAATAATATTCTTGCCAATCTAAGTCGGATTTACCGTCATTTTTAGGCATGCGCTTTAAAAATTTGCGGAACATGAAAAAGCCGCCAATTGCAAGCAAGCTTATCATGACAACGACCCAAAAAACGATAAATAATAAAAACCAGCTATTCAGCAAATCATTCACCTCTTTACAATCTCTTTTTCTATTATAAAAGCTTTTCATATATTTAGCACTCGAAATGTTTTCACACTGTCCCTTTTCTTCTTTGTCAGCACTATATAAGTAAGTGAAAGGGGGGAAGGAAGATGGCAGCATACGAATTTGAGCAAGCAACAATGACGCTCCAGTTTGAAGTTGGTAGAAGCGCAGAAGGGAAAAAACTTTATAAAACTGCTTCATATCGCAATATTGAAGCAGCTGCTACACCAGCGCAACTGGCAGCTGTTGCATCAGCATTAGCAAGTTTAACCGTTTATCCTTTAGCAGCGATTACACGCTTGGATAAGCAACGCATTCAACAATAAAAGAAAGGGGGAGGATGTGGATGACAAACACATTGCAGTTAATTTTTCAATTAGCAAATGAAAAATCATTGACTTTATCTGTTATGGAACCGCGAGAAAATTTGACAGACGCTGAAGTTGCAGCAGTGATGGAGACCATTGTTACACAAAATGTCTTTAAACGCGATGAAGCAAGCATTGTCGCAAAAAAGGCGGCACGCCTCATTAGCCGTAATGTAAAAGAATTTAACATTATGTAATATGGCAAATTGCCCAGTGAGCATATGCTTTCTGGGTAATTTTTTTATCAAAGAGGGGGGGACTACAAATGGAGCAATGGGTAACTTTGATTCAAGATATAGGCTTTCCAATCCTTGTCTCATTTTATTTATTGTCTCGCATTGAAAGCAAGCTCGATGCAATTCATGAGGTGCTAACAACCATTAAACACTTGTGAAAAAAGGCTTCACAAATTCGTCAGAAAGTCTTCATAGCTAGAGCTATTGTATTCGCTTTCCGAATTCGTTAAGATGGACTTAATGATAACAGAGTGGAGCGAGATATAGAATGAAAAAAAGAAATTTGTTTATATTGCTAATGCTATTTACAGTAATTTTAGGAGCATGTAGCAATTATAAATTTAAACCGACAATATCTTATGAAGTAAATGATTTTACAGCAACAAACCAGCATGGTGAAGAACTATCTTTAGCAGATTTAAAAGGCAAACCATGGCTTGCAATGTTTATTTTCACAAACTGTAAAACAATTTGTTCACCAATGACAAACAATATGGCTGAAATCCAAGATCGCTTAGTTGAGCAGGGAGTAGAAGATTATAATATCGTCGCTTTTTCTGTTGACCCTGAAAATGACACACCTGAAGTATTAGGGGCATATTTAGATCGCTATGGTGTAGCAGATGAATCAAAATGGCAGCTTGTCACAGGCTACGACCAAAAATTCATCGAACAATTTGGTTTAAATTCCTTTAAAACATTCATTAAAAAAGTTGAAGGAGAAGACCAAATCACACATATGAATACATTTTATTTAGTAGACGCAACAGGAACAGCCGTGAAAAACTACTCAGGCTACACAGAAACAGAAGAAGGTGTTTCTTATGACACAATTGCAATTGATTTAGAAACACTAATTGAAGAGCAAGCGAAATAAAACTGTCGGGATTCGTCCCGACAGTTTTTTAATGGGCGAAACTACTTTAGTCGGGCTTCATGGTAAGAATCTGCTCAGGAATTTCATAATAAGAATGTCCTCCCTTTTTCAGCATAGGTAAAATCTTTAATAGCCGTTTCGCTGCATATCTCGATGAAATATCGCACAGCCAAGAAAACTGCTGATTGGTAATTGTCGTGTCAACAAGCAAACGGAAATCATATAATGCTTGAAAATAAGCGTATTTATCTTGAAAACGGCAGCGCAAACAAAGGAATTTACCATGTGCAAAGTGCATCTTTCACAAAAAACACCACGTTTTAATCGCATGAATGTAAAAGTATATTGCTCTTTTTTAGGGGAATGTAGGGACATCAGATTATTGTAAATGTTCTCGATATCCATTACAGGCTCTTGGTACTGCATTAATTTTTTCGCAATAAAGCTTGTTACATAATCTGCGTGAAAAATAGGAAAATCGTGAGGCTTGCTTGTAATAATAGCCCGGCGATTCGCAATGACAACAGCACCGCAAATAGGAATAGTGGGGAATAAAAAGGAGAGCGCGCGCAAATGGCGGTTTAATTGCTCAATCGGGTTTGGAAAGCGCTCTGTCACGCCGGCACGCATACATAACAATTGTGAGGTTTCCATATCAAACTGCAAGGTGCCCGTCATATTTTTCACTTCAAAGCATACAATCAATGAAGGAAAAATGATAATAAAATCAATTTCATGGCGTTGCTGCTGTGCATTCAGAAAGGAAAAATTGCGAATAATCCGATGCGGCATAGCAAGCTCCCGTAAATAGAATTGCACCTCGTTCTCACCAGCAATGCCAGCATTCATCATGGCTAGCTGCTCCTTCAAATGCAAATAATCTGGATGAAGCTCATGCAGCCTTCTCATAATGGCTTCAAGCTGTTGAAGCTTCAAATAAAATCACCTCCTATTTCAGTATACCAAAAGAAAGGCACGCCGCAAAAGCATGCCTTTTCATCTTATTCTTGTCCTGCTTTTTCTAAAGCCTGTGCAAAATCTGCAAGTAAATCGTCTTCATTTTCTAAGCCAACAGAGAAGCGGAATAGTCCGTCTGTAATGCCGCGCTTAATGCGTTCCTCAGGCTCCATAGCAGCATGGCTCATTTTTGCTGGGTACGATAAAATCGATTCTACACCACCAAGGCTGACTGCAAAGACTGGAATTTGCATCGCACTAGCGAATTTTTTTGCTACTTCGTAGTTAGGTAGTGTGAACGATAACACTGCACCAGCAGATGTGCTTTGTGCCGCATGAATAGCGTAGCCTGGATGCGTTTCTAACCCTGGATAGTACACTTTTTCAACAAGTGGGTGTGCTTGTAAATATTGTGCAATTTTCATAGCGACACGACTTGATTCATTAAAGCGCACCGCTGTCGTTTTCATATTTTGAATTAATGTATAGCTATCTTGCACGCCCAGCACAGAGCCGAACGAGTTTTGGATAAAGTATAGCTGGTTGCTTAACTCAGGCGTTTTTGTTACTGCAAGGCCTGCGACAATATCAGAATGTCCCGATAAAAACTTCGTTGCACTATGGATGACGATATCCACACCTAATTCTAATGGACGTTGGTGTAACGGTGTCATAAACGTATTATCTAAAAACGATAATGCACCATGTTCCTTTGCGATAGCTGCAACTGCACGAATATCTGTAATACCGAGCGTTGGGTTAGATGGCGTTTCGATATAGAGTAGCTTCGTTTCAGGTTTAACCGCCGCACGTACCGCTGCTAAATTGGAAAAATCAACGAATGTATGCGTAATGCCAAAGCGTGGTAACACCTTTGTGACAAAGCGATACGTGCCACCATACACATCCTCTGTAATAACGATATGGTCGCCTTTTGACAATAGCATTAAACAAGCAGTGACAGCTGCCATCCCTGTTGCGAAGGCAAATCCACGGTCACCGCCTTCAAGCTCAGCAATCGCACGCTCTAACGCATCACGTGTTGGGTTGCCTGAACGCGCATAATCGAATTCGCCAAATTCATCAATTGATTCTTGATGGAAGGTAGAGGATAAATACATCGGCACATTGACTGCACCTTTTTTATCCGCATAGCCTTCACGAATTGCGCCATGGATAAGCGCTGTTTCAAGGTTTGTCATTAAAACCCTTCCTTTCGCAGCAAGTCAAATACTTGTTGTAAATCCTCGATTAAATCCTCGGCTTCCTCTACACCAACAGAGAAGCGAAGCAGTCGATTACAAACACCGCGTGCTACGCGCTCTTCATATGGAATATCCGCATGTGTTTGCGTTGCAGGATATGTGATAAAGCTCTCTACACCACCAAGGCTTTCCGCAAATGTAATGAGCTTAATATTTTGTAGGAATGGGTCAACCATCGCTTCATCCTTGACACGGAATGACAGCATGCCGCCTTTTCCTGTATATAATACATCGGTTACAAGAGGCTCCTGCTCTAAATATGCTGCAACTTGCTTTGCATTAGCATCGTGCTGCTTTAAGCGTAAATGCAATGTTTTTAAACCACGAATTAATAGCCATGCATCAAGCGGTCCTAATGTCATACCGACACCATTATGGATAAAGCCTAAGCGTTCGCATAGCTCCTGTCCTTTTGCAACAACAAGTCCAGCTAATACGTCATTATGTCCACCGATATATTTTGTCGCACTATGAAGGACGATATCTGCGCCAAGCTCAATTGGACGTTGGAAATAAGGTGTGTAGAATGTATTGTCTACGATTAATAGTAAGTTATGCTCCTTTGCAACTGCTGCGTATGCCACTAAATCAATTTCCTGCATTAATGGGTTTGTTGGTGTTTCAATAAATAATGCACGTGTGTTGTCAGTGATTAATGCTTTAACTTCCTCGACTGATGTAAATGTTGCATAGACAGGTTTAATATTGTAGTTGTCTGAATACGTTTTTAATAGGCGGTATGTGCCACCGTATAAATCTTCTGGTAAAATGAGTTCATCATTTGGTTTAAATAATGATAATACGAGCTGAATCGCTGCCATACCTGAGCTACAAGCAAAGCCTGCATCGCCACCTTCAAGCTTTGCGATACCTTCTTCTAAAATCGTGCGGGTTGGGTTTTTAGTACGTGTATAATCGTAGCCTGTCGATTTGCCGATGCCATCGTGTTTATAGGCTGTTGAAAAATGAACAGGTGGGTTGACAGCCCCTGTTTTTGGATCGCTATGATTTCCTAATTGTACTAATGTTGTTTCAATACGCTGCTTTGTCATAAACTCACTCTTTCTATCATTATATTTCGCAAAACAAGAATGTTTTGACTATTAAACAAATTTATCATTTATATTCTATCGTATCAATAGCTTTTCTCTGAATTAAGCAACAAAAAAACGAAAACAAAGCTGTTTTCGTCATTTCTGTCTATCCTTATTTCTCTTTTAATAAATCGCGAATTTCTTTCAAAAGCTCTTCCTTTGAATCCACTTCTGGTGCTTTTTCCTCAATAGCCTCTTCTTTTTTCTTGCTTAGCTTATTCATGATACGAATTGCCATGAAAATAGCAAAGGCAATTAACGTGAAATCGATAATTGATTGTAAAAACGCACCAATTTTTATTTGTGCATCACCAATACCGAATGCAAAGCTTTTTGAAAGGTCAATACCGCCTGTTAATATACCGATTAATGGCATAATAATATCATCAACTAATGATGAAACGATTTTCCCAAATGCTGCACCGATAACTACAGCAACTGCTAAATCAATCACATTGCCGCGCATCGCAAATTCTTTAAAGTCTTTCCACATAATATAATGCTCCTTTTAAAATATATAAGTTTGTGCTCTACTTTTTTATTGTAGCGGACAAAAGTGATAAATGAAATAGGATAATATCATTGATTAAACAAAATCTATTTTATTTCGATAATAAATATATGGTAATTAAACGATTGAAATAATGGGGTGCGCATATGGCAAAAAAGAACAAGGGCAAGAAAGATCCACTTCTTTCTCAAAAAATTCAAATATGGATTATTGTGCTGTTAGTACCTGTTGCGATAACAGTTTATTTTTTTGTCTATTTAGCATGGAAAGAGCTGCAGCTAATCCCAACTTTTCAAGCAACGGTTGAAGAAGAGGAAGCATCTCAAGTACCACCAAATTTCGACTTAGATATTCCTATGGAGTATATTCCAATCTACTTAGCTGCTGAGGAAAAATATGGTGTTCCTTGGACATTGCTTGCTGCACATCATCGCGTAGAAACACGTTTTTCAACGATGTCGACACTTGTATCTCCAGTCGGTGCAGAAGGACATATGCAATTTATGCCTTGTACCTTTGTCGGCTGGAAGCACCCAACTTGTACAGGCTTAGGACAAGGAGAAATAACAAAAGAAGAGAAAATGAATCCGAAAATGATTAAAAAATATGGTGGCTACGGTGTTGATGCCAATAATGATGGCATTGCAGATCCATATGACATCGAGGATGCGATTTACTCCGCTGCAAACTTTTTAGCAAAGGCGGGCGTGGCAAAAGGGGAATTAAAAAAAGCGATTTACCAATATAATCATAGTGCACAATACGTAGAGGATATTTTATTTTATTATAAGCAATACCGTGAGCATAGCGAGGAGCTAGAGCGAGTTGCACTACAGGAGGCAAATGCTAAAAAGTAAAAGCTGTCCGAAAAGATAATATCTTTTCGAACAGCGACTTTTATTTATGTTGCTTTACGCATAGATTTCATGATAAAGCTTACAATAAATATTAAAATAATGGCCCCGATGAGCGCTGGGAAAACATAGAAGTCAGAAACTTTCCAACCCCAATTACCGAGAACCATACTGCCAATCCAAGAACCAATAATACCTGCAATAATATTACCAATCACGCCTCCAGGGACGTCTTTTCCTAAAATAACCCCTGCGAGCCATCCTAACAGACCGCCAATAATCAGAAACCAAATAAAGCTAATCATAGATGTTCATCTCCTTTGTGATCATTAAAGTTATAATAGCGCCTACTTAGTTATAACCAAATTCCACAGGATTTAAACATTTAATTTATAAAAGTTTTGCGCCAAGCGAATTTTTGAAATGCTGTAATGCCCATATATGCCCGTCTGGATTGAAGCTAGCGACCGCCTCTTGATGGACAACAATGTCAAAGCCAAGATTGTATGCATCAACTGCTGTGTGCAGCACACAAATATCTGTACAAACCCCAGTTAAATGAACTTCTTGGATGTTGCGCTCGCGCAGTAAAATTGCTAAATTTGTTCCTGCAAAGGCACTATAACGCGTTTTATCAAATGAAATGCATTTTTCTTGATTTGCTTCATAGATGGCTTTCACTTCACCGTAAAGCTCACGTCCCACGGTTCCCGCAATATTATGTGGGGGAAATAGCTTCGTTTCAGGATGGAATGTATCGCCCTCATAATGAATATCATTTGCAAAAATAACGACATCCCCATTTGTTAAAAAACGCTCGATAAGTTCAACGATTTTTCCTTCAATTTGTTGCCCTGGCTCACCACATGTAAGCTTGCCATCAGCGGCAACAAAATCGTACGTATAATCAATTACTAGCAATGCTTTTGTCAATTTGAATAGCCTCCCCAAAATACTTTTCTATTATTATGCCATCTGTCATGACAGATGTAAATTTTATAACAGGAGATAATTGTATTTTGATTATTCTAAATATTTTGCCAAATTAATATGTTTGATGTATAATAAAAGAAAAGTAACGGAGTGATGAAAATGGATGTAAAATTAATGAAAAAACTAGATCGTCAAGGATTATTATTTGCATTCGTTCATACAGTAATACTGTTAAATGTAGCGGCTGATTTTGTATTCTTCAGATGATAAAAAGGTTGATGAAAAGCGATAATTATTGTAGCTTTTCATCATCTTTTTTATTTAGTAGGAATTTTCTCCATTAAAATAGAATGTAAGTGGAGAAGGGGGATGAATTTAATGGAGAAATTTGAAAAGGCTTTTCAGCACATGGAGCGCCCATTTGCTTGGCTAGACTTTGATGCGCTTGATCAAAATATCGATTTTGTTAATTGTCTTGCAACAAAGCCTGTTAGAATTGCAACAAAGTCAATTCGTTCTGTAGGTGTATTAAAATACGTGCAAGAAAAGTTGCACCATTGTGCTGGTTTTATGACATTTACTGCTGCGGAAAGCGTATATTTAATCGAGCAAGGCTTAGATAACATTTTGCTCGGCTATCCAACAGTTGAAGAAAATTCAATTAAAAAACTGCTCACTTATAATAAGGAAGGTAAAGATATTACATTTATGGTCGATGCCATTGAGCAAGCACAGCTATTACAAAGCTATGCGGCAGCCTTGCAAACGACCGCCAATATTTGCATTGATATAAATGTGTCAACAGATTATAAATGGATTTATTTCGGTTCAAAGCGTTCGCCGCTTGATACGCTACAAAAATTAAAAAACTTAACGGACGCCATTGCTCAATTGCCGAACGTTCGCATCCATGCGGTGATGGGCTATGAGGCACAATTAGCGGGCGTTCCTGATTTAACGCATGCAACTTCTGCAAAGGTACGAACAAAAGGGATGCTTATTCGTCGCTTGAAAAAGCAATCGGTTAATAAAATAACGTCCTTTCGCCGGCTAGCAGTAGCACATGTGAAATCAGTAGCACCGCTTGCTTTTGTTAATGGCGGGGGCTCAGGAAGCATTGCTTATACATGTGCCCAGAAGGAAATTACGGAGGTGACAGTAGGCTCTGCCTTTTTTGCCTCTGCGCTTTTCGATCATTATGATAGCTTACAATTGCAGCCAGCAGTTGGTTTTGCGCTACGTGTCACGCGTCAATTTGACGACCATACATTCGTTTGTCAAGGTGGTGGCTATATTGCATCAGGTGCCATTGGGGAAGACCGTGCACCTGTATTTTTAAATGTACGGTATCAATTGCTCCCATTAGAAGGAGCAGGTGAAGTACAAACGCCTTTTATCGATCCGACTGGTTCGTTAAAAATTGGAGACACAGTTTATTTGCGCCATGCAAAGGCTGGTGAGTTATGTGAGCGATTCTCTGTTTTGCATACTACACGTGGCGACACATATGAAGGCCCTATATTAACATATCGAGGTGAGCAACAATGTTTTCTATAAACAATTGGCAGCAAGGAGAAAAATGGACGAATTGGTCGCAACAAATTACTTCCTATCCATCAACTTATTATGCACCAATATCTATTGAAGAAATTCAGCAAGTAATTCTTAATATGAAAAAAAATCAAACATTACGTGTAACGGGAGCGGCGCACTCATTTAGCCCTGTAGCGATGCCTGAAGAGACAGCTTTAACAATGCATCATTTACGAGGCTTACTAGCAGTTGACCAAGAAAATTTAACTGCAACATTTTATGCAGGGACTTACTTGCATGAAATTGGTCCATTGTTAGCAGCACATAATTTAGCATTAATTAATATGGGTGATATTCAAGCACAAACATTAGCTGGAGTTATTGCGACAGGCACGCATGGCACAGGTGTGACGCTTGGCTCCTTTTCATCCATGGTGACAAAATGGAGCTTTATAAATGGTTTAGGGGAATATATTGAACATGAAAAAGGCGCAGATACTTTGTCTGAAGCGCTGCATGTATCGGTTGGCTTACTCGGTATTTTAGTCACTGTCACAATTAAGGTAATGCCGCTCTATAGCCTGCATTACATATCGGAAAAAGTAAATTTAATGGATGCCTTACAAAGCTTTCAACAAACAATCCACACACATCGGCACGTGGAGTGGTTTTATTTTCCGGGAAGTGATTTGATTCAAGTGAAAAAAATGGATGCTGTTGCGCCTGTGGAACAAAATAAATGGGAGCGGCGCTTAAATGAGGCGAATTTGCAGCTTGTTGAAAACGGCTTATTTTACGTCATTTCGGAGCTTTGTAAATGGCAGCCAAAGGCAAGTGCATCTGTTAGCAAGCTAAGTGCAAAGCTTGTATCAGAAGGACAGCGTACAGATTTAAGCTATCGCATGTTTCCATCACCACGCAGTGTAAAATTTGTTGAAACGGAATATGCAATCCCATTGCAGCAATTTGAGGCATGCATGGAGGAAGTACATGCAGTATTAAAGCAAGGGCTATTTGATGTGCATTTCCCAATTGAATGCCGTACGACAAAAGGCGAAGAGGGAATGCTTAGCCCAACGCAAGGTGAGGAGAGTGCCTTTTTAGCCTTCCATATGTATAAAGGCATGAACGAAACACCGTATTTTGAATGGGTGCGTACATTGATGAAAAAATATAATGGGCGACCGCATTGGGGCAAGGTCAACGATTATCATGCGGACAACATCCGTCAATATTATCCGAAATTTGATCAATTTGCAGCAATCCGAGAGGAACACGATCCAAACAATCTATTTGTCACAACTTATTTCCGTCGTATTTTTCAATAAAAAGCATATTTTAATATAGAAATTGTTTGAGAAGCTTTGTGGAAATACAATTGTCTCTATTTTGTCATAATTTCGAAAAAATTATTTAAATACAATAAATCGCATTGCTATCGCAATGAAAACGCTTTCTAATTATTTGATTTTTTTAAATTGTTAAAAAATTTAGTGAAATACTGTTGACGCGCCCTGTTTTTCGTACTATGATAGCGACAATCAAATAAATAACCAAGTTGAAATGGAAAAACGTGAGGGGCGTTTAAAAAATGAGAAGTGATATGATTAAGCTAGGAGTCGACCGAGCTCCTCATCGTAGTTTGCTATATGCTACGGGAAAAGTGAAGGCGAAAGATTTAGATAAGCCTTTTATCGGTGTTTGTAATTCCTATATTGATATTATTCCAGGACATGTGCATTTGCGACAGTTTGCAGATGTTGTCAAGGAAGCAATTATCGAAGCAGGTGGCATTCCATTTGAATTTAATACAATTGGTGTAGATGATGGCATTGCAATGGGACATATTGGTATGCGTTATTCGCTGCCAAGCCGAGAAATTATTGCAGATGCTGCTGAGACAGTTATTAATGCCCATTGGTTTGACGGAGTTTTCTACATTCCAAACTGCGATAAAATTACACCAGGCATGTTAATGGCAGCTGTTCGCACAAACGTCCCATCTGTTTTCGTATCAGGTGGACCGATGGAGGCTGGCACTTCATCAAGCGGTAAACAACTTTCTTTAACATCTGTTTTCGAGGGAGTTGGCGCACATAAATCTGGCAAAATGTCAGCGGAAGAGCTGCTAGATATCGAAAACAATGCATGTCCAACATGTGGCTCATGCTCAGGCATGTTTACAGCGAACTCAATGAACTGTTTAATGGAAATGCTCGGTGTCGCATTACCAGGGAACGGAACAATCGTTGCAACAAGCGAAGAGCGTCACCGTTTAATTAAGGAAGCAGCGCACCATTTAGTGCGAATGATAAAAGAAGATATCAAGCCACGCGATATCATTACAAAAGAAGCGATTGACGATGCATTTGCACTCGACATGGCAATGGGTGGCTCAACAAATACAGTATTACACACATTAGCGATTGCCAATGAAGCAGAAATCGACTATAACATTGAAGATATTAATAAAGTCGCAGAGCGCGTACCGTATTTAGCAAAAATTATGCCTGCAAGCGACCTTTCAATGGATGATATAAATCGTGCAGGTGGAGTACAAGCAATTATTAATGAATTGACGAAAATTCCAGGTGCGATTCATCCAAATCGTCCAACAATTGCAGGTGTCACAATGGGTGAGCTTGTGAAAAATGACCATATCACAAATGATCAAGTCATTCGCACAAAAGATAATCCATATTCACCTGTCGGAGGTCTATCTGTCTTATTCGGCAATATTGCGCCAGAGGGCTCTGTTATTAAAGTAGGTGCGGTAGACCCTTCTATTAAAGAATTTACTGGTGAAGCAATCGTCTTTAATTCACAGGAAGAAGCACAAGCCGCAATCGATAACGGCACAGTCCGAGAAGGGCATGTTGTAGTGATTCGCTATGAAGGACCAAAAGGCGGTCCAGGAATGCCAGAAATGCTTGCACCAACTTCTGCGATTCAAGGTAGAGGCTTAGGAACGAAAGTCGCGTTAATTACAGACGGGCGTTTCTCAGGTGCATCGCGCGGTATTTCCATTGGACATATTTCGCCAGAGGCTGCGGAAGGCGGACCGATTGCTTTAGTAGAAAATGGCGATATTATCGTCATTGATTTACCGAATCGTACAATTAATTTACAAGTGTCGGACGAAGTGTTAGCGGAGCGCCGACAAACATTACAACCATTTGAACCAAAAATTAAGCGAGGCTGGTTAGCACGTTATTCAGCATTAGTAACAAATGCTTCTCAGGGCGGCGTTATGAAAATATGATAAATCGTTGATGAGGTTAAAGGAATTAGAGATTTGTATCTACCAGAGAGTCGGTATTGCTGGAAGCCGACGATACAACTAATTCTGACATCCCCTCGGAGTGAGCTATTAAACGCAGGAAATTGCCATTAGATAGCTCCGGGCATAGTCAAAGTGCTCGTTATTAATGAATAGTGTCCTAGCATTTAGTTGCACACAATTTTTGTGGAATGCGAGGGATTTACACTATTCTTGAGGTAGCATGTTTCAGCATGCTATAAATAAGGGTGGTACCATGGAAAGTCTTTTTCATCCCTACGTAAGAGGTGTTCTTTTGCGTGCGGAGGAAAAGGCTTTTTTATATTTCAAAAGAATGTTGAAGTAAAGAGACAAAAATTAGGAGGCGTTGAGGATGACAGCAAATGTTTCGGTAAGCGACATGGGGCAGCAAGAAACGCAAGTTGAACAAATCAAAAAACCAAAAGATGGTGCAGACATCTTAATTCAAGCATTACATGACCAAGGCGTTGAGATCGTCTTTGGCTATCCAGGTGGTGCTGTATTACAAATTTATGATGCGATGTATCGCAACCCGATTCGTCATATTTTAACACGACATGAGCAAGGTGCAATTCATGCAGCAGAAGGCTATGCACGTGTCACGAATCGACCAGGCGTTGTTATCGCAACGAGCGGACCAGGCGCAACAAACTTAGTGACAGGCATTGCAGATGCAATGATTGATTCATTGCCCCTTGTTATTTTCACAGGGCAAGTTGCGACATCTGTTATCGGCACAGACGCCTTCCAAGAAGCGGACATTATGGGCATTACAACACCGATTACCAAGCATAATTACCAAGTGCAGGATATTCGCGATATTCCGCGCATCGTCAAAGAGGCGTTCCATATCGCCAATACAGGACGCAAAGGGCCGGTTGTTATCGACTTCCCGAAAAATGTATCACAGGCTATTTTTACAGAGGGTGATATGCCAGAAGCGCCCAAAGAAATTTATTTACCAGGTTATCAACCGACATACCAGCCAAATTATTTACAAATTCAAAAGGCTATTCAAGCAATTTCACAGGCGAAAAAGCCCATCGTATTAGCTGGGGCGGGTGTACTTTTTGCAGATGCACGCGAACAATTAACTGAATTTATAGAAAAGTATAATTTGCCAATTATTAATACATTGCTTGGCTTAGGCAGCATTCACGGTCAGCATGAGCTATTTTATGGAATGGCTGGGATGCACGGTACATTTACGGCGAACGATGCGATTACAAATGCCGATTTATTAATTAATATCGGTGCTCGCTTCGATGATCGACTAACAGGAAACTTAGCGACATTTGCACCAAATGCAACGATTATCCATATTGACATCGACCCTGCTGAAATCGGTAAAAATGTACCAACAGACATTCCGATTGTAGCGGATGCAAAGGAAGCATTGAAGGCATTATTGAAAAAGGATTTTGACGCACCAGACACAGCACAATGGATTGCGTATTTAAACAACAATAGAAAAGAATATCCATTATGGTACGAGGAAGCTGGCGAGGAAGTATTGCCACAGCAAGCAATTGAAATGATTCACCGCATTACAGATGGCGATGCCATTGTTACAACAGATGTTGGACAGCATCAAATGTGGGCAGCACAATATTATGCTTTAAACAATGGGCATAGCTGGATTACATCTGGTGGACTTGGAACGATGGGCTTTGGCTTCCCAGCAGCAATTGGGGCACAGTTTGCGAAGCCTGACAAAAAGGTTATTGCTATTTGTGGCGATGCAGGCTTCCAAATGACAGCACAGGAGCTTTCACTATTAAAAGAATTCGATTTGCCTGTAAAAATTGTCATTTTAAATAATAGCTGCTTAGGCATGGTGCGTCAGTGGCAGCAAACATTTTATGAGGAGCGCTATTCTTCTTCATTAATGCCTATCCAGCCAGATTTCGTTAAGCTAGCAGATGCTTATGGCATTCAAGGCTATCGCATTGACACACTAGAGGAAGCTGAGCGTATTTTCACAGAGGCGATTAACTCAGATGCGCCAGCACTTATTGATTGTCGCGTCAAGCAAATTGAAAATGTATACCCGATGGTAGCACCAGGAACAGGGCTGCATGAAATGATTGGAGTGAAGAAGGCATGAGACGTGTTATCACGGTAACAGTAATTAACCAAAGTGGCGTGTTAAATCGCATCACAGGACTTTTGATGAAGCGCCAATTCAATATTGAATCCATTACAGTAGGGCATACAGAGCAGCCAAACTTTTCAAAAATGACATTTGTCGTACATGTGGAGGACGAAAATAAAATCGAACAGCTTATTAAGCAGCTATCGAAGCAAATCGATGTCTTAAAAGTGAATGACATTACAGACAAATCGATTATCGTACGTGAGCTTGCGCTAGTAAAGGTCATTTCGCCAGCCAATTTGCGGGCAGAATTAAATGCAATTGTTGAGCCATTCCGTCCACAAGTAGTAGATACAGCAAAAAATGTTGTGACATATCAAGTCATTGGCCATCCAGAAAAAATCGATGCCTTTATTGAGCTAATTCGCCCATATGGCATTAAAGAGCTAACGCGTACAGGGGCAACAGCCGCAGTACGTGAAATTCAAAAAACAGAAGCACCGCAGCTCTCTATTTTGAAATAACAAAATAGTTTAGCATATAAAAAAACATTCAACTTTCAGGAGGAATTTCCCATGTCAAAAATGTATTATGAGCAAGATATCAATGATTCAGTATTAAAAGGTAAAAAAATCGCAATTATCGGCTATGGCTCACAAGGTCATGCACACGCGTTAAACTTAAAGGAATCTGGTTTCGATGTAGTTGTAGGCGTTCGTCCAGGTAAATCATTCGACCAAGCAAAGGAAGATGGCGTAGCAGTAATGTCAGTTGCAGAAGCAGCAGAAGCAGCTGATATCATCCAAATTTTATTACCAGATGAGCGTCAAAAAGCGGTATATGAAGCAGAAATCGCACCACATTTAACAGCTGGTAAGGCGCTAATGTTCGCACATGGCTTCAACATCCACTTCGGTCAAATTACACCGCCTGCTGATGTAGACGTATTCTTAGTAGCACCAAAGGGCCCAGGTCACTTAGTGCGTCGTCAATATACAGAAGGTGCTGGTGTACCAGGCTTATTCGCTATTCACCAAGATGCAACAGGTCAAGCGAAAGATTTAGCACTTGCATACGGTAAAGGTATCGGCTCTGCGCGTGGCGGTTTACTAGAAACAACATTTGCTGAAGAAACAGTAACAGACTTATTCGGTGAGCAAGCAGTTCTTTGCGGTGGCGCAACAGCGTTAGTGCAAGCAGGCTTTGAAACATTAGTGGAAGCGGGCTACCAACCGGAATTAGCTTACTTCGAAACATTGCACGAATTAAAGCTAATCGTTGATCTAATGTTTGAAGGCGGTATGGAAACAATGCGCTATTCAGTATCTGATACAGCGGAGTGGGGCGACTATGTAACAGGTCCACGCATCATTACTGATGATGTAAAAGCCAACATGAAAGCTGTATTAACAGATATTCAAGATGGCACATTCGCAAAAGACTGGATTAAAGAAAACGAAACAGGTCGTCCACGTTATACAAAATATAAAGAAGCTGGTGCCAACCACCAAATCGAAGAAGTCGGTCGCAAGCTGCGTGCGATGATGCCATTCATTCAAGCAGGTAAAGAGAAGGTAGTGGTGAAATAATCGTGCGCAAAATTGATATTTTTGATACGACGCTGCGAGATGGAGAGCAGTCAGCAGGAATTAACTTAAACACAGCGGAAAAAATTGAAATTGCGAAACAATTAGAGCGTTTAGGGGTCACAATTATAGAAGCAGGCTTTCCTGCTTCTTCTCCCGGTGACTTTGATGCGGTCAACCGCATTGCTAAAACGGTAAAAAATTCGATTGTAACAGGTTTGGCGCGCTGTGTGCAAAAAGATATTGACGCGACATGGGAAGCAATCAAAGTAGCAGAGCAACCACATATCCATGTGTTTTTAGCAACATCGCCAATTCATATGGAATACAAGTTAAAAAAATCTCCTGAGCAAGTAGTAGAACAAGCAGTGGAAGCAGTGAAATATGCTAAGAAGCTTTTCCCGCTTGTGCAATGGTCAGCAGAGGATGGCTTCCGCTCCGATCGAGATTTCCTTGTGAAAATTATCGGTGAGGTCATCGCAGCAGGTGCAACTACAATCAACGTGCCTGATACGGTTGGCTATGCATCGCCACAAGAGTATGGAGCATTATTCAAATATTTACGCGAAAATGTGCGTGGCGCAGATCAAGTCAAATTTTCTGCACATTGCCATGATGATTTAGGAATGGCAACAGCCAATTCGATTGCGGCGGTAGAAAACGGTGCAGATCAAGTGGAATGTACGATTAATGGTATCGGGGAGCGTGCAGGTAACGCTTCATTAGAGGAAATCGGCGTAGCGCTACATATTCGCAAAGATATTTATCCATTCGAAACAGGCTTGAATTTAAAAGAAATTAAACGTACCTCACAGCTCGTAAGCCGTTTAACAGGCGTTGTCATTCAGCCAAATAAAGCTATTGTAGGTCGCAATGCCTTTGCACATGAATCAGGCATTCACCAAGACGGTGTACTGAAAAACCCTGAAACATACGAAATCATTTCACCAGCATTAATCGGTGAGGATGAAGTGCCGTTAGTATTAGGCAAGCACTCAGGGCGCGCAGCATTCCGCGACCGTGCAGTGAAAATGGGCTATGATTTATCAGATGAAAAGCTAAACAAGGCATTCGCTGAGTTCAAAAAATTAGCTGATCGTAAAAAAGAAATTACAGAAGACGATTTAGTGACGTTATTAACAGAGCAACAAGTGTTGATTGAAGATGTACCGCTATATGAGCTAAAAAGTGTACAAGTGCAATATGGCACAGAAAATATTCCAACAGCCACTGCGGCTGTCGCTACACCAACTGGTAATGTTGCAACAGCCGCTTCAACAGGAGCAGGTTCAGTGGAGGCGATTTTCAACACATTGGAGCAATTAGTCGGTGGGACAGTCAATATTTTAGATTATCGTGTCACATCTGTTGGCAAAGGGCGCGATGCTTTAGGGGAAGCAGTTATTAATTTACGCTACAACGGCTATACAACAACAGGCCGTGATGCAGCGCAGGATGTGTTAGAAGCATCTGCCAAAGCATATTTAAATGCAATTAATCGCCAACTAATTCAAGCAAGCATTCGCGCACAACAACCAACCGTATAAAGCGAAAACTTTTGCGGGCAGTTGTGATCAATAGCAAAGCAATTACTGCCCGTGAATACGGGATAGAAATGAATGCGGGGCTATGCAAATGCCTCGCATTACTTCAAAGAATAACGCGAAGAAGGATAGGTGTTTTTTATGGAAAAGAAAATTACAGTATTACCTGGAGACGGCATTGGACCTGAAGTAATTGCTTCAGCAGTTCGAGTATTACAAGTGATTGGCAAACGTTTCAATCATACATTTCATTTAGGCTACGCTGCGATTGGTGGTGCAGCAATCGACCAATTCAATAACCCACTGCCAAATGAAACGATTCAAATGTGTGAGCAAAGTGACGCAATTTTATTAGGTGCTGTAGGTGGACCGAAGTGGGATAACAACCCAACGCATTTACGCCCAGAAAAAGGCTTGCTACAAATTCGTAAGCACTTTGATTTATTTGCGAACCTCCGTCCAGTGAAGGCATTCCCAAGTTTACTTGCTTCTTCTCCATTAAAGCGCGAGGTGGCAGAAAACGTTGATTTAATGATAGTGCGTGAATTAACAGGCGGCATTTATTTCGGCGAACCACGTAAAAAAACAGCACAAGCAGCTGTTGATACATGCGTATATTCACGTGAGGAAATTGAGCGCATTGTAGACAATGCCTTTGAACTAGCGAGATTACGCCGAGGTAAGCTTTGCTCTGTAGATAAAGCGAATGTGTTAGATACATCACGTTTATGGCGTGAAGTTGTAGAAGAAAAGAAGAAAAGCTATCCTGATGTGCAAGTGGAGCATAATTTAGTCGATTCCGTTGCCATGAAGCTGATTACAAATCCAGGTCATTATGATGTCGTTGTAACAGAAAACATGTTTGGCGATATTTTAAGCGATGAAGCCTCTGTTATTACAGGCTCTTTAGGTGTATTACCATCCGCTTCAATTCGCGGTGATAACTTCGGCTTGTATGAGCCGGTGCATGGTTCAGCACCAGAAATCGCAGGTCAAGGCATTGCCAATCCAGCTGCAACGATTTTATCGGTGGCGATGATGCTACAATATTCATTCGGCTTAAAAGAAGAGGCAGCAGAAATTGAGCGTGCCGTGAGTGCCGTATTCGATGATGGTTACTTCACAGCAGACTTAGCACAGGATGGAACACGCGTTTTATCTACAGATGAGTGGACAGATAAAGTAATTAATGAAATTGATACGAGCTTTGTTTCAGACAGTATTATGATTTCATACATTTAAGGATTGGTGAGTACAATGGCAAAAAATATTATTGAAAAAATTTGGGCATCACATATCGTACATCAAGAAGCAGGCAAGCCCGACCTACTATATATCGACCTGCATTTAATTCATGAAGTAACAAGCCCGCAAGCATTTGAAGGCTTGCGCTTAAATAACCGCAAAGTGCGCCGCACAGACCTATGCTTTGCGACAATGGATCATAACGTACCAACGAAAAATTTACCGACAATCAATGACCCAATCGCGAAAAAGCAAATTACGACATTAGCAGACAATGCCAAGGAATTTGGTGTACAGCTTGCAGATATGGGGCATCCAGACCAAGGGATTGTTCACGTTATCGGTCCAGAGCTTGGCTTAACACAGCCAGGGAAAACAATCGTTTGTGGTGACTCACATACATCGACACACGGTGCATTCGGTGCAATTGCATTCGGTATCGGTACATCGGAAGTAGAGCATGTACTTTCGACGCAAACATTGTGGCAAACGAAGCCACCAACAATGGAAATTCGCGTAAACGGCAAGCTTGGCGCTGGCGTAACAGCAAAGGACATCATTTTAGCGATTATCGCAAAATGGGGCATCGGTGTCGGCACAGGGCATATCGTGGAATATACAGGTGAGGCGATTCGCAATTTAACGATGGAAGAGCGCATGACGATTTGTAATATGTCCATTGAAGCAGGAGCGAAAGCAGGCTTAATTTCCCCTGACGAAACGACAGTTGAATTTTTACGTGGTCGTCGCTTCGCACCACAAAAGCAATTTGATGAGGCAGCAGCCTACTGGTTAAGCCTTGCATCAGATGAAGGGGCCAGCTATGATGTTGTCTTAGAAATTGATGCAAATGAAATCGAGCCTGTCGTAACATGGGGAACAAACCCAGCGATGGGTACAGGTGTATCGAAAACTGTACCAACAGCAGCCGATTATGACAACGAATCAGATAAACAAGCGCTACAAAAAGCACTTGCTTACATGGGTCTAGAGGAGGGACAGCCGATTACATCAATCGAAATTCAGCATGTCTTTATCGGTTCTTGTACAAATTCACGCCTATCCGATTTACGTGCAGCCGCAAGTGTTGTCAAAGGCAATAAACTACATCCAAATGTAACAGGTATTGTAGTACCAGGCTCTCACTCAACGAAAATCGCTGCAGAGGCAGAAGGCTTAGACAAAGTCTTTATCGAAGCAGGCTTTGAATGGCGCGAATCAGGCTGCTCAGCGTGTCTAGGTATGAACGAGGATGTCATTCCATTTGGTGAACGCTGTGCATCTACATCAAACCGTAACTTTGAAGGGCGTCAAGGCGCTGGCGCACGCACGCATTTAGTCAGCCCTGCAATGGCAGCAGCGGCAGGCATTTATGGCCATTTTGTAGATGTGCGACAACTAGAGAAGCAAGAAGCGTAGGGGAGAGAAGACGATGGAACCAATTAATATTGTGAAAAGCGTATATGCACCACTTGATCGAAAAAACGTAGATACAGACCAAATCATTTCAAAGGAATTTTTAAAGCGCATTGAACGCACAGGCTTTGGTGAATTTTTATTTTACCACTGGCGCTTTGATAAAGAGGGTAATGAAATCACGGATTTCGTGCTAAATAAACCAGCATATAAAAACGCAGAAATTTTAGTCGCACAAGACAATTTCGGCTGTGGCTCCTCACGTGAGCATGCACCTTGGGCAATTTTAGATTATGGCTTCCGCGTAGTCATCGCGCCAAGCTTCGCCGACATTTTCCATAACAACTGCTTCAAAAATGGCATTTTGCCAATCAAGCTAACAGAAGCAGAATGTGACGAGCTATTAGCACAAGGCTTACAGCAGGCACAAGAAATCGAAGTCAACTTGGAGGCACAAACAGTTACAGCAGCATCAAAAGTGTATAGCTTCAACATCGACCCATACTATAAAGAAATGCTATTAAACGGCTGGGACGAAATCGCTTTGACATTCAAATATGAGGACGAAATTGCTGCATACGAAGCAAAGCGTATCGTCTTTGAATAGAATAATGAGGAAAAAGATGAGCTTAGTGATACACTAGGCTCATCTTTTTTAAGGTGGTGAGGCACTTTATTATAATGAAGTTACTGATATATTTGAAATTGCTGATAGAAAGGCAAAACTTACTGATAGAACATTAAAAGTTGCTGATAGAAGCGTAAAAGTTACCGATAGAACATTAAAACTTACCGATAGCATCATCAAACTAGCTAATAAATAAAAAGCGTCCTTATAAAAGGGCGCTTTTTACTGTATAACAACCGCATGCGAACCAAGTGCTTGGTAGCTTGAGAAAAACGTGTTGATATCGACGATTTCATCGCCGTGCAATGGATTCATAATTGTGACGCTATTTTTGCTTGCCCCTGTCAGCACAACCGCATGCAAATTGCTGTAAATAGGGTGCCTTTCACCTGTTTCTTCAACAATCCAAAAGCGATTCGTTCGCGGTGCTTGCCAATCAATTGTGACCCATGTTAAAACAGGGTAGCCTTGCTCAACATATGCAAGAATTTCCTGCTGTGAAGCACCTGTAATATTTGAGGCACGCAATGGCGAGGCTTGTTCTTCTAAAATGGTATTCGCCGCCTGTGCAATAGGGTTCGCAAAGACATAGAAGCCATCTGTTGCACTTGCAGGATTGCCAGCATAGGCAAGCTCTGGATCTGGACCGTAGCGTATCCCGCCACGAATTTCTGTTGCTTGTCTCGGCAAATAGTTGCGCTTCATCGTCATTTTATCTGTGTCGATACTAAAATAGTTGAGCATCGCAGTGAGTGATGTAATTTCACAGCCATTTGGTAGCTCTGGATTTTGCAACACAATAGGCACAGCTAATCCAGCTTGCGCTTTAGGGTAGATGGTTTCAATAAACAAGTTTGGTTTGCTTTTATCAAAGGTAAAGGGAGTGCGTGATTGCTCCTGCCCATTCGCATGATAAATAACTGCCTCATACTGCTCCTTTTCTAGCAGCTGTGCAAATTTAGCAATGCCATCCACTGACGATGTGGCACGTGCAATCTCTGTGCCTTGCTGCTCAATTGCAACCTCCACATGTGGTACAGCAACACGACTATAAAATTCTACTGTATAAATCGTTAGCTCATCAGAAAAATTAGCAGCCTCATGATTTACTGGCAAAAGCTTTGGACTTTGACAGCTCGAAAGGATGACTATTGCGAAAAGTAACGTCATCAAAAATAGTCGTCTCAATTCGCAGTCATCCTTTCTAAAAAATTATTGCTTTACAAAGTATTCGTTATACCAAACAAGGAACATGTAAATGGACCAAATTTTACGCTGGCTATTTGTTGTTCCTGCAATATGTGAATCCAGCAATGCTAAAATTTTATCACGATCGAAAAATTGTGCAGCAATATCACTGCTAAACAGTGCACGTACTTCCTTGACATATTTCTCATCACGCAACCAGTGGCGAATTGGTACAGGGAAGCCGATTTTTTTACGGTTTGCCCACGCTTCTGGCAGTGCCTCACGCGCTGCTTGACGGAATGCATATTTCGTATTTTCTTCATTGACACGATAGCGTGTTGGCACAGATGCCGCTACATCCATCATTTCACGGTCAAGAAGGGGTACACGCAATTCAATCGAATGCGCCATCGACATTTTATCCGCCTTCAGTAAAATATCATCAACAATCCATAAATTTAAATCTAACAGCTGCTTCTTCGTCACATCATCCTGCCCTTGGAATTTTTTATAGTAAGGGCTAACGATATCTTGAACAGAAGGAGCATTATTGAAATCATCTGTTAAAATTGCTGCAGATTCATGCTCCTCAAAAATGCGCGCTTGTCCGATAAATGTTTGCTCAACAGGCAATTTTGCACGTCTTGCTAAGCCACCAATTTTGCTGTTTGGCATAATTGCCCCGGCAATATTTGCTAAAGCACGAATTGGAGAAGGGAGGCTTTTGAATTTTTTCATATTTGGCGTATCTGTATATTCATCATAACCACCAAATAGTTCGTCTGCACCTTCACCTGAAAGGACAACTGTTACATGCTTACGAGCTAAACGTGCCAAATAGTAAAGAGGTACAATCGACGGATTCGAATGCGGCTCATCCATCATATATTGAATTTTACCTAAATCAGCAAAGCACTCATCTGGATTCAATGTTTCATTGACATTTTCGATACCAAGCTCTTTTGATAATTCAACTGCATTATCAATTTCAGAGAAGTTCTCAGCGCTAAAGCCAACCGTAAATGTTTTATCAGGGCGTAGCACGCTTGCCACATAGCTGGAATCCACACCACTTGATAAAAAGGAACCGACCTTTACATCTGCGATTGTGTGTGCCGCAACAGACTCACGCACCGCATCATCAATATCTTCGATAATTTTATCTAAAGGACGTTCCTCAGGCGCATATGTTGGCTCCCAGTAGCGCTCAATTGTTAGCTGTCCATTTTCATACGTCATATAGTGTGCAGCAGGTAGCTTGAAAATGCCTTTAAAAAACGTTTCATTGAGCACAGGGTATTGGAACGTTAAATAAGGCTTCAATGCTTGTTTATTTAGCTCTTTCGTAAAATGAGGGTGCGGTAAAAAGCTCTTAATTTCCGAGCCGAAAAACAGCGTTCCATTCATTTGCCCATAGTAAAATGGCTTAATCCCGAAATGGTCACGTGCGGCAAATAATTTTTGGTTATTGCGATCCCAAATAACGAACGCAAACATCCCACGCAGCTTTTGCACAAGCTTTGGTCCATATTCCTCATAGCCATGCAATAAAATTTCACTATCTGTCTGTGTTGTAAAGACATGCCCTTTTTCAATTAAATCTTCACGAATCGTTTGGAAATTATAAATTTCCCCATTAAAAATCAACACAAGCGAATTATCTTCATTAAATAAAGGCTGTGAGCCATGTGCCAAGTCAATAATGCTCAAACGACGGAAGCCAAGATTGGCAATCCCTTCATTAAATTGTCCACCACTATCAGGTCCACGATGAATAATTTGATTCATCATATTTTCTAAAACGGCTGGTGAATTGTCCACCTCGCCGATAAATCCAGTAAATCCACACATATTTATTAATCTCCCTTAAAAATCTCTATTTAAATGTGTACTTCGATTATATGTCAAATAATAATAGTCAGGCTACTTTAGACAGAAGCAATTGCTTCTGTTCATTTAAAAACATAAATAATGGAATCATCCATACGCAGTACTTATTTTAATCCTTACTGTAGTATTATGCCTAAAAACTATGCTGTTGGTCAACTGCTGGATTTGAAAGGGGAGAGACAACCTTTCATTTACAATAAGTATAAAAGTATCTTCAGTTGCTTTTCCTCCATAACGATGTACGAATCATTGCTGTTACGAGTATCAAAATAGGTGGAAATTAGCAGGTTTGATAACAAAATAAAACTTCGTATAACAATAGCACTTGCTGGAATTGCATAGTGTGAAAGGAACGATACGATTGCTTTATTGTTAAAAAAATGACTTAATAATAAGGGAGGGGAGGGTAACTATGAATAACAATCATCAATCTCATAATGTAAAAGACTCGGTTCACAGCATTGCTTATGCTATAGAACAACATTTAAAAAGTCATACAGGCCCATTTGTTATAGCAATTGATGGCGGTAGTGGAGCTGGTAAATCAGTGGTGGCGTCTGAAGTAGCTAACCTTCTAGGAGCTACAGTTATACAATGCGATGATTTCTTCAATATTAAAATCTCTGATGAAGACTGGGATACGTTTTCAGTGGAAAATAAATGCCGTTTATGTATTGATTTTGAACGAATACGCAATGAAGCACTTTTACCACTACTTACCGGAAAACAGGCAGTATATTTACCATACTATTATTTGTCTATGACAGAGTCATCATCCAAAAAGGTAGTGAAAGAACCTTCACAAATCATTATTCTTGATGGTATTTACAGTTCACATTGGTTAAATGATTTGGTTGATCTTAAAGTACTTGTAAATGTTCCATCAGAGATTCGTTATAAACGACATAATTTAAGGGAAGGCACAGATGATATAGACTGGCATTTACGATGGGATCCAGTAGAAGATTATTATTTTTCAGTGCTACGTCCTTTAAATACATTTGACTTAGTAGTTGTAAATGAATAATGCAAAAGTTTTATTAAAATCCTGTGTATCAATGCAGGATTTTTCTTATTTAATCAATGGACCGTATTGTTGAATGAGATTTCCGATAATTTTAAATGGTATTTCAAATAATTTTCCTTGCAATAGACATATCCCTATCAACTAGATAACTTTAAAAGACTAAGCAACCATCTGGTGTCAATATTCGAACGATGCCAGATGGTTGCTTAGTTTTTAGCATATTCTTCAACAGTTTTTTTTCATAATAAGATGGCCTTTAATAAGGCTCTGCCTCATGCCCTTTATTAATCGCATCTTGTGGGGCTTTATCACCCTTCGTATTGCCAAGCGGTTTGGAAGCATTAGCATCGCTTTGAGCTTTTTGTAAGCCTTCCTTCAGTAAGCGACCGTATTCCTCATCCGCTTCCTCTGCTAAAGCAACCATGGCATTTTGAATATCGATATGACAGGCTGATAAATCGCGTATTAAATTGGCAAGTAGCTCGTCGCGTTCCCATTGCTCAAAATTGCGATAAGTTTCGCCAGCTTGCTTTGTATTACTTTGACGATCAATTGATTCACGTACAAGATTTCCTTCGACATATGGCGTATACTCTTTGCCGCTTTGTGTTGCTTCCTTTAAGCCATTTAACATGGAAGGCTCATAGTTAACATGTGGATTTTGCCCAGGTGCTAAATCGCGTTTATACATCATTTGCCCGCCGCTTTGATTTGTGGCAACATGCTTTTTCGGCGCATTAATTGGAAGCTGCAAATAGTTTGCCCCTACGCGATGACGCTGTGTATCAGAATAGGAGAACGTGCGACCTTGTAACATTTTATCATCAGAAAAATCTAAGCCATCGACAAGTACACCAGTGCCGAACGTTGCCTGCTCCACCTCAGCAAAATAATCCTCAGGATTTTTATTCAATACCATTTTGCCAACAAGATGCCACGGAAACTGATCATTTGGCCAAAGCTTTGTATCATCCAATGGGTCAAAATCAAGCTCAGGGTGTGGACCGTCCTCCATAATTTGAACATAGAGCTCCCATTCAGGATATTCCCCGCGCTCAATCGCATCATATAAATCCTGTGTGGCATGGTTGAAATTGTCCTTTTGAATTTCTTCCGCTTCTTTTTGTGTTAAATTTTTAATGCCTTGCAGCGGCTCCCAATGATATTTCACAAGCACCGCCTTTCCTTCACTATTTACCCATTTATACGTGTTGACACCAGAGCCTTGCATCATGCGATAGTTCGCTGGAATACCCCAAGGTGAGTAGACTAACGTTACCATATGGAAGGTTTCTGGGGAGCTCGCACAAAAATCAAAAAAGCGTTCCACACTTTGAATATTTGTAATAGGGTCAGGCTTAAAGGCATGAATCATATCTGGAAACTTAATGGCATCACGAATAAAGAAGATTTTTAAATTATTGCCGACTAAATCCCAGTTGCCATCCTCTGTATAAAACTTTACTGCAAAGCCTCGTGGATCGCGCAATGTTTCAGGGGAATGACCTCCATGAATTACCGTAGAGAAACGCACAAATACGGGTGTTTGCTTGCCCTTATCTTGAAAGACTTTTGCACGTGTATAGTTAGAAATGGGCTCGTCACCAACAACGCCGTATGTTTCAAAATAACCATGCGCACCAGCACCACGAGCATGTACGACACGCTCAGGAATTCTTTCGCGGTCAAAGTGACTAAGTTTCTCTAAAAAGTCGTAATTTTCAAGTGTCGCAGGACCACGATTACCAACAGTTCGTAAATTTTGATTGTTCGTAATCGGATGCCCTTGCCGATTGGTTAAAGTCATATCCTCTGGATTTGTCGAATCATTTTGCTTTGTCATCGTATAACTCCTTTCTAGTAGATAACTTTATATTGTCCATTATTGGCACAAACTAGACATTTAAATAAAAAGGAGTACTGTTGTTTTAAAGAAAATGAGAGACTTGCTTAGAGAGCTTATCATAAAAAAAGACTAGGCTCATGTATACTATGAGGCTAGTCCTAAGTTTAAGTAGATTCTCTAAATGCTGCTTACCATTTATCAGCACCATATTTATTATCTTGATCATCAAAATTAATATTGGTGGTAGGCTTGTCAACGCTTTGCAATTTTAAGCCAATTCTTATGAGGATAAATGCTAAGAAAAAGGCAGCAAATAATACAAAGAAGGCGGTGGCTTGGGCTGCATTAATAATGTAATTGTAAGCATCTCCACCTACCCAAGCATTTTGAGAATCACGGTATGAATATTCTTCGGGATTAGAATAGAAAAGCAATCTCTTAAATCAATTCAGCCTTAATGACCGCAGCCAACCCCTTTTTCAAAGCGGCTATTTCTTCCTCGCTCAGCTTTTGTAGTACATTTTCATTCATTTCTATGCTAGTTGCCTCAATGTTACTGCGCAGTTGATTTGCTTTTTCTGTGCTTGTGACGAACACGTTTCTGCGATTAGTGGGGTCGATTTCACGCTCAATTAAATTCATCTTTTGCATTTTATCTAATATGCCTGAAACAGTAGGTGCTTCTAAATAAAGTAACTCACCAATTCTTTTAGGGGTAATTTTCCCTTCCATCCACAAGCAATTTAATACGCCATATTGGGCAGGGGTAATGTCGAATTTTTCTAACTGATGGTTAAAATGCTTGTGTACTTTATGCTGGGCTACACTCAATAAAAAGTTAATACATTCATCTAATTTCAAGTCATTCACCTCCATCACTTGACAGTATTTATCATAGCATGGTATTTTCGGTATGAAAATATTTTTGTTACAGAAGTATTCTGAGTGAGAATTAAGGAGGGTTATTATGGAATTATTTAAAGCTATTGTTGTAAGAAAAATGAACGATGAAGTGACGTATAAGCTAGAGGATGTATCGCTTTCCGATTTATCTGCTGGGGAGGTAGTCATCGAGGTTGCGTATTCCTCGGTGAACTTTAAGGATATGTTAGCTGTGCAAGCAAGCGGTGGCGTAGTGCGAGATTATCCGATGATTCCAGGGATTGATTTAAGTGGAACGATTGTTCATTCTACAGATGAACGCTTTTTCGAAGGGCAAGCGGTGCTTGTGACAGGCTTTGACACTGGAGTAAGGCATACTGGAGGATTTGCACAATATGCGCGCATTCCTGCTGATTGGATTGTGCCTCTACCAGATGGGCTGACGCTAAAGGATGCGATGGTTTTCGGAACGGCTGGTTTTACTGCAGCATTATCTATTATGGCATTGGAAAAGCATGGCATGTCTGTTGGCAGTAGCCCGCAAATTGTAGTGACAGGCTCAACGGGTGGCGTAGGCAGTGTCGCTCTGCAAATTTTATCAAAAATTGGCTATACAAATATTACAGCGGTTGTTCGTAAAGAGCATCAAGTAGATGTAGCCAAAGCTTTAGGGGCTACAGAGGTTATTTTTGCAGTAGACATAGGAGACTCTCAAAAATCATTAAATAAAGCGAAATATCATTATGTATTAGATACGGTTGGTGGTCAGGTTGCAGCAGCACTTATTCCTCAAATTCACTATGGTGGAAGCATGACAATGTGTGGGCATGCAGGAGGGGCACAATTAGCAACAAATGTGCTACCATTTATCTTAAGAGGCATTAATCTGTTAGGCATCGATTCCGTCAATGTGCCGATTGAAAAGCGTGCACCAATTTGGGAAAAAATTGCGCAAGACTGGAATATTAGTGCGACAACATTAGCGCGAGAAATTCCTCTTGAGGAAGTGCCAGAAACAATTGAAGCAGTGAAAAACGGACAGCATTTAGGAAGAACGATTATTAAAATGAGATAGTTGAAAGAGCAGCCAGCGTCAATTGTTGGCTGTTTTTTTCTATGCCTTAAAGTTATTAAAAAAGCCTAAAGCAGGGCGCTTTAAGCTAAACGTAGAATAAAACTCAAAAAACGTAGAATAAAAACTTGAAAATGTAGAATAAACGCTAGACAACCGAATTGTGCGTTAATTCCTCGTCAATTTGCTGCAATAATTCAGATGCGCTATCTGCTGCTAAAGTCTCACCGTTCACGATGGCATAATAGTGATGGTCACACGTTTCACATTGCGAGTTGCAGCCTACCTCGTGAATATCAATATCCTCACGGGCTAATAGTGTATCGATTTCTTCACTATCGTAAATGCGATTTGATACGCAAAGCTCAACTTGATTTTTTAGCTGCTGCGGCTTTGATCGTTGGAAAAGTTTTTTAAACATTGGTATACCTCTTTTTGTTAGTTATCTTCATTTTAAGATTACTTTGTTACAAGAGGCTATACAACTAATGAATGAATTATTGCCTACGTTTTCACAATCTGGACAAAAAGCTACTCATATTATTGGGTGAGCTTCTTAATGTATTGTAGCAGTCACAAAATCTTTTGCACTTTACAGGTGAACTTACCTAGATTTAAAGACTCTCCCTTAAATATTTCAAAAATACCTTCGTAGCATTTGAGAACGCTTGATGTTTTTTCCAAATGATGTCGAGCCTCGCCTCAAGCTTTGGCTGAAGGGGGCGGAAGCAAAGGGCGCTCTCCTCAGAAATGTCCATTAACTTGTCTAAGCAAATCGCATAGCCGATATCCTCCTTTACCATGACAGAGGCGTTATACAGTAGATTGTATGTGCCGATAATATGCAGATTTTCAACTGCTGCGCCGAACCAGCCTGAGAGGACGTTG
Source organism: Lysinibacillus louembei (assembly GCF_033880585.1). NCBI lineage: Bacteria > Bacillati > Bacillota > Bacilli > Caryophanales > Bacillaceae > Lysinibacillus > Lysinibacillus louembei. The sequence goes on from NZ_CP137624.1 coordinate 2,845,609, forward strand.
CTCACTGCACTTTGCTTTGAAATAATCAACGGTTTATCTAATAAATCCTTTGGCTGTATGACTGTTTTGTTAGCAAGTGGATTGTCCTTGCGCATTAGCACGCCCCATGTATCTGTAGCAGGTAGGCGCACATAATCATATTTTTGCTTATCTGCTGGCTCGATGACAACGCCAAAATCCAGCAAGCCGTTATCTAGTTTCACTGTAATGTCGTCTGCGTTTCCGCTATATAAGTGAAATTTAATATTTGGATGATGTGTGACAACTGTTTTGATGGTTTTTGCAATGAAATGCATCGCCTCCGTTTCACCGCTACCAATATAAATTTCTCCACTGACAATATCAGAGGGGTGATTAAAATTGGCTTCTGTTTTATCTACTAAATCAACAATTTCCTTTGCGCGTTCAAGTAAAAACATACCCTCATCCGTTAGCGAAATTTTGCGATTGCCGCGCATAAAAAGCGTCGTACCAAGCTCCTCTTCTAAGTTTGTTAATTGTCTTGATAGTGTAGGCTGTGATAAATGTAGCGCCTCAGCGGCAGCCGATATATTTTCCTGTGTAGCTACTGCGATAAAATAGCGCAAGACACGTATATCCAAAAGCAACATCTCCTTTATATGCCTTTTTGTTATATGAAATTATTCAATATAGGCATTGGTTATTTTTATGCTAGCATTTTATAATGAATTTAACAAAAAAGAAAGAGATGATTGATTCAATGAAGGGTTCTAAAAAATTATTAATTTTTATATTAGCGGTCGGTGTGTTCGGCATTTTAAATACCGAGATGGGCTATATCGGTATTTTGCCAGCGCTGTCAGAGCATTTCGATGTTAGCGTGTCACAGGCAGGGCTAACGGTGAGCCTTTTCGCATTGGCAATTGCGATTGCAGGCCCAACATTACCTTTAGTGTTTTCAGGTATTAATCGCAAGACGGTGATGGTGGCTGTCCTTGTTATTTTTATTATAGGTAATATCATTTCCATTTTTACAACAAATTTCACGGTTGCTTTAGTTGCGCGTGTGCTTCCCGCTTTTTTCCACCCTGTTTATGTATCAATGGCTTTATCTGTAGCAGCAACTTCAGTTTAGGTGAAGGAAGCACCGAAGGCGGTGGCGAAAGTATTTATAGGAGTGTCTGCAGGGATGGTGCTTGGCGTGCCGGTATCGAATTTTTTAGCTAATACGTTTACATTGGAAATTGCGCTAGCATTTTTTGCAGTTGTGAACATTTTTGCACTAGTTATGACGCTATTGTTTGTGCCGTCAATGCCTGTGCAGGAAAGACTTTCTTACGGCTCACAGCTAAAAATTTTAACAAAGGGCATTACCTGGTTGTCAATTCTCGCTGTAACGTTTTTAAATGGCGCAGTATTTGGCATTTATAGTTATTTAGCAGAATATTTAGATGTGGTGACACATATGTCGCCGTATATCATTAGCGTGATGCTGTTCGTTTATGGGCTGGCGAACATTATCGGCAATGTGTGGGCAGGGAAATTGCTAACGATTAATTCAATTCGGACGGTGGTGCTATATCCTGTCATACTATTTGGGCTATATATCGTTTTCTTCTTTGCAGCGGACTTGGTTATTCCAACAGCGATTATCATTTTAATTTGGGGCATTTTAGGTGGTGTTGGTGGCAATATTAATCAATATTGGATGATGTCCTCGGCGCCAAAAGCACCAGATTTTGCGAATGGTTTATTTTTAACATCGTGTAATTTAGGAACAACGATTGGCGCAAGCATTGCAGGCATTATTATTGCGCAATTCGGTATGCATTATATTTTATTTGTAGGTATGCTTGCATTAATTATCGGATTTATTTGTATTATATTGCGCAATACATTGTACAAAACAACAGAAGCATAAGGGGGAATGAAGATGAAAAAATGGCTAGCATCCTATTTCATTACAACGGCTTTACTTGTTGGCTGCTCGGCTGACGAGCCGCAAAATACGGCGGTTGAGCAGCAACTACCAGACACGGCTCAAAAAATTGAGATTGTTGCGGAAAATTTAGCTGCACCGTGGGCAATAAGCAAAATTGATGATACTTTTTTTATAACGGAGAGAGCGGGAAATATTATTAAAATTACAAAAGATGAGATGGTGACACAGCGTGTGGAGCTAGAAAAGGAGCGTTCAACCGCATCTGAGGCAGGGCTGCTTGGCTTTGTGCTCGCGCCCGACTTTGCACAATCCAATGAAGCGTATGCCTACTATACGTACGAAAATGAAGGGGAGCAGTTTAATCGAATTGTTGTACTGCAATTAGACGGAGATGTATGGAAGGAGACAACTCTACTGCTGGATGAAATTCCAAGTGGCACCTATCATCATGGTGGACGCTTGCAAATTGGTCCAGACGACAAGCTATATGCCACAACAGGTGATGCTTCTAACCGCGATATTGCGCAAGATGTCAATTCATTAGGAGGGAAAATTTTAAGGCTAAACTTCGATGGCTCGATTCCAGCAGACAATCCATTCGATAACTCTTATGTTTACAGCTATGGTCATCGCAACCCACAAGGTATCACTTGGGCGCCAGACGGCACGATGTATGCAAGTGAGCATGGTACTAGCGCTAATGATGAAATCAATCGAATTGAAGCAGGGCAAAATTATGGCTGGCCAATTATTGAAGGAAATGCAACACAAGATGGCTTAGTATCACCTCTTTTCACCTCTGGTAGTGATACTACATGGGCGCCATCGGGTATGGGCTACTACCATGACTCTTTATATGTAGCTGCATTAAGAGGCACAGCGCTATTGCAATTTAATTTAGCAACAAATGAAACACGCGAAGTCGTGACAGATTTAGGGCGCATTCGCGATGTATTGATTGAAGGGGCTACCCTTTATTTCATTAGCAATAACTCGGATGGTCGTGGTAATCCATTAGAAAATGACGATAAGCTATATCGTATCGAGCTAAAATAAGGAGGATATATATGCGTAATAAATTATTAATGGCTACACTTGCAATCGCAACACCAGCGCTCATTGTTCCAATACAAGCACACGCCTTTCAGGATGTGCCGAAAACACATGCTGGCTACAATGAAATTATGGCAATGAAAAAGGAAGGCATTATTAATGGTTATTTAGATGGTACATTTAAGCCAGAGCAAGGCATTTCACGCCAGCATGTAGCAAAATTACTAGCACATGTACTGCCATTGGAGCCAATCAGACCAGCAACTACCTTTACAGATGTACCGACCAATCACCCATATTATAACAATATTCAACGCCTTTACCGTGCAGGCATTATCGATGGCTTTGAAGGGAAATTTAATCCAACAGGTGCGTTGACACATGCACAAATTGCGAAAATTTTATGTTTAGCATTTCAGTTTGAGTTAGTGCAAGGCGAAGGTACGCATTGGTCGAAGGATTATGTCGCAACATTATATGCACGCGGTATTATGACAGGTGATTGGCAGCGTGATGCAACGGTCACGAGAGCACATTACGCAATCTGGCTGTATCGCATATTAAATATAGAACAAGAGGAAACACCGTCGTTAATTCCAGCGCCAATTGAAATTGACCCGCCTGTTTACATACAGGAGGCGAGTGCTCCTAAAATCAAGCTGCGCTTTAACAATGAGGAAGTCCTCGTTAAATTAGAACAAAATGCCGCAACGCAAGATTTGATTGCAGCGCTCCCGCTTACATTAACATTTGCAGATTATGCAGGAACTGAAAAAATTAGCTACTTGCCGAAAAAATTATCGACAGCAGCAACAGGGGCAGGGATAGACCCAGCAATAGGGGATTTAGCCTATTATGCACCTTGGGGGAATTTAGCATTGTTTTATCAAGATTTTGGCTACTCCAGTGGGCTAATTAAGCTTGGAGAAGTAGAGGCAGGCTTAGAAAAATTCGCCAAAATGCAAGGGGAATTTACCGTGACAATTGAGCGAGTGGAGGAAAAATAAAAATAGTATATTGACTAAAGGGGGCGTTCAAAGTGAACAGCCCTCATTTTATGTATTAGTCCCTCAAACTATCGCGATATTGTGCCAATTTTGTAAAGTTGCCACCAAAGTCATGCTCAAGGAAGAAAAAATTTTTATCGGAAATGCAAATAATCTAAAAAGATGGCATGAAAGCATGATAATATAGAAAGAAAAATCGAGTTTTCCGCTTTGCTTGAAGGCATAACTTATTTTAAGGCAAAAGCCTTATTGACGATAAATATCGAAATGATTACTATATTAGTTCTTATAAGGAATTGATAAAATATCGAGGTGAGAACGATGGAGAAGATGCTGAAGCAAGTATATGATATCCAAATGGCATTAAATTCGACAACAATATTAGCCATAACGGATGCTGCTGGACGTATTACATATGCGAATCAAAAATTTTGTGATATATCCAAGTATCCAGAGGAAGAGCTTGTTGGCAAGACACATCGTGTCATTAATTCTGGTTACCACCCTTCATCGTTTTTTAAAAATATGTGGAACACAATTAAGACTGGTGAAACATGGCAAGGCGAGATATGCAATCGAGCGAAAGATGGTTCTATTTACTGGGTTGATACAACGATTGTGCCCTCCTGTAATGAACATGGCAAGCCATATCAATATATAGCGATTCGTCATGATATTACAGACAAAAAGCTGTTAGCATTAGAGCTAGAAAATCGATTAATTTATGATGAGGTAACAGGCTTACCAAACCATGTCTTTTTGAAGAAAATGGCGGAGCACAAAATTCAGCAAAATGAGCCGTTTTATTTAGTGAAAATTAATATCGATGATTTTAAAAGCTTTAATGAAAGCTTAGGAACGGACTGTGCTAATGATATTTTAAAGGCAATAGGAGAACGTTTACTAGCATTTTGCGAAGATAAGCCAATGACCTTAACGAAAACATATGGAGATGAATTCATTTTATTATGCTCAGTGGAGCCCCAGCAAATGGCAAGGCATGTCCAAGCACTATTTCAAGCTTTTGAAATGCCAATTGCTTATTTAGATGGTGGCTATTATATTACATTTTGTGTCGGTGTTGCCTATTACCCTGAAAATGCCCACACGTTTTATGATTTGATTCATGCTGTTAGCATGGCGATTGAGCAAGCGAAAAAGAATGGAAAAAATACATATGCTTTTTTCCATCAGGATATGCTAGAAAATTCACGTAAAAGTCTGCAATTAAAAAACAAATTGTTTGAAGCGATTCGCTTAAAATCATTTATGATGTATTATCAGCCACAATGGACGGGACAAGGTGAGCTAATCGGCTTTGAGGCGCTTGTTCGTTGGGAAGATAAGGAGTTAGGCTTTATTTCACCATCGGAATTTATTCCATTAGCAGAGCGGACAGGTTTGATTACATCATTAGGCTACGTTTTATTTGAGCTAATGCTAAATGATTTTGCTCGGCTACAGCAGGCGGTAAATGAGTCGATTAAAGTTTCATTTAATTTATCATTGCGCCAATTTTTTGATACAAAGCTTATCGCTCGTTTACTAGAATTATGTGAGCTTTATCAAGTTCCTCCCCATTTTGTGAAAGTTGAGATTACCGAAAGGGTTGCTAGCTCTAATATCGAGCATGTTATAGCCATCATTCAAAAATTGCGAGATATTGAGATGGAAGTAGAGCTAGATGATTACGGAACAGGGTTTTCAAGCCTGAAATATTTGACCAATTTTCCGATTAATTGCATTAAAATCGATAAAAGCTTTGTTGATAAATGTCTTACATCAGATAAAAACAAGACAATTATTAAAAGCATTATTCATGTCGCGCATGAGCTAGGCTTCACAACGATTGCAGAAGGCGTGGAGACGGAAGAGCAGATGCACTATTTAATTGAGCAGGGCTGTGACAACTTTCAAGGCTACTTGCTAGGTAAGCCGCAACCTGCTAGCTATTATGAAACACATAAATTAACATTCCGCACTTAGTTGTCTGAAAAAGCGTTTTTCAGACAACTAACTCTCAAAAAAATCCTCCCTACCATTATTATATGTATATTTTACTATAAAAATCATACTGTTATAGCGTGTGAAGTAAATATTTAGGTCTTTTTGCTTTTTTATCTTTAAGCAAAATAGACTTATCATTAAAGGTAGTAATAAATAAGATTTACTATGGGGGTTGCGTCACCATGATAGAGAGGAATGGAGAAGTGGAGCAAAATTCATTACATCAACTGATTGAGCGCATGAAGCCATTGCATGTTATGCTAGAGCAAAATACATATATAATGGACACAACGAAGCGTCTAAAGCTAATTATTGAAGATGCGCAGGAAAAAGAGGCGATTCTTTTTTTAGGAAAGGAACGCGTAGGGAAAACGACATTAATTAATGCCTTATTGGGGAGAGAGCTACTGTCTGTCAGCACAAAAAATCCAACAAGTGTCAATACATTTATTAAATATGGTGAACGTGAATGTATGAAGGCCTATTTTTTAGATGGAATGATTGCTACATTTGATCTTGATAAGATTGAGCTATTGACAACAGGAGATACATTTAGTGCGCAAATTATTCGTGAGCATTTAGATTATATTGAAATTTATATTCAGCATGAATTATTGCAGCATGCTACAATTGTGGACACGATTTCCTTGCAGGCAGGGGCGGAAAATACTGCTTATTTTTCAAGCATTATATTAGAGCGCGTACAGGAGGTTTTTTGGGTATTGCGCAATGGCTCACCAGCAACGGAAGAGGAATATAATTTATTAGTAAACATGAATCAGCAAAATATTAAGCCATACTTCGTGGTTAATGCTACTGATCAACGTGGCATCGCAGCAAGTGACTTTGTCAAGGAAGAGCTTGCAAGATACGGCGAACTATGTAAAAAAATGATTAGTGTTTCCGCAATACAAGCAATTGAAGCGAAAAAAACAAATAATACACAGCTACTCATTGATTCCAATATAACGCAGCTTACACAACTTATAAAGGAAGTAGGTAACGACCCTGCTAAAAAATCGCAGCACACCGCTGAACGCTTTAGCAAGTGGTTAAGCCGCTTTTTAAGTGAATTACAAATGATTCCAGAACGTGATCCTTATTTATCTGCATTGACGAATGTGAAAAAATATGTGGAGGAAGCTAATGTAGAATTTTCATTACAGCAACGTGATAAAGCTATATTAGCTGCATTCGAAGAGGACTATAAGCAAGCAAGCCAAGTATTGAAATCTGTTCAGACATTGTATCAGCTATTACAAGTTTTAGCGACGGAGCTTTATTTACGCGATGAAACGATTGAGCAATTTGAAGCGCAGGCGATTGCTTATCAAGAGGCGGTGCGCGATTATCGCAAAGGGCATACAGAATATATGCAGCTACTGTCACAAGTTGAGAAGCAGTTCGAAAAAACATACGCTATCGATTTAAGGGAAGGCTTGCGAAATGGCGTGGAATTATCCGACCTTTTCAAGGAGCAAATTGAGCGACTTGATGCATTGCAACAGCGTTGTGCAGAGCTATTTGCGATGATTAAAGAAAAGGAAAACGATATTTTTAATCAGCTTTATGCGGTGCAAAATCATATTACAGAGCTTGCAGCGGCTCGTTTAAAGGCGATTTTACAGCAAGTAAATGATATAAGCAGACAGCAACAAAAAGAGCGCACATTTATGCAATCATACTCCGATAAATTAAACGAATTTACGTGCATTATTGAGGCACAAAACTTTGTACGCGATGCGATTCGTCCATTTTTACAGGCAGAGAATACGTTGCTAGCATCAGAGCAGCTAGAAGAAACGCTCACAGCAATTGATGCAATTTCGACGTTATTATTGCCGCATGAGCATTTAAATGAACAAATGCCATCTTTATTAAATGAGCATACGATTATTAAATGTGACTTCGATTCAAAATATAAATTACAGCCGCTCCATTTAACAGAAGCAGACGTTGTATCAGCAGAGCTACCGGAGCTGCCTGCAAAGCTGATGTCATAACAATACATTGATAAACTCCCTTACATATGCGAAAATCGTATACGTAGAAAGGGAGTTTTTTTATGAGCACAATGACAAAACCTTATGATCAATGGGAAAGCTATCATGACATTGACCGTTATGGCAAATTAACATTATCCAATATCGAGTTCACAACGACGAACTTATGTAATATGCGCTGCGCCCACTGTGCAGTTGGTTATACATTGCAAACAAAGGAAGCAGCAGCAATACCGAGCGAGGAAATTATTAAGCGCTTGGATAGCGTTGAAACGTTGCGTGTAATGAGCTTTACAGGAGGCGAGCCGTTGTTAACAAAACGAGGCATTCGTGACAATTTGTTGCCGTTGTTAAAATACGCAAAAAGCCGTGGTATAAAGACGCAAATTAATTCTAATTTAACATTGCCAATGTCACATTATGAGCTCGTAGCACCTTATTTAGATGTTATGCATATTTCGCATAACTGGTGCGATGAACGGGAGTTTGTAGAAACGGGATTTGCGATGATGGAGCAGAAGCCCTCTATTGAAAAAAGAGCATCACTGTATCGCAATATTTTAGATAATGCACGTGAGCTATCGAAGGGCGGTATGTTCGTATCTGCTGAAACGATGCTCAATCGTAACACGGTACCGTTCATTGAGAAAATTCATCATGAAGTTGCCGATGAAATGCTCTGTAAGCGTCATGAAATCCATCCGATGTATGCGAGTGATTTTGCAAGTGCCTTAGATGTAATCAATTTGGATGAATATCGTGATGTAGTGAATCAAATTTTAGATTTCCGTAACGAAGATATTTGGATTTTATTTGGCACATTGCCATTTTACCCATGCAGCACAGATGAGCGTGACAAAGCGCTATTAAGCCGCATTCATGAAGCATCTAACATTACGATTCGCAATGATGTAGATGGTCGATCACGTATGAATTTAAATATTTTTACTGGCGATGTATCCGTTTCCGATTTTACAGATGATGGGGCAGCGCTTGGTAATATTAAAACTGCTTCTTTAGAAGAGATTTATACAAAATGGCTAAGCACTAATATTTCATCAAGCATTAACTGTCATTGCCCAGCTGTCAAATGCTTAGGTCCCAACATTATCGTAAAAAATATGTATTACCCAACGCAAAAATTTACAAGTGGTACAGTGAAGGGAGACTATTCACATGCATAAGCAATTTATGGCGCAAGCAATTAAGCTAGCGGAGGAGAATGCGGCACAAGGTAAACAGCCTTTTGGCGCGGTACTTGTTAAGGATGGAGAAGTGGTCGCAACTGCGGTGAATAATGTCGAAGCGACACTCGACCCAACGGCACATGCAGAAACGCTTGCAGTGAAGGAGGCATGCCAAAAGCTACAAACGTTTGATCTATCAGGTATGGTGATGTATGCAAGCGGTGAGCCTTGTCCAATGTGTTTAGGCACAATGTACTTAACAAATATTACGGAAGTATATTATGCAAATGCTTGTCATCCAGAAGGTTTATCTGCTTCGATTTATGCGGAATTAAAGCTGCCACAAGCCGAACGAAAATTGCTGCAAATTAAACAATTGTAATAGTAGGTGTTGAAAGAGCATGATTTGTTATGCTGTTTTCAACAGTTATTTTTTAATATTAAAAACGATAAAGAGGGGTATATATGAAATATATTTTTGTAGATTTTGAAGGGTTTCAATATTGGATAGAAGTAAATCAACATGGCTTTGCATTACGTCAAATAACAAAAGAGAATGATTGTGTCCAAATATCCTGTAGGGATAACTGCCTAGCGGAAGGAATAGTAGATATCGATGAGTATTGTCAACAAATAACGGCTCAACAATTTGAGCATATGTGGCACAATACAACGAAACCATTTCGCCGAATATGGGAGATAGAAAAGGAAAAATACGCTATCGGTCAACGTATATCAGGTGTTATCCAATATTTTTACCCACAAGGAGCGATTTTTTCGGTAGGTAGGATTCAAGGCTGTAGTAATAGGTCAACGTCTCAATCTATTCATAGCGAAATAAGCGGTGTCATTTCGGGCTTTGATGAGAAAAATATGTGGCTTCTTCTTAAGGAAGAATAAGCATGAAAATAGGGATATAGCAGTGATAAATTTTCGTACGAAAGTCATAAGGAAATTGAGTTTTCAAAAAATTACCTACATGTTATAATCGAAAGAGAACATACTTTCGGTTTGGGGGTAAAACTAAAGAGAGGGTGAGTCCAATCAGAAGAGCTTTTATTTACCAAGATGAAAAGTCACATAAATTTTGGACAATTGATTACAGTGACATTGCAATCGGCGTGCATTATGGCAAGAGTGGAACAATAGGGAAATATGAAGTCAAGGAGTATGCCTCACTAGAAGCTTGTGAAAAGGAAGCCAAAAAGCTGATTGCAAACAAAGTGAAAAAAGGCTATCAAGAAGCAGAAACCTTTGATTTTGAAAGTTGTTTTTATATAGACACAGTGGAGTATGGACCACATCCAAAAACATCTCATCCACGCTTTGTAGCTCATTTTACAGAGGATTTTTATTATGATTGTGGAGATGAGGAAGCTCCTTTTGGTAGTGACGAAGGCTCAGACACTTTATCAGAAGTAGAAGAAATGATTAGAAAAAAGCGCCCCATTGCCTTTTCAACACTTCCACAATATATTGTTGAGCAACTATGGGGAATGCAATATATAGCTGTCACGACATTAGATAAAGAAGAAGTCGAGCAAATGAAGCAAAAACAGGAAATAGATATGCAACAAAGTGATATGGTGACCTATTCCTCTGCGTTTGCACAAATTAAAATTACAGGGCAGCTAGACCCAAAATTAAAGAATAAAGCCTTATTGGCACTAAAACGCTTTGCGATAATGTATACAGCTAGTGCTTTCACTGAAACACAGCAAACAATGTATGAGGATTTATTGGCATTTGAAGCAACTGTGGAGGAATCATTATGACACAATATCTTATAGCACAATGGCAGGAGCAAAGGAAATCCTTTAATGCAACAAATGCTGAAAAGATTAATGCTATGCATGAATTAAAGGAGCAAGTGAAACAAGCCGAACCAACTGAGGCTAATTTACGCATGCTTGTAGAAATCTATTGCCTGTTGCGCATGTATGATGAGGCATACAAAATTTTTACATCGATTATGGACTTGCACAATAAAAAAGATCAGAAAAAATATGGTGCCATTCGCTATTGGATTGACAACCCACAAAATGTGACACCTTTATTACCGCGTGTCATTCGAGAGGAAGCTAAGCTGAATACCCCTTTACCAATGTTTAAATATATGCCAAACCCAATGCAAGCAAATATTTTCGAAACAGGTGAAATCGTTGTTTGTGATTGCTGTGAACAGGAAGTCGATATTTATTATAAAGGTGGGATATACGCAATTGAGGAAGTTGAATATTTATGCCCAAGCTGTATTCATAGTGGACGTGCAGCTAAAAAATTTGATGGCGAATTTCAGCAAGATTTACTCAATCCAGAGCTTGTTAACAATGCTGACTATACAAATGAGGTATTGCACTGCACACCAGGCTATTCTAGCTGGCAAGGTAATAATTGGCTTGCCCATTGCACAGATTACTGTGCATTTATTAACTATGTTGGCTGGGATGAGCTTGTAGCGATGGGCATTACAGAGGAGTTAACACATTATGATGACTACAGCAATGAAGAACTAGCTGCTAGTTTGCGCAATAATGGTTCGCATCAAGGCTATTTATTCCAATGTTTAGAATGCCAGCAATACGTGCTTTATTCAGATTTTGATTAACTCGTAAAGGGGATAAGGACGATGGAAAAACTGCGTACAGCATTGCAAGATTTTGAGCTTGGTGAGGTGACAGACCGAATCCTACAATTCGCTAAAAATTCAATACGGGCGATTGCCACGCCAACCATAGAGAATGAAATTCAAATTGGTCAATCGAAAATCGGTGGTGCACCAGATGTACCAACAGATTTTATATGGCCGCAGACAAATGATCAACACCCATTATATTTTTTATGTCAATTGAATTTAGCAGAGATAAAGCCATTTGATTCGAGTAATTTACTGCCTGCAAAAGGACTCTTATCCTTTTTCTATGATGCGGAGAGGCAACCATGGGGCTATGACCCGAATGACTACGATGGCTTTCGAGTTGTTCACTTTACCGAAGAGAAGCTCCAACGTATGGAACAACCTAGCATTTTAAGGGAGCACATTGATAGCGCGATATTGCATTTTAAAAACGAATGGACATTACCCGATTGGGAATCTCCTGATGGTCAAATATTAACTGATCTTTTAACAGAGGAGCAAGAAGAGGCCTACAATGACTTCTTATTTGATTGGGTGGACGAAGAGGAGACCGAGCAGACAACGCATCGCATTGATGGTCACCCGAATACGATTCAAGGGGATATGTATTTACAATGCCAACTTGTCACAAACGGTTTATACTGTGGTGATTCAACGGGCTACGAGCATCCTTTACGCAAGGAGCTAGAGCCACAAGCAAAAGATTGGCGCTTACTATTACAGCTTGATTCTGAGGATGATCTCGGTTATATGTGGGGCGACAGTGGTAAGCTTTATTTCTGGATCCGCGAGCAAGACTGCCAAAATAAAGCCTTCGATAAAGTGTGGACAATCTTGCAATGTTACTAGGCTAGTAGTCATGACGTCTAAAGGTATGTTTGGATAGGGGATAGCAAGGCAATCCATATGTAAAACTGCTTTTGATGAAGAAAAGGAGGACATGAATTTGTCGCAATATATAGCACGGTTTTGGACAGAGGTATGGCAGCAGCTAGAACATTTTTACCAGCAGGAAAACGATAGAATTAGTCAGATAAAAGATTGGAGTCAGCTTCATCTAGGTGTTCATCATTATGTAAAAGTGAAATGGACATCGAAAAAATTGAATAAATTACAATGGGGAACACCTCACTATGGTACGATTTCGATTGATACACATGAGCCATTTAGCTGGAGTGATGATGCGTATAAGATTGCTGCGGGTGATTACATGCGGGAGATAACTGATATAAGCCACATAGAAGCATTATTTTCAACATTATGCAAGGAAATGGATGAAGTTTTCCAATCAAATAAATTTCATGCGAAGCTTTTTGATTATCGATTTCAAATAATATTGGAATTTGAGCATGAGGGGCGTGAGATTAGCTATCAAAAAGAGCTGATCAATCAAGAGAAGCTTGCAGCAGCGAAACAAACAATTGCTGCTTTTATTGAAACAAAAATAATGGCTGATTTACCTGTACGTCCTGCTGAAAAAGATGGGTTTTTCTTTGCGCGTCACCTAATCAATCCAGACTTTTTTGTGCAGCATGAGGCGGTAATTGAACCGTTGAGGCAACGCATAGCGGACAAGTATCGTGGAAATGAAGAGCGCCTCAATCAATGGATGTATGATTATACAATGGCATTTAAAGATTGGGCGGAGAAAAATATTTTATCGATTTACTTTGAATCGGAGGGGGAATATACAACAGGGTGGAGATTGAATTCAGAGCTTAGGCCAACACAGGAGGAGTTGACATTCTTTGTTTACATTGCGCTGCAAATCGGAGCAAAAGAGCCTGACACACGTAAACAATATATTGAATTGGCACAGCAGCTTGGTTCACAAGAGGCAGCGATTTACTTACAGCATGGCATTTGTAAGCATGCAAGCAAAACTGTACATTTTCAAGGTGTAGCCAATGATATTTTGAAAATCATTACAATCCAAATCCTTATGGAGAAGGAAGAAGCTTATCGTGAAGCGCTGCAGTATATCATTGGTTTGCTACAAGAGGGCTTTGTCAAAGGCTATAATTTGCAGCTTGAGAGTGAGCAAGAAAATTATTTGCCTATGCAGGGACTTGCGAAAACTGAGCTACATCAGTTTTTTGCAAATTGCCTTGCATATCCTAATTTGTACCCATTGATAGCAGACTACGCACAAATTGCGATGGAGGAATATGCATGGTATGAGGATGTAGAGCCTAGCGAGTTATCGGCTATGCCTGGAACGTATGCAGTCTTTGGTCTAGGGCTATACAGTGATGCGTATTTCTCACTCGTGCAGCATTATATGTCACTTGTTGATTGTGAGCATCAGCTTGTGCAAAATGGCTATGCAGAAGCATTTCTTGCAGCGCATAACTTATCATTAGACACATTGCCAGTACTGCTAGATATTTTGTTGAGTGCTAATGAAGGAGAGCTTGAGCCATTAATAGGCTTGGTGTTTGATGAGCCAAAGCTACTAGCTGAATTGATTCATCAGCTAGAGCAAAAAGAGGACTATGAACGTGGATATGTACTTTATCGAATTTTTGGTAGTTCAAGAGAGCTAGCACAGCATATTGAGCAAGCGCTATCTCCCATCAAAGAAATGCTGGGAAAATTAACAGAATGGATGGAGGACTACGAATAAAGCTTTCATAATGAGGCGAAGTGAGATGCATATAAATTTATTCCACAAGTGGTAAAGAGATTCCTCACATAGCTATATTGACTTCTAGAGTGGTCGTTAGTTTGTTTTTCTTGCATGATATGATAGACAAAATACTATCGTAGCCTTATTCTTATTGACTTGAAGAGTATTTTAATTATTTTTCAAAGTGGATAATCAAAGATGAGGTACAAGTATTGTTAAAATGGTAAGGTGAAGTAATAAGTGAATTATTAAAATCGCCACTTCTTTTTCATCCAAAAACGATTTTTTCACCAAATTCCATCTTTCCTCTTTTCTTTTCATCTTAAAATTGTTAATGTATGACATGCAGGAAAGGTAAAGGTGACAACATGAATAAAGTATTTATTGCATTGCTGCTTGTAACAGCACTTGCGGCGATTGAAGGGACCATTGTGAGTACCGCAATCCCAAGCATTACTGCTGATTTGCTAGGCGTTGATTTAATTAGTTGGATTTATTCCGCCTATTTATTGGCATCCGCCATTGCAGCAATTATTTTTGGCAAGCTCGCTGACTTATTCGGGCGTAAACGAATGATTATTATCGGTATTATTATTTTCTTAGTAGGTTCGATTTTATGTGGCCTAGCACAAACGATGGAGCAATTAATTGTATTCCGTGCGATTCAAGGAATCGGGGCAGGTTCGATATTACCTATCACTTTGACGATGGTAGGGGAACTATTCAAAACAGAGAAAGAACGAGCAAAAGGACAAAGCTATTTAAGCATGGTATGGGGCGTATCAGGTGTAGTTGGCCCTTTATGTGGTGGCTTTATCGTTGACCAAGTATCATGGCATTTTATTTTCTTCATTAATGTACCATTCGGCCTAGCTTCTATTTATTTAATTGCGAAGCATTATAGCGAACAAGTGGAGGCAGTAAAGCAAAAAATTGATTATTTAGGTGCAGTATTATTTACAGTCGGAATGGTGGCGCTGCTATATGTTATTATTGATAACAGTAAAACGCAGGCGTGGTTATCAAGCCAATCCTTGATAATGTATGTAGTAGCACTTGTTTTTTTAGCGATTTTTGTTCGAGTAGAGCTAAAGGCAGAGGAGCCAATTATTCCATTAACATTGTTTAAAAACGGTCGCTTAATGATTATTAACGGTTTAACATTATGTGCGATGTCCATTGTTATTGGTGTAACGGTTTATATTCCGATATTCGCACAGAGCGTGCTCGGCAAAAATGCAACACAAGCAGGGTTATTATTAACACCGATGTCTATTTTTTGGACAGTGAATTCGATTATGGCAGGTCATTTAATTGGTCGCTTAACGAATAAGCGCATTATTCAAATGGGGACAATCCTCTTAATTACAGGAACGGTGTTGCTTGCAAGCTTATCGGATAGCTCGAGTGACTTCAATGTTTACATTGGCTCCTCTTTAATTGGTTTAGGTATGGGCTTTATTATGCCAATGCTTATGATTTCCATTCAAAAGGTAGCAGATCCGAAGCAACTCGGTACCTCTATTGGGCTAAATTCCTTTACAAATACATTTAGCCAAGCTGTTGGTGCTGCATTTTTCGGAATGATTTTCAATTTGGTAACAAGTGAAAAAATGGTATCATTAGGAAAAGGTGAGATTCAACTAAACGGCGAATTTGCGAAGGGCGGCTTTAGTATAGAAGAAGTAGGTTTCTTGAAGGAAACGATTGCAAGTGGCATTAGCTATATTTACATAGCAGCATTAATTTTTGCTGTCTGCACATTTATTTTTTCATTTTTTATCGCAACAAAATCAAAATCGCAGCTATAGCCAAAGGTGTTACGATATTGCATCGTAGCGCCTTTGTTATTGCTGACAACCCATTTTTAAGAACATTTGTTCTTTTTTGTGTTAACAAATAAGTAAAGGCATGCTATACTGATTACAATAATTCATTTTAGTAAGAAGGGCTTGCAATTGAGTGAACAAAAATTGGATTTGATTTTAGCTGAGTTACAAAAGGTAAATGACCGCGTAACAATGATTGATGACCATGCAACAACAATGAATGATTGCATGACAATAATTTACAATTTTACAACATATATGGAAAAAATATTCAACAGTTGATTCAACTCGTAGGAACAACAAATACGAAACTTAATAAATTTGAACAGACCACTATCAAGTGTTTCAGCCAAATAGATCGCAACCTTCGTTTACTGGAATCTGATTTTGATTTAGTCCTTCAAAAAACAAATGCACATGAGCGTGCTATTAATCGATTGAAGCATGTTGAATAATATAGTAGTCCGAAAAATTTTATATTTCTGAGTAGCTGTGTTGTCATGACAAGCTTCTGCCATACTCTCGACCATTTTTCCTAGCATGCTTTATTAGCAACCTCGTTCTTTCTTTTCATCAATTTGTAAATAATTATTCATTGTGGATTGTTCAATGGACATTTCAGAAAATTGCGTTGCTTGTGCATTTGGGGCTTGTTTATTGTTTGTAAAGGTACAATGTTCAATAGTTGCCTTTGAATGGTGTGAAATATCAACATTCACCGTATGTCCACCAGTTAATTGTGTGTTAAGTAGAGTAATTGCTGAATATAAAGTAGCTATTAACTGTGTATCTCGATGTTGCAATATTTGACATTTCTCAATACGTGCATCGCAATAATTACTAAGAGCAATCGCATTTTGTAGCCCCTTTTCAACAAGGCTATCCAATAGAACAAGCGAACTGTGATTCATCACAATTTGTTGTAAAGGATGTGCGGATATAGTGCTACGCATTATATGAATGAAGCAATTATTGCTTGCTTTAATGGCCTCACAGCGCCCGTTATATAGCTTTGATTCGACAATATAAATTTTTGTCGAATTATTTCCTGTAATTTGTGCATCATTTCCGTCATAAATTGCACTTTCGGTCATATATAATAAAGAGGAGTCCGCAATATACATACCTTTGCCACGAATGAATTTACTTTTGTTAATTGTAATATTTGTTTTTTCTGTTGCCATAATATGAGATAGCTCATTGTCTGAAAAGCGGTTGTTTTCTAACATAACCGCCGCTTCGTGCTGTGCCGTTAAGCCATATCCATTATTTCTTATAATTTGGTTGTTAAGTGCAATAAATTCACTATCATAAATCGCGATGGCAGCTTGCTGGTGATTGCTAACGGTGCTATCAAGCAATGTGCAGTATGAACGTTGCTGTACGACAATTCCTTGTTGTCCAGTGCAAAATGTACATTGCTCAATGGAAGCATAGGCGCTTTCAGATAACAATAGCTGAATTTCTTGCTGGTGCTTGAATATTGTATTAGAAAAATGGGCGACAGACTTTTCTTGTAGCTGAATGCCAATTTTTGTAGGACCGTGCAATGTGCTGTTTGTCATAAATAACGCGCATTGAATAGCACTATCAATATGCGCATCGTGATTTTGCAAAAAATAACATTGGTCAATTGTAGCCTCTGCATATTGGACAAGCTGTAAGCCACATTTTCTACCATGTTGAATTTTGCATTTTTCTATATGAAGTGCACAGCACTGTAGAATGATTTGTGTCATTAGGTGATGCTGGATAAGGGTGTTTTGGAGTTTGATTCGACAGTGCATTTCGCCGCGTAGCGCACTAGTATAACCATTTTCAATTGTGCTATCACGAATAAATAATTCGCTATTATTTTGAACTAGCAATTGGATATGGCGTTGCTTCGTAAAATGGCATTGTATAATGTTTGCTTTCGCATGCTCTTTTAACACAACAGCATGTAAGGCATCTTCAAAATGGCAATCAACAAGTTCAATTTGTGCACGAGTCATTATAATAGATGACGTGTGACATGTTGAAAAGTGACAATTGTTTAGCATGGCATCGCTGTTATTTGTTATGGAAATAGGTGCATTTGTAATGGTACAGGCAGTCATTTTTAGCTGCCCGCAATTAGCTGTGATTGTTTCAGTTTCTATAAAGTGGCATTGATGAAATAGAGCAGTTCCTTCAATTAGAATTTGGCTGTTTTGCTGAAATGTTATATGTTCAAAATGCACTATTACGCCTTTGGGAACCGTTATAGAGCCAGTAATTGTTGCTTTTTTCCCTTTTAATCGTAGTGATTGCTGAAAGAATAAAGGCATATGGTATTGACCAGGCATTAACTGAAGACAATCGTTATGTTGTGCTCTTTTTAATGCAGCTGATAGTGTTTGATAAAAAGAAAATTTAGAAGCAGATACTTTATGTAGCATAGCAAGGAAACCTCATTTCAATATATTTTCCTTGTTAGTGTAACCAAAAATAGTAAAAATTTTTCATATGAATGACGAAAAATATTTCAATATACCTGCTTGTTAAGTACACATTACTTTCGTAATAAAAAAACATTATTGAACTAAGGGAAATAGTGGATAAAAATCTAAAAATTCAAAAATTTATTTAATTTGAACTATGAAAATAATTAGGTATCTATTAAAATAGAAGTAGATATACATGGAGGCGCAATATGACAACAATTTATGAACCATTGCTGCAAATGGATTCCTTGCAGAGAGAACAACATATGCAAATGCATAGGGAGGAAGTACTAACGGAGTTATTGCAGCATATTGGCAGTGCAAACGAAGAGCATCACGACAAAATTGTTTATCGCCTTTTTGGTGAACTGATGACAGAGGGGCTTTTTTTAACGGAACAACTTGCACGTACAGCACTCCTGTTGCCAACGAAAGACTACCTATTTAAAAACATTGCAAATGGCGATGCAGATAGTGTGTTTACACGTTCATTTTCAGCGCTTTGGCTTGTTTATTTATTGTATTACGATGGCCAACTTTCCTTTTTAACGCCTGAGGAGGCGCAATTTGTGATGACAGAAGCAAGCCGTTATTTAGAGAGGGAACAGGATGTACGTGGCTTTGTTGAGGGGCAAGGCTGGGCACACAGTGTCGCACATGGAGCAGATTTATTTGCAATGATGATAACTCATCCGCATTTCCAACCACAATTAGTACCTGTTATTTTACAAGGCATCAAAGTGACATTTTGGAAAGGAACCGTTTATGCAAATGAAGAGGAAGATCGCTTAGCACAAATTTTTGAGCAGCTAGTAAAAACTGACTTCCCAGAAGAAGTATGTATTGAATGGGTTGAACAAGTGTTTGATAAGCTAGCTTTACAGCGTGAGAATGAAGGCTATACGATGCGGTTTTTTGATGCAAGAATGAATGTTTTACGTTTTATGCGTGCATTGTACTTCACATTGAAGTTTTCGCATAAAATGCCGCAATTACAAGGCGTTGTTTCGATTTTTATTGGGAAATGGACAAAACTATAATGCGAAAACAAGCATATTTCGAAAGAGAAAGGATGTGCCAGATGGAACGTAAATCTATTCAAAAATATCATACAATTTTTTCGATTGAAGAGGGACAAATCGATCAGTTTTTTCAAGTATATGATACCTTTCAATATTTATTACCTTTATTAGAACATCAACCTACAGAGAATGTGGAATGGCGCATGATATTCAATAATTGGCTATTTTTCTCGACAGAAAACACAAAACTGCATGTTTGTCCTAACAAAAGCAAGGTTTCTAATCCGACAAGTGTACTTTTTCAAGAATTACTAAAGCGCCCGCTCATGAAGCACTATAAGTATGAAGTTATGCATAATGAAATGTACACTTTTATTGCTGCAGTGACCATCACATTGGAAGTACTTGATTGGTATAAGCAAAATATTTATATAAAAAAAGATGAGTTTCAAATCATTTCCATGTTATTGACGAGTATACAACAAGGACAAGAGTATATGCTTGTAAAGATGAAATCTGTCTTGTTAGAGCAAATGACCAATAACTCAGATTTAGCATTAGAGCTTGATTACTGTCTAACGAATGCTATGGGGAAAGCAAAGCAGCTTTTTAAGCTTTTTTATGATGTGGAAGATTCCTGTAATTATTTAGAAATGCATTATATGAAATTATGCTAATGGCTATAGTCATAAAAAAAACTTATCGCAAAACATAATATTAATGTAATTTACTTATGTATCAAAGTAAGCTATCATAAGAACTGGAGAAAAGAAGCTTTACCATAAATAATCTTTTCAAAAGAAAATATAGGGGGAATAAAAATGGCACAAGAGAATTTACACAACAGCCGCGCTTCATTTGAAGTAAATGGTAAGACATATAACTACTACCGTTTAGCTGCAATTGAAGAAGCCGGTATTGCAAACGTTTCACGCCTTCCTTATTCAATTAAAGTATTATTAGAATCTGTTTTACGTCAATATGACAACTATGTAATTAAAGAAGAGCACGTAAATGAATTAGCTAAATGGGGTAAAGATGCTAATACAGAAGCTGAAGTACCATTCAAGCCATCACGTGTAGTATTACAAGACTTCACTGGTGTACCTGTAGTAGTTGACTTAGCTTCATTACGTTCAGCAATGAAAGAAATGGGCGGCGATCCAGCTAAAATTAACCCAGCGATTCCAGTTGACCTTGTAATTGACCACTCAGTACAAGTTGACAAATACGGTAATGCTGCTGCATTACAAGCAAACATGGATTTAGAATTCGAGCGTAATGCTGAGCGTTACAATTTCTTAAAATGGGCACAAACTGCATATGACAACTTCCGTGCTGTACCACCAGCAACAGGGATTGTTCACCAAGTAAACTTAGAGTACTTGGCGCCAGTTGTGCACGTGAAAGAAAATGCAGATGGCACATTCGAAACATACCCAGATTCAGTAGTAGGTACTGACTCTCATACAACAATGATCAACGGTCTTGGCGTTCTTGGATGGGGTGTAGGTGGTATTGAAGCAGAAGCCGGTATGCTTGGTCAACCGTCATACTTCCCAATTCCAGAAGTTATCGGTGTGAAATTAGTTGGGGAGCTACCAAACGGTGCAACAGCAACTGACTTAGCATTAAAAGTAACACAAGTATTACGTCAACGCGGCGTAGTAGGGAAATTCGTTGAGTTCTTCGGCCCTGGTATTACGAAATTACCATTAGCTGACCGTGCAACAATTTCAAACATGGCACCAGAATACGGTGCAACATGTGGTTTCTTCGCAATCGATGACGAATCATTAAACTATATGCGTTTAACAGGTCGTGATGAAGAACATATCGCGGTTGTTGAAGGCTACTTAAAAGCGAATGATATGTGGTTCAAACCTGAGTTAGAGCCAGTTTACACAGATGTAATCGAGCTAAACTTAGCAGATATCGAGCCAAACCTATCAGGTCCTAAACGTCCACAAGATTTAATTCCTTTATCAAAAATGAAGGAAACATACCGTGGTTCTGTTGTAGCACCACAAGGTACACAAGGCTTCGGTTTAACAGAAGACGAGTTTGCTAAAACTTCTGTAGCGAAATTTGCAGAAGGCGATGTAGAAATTCCAACAGGTGCTGTAGCAATCGCTGCGATCACATCTTGTACGAATACATCAAATCCATACGTTTTAATCGCGGCTGGTTTAGTAGCGAAAAAAGCGGTAGAAAAAGGCATCAAGCCTGCGAAATGGGTAAAAACATCTTTAGCACCAGGTTCTAAAGTAGTAACAGGTTACTTAGAAGCTTCTGGCTTACAAAAGTACTTCGATGAAATTGGCTTTAACACAGTTGGTTACGGCTGTACAACATGTATCGGTAACTCTGGTCCATTATTACCAGAAATCGAAGATGCAATTAAAGACAATGATTTATTTGTAACATCTGTACTTTCTGGTAACCGTAACTTTGAAGGTCGTGTACACCCATTAGTAAAAGCGAACTTCCTAGCGTCACCACCATTAGTAGTTGCTTATGCATTAGCTGGTACAGTTGATATCGACTTACAAAAAGATGCAATCGCAACAGACAAAGATGGCAACGATGTGTTCTTCGCAGATATCTGGCCATCAACTGAAGAAGTAAATGCAGTATTAAGCCAAGTTGTAACACGTGAACTATTCCAAAAAGAATACGAAACAGTGTTCACAGCGAATGAAGCTTGGAATGCAATTGAAACTTCAACTGAATCATTATATACATTTGATGACAAATCAACGTATATTCAAAACCCACCATTCTTCACAGGTTTATCGAAAGAGCCAGGTGCAATCCAAGGTCTTGATAACTTACGTGTGATGGCGAAATTCGGTGATTCAATTACAACTGACCATATTTCTCCAGCAGGTGCAATCGGTAAAGATACACCAGCAGGTAAATATTTAATCGAAAACGGTGTGGCAATTCGCGACTTCAACTCTTACGGCTCTCGTCGTGGTAATCACGAAGTAATGATGCGTGGTACGTTTGCAAATATCCGTATCCGTAACCAAATCGCTCCAGGTACAGAAGGTGGCTTCACTACTTACTGGCCAACAGGCGAAGTGGAATACATTTATGATGCATGTATGAAATACCAAGAGCAAGGTACTGGCTTAGTCGTACTTGCTGGTAATGACTACGGTATGGGTTCTTCTCGTGACTGGGCAGCGAAAGGTACATTCCTACTTGGCGTGAAAACAGTTATCGCACAAAGCTATGAGCGTATCCACCGTTCAAACTTAGTAATGATGGGCGTATTACCATTACAATATTTAAATGGTGAGTCTGCTGATTCATTAGGCTTAACTGGTGAAGAAACAATCTCTGTTAACATTACAGACGCGGTAAAACCACGTGATATTTTAACAGTGACAGCGACATCTCCAGATGGCACTGTGAAAACATTCGACGTATTAGCTCGCTTCGATTCAGAAGTAGAAGTAGATTACTACCGTCACGGTGGTATCCTACAAATGGTATTACGTGCGAAAGCAGCTGAATAATAGCAAAATTAAAAGTGTGTCTCCAATATGTTGGAGGCACACTTTTTCATTTTATGCAGCAAATAAGCTGATATTAAACAGCTAAACAATATATGGGGCTACGGACTATCTTTTAAAATGATAAATTTGTTTCATTTTTAGAAATCTTATTGCTGATGACAAAGTAATTAGCTACATATATTTTTAGCGCTCTCCAAAGAACAAGGCACAGTCCTCCCTTTAAAATACTGTCAACCACAGTTTTGAAGATGAGCTAATTATAATTAAAATAATGAAACCTTTTGCAATTGTTTTTCGTAAAGAAAGAAAACGAAGGGAGGAGAAACATATGGTAAAAGGCATGTTCTTACTAATTATTGTTTTAACTACCATTATCATTCAAAATGTCAGAAAACCTAAGAAAGAATAGCTATATTTCTTTATGGAATGAAGCTAATAATATTGTTTTGGTTACATCTAAACATTTTAGCTTCCTTCTAGCAAATTTCATATTGCTTATCACTTAAAGGCTAGCTCGCTTCAAAATATATGCAACATCACAATTAGTCACAGCACTTTAAAATACCTATTTAGCGTGCTGCATTAAGTAGGATAACAACGTTCAAATGTTTGGTAAATTGTCATAATTACAAAAAAAATACTGTAAAACAACTGGATTTATATCCTATATTTAGATAGAATAATATCATATTGACTTTAAGGGGGATTCTTTCATTATGAAAAAGAAATTTTACACAGTGGCCGTTGCTTCATTAGCAGCAACAGCAGTAGCAGTTGCACCAGCAGCAGCAGCAGATACGTTTTCAGATGTGAAAAAAGACAATGCACATTATGAAGCGATTACAGCATTACATACAGCTGGTGTTATTAGCGGTTATCCAGATGGCACATTTAAGCCAGCAAAAGATGTAACACGCGGACAAGCAGCAAAAATGATCGCTGGGGCACTAGGTTTGGATACAAAAAATGTTGAGAATCCAAAGTTAGCAGATTTACCAAAAACGCATCAATACTACGGTCCAATTGCAGCATTAGCAGAGCTTGGTGCTATTGAATATTATGTAGATGATAACACTGTTGCACCAAATGAAGCTATTTCACGTGGTGAATTTATCTTTATGCTAGCAACAGGTCTTGGCATTGAGGAAGAAATCGAAGTGGAGGATGCAGACGCTACAATTACACGTGGTGAAGTAGCATCATTCATTTATGAAACATTAAGTGAAGAAGCTGAAGAAGAAACAACGACAGAAGATTCAGCAACAGTTGAACAAACAACTGCGGATGCAGCATTATTAGAAACAGTGTTCACAAAAGCAGCTGAAAAGCAATTAGCAACAGAAAGCTTGAAAGCAGCAATTACTATGGCACAATCAATGGTAATTCAAGATGGTGAAGAAGCAGTAACAGTTGATGCAAACATAAAAATGGATATGTCAATTGTCAATAAGCCAATGGCATTCTTTGCTGAAGGTACAGTAGCGATGGTTGAACCAACAACTGGTGAAGCAATCGAGATGCCAATTAAAATGTATATGACTGAAAAAGATGGTATGTACGTGTATGAAGGCTTAACAAAAACTTGGGTTAAATATCCTACTGAAATGTTTGACGAAATTTTAGCACAAACAGGTGCACAAATAAATGCAGCTGAGCAATTAGAAATGCTAAAAAAATTCGCAACTGATTTCAAAATTAAAGAAGAAGGTAATCACTATATTTTATCTTTAACAGGGGCTGGCGATAAATTTACTGAGCTAGTTCAAGAGCAAATGGGTGCATTAAACTTAGGCTTAGATGAGGAAGCTCTTGCTGAAATTAAAAACATGAAATTTGATACATTCACATATGACATCAAAATTAATAAAGAAACATTTGATATCGAAGAAATGGTTATGAATTTCGGTTTTGGCATGAAGGCTGAAGGCATAACAATGGATGTTACAAATAAATCAACAATCAAATACACAGACTACAACAGTGTATCAACAATTACAATTCCAGAAGAAGTATTAAAAAATGCTAAGACATTTGAGGAATTAGATTTATCTGCTATTGAAGAAACAGAAGCAAAATAATAATGAAGCTAGTTGAAAAACATAACAAAACAATAGAGTAAGAAATATATGGGTCGGTTTATGCTAGGATTTTAGTATAAATCGACTTTTTCAATACTATCAATATGACAGGCATGTTTTTTTATTAAGAATATTATTAATTATCTAGAATTCTATAGCGCTTTCATGTAGAATTTAAGTGTACACTTTAGATTTGATATGAAGATGGAGGTAATTTCCCAAATGACGAAAAAACGAAACAAATTTTACGCAGCAACAGCTGCTGTTGCTGTTACAGCTACTGTAGTAGCTGTAACACCTGCATTAGCAGCAGGCACTTTTTCAGATGTAAAAGCTGGCGATGCACATTACGAAGGAATTACAGCATTACATGAAGCAGGCGTTATTAAAGGCTATCCAGATGGTACATTTAAACCAAATCAAAATGTAACACGTGGACAAGCAGCAAAAATTATTGCTGGTGTATTAGGTCTTGATACGCAAAAAGTAGAAAATCCAAAATTTGCGGATATTCCAACATCACACCAATACTATGGACCAATCGCAGCGTTAGCAGCACTTGATGCAATCGAAATCTATGAAGATAACACAATTGAGCCAAACGAAACAATTACGCGTGGCGAATTAGCATTCATGATTGCGCAAGCATTAGGTCTAGAAGCAGAAGGGGATAGCCCGTTCAAAGATGTACCAGCAGATAATGACTATGCATACTTTGTGACAGCATTATATGAAGCAGGTATTGCACAAGGTCTTTCTGAAACACAATTTGGCGTTGAGCAAAATGTAAAACGTGGGCAATTAGCAACATTTATTTTAAATGCTGTGAACACATTAACTGAAGAGCCTGAAACACCAGAAGTAACAACAGGCGATACATTTACATTATCTGTATTACACGTTAATGACACGCATGCACGTGCAGATAAAATGCCTAAATTAGCTACAGCTGTGAAAGAGCAGCGTGAAGCGAAGGAAAACGTTTTAACACTACATGCTGGGGATGCTTTCAGCGGTACATTATACTTCAATGAATTCCATGGGAAAGCGGATTTAGAGCTATTAAATGAAATCGGCTTTGATGCAATGGTGTTCGGTAACCATGAGTTTGATTTAGGTTCATCACCTGAAGGACATCAAGCATTAGCAGATTTCGTAGCAGGTGCTAAATTCTCATTCGTTTCAGCAAACGTGGATTTCTCAGCTGATGATAAGTTCAAAGGCTTATTTACAGACTTAGTTTCAAGTGAGCCTGAAAATGGTAAAATTTATTCAGGTATCGTGAAAGAAATTAACGGTGAAAAAGTAGGTATCTTTGGCTTAACAACGGAAGAAACAAAAGATATCGCATCACCTGATAAAGTAGTATTCTCAAACTATATTGAAGAAGCAGAAAAAGCAGTAGCTGCATTTGAAGGTATGGGTGTTAATAAAATTATTGCGTTAACACATATCGGCTATAATGATAATCCAAACGTTGACAATGATATTTTACTAGCGAAAAGTGTACCTGGCATCGATTTAATTGTTGGTGGACATGACCATACAAAATTAGAAGAGCCATTTGTTGTTGATACAAATACTGTTGGTGAAGACAAAGAGGCAACATTAATCGTTCAAGCAAATGAATATGTAAACTATTTAGGAACAATTGATGTGACATTTGATGAAAATGGCGTTGTCACAGAATATGATGGTAAGCTAATCGACTTAGGTGAAGTAGCAGAGGATGAAGCACTAGTAAAATTATTAGCTCCATACAAAGCACATGTGGATGGCGTAAATAATAAAGAAATCGGTGTGACATTAACTGAAGATTTAGCAAGCCCACGCGCAACTGAAAATAGCTTAGAAAGTGTACGCAGCAATGAAACAGTACTAGGCAATATTATTACAGATGGTATGTTAGCAAAAGCACAAAAATACACTGATAAACCAGTTGTAATGGCATTCCAAAACGGTGGTGGTATTCGTGCAGCGATTCCAGCTGGCAATATTACAGTTGGTCAAGTAATTACTGTACTACCATTCGGTAATACACTAGCACTTATGGATGCAACAGGTGCAGAGCTAAAAGCAGCATTTGAAGTATCAGTGAAAAATGCACCAAAAGAAAATGGTGGTTTCCTACACGTTGCAGGTGCAAAATTAAAATATGATTCTTCAAAAGAAGTAGGTTCTCGTGTTGTATCAATCGAATACTTCGATAAAGCATCTGGCAGCTATGTAGCACTTGAAGATGATAAAACATATACAGTTGCAACTAATGCGTTTACAGCTAAAGGTGGAGACGGATTTGATATGTTTGCAAAAGCATATGCAGAAGGCCGTGTAACAGATTTAGGTTTATCTGATTGGGAAAACTTCCAAGAGCAATTACTTTCATTAAAAGAAGTACCAACAAAGACAGAAGGTCGCATTGTTGATGTTGCACTAGAAGAAGCAAAATAATAATATAATGCTATATTATGTAAAAAAATAGCATTGCAAGCAAAGCCTGAACAAGGAAGTAAACGCAAACATCGAGCGTTTTACAAAATTGTTCAGGCTTTTTTAATTTGCATAAGAAAGCTTATAGCATCATATTTCAGCATTTTTTTGCGAAATCAACAAAATTTCACTTTTATATGATGATAAAGGATAGTAGATTAGATGATTTTTGAAAATAAAAGAAGTTGATATTGCTAGAAAACTTATAACATTCGATTAGCAACATTGACATAGTATAAAAGAAATGCATATAATGAGATTGTGTGTGAAAAAGGGGGTATTTTTGGTTGAGTATTGGGAAAAAATTATACATATCTTTAGGTACATTAGTTGTGATTATCTTCGGTATTTCAGTTTTTAGCTATTTGCAAATCTCAAAGGTCAATAATAGGTATAATGAACTGATAGATAGTCGTTTAGAGCAAGTTTATTTGGCAGCAGATGTGCAGTCACGTATAGGGGGACAAGGGGCTTTTTTACGACAATATGTATTAGCAAAGGGTTCTGACGCACTGTCGAGCTTAGAAAATGAGCAAAAGGCGATTGCAGCTTCATTACAGCGCTTAGAGGAGATTGCATCTGCTGGTACAATGCAGGAATTACTTGCCCAATTAATTGAAGCAAATAATAACTATAGTGAAGCAGCAGCACGTGTAATTGGCTTAGTGGATGATGGGAAAGTTGATAGTGCGATTCCAATATTAAATATTGAAGTGCGTAAAGTCAATAATAAACTAAGTGAAGCAGCGAATGAAATGCTTATCTATAATAAAGAACGATTTACTGAAACGCAAAAGGAAACGGGCAAGCAAGTAGAGCAAGTAACGATTATTTTAGCCATTATTTCGCTTATAAGTATTATTATCGGTATTATAAGTGTTTTAGCAATTATGCGCGTAGTTGTAATGCCATTAAAGGCATTAGCAGGAGCAGTAGACCAAATTGCAACAGGGGATTTAACAGTTGAGGACGTTGCCATAAAGTCAAAAGATGAAGTAGCAACAATTGCGACATCCTTCAATTTAATGAAGGCATCACTGCGTGAATTAATTACTGTGGCGAGTGAAAATGCGGAGCAGCTTTCAAACATCTCGAAAGAGCTGACAACAAATACAGCGCAAGTATCCTCAACGTCTACAACGGTTGCAAGCAGCATTGAACAAATTTCATCAAGCACACACGGATCATCACAAATCGCAACAGATACTTCAGTTGCAATGGATGAAACAGCCTTTGGTATTCAAAATATTGCGGAGTCTACGCAAACGGTACACAATGAGGCACAAAATACGCAAGTCATTGCAAGTAAAGGGCTTGTTACGATTGAAGACGCGAAAGAGCAAATGCAAGATATTTATAGCTCAACGAAATTAACAACAGAGTTAATTTCAAAGCTAATCACACATTCACAACAAATTCAAAGCATTACAAATGTTATTACAGATATTACAGATCAAACGAATTTATTAGCATTAAATGCTGCAATTGAAGCAGCACGCGCTGGCGAGCATGGTAAAGGCTTTGCTGTCGTGGCAGATGAGGTGCGCAAATTAGCAGAGCAATCGAAATCATCCGCTAATTTAATTGTGAGCTTAACGACAGAAATTTTACATGAGACGAAAAATGTAGAAGGCGCTGTTGCAGATAGTTTACAGCGTGTTGAGACAGGTGTACAAGTTATTGAAGTAGCAGGAGATTCCTTCAATCAAATTACTGGAGCAATCGAAAATATGACGATGCGCATTGCGGATGCATCT
This sequence comes from Lysinibacillus louembei, assembly GCF_033880585.1. NCBI lineage: Bacteria > Bacillati > Bacillota > Bacilli > Caryophanales > Bacillaceae > Lysinibacillus > Lysinibacillus louembei. The sequence continues at coordinate 2,875,204 of NZ_CP137624.1, forward strand.
GCTGTTACAGAGCAAATTTCAGCAGCAACAGAGGAAGTTTCAGCATCTGTTTCAGAGCTAGCTTCCAACGTCAATGGTGTAGCGAACAGTACGGAAGAAATCGTGCTGCAAATCAGTGAGCAAGTGGCATCGATTCAGGAAATTAACGCTGTATCTGCAGAGCTTGAAATAAAAGCAGGAGAGCTTACACAAGCAATTGCGAAATTTAAAATTTAACTTGAATCAACAGAAGTCCCGACGCAATTACGTCGAGGCGTAATTGATTAATCAAACGCAAGAAAGCCATTGTGGCTTCTTGCGTTTTTTATGTACAATAAGAATAAAACTAACAGCATGAATGGAGGAAGCGATGCGATTTAGTAAACAGCAGCAGCAATTTGAGCACTTTTTAGCCGATAAGCTGAAAGGGCAAGTACAGCTTTATGCGACAGTACATCGAAAGGCGCATGACCAGCCTGCAAAAGTATGGCTAGTATATAAAGGTGAGGAAATTTTGCGCACGGATGATTTAGCATTCCAAGTACGTGTGAATCAGCAATATACAAAGCAAGCAATGGAGCTACCGCGAATACCATACAACGAAAATTGGGAAGTGATGATGCAATCAACAGAACGCCAGGCACTTGTGAATTTAAGCGATCAAATCGAACAGCAAGTAATGAATGAGGGACTTTACCCTGCTTGGTTGTTCTATCAAGCATTAGATGCATTTTATGGACTTACAATAGAGGGGGCACTGCATCATGAAAATGAGCTAGTGCAAGTGCTTGCAATGCTTGACCGTAGACTAGGAAAACGCAGACTTGCAGCAATGGAGCCACAAACTCCACTTGCACAAAAATTCCATGCTTTACGCTGCGAAGTAGAAGGTATAATTAAAATAGGCAGGAGTGGAGGAAGATGAGTCATTTAGCGAATACATATGAGCTACCCTATTATGCGGTAATTTTTGCTTCAGAGCGAACAGAGGGTGACCAAGGCTATCATGTGATGGCCACAAAAATGGCGCAATTAGCGAGTAAGCAAAAGGGCTATTTAGGTGTCGAAAGTGCAAGAGATGCACATTTAGGTATTACCGTTTCCTACTGGCAAACGCTTGAAGATATTGCAGCCTGGAAGGCAAATGCCGCTCATCAGGTGGCACAAGAGCGTGGAAAAAAGGAATGGTATAGTCGATTCGCATTACGTGTATGCAAAGTAGAACGCGATTACTTATTTGAAATGTAAATAAAAAACCTCTCGCTAAGGAGAGGCTTTTTATTTACCATGAAACATTGGCAATCATGCCAGCTTCATCATCAATATCAAGTGAGATTCGTGCACTGATTGAATCACGTTGTAGCTTTTCATCGATATAAAGACGTAACGCGGTAATAAAATTAACAGTATTGTATAGTTCAACTTGGCCATTCACATAGGCTTCTGCTGTATAGCCTGCTAAATCATCATACATTAGCTCAACTTCTACATTTTCAGGCTGAACATTTTTAAAGCGTGCATGGAAAATGCAAATCGCATTAATTAAATCCTGCTCGAATAATGTTAGTTGTTCCATGTTTTTGACGTCTCATCTTTCTTTTTACGTGTCATTACTTGGTAAATTTTAATGCATAGGAAGACGATTACCGCAATCGCTGCTGCATTGACCATAAAGCCTAAAATTGAGCCTAAAATACCTAAATCGCCGAATAAGCTACCAAATAATAAGCCCGCTAAACCACCGATAAAGAGACCTTTCATTAAGCCGCCAGAAGTGAAGCCACCTTTTTTCGTTTGAGTGGTATCGCTTTTTGATTTATTCGTGTTATTTTGATTTGTTGTCGCGTTGTTATTGTCCTTATTGTCTTTTTGAATATTAGACTGATTGTTATTGTTGGATTTAAAGCCCTTTTTCCCTGATTTATAAGACTTTGCCTCCACTTGGTGGTCACCACCAAAAAAGATTGTCGTTCCTACACTTGAGAAGACAAGTGTAAATGCTAGAAATACTGCTGCAAGTTTTTTCATTTCTTTCCTCCATAAAATGTTCTACAACTATAGTATAACAAAAGAGTGAATTGAAGAAAAATAAATACACTACAATTTTTGTCCAGTGCTATGCTGATTTTAAAAAATATGGTATCTTTGTACAAGGTGAAAGGGGGATCAAGATGTCGGCACAGCAACAATACAATGGTCTTATTTTATTAGCATCCTACATACAGCGCATTTACATAGCAGAAACAATCAACGAACGTACAGGACAACAAGTGAGCTCAGCACGTCTATCTCAAGCGAAAAAATATTTAGATGAGCTCAATATGCTCATGCCATTGTTTGAGCAAACACGCACATTAACAGATACGCAATTACAGCGTGTAAAAGAAATAACAGCGAGCACAAAGCATTTTATGGAAGGCTATTTTCCGCAGTCTCCTGTGACATTCTTACAAAAGCTTGCCATTGTTGGCTCCTCTTTATATGGCGAGCAGGCAATGAATGCAGGCGTGCTGCGCTTAGGACAGCTATTCCAAAAGGAAGTAGGCAAAGACTTTGCAATGCGCGTCAAATTTTATGAGGAGCGCACACAATTTATTGATGCGGTCGTTCATACGCTGTATCAGCACGAGGAGCTAGAGGAAAATTTACAGCAAATTATCGCCAATTGGTTTGAAGGCATTATCGCCAATCGCCAATACGTACTACAAGATATGGATAAAATCGATCAATTTTTCGCTTGACGCACGTATTGTTCATTGTTAAAATAATTGAAATTCGATGAAAAAGACAGTAGCTATTTGAGTGAGCGAAGCGAGTTAGGGATGGTGTGAGCCTAATATTATGAAAATAGTGAAGCGCACTTTGGAGAAATTACCTGAACAATGAAGTAGGGTCAATCGGGGAGTCACCTCGTTAACAACAGTAAAGTGGTCATTTCGATGACAACTAGAGTGGTACCACGGGAATTTACAGCTCTCGTCTCTATTTTTTAGAGGCGGGGGCTTTTTCTATGCAAAAAAGGAGAGGAAAATATGAAAAAGCAATTAGCAACAATCATTAGCATAGCATTGCAAAATGAGTTATCAGTAACAGAGGTGACAGCATTATTGGAAAAGCCGAAGCATGAGCATTTAGGGGATCTTGCTTTTCCATGCTTCATATTAGCAAAAAAATTGAAAAAAGCACCAGCTATCATTGCGACTGAGCTAGCATCGTGTATTCAAGCAGATTTCATTAAAGAGCTGAAGGTGGAAGGTGGCTATCTTAATTTTTATTTACAGCAGCTACCAATTGCACAGCAAGTTATCGCCCAAATTATGGCTGAACAAGGACAGTATGGCACGCGTTCTACCAACAAAGAAGCAATTGTGCTTGACTTTTCTTCACCGAATATTGCCAAGCCCTTTTCGATGGGGCACTTGCGCTCCACAGTCATTGGGAATGCATTAGCGAATATTGCTGAGAAAATGGGCTATCAGGCAGTGCGTATTAATCATTTAGGGGATTGGGGCACACAGTTTGGCAAGCTGATTGTGGCATACAAATTATGGGGCAATAAAGAAGCAATTGAAGCGGCACCAATTGCTGAGCTGTTAAAAATTTATGTGCGCTTTCATGAGGAGGCAGAGCACAATGATGGGCTAAATGAGCAGGCACGTCAAGCATTTAAGGCATTGGAGGATGGTAATGAAGAAGCACACGCATTATGGCAATGGTTTAGAGCAGCTTCTTTACAGGAATTCCAAGCAATTTATCAATTGCTCGGCATCACATTTGATAGCTACAACGGGGAAGCCTTTTACAATGATAAAATGGCACGCATTGTGACAGAGCTTGAAGAAAAGCAATTATTAGTCGAATCAGACGGAGCCATGGTTGTGCCACTTGCTGATATGTCGCCATGCTTAATTAAGAAAAATGATGGTGCCACATTGTATGCAACACGTGATTTAGCGGCTGCTGTTTACCGTCAAGAAACATATGCACCAGCGAAAGTTTTTTATGTTGTAGGCAATGAGCAATCGTTGCATTTCAAGCAATTGTTTGCGGTTTTACAACAAATGGGCTATGACTGGGCAAAAAATTATCAGCATATTCCATTCGGCATGATGCTCGTTGGTGGCAAAAAAATGTCGACGAGAAAAGGCAAGGTTGTACTGCTTGCAGATGTGTTAAAGGAAGCGATTGATGCAGCCTTCCATAATATTGAGGAGAAAAATCCCACGCTTGTAAATAAGGAAGAAGTAGCAAAAGCGGTTGGCATTGGTGCAGTGATTTTCAACGATTTAAAAAATGACCGCATGCATGATATCGATTTTGATATTGAGCAAATGGTGACATTTGAAGGAGAAACAGGTCCATATGTGCAATATGCATATGCAAGGATTCAAACGCTGTTGAAGAAGGGGGCTTATGTAGCTAATGAGGAGCCAATCATACATGTGGATGAAGCGGCTTGGCCATTAATTAAGCAATTACAGGACTTCCCAGACAGCCTAGCAAAAGCATTCAAAGATGCGGATCCATCGCAAATTGCCAAATATAGCTTACAGCTAGCGCGCAGCTTTAATAAATATTATGCCCAAACGAAGCTACTAAGCGGCGACGAATACCAGCAAGCCCGTTTAGCTATCGCACATTGCGTGGCACTAGTGTTAGGCGAAAGCTTACGCTTATTAGGAATTGCAAGCCCAAAGGAGATGTAGATAATGCAGTTTGCACTTTTGACAGATATTCATGGCAATGCTGTTGCTTTACAGGCAGTTTTACAAGATATAAAGGAGCGAGGTGTGGATGAGGTCTATTGCACAGGTGATTTAATTGGTATTGGACACCAATCAAATGAAGTATTGCAGTTGCTCAGCGCCTTGCCACATTGTGAAATTGTTTGTGGTAATCACGATGAGGCAGCGTTAGCAATTATTGAAGGTCAGCCTTACCCAAAAAGTCATGCGGGCATTCGTGCGCATCATGAATGGCTTGCGGCAAGGCTCGATCCAGCATTGATTCCTTTGTTACAGCAGCTGCCACGTGAAATAGAGAAAACGATTCATACGAAGCGCTTTTTATTTACGCATTATGCGTTAAAAGGAAAGAATATGCCTTTCCATGAAGACCCGTTTGCCTCAATTCATCAGCCATCACTTGAAAATATGGAGAAGCTATTTCAAGCTTATCCAATATATGATTGCATTTGCTTTGGACATCATCATCCAACACATGTCTTTGAAAATGACAAGACCATGTATATCAATCCAGGTGCTTTAGGCTGCAATAGTCCAAACAAGGCGAAATATGCGATTTGCACTGTTGATACAGCTATACATTGGACATTTATTGAAGTGGCCTATGACGGTGCCGCGTTTATTGAGCAATTTAAGCAGACCGATATTCCTGACAAGGATTTTATTTTGACATCATTTCATGCGGAGGCTAATAAAAATTAGCAAAATACCACTAAATAAACAAAGCATTTTTGCGAAGGAAATTTTATCCTGCATCCCAGCTAAGCCGATGCCTGTTGTGACAATAAAAATAATGGGACCAACGAGCGCAAGAGAGGTATTGACAACGAACGCCTTTTCTAAAGCGCCAAGCTTGTACATCAGAAATGCAGCTGCAATATCAATGCTGCCAGATAAAATACGGAGCCAAATCATATAAAGAAGTGCTAGTTCCACTCATGTCCCACCTTTCCTTGCTACTATATGAAGGAGATGGGGGAAATATTAAAAAAGCCTACACGTAAAAATAACAGTGTAGGCTTTCGCTTATTATTCAAAGAAAACTTTATCGATGTTGTACTTCGCACGTAATGTGTTGATTGCGTATGTTTCGTAAATTTCACGTTCCATTGGGTCTTCGATTTCGTACACTTCGATTTTAAAGATTTCATCGCGATATTTTTTCATCGGTGACACATTGTCCTCGAAATGCTTTTTAATGCGCTGGCGAATTTTGCGCGCTTTCCCAACGAATAAAAGCTCGTTTTTTTCGTTGTAAAAGAAGAAAATTCCGCCTTTTTCGCGTGTGATTTTATGGAAGTCGATAAAGCCGTGGAATGGTGTAATCTCTACATCACCTGGTTTTAACACTTGTTCACGTTGACGAATAACAAGATCTGGTTTTGGTAATTCAATTTTAATCAAAAAATTCACGTCCCTTACTGTATTGAAGCTTAATTCTATCATGAATTCATGAGCTTGGCTATTATCAATCATCTTTCCAATGAAATATAGCAATCATCCATATGGCATAGTTATATCAATAACAACTCAAGCAACCTATTAAAGCGTTAAATATACTTAATATGTAAAAAGTGTTGTTATTCAATTTTAAAAATTGTAAAGTATGCTGTATGAGAATTTAGCGTCTCCAATAGATAAATAATTTCATTATACCTACATATTATACGACACCTCATTTTAGAAATTTATTTTTATATCACACGCCCCATACTACTAACAAAACAATATTCAATTCTCGCACAATTTATAACGATAAATGAAAGTGAATATAATTGCAAATTATCTTTATTTATGAGTATACTAAAAGTATCACGTGATAGTTTGGAGGGATTGATTTGGGATCGAGATGCTGAAAATTGGTGAACTAGCTGAAATGACAGGGATTACGAAGCGCACAATTGATTATTATACGAATCTAGGTTTGTTGAAAGCAAAGCGATCTAGTTCTAACTATCGCTATTACAATCAAGAGGCTATTGAGCAGCTACATTTTATTGAGCGCAAGAAAAAGGAAGGGCTTTCATTAGAGCAAATTAAACATTTGATTGAACCGAAGATGGAGGAAATTGATATTCAAGATATTCGTGTGCAGATGCAGCAGCTAGAAAAAGAGGTAGCATTGCTCGTGACAAAGTTATCAAAAGAAGACCAGCTTGCAAAACAAAATATTGTAACAAAAATGAAGCAAGATAGTAACACATTAATACAATCATTACTACTATTAATCACTTAGGAGGTGAAGTCTTACGTTTCAAGCGTAAGACAACTGATTGACGACCAGTATCAACTTAACCATTTTTATTATTTTATTAGCATTAACAGCATTTTTCGTGGCAACAGAGTTTGCTATTGTAAAAGTGCGCCAATCACGTATTGATCAGCTACTTGCAGAAGGTGTAAAAAGCGCACCATCCGCAAAGCAAGTAACGACACATTTGGATGAATATTTATCGGCCTGCCAATTAGGAATTACCGTAACAGCACTTGGTATCGGGATGGTAGGGGAGAAAACGTTTGAGTTTATTCTTCACCCATTTTTTGAAATGCTAGGTATTGGCACAGATTATATTAAGTTTTTCACAATTGGTGGCGCTTTTGTTATTGCCACGTTTTTACACGTTGTTGTTGGTGAATTAGCACCAAAAACAGTAGCAATTCAAAAAGCTGAAAAAGTAACATTGCTGTTTTCAAAGCCAATTATGCTTTTCTATAAAATTTTATATCCATTCATTTGGTTTTTGAATGGCTCAGCGCGTTTATTAGTGGGCTTATTTGGCATGAAGCCTGCGAGCGAGCATGAGCTGTCACATACGGAGGAAGAGCTACGCTTACTGCTTGCAGAAAGCTTTAAGAGCGGTGAAATTAATAAAAATGAATTGAAATACGTAAATAATGTATTCGAATTCGATGATAAAATTGCACGCGAAATCATGGTGCCACGTACAGAAATTGTTGGCTTCGATATTAGTGCTAATTTCCGCGAAATCATTACACTTATTTCAGAGGAACGCTATACACGCTACCCAGTTTATGATGGAGATCGCGATAACATTATCGGCTTCCTAAATATTAAGGAAATTTTAACATTGGGAATTAATAATCGAATTACAGAGGAAACATTTAAATTTGAAGATTTTATTAATCCTATTTTAAAAACAATCGAAACAATTCCAATTCACGATTTACTGACGAAAATGCAAAAAGAACGTGTGCATATGGCCGTTTTATTGGATGAATATGGCGGTACATCAGGCTTAGTAACAGTTGAAGATATTTTAGAGGAGCTAGTTGGTGAAATTCGCGATGAATTTGATGGAGATGAGGTTCCAGACATTCGAAAAGTAGGCGAGGGACATTATATTTTATATGCAAAAATGCTGTTAGATGACGTGTCAAAGCTATTACATATCGAATTGGAAAATCCTGATATTGATACAATTGGTGGCTGGTACTTCTCACAAAATACAGATTTAGTTGATGACGTTGTGATCGAATATGAAAATTATGCATTTTCAATTTACGAAAAAGAAGATATTTATTTGCGTTACATTGAAGTGCGGAAGCTAGAAGAGAAAGAGCTAGTAGTGGAGGAGTAAAAAGACGTCGGGAAATGACAGTTTCCCGACGTTTTTACATTTTTATAATTTATAAAATACTTTATTTCGTTCATAATAATCGATAATAAAATTTCGCAACATTTCAATTGCAGGTGTAGGCATTTTATTTTTATGCCAAGATAGTCCAATTGGGTATGTATAGGCAGCATCCGCGATTTGGACATAATGTAAATTGCCCATGCGACAGGCGGAAATGGGAAGAAGTGCAACTGCCTGATTTAATTTGATGACCTCCTTTAGTAGCTGTGTATCCACTTCAAAGCGTATTTTTGGTGTGAAGCCAGCTCCCTCGCATAACTTTGTTACATAGTCACTGTATTCCTCATTATTGGCAAGCGTAAGAAATGGTTCGCTTGCAATTTCATGTAAGGCAACCTTCTCTCGTGCTATTAATGGATGATGTGCTGGCAATGCTAAGACAATATCCTCGTCCATTAATAAATGGCTCTCGATTTCAGCGTCCTGAATGGGTGGGCCTGCTATGCCTAAATCAATTTCTCCCTTCCTCAGGCTCATAACGATTTCACGCTTTAAGGCAATCCCTTGCTGCAAATGAATGGTCGGGTACGCTGTAATAAAATCACTAATTAAATTCGTTAAAAAGCGTGGATTGGATAGAGTAATTTTGACAGTATTGAACTCCTCTTTTTGTATCGTTTGTACTGCTAATTTTGCGTTTTCCAGTTCTAATAAGATGCGATTGACATGTTGCAAAAAGGCTTTGCCGGCTGCATTTAATTGAATATGCCGCCCATTGCGCTCAAACAATGAGACACCTAGTTCATTTTCCAAGCGTTTAATCGTCAAACTTAAGGATGGCTGTGCAATATTTAGTTGCTGTGCTGCCTGTGATAGATGCTCTGTATGGGCAACTACTTGAAAATATTTTAATTGCAATAGCTCCAACAATGTTCACCTCTTATTTATTTAAATAAATATTATTATAACTTATTATGTATTGGATTAAATAGAAGAACAATACTAAAATTAAATTTCAATAGGAGGGGATTGAAATGAAAAAAGAAGATGTCATCAAACAAATTACAACACCTTTAGATGCAGGAGCATATCCATTACCACCATATCGCTTTTATAATCGCGAATACCTCAATATTGTATATAAAACAGATATGGAAAGCTTGAGAAAAATTGTACCAGAGCCACTAGAGGTAACAACACCTTATGTGAAATTTGAAATAATGAAAATGCCTGATGTTTCAGGCTTAGGCTCTTATACAGAATGTGGACAAATCATTCCAGTAGAGCTAAATGGCGAGCAGGGCGAATATTTGCACTCGATGTATGTCGATAGCTTTCCAGCAATCGCCTCAGGTCGAGAAATTAGTGGCTATCCTAAAAAATTGGGTAAGCCGAATTTATATGTTGATTCAGATGTATTGGTAGGAACACTTGATTATGGAACGCTACGTGTGGCAACAGCGACAATGGGCTACAAGCATTTCCCAATGTCACAGGCGGAAGCTTTAGCTGAAATTACAAAGCCAACATTTATGCTAAAGAAAATACCAGGCTACAATGGCGCACCGCTTGTTTGTCAGCTTGTACGCACAGAAATTACAGATGTTGAAATAAAAGGTGCATGGATGGGACCAGCACGCTTGGAGCTATTTGCACATGTTTTAGCACCAATGAAGGATTTACCTGTTTTAGAAATCGTTTCAGCCTCACATATTGTGACAGAGCTATCGCTCAGTGGGGCTTCCGTCGTATACGATTATTTAGAGGAAGAATAGGAGGCTTTTATGATGAGAATTGCAATTTTAGGTGCTGGTTCACTCGGCACAGTAATCGGCGCATATATCGCTGAGGGTGGACAAGATGTTGAATTAATCGATGTGTATGAGGCACATGTCCAAGCTTTAAATGAAAAAGGCGCCAAAATTATTGGTACAACGGAGATGACAGCGAAAGTAAAAGCGGTCACACCAGAAAAGATGACAGGCGTGTATGACTTAGTGTTGCTATTAACAAAGCAACTATACAATGATTCTGTTTTAACAAATTTACTACCATTTTTACATGACAGCAGTGTGGTTTGCTCATTACAAAATGGAATTCCAGAAAGTAAAATAGCAGAAATTGTCGGATGTGAACGCGTGATCGCAGGTGCAGTGGAATTTGGTGCAACCTTTACAGAGCCAGGTGTTTCAGAGCTGACAACAGAATACAATCGCTTTAAGCAATATGCCTTCCAAATTGGTGAATTAAACGGTGAAAAAACGGCACGCATTCAAAAAATTCAGGAAGTATTAGCCCTTGTTGGTGGCACACATATTTCAGAAAACCTTGTCGGCACAAAATGGTCGAAACTTTTAATTAATAACGCATTTAGCGGGCTTTCTGCAGCGATGAACACAACATATGGCGGCGTATTAGATAATGAAATTAGCGTGCGTAGTGCAGCTCATATTATTGATGAAACAATTAAAGTTGGTCATGCAAATGGTATCACATTTGCCAAAATGAATGACTTTGACATCGCCTCATTAGAAATAAGAGAGGCAGATGATATCGAACAACATATTAAAACATTGCGTGTTATTATTGAGCCAGCCCGTCTGTTAAAAGCAAGCATGCTACAGGATTTAGAAAAAAAACGCAAAACAGAAATTGACTTTATTAACGGTGTTGTGCCGCAATTAGCGAAAGGCATTGCCACACCGTATAACGATTTAGTTGTAGCAATAGTGAAACAGGCGGAGCAAGAAGGAAGTTTACCCGACTTTGATACAACAGTCCTTGCCTTGGCAGAGTTGAACAATAAGTAAATGAAAATCCCTTTTAAACAGCCGTTTAAAGGGGGTTTTTTTAGGCTACACTCCACGATAAGGAGGTAGATTTTTTTGTTATTATTAGAAACAGCTCTTGTAGGGCGTGAGGCAAAATATGGCTTATTGCGTAGCCAAATTTGTAAATATGGATTTTCGATTGGTGGTAACTGGGATTATGACAAAGGAAGCTTTGATGTTGCGTTATGGCGCGAAGGAGGAACGACGATTTATTTGAGAGCTCCTTTCGTTGTAGTAGAAGGAGAAATGGATTGCTATGACTGCATTATTCGCTTTCAAAAACCATTTATTATTAAGCATATCGTCAATATGGGGTTGGATTACGATGAAAGCTCTTGGCTTGATGCAACGGGAGCAAGTCAATTCCAATCCCCAGTTGAAAAGGACGCAGAAATATGTCAAAAAAGCAAATGGATGAACGTAGGGCAGGATGTCATTGAAAATCAATTAATCCCGTATATTCACTAAAAATAACAGGATTCGCGTCTCCTCCTCACGAATATATAGTCGTAAGGAGGGGAACGTATGAGAAGCTGGCAAAGTTTTTTATTTGAGCAATTTTTAATTTGGCGTAAGACGAAGCAAAAGTTTTTAGATGTGCAAGAAATGGCACTTTTTATCGAGGAAAGAAGACAAGCACCAGCCTATGAGCTTGATGAAAAATTTCAAGCAAAGCATCATATTACTAAATATCAATACGATGGTATGCTGTACTATGTTTTGAATGAGCATATTGACGCTCAGAAAAATCTTCTTTATTTTCATGGTGGCGCTTATATTAATGACCCGCTGATGTTTCATTGGCGCTATCTTGTAAAGCTAGCTGAACGCACACAGTTTCGTATTATTGTGCCGATTTATCCAAAGTTACCACATTTTACACATGAGGCATTGTATGAAAAACTGCACTCATTTTACGCTATGCTTTGTGAAAAACATAGCGAGCCCTTTATTTTTATGGGAGATTCAGCTGGTGGAGGGATTGCACTCGCTTTCGCACAGGATGTTATGCTGCAAAATAAGCGACGGGCGGAACAAATCATTTTATTTTCCGCATGGCTTGATGTCTCAGGGGAGGACCCGCGTTATGCAGATGTTGAAAAAATTGATCCGATGCTTGGCTTAGCTGGTGCGCAAATGCTTGGAAAGCTGTGGGCAAACTCTCAAGATATTTCACACCATTTAGTTAGTCCACTGCACGGCCCTTTGCAGGATATTGGACGCATTACATTGTTTGTTGGTACAGGAGAAATGCTGATTGTTGATGCTCATATGCTACTTGAAAAAGCAAAGAAGGAAGACGTTGATCTACTCTATTTTGAATATCCAAAAATGAATCACGTATTTCCTGTTTTTCCAATTCCAGAGGCTAAAAAAGTATGGAAGCAGCTACTGCCAATTTTACTTAGATAATTATTGTTTAGTTTTTGTATAGGCTTATTATGTTATTCTACAAAAGAACGCGCATAAAGTTTCATAAAAAACGAGTCTTCATTCCTGGAGGCTCGTTTTTTGTGTTAGATAACATATAACAACATGCTTGATGAACATAAAATACAAAGAAAGTAGGTGATAATAGATGAGTGTAGAAGCGACTATTCGAGATATAGCGGAGCTTTTACCGACAGCACAAACAGCTTGTAAATTACTATTTCAAGAATGTTATAAGGCAGGAATTCGCAATGTTTTTATTACCGAGACGTACCGCAGTCAAGAGCGCCAAAATTACTTGTATGCACAGGGACGTACAAGATCGGGGGCAATTGTCACATGGACGCTTAGTAGCAAGCACAAATCACGTTTAGCATGGGACATCGCTGTTGGACCACCAAACACCTTGTATGATGCTTCCATATTAAATAAAGTCGGGGCAATTGCCCGCAAATTAAATATTACATGGGGCGGTGATTGGGCAGGCAGCATTGATAGAGTACATTTTGAAATCAATTCAACATGGAAGATGCCGTCTGGCTATAAACTAGAAGGGAATATCGTTGTTCCAACAAGCAGTACTGTACCTGTTCAATTTGATCCAAAGGAGGAAGTGCCAATGTCACAAATATGGAATCCAGGAAGTCCTGCTATGCAAACAGCAGCAGAAGCCTTTATAGCGCAAGCCGTACAAGAGGGCATCATTCAAGCATCACATTTGACAGATTTGCAAAATAAGCAAATGACTACTGACCGTTTGTTAGGCTTGTACATTACGATTGATCAAAGACGAAATGTTACGAAATAAAGTGACTCTGAAGCCTGCCATAAAAGCGGGCTTTAAAGCATATATCCCCTTTTTTCTACATAATTAGTAGTAGTATGTCTCCAAATTATGTATAGTAATAGATAAGGAGGAGAATTTATGAAAAAACTACTACCATTTTTATTCGCATTATCTCTTATTTTAGTAGCCTGTAATCAAAATGTTGAAATCAAGCTACCTGCATCTTTCCTAGAAGGTCAAGATGTAGATGAGGTAATTGCACAAGCAAAAGAAGAAGGCATTGGCGAAATCAAGCAAAACGATGATGGTTCTTTGACATATACAATGTCGAAGGAAAAGCATAAAGAAATGATGAAGGAATTGGAGGACGGAATACTGGAATCAGTTGAAGAAATTAAAAGCACTGATAATTTCCCGTCCATCAAAGATGTCGCTTATAATAAAGATTATACTGAGTTTACATTAACAGTTGAAAAAGAGAGCTTTGAAGGTAGCTTTGATTCAATTGCTTCATTTGGGCTAGCTATCGCTGGCATGTATTATCAAGTGTTTAATGGCGTTGATGCAGACGCATACAAAGTAACGATTCATTATAAAGATGAGGCGAACGGCGAAATTTTCGATACAACCGTTTACCCAGATGATTTGAATAATTAACAAGCAGGTAGCTGTAGGAAATGTATATTTTTATAGCTACCTGCTTTTTTATGAACATAAATGCTAAAGCAACGCACAAAATAGAAAACCTACTTTCTTTTTCTTTTCATAGAAGCAGAAATTGCTGCAAAAAGTGCATCATCTCCTAATTTGTCTAATAGTAGTTACGTTTAGAATAGTAAGAAGTTCCGAAATGATATTGTCCAGTTGAAAAGGTTTTATAATATGCCTTTACAGGAATATTCTTGTTGAGGTATATTTATGATAATCAGCATTTTATGAGGTGAGGAACATGTTAGGGAATAATTCGGGCATAAACATATTGACATTGAGCGCTTTAGCCGAATCAAATCGTATGCATATTGTCGAACTCCTACGCCAAGGCCCTCAAACTGTTGGGGAAATTGCTGACCGATTAGGATTAAAGCAGCCCCAAACTTCAAAGCATTTAAAAGTACTGAGTGACAGCGGAATTGTAGAAGTGCAAGCACAAGCGAATCGACGAATCTACAAGCTTCGACCAGAACCGTTCCAAGCACTGGACTCTTGGATACAATCCTTCCAGTGTGTCATGCAAGAAAGATTTGATAATTTAGATGCGTATTTGAAGGAATTGCAGGAAAAAGAACAATCATAAAACTAAGGAGGATTTACAATGTCAATGGTATCAAGAGTAGAAAACGATCGTGTACTTATACTGGAGCGCATTTTTGATGCACCACGTGATTTATTATTCAACATGTTTAAGGAGCCAGAGCATTTAAAAAATTGGTGGGGACCTAAAGGGTGGGACGTGCCTGTATGTCATATCGACTTCCGTCCAGAAGGCATTTGGCACTACTGTATGAAATGTGTTGACCAAAGCCAAGGGGAATTCTTTGGTATGGAATCTTGGGTGAAGGTGGTTTATAAAGAAATTATCGAGCCAGAAAAAATTTGCTATACGGATTATTTTTCAGATGCAGAAGGCAATCTAAATGACGAACTGCCTTCAACTGAAGTCACATTAGAATTTGTTGATTTAGGTGGAAAGACGAAGTTAATTAACCGTGCTGAATACGTATCCGCAGAAAGTCTTCAGACCGTGTTAGATATGGGCATGTTAGAAGGCATAGGAGAAACTTGGGATCGCCTAGCGGAGCTTGTGCAAACGAAGAAATAGATTGAATTGTGAGCTTTTCGAATAAATAGATAAATTTTGGACACAATACTAATGATGGTTGGTTAGCCATCATGTTAAAAGGCGCTAAAGATTCTAAGGAATCTGGCGCCTTTTGGTTATGTGCAACAATAAAGATAAAGAAAGCCCACCATACTCAAATTTATGCGTATATTGGGCATTTTCTTTATTTTTGAATCTGGATATCATTAAAATGATAATCCTCAAAATATGCATTTAACACAAGATTGATTTTATCAGCGCTTACAGGTTTAAATTTTTCAGTTATGTCAGGTTCAATAAACTCGGCCACATGTTTATCAATTCGAATAGTAACTTCATTAATTGTTTTAATGTACTCTTTAAAATATATTAACTACAAGAAACGTCTTGATATCAATATCTTGAATAAGAACCCCCATCTAAATAATCTCGCCAGCCAAATTCAGTAATTTTAAACTCATCGTATTTTAGCAAGCTATACGCCACTCTAAAACGAAATCGAGTATCTTCATCCTTGGCATATTGGAGGGCCAAAGCATGATTGTCGTATCGTTTATTTATAAAGTCATAGTGTGTTTGTGTTACCTTCCAGTAATCGTCTGGCTGAGGACCCGGCCATTCAATCCCTAGATCAATAGGCTCATAATTAGTCCAACTTAAAGATTTTGATGTGTTATGACCTCGCTGTATATATTTATAGGTATACCAAGAATCATAGTCCTGCCCCAATATTTTTTTGTTAGGCAATTTTTTCATTAAATCTTCTGCCATAGTTTTGAAAAAATCATTTAGTTGTTTCCTTGCTTTTGCGACATCTTCTTGAGCTGTATCTCGATGCTTAATTGATTCCAAATGCCCGTTCATCGAAGCTTCAAATGTCATTGCATATGGTGAAAGCGATAAATCATAGTTAATAAAATAATCATATGGATTATATATACTATCATTTTCAGTTACAGTATAATCAAACTTTACTGTAACAATATCAGTTATTAACTTTGGATATTTTTCCATCAAATAAGTTTGTAGCTCACTAGCTGAATTAATTGTAGGCTCAACGCCATCTTTAGAAGCACTCGCCTTGTTTGTAGTAATGGCTGCTTGTACTTTTTCATCATTAGTTGAAATGAACAACGCTGATACAAGGATACTACTAAAAATGAATCCTAAAAAAATTTTTCTCATGATATTCCTTCTATTCTTATATAAAATTATTTTAGGTAATTTGACATGATTTGTATATAGGGAAAATGGAATGAAGCATGATGATTAGACAAAAGATGCTAGGGAATATGATTTCACCAGTGCAAATAAAGTATTTTAGCGAGTGAAATGAGAAGAAATGTATTGAATTTACACTAACAGTTGAAAAAGAGAGCTTTGAAGGAAGCCTTGAGGTGATTGCCTCATTTGGACTCGCATATATTATCAAGTCTTTCATGGTGCTGACGCTGACGTATACAAAGCAACCATCTGAAGGCAAACGGTGAAAAATACTGCCTAAAAGCGTGCTGCTTTGCGGTTTTGACTAGTTTTTTATTTGGGTTTAGTACTATTGAACCGAGAGCATTGTGAGACTCAGCATAGAAATTTCCTCATTATCCATGTATATTAGTAGTATCAATAGGGAGGTGTGATAGTGAAAATTCTGTGGCGCAGTGCGGCACTATTTTTATGGTTTTGGATGTTGATTTTCGTGATTGGAGGGGTTACAGTTATCTTCCGAAGCACATTCAATCTAGTTGCCTGTTTAACCATTTTAGCTACTAGTGCAATTGTTATTTTATTGTGGCATACTGGTGTATTCTTCTGGAGAAAAGGGGGCTCGTTTAGTACTCCTGTGAAAATACAAACACCCGATAATCGCTCAGCCAAAGAAAATAGTGCAATGAAACAAATAATATTGTTAATCGGAATCTTTCTAGTAGGTTCTTATTTTATGTATGGGTTAATCACCGTCATATCTAAATTAAAAAGCTATCGGATGATCGATTTATTGATTGTGATGACCGTGTTGCTATTCATTTTTTTCCTTGAACTATTTTTAATCAAGGAAATAACGAAAGGAATTCGAAAAAAATTCAACATCAAAATACCACTAAAATTCAAGTGGAAATTACCACTAAAATTTCATATAAAAAGTACATATAAGAAGTTAACTATACCGCGCATAAAAAAGACACTGGTACCTGATGAAACAGAAATACAATTGCAAAAGAATTTAACGATTTTACAACAATCCGTCGATTTGATGAAGTCGACAAAAAATATTGAGACCTTTATTAATCAATATGCTGTCGCAAGTAACACAGCACTCCAGATTGAACAGGCCAAAGCACCTGATATAACAATCAAACAAAAATTCCTGTCTGGCAAGGAAGTCCATGAATTAGCAGGTAAATTACTGCCAACGGTCTTAAATGATTCGTATTTAAGAATGAAAATGGATGCCTTCCAATTTAAAACAAAAACAGAGCGGCGAGAAAAGTTCGAAGAATATTTGAAATTGCTCCAAAAGCGCAAAGATGATTTATATTTGGCTAATAACTATGAGCTGGTTATTTCCAAAGTAGAAGATGACATAAGCGGTTTCAAGGAAGAATAAGCAGCAAATGCGCCTTTCTATATCATGGTGAAGAATTATGAGTTTGGCTAATAATTAAACAGGATGGCTAGATAGCTATCCTGTTTAAAGGCGTAAAAGATTCTAAGGAATCTGGCATCTTTTGGTTACTCGTATAAAATTTTAGGATATAAGCTTCTTCACAAGCTTCATATCCATTTCCAGCTCAGCAATTTTAGCGACAGCGTTATCTAACGAAGGCTGAAGCCTAGCATTGTGAGCTGTTTGTGCAACTACAGTATCCAATGTTACCTGTAATACAGCAATATCCTCACTATTTCGAGCAACCTGCTGTGTGACTACATCTAGCTTTGTATCCATCGATGACACTCTTTCATCAAGTTGTACTAGCTTTGTATCCATTGATGTTACTCTTTCATCAAGTTTCATCAATTTCGTATCAATGTTGTCCATCTTTTTTAAGATGCCCTCAAGTAATTCACGATCCGTCATGAATGCCTCCTCCTTTCCTTCAATGATTTGTTCCTTTTTTATTCAAGTAGCTCGCCATTCTGATTATCTCGTAACGAAA
Source organism: Lysinibacillus louembei (assembly GCF_033880585.1). Lineage (NCBI taxonomy): Bacteria > Bacillati > Bacillota > Bacilli > Caryophanales > Bacillaceae > Lysinibacillus > Lysinibacillus louembei. The sequence goes on from NZ_CP137624.1 coordinate 2,893,550, forward strand.
TTTGGAACACTCCGCTCACACTTTAATATATTTTATGATGCTACCGACCGAAATAGATAATTTTATTTTATCATCTGGGCTTGGTGGAGAACAATAGATTGATTTTATTTATGGTATATTTGAAGAAAACAATGCAAAGGGGTAAAAATTTATGGATTACTTATTCATTTCTAATATTTATGATCAAAATGGAAATCCTTTAACACAAATTATAAGTTCTGTACCATCTATTACAATAGCAGTCATTGCCTCATCTAGTGTACTCGATAAGCACAATACTACTCATGGCACCTATGTAATTGATTCTATTTTAAACCAATCTACAGTAGAAAATGAAATTGATAGCTATCTATTATCTAATGCAGGTACAAATCATTTTCAAAAAGATATTTGTTCTAATGGAACGATAATGTACAAGTGGTGATTTTAGTTTAATTGCATTTGCACAACAGCATTTGGGGAAGGGATATCATCTTAGTTAGACAACAGCCTACTAAAGGAGGATTATTTGAATGAGTGAAATAGATAAAAGAAATAAATTAAATGAAGAACCGTTTGATTACCAAGTAACGAAAAAAGGAACAATTTTAATCTCTTATAAAGGGGAACAAATTAAAATTGTAAAGGATAAGGAGGCGGAGCGTCTTCTGACAAAAATTAAAGCTGAGGAAAATAATAGCGCCGCAGTCCAGTTATTATTAGCTAAAATTACTGGTAATTTTAAACGGGGTAACGAGAAAGTTGGGAAAAATATTAGAAAGTAGAGCAGGGCATTATTTGTTTCTTTATATATGCAAGTGAAAAATAGGATGACATGCAGCTGCTAAGCAACTCTATGTAAAACTGCCCAGGTGTTCAAAAGAAACCTGAGCAGTTTTGCATTTATTTTTGAATTTTCACGTCGTTGAAACGGTAATCTTCAAAATTTGCATTTAATACGATATTGATTTTATCGCCTGTTACAGGCTTAAAGAAAATAACTGACTTTTCGGTTACGCCAGCTTCAATAAAATCAGCCGCATGAGGTACATCTTTATCGTAATACCTGCTAAAATTAAAATCGAAATCAAAGCCGTGTTGTTTTCCATTCACTACGATTTTTGTTAAGCTATCACCAGTCATTGCTTCCTTCTTAGATTTATTAATATATGATACATAAATCTTTAAAGAATCAGCATCTTGAACAACTTTATCGATTCGAATTGTTACATCTTTAATTGTTTTTGTCATACTACTCTGTGATGCAGGGGCATCCTTAGTTGGAGCTTTGGATGTAACAGCATAAGTTTTAGTTTTGTTATCATATGCGACTTTACCTCCATATAAACCTACAATGCTATCTAGCGGTACATATGCTTTCTTATTGATAATTTGCACATCAACCTCTTTGTTCTTGCCATCAAAAGTGAATTTATACTTTGTTGCAGCGTATGTCCCCATACTAAATGCTAGGAACAATGCAAATACACTAATAATGAATATTATTGATTTTTTCATTAAAATTCCTCCTTTTGTTCCATTTTAGGTAATTTGGCATGAATTGTACATAGTAAAAATGGATAGCTTAAAAAATAAAATTTGGATACTTATAAGTAAATTTGAATATGCCAATTAAGTCAGGAAAATATCTTAACTTTTTACACCTTTAAAAGCCCAAACTACTCAACGAATGAGTACTTGGGCTTTTTTATTAAGCAAATAAATTTGTAACCGAAATTTAAAAAACAAGCTACAATCGAAGAAGTAATGCATGTATATCTACAAGGGTGTTGCATTTAAAGGACGTATGTTACTAAGCTTCTAACTGTTAGCGTATGCAGCAACCAAAGGAATAATTTTCTCTCCATAATTGATCAAGTCCATTGGTTGGTTAAATTCAATAATAGTACGCTCTTTATCAGTAGCTGCATCATTCAACATAATGTAGTTTCTATTTTTATCAAAGAACACACGGATAATCCATTTGCGAATGTTATCATCAACAACAATGTTGAAATAACTGCGGTTATCACGATAGAAAATACGGTCTGGAGCGATTACATCTTTCAAAAGTACTTTGATGATTGAATATGACTCTAATTCTTCAGGTGTTGTCACAATACCTTCGCCTTCTATTTTTTCATTGACAGGTGCTGGTTGTACTTCTTCAGTAGGATCGGGTAGAGTCACACGTACTTTACTGTCACCAGTTGATTTAAGAGCGGCATTTAATTTATCATTTACTTTTTCATTAATCAACTGTTTTATGCCTTTTGATATAATCGGTGTAAATTTTTCAAGTGCGCTCTTCGTCTTTACTCCATCATATATTTGGTTTACTAAAAACTTAACAAACTCTTCATCAGGTGTTTCAAATTGTACAGATAAATAATTCTTAAGTGCGTTTAGATATTTTAAATCCGAAGCTGTACTTGAAATATTTTCAAGGTCAAACGTTTCTTTACGGAATTTAGCAACTTCTTGAATATGGATATCACGTAATTCTAAAATATTAAATGTGAAAAATGGGGTAGTGTCCATTTTATTTGGCTCTTCTAAATCAGTAAAAAGCTTATACTCAATGCCATTTGTTAAAATACCAAATTTTGCTGAAGTAGTACCAAAATATCGGAATAATTGTGAATCATGTTTTGTTAGGTTTTCAGTAATACTTTTACACTCTATTAATATGACAGGTGCACCATCATTTAAAATAGCATAATCAACTTTTTCTCCTTTTTTAATGCCAACATCAGCAGTGAATTCAGGACTAAACTCTAAAGGATTAAATACATCATACCCGAGAATTTGGAAAAATGGCATAACAATTGCAGTTTTTGTTGCCTCTTCTGTTGTAATAGAGCCTCGCAAAGAATCAATACGTGTTGCTAAGTTTTTTAATTGATCTATGAATTTTTCCATGTTTATCCCCCTAATAATAGATTGAGCGTATATACTGGACTACATATTTTAATTCTATTTTTCTAGTATAGTTGCAAGTATATTGCAATTTATTCTTACTTTTGTATGTCTAATGATTTATTAAATCATATTACTATTTTATCATCTCTTATTATGGTAAAACAACCAATTATAAAATATAGTAAGATTTTTTAGTTTATTTAAGATATGAAAACCTTAAAGTTTTAATTTCTTTATAGATATAAGTTTTTTACTTTCTAAAATAACACCTCAAACCTGACAAACTCCCACCCAAAGCGGTATGATAGACCATGAGGTGACCAAAATGCATATATCAGAAAAACAAATTGAAATCCGCTATGCGGAGACGGACCAGATGGGTGTGGTATACCACGCAAATTACATCATTTGGCTAGAAATCGGGCGTGCACAGCTTATCCATGATTTAGGGTTTGCTTATACGAAATTAGAGGATGAAGGCTATTTATCACCTGTCATCGATGTGTCGATTCAATATAAGGCGGCGCTTCGCTATGGACAGATTGCAACGGTTCGTACGTGGATTGAGTCACATTCGCGTTTGCGTACAACATATGGCTATGAGGTATTGCATGAGGATGGGACTGTAGCGGCAACTGCGAAAACAGTACATACATTAGTGCGAAAAGATAATTTCCGTCCGATTTCCTTAAGTAAGGTTGATCCAGCGTGGGATGCGGCATATATTGAAAATATGCGCGTGCAGGAGTAGATGTGCTAGTTTTAGCGCATCTTTTTTTATTTAATAACATAGAGTTTCTTGATATAATGATGTTTGTGTCAAATTTGCAAGGGAGGGTTGTTCATGGTACAGAAGGTTGCCGTTGAAACGGTGCGATGTCATATATTGTTGACGAATACGGCACGTGAAGCCATTCAGCAGCATGTTCAAGATGAACAGGCCTTTTTTCGTTTGCAAAAAAACTTTATTGTTTATATTGAAAAATTAGCGATTGAGCAAACACAGCTCGCGTTAACACTATATTTTGATAATGAAAAAAACCGCGTTTTAAAGGAAAAATTTCAAGAGCGTGTCGTGATTATGGATTGCGTATTTGATTTGAAAAATGGGCTTGTTGCGAAAAGCTTCCGTACAAGGGGGAAGGGAACACCCGTTGCAACAAATCGCCGTGAAAGGCTGTTAATTCATTTTGTACCATCACGCATTAGTGGACATACATATCCGGATAAATTTATTGAAACGCTTGCTGCGCTTCCTGTTGCCCAGGAGCGCTTTGATTATGTCAATAAACGCATCACCTCATGGGAAGGCTATTTAAAGGTGCTGAATCAAAATGCGGATATAGAGGATATCGAAGCGAAATTTACGACACATACACTGAATGCTGATTTCACACATATTACATTCATTTGTAGTGAGATGAATGATAAAGAGTGGAAGCAATTGAAAGGGTTAAGTGCTCGTGTACGTGGCTTAAAGCTTGATTTAGGTGAGGTTGTTAAAGTCAACCGTGGGGCACGTGCTGTTGAAATTGCATTAAAGCCTGATGCGGTGCGTCTTGCGAGGAAAAATGAGCTGCATTTTGAGATGAATACAATCGATTTCAGCAATGCCTCGACAAAATCGCAGCTCAATCGTCTGTTAAAAGGCTTTGATCGTTTAAAAGAAGGGCTTGCAGAAAATGCCAATTTAGAAAATATTTTATTTGAGGATAAGCCTGTAATTGCCGCACACAATGCAGATGTTACACTTGATTTTCATAACCAATTAAATGAATTCCAACGTAAAGCGGTAACAGGGGCAATGAGTGCGGAAGATTTATATGTGATTCAAGGGCCTCCTGGAACCGGGAAAACAACCGTTATTTCAGAAATTTGTTATCAAAATGCCAAGGCAGGCTTGAAAACGCTAGTGGCCTCACAGTCGAATTTAGCGGTTGATAATGCACTAAGCCGCTTGCTTTCCAACAAAGATATCCGCATTTTGCGATACGGACGTACGGAAAGCATCGAAGAGGAAGGCAAAAAGTTTATTGAGGAAAATGTTGCGACCTATTGGCAGCAGCAAACGTATGAGGCGATTAGCCTTGAAGTGTCGCAGCAGCAGGACAAAAAGCAGCTATTAGAGCAGGAAATTATTGATTATGAAGCACAGCTCACACAGCTACAGGAAGAAAAAATTAAGCTTCAGCAGGACATTGAACGAAAACAACAGGCAGAGGAACAGCTTAAAGCACTGACAGAAAAAATCATCGCGCTGAAAAAACAGCTTGTCCCATTAAAAAAAGAGCGTGAGCAAGCAGAGGAGCAGCTCGAAAGGCTAGAAGCATCAAAGGCGGAGCTAACAGCAAGCATCACTACCTATCAAGAGCAGCTTGTTGAGCTTCCAACAGTGCAAGAGCTAGAAGCGTTAGAACAATCGAATACGGAGCAGCTCACACAGCTTAGCGAGGCGATTCAAGCTGCCGAAATAAGCTCAGCAAAGCAACAGCTTGAGCAGCAGCTCGCAAGCGTAACCGGTCAGCTACAACACTTGTCACCAGATGACGGGGCAATGGAGCGATTAACAACGCAAATTACGGAGCTAAAAAAGGTGCAGGATGTAGAGGATTTCATTGTGGCGCATCAAATACGTCGCAGCTTTGTTATTGATCGTCTCCTTGCCTCTTTATCCAAGCTGCAGCCTGAAATAGCGGCATATAAGCCGATTAAAGATTTAAGTGAACGGCTGGAAAAAGCCTTAGCTTACAGTGAAAAAGCATTACAAATTCATGTTACAGCACCACCATTGCCACCGAATCATACGTACTCAATTAATGAGGTGCAGGAATTTTTAACGAAGCTCAGCCATGCCTTTGCAGAGCGAAAAATTAATGCTCAAAATGGCGCACGTTCAATTCAAGGTGTGCTATTGCGTAAAGCATATGTAGAGCAGCTACAGGTGAAATATCAGGATTTATTACGTGAAGTTATGCTTATTTTTACGAAGCTGAAAGAGGAGCTTGTTGATTTATATAAAGAGCAGCTTGGTCAGAGTGAAACACAAGTACAGCAGCTGCGTAGCACAGAGCAGCAATTGCAGCAAAAGCTCCAACAATTGAAAGACGTACCAGCAATAGATGTAACTGTTGAAGAGCTACAGCAGCAGCGCAACGACTTAGAGCACAGCAAGCAGCAGCTTGCACACCAAAAAATGAAGCAGGCAACGCTGACGGTGACTTACGAAGCAAAAACAGCGGAGCTACAGCAAGTCAACGAGCAGCTTACACATGGCAATGAGCTTATCCAATCATTAAAGGAACAGCTTAAAGAAATCAATAGCACGGGTCTTGCATTAGAAAAAGAACGGGAAGAGCTTGAGCAGCTAACAAAGCAAAATCCGGAGGCAGCATTATCCGGAGTCGAACAACGCATAACAGCGACGCAAGCAGAAATCGCAAAAACTGAGCAAAGGCTTGAGCTATTACCTGTCACACAGCAGCTTCAAAGTGAATGGAAAATAATGCTAGAAAATGCAAGTGAGCATGACTTAGAGGAAATTCGCAAGCTGTATGTGAAGCATGCCAACGTTATTGGGACAACTTGTGTTGCATCAGCGAACAAAGAATTTATGGACAATTATCCAACATTTGATGTGGTTATTATCGATGAAGTATCGAAGGCAACGCCGCCAGAGCTATTGCTACCGATGCTAAAGGGCAAGAAAATCATTTTAGTTGGGGACCACCATCAGCTACCACCATTGATTGGGGACGAAACTTTCGAGGAAACGCTAGAGCAAGTCATTAAAAATAGCGATACATTTGAGGAAAAGCGTGAGCTTGAAAAAATGTTAGAGGAATCATTGTTTGAGCGCTTGTATAAAAATTTGCCACAGTCGAATAAAACGATGCTAGCAATTCAATACCGCATGCATGAAAAGATTATGAAGACAATTGTGCCATTTTATAAAAATGAGCATGATGCCCTGCAATGTGGCTTACCTGATTCAGACAAAGCGCGTGACCATTTGCTTGAAACACCTTTATTTAACCGCCAAAATCATTTGCTATGGCTTGATATCCCGCATGACCAAGCCCATTTTGAAGAACGTATGAAGGAAGGGGCAAGCTTATTTAACCGAGCAGAGCTAGAAAAGGTAAAAGAATTGTTAACATCCATTAATGAGGCAACAAAGCAGGCAAAGGAGCAAGGCTTATTGCCACAGGATGCACAGAAATCTGTTGGTGTCATTAGCTTTTATGCGGAGCAGGTAAAACGCATTAATGAGATGGTGGAGCAAGGGTATCCTCATCTGCATATTCGTACAGGCTCTGTCGATAAGTTCCAAGGGATGGAGATGGATGTCATTATCGTTAGCATGGTGCGAAATCATGATGGGCAAGGCAGCATCGGCTTTGCGCAAGATTACCGCCGCTTAAATGTCGCATTATCACGCGCACGCGAATTATTAATTATGGTCGGTAGCACGGAAATGTTTACAAAACGTCCAAAGAAACAAGAAACGCGCCAAATGTATCAGCATGTGCTTGATGTTGTGAAAGCGCAGGATGGCTACCGCGCATAGGAGTGACTTATGGAATTACAACAGCTGGAACGACAAATTCAAAAGCAATTACCGCGTCCTAATGGTGTGGAAATTGTAAAAACAAAGCAATTTTCGATACCCATTCAGACAATTTTAGCGAAATACACGCCGATTCGTCGCATCCCAATGGATATTTTAATGAAAATGATGCTCCTAACCTTTCAAACAGGGCGTTTCCAAGATGTTGAAATGGTTGCGGATGTGCTCTTAGTAGAGGCTTTATTTATTGAAGATTTACTGCAAAAAATGAAGAAAACAGGGCTAGTTACAGTGGAAGAAACCATTCAATTGACAGAAAAGGGCAGGTCACAGCTAGCAGCAGGTATCTTCGAGGAACAGCTAGAGGAAATGGAGCAAGAATTGTATTATAGCCCATTGCACGAAGCGTTTTTACAAGGGGAGCTAGCGGAATTTGATGAGTTTCCTGACGAGCTTTCGCACGAAAAAATGGCTGTATGGACAGATGAGCAAATTGTTGCTGCCTCGTCAAATGATGATGATGATGAGACATTTATTACATCCATCAATAGCGCAGAGGAATTACAAATCCACGATGTGCCATGCTTTCAATATGTTTTACATGATACAAACAAAAATACATTTGATATCCGCGTTTTTAACACATTCACCAATGCATGGGATGTACAGCTAGAGCAATTGATAAAGGCGAGTGAGCAAAATGACAAAAACTAGTTTAATTTTAGAGGGTGGGACATTTCGCACGATTTATACGAGCGGCGTGTTAGATGCCTTTTTAGAGCACAAGCTACATATGCCTTACATAATTGGCATTTCAGCTGGTGCGATTAACGGCTGCTCCTACGTATCGAAGCAAAAGGAGCGTACATTGCGCGTGTTTACCAACTATCGCCATGATAAACGTTATATCGGCTGGCGCAACTTTTTAAAGGAGCGCAGTTTGTTCGGGCTGAATTTTGCCTATGATACCATTCCAAATGAGCTAGAGTTGTTTGATTGGGCGACATATGAGCAATTTGAAGGGCAGTTTGAAATTGGTGTGACAAATGCTTATACAGGGGAAGTTGAATATTTAGATGCGCTGCAAATGGATAGGGCTTGCACGATGCTGCGAGCAACCTGTGCCATTCCGATTTTATTTCCTGAAATCAAATTGGAGAACATTCCATATTATGATGGTGGGCTAGCGGACCCGATTCCTATTACAAGAGCAGAGGAAAAGGGCTTCGAAAAGCATGTCATTGTCTTGACACGCCCACATGGCTATCAAAAATCATTGGATCGTCAAACGAAATTTGCCATTAAAATGCTTGGCAAGCGCTATCCCGCATTAGCAAAGCGCATGCTACAGCGTGCCGCGCGCTACAACGAAACACTCGCTTATTGCAAGCAGCTTGAGGAAGAAGGCAAAGCGTTTTTATTCCGTCCGAACTATGCGATGAACAGCTTTGAAAAGAATTTAACGCAAATCCATAGCAATTATAATATGGGCTATCAGCATGCACAGGAGCAGATGGCAGCATTGCAGCAGTTTTTAATGAAGTAAACTAGAAAAAGCCAAAAGGTTAATGACCCAACCTTGATTTACTTTAGCATATAAGCATATTGCAAGCATCTATTTCCAAATTTCGTTATAGTAATGTGTGAGGTGATCCCATTGTTAAAAAATATTCCCGTGTCTGTTCTAGATTTAGTAACGATTGCAGAAGGACAGACAACATTTGAGGCGTTTCAACGCTCACGCAACTTAGCGGTCTTAGCAGATGAGTTAGGCTATGAGCGTTATTGGGTAGCGGAGCACCATAATAGCCGAGCGATTGCTAGCTCTGCAACAGCTGTCGTTATAAGCTATTTAGCGAATGCAACGAAAAAAATTCGTCTTGGCTCAGGTGGTATTATGCTACCAAACCATGCACCACTCATTGTTGCCGAGCAATTTGGCACACTTGATGCAATGTTTCCAAATCGTATTGATTTAGGCTTAGGACGTGCACCAGGCACAGACCCGTTCACTGCAAGAGCATTGCGCCGTCGTGACGCTGAGGATTTTGAACATAATATAGAGGAATTAGAACGCTATTTAATGCAAGCGAAAGAAACCGACCATATTAAAGCATATCCGGGCTTTGGTGCAAATATTCCGCTATGGCTGTTAGGCTCGAGCTTATTCAGTGCTGAGCTTGCAGCGCGTCGTGGCATGCCATATGCCTTTGCTAGCCATTTTGCACCAGATTATTTAATGCAGGCGATTGATATTTACCGTACACAATTCCGTTCATCAGAAGCATTGGAAAAACCAAAAATGCTGGCATGTATCAATGTCATTATTGCAGACACAGATGAGGAAGCACAAAAATTAGCGACAACGCATTATCAGCTTTTCTTAAGCATTATTCGCCGTACACATGATTTGCTACAGCCACCAGTTGACGATATGGATGAAATTTGGACACCGTTTGAAAAACAGGCGGTGCTACAGCAACGCCAATATATGTTTGTCGGCAATCAACAAACGGTTAAAGAACAGCTTGAAAAATTTGTTGCTGATACACAGGTAGATGAATTGATGGTCACTGCTTCAATTTATGATGAAGAGGCGAGAGCCAAGTCATTTACGTTATTGAAGGAGCTTTTTGAATAAGACAGGGAAATCACCCCTGTCTTTTTTGTACCTTCGCATATATATTGACATCATGTGCGTAACCATCTTGATACATATAATTGCGCAAAGTGCCTTCTTGTTCAAAGCCCTGCTTCAACAACATTTCATTAGACGCTGTATTTTCAATATAAACAGTCGCTCCAATGCGCGTTAACTCCAGCTCCTGAAAGCCGTATTCTACTATTTTCTCCAGCGCCTCGGATGCAAGGCCCTTACGCCAAAAATCAGGATGTATTTCGTAGCCTACCTCAGCTCGTCTATGAACAGGTACCCATAAATTAAAGCCAATTGTACCAATTAAACGATTGTTCCCTTTAATTGTAATACCCCAACGCATACTTCTTTTTCCTTGAAAGCCTTTTGTAAACCCTTCGATTAATTGTTCGGCTTGTTCAATATCCTCCAATGCTTGCATACCATAATGCTTTGTTACATCCTCGTTTGAAAAATAGGCAAAAATATCGCCAGCATCTTCGTGTACAATCTCTCGCAAAATTAATCGTTCTGTTGCTAATGTTGGAAACATGGCTAAACCCCTTTGTTTTTTTATTAACTAAAAATAATAGTGTAACTTACATTTCAATAATAGGATAGTGTTTCCTCCTATGATACAATTTAACTAATATTATGAAGGGAGTGCGTTGAATGAAGTTCGTCAAATGGATCATTGCAGTATCGTTATGTTTTATTGCACTAACGGCTATGGATTATGGGGATGCTCAAGCATCAGCTAGTACCTCTGAAACGAAAGTATCAAAGCAAACTGTGAATCAAACAAAATATGTGAAATCAGAAGGAGGATTAATTGTCAGAAAAGAAGCACATTCGAAAGGTGCTAAAGTAACGATGCTGAAAGATGGCTCGAAAGTTTTTGTATACACAACGGACAGCAACGGTTGGTCACACATCAAACAAGGAAATGTCAAGGGGTATGTAAAGGATGCTTATTTAGTAGTGCAAGAACAGAGCGCTCAAAATAAAAATCGAAAAATTGATTTTTCTATGAGTATAAATCAAGTTGAGAAAGCAGAAACAGCAAAGTTACTTAGAAAATCACAAAAGGGAAATGTGTCTACTTTAGTTTACTCAGCAATGAAATATGGTTACTCAACAGAATTGATATATTATTATGAGGATAAAAAGCTTGGTGCGATTGGATTTGATTTCTTCCCTAATAGAGACCGTTATAGTGATTGGTCGGAAATACAACTTATCCATGACACGCTTTATAAAGAAGGTCTTAAGGAGCTAGGACGTAATGTGGAAACACGTTCAGACGGTAGTTATTATATTTCAAGCTTATGGGATAAAGGCTCTTATTACGTTATGTTAGATGTTAATCGTATAGACGGCTATACGATGGCGACTTTAATATATTATCAGTAAAAAACATGATTCATATAAAAGGGATTGTAAAAATTGTATGGAATTTGATTTAAGAAGTGTAGAGTATTGACAATAGTATTTTAAACCCTATTGTCAAACGCTTTCAATAATGCTACAATAAACAAAATTAAAAAAACACTTATCAAGAGAAGCCGAGGGATATGGCCCGTTGACGCTTCAGCAACCTCTAACATTGATTAGAAAGGTGCTAATTCCAGCGGGGGGACTCCCGAGAGATAAGAGTGAACGGATTGCTTACAAAACCCTCACATTCTCTATGCTGGAATGTGAGGGTTTTTTGTATTGATTTGTTATTTCAAGAAATGGGGGAAAAGCAATGCCAATTAATATTCCGAAGCAGTTGCCAGCAGGTGAGCTACTAAGAAAAGAGAAAATTTTCGTGATGGAGGAGGACCGTGCGAGAACACAGCAAATCCGTCCGTTAAACATTTTAGTTTGTAACCTAATGCCAGAAAAGGAGAAAACAGAGCTGCAATTATTGCGTTTATTAGGGAACACACCTTTACAAGTAAATGTCACATTTTTGAATACAGCAACCTATGAATCGAAAAATGTCTCAAAATCACATTTGCAAACGTTCTATACGACATTTGCTGAGATTAAACACCGCCGCTATGATGGCATGATTATTACAGGTGCGCCAATTGAACGCATGGAATTTGAGGACGTTATCTATTGGAAGGAAATTACGGATATTATGGATTGGGCAAAGCTAAATGTCACATCCATCATGAATATTTGTTGGGGTGCGCAAGCGGCTTTATATCATCATTACGGCATTGGTAAATTTGAGCTGCCGAAAAAATGCTCAGGCGTATACTCACATGTTATTACGGATTTAACGGTAGATTTAGTGCGTGGCTTTAGCGATGAATATGTAGCACCACATTCAAGACATACATCTGTATCAATTGATGAGGTGCGTGCGCATCCAGATTTACGCTTGCTGAGCTATTCAGACGATGCGGGTGTCTTTATTGTACAATCGAAGGACAATAAGCAAATTATGATTACAGGACATTTAGAGTATGATGCGACAACGCTTGCTGATGAATACGAGCGAGATATCGCCAAGGCAGATAATGTAGAAGTGCCTGTGAACTACTTCCCAAATGATGACCCAACGAAAGCACCAAAAAATACATGGCGTGCCCATTCGCATTTATTGTTCTACAACTGGTTGAACTATTACGTATACCAAGAAACGCCATACAAATGGGATTTTGTTGAAGAGGAGATTGAATATCATATTTAGCACACCGAAAAAATTTTACATTGCCTCCAGCTTTCAAAATATAGAGGATGTCCGTTATGTAAGAGACCAATTAACAGCAAAAGGCTTTCAGCATACGTATGACTGGACACAAAACAGCCGTGCAGCCAATTTAGAGGAATTGCAACGTATTGGCAATGCAGAAAAAGAAGCGGTTCAACTTGCTGATTTTTTAATCATTTTATTACCTGCTGGGAAGGGCGGTCATATTGAGTTCGGACTTGCTTTAGCGAATGATATAACCATTTATTTATATTCACCCAATGAGGATATATATGATATGAATTTTACGAGTACATTTTATCATTTGGACAATGTCCGCATCATTGTTGGCACACATCGGCAGCTTCTTGAAAATATTTTCATAAATGAACAATAAAAAGCGATGCAACGACTCCACAAGAGCCTGTTGCATCGCTTTTTTATGCCTGTTTGTACTCATAAGCTAATTCATCTAGCTTTTCATTCACACCTACATGCAAATCATGCTCATTGAAAAACCATTCATCATTGCGCTCTATGTAAAAATGAACGCCATCCACAATCGTTTCTACGCCAATTTCATGTGGTAATTCGCGATTCATACCAAGTGAAAATCCTTCATGGAATGGCGATGACCCACCGTATCTGGCATAAAAGCGTACATAATCACCCTGCTGTACTTCCATTTCTGTGTGAAACCAATTTAAAGCTGCATCCGTCAAAATAATTTTCATGAAGACCTCTCCCGACATACATTAATAATGTTATTTTAGCGGATTTCCTAAATGAGGAACAGCAAATTGCTTAGTTAGATGCCAAAGTGCTGCTAATTCAGACCTTGGCATTTTAAAGTTAAATCCATTTCACTTTCGGTTCTGTGCCAGCTTTAATACGTTTAATATTTTCGCGATGGCGATAAACGATAAACGTAAATAAAATGACAATTAAAATAAATAAGGCGAAATCACCTGTTAATACAAGATAGATTATGCTATAAATAAGGGCGATGAGTGCAACAATCATCGATGTTAAGCTCACCATTTTTGTTAATTTCAATGTAATAAAAAAGGCAACAAATAAAAGCAAAAATAATGGCCATGCGTAGCCTAGTACGACACCTGCAGAAGTAGCTACTGCTTTGCCACCTCGGAAGCTGGCGAAAATAGGGAAGATATGTCCTATGACAGCCACAACACCTAAAATTAATGCATGAATTTGCACATCCGCAAAAAATGGTAATAGCGGTAGCAATACAGCCGCAGTTCCTTTTAACACATCCATAATTGTGACAATTATCCCTGCCTTTTTGCCAAGGACACGGAAGGTATTGGTTGCACCTAAATTACCGCTGCCTTGCTGTCTAACATCTGTATGATAAAAAATCTTACCAATCCATAAAGCAGAGGGGATGGAGCCGATTAAATAAGCGCAAATAACAATTATAGCAATTGACATATATACGCTCCTTTCAAAATTGATAGTTGGTACTAATAGGTTGTAATAATGATTATACACTGATTACCTATTGATTGAATAGTAGATTGATTATTTTTTGTAATGTATGAATAAATACACGGCTCATATGAATAAGAGAAGTAAAGCACTTATTGAAAAATTGTGGTAGAATATCTATTTGTGTAGGGCTTTAGCGTATTGACAGCTAAGCTTATTCTTTAGTACGATAAAAGAAAAGAACGTTTGTTTGTATTTTTAGGGGGTATTTTTTTGGTGAAAGAACAACCAATCGCATACAATGACGATGCGATTCAAGTGTTAGAAGGCTTAGAAGCTGTTCGTAAAAGACCGGGTATGTATATCGGGTCAACGGATGGACGTGGGCTTCATCACTTAGTTTATGAAATAGTAGATAATGCAGTCGACGAAGCACTTGCAGGCTTCGGAGCGCATATTATTGTCAACATACATGAAGATAACAGCATTAGCGTGCGTGACTTTGGACGAGGAATGCCGACAGGAATGCATAAAATGGGTAAACCAACACCTGAAATCATTTTCACTGTTTTACATGCCGGAGGAAAATTTGGACAAGGCGGCTATAAAACAAGTGGTGGATTACACGGTGTCGGTTCATCTGTCGTCAACGCTTTAAGCAGCTTTTTAGAAGTATCGATTCATCGCGATGGACAAATTTATCGCCAGCGTTTTGAGGATGGTGGAAAGCCTGTAACATCGCTTGAAATTATCGGAAAAACAAAAGAAACAGGAACGCTCGTTCATTTTTTACCGGATGCAACGATTTTTTCTGTGACGAAATTTAATTATGATACGTTAGCAGAGCGTTTACGTGAATCTGCCTTTTTATTAAAGGGATTAAAAATTGAATTAATTGATGAACGTCCTGAAGGTATACATGAAGTATTTTATTATGAAAATGGGATTGAAGCATTTGTTACGTATTTGAATGAAGAGAAGGATGTTTTACATCCAGTTAAATATGTAGAGGGCATGCAGCAAGAAATCGAAGTGGAGTTCGCATTCCAGTTTAATGATGGCTATTCAGAAACAATGCTATCATTCGTTAATAATGTACGCACACGTGACGGTGGCACGCATGAAACAGGAGCAAAGGCTGCCATGACGCGTGTATTCAATGACTATGCACGTAAAATTGGATTGTTAAAGGAAAAGGAGAAAAACTTAGAGGGCACAGATGTGCGAGAAGGCTTGACGGCCATTGTATCGGTTCGTATCCCTGAGCATTTATTGCAATTTGAAGGGCAAACAAAGGGCAAGCTTGGAACAAGCGAAGCGCGTTCAGCCGTCGATGCCGTCGTATCGGAGCAGCTCTTATATGTATTAGAAGAAAATGCTGAACTATCAGCATCCTTGGTGCGTAAAGCGATTCGTGCACAGCAAGTACGTGAGGCGGCTCGAAAAGCACGTGAGGATGCACGTAACGGCAAGAAAAGTAAAAAAGGCAGCACGCTGTTGTCTGGAAAGCTAACTCCTGCTCAATCACGCAATGCAGCGAAAAATGAGCTATATTTAGTCGAAGGTGACTCAGCAGGTGGCTCTGCAAAGCAAGGGCGTGACCGTTCGTTTCAAGCCATTTTGCCATTGCGCGGAAAAGTTATCAATACTGAAAAAGCAAAGCTACAGGATATTATGAAAAACGAGGAAATTGCTACGATTATTCATGCAATTGGTGCGGGTGTCGGCTCTGATTTTGCCGTAGAGGATGCCGCATATGATAAAGTGGTGATTATGACCGATGCCGATACTGATGGTGCCCATATTCAAGTATTGCTCTTAACGTTCTTCTATCGCTATATGAAGCCGCTTGTGGAAGCAGGGAAAGTATACATTGCTTTACCGCCACTTTATAAAGTATCGAAAGGCGCAGGCAAAAAGGAAGTAATTGAATATGCTTGGACGGAAAATGAACTAGATGCTGCTATAAAGAAAATTGGCAAAGGCTATATTATTCAGCGTTATAAAGGATTAGGTGAGATGAATGCGGATCAGCTTTGGGATACGACAATGAACCCGGAGACGCGTACATTAATTCGTGTAACGATTGAAGATGGTGCACGTGCAGAGCGCCGTGTAACAACATTAATGGGTGATAAAGTAGAGCCTCGTCGTAAATGGATTGAGACACATGTTAACTTCGGAATGGAGGATGAGGTCAATATTTTAGAAAATGAATTCATCCATCATGAGGAGGACTAAGGAATGACAACGGAAAAATTTCAAGATTTACCTTTAGAAGAAGTAATGGGTGACCGCTTTGGTCGCTATTCAAAATATATTATTCAAGACCGCGCGTTGCCAGATGCACGTGACGGATTAAAGCCTGTACAGCGCCGTATTTTATATGCGATGTTTAATGAGGGCAATACACATGATAAGCCATTCCGTAAATCGGCAAAAACAGTCGGAAACGTAATCGGTAACTTCCACCCGCACGGCGACTCCTCTGTTTATGAGGCGATGGTGCGTATGAGTCAGGATTGGAAGGCACGTTATATGCTCATTGAAATGCATGGTAATAATGGCTCAGTTGATGGAGACCCACCAGCTGCAATGCGTTATACAGAGGCACGTTTATCACAGGTGGCGGCGGAAATGCTGCGTGATATTAACAAACGCACAGTTGATTTTGTGCCAAACTTTGATGATCAGGATATGGAGCCAGTTGTTTTACCTGCTCGTTTCCCGAACCTGCTTGTGAACGGCTCCACAGGGATTTCGGCAGGCTATGCGACAGATATTCCCCCACATAATTTACAGGAAGCATTGGATGCTGTATTAATGCGTTTAGACAAGCCAGGGTGTTCCGTTGATGAATTAATGACGGTCATTAAAGGACCTGATTTCCCGACAGGTGGTATTATTCAAGGTGTAGATGGTATTAAAAAAGCCTACGAAACGGGTAAAGGGAAAATTATTATTCGCGCGGCTGCAACGATTGAAGAAATTAAAGGCAATAAAGAGCAAATCGTGATTACAGAGCTGCCATACGATGTCAATAAAGCGAATTTAATTAAAAAGATTGATGAACAACGCGCTGATAAACGCTTAGAAGGTATTGCAGATGTAAGAGATGAATCGGATCGCACTGGCTTACGTATCGTTATTGAAATGAAAAAAGATGTGCAGGCACAGGGCATTTTAAATTATTTATTAAAATCTACAGATTTACAAATTACGTATAGCTTCAATATGATTGCGATTCATAACCGTCGTCCAACATTAATGACGTTGCCGCTTATGCTTGATGCGTATATTGCGCACCAAAAGGAAGTCGTTAGCAAGCGAACTGCTTATGATTTGACAAAGGCCAAGGATCGTTTACATATTGTAGAAGGCTTAATGAAGGCCTTATCTATTTTAGATGAGGTGATTCAAACAATCCGCTCTTCTAGTGATAAGCGCGATGCCAAAAACAATTTACAGGAAAAATTCCATTTCACAGAAATACAATCAGAGGCAATTGTGAGCTTGCAACTATATCGCTTAACAAATACCGATATTACCGAATTGCGTACAGAGGAAGAGGAGCTTATTCAATTGATTGATAAGCTAACAAATATTTTAAATGATGAGAAAAAGCTAATCCGTGTTATTAAGCAGGAGCTGCTTGATGTGCGCAAGCGCTTTGCGCAGCCACGTCGCTCTGTTATCCAAGCAGAAATCGAGGAAATTAAGCTAACGCTCGATGTGCTTGTACCAAGTGAGGAAGTTGTGGTAACAGTAACGAAGGATGGCTATGTCAAGCGCACAAGCCTGCGCTCTCACAGTGCATCGAACGGACAAGATTTTGCCATGAAGGAATCAGATTACTTATTATATGAAGCAACGCTCAATACGCAGCACTATGTATTGCTATTTACGAATAAAGGCAATTATATTTATCAGCCTGTGCATGAGCTCCCTGATATTCGCTGGAAGGACCTTGGGCAGCATATTTCAAGCATCGTGCCGCTTGATGCAGAGGAATATATTATTGAAGTGATTGGCATTGAGTCATTTGACAAAGAGGATACTTTTATCTTTACGGCAACGAAGGAAGGGCAAATTAAGCGCTCGCCATTAGCAGATTATGTGGTCACTCGTTATTCGAAGCCTATTAAAACAATGAATGTCAAAGGTACTGACGAGATGATTTATGCCTCGTTGTTAACACCTACACAGGAAATTTTATTAACAAGCAATACGAGCTATACAATTCGTTTTACAGCAGAAGAATTACCTGTTACAGGTGTGAAGACAGGTGGTGTTAAGGGCATCGTTTTAAAAGATGGTGAATACTTAGCTGCTGCTAATTTAATCAGCCCTGAGAGCAATCAGGAGCTTGTCGTTGTGACACAGCGTGGAGCGATCAAGCGAATGCTGCTATCTGAAATTGAGGTAGGCAATCGTGCAAAACGTGGTGTCGTCATTTTAAAAGAATTAAAATCGAATCCGCATCGTGTGTATGCGGTGTTACTTGCAACAGCGCAGAATCATGTGCTGTTAGAAACAGAGCGTGGCGTGCAGGAAACGATTCACGTGTTGAACCTATCAAGAGCGGACCGTTATTCAAATGGCTCGCTAAAAGTGGATACAGCTGTAGACGGCGCATTAGTAAGGGCCGTGTTACTGCCGAAAGACTAACAGTAACCCAAAAGGCTGTCTGAAAGGAGGATATCTTTTCAGGCAGTCTTTGCTTATATACTTATCCTAGGGTGACGTTTTTGCTATATTGACATTTCTCCCATAATACTATATCATTCAATTTATTTCGGAAGTCGTTATATCATAGAAGGGAAGCTCATTCATGTGGAAAAATAAAAATGTATGGATTGTATTAATAGGGGAATTTGTCGTCGGCTTAGGCTTGTGGGCAGGCATTATCGGTAACTTAGCATTTATGCAGGAAACGGTACCGTCCGATTTTCATAAGTCGCTTATATTAGCACTCGGCATGATTGCAGGTGTTGCGGTCGGTCCATTAGCAGGTCGTATCATTGATTCATCAAGTAAAAAGAAAGTATTAATTGTAGCGAGCGCAGGGCGAGTTGTCTCGGTGCTCTTTATGTTTGTCGCTTTGGCAACGAACTCGGTTATCTGGATGCTCTGCTTTTTAGTAAGCCTGCAATTGGCAGCAGCCTTTTATATGCCTGCATTACAGGCTGTTATTCCAATGATTGTGAAAGATCGCGATTTAATTACCTTAAATGGCTGGCATATGAATGCCCGTACCATTTCACGTATTATTGGGACTGCAGCGGCAGGTTTAGTACTAAGCTATTTTGATGTAAAATGGTTATATATTGCCTCGATGGTCATGTATATTGTAATGCTAGGCATTACCTTTACGCTGGATTTACAGGAGCAGACAAAAGAGAAGCAGACAAAAGAAAAGAGCAAGGGTAGCTTTAAAGAAGTTTATCCAATGCTAAAAGAGCAGCCAGTTGTGTTAATGACATTGGTGTTAATGGTCATTCCGATTTTATTTTTAGGCTCATTTAATCTTGTCATTATGAAAATTACCGAAATCCATCAATCACAAAGCTTGTCAGGTATGATTTATGCGGTAGAAGGAACCGCCTTTATGCTAGGGGCAGTATTTATTAAGCATTTAACGAAAATTGCCAAAACGGGCACGATTTTATTTATGTCAGTCTTTATTATTGGCTTGATGGAGCTAATGCTCTTTTTATCAGATATTCAATTATTTGCATTATTAACCTTTGCGTTATTTGGCTTTACGGTAGGCTGTTTCTTTCCAACAACCATGACGATCTTCCAGCGTCAAGTGCCGAAGGAATATCATGGACGCTTCTTCTCCTTCCGCAATATGCTAGACCAAGTGCTGTTCCAAATTGTTTTATTATCGACTGGAGCATTGCTTGATTTAATTGGTTTACAGTGGATGGGGGTTACGTTCGGTGTGTTTAGCTTGCTATTAAGCTCTTATTTCTTATTCATTATTCGTCGTCGCAAGCTTGAAATGGCGATGTAAAGGAGGCACGATAGCAATGGCAGTAGAAAATCGCAGAAAGGGGATTGTGCTTGTTCTCCTTGCTGCACTGTTTTGGGGCATTTCTGGTACGGTATCCCAATATTTATTTCAAACGTTACACATGAGCACAGAATGGGTAACGACGATGCGTTTATTAGCTGGCGGGCTCATTTTATTAACCGTTGCTTATCGCCAACAGGGCTCACATATTTTTCACATTTGGCGGCAAAAAGTAGATATTTTATCACTGCTTATTTTCGGCATTATTGGGATGATTGGTGTACAATATACATATTTAGCTGCAATTAATTATGGCAATGCTGCAACAGCAACAGTATTACAATATTTAGGGCCAGCTATTGTTACAGCTTATTTTATTGCTTTAGCAAAGCGCCTGCCAACAGTGAAGGAGCTTTTAGCTGTAGGATTCGCCTTGTTCGGCACATTTTTACTTGTTACACATGGTAATGTGAATTCCTTGTCGATTTCAAAAGAAGCGTTTATTTGGGGAATATTATCTGCATTCGGCTTAGCATTTTATACAATCCAACCTATTTCCTTGTTGCGCCGCTGGGGGGCTATGCTAGTTGTTGGATGGGGGATGCTCGTAGGTGGAATTGCCTTCAGCTTCGTTCATGCACCGTGGAAATTCGAAGGGGAATGGCATATTTCGGGGCTGTTTGCCTTAGCCTTTGTCATTTTATTCGGTACAGTCTTTGCTTTTTACAGCTATTTAGAAAGCATCAAGTACTTAACACCAGCTGAGACGAGCTTACTCGCCTGTGCAGAGCCATTATCTGCTGCAGGCACCTCGGTGCTCTTTTTAGGTGTAGCATTCGGCTGGATTGATTGGTTAGGTACATTTTTCATTTTAGCAACAATCGGCGTTTTATCGATACAGAAAAAGAAACCTAGTTAGGAGATGCAAAATATGATTGAACCGAAGATGAAAGAAAACGACACTAGTGTAGTGGAGTTTATTGAAAGTGTGGAAAGTGATAAAAAAAAGGCAGATGCCTATCAATTACTCGAAATTTTTGAAGAGGTCACAGGCTATCCAGCAAAAATGTGGGGTCCTAGTATAATTGGTTTTGGTAGCTATCACTATAAATATGCATCCGGACGTGAGGGAGATGCCCCTTTAGTTGCTTTTTCACCAAGAAAGGCAAAAATCAGTCTTTATTTAGTCTATGAAGGTGAG
Organism: Lysinibacillus louembei; assembly: GCF_033880585.1. Classification (NCBI taxonomy): domain Bacteria; kingdom Bacillati; phylum Bacillota; class Bacilli; order Caryophanales; family Bacillaceae; genus Lysinibacillus; species Lysinibacillus louembei. The sequence continues at coordinate 2,915,014 of NZ_CP137624.1, forward strand.
GAAAGAGATGCGCTATTAGAGGGCTTTGGTAAGCATACGAAAAGTAAAGCCTGCATTTATGTGAATAAGCTAGCTGATATTAATATCGACGTTTTAAAGAATTTAATTCAACATACAATGGAAACTTATCAAAAGCTTTATCCAAATGAATAAAAATTGTAACCCTATCTTTATTAAGATTGGGGTTATTTTTATTATGATTCATCAGTAGTTGAAGATTATGCCTTGTTATTTTCTAACCATTTGAGCGTATAAGTGTTAGTTGTTTTGGCAAATTCCCTAGAAGTTGATGTTTTTCCTACTGCACTTGCTCCTTCTAAACAAATCAATGACATATTTTCACCTCTATAAAAATTAATCTAAATTTCATCATAATTTATTCCTGAAAATGTCTTTTGTATTTTTTATACGTCTGGTCAATCGTTTCCTGCTTCGTCTTTGTTTTACGTTCATGTGTAGAGAAGGAGGCAGTGCCGCGTTGTTTTGTAACGTCTGTACCACCTGTACGCTGCTTCGCTAAACGTTTTTTCTTTGCCTTCGATTGTGTCATGTTATCACCTCATTTGCTAGACGATTGCGGTGTACTAAGCTCATATCAAAATAGGGGAAGCTGCCTTCTTCAATAAGCGCTAGCACCTCATGGAAGGTACGATAAGCAAGCTCATATTGTTGCTGGGTGATGAGCTGTTTATCAAGTGCCCAAGCTAATTCATCTTTATCCTTTTGAATGACTTCACCTGTTGGCAGTACGACAATATCTAAAAATAAATCGTCCATGTAAGGCCTGCCGTTTTCCACACCGTTCTCATTGGTAATATCAATATACCATTGAATAACCTCTCCATTTTGATCAAACATAGTTGTCACCGCAAAATGCTCATTGAAAGGGAGCTGCTGTAACCAAGAATAGTGCGCATCCACGATACAAAGCTCTTTGTCGCCATATTTTTTCTTAAGTGGCTCCGTCACTTCATGCATCTGAAGGAGTGCGATATAGCCTGTAAAATCATCCTCAATAGGTAATTGTCGATAATTTCTATGAACGATGCGTTGCCAATCACCACGCTGTAAATAACGTCTTTTCATCCTACCACCTCTTTAAGAAAAATTTTACATAAAAGAAGATGAAAAAACAACTGCCTTTATAAAAGCAGGAAAAGTACATCTATGAATTGAATAAGTAAAAGAAGTCTTATTTGTAAAAATAAAGGGGAATGAACATGCATATTAGAAATTCAGCAAAAGCAGTGATTGTGAAAGATGACAAATTATTAGCTATAAAAATACAAGAAAAGGGGCATACATATTATATTTTGCCAGGGGGCGGTCAAGAGCATGGTGAAAATTTGCATCAGGCATTAGTAAGGGAATGTCAAGAAGAGCTAGGCGTAGCAGTGGATATTGGGGAGCTTATTTTTGTGCGCGAATACATAGGGAAAAATCATGAGCTAGCTGCTTACCATGCGCATGCACATCAGACGGAATTTATGTTTTTATGTGATGTCCATCAAGAGACGTTTGATAATGGCACGCAGCTAGACAAAGGGCAAACAGGTACAGAATGGCTGCCATTAGATGATTTACTGCAATATCAGCTATTTCCACGCGCTTTACGGACGCACTTAATTGCATATTTTAATAACGGTAAAGCAACAACTTATGTAGGGGATATTAATTAAAAAAGCAAAGAGGTCATACAGAACGTGCTCTGTATGACCTCTTTTTGCTTTTAGTGAGAAACATCCTGTACAGAAATACCTGTATTTGCTTTTACATCTACTTCGCGGTATTTTGCTTCGTCTGCTTTTTCTTTTGATAACAATGTACCAATCCAACCGCCAAGGAAGCCAAGTGGAACAGAAACTAATGCAGGGTTTGAAAGCATGAATAATGGCTCACCTACAAAAATTGCTTTTCCTTCTGGACCCCAAACGTTTGGAGATACAGCTACAAGAATTAATGCAGATATTAAACCTGTTAACATTGCTGTTACTGCACCTGCTGTATTAAAGCGTTTCCAATAAATTGTGTAAATAATTACTGGCAAGTTAGCAGAAGCCGCAATACAGAACGCTAACGATACCAAGAAGGCTACATTCAATGTTTGTGCACCTAAAGCTAAAACGATCGAAATAATTGAAATTGTAATTGAACCGATACGAGCAGCCATAACTTGCTCTTTTTCAGAAATCTTACCCTTTTTAATAATTTGACCGTAAATATCATGTGATAGGGCAGATGCACCTGAAAGCACTAGACCTGCTACTACCGCTAAAATTGTTGCAAATGCTACGGCACAGACGAACGAGAATAAAATGTCGCCACCTAGGGCCTTTGCAAGAAGTGGCGCAGCCATATTACCTGCGGCATTCGCTGTTACGATTTCTTCTTTACCAACGAATGCTGCTGCACCGAAGCCTAAGAAGATTGTTAAAATATAGAAAATACCTACAATCCAAGTTGCCCAAATAACCGAAGAACGCGCTGTTTGTGCATCTTTTACTGTGAAGAAACGCATCAAAATATGCGGTAAGCCAGCAGTACCTAATACTAATGCAATCAGCATTGAAATAGTATCAAGACCATCTGTATAACGTAAACCTGGATTTAAATAATCTTCACCATGCTCTGTAACCGTTGCCATTTGTGTGAACATGTTAGCAATGCTGAAGTCGAACTTTGCTAAAACTAAGAATGAAATAATAACAGTACCTAACATTAATAAACAAGCTTTAATAATTTGTACCCAGCTTGTTGCTGTCATACCACCGAATAGTACATAGACCGTCATCATAACACCTACTAAAAGAACAGCCATCCAATATTCAATACCAAGTAATAACTGAATTAATGCACCTGCACCTACAAGCTGTGCAATCATGTAGAATAAAACGATTGTAATTGTACTTAATGCAGCTGTACCACGTACTTTTGCTGTATCAAAGCGCGCTGTAATCATATCTGCTAATGTGAAGCGACCTAAGTTACGTAATGGCTCTGCTACGATATAAAGTACCACTAAGTAAGCTACTAAATAACCTAAAGAGAAGAAGAAGCCGTCAAAGCCGAATAGGGCAACTGCACCTGCAATCCCTAAAAATGATGCTGCTGATAAATAGTCACCAGCAATCGCAAGACCGTTTTGCCAGCCTGTTAAGCCTCCGCCTGCTGTATAGAAATCACTTGCTGAAGATGTGCGCTTTGATGCCCACCAAGTAATAACTAATGTTAAACCTACGATGGCAACGAAGAAAAACACCGCTGTAAAGCTCATACCATTCATTAACGTTGCCCCCTTTCATATTCTGCGATAATGGCTTTTGCTTCTTTGTCATACTTGCCAGCTTTCGCTACATACAGGTGTGCTAAGCTCCAAGTCATAATAAACAAGCCCGCTGAATAAATCCAAACCCATGTAATGTCGCCAATTGCCTTGGCATGTAAGATTTTTGTGTAAGAAGTTAGCACAGGTAACAACATGTACGCAATTAAGAAAATAGCTGTTAACGTCCATAAGAATGAGTTCTTTTTCTTTACTAGTTGTTTAAAAGAGTCAAGTTGCGCAATTTTGTCATAGTCAATATGCTTTTGTTGATTTCCCATAAATCTTATCCCCCCATTTTTGTCTAAAATTACTGCATTTTGTACGTAAATTGCTCTATCAAGAATTTACAATTTTCATTCTATTTGACCGTTCACAAAATTGCAATAGTTTTCAAGAAAATTATGTGAAAAAAATTTTTAGAAAAGTAACTTAAGCGAGAAAAATGATAGGGTAAAAGGGGAGAAGTAGGTATTTTTGAAGACGAAATTATTTTACTAAATATTGATATATCAATGTATAAAACGATGATGATAAACAATTTTAGTTCCTGAAAGAGAAAATTTTGTTATTTTCGACAGATTTTTTTGTCTTTTAAAAATGATGTTTTTAAAAGTGTTTCGCAAGAAATTAATATATTATTATAATATTTTTAGGGTATGAAGAATAGTAATTAGATCTTCACTTCAAATAGTATCCTTGACAAGTTAATATGATATAACAAATACAAAAACTGATATTTTGTGTTATAACAATATTAAAACTGTAAATAGATAATCAGATAAAGCTATTACCGATTTTTCGTTTGCTATATTTTCTTATTTTAAACAAAATACAAATCATATTTTCGAGTTGTTGTTATAATTGCTATATAACAAAGGGGAATTATTGATGTTGATTTAAGTATGCTAGCTGTTAAATACAATAGAAAGAGAAGGTGAATATGTGAAGAAATCAATATATTTTAAAGGGTTGATTGATGATAAGCAGAATAAGTAATTCGATTAATCAGAATTTCCCTAGATACAAAACATACGCACAAAGCATGGCCATGCTTTGTGCGTATGTTTGATAAATTAATGTGATACATCAGATACAGATATACCTGTATTTGCCTTTACACGTATTTCTTTGAAAATTTCCTCTGATTGTTTCGTAGTCTGTTTATTTGATGATAAAACAGTTCCTAAATAACCAGCAAGGAAGCCTAATGGAATTGTAATGATTGCTGGTACCGATAAGTTTACTAAAGGTTTTCCTACAAAAATGGCTGATCCTGTTTCACTCCAAAGGTTTGGACCTAATGCACCGAGTATTAAGCAAGAAGCCAAACCTGTTACAATTGCTGCCACAACGCCAGTTGAATTGAATTTTTTCCAATAAATCGTGTACAAAATAACAGGTAAATTCGCTGAAGCCCCTAAACAAAAGGCAAATGATACTAAAAACGATACATTCAAGCTTTGAGCAAATAATGCCAAAATAATAGAAACAATTGCAATAGAAATAGAGCCTAAGCGAGCCGCCATTACTTGTTGCTTCTCTGTTAATTTTCCATCCTTTAAAATTTCACCATAAATATCGTGGGAAATCGCTGAAGCACCTGTTAAAACTAGACCTGAAACAACTGCTAAAATTGTTGCAAACGCGACTGCACTAATAAACGATAACAAAATATTACCACCTAAAAACTCGGCTAAAAGTGGAGCAGCTGTGTTACCGGCAGCGCTAGATGCTTTAATTGCATCCAATCCAACAAAATGCATCGCGCCAAATCCTAAGAAAATAGTTAAAGCAAAGAAAATCGCTGTAATCCAAGTTGCATATGAAATCGATGTTCGAGCTGTACGCGCATCCTTTACCGTAAAGAAGCGCATTAAAATATGTGGTAACCCCGATGTTCCTAATACAAGTGCCATCATCATTGAGACAGAATCAATCGTCGATGTATATTTTATTCCTGGCACTAAATACTCTTTGCCATGATCTGCCGCGATTGTATCAAACATTTTCACTAAATTAAAATCAAATTTATAGAACACTAAAATCGCAAGAAGGGCAGTACCGAATAATAGTAAGCCTGCTTTAATAATTTGTACCCAGCTTGTTGCCGTCATGCCACCAAATAATACGTATGTTGTCATCATCACACCAACAATTAGCACGGCAATCCAATACTCAATCCCAAATAATAGTTTAATTAATGCACCTGCACCAACGAGCTGTGCAATCATATAAAAAATAACGATAATAATTGTGCCTGTTGCTGCCACGCCACGTATCCGCTTTTCATTGAAGCGAGCCGTCAGCATATCTGCTAATGTATAACGTCCTAAATTACGCATTGGCTCTGCAATGACATATAAAAGAACTAAATTGGCTACAACATAGCCAACAGAGAAGAAGAAGCCATCGAAGCCTGTTAAAGCAATCGCACCAGATACACCTAAAAATGCTGCGGCAGATAAATAGTCGCCTGCAATCGCAAAGCCATTTTGCCAGCCTGTCAAACCGCCACCAGCAGTGTAAAAATCACTTGCAGAAGACGTTCGCTTCGCTGCGATATATGTCACGATTAATGTTAACCCAACAATCCCAAGGAAAAAACCCGCTGATACTAAATTCATAATGATTGACCTCCTTCATATTCTGCTAAAATTGCCTGTACTTCTTTATCCAGCTTTGCTGCCAATTTGCCATAAACGGTACATAATATAACCGTCATCACAAAGAGAGCAGCAGAGTATACCCATACCCAAGTAATGGAACCAATTGCACTCTGTTGTAGAACAGTTGTAAACGCTAAAATCGGTAAAAAGATATAAAATGTTAAAAATGCTGCGGTAATTGTGAATAATAGCTTATTTTTCTTTTTGACAAACGTATTAAAGGACTCCATTTGATTAATTTTTTCAAAGTTAATTGCATTTTTTTCTAGTGAAGCACTACGCATAAATATCCCCCTAAATTGTTAATTTGGATGAATTAGCGTGAAGCAAATTCATGTTAGATGTCATTTTAGAAGAAAATTATTTTATTTGCAATACCATTTTTATAATATTCAGAATTTTAAATATCGTAAATAACAATAGAATTACCAAGGCTTATAAGAGATATCCAGAATAAGTAATCACTTTCTTATACTCTATAATGCTATAATAATGACAATATTTTTTATGTAAGCGCAGAAAATTTATACATGAAGTACAAAATTATATTTCGGCAGGCTAAATGTTAAAAAAGGGGCTGAAATAGAAATTGTTATATAACACCAATGGAAATGATAAAAATTTGTGGTGAAAATTTTTTTATTTGTTGATTATATTATCCAATTATCAGGAAAATCGACGGAAATCAATCCAATTTTGGCAGAGTAGATTTTTTTATTCGATTTATTTGCATGACCGTACTAAAATAAAACTATGCGTACAAATAATAAAACAACTAAAAAGTAATATGTCATGTAGGAGGATGCTGATGTTTTACTACGAGGTAACGTGTTCGAGCTGTAAAAACAAATTTAGGGTATATGAAGATTCACTAAGATTTCGACAAGTAAAAGAAAGAACCAGTAAAATTTTTCGCTGTGAGGAATGCTATAGCAAAATCCGTATGGACGCCATTAAAAATTTCTTTAGATAGCTATACAAAATTAGTTGTGCATGATAAAAACACTTTGATAATTTAAACTGGAATGGTGAATAATTAAATTTGAAATGCTTTATTTTCCGTTTCGTCTCAATATTAAAAGTATACTTATTAAAGATATATAACTTCCTATAATTTATATTATGTAAACTAAAATCATTTTACTTGGAGAAGTGCTTTGTTACTGTCATCCTTTGTTGTATGAGGATGTATAATGAATAATTTATGACAAGAACCTGCAGACGTTTTACGAAAAAATTCCATCCAAACTTGTATTTGGGAACGTTATTAGTTTAATTTTGTATGCTTTAAAAATCCTTATTCAAATACAACCATTTCTCCAATATCTATAAATCCAAAGCGCTTATAGATATTTTTTCCATCATCTGATGCTTGTAAGACAACGGGTTTTTGTTTATCTTTTGTCTGTGTAAGAAGGTATTGAAACATTTCACTGCCATATCCTTTACCTCTAAATGTTTCTTTTGTCATAACATCATAAATACCATAACTTTCTTTGCTATCTATTAGTAAACCAGTAGATACAGTTATTTCACCAACACGTCCAATAAACATTTGAATTTCAGAACCTAAATTTACTTCAGAAAATTTATTAAAATATTTTTCTAACGCATCTTTTTCCGTTGTACCTTCAAATAGGCTTAAAAAAACCTCTTTATATTCCTTAAGTTCTTCAAAATTTCTCACAGGAGTAATCATAAGCTGATGAGATTTTCTTTGACAGACATTTAGCGTATTTTCAAGTTTCATCATCACATTACGTTCTGCTTCATTTAGGTCGTATTCTTGTATCAAGTCTTGCCAGCCAGCGTTCAAATACCGAGAGTCAATCCACATACTAAAGGGATATTCTTTAAGAGACATATTTTCGATGCTACTTCTAATATTAGATGCATTTTTTATATGTGCAGATTTCGGCAAAAGTATATTGAATGTATCAGTAGGTATTTCTGTATTCGCTAAAACGAAATCTTCTTCTTTGATAAGCTTTCCATTAACTACATGAGTGAATATTCTTAATTTTTCTTCAAGATTGTTTATAACTAATTGTTGATTTGCAATCATTTCCTTGCCCCTTCCAATTACATAGAGCGCGCTCTCTTTTTATTATAGGGGTATTTCAATAATAATGATACATTGTTCACAGTTTCTATATCCTCCCATAATTTTCAGAAAACTTAAAGTACACTTATTTACTCCAAAGTCCCGTCTTGTATTGAACTGCTTCGTTGAAAAAAGTGCCAAAGCGTCGTTTGGAATGTTATTCAATAATCTAGTCTGATTGCTGAATAAAAAATTCCTCCAAAACAATAAGTTTTATTTTAAATTATTAGATTCTGTTTTAAACTTTATTTTAAAGCCACACCAATACCAGAACCGTGACCTTCTTTTATCCATTTTTCGATTTTAGATGTTCTTGCTCGTTTAGACATAAAAACACCTCTTTAGACAACTATAATCTAAAGGGGCATTTCATCGCAACTTTATTTCAAATCTACAGTAATGGCTATTTCCCCATTTTTGAAAATTTATTTTTTCAGCTCTTTTGCTCATATCCGTGATTAAAGGCTTGTACATTTTACTTCACCTCACATAAATTCGTAATTTTCGGAAAATATAAGGTATAGAAGTTCTTGTCCTCATACAAAAAAGCCTAATTTCTCAAATATAAATGTTAAGAAATTAGGCTTTTTTGTTTTGAAATTTTAAGATGAAAAACTATCATTTAACAGTACTTTCTGCTGAAAATCACTTACTTCATTTAGCTTTACCTTGAGTGGCATATTTCTCGAATCAGCTAGGAGGAAATTTAAAATAAACATACAAAAATAATCCTTTTTTAATTCAGGTTGAAACTCAAGTTGGAAAATATCAAAAGCTTTTTTAAAATGGTTATCCAATTCCCCACTTAGATAGCATTTATAATATTCATAGCGATTATTCACATCCAGTTCATTCCACATGAATTTGAAAAAATCATAAAAGAAAATGTAATCTCCTGATTCATCCCAGTCAATATACCACAATCTTGAAGGTCCATTTTGTTCTTTTCCTAAAAGAACATTTGCTGTCCATAAATCACCATGAAGTTTGATAAATGGAAACTCAGCTTCAAATAATTGAGTATCTATATTGTTAACTATGTGCTTAAAACGTTCTACATGAATTGCATTAGAGCTGGTTTTTAAAAGATCGTTCAATGTATAATGAGCTGGTTGTGATTCACGGTTAATAGTTGAAAAATAATTAGTATAATCATCATAAATGCTTTTCAATATGAATGGATTATCTTGATTACTTTGCCTTTGAAAATTAATATATTTTTCTATCAATTGATATTTATTATCATCTTGATATACCAGTTCTGGAAGCTTGAAAAATCTTGAAAAATACGTATAGTTCTCAATCTTATTCAAATAGTTTTCTTTGTTATTACAAATAATCAATGTTTCAGTTTTAGAAAATATTTTAATGTCTCCATTGCTGCAAAACCAGATAATATTTCCTTGAAACAATTTATGTTTCTCTTTTTTAACTTTTAAGGGTTTTTGCCAGCTTTTCAACTTTCCCTTTGTCAATGGGAGTGACCATTTTTGATCAAAGTCATAAATGTCAAATGAGCTATCGAGAATAGGAGAATTACTCTCCTTCGTATTAAACAAAACTCTCAATTCTTTATCAAACTCATAGGTACCACAAGCTAGATAACGTTCTAATTGACGTACTTTCTTGGTTTTAGCCTTTTTTTCTTGTATATATTGATTTAGTTTGTCCACTGCTTACTCTCCTTCTAAAATTTCATATTTATTTCCCCACCTTCTGATGCTTGTAAGACAACGAGTTAAGGTATTGAAATATTTCACTGTCATATCCTTTCCCTCTAGATGCTTCTTTTATCATAACATCTTAAGTCCAAGCTAACAGTGGACTTGCTGTAGCATTTTTTATTCTTTCTTCACTAATTTTAATTTTTCATAGCCTTTGACAGCTAAAGAAAGTGTTTGCTGTTCATTCTCAGAGGACTTTAAAGCAGATAGAATAAGGAAGTGGAGACCAATAGAGTTAATTATGCTTACCAGCAAACTTAGCTACAAGTAATAAATAGAAACAGCCATCATGCTAAATGATGGCTGTTTCTATTTATTATATTTTAGCAAGCTACTTACTATGTCCTCCCTATCTTCGATTTCTTTTTGCAATGGGCCCAATCGGTGAATAAAGGCTATGATTATAATGCTCATTTGAACACATCAAAGACTTTGCTTTCACCATCTTCATACGGGCAATTAACAATTTGTAGGTCTTTCATTTCCCATTTTGCGGAGCGAAGATATATAAATGACTTATCAAGTTCTACAATATTGTGACTCGTACCATATTGTAAATCGTCGTATTGCTCATGATAACCTGGTTGTTCAATAGTTTTAGGACTAAATAAATTTGGTGGCTGTTGTGTAGTTTTTTTGATTATTCTAGTACTAATATCATATTGATGAGTAAATATATATTGATTAGACGACATAGACATATCATCATTTCCAATAAAGATTGTTGTACCATCTTGCGATACAGATGCCAATATCATTGAAATGCCATATGACTTAATTTGCTCATATGAAATCCGATTCGTAACAATTGAATCTTGCATATTATATACGACTACTCCAAATGTACCTTGCATAACTGCTATCTGGTTATCGGCATATAAAAGTCGAGGCATCTCGGCACCAATATTCATTTGTTCAATGTCAGACAGGTCCACCGCTAATTCTTTACCTTCAGGTAAGGTAATATTTTCATTACCAGAACCCTGTGCAACATACTCGTTTTCTGGAACTATAATTGGACTTTTTAGAAAGGATAGGCTTAGTATGATAAAAATAATTGCTGCAAAAGCCAAAACTGTCCAATATAACGGATTCCCACTTCTTGATTTATAAAACTCTTGTTGAATTTTTAGGTGAATTTTCTTACTTTCTTCAGTCGAAAATTCAACATTTTCTCCTAAATAACTCTTCACTTTACCTGATATCTTCTTATCAAAGTTATTCAAGTTGACTACTCCTTTAAAGACTTATTTCCTTCATGTTCATTTCCTGATAGTAATAAAGAATGAGAACATCTTTGTATTTTCCTGAAAGACCAGCGATTTGTTTTATTATTTCTTTGGAATGTTGTTGTTGAATATATTCATTTTCGGATGAATGACTTGTATTCAATAAATAAATTTCTGGTTTATAAATTAGATTCTTAAGGTTAGACGAATGTAAAGCTGCTTTTGATCCGTTTAAATTGGAATTACACTTCTAATAGGTAGTCCATAAAATATTGTAAGGGTCTTGCTGATCCATCTTTAAAACTACTTGTGAAAACCGTTACTAATTGATAGTCCGGTGCGACAATAATATACTGACCTTCACGTCCAACAGCCAAAAAAATTCTATCTATTTGATTGTCGGATGTTACATTCCACCAATGATACGCGTATGCATAATTATCATCTGTCTTGATCTTTGGACTTGTAGATTCCTCAATCCAGTGATATGGCACAATTTGTTTAGATTTGCATACGCCATTATTTAAATAAAGCGTACCGATTTTTAACATATCAACTGTTTTCATCGCTAATCCGAATCCGCCAATGGCGATACCTTGAGGGTCACAGTTCCATCTATAATCTGTTATGCCCAGAGGTGTAAATAAATACTTTTTAGCGAAGGCTTCTGTATGTAGTCCAGTAGTCTTTTGTAAGATGGCACTTAATAATTGTGAAGAACCACAGCTGTAGACCATTTCATTTCCTGGAGGATGAGCAATGTCCTGCTGCAGCACAAAATTGACCCAATTTTTGCTCGGTATCATCCCATTATTACCTGGCCAGTATAATCCTGATGTCATTGTTAACAGATGCTTAATTGTAATTTTCTCTTTTTCTTTATCTTGATCAAATTCCGGAAAGTAATGACTGATTGGCATGTTCACATGTTCAATAAAGCCTTTGTCAATCGCAATGCCAATCAGTGCGGACAAAATGCTTTTTGTAACAGAATATATTTTATGCTGTCTTTCCTTCATTTTGTTGTTTCGATAATATTCAAAAATCATGGTATTATTTTTCTGTACAAGGACACTATCAATTTTGTCTTTTTTTATTATTTTTTCAAAATCGGTTAAAGATTGCATTTTATTGAGAATCGCCCCTTAATTAAACTATCGGTAATTATTATGAATAGGTTGAAACACATCTTCATTCGCATTTCTAACCATTGAAAAATTGTCGACATTGTAATGTCCATGAAGAATTTTATTATGATGGCCGATAATTTGTTCAGCCGTTAAGCTTTGGGAATCTGTTGTTGAATGACCGTTCTCTATTAAAGTAACATCAAAACCGCTTACAGTTGCTGTCCTGACTGCTGTATCTATACAATGCTCCGTTTTGCAGCCCATTATGACAAGGTGCTGCACCTTGTTCTCTTGTAAACAGCTCAATAATGGCGTACCGTAAAATGAATTCGTTGCCTTTTTATCAAATACTATTGCTTCTTGGGGAATATGGATGGCTTCGTGGACTTCGAAACCTTTACCTACGCCTTCAGCTACATCCTTATCTCTTATAAAAATAATTAAGCTATTTGCCTCTAATGCTTTTTTTACTACTAAATTAATATTATCCAACAAAGATGCTTTATTAAAAACGCTTTGTTCTTGCTCATTCCCATCAATCAATTGTTGTTGTGCATCAATAACCACTAAAGCTTGTTTCAATAGAAAACCCCTTTTCATTTATCATTTCACTTTAGATAACTATAAGCTAAGGAAGTATTTTATCGCAACTATTATAAAGGCTGTACATTAGGAAAACCTTACTTAAAGCTCATCAATAACTAGCGTGAGCTTTTGAAGTGCAGACAAAAAATTTGTTAATTCTTCAAATGACAAGCTTGCATAATATTTTTCTGATATTTGCTGCATAAATCTTTCCATTTCACTTTTATAAAGCAATCCTTTTTCGCCTAATTCAACTGAAAATGCACGCTTATCTTCTGGATGCTGCTTTCTATAAATATAACCTTCCGTTTCAAGTCTTACTAGCTGTTGACTGATAGCGCTTTTCGTAATATTCATTTTTTCTGCTAGCTCTGTAGGTGTGGAGGATGGATGGCGAATAATTAGTGTTAATAACGTATATTGCTGATTATTTAAGTTGAAATTTGTATAAGCTCGTTCTTTTTTTTCAAGTAAGATCCATAGCTCTTCAAGTGTTTGATTGATTTGCTCAGGTAGGTTTTCATTGTCCATCTTGTTGTTTACCCCCTTTTCTTCTCCAATTTTTAGGGTTTAGCTTACTTTTATATTTGGTCACGACTTCTTTTCCGACAAATGCCACACCTATTAAAAACAGGATTTCTCCCACTACTATACATGCTGGAATAATAATCGCCTTTATATGAGTAGGAAACGGGGTAAATGGGACGATAGCAGCAAATCCCCATAATATAGGATAAAGGATAAGAAGCCCTATCCCAAGTTTAAAAAGGAATGGTTTCTTTTGTTTATCTGCGTTAGAAATTATATCTTTTTCCAATTTTAATTCCTCCTAATTTAGTTAAGTTAACTAAATTATATAACGACGCTTTTTTGATTACAACATTTTGAAATAAAAAAACATTTGGTGTTGTTAGCTAGCAACACCAAATGTCTATGCATTTATTTCTTTGTAAAGCCTTTCACCTTATTCATCAAGCCAATCAACCCCGGCAATAAAACCGGCATCGCGATAAAGCTCAAGAATACTAGCCCGATTAACACAACTAGTGCTACTTGAATTAATGTTAAGACACCTGAAGGAATCAAGGCTGCAAACGTGCCGCCTAAAATTAAGGCAGCTGATAGAACGACACCACCGATATGACGCGACGCTTGCACAATTTGCTCTGTTGGATTATCTTCTAGCTCGTTGTAGCGCATCATTAGGAAAATGCTGTAGTCGACCCCTAATGCGACAATCATAATAAAGCTAAAGAATGGAACATTCCAGCTTAGCTGATCGATATTTAAAACGTAGGAGCTAATCAATTCACTTGCACCAAGCGCTGTGAAGTAAGCTAAAAGCAATGAGCCTACGATAAAGATGGAGTGTGCAATTGAACGTGTGATGACCATTAGCACAAGCGCAATGCCAATTAACATAATTGTCGCTGTGTGTAGGAAATCCTGCTCTGAGACATTTTTCAAATCGACATTTTCAGAGGATTTGCCACCAATGGCTGCCTTCGTATCCTGTAAGCTAGTGCCCTCTAAGGCTGTAGCTACTTGTTGCTTGATTTCTTGTACGATTGGCATTGCCTGTTGTGAATATGGGTTAGTCTCTAAAATAATCGTCATTGTTGCGAATTGGCGATTATCGGACATGTACATATTTAAAGCTTCCTGGAAATCCTCACTCACGAGTATATCCTGTGGTACATAAAACTTCTCTGATGACTTGGCTGTGCTCAAATCGCTTAAATAGTCTTGTGATTGTTGTAAGCCATCACTTACCTGCGCAAGCCCCTCAGTGCTTTCTGTAAGCCCTGCCTGCAATTGCCCCATTTGCTCTTGCAAGTCCTGAAGCCCTGTTAATAGTTGCTGCTGGCCTTGATGAATTTGTGCAACACCTTGCTGTAATTGCCCTGTATTGCTAGCAATTTGCTGAGAACCATCCGCTCCTTTTTGGAAACCATTTGTTAATTCATTAGCGCCTTGCTGTAGATGAGCAACGCCTGTTTTCATTTGATCTAAGCCTGTATTTACTTCACCTAGAGCTCCGTTTGCCTTTTTAAATGAAGTCATCGCCATTTGGTGCTGCCCTGCTAGCTGCTGCACTTGGCTTGCAAGCTCCTGTAATTGCTGCTGTGCAGATTTGGCAATACCTAATGTTTGTTGAATGTTGGCATCCTCTGTCAATTCAGGCTTTGTTTCTAGTAAACTAGTCATTAATGCTTCGATTTGCTGATAGCCTGCCGCAGCACCATCAATTGCCTGTGCAATGCTTGTAAAATGCTGATTATACGAAGCTAAGCCGTTTTCTAATTGGTTGTAAGCTGTATGAAGCTGTGCAGTTGCATTTGAAAGAGCTTGAATATTGTTGTTCAAGCTAGTTAAGCCATTTGCTAGCTGCTGTGCACCAGTAGTGCCGTTTGTCAGCCCTGCTGTTAAGTCATTTAAGGCATTGTTTAAGGCAGCTACTCCATTTTTCACTTCACTCGTACCATCAATAAGCTGCTGCACATTGGCTAAGTCATTGGTATCACCACCTGCCATTTGCTCGTTGGCAGAGGCTAGCCCTTCATGAATTGTACCAATACCGCTATTGGCATCGCCAAGCCCTGCTTTTAATTCGTTTGCCTGATCGTTAATATATAATTCTTTAATTTTTTCTCCCGCTGGACGAGTGGGTGCATAAACCTCTGAAACACCGTCAATTTTAGAAATTTTATCAGCTAGCTCATCTAGTATTTGCAACGAGCTGACATCGTCCAATGGTTGCTCAGCCTGAAGAACTAATGTGGCTGGCGATGAGAAGCCTGGTGAAAAATGCTTTTCAATGACGTTAATGCCCTGCTTTGATTCATATTTATCGTCCACTTCCCATAAATCATTGAAGTTCAATGTGTTGGAATAGCTCATAATAAATGGAATGGAGATGACCAACACTAAAATAACAGCAAAGAATGGTCTAAATGCAGCGCTTTTTGCTAAAAAGCCCCATAAACGGCTATCACCATGCCCTTTAAATGTTTTAACAGGATAGAACATCTTTTTCCCTAATAGCACCATAAAGAATGGATTCAATGTCATTAAAACAAGCAGCAGCACGGCTACCCCAATGGCTACTGCCGACGTTGCCTGATACAGCTTGAAATTTGCTAAAATAAGTGAGGCAAAGCCGATTAATACAGCGATACCACTATATACAACCGTTTTTCCAGCGAACTTAAATGTCGCCTTTGTTGCTAAAAAAGCATTGTCCTGACTGCTTAATTCCTCTTTAAAGCGCGTATATAGTAAAATATTATAATCTGTTCCGATACCAAACAAGACGACCACTAAAAATACTTGTGTAAAGTTGGAAAACGGAAAATTAAACTGATCAACAAGTTGTGCGATAACGCCCATTGATACTAAATAAGAAACACCTACTGTTAAAAGAGAAATAACTGGAACAATCGGTGAACGGAATACTAACACTAAGACAGCAAGGATAAAAATCACAGCAATGATTTCCGTCTTTTGTACCCCTTCTTGTGTTGAGTTCATAAAATCTGTGCCTACTAGTTCACTACCAGTTAAATAGGTTTGAAGCGCTGAGCTGTCAATGATGCTATGTAGTGCCTCTGCAACCTCTGTAATACTTCCCTGCTCTCGAGTTACAGAGAGCTGCGTTAAAATTGTCGTGCCATCTTCTGCGACTAATTGCTTTTCTATTTCTTCACCATCTAAATGGGAAACCATTTCTGTAATGCCTAATTGCTGCTTTTTGCTTTGTAGCTCTTTAACAACGTCTGCAACTTGCTGTCGTTGCTCAGTTGACAAAGCCTCCTCATTACCACTGTTAAAAACGGCGATAATGGAATAGGCTTCCCCGCCTTTTGGGTCCATTTCCTGTAGCATCTCGTAAGCAATGGCACTTTGTTCTGTTTCAGGGATAGCAATTTGCCCTTTTTCTTTAATCAGCCTATCCATATCTGGCATTGTTATTAAGACAATAGCCGTGACAAGCGTCCATAATGCGAAGGAAAGCGTTCTCCAATTTTTTAATTTGCTCATCATATATCACCTTTCTTTAAGTAGGAATGAATATTCATTCCGTATATAGCGCTTTGACAGATGAATTCGTTTCATTCGTCAAAGATGTTTCAAGTTAAATCATTCGAATAGCGTTCCAACAGCTTTCTCCAAGCTCCTTTAACAATTCTTCCTTGCCCAACTGCTCCATTTTAAATAGCATAATAAATGCGCCATAAACAATAGCAATTAATGCGTCGGATGGCAAAAGGCGAATTGCCCCCTCTTGTTGGCCAGCTTCTATCGCACGAATAATAAAGGTAAGGAAATCATTATACACGTTGATGCTATCCTCATTCAGATAATAGCCATTACAATGCGAATCAATAAAAAGTAAGGCAGATGGATTATGATTTGCGAATTGCACCATGCGGTAAAAAATATGTGAAAACTGTGCACGCACATCCCCATTATTTGCTGGAAAATCATTTTTCAATAGCTCTGCAAATTGCGACACACATTTAATAAATAAAGAGTTAACAAGCGATTCTTTATTATCAAAATAACGATAAATCGTACCAGCACC
Organism: Lysinibacillus louembei; assembly: GCF_033880585.1. Classification (NCBI taxonomy): domain Bacteria; kingdom Bacillati; phylum Bacillota; class Bacilli; order Caryophanales; family Bacillaceae; genus Lysinibacillus; species Lysinibacillus louembei. The sequence goes on from NZ_CP137624.1 coordinate 2,932,362, forward strand.
AACCTTCGCTTTCTCAGCAATCATTGGAATTGTTGTGCCATCATAGCCTCGCTCTGCAAACAGCTGCATGGCTGCCTCGAAAATATCATCCTGTTTATTTGTAGACATCTTGCTCACCTCATTTCGGAATGAATGTTCATTCCTATATTTTACCCTCTTTTTCTTGTAAGTCAAACTAAAACACATGAAAGAATATTTTGACTTTTATGGAGAGGACAACAATAATGAAGAAGAAGGTATTGATTGAAGGAGGCAGGAACATGAAAGAATTTGTAGTCGAAAAAGCAATTCAAGATATTTATCCAGACGATTTTGCCTGGTGCTACGGATGTGGTCGATTGAATGAGGATGGACACCATTTTCGAACAGGCTGGCAAGGCGATAAAACGATAACGATTTATACACCTGAAGCAAAATATATGGGCATTCCTGGTTTTTTATATGGCGGATTAATCGCCTCTTTAATAGATTGTCATGGCTCAGGCTCTGCCGCCCTTGCTTTGCATCGGAAAAATGGACATGAAATTGGTGATGGCGCCATACCACCTCGCTTTGTAACAGCTAGCCTCAATGTGGATTTCCTAAAGCCGACACCACAAGATGTTGCTTTAAAAGCGATTGGCACGATTGAAGAAATTCATCCGAAAAAATGGAAGGTTGAAACGGAGGTTTACGCTGGGGAGACACTTTGTGCAAAAGGTACAGTTGTACTTGTTGTTATGCCTAGCACGTTTCTGAAGAAGGAAGATTAATATTTTAAGGCTCAGATATAACCTATGATTCGGTTGTATCCGAGCCTTTTTCGGTACAAAGCATATTACTTTTCAGCTATGACTGTGTCAACCGTATATCTGCCCCATGCGGATATGCTGTTAATAAATGTCACTAAGCGTTGATTCGTAAAATGACCGATGATGATGTAACATGCTTGGCCTGATACTTGATAAAGATGTTCTACTTCTTCAAATTGCTTGACCGCTGTTTCAAATTTTGTAAATTGATTTGTGTTCATAAATATGCGAATAAATTGCGTGTTCTCATATTGAATATGCACAGAAAAGTTTTTAAAAATGCCTTCTTCCTGCATTTTTAAAATACGGTTTCCCACTGCCTGCCCTGTCATATGTACCACTTCCCCAATTTCTTTATTGGTTAATCGTCCATTTTCCTTTAATAATGCAAGAATTTTTTTATCTATATGGTCCATTATTTCACTCTTTTCATAATGAAAGTAATTACAAGTTTTGTTTTTCAGGAAGTTATGTACCATTTTTCGAAATCCCGTTAGACTAAGTACAACTAATGAAAGGAAAGAGGGATTCCAATGAAACAAGCACTTCTTGTTATTGATGTTCAAAATGATTATTTTCAAGGTGGGAAAATGGAGCTTCCCCATTCGAATGAAGCTTTAAGTCAAATTAACGAGTTAGAAAAGCATTTTCATTCTTCACAATTACCGATTATTTATATTCAGCATATTAAACATCAAAAGCCTGCTGATTTTTTCGAGGTAGATACTTGGGGGGCACAGCTTCACCCTCATTTGCTGCTTAATGAGCATGCCTATATCCTTGAAAAGCACTATCCAAATGCCTTTCTGCAAACAGATTTACTCAAGGTTCTACAAGCCCTGTCAATCAGGCAGCTTGTCATTACAGGTATGATGACACATATGTGCATTGACTCCACTGTGAGAGCCAGCAGAGAATTTGGCTTTCAGTCCATTGTTATTGCAGATGCCACTGCTACAAAAGCATTGAGCATAGAAAATACAATCGTCCATGCTAGCGATGTACAAACAGCTTTTCTTGCTGCCTTATCTAGCTTTGCAGCTATTCAAACAGCAAAGGAATTTTTAAGTAAATAAGTGTAAACAAAGAGCTCTTTTCATTTATTTAGCAAAGGGCTCTTTGCCGTAGTTTATTCTCCAGCCTCTAATAAAATAACGCTTTCTAAGCTATTAACAAATCTCCGTAATTCCTTCGCAGACTCACTGCTAATTTCGCCTGCTTGATACCACTCATTAATTAAAGCTCTTTGCGCCTCAATTGCAGCTAACGCTAAGTATTCCTTTTGCTCCTCTTGTTTTGTGACATCTGCTTTATAGACAGAGTATTGTAATTGACGGTAGTATAGCTCTATTTTTTGTATGATGTCAGGTGTTAGTTTATTTGTTTCCTGAACATCCTTAATAATAGACTTTGCTATATATTCCGTCAGCTCTCTTTTAATCGTATGAATTTGTTCTACCGTATAGGATGGCAAACGCCCCATTTTACGTCCACGTAAGAAATGGCGGAGCTGGCGTTTGATTAGCGTCAATGTGTGCGTGTCGAGCATATCTTTTCTTTCTTTCATCATGTATTCTAGCTCTTGCTGTATGGATTCGTCTAAGTTACGCTCAGCAAGAAATTGCTTCGTATAGAATATTTCAAGCTCAATGCCGATTTTTCTAGCTTCAAGCATTTGTTGGCGATACTGCTGGAATATATCCTCTGACTGCTGACGCTTAATATTTAATAGCATGGCATTATATTGATTAATTAAGGTCAATGCAACAGAGCCATTTTCCTCTACCGTTTCGAGTTGAATTCGGCGAATTGCCTGCTTGATCATTTGTCGCTTGCGATCTGTTAAATCGTTTTCTTGCACCGTTTCCTGCGGGTTTAGTAAAGGTAGGAACAGCGTTGCAACAATTAAGGTGAATAAAATAACACCTGCTGCTAAAAAGATCAGTAATTGGCGACTTGGAAAAGCAGCGCCCTGCTCTGTTAGTAAAGGTAATGATAAAATACCGACCATCGTAATCGTCCCACGTACACCAACAAGCGTCGTAATTAAATGCTCCTTTAGCGTCACATGGTCATTGTTGCTACTCAATAGCTTACTTGAAAGCATTACCCAGACAAAGCGAATAGATAAAACGACGATACCAATCGCGAGCACGTATAAAATTAAAATGGCATTATGAATTTCTTGGCTCGCTAAAATCGCCTTCGTTGCGGGTGGTAATAACAAGCCTAATAGAAGGAAAATGATGCCGTTCAACGCAAAGGTAATAATGGACCAAACATGCTCTGTTACGACCTGCTCTCGTGCAATAAAGTTCTCTGTTTTTTCCTTAAAAATAGCAGCAATAACCCCACCGGTTACAACGGTAATAACCCCGGAGGCATGGAATAGCTCCTCCGCCACTAAAAATAAAATAAACGGTGTTAATACTTGTAGTAATACATAAAATGTCGAATCAACAATGCCGATGCGGCGCAAGTGGAGACGAATTAAAAAGATGAAAAATGCACCGAGTACCCCAATCAATACGCCGACTAAAAACATATATGTAAAATCAAAGGTTGCTGACTTTAAAGAAAAATAGCCTGTGACAATGGCAGCTACCGCATATTTAAAGCCAATTAATCCCGATGCATCATTAATTAATGATTCGCCGCGTACTAAATTCATAATGCGCTCTGGAATATGTACCCGCTTTGCAATTCCATTTACTGCTACAGGGTCAGTAGGTGATAAAATCGCCATTAATGCAAAGGCTGCCGCTAATGGAATAGATGGAATGAGCCAATGAACAAACAATCCACCAACAATAGTTGTTAATAATACTAATATGATAGCATTTCCAAGAATAGGTAAGCGCATTTTCCATAATTGCTCGCGTGGGAAATGGGCTCCATCGTGATAAAGTAAGGGAGCGATAAATAATAATAAAAACCACTCTGCTTCAATATCGAGTGTAAAATCCTGTGCAACAAGTGCCACGATAATACCAGAGGCAATTTGGATTAAGGCAATGGGGATAAATGAAATATAATGTGCTAATACGTTTGTCACTAATAATAAAACAAGTAAAATTAAAATTGATGTTAAAATTTCCATAACTTCTTCCTCTCACAAGAAGTTATCTGAAAAGGACATGCCTTTTCAGATAATCGACTTTCTTACGAAGCATCCTCAAATTGGCTATTATATAAATCCGCATAAAAGCCTTGCTGGGCAATGAGCTGCTCGTGGCTGCCACTTTCGATCACATCGCCATCTTTCATCACTAAAATTACATCCGCATTTTTAATCGTTGATAGTCGGTGTGCAATAACAAACGATGTTTTGCCTACCATCAGCTTGTCCATCGCCTCTTGAATTAACACCTCTGTTCGCGTATCAACAGAGCTCGTTGCTTCATCCAGAATAAGCAAAGGTGCTTTTTTCACAATCGCTCGAGCAATCGTTAAAAGCTGCTTTTGTCCAACAGAAAGGCTTGCTTTATCATTTAATAGCGTGTTATAGCCCTCTGGCAATGTTTTAATAAAGTGATTTAAGCCAACTGCCTTACAAGCAGCTTCAACCTCTTCATCTGTCACATCGGCTTTGTTATAAATAATATTTTCCTTAATCGTTCCTTCGAATAGCCATGTATCCTGTAGCACCATACAAAATAGCTCGTGGACGTTTTCACGCGTAATTGATTGGATTGGCACACCATCAATGGTAATTTCCCCACGATTTACTTCATAAAAGCGCATTAGCAAATTGACAAGCGTTGTTTTCCCAGCACCTGTTGGACCGACAATGGCTACCTTTTGCCCTGCCTGAATATTCATTGAAAAATCCTTGATAACAAGATGGTCTTCCATATAGCCAAACTGCACATTTTTGAACGCTACATGTCCCTCGACATTTTTCGCCACTAAGACCTCAGTTTTATGACGCTCATCCTCTAACTCGTCTTCCTCTAAAAATTCAAAAACGCGTTTGCTTGCCGCAGCTGTTGCCTGTAAGCTTGTTGCTGCTTGTGCCAATTGTGCTAAAGGCTGTGTAAATAAGCGAATATAGACCATAAAGGAAACAATCACCCCGAAGGTAATGGAGCCTTTAACAACGAGTGCTGCCCCTACAACGCAGACAACAACATAGCCTAAATTACCAATAAACATCATTAAGGGCATCATCATACCCGACATAAATTGTGACTTCCATGCACTCGTAAAGAGACGTTCATTAATTTCATCAAATGTACGTGTTGCCTCTTGTCCACCGTTATATACTTTGACAACATTATGCCCAGAGTACATTTCTTCAATATGGCCGTTAATTTTCCCTAAGTCTTCCTGCTGTCGAATAAAGTATTTTTGCGATTTTGAAATAATAAGAAACATCAGCACAAAGCCGACAACTGTTGCGGAAACTGCTGATAATGCCAGTGGCACATTAATCCAAAACATCATAATGAGCGAGCCAAAAAACATGACACCAGCTGTTACTAATGAGCCGATGCTTTGGTTCAATGTTTGCCCAATCGTATCAACATCATTTGTCACACGGCTTAAAACATCTCCATGTGTCGTTGAATCAAAATATTTCAACGGCAATTTATCCATTTTATTTGAAATATCGTTGCGCAGCTTTTTCGAAATCCGCTGTGTAATCGTCGCCATAATAAAGGATTGGATATATGTGAAGACAAAGCTTAAACCGTAAAGCACCGCTAGAAACAGACCGATTTTGCCAATCGCCTCGATATCCATTGTGCCCATCATGCCCTCTGCGATTAAATCCGTAATATCGCTTAGCTTCTCAGGACCAATAATCGTGAAAACCGTGCCGAAGATTGCTAGAATTAGCGCAAAAATAATAGCAAATAAATAAGGCTTACAATAAGCAATGAGCTTGCCCCATGCTTGCTTAAAGCTTTGTTGTTGCTTTTCAGAACTTTGAGGGTTATTTGTCATTTTCAAGCTCCTCCTTTGATAGCTGTGAATAAGCAATTTCTTGATATGTTTGGCAATTTTGTAAGAGCTCCTCATGCTTACCTATACCAACGATTTTTCCTTCATCTAATACGATAATTTTATCGCAATCTTTAATTGTGCCGATACGCTGTGCCACAATTAATGTCGTCACACCTTGTGTTTCTTGCTTTAAAGCCATGCGCAATTGGCGGTCTGTTTTGTAATCTAACGCCGAGAAGGAATCATCGAAAATGAAAATTTCAGGCTCACGGTTAATCGCTCTCGCAATGGAAAGACGCTGTTTTTGCCCACCAGAAAGGTTTGTTCCGCCTTGTGTGATAGTAGCCTCGTAGGAATCCTCCATTTTTTCAACAAAGTCTTGCCCTTGTGCAATCGCAATGGCTTTTTCCACTTGCGCCTCTGTTGACGATTTCCCATAAGCAACATTGGATTTCACTGTACCTGAAAATAGTACTGCCTTTTGCGATACATAGCCGAGCTTGTCATGCAGTGCCTCCTGCGTATATTCCTTTACATTCACACCATCAATTAGCACTTCCCCATCCGTTACATCATAAAAGCGTGGAATTAAGTTGATTAATGTACTTTTCCCACTACCTGTCGAGCCGATGAAGGCAACCGTTTCCCCTTGTTGAACAGTGAAGTTAATATTTTGTAAGACATACTCCTCTGCATTTGGGTATTTAAAGCTCACATTACGCAGCTCAATTTCCCCTTTACGATTCGTTGGTGCAGCTGTTAGCTGACCATCAATAATTACTGCCTCTGTCGACAATACCTCATTAATACGCGTTGCAGATACAGATGCTCTCGGCAGTAAAATAAAGGTCATCGCCAGCATCATAAATGCCATCACGACCTGCATTGCATAGGCTGTGAAAACAATCATATCGCTGAATAAGCCGATTCGCTCTGTGCCTCCTGCATCCATAATTAAATGTGCACCAATCCAATAAATAGACAGCGTTAAACCTGACATAATTAGCGCCATACCAGGCTGCATAATTGCCATTAGGCGATTGACGAGTAGATTCGTATTTGTTAGTTGTGTATTAGCACTATTAAACTTTTCGCCTTGATACTCCTTGGCATTGTAGGCACGTACTACATGAATGCCCATCAGTCCCTCTCGTGTCACACGATTCAAGTTATCTGTTAATCTTTGCACAATTTTAAATTTCGGTAAGACGAAAATAATTAATGTGCTAATCATAATGAGTAGTGCAAGCACTGCGATACCTGTTGCAAACGACCAATGCCAATTTTTATCGGAAATTTTCCAGATAGCCCAAACGGCTAAAATTGGCGCTTTAATCATTACTTGTAACCCCATTGCAACAGTTTGTTGAATTTGTGCAATGTCATTTGTGGAGCGCGTAATCAAGCTGGCTGTGGAAAAACGATTAATTTCCTGTAATGAAAAGGATAATGTTTTTTCAAATAATGTTTTGCGCAATGTTTTAGCATGTGATGTCGCAACCATTGCAGCAAAATAACCAACAATTACTGCTAATAATGCACTCCCCAGTGCGCACAGCAGCATTTTCCCACCAGCGAGCCAAATATCCCTCGTTCCACTGCTCTGTGTTTGTACAAGTGTTGTAATTTCGGACATATAGTCAGGCAGCTTTAAATCGAGCCAAACTTGTCCAATAATAAAGATGATACTTGTTAGAATAAGCAGCCATTCCTTGCGGCTTAAGTAGGCAAATATTTTCAGCATATTTGCATTCCTCCTTGTCTTGTTAGCGCGCAAACTATAATGAGTAAAAGCTTCGGTGTGATAGATCTCATCCCTATGAATAATCGTTACTGACACAAGACGCCCACCTCAAAATATTTGAGATGGGCGATGAACTGTCCAATTTGATGTTTCATTTTATTCAATTATAGTTTTACATTTTATAGATGTTACTATCTTATGCGAGAATTTGTTTTTTTGCAAAAAAGAAGTCCCTTGAAGCATGATTTTATTGTTTCATATTTAACTAGAAAATCCCTTCTTAACCCGACCTCCTCCGCTGAACACCAATCCTAGTGAAGCTTGATATGACGGGCTATAATTAGAGGGGGCATGCATTTGCTGTGAAATTTTTATTTTCTCCATCGACTTTTGTTAGGGTGAAAGAAAGTCTGATTAAAAATATCACGCAAAAACTCATTCTAGACAAATAAAAAGAATCCATTTTGACAAAAGATTAATCAAAATGGATTCCTACCTGTAAATAACCACTTTCAGATTATGTGGCATGATGGTCAAGTATTTATTTTTTGTTAAAGCATCATGACATTATTCAAATATCGCATCTTTTTTTATAAAGTAAGGGCAAGCTTATGAAAAGCATAACAATCCCTAATGCTAAAAAATATAGTGGCATCGCAAGGAGTGTTCCGTTATGAAAAACACTCATCCCATAGATTGTAGCACTGACGAGTAAATAATAACTTAAGCTAAATATCGCACCCGCAGAACCAATGACGTCTTGAAAATCAATGAGTGCTAAGCTTAAACAATTTGGTAAAGCGATCCCTGTACCAAATAAAATAATGAACACGCTAACAATCATAATTGTCATTTGTAATGTAATCGGCAAAAAATGTACCGATGTGGCTAGTGTTGTACCGATGAGCATAATAGCTAACCCACATACGATAATCTTCTCAGGTTTTGTATGGCTAACGAGTCGTTTAGATAGCATCGCACCTGCGATAGAAGAGAGCGCAACGATAATACCTAAAAAACCATACATTGCACTTGTCAGTGTAAAGTATTTTGTAAAAATAAACGGTGCTTCGGCATAGTAGCTAAATAATACACCGTTAATACCGCCTATTAATATGCTATAGCGCCATAGACGGGCATTTGTAATCATGCGTTTTATTATCGGTATGAAAGGCTTCGTATCGATTGTAGTAAGCATTGTTTCAGGTAAGCGTAAAAACGCATAGCAAAATACAATAACACTCATAACGACTAACACCCAAAATACGACTTTAAAGCCAAAATAATAATCGGTAAAGCCACCAATTAACGGACCAAGGGCAGGTGTGAAGGCAAGGGCAGCTGAAATTTGAGCGAACAATTTATGTCGCTCAATGCCAGAAAAACTTTCGCGTAAAATCGTTTGTGTCACAACTGAGCCAGCACTTGCACCAAACGCTTGAATAGAACGTGCTATTAATAAAACTACCATTTCATTTGCTACTAAACAAAATATGTTACCAACAAAATATAAAAACAGCCCATAAATCATTGCCTTGCGACGACCGATTTTATCGGATAAACGCCCAAAGAAAAATACCCCGAAGGCAAAAGCGATAAAGTACACACTCATCGTAAGCTGTGCATCACTCATAGAAGCTTCAAACGCTTCTGCGATAGAAGGTAATGATGGGCTAAAAATGGTTTCACTAATTTGTGGGAAGCCTACTAATACAATCAGTAATAATAAGCTAGGTGCTTTGTTTTCGATGTTTTTCTTCAAAATAATCCTCTCCTAGATAATTATAGGTTTGAAAGAAAAACATCGTAGCTTGGGAAATGGTGGCTTCATGAGTTTAATTTTTTCTAAATCACTCATGAGTTCACTTCCTTCCATTAAAAATACATAGGAAATCATACTATCTTTTTAGTAAGCATTCAATAAAAAGTTTAATTCTTTCTACTCCATCAATTTAAATTTCAAGAGGCAAATAAAAAGTAATCACCTAGTAATTTAAGATGATTACTTTTTCCATGAACAATTTAAATAGGTTTATATGGATTTCTTCATAATCCAATCTGTTTGCTTATCGTCGCCCATGTAAAAGGCGTGTGCACCTATTTTAATGAAGCCTGCCTTTTGATAAAATCCAATAGCAGCTTCGTTTTTCTCCCAAACACCGAGCCAAATGCTTTGTTTGTTTTGTGCTGTTGCACGCTCTATAGCTTTGTTCATTAAATGTTTGCCTAAGCCTTGTCCTTGATAGCGATTGCGAATATAAATTCGCTCAACTTCAAGCGTTGTATCGCCCATATTCTCACTTTATGCCTCGCTGATATTGACCTTTAAATAGCCTGCTACTTCTCCCCCGACATAAATCAAGTAAAATTCCGAGAGCTCGTTTGCTAGCTCTTTTAGAAGCTGCTCTTCATTAAATGCTTTGGCTAAATAGGTCTCCATATTTTCAGTGCTGTTTTGATCTTTGAACGTTTCTTCAAATGTTTCAATGCTTACTTCCTGTAACTTTTTCACATCGGCTTGCTGACATTTTTTAATTGTAATTGTCATCTATATGCTCCTTTAGTAGTTTCTTTTATGACCTTTTTTGACGAGCTCCCAGTCTATCTCTACATTTTCCCGAACTCTTTTTAGCAGCTGGAAAATTTGCTCTGCTTCCTCAGTTGAGAAGCCTGTTAACGCGATGTTGTTTGAGTGATCATTTTCTCTTTTAATGATCGGAAATATCGTTTTTCCTTTAGTTGTTGGAAACAGCTTTTTAATTTTTTTATTGTGCTCATCATTTCTTTTTTCAATAAAGCCATTCGTTTCTAGCTTTTGAATCGCACGAGCTGCGGTCGTTCGGTCTACTTTAATCATTTCAGCTAGCTTTTCTTGAATAATACCTGGATTTTCACATATTCGTACAAGGTACAAATATTGACCTTTGGTTAAATCATATTCCTTGAATTCAATATTACTAATGGAATCTAGTGCTCTAGCAATCATGCCAATTTCACGAAGAATTTCTGTCATTGCCAACCTCCTTTATGTTGCAAATACAATAAAAAAATTATATAGTTAATATAATTTAATTTTGTTGTATTTGCAACATAAAAATGAGGGTGCAAACATTATGAAGTATATTTTTTATCTGATAGGTATTATGATGTTAACACTTGGTATTTCTTTAACGATTCAATCCAATTTAGGGACATCCCCCTTTGACGCATTGCTAGTAGGATTATCTATACATGTAGGATTGACGGTTGGCAGCTGGGAAATTGTTATTGCGATACTACTGATAGGCTGTAACGCGATTTTAGCGAGGCAAAGACCAGAATTTTTAGGTTTAGTAACAGCATTCATTACAGGGGTTGGTATTGATTTGTGGCTTTTTTTATGGCGTGATACGTTAATGCCAACAGTATGGTATACCCAAGCAATTTGCTTTATCGTTGGCTTAGTTATAATAGGGTTAGGCACAGCTATTTATTTGTATGTTAATTTTGCCCCGATTCCTATTGATCGGCTTACATTGCTTCTTCAAAAATTAATGAAAACAAATTTGCTAATAGCCAGAACGTTAATTTATTTTGTATTTCTAGTGCTAGCGATGCTATTTCATGGCCCTATTGGCATTGGAACAGTGTTAACCGTTTGCCTAGGTGGCTTTCTTCTTCATTTCTTTATGCCCTACACAGAAAAAGCTTTGAGCCGCTTTGTTACATAACGATAGAAGGACTGCTTATAAACATTCGGCAGCCCTTTTTCTCAAACTAAAAAAATTTTACCCATTTTCCTTTTAGCGGCTTCCACATGCTGTACAGCCTCTTTGACATTAGCTAAATCATATGTGGCAACGGCGGGCATAAAGCTTAATTGCCCCTGTTCAATTAATGTCATTAATTGATTGAACGTGTTTTGCCAGTGAGCGATAGAGATTTTTTTATTCCAATGACGCAAATGGAAGATTGCAGCGTTTGCTTGTGCGTCCTTTGCAATTTTTGTCCAATCGACTTGTATACCTGATAGCAGACCAATTGTTAAAAATTGACCTTGTGGACGTAAGGAAAAGGCTAGCTCTGTTCCTGCTGCCCCACCAATTGAATCAATAGCGGCACTTGCCCCTAGTCCATTCGTTAATGTCATTATTTTTTCTCGAACAGCATGCTCTGAGCAAATGACATGAGCAGCGCCTAGTGCTAATAGCTGCTCCGTATGTATAGCTGCTCGTGTAATGGCAATTAAGCGAAAGCCAAGCACCTTCGATAATTGCGCGAAAACATGTCCAATCGCAGAGCCACATGCATTGACAACGAGTGTATCTGTTGGCTTTAGCTTTAGCACCTCCGTACAAATGACCCATGCAGTAATTGGATTAATATACATTTGCGCAGCTGTAAAGCTATCGATTGTTTTGGGAATAGGAATGGCGAGTGCAGCAGGCGCCTTTACATAGTCCTGCCAAGTGCCCTCACCTCTTAGTGGTAGTACGCGCTGCCCAATTAAATTTTTATTCACATTTGTCCCAACATCTTCTACAATCCCAACACCTTCATAGCCTGGGATTGTTGGCAAGGGAATGCGATGAGCATAGGCTCCCTTAATCGGAATTAAATCAGAAGGGTTGATGGGCCTTGCTAGCATGCGTACAAGCACCTCGTCACTTGCTGGTGGTTCAACAGTTGTTTCTGTTACAGTTAACACACTTGCTGGTTCACCAAACTCATGAAATGCGATATATTTTGCTTTCATTCTTGTCATCTCCTTCTTTTTGGTGACTTTTTATGAAAGCCCTATGGACAAGTATATAATTTTTTTAAAATGTATACTACGGTATTCTGTGGCATTATAAAAACCGCTCCATCCCTTGAAGCGGTTTCCTTTTATTCATGAGCTGGCATTACGGTCTTAATATTTTATACGAACTATGAATTTCTATTGTCTGATAAATATAACGTCTAAAAAAACGTTTAAAAAATTTTAATACCTTGTTATCTTGATTCCTCACATCAAAATGAGTATAAGGTATGTGAAGTTGGAGTTGATTTTTTATTACCTCCCCCAATAATGGACGTAAAATATAATGACTTCTACAATCCTCTTTAATAAAGAGAGATGTAACAACTAAATATTCATTATTGATATTTTTACTTAAGATCCACCCAACGATTTCTCCTTTAAAGTAAACCCAAAAGCTTGTTTGTGGGCTCGTTTCACCAAATTGAAAATCCTCTAAGGGTGATAAATGCTTAGGATACCAATTGGCATTACGTAAGGGTTCTAGCTCTGTTTCATGAATTTGATTCAAGCTTTTAATAGAGAAACCTTCAGGAAAAGTGCTCGTTTCAATCCATTTTTCTTGGTTCATATCCTTCACACTAATAATAAAATGCGTCTTATCTAAAGCTGGTGGCATCCACGACTGCTTTCTTAATGTAAATTTCATATTTGGGCTTGTTTCAGGAAAAATATTGGTGTATAAAACTTTAGCTCCTTTTGCCTTCAGTTCCTTTTCGGCAAACTTCAATAGCTTTTCTTCCATGTTTGTATTTTGCGAGTTCTCTCTAACATTGACCGAATAAATGATGCCCATCCTATTTAGCTCTTTATATTCCGCTAAGACAAGCCCAAGTATTTTCTCATTTTTATCCGCTGAAATGCCTATAACAAAGGAGTCGTTGTCTAAATTATTTAATAAAAAATCACCCTTCACATTTTTAAAATGTGCGAATACTTCATTTACTTTTGTTTGCTTTAATTTTTGAATTTGCATGATTTTTACCTTCTATATAAAAATAATTTTAGCTACAAAGATGAAAAGGACCACTTAACATAGTGATCCTTTTCGGTTATTAATAGGCTGTATTAAGGGGGAGTAGCTACCCCTGGAAGACTTTTTATATAAGATGCAGGTTTTTCTGCGGTTGCTTTTATACGGATATGAATATATTGTGGGGAGCTAGCCTGAATTTCCAGAGAAGGAACCCCCGTTATAGGTGTAGCAGTTGCCCATTCTGGTGCATTATCTGCTGCGCTATTATTATTATCAACAAAATATTCATAGCTCTGATTAGAATCAAAATTATATAATTTTGTGAATCCTGCATTAGACGGTAACGATGTATAAATATCAGGTGCTGCAGCAGGCTTAATATCAATTAATTCAATTTGCCCTATGTCTTGTATAGCATTTGTTGGCTGCCCTGGTGGTGCAGCTACACGAATATGCACATATTGCCCTGCATTGATCTGAATATTGTCAATTTCAGTGATTCCTATTAGGGGAGCTGTTACTGCCCCTGCCCAATTTGTACTAGCAGATGTTGTGGCACTGTCATCAACTATATATTCATAAGTAACACTACTTGTTAAGCCTGTCAGCTTTATTGTTCCTGCATTCGTTCCTTGTGCTTTTATTGCAGTAGGTGCTGGTAAAGTAGATAATGGAATATTCGTTATATCTATTGTTTTTGAAATAGAATAAGAATTTTCATCTACAAATTCTTTTTGAGGCTTCGCTTTATTAGAGGCAGCGTCTCTTAAAGAAATATTGTTACCATTATCACTTATTGTAATAGTTGTATTTGGTTCGATTTTTGATACGGTCGTCGCACCTAATGTGACCGTGACCGTATTTCCTGAAAGTGCAAAGATATCATCATTAGCAAAAGCAAATGTAGGATTTGTTTGATTGCTTAATGTGAAATCATCCACTAATTCAACTAAATTACCAGAATTAACATTTACTTCTTCTGAGAAAGTAACGGTTAGCTTGTCTCCTGCATTTACATTGTTAGAACCATCATTGTCAACGAAAGCTGAACTAATAATCACTGGTGCAGCTTGATCCACTGCTGTCACATTAATCCCAGTTATATGCACGCCATTCATATCTACTATAGATACGCTTGGATTTTGAATAACTGTTGGTGTAAAGTGGGTGCCAGTCACTGGTGCAACTCGAATTGTGATATATTGATTTTCACCTTGAGTATGCCTAGAATCAGGTGTTACACCATCACTAAGTAGCGGTGTTCTTCCATTTTTATCTGTTACTTTTATAGACTCCACAGTATAACCAGGAATAGTAAATGAATTAATATTGACTGTCGCTGGATCAATATTTGCTGAAAACTTCAGGCGAATCGTTTCCATTTGCCCATCTTGAGAGCTGACGCCATCTTTCCCGTCTATCGTAACTGTTTCTAATAATGGATTATTCGCTACTGTGTTCGCAATAACTTGTCCCATCTTTCTTGCAAGTTTATCTGTTGTTGTTCTTTCTACTACAACTACGAACTTGCCAGCAGCTGCCGTAATTTTCCCATCTGGTGGAAGTGCATCCCAAGAAGATACATCTGTATTAAATGATGGTTTACCTGTCATAACTGCAACCACATCATCAAAAACTTTATAAGCAAACTCATTTCCTGCATCTGCTGATTCAGTGACTGTGATAGTTACTTTGTCATTGCTTAATGGATCATCCAGTGAAGTAACAGTTAAAGTTCCTAGCGCCTCAACGCTCATGCGCGTTCTTAAACTCTCCGCATATTGTGTCCCATTATCTGCTACTTTTACAATCGCTACATCAATTTCAGTTGTTCCGTTGGCAAAACCAGAGAAAATCGAAATTGTTTTTTCATCAATTCCATCAGGTAGTAAACTCCATGTTAATTGATTGCCTAACACATCATATACAGTAATTATATAATCGCTTATTGGTGAAGGAAGTTTCACTTTCACTGTATCTGCCCCAAAGGCATTGTCAGTAACCGTAATATCATTAATCGCTGGCGCATTCGGGAAAGTCGTTGGTACGCCTTTTTCTACCCTTGCACTTTCTGTTTTTCCGCTCTCTGTCACCGTTACATACACTTTATCAAGACCTAGAGGAAAACCTCCTAGAATGTTTACCATATTAAATTGAGAGACAGTCGTAACTGTCAAACTTCCAATAATATTGCCATTTGTACTTGCATCATATACATTAATGATTGAGCCTATTGGCAATGTAGGTACAGCAACAACATCATTGCCTGGTGTTTCATAATTAATCAATTGGATAGATGAGGGTGCTTGTGATTGTCCTGCACTTGGAACAGACACTGGTGTTGATAAACTTGCTGGTGTGCTTCCATTTGCTGCAAAACGAACTTCATAGATTCCTGCACTTAAGCCTGTAATTTCTGTCGCTAATAAAGGTACATCTACCCAGTTTGTATCAATGATTTGTTTATATTGATAAGTCTTACCTGCATCCAGGCCTGTAATTTTCCCATCATTACCTGCCAGTGTTGGAGATACTCCCTGCAATCCCGTTGGTGCTGCTGGCGCTAATGCAAAGGAATCCGTAACAGTAGTCACCATTGCCACATTCGAAATAGCTGAGCGATTGTTACTCGTATCTACGGCATAAACTGTATAGTAGTATATTGTTCCTGCAACAACAGACGTATCCGTAAATGTTGTTACTCCTTTTCCAATATTACTGCTTACTTTTGTTGCGCCAGTAGTGCCATTTGAATTAGTTGATCGAAATACTTCATAATATGAAAGGTCAGATGCTGTACTAGCTGTCCAAGAAATGCTGTTTTGCAAGCCACCTAGTGCTAGAGGGTTTGTATCTAGACTTGACCCAGTGACCCCTGACACTGCGGCTGGTGCTGTTGTGTCTGTTATTCCACTACCACCACCTCCTGAAGGCACTGCAGGTGTAGGCTCTGAATCCTTTCTTCCATTAATTAGTTCGATTCTTTCTTTTATAGCATCATAGTTTTGAATGACATCAGTAGGCTTTAATCCTGACGGAAGGATTAGATTACCGATTCTCATTTCTGCTCCTATCGTTACTTTTGACTCTTTATTCCTGATTTCAAGAGTGCTCACATTTGAGTTAATCGTAACATCAGTAGCACCTGGAGCAATAACAACCCTAGACAAGCTGTTAGCAGTTAACATGACATTGCTATTAACAATGATTTCTCCTACTGTTGTAGATGTTCCAAGGAAAATAACATCTGCATTTTTATCGATTCCCACATCACCCAACTGGAATTCACTGAAAACAACTCTGCCTCTCGCATTATTGATAGCTACAGGGACAGGATTTGTTGAAGCAAGCTTTGCTATTTGTAAGGAATCATCAATCGTTGTTTTCCCTTCTACTTTCAAAAATTCAGAAAAGAAAGAATTTTCAACACCTTGGCCCACATGGAAATCCGCTTTAATTGTGATATTTTTGATGGTGATATAGTCACCATTTACTGTGACATTCGCATCAATGCTTGCACCGTTTCCATCAAATACAACGTGATTTGCATAGGGATTAGCTGTATCTGTACTTGATGTACCCTTTGCAATAAGTTCAACAGATTGTATTTTTTCGATTTTATTGCCCTTTGATGTTAATGCTAATCTAGCTCCTTCTAGAGCTGCTAAATTACTAGGGTTTATCCATTTCTTTTGTTCGTCTGAAAGCGTGTATGTTCTTTCAGATGTAACGAGAGTTTCATTTGTAATCGTAGCTATTGTTTCATTTACTTGCACAGGTGTGAGCTGGCTTTCACTACGATAAACGAACGCGGCTATTTGCCCACGAGTCACACTTTTATTAGGCGAAAATGTTGTTGGCGTCGTACCAGTTGTGATGTCATTTTCAATCAATGCACCAACATAATTTTTAAACCAATCACCTTGCTTCACATCTGTAAATACGAGCTGCTGTGAATCCTTTATGTCGAAACTATAGGCTAAAGAGAGAATTTTCGCTGCCTGTGCACGAGTGACAGGATGATTTGGTTTGTATTCTCCTTCAAACCCTGTAATAATTCCCTTATTGGCTAAAGCCGCGATATATTTATAGGCACTGTGCCCCTTCGATACATCTTTAAATTCTGGATCTGTGATGTTTGTTGTATCCAAATTTAATGCAAGTGCAATGATTTTCGCTACCTGTGCTCGCGTTAGCGTTTCATTTGGACGGAATGTGCCATCCTCATAGCCACTAATAATATGACGTGCATGCAAACTATTCACAGCCTCGTAAAAGTAAGCATCTGACTGCACGTCCTTGAATGTCGCTTCGGCTGCATTAGCATTTGGTGCGCCTGTCGCTAAAGTACTGACTACAACTGATGCCGTAATTGTAGATGTCATAATTTTATTAAAATTTTTCTTCTTTTTCATAGTCTCACATTCTTTCTCTTATTATTGAGGGGACTGTTATACAGATACATAGTGTCTACACTTTAGGTTGGAATATCTCCCTTTCTTTATATTTAGTTCCACCCTTTTTGGATAGTAATAGGTAAAAATTACTATTTAAACTTTCTGTGACGTTCATACTATAAGTGGTATAAGTAGTTTATACTAAAAAATAAAATTTTTATATAAATTTTTGCTATTTATAATGTTAAGAAAATTTAACTTCCATTGGAGAAAAACCAATTATGTTGGCACCATTTCTTAACTATGGCTTAAAAGCATTGATACGCGGCACTTTCCTACACATTTCTTCCATGAAAGTATATAATAGCTTAGGGGGTTCATTATGCTAAAAATTAAACAAATTGATTTTATAAAAACGGTTTATGATGACTCGATGTCACATAATATTTTTTCCATTGCTAATATTACCTTTTCTAATTATGAGCCAATTTATGGTGCATTGCTTTATTGGTGCCGCAATACAACAAAAAGTGAATATACACCTGAAGGGGATTATAAATTCTTTTACGATATGGCAAATGTTACGTATTTTGCTTCTGTGAAATTTCCGAAGCATGTACGTTTAACGCGCGATCAAAAGCAGGAGCTTGCTTATATATTGCTAGAGGAACGAGGTTCCATCGGGTCATATAGCTTCCCAACACATAGTAATCGTCGAAAATATGATATTCAAAAGGAATTTGAAGCGCTCACTTTCCCGGAAAATTTTAATCCAGAAATGATTGAGCCAACGTTGAAGCAAATATCCATGAAACAGGTATTGGAAATTCAGCAACAGCATCCTGATTTCAGCAAACGTTTTATTAGACAGTATATTCAGTGGCGTTCACGTGCATCGCAAATGCATCCAAATGATTTACAGCCATATTTATCAGTAATTAGCTTTGCACATATATGCTTAACAAATCCATATTTAACGGAGCAATATTTAATTGAGCATTTAGACCAACTGTCACCATCATTGCAATATAACTATCCTGTATTAAATCGTTTAACAGGCTCCTTTAAGCGCTATTTCATTGATTTTTTACAGACACGTCAAGTACCATTAAACGAGGACTTTGCTAATTATGTGGAGCAGTTTAT
The DNA here is from genome assembly GCF_033880585.1 of Lysinibacillus louembei. Taxonomy (NCBI): domain Bacteria; kingdom Bacillati; phylum Bacillota; class Bacilli; order Caryophanales; family Bacillaceae; genus Lysinibacillus; species Lysinibacillus louembei. The sequence continues at coordinate 2,951,146 of NZ_CP137624.1, forward strand.
TAACGATGATAACTTTTATGCAAGCCAGGAAGTTCATTATATGGAGCTAGACGAGCTTGAAGAGGAAATGGATTTACAATTTTTTGAATATGATGTTGGCCCAAATAAGTGGAGCGGTAGCGAGCATTTAGTGAAAGGTATCCCATCTTTGGCATGCCAAAAATATGATTCACATGGCTTTAAACGAAAAACAAATAAAGAAATGGACGAGATGATCGCTTCATTTAGCGAGGTACAATTAGATTTGCTTTGTGCTGTTCTGGAGCCGCATTGGCTACATCGTTATCGCAATCAATTAAATTGGACAAAAATTTGCCGATATAATCGCTATTTAGCGGAGGATTTTATTGTTGCACATATTAAATTTATTGATTTTGAAGCGCTCGGTGAGCATACAAGCTGCCAGCTATCTGAGGAGTTTATGTTGAAGTATATGAAACGCTTTAACCATAAACACCCTGTGCCGCTCGTATTGCGCCATTTAACAGTACCTCTTTATGAGGCATACAAAGATATGATTAAAGTGGATTTGCAGCTTTTGCAGGAATATCGCACTTTGATTGCGGAGGAAGACCTGCAGCAATTGCAAAAGCTGTTGTCGGAATAAATTATTAAAAGATTTAACAAGAATGTTACACATTATAGTAGCTTTTTGCAGAATTAGTTGAAGGACTAATTCTGCTTTTTTATATAGATGTAGCTTTTAATAAAGCTTGATTGCAAATGCTGATTTTATACAGAAGGAAACCAACTGTTTTGAAACAAAGTTTAATCAAAACAGTTGGTTTTCTATTTATCTAGGCGAATAGCAACCATCTTTTTGAAATCCTTCATAAAATCTTAAGTTTTACACTAAAAAAACCTTAAGAACTTCTTGCTACAATGAACAAGTCAAATCATTTAGGAGGTTACGTTATAATGGATTTAATTAGTATAGTATTCGGTCTTTTACCATATGTAAAATATTCTATTTTTATCATCGCAATTTTGATGATTGGCTACTTTATATATAGGAAATTTTATCAGAGAAAGTATCCAATACGTTTTTCTAAATTTGTTTTCATCACCTTACTTATTTGTTGGTTCATTGTTGTACTTGGAATCACTACTCTCAGTCGAGGGGCAAGGTATACAGGGCAGATTAATTTTGATTTATTCACCAGTTATATAAATGCATGGAATGCTTGGTCGCTGACTGAATTTCAATTAATCATCTTTAATATGTTAATGTTTGTACCGCTAGGTGTGCTATTACCGTTGATTCATCATAAAAACAAATCATTTTGGCGTGTGCTCGTCATATCAATTATTTTCACGGCTTGTATTGAAATGTCCCAATTGATTACGGGTAAAGGGATTTTTGAATTAGATGACCTTTTGCATAATACCATTGGGAGTTTAGCAGGGTACTTTATCGTGATGGTATTCATTTTATGGAACGAACAACGAAAATTAACATTCATCCCGATTGTGAAAGCTATTTCTATTCCACTAGTTTTTATTGCGTTATTTGGTGTGGCAAATGGTGTGTATAACGCACAAGAATTTGGAAATCTGCCATTCAAACCCGCTCAAAAACAAAATATGGAGCACATCAAAATGGAACTGGAAACGGAGCTTTCCAATAAATCACTTAACGCATGCGTTTATTACAATAAAGATGTGAATGATGTAAAAAAGGGAAATTTAATTGCTCAATCTATTGCAAAACAATTTAATTTGCAACAACAAGGTGGCATGCGGATTGATGGGGATAATCGTATATTTACATTTCAAGATGATGAAGGAAATGCCTATTATTTAACGTATTTCATGTCAAATGGCTCTTGGTCTGTATCATTAGATAATATAAATGATGCCCCTTTAAAAGTTGATATTAAACAACAGAAGCAACTTTTAGAAAATTGGTTAAAAAATGAAGGATTACTACCTAATAACGCTATCTATCAGCAACAAGATGAACGTACAATTCGTTGGGATTTAGCTGAACCAGAGAATTTACAATTCACATGTGAAGATTTCTCTAAAGGTCTGGTTATGATTAGTCTGTTTAATCAGCCAGTACCCGACATCTTATTTGATATTAGTGACAATGAAATGGTTGCGAAAAAGCAATTAATTTCACAACAGCAAGCATATAATGCATTGGTAAACGGAGAGTTTAGCACGTACCAGCCTTTACAAAAAGGTGATACATTAACGATAAAGAATGTTCGCTTAACCTATACTTATGATACAAAAGGTTATTATCAGCCTGTATATGTATTTACATGCAATGTAAATGATCAGGACTACCTAATTGAAGTTTTAATATCAGCTATTCAGTAAATAAGATTGTTTGGTAAGAAAAAGAATGGCAGTCCAAAAATAAGCAAGTCCCATATATTAGATATGACTCGTATATGGGACTCTTTTTATTTTTAAAAATAGAGTGGCTGCTTTCATTTTTGCTTTTGCGCTGCTAGTAATGCTGTTAAATTTTCTACTGTTAATGGTTTACTGAAGTAATATCCTTGCACAGATTGACAATTATGCTTTTTCAATATGTCGAGCTCTTCAGATTGTTCAACACCTTCAGCAACAACATTTAAATTTAAAGCATTTGCTAATGAAATAATCGCTGCAACCATCGATTCACCTGAAGGCGTCGTTCGGATGTTTTGAATAAATGTACGATCGATCTTTAAGGCATCGAATGGAAACTGACGCAAATAGCTTAATGAGGCATAGCCTGTACCAAAGTCATCTAGCGATATTGCAATGCCCATTTTTTTCATCTCTTTTATTTTTTCAATGAGCTCATCGGTGTAATCCATCATCGACATTTCAGTAATTTCAATTTCTAAATGCTGCGGGTTTGCCTGCGTTTCATCTAATATTGCTTCTAATCTCGGAATAAAGGTTGCTTCTGCAATATGAATCGGCGAAATATTGACTGCAACGCGTAAATGGCTATTGTAGGCTTCGTTCCATTTTTTTATTTGCGCAGTTGCTTGTTTTAAAACCCATTCCCCAATTGCAGATATTAAACCACATCGCTCAGCAAATGGAATAAATTGATCTGGTGGGATAAAGCCTAATTCATCATCATTCCAACGTATAAGTGCTTCCATCCCTGTCATTTTATTATCCTGCAAACTATACTTCGGTTGATAATGAAGCTCGAAAGCATCATCTCGAAGCGCTTGGTGTATTTTTGTTTCAAGATGCAGTAAGCGGTCATCGACACCTTTCATGTTTGCTTCAAAGATAACATAATTATTTCTGCTTTTTTGCTTAGCTGCATACATCGCAATATCTGCGCAGCGCAACAATTTTGATATTGTATTACCGTGGTCAGGGAATATACTGATCCCCATGCTAACGCTAATGTAAAACTCATAATCGTAAAAGCTGAAGCTCTCTTTGCAAATATTGATAATGCTTTGTGCGATTGCTTTAATTTGTGAATCATCTTTTAAAAGGTAGACAAACTCATCTCCGTTTAATCGGAAAACCGCATCTTTTTCTGTAGCAATACTATTTAACCGTTTAGCAAATTCCTGTAGGAACATATCTCCTACTTTGTGGCCAAGGCCATCATTTATATTTTTAAAGCGATTGATATCGATGAAAAAAAGTGCAAATTTCGTTTGATTTCTTTCAGCGATTTCCATTTGCCTTTCCAATGTATTTAAAAGGCTACGACGGTTTGGCAAACCTGTCAAATCATCGTGAAAAGCAAAATGCGTATACTTTTTTATATTTTTTTGGGCGGTAATATCTGTGCGTATCGAGATATATTGGTATGGCTTCCCCTTGTCATTTAAAAACGGAACAATTGTCGTTTGCACCCAATAAAGCGTTCCATCCTTCGCCCTATTACAAACTTCCCCGCTCCATGTGTCCCCTTTGCTAATTGTGCGCCATAATTCTTTAAAAAATGCTTTTGGATGATGACCAGAGTTTAAAATGCGATGATCCTGTCCAATTAGTTCTGCACGACTATATTGGGAAATTTGACAAAATCGATCATTGACATTTGTAATAATTCCGCGCCCATCTGTTACAGCTACGATAGCTGATTCATCTAATGCGGCTTTAATATCCTTTAGCTCATCATACGTAAGCTCCATATTCGTTAAAATATGAGAGTTATTCATCATTTAACTTTCTCCCTGTTCATAAATTACTCTTACAAATCAATTACATCTTCGTGTAATTGCTGTCCAGATTTTCGAAAAAATCTGTGACATCCGCCGGAGAATTAACTTGCTTCAGCAAGGGGCTTGAATCCCTTTTGATTGAATTATCTTCTTTTGTAACAGAAAATCGTGCTGAATCGAGTTAAAATTTAGCTAAAATGCACTATCTATAAGTATAATCTATTATCTTTGTTCTATTCAATAGTGATTTTATCATTAGCGCTACTTATTAGAATATGACATTCTTCACATCCGTAATATTTATTTAATGAATATATTTTTTCGAATAATAATATTATGTAAACTATATAATGCGGAATTTTCTGAAATAAATAGGTTGACAGGTAAAGGATTTCTGTACTATATTAATATCATTAAATAAAATCTGTTATATTACAAAGGGGTGTTGTTTATGTCGATGTATCGTGAAGGCTATGAGCATTACTTAGAAAAGTGTGAGCAATTCGGTGTTGAGCCTGTCAATTTTCACTTTTATTTACTGCAATTATCACAAGAGCAGTTAGCATCCTTTACAGAACAGGCACGCACAGTGCGAGCGGGTATTTAATATATGAAGAAAAAACATAAATAAACCAAACTTTATGAGTGGTTCATAAAGTTTGGTTTTTGTCATTTAGTGGATTATTTTTCATCACTTCTTGAATTTGCTCGTCCTCAATATGCGTATAAATTTGTGTTGTTGCTACACTGGAATGCCCTAATATATGCTGTAGGCTGCGAATATCAGCGCCTGCACGATACATTAATGTGGCGGATGTATGGCGCAGCTTATGCGGTGTGAGCTTTTCCTTATTTAGTGTGGCTGTATTCAACTGTTTAACAATTTTCGCAATGGATTGTCTTGCAAAGCGTGTTCCCTTTTGCGATACGAAAAGCGGCTCAGCTCCGTCCCCTTTATAGGTATGGCGTTTTGGTAAATATGCCTGCAAGGCCTCGTAGCAGCTTTCATTCATAAATACAGTGCGTTCCTTATTGCCCTTTCCGATAACTGTAATATGACGTCCTTGAATCGACTGCAAATTTAAGGAGCAAAGCTCGGTAACACGAATACCTAAATTTAAGAAAAACATCATCATACAATAATCGCGCTCGCTATAAGGCTGTGCTGTTGTTGCTGCAATAAATTGACGTGTCTCCTGCAAATTTAAATAAACAGGCGTTTTCCTTCCGATTTTCGGTGTTTCTAGCTCATCTGCTGGATTATCCTCTATTAAACGACGCTTGCCCTTTAAGTATTTGAAAAAGGATTTTAATGTCGCGACTTTACGCGCGCGTGCGGCTGGCGAATTTCCTCGTTGTACCTCGCAATATTCCATAAATAAATATAAATCCTCGAGCGTAATTTCCTTAATCATTTCGATTGTCACATCGGAAATATTAATTTTTTGTAAGTCTGTTAGTGCAATATCCTGCTCGATTGCCTTTAAAAATCGAAAAAACAGCACTAAATCATATTCGTATTCTTTGCGTGTTCGCTGTGATTTTCCTGTAATCGTTGTCAAATATATTAAAAAATCCTTTAAAATTTTCGGAAGCACAATCTTCACCTCCCTTTCAGTATACAGCACTTCGATGCTTGATGTAATAAACCCCGTATAAAAAGGCTAATCCCCACAGCAAGCAAGTGCCTAATAATACAAGTATTCGCAATGAAATGATTTGTGTGCCAATGCTTAGCAGCAGCAAAATAGTGATGGTTGTAAATGCTTCAAGTAAGCTAAAAATAGCAGTAAATCGACCTAACATCGCTGCTGGTAACGCTTGTTGAATATAGGTCATAAAACCGACACTTACAAAGCTGTTTGCGAAGGATAAAATAAAAAATCCAAGTGCGGCCATCCACCAATTTTGTGCTAGCCCATAACATAAATAACCGACGCTACAGCATAACACGCCATAAAAGATAGCGTTTAACGGCTTAACGAGCCATTTCATATTACAAATCGAACCGGCAATAAAGCCGATACCCGCGATGCTGACTAGCAGCCCATATGTGCTTTCTGACATTTGTAATGTTCTGGTCGCAAATGCTGCCTCTAATGAATCGATAGCTGTTAAGCAAACAATGAAAAGACCGTTCAAAATAAAAATAAAGCTAATCGAAAGATGCTTGTGGGCATATAGATAGACGATGCGCCAATCAGCTTGAATCGTTGCAAACGTAACTCGTTGTTGTATGCCTGTCTCGCTTATATGAGGGCATTTTCCGAGAAGTAATGCAGCAATTATTAATGCGATACTATTCATGACAATCGCTAAATGGGCTGTACCGATGAAGAAAAACAGGCCCGTAATCATTGGACCTAATATAAAGCCGGATGATTGTGCCATGCTTCTCCAGGCGTTAAAGCGTTGTTGCTCATTTTCAGAAATTACTTTCGTTGAATAAACAAAGATGGCATTTGTATAAATCGCTGTAAATATTTGAATGAAAAACGTGAGTATATAAATGGTTAGCATATGTGTTGTCATAACGAGTATTAAAATGAGAATAGCTCGCAGAAGATGCAAATAAATAACTAATTTTTTAATATTAACACGGTCAACAAAGGATCCAGCCCAACTATTCGTTACTAGCATAGCGATCGGCATAAATAGATAAAGAATCGTCACGCTTGTCGCGGAGCTTGTTAACGCTAAGATGATTAAATTCAGTGCAATAAAATAAACCCATTCACCGATATTGGCAATAAAAAAGCTTGTTAATAAATAGATTTTTGTTCGTGTCATCAAGTCTCCTCCTTATTTTAAGCAATAAAAAAATCCCACCTCCTAAGATTTTCACCTTAGGGACGGAATCGACTTTTCGACACGTGTTGCCACCCTATTTCACATAATTATCGCTAATTATGCCTCTATCAGTACAATCATACTGTGTCTCGTTAACGGGAGAACCCGTCACATCATCATATGCTTCATCCGATGTGCTACTCCAAGCCTTGCTTCAGCTTCCGTCCACCTGCTCGCTTGCACCTACCCGAGCTCTCTGTTAAGGTATCTTGAAACCTACTCTTCTCTTCAATGTATTTCACTGATTTTAGCATACAGATGTTGTCATTGTCCATAGGATTTTCTATTTGTGTTATAATAACAAAACTATGTGCAAAAGGAGGGGGTTTACATGATTACTTTAAGAGAGATTACATTGGAGAACCGCCGTGCGATTTTTAATTTAGAGGTTGAGGAGGAGCAACGTCGCTTTGTTGCATCGAACTTATCGAGCGTTGCCTCATGCTATGTTCTTGCGACTAATGGCGGACAGCCATTTCCATTCGCTATTTATACCGATGAGCTGCCGTCGATTGCAGATGATAGCCATTGTATTTTGCGCTTGATGATTGACCAGAAATATCAGGGACGAGGCTATGGTCGAAAAGCTATGGCGGAATTTTGGCATTTATACGTACCTTCCCTGCAGGACCTGCACGTTATTGTTGGATTCCTTACAGCACCGATAATCCACACGCTAAAAAGCTCTATGAAAGCTTTGGCTTCCGTGATAATGGTGAAATTTGCGATAATGAGCCAATCATGGTTTTGCCGCTTTAATGATTACATATTGAAACAGTGCGGACAATTCGTGCTGTTTTTAATTACTTAAAAAGTTCCCAAATATCAATTTGGGAACTTTTTCGTTATAGTACTTCTTTTATTTGCGCTATATGATGTAAATCATGTGTCATCAGCCCTTTAAAATAACTAAATAAAGTTAGTTGGGATTGATGAATTGTTATTTCAGTTTCCCAAAGCGCATCTGGTATTTCAGTTAATCGTTCAATCAATCGAGTTCGACCACACAAAAATGCATCAAGGACGACAACGGCTTCCTTTTTACGGGCGGATGCTGCAGCTTGTTCATTGAAAGTGACCACATCTGGTCCAGCAGGGAAAGTGCTATCTTGAAAGAAATACGGTATTCTATCACGAAGTACAAATTCATCCCACGCAATCAAATGACCGATTATCTCTATAATCGACCACTCCCCTTCAGTGATAGGTTTCCGTAACACCTCCTCATCCAACGCACGCAGCAAAGTGATAAATTCTTTAAACTCAAGATGATGTGCAATAATTTTCGTTTTCTCCATACATTTCACCCTCTTAAAAGAACGTTTGTTCCGTGTTTGTAAAATCGCATTTTAACGAAGTGAAAATCGGTTGTATGTACAATGATACATCTCACTTCGTCTGATCGCCTTTTTAAAGATAGGCAATTTTCATTAAAATATAAGCAATATCTCACTCATTTATCAAGAGGAATTTTCCTCGCTCTCAATTAAAGAGACTTTACTTGTCGAAGGGAAATATTGATATTTCCAATAGCTTTTCATTTCATCCCCCTCTAATTCTAATATCTTAACCAAAGTAATGAAGTATTCGGCAGTAGAAGCCTCTACTTCTGTAAATTCATTATTCTCTGATTTACCAGGACGATATTCTATTTGCGAAAAATAGGTCACTGTTTCATTTTTTTCTTTAATCGTAATCGTTTCATCAGGATTAAGTTGAGGGAATTCAGGATGCTTCTCCAAAGCAGTTAAAAGCATTTCCTTATCATAGTTATGAAGCGATTCACTTATTTCAATATTTGTCCCCTTTGAGCTTTGTGGTAAATTACAGCCTGATAAGATAAGAGTTGCCATTGAAAAAGCAATGATCTTCTTATACATGAGTAGCCTCCTACTATTTTAAATTTTATAAGATAAATACTATTTTTCCATGTTAAAATGAAGCGAGTCATGTATTGAAAGGAGCCTTCAAAATGAAAAAACGAACAATCGTCGTTTCCGCTATTTTATGTATCGCAGCAGTACTCGATATTATTTATAAAGGGGTATTTTATAAAATGCTTAAAAAATTTTGTAAATAATTAAGAAAAGCCTAATTGTCAATCAATGAAATTAGGCTTTTTTATTAACAATTGTAACTTTGGAATTGGGGGCTTTGAATTGCTTTACTTTTTTCAAAGACAACTAATTATGATGTCGTTTATTAACTTCAATTGTAATAAAATCTGGTAAATAGCTAGGGGTACATCCTTTGGCTACCATTTCATCTTTGTACAGACCCGTTTGCTCACCAAGCTTCATACAACGCGCACGATTCTTTTCATCATAAACACCTATCCAGCCTGCGGTGAAATTCATAGCCCATTGAACTTCTGGCTCTTCCTGCGTAATATTAGCTTCTATTGCAGCTAGTAAGTTTGCAGTGTTATCAGGTGGTGTTTGTCCAGTCCATCTCAATCGCGCTTGATAATACCAGAAAGTCCGTCTTCGCAGAGCAGAAGGGCTATTTTCCCATGTCTCTATCAACGCAATTTTTTGTTTGTCTTTAGTGAGCTGATTAGCCATTAACCAATCCATTAAGTTATTTCGTTCATCAAAAGTGTGAGTCTGCATATCTTTATCAAGCTCATTTAGCACATCTTGTGAAAGAAGTTTTTTATCCATAATTAAGATTGCTAATAGTCTAGGCAAAAACTCCCCGGTTGACCAAAATTCCATAGCTAGTTCATGATTTTTTTTAATGTCCTTCGCCATTTTCCGTAAATCGCCTAGCTTCGTTTTACTATTGATCTGAGATAGAATGCTTTCTGCTTTTGAAGAGCGTTTTATTTCTATATCTTCATTCATTTTATACACCCCTTTGATTAAAGCGCTGTTTCATAGTAACATAGAATACTAAATGGTCTTAATCTGGTAATTCCCATTGCACCACTCCTTTTGTCAATTGTGCACACTCTCGAAAGGCAAAGTGCTGACAGCCGATGCATTTTGTGTTATCTAAATAGCGTAGTGCGACATCAATTGCCTGACCTGTATGCTCAAAGAAGTACTGTTTGCCAATTTTATCATACAAGCCACTTTTTTTCATGGCTGACTGTAAACGTGGTGATAGACCAGTCACAAGAATGGTTCCCTTAAACTCCTGAACAATATTATCGAAATAAGCCTCACCTGTTGTATCCATAAATGGCACTTTGCTCATACGTAAAATCAATATGTTTGGCTTAGGCTCAGCTGTTGACAAAATCGTTTGCTCAAACATTTGTGCTGCACCAAAAAACAGTGGGCCTTCCATTGTATAAATGCTGATTTGCGGGCAGTCATGCATCGTATTAACGACGTATGGCTGCATCTTTTCATTTTTTCTTGAATGGTCTGGCAACACTTTGAAAATTGTAGGGATATCAATCATTTGCTTTGTAAATAAAATGAGCGCAAGCACTAGGCCTACTTCCACCGCAATCGTCAAGCTCGTAAACACCGTTAATAAAAAGGTTACGATTAAAACGAGCGAATCTGCTGATTTTAATTTTAAAATATGCATAAAATGATGACGCTCACTCATATTCCATGCTACAACCATTAGAATTGGCGCCATGCTTGCAAGAGGAATGTGCGATGCATATGGTGCGAACAATAATAGGACAAGCAACACAAAAATGCCATGGACGACACCTGATATTGGCGATGTCGCCCCACTCTTAATATTTGTCGCTGTTCGTGCAATTGCCCCTGTTGCAGGAATTCCTCCAAACAACGGTGTCACGATATTCGCTAAGCCTTGCCCAACAAGCTCTTTATTGCTGTTATGCCGCGTTTTTGTCATGCCATCTGCAACAACTGCCGATAACAGTGACTCAATGCCACCAAGCATCGCAATGACAAATGCTGGGCCAATTAAACGTTCGATGCGTTCCCATGTGATGTCAGGTAGCTGAAACTGTGGCAATGTATTCGGAATCGCTCCATAGGCTGTACCAATTGTTGGTACTTGCCCAGCAAAAAAGACAATGGCCACAATTGTAGAAATAATGATACCAACCAAAGAACCAGGTATTTTCGGTAAAATTCTCGGCATTATTAAAATAACTGTTAAACAAATGAGGGCAATCACTACATTATATAAATTAATTGTGGCAAGATGCATAACAAGCTCTCGCATATTTGCAATAAAATTTTCGTGCTTTTCAATTTCTGTTAGCCCTAAAAAATTAGCGATTTGCCCTGTAAAAATAATGACTGCAATACCTGCTGTAAAGCCAATTGTCACAGGGCGTGGGATAAATTGAATTAAGGAGCCTAATTTAAAAAAGCCCATTAAGCATAGCAGCAAGCCAGCCATAAGTCCTGCGAGCAATAAATCCTCATAGCCATATGCTAAGACAATGCCTAGTAAAATCGGAACGAAAGCCCCTGTCGGTCCGCCAATTTGATATTTTGAGCCACCAAATAATGAAATGGTAATGCCCGCAATAAACGTTGTGTAAATTCCATATTCAGGCTTGACTCCCGATGCAATAGCAAAGGACATTGCGAGCGGAATTGCGACAATGCCTACAATTAGTCCAGATAAAAGATCTTTTCGAAAATGCGCTAATGAATATCCTTTAAACCTTCCCATTTGCAGCTTCTCCATGCTCAAACCCTTCTTTTCTATTTATTATTCCTCATCTAATTCCTCTAGCATCGTAATTGTATCGATAAGGTGGTTATTAAAAATTTTTCTTGCAACAACGAGCAAATCTAAAATCATCGGGTCTCTCAAAGAATATAAAACTCGTTTGCCATCCTTCACGCCAACTACAATATTTTTAGCCCGCAAAACACTTAGCTGCTGCGAAATCGCAGAGCCTTCTTTTTGGAGTGCATCTTGAATTTCCTGTACACTCTTTTCACCTTCTGCAAGTAGCTCAAGGATATGTATACGTAAAGGATGTGATAATGCTTTAAAAAAATCGGCTTTAAATTGCTGGAGCTCTCCTCCCATCAAACCTCTCCTTTCTATATATACATATTCAAAACTTTGAATATGTATATATAATACGCCTGATTTTTTTAATTTTCAATATAGAAAAGAGAGCGTCTGAAAAGTTATTTCGGGACGCTCCCTTTTTAATCAAAAATTTATTTCTTCTTATTTAAATACAATGCTAAAACAAGTGCAGGTATCGTACATACAACCATTCCTAAAAAGGCGAAGCGCGGCTCGATTTCGTATAAATAACCACCGAGCAATGTTAAAACCGCAGTGCTCCAGCTCATCGCAAAAGCATTGTACATGCCTTGTGCATTTGGAATTTGTCCCTTCGGCAAGTGCTGTGTGAAAAACAGCACGACAGCAAAATGCGCTAAAGCAAATGATACAGCATGTAATGTTTGCGATAAAATAAAGACAGGAATTGTTGGTATAAGTGCAACCATTAGCCAACGCACCGTTGAACCAATTGCGGCAATGGTTAGCAATGTGGCTGGTTTCCATTGTCCAAAAAAGCGATCTGATTGAGCGAAAAATAATATTTCTACAAAAACACCGATATTAATAATCAAACCAATATAATATTTTGGTACATGGAGCTCCTGCAAATAAATATAGCCGTAACTATAATAAGAAGCATGTGCACCTTGTAATAAAATTGCAATAAGCAATACAATTAAAAAATTGGGTGTTTTGAACAATTGCTTCATTGAAAGATTGCCAATTTTTGCTCGTAGCGGCTTCTCTAATAAAATCGCTGGTGCTTGTCGCATATTTAATGCAAACAATAAAATCAATCCACCAAGCAATAGCCAAGCAATTGTACTATCACCGAATTTTCCCGTTATGACACTGACGATGAGCACCATCACGACAAAGCCTACAGATCCATAAGACCGGCTTTTTCCATAATGCAATTGTCCATGTTGAACAAGTATTCCTGCCATGCTATCGATTGCTGGCATCAATGCAGGAAAGCAAAAGCTGAACAATAGCGTAACCATGAATAAGCTAATAAAGGAGCTTGCAGGAATAAAAAATAATACGGTGATGATGGATGCTGCTGCTAATATATCTACTACACGCTTGCTGCTCCATTTGCTTGAAATATACGGAAAGGCAAACATAGTTGAAATCCCTCTTGCTACTAATCCAAAGCTCATAATAAGGCTTGCCTCTGCAACCGTTAAGCCCTTTGCTTCTATTAAAAATCCTGTCCAATATGGTAAAAAGATGCCCCATGTCATATAAAACGTAAAGAAATTTTGTGACATCCAGCGTTGATTATTCATTGTATATCCCTCCATCTGTCTTGCATCATAGCATGCTTTCTTTTAAAATAATGTGAGATATCTCATATTTAGGTGGTTTACGATGCAAATTTTACAAAATGAAGAGAAAAAATATTATATTGAGCAATTTCCAATTCATCATTTATTTTCATTCGATATTACAAATTTAGTGGAAGTACATCGCTTTGAACGTGGTAATTGGATTATTAAGGAGGGGCATTTTCCACAGTATTTATATTTTCTTGTAGAGGGAAAAGCAAAAATTTACATGACACAAGAAAATGGAAAGGTCGCATTAATTAGCTTTGCACAGCCAAATGCCTTTATTGGTGAGCTAGAGCTACTTGATGAAAATTATTATTCCAAAGGTGTTCAAACGATGAATTCTACTATTTGCTTAGCCCTGCCAATAAACAAATGTAAAAAAGAGCTGCTATCAGATGTTGTATTTTTACGCTATTTATCGACGTTTTTAGGAAATAAAACATCAGAAATGACCGCTAAGTTTTCGAAAAGCCTTGCCTATCCGCTCGAAAATCGCCTTGCAGAATTTATCGTACTGCTAGCAGATAACGGCATTTATAAAGAAAAGCATACAGAGGTTTGCGATTATTTAGGTGTTTCCTACCGCCATTTATTACATGTACTATCGCAGTTTTGCGCACAAGGCTTGCTAGAAAAATGTGGCCGCAGCTATAAAATTATCGATATGGACGAATTAAAAAAGCGAGCGATAACAGCCTCTGTCTAGGTCGTTATCGTTCGCTCTATTGAAAATTAAGCTCTTTTTTTCAAATAAAAAATATCTCGATCATGCTCAGCGATTTTCTGAGCAAAGTACTCTAAATCATCCTTCGTCGCCACTTGCTCAAACCGCATCATCGTTTCAGCATGATATTCAGTCAATCGCCCTGTTTGCTCGTAAACAATATGCAGCTTCGCCTCGATACCATCTAAGCGAGCATTTGTTTTTTGCTGTTCAGCCTTCAGATTTTGCACATCTGCTTTCACTTCTTGCATTTCAATCTTTAAGCTTTGCACATCTGCTTTCACTTCCTGCATTTCAGTCTTTAAGCTTTGCACATCTGCTTTTACTTCCTGCATTTCAGTCTTTAAGTCTTGTATGCTACCTTCCATACCTGTTACTTTGTGTACGAGTAATTCTAATAGTTCGCGATCTGTCATTTAGTTACTCCTTCCCTCGGTTCTTTGTACTTAAATTATAGCATATGCTGAAGTGATTTTCATTAAGCCTTTACATCAATTTCAAACCAATTGTTGCACCTAAAATCATCGTAATAAAGACAATACGTCGCCAATCCTTTGATTCACCAAATGCGATCATGCCAAGGATAGCGCCACCAGCAGCACCGATTCCTGTCCAAATTGCATAGGCTGTTCCCATCGGTAATGTTTCCATGGCAATTGCTAGCAAGCCGAAGCTCGCCGAAAAGGCAATAATCATATAAACAAAGGAAGCAATATCGCGTTTTTGATACATGCGTCCCATCATAAAAACACCTAACATTTCACACAATCCTGCTAAAATTAATACAATCCATGCCATTATGCCTGCTCCTCCTTTTCACCAGATACGAGTTTTAAGCCGATAACTCCAGCTAATAAAATAGCGATCAGCACCAATTTCCCTACATGCACAGGCTCACCAAAAATGATCATATCCGCTATAACCGTCCCCGCTGTACCTAATCCAACAAACACTGCATACACAGTGCCAACAGGCAGCTTGCTTCCTGCATGAATCATTAAATAAAAGCTCACAATAATACATACAATCGTTAACCCCCATTCAAGAGGTGTCGTAGCATGCTTTAAGCCAATAACCCAACCTACCTCAAAAACTGCTGCAATAATTACTTGGAGCCATGTTAAATTCATCGTAAATTCCTCCTTAAAAATGACAAAAAGCCAGAGAGAATGATTGCATTCTCCCAGGCTTTTATCCTTCCGTGTAACACACATATGCTGTGTGCGCCTTCTCTCGGACCAGACTAGCAAAAGCATCTGCTACGGAACCCTAGAAAGCTTGATAATTTATTATTTCACAGCACCGCAAATTTTGCAAGCTCTAGACAAAAATATGAATTGTATCTCCGTTACGTTCAATTTTCCAGTTTGATG
Organism: Lysinibacillus louembei; assembly: GCF_033880585.1. Lineage (NCBI taxonomy): Bacteria > Bacillati > Bacillota > Bacilli > Caryophanales > Bacillaceae > Lysinibacillus > Lysinibacillus louembei. Next base: position 2,966,549 of record NZ_CP137624.1, read on the forward strand.
AAACAAGTGCTGCAATTTCCTTTTCTGTCTCTACATTCGCTGGTACATTATAGGCACCAAACTCCTGTAATTCGTACTGACTCTCATCAATACCGAAGCGCATACGTAAAATATTTTTCAAGCCATTAATTGTTAAAAATTTCACTTGATAGCTTGTTGTATAAGCTTCTTTGAAAAGTGCTTTATCTGTATCATACAGCTGCTGTAATAGTGAGAAATCAGATTGCATCTCTTCAAATAATGATAAATCTTTGTTTTCAAATTGTGCTGCTACTTGTTCATAGCTGTAATTTGGTCGTAATGATTCAATTAAATATGCTTCCATTAATGAGATAGCCATTTTAGTTATTCCCCTTTTTATATGTATTGTCAATCCAGGCTGTAATGTTTTTATCATAGCTTGGATACGCATAGCCAAGCTTTTCGGCTACTTCGTGAGAAATATCGCGGAACATGTCACAGCATAGCTCAAAAGCAAGCCATGTTTGTTCAATTCCAGCTGTTGCGTAGGTACGAAGTAATTTTTCATAGACTTCGGGCGCTAGATGCTGCTGAATAAATTTATAATTTTTCCCAACACTAAATGTAAAGCCTTGGCGAATACCGATGTCCCATGATATCATGCGCAGCAGCTCTTGTCTTATGTTGTTATGCAAGTGATCGATTGCAAATAAAAACTCATTGCGGCGCAAGCCTTTTGCCACATATGTTGCAACGCTCCAAAATTCATTGCAGCAATCATCAAAGCTGCGTGCAGACGGTTTTTGAATCCAGTATTTTTCGTCTGTCGCAATAACCTCCTGCGAGATTCGCTTGTCCTTATCCAGTAGCACCTCCACTAACCCATCTGAGCTTTGGAAATAATTTTTGAGCTCTGTTAATGGGATTAAGCTTAAATCGATTTTAATTCCATCTGCAAAATATAAAATATAAGTAAACCAATTTTCAAAATCTGGAGGGAAAAGCTCCATGTCTTCGGGCTTTTGGACAAAAACAAGCTCACCAAAGTGCTGTAACCAATCATCATTTTCTAAGTAGCTATCCATGCTTGTGACAAAAAAGCTAATATCGTAATCTTGATAATGATCTTGTGGAATATTGCGATTCGTGCGTGAGCCCTCTAGCACCGAAATACGAATGCGTTCATCCTGTGATGCGAAATCTGAAAAAAGCTGAAACATTTCTACCTCTGACCGCATTGTACCGCCTCCTTTTTTAATTATAGCATTTTACTCGGGCTTTTCCATCCGTGTTGCTCGTTCTTGCAGCACACCTTTTCTTGCATAGCCGTATTTTTCATATAAATCCTCCAATTCTTGCTGCTCCTTTTTCATATCCTGTTGAATCGCTGTATAGCGCATATTTGTCGTTGTAACGGCAAAGCCTACTTGCTGTGAGACGTAGGCAAATAAACGCTCTATTGTTTTTACAGTAATTGGATCACCCTGTTTATTACCCAAGCCGAGCCAAATATAATCTACGTCCTGTGCAATCGCAAAGCGCTTGCTCGTTTCTTCTTTATAAAATTGTAATACATCCAATAATGCTTGTGGCAACGGTAAATCGCGATAACTACGCTTACTTAATATACGAACAAAGCCTTCATGGACATGTGACCATTTCATGCGCACAACCTCACTCGATTTAATGCCAAGTGTTGCAATAACACGCATAATCGTATAATTGCGCAATGCCATCCAACGAATTTCGTCCTCCTCTGCCGTTTCATAGGAAATAAGCCACACATGTAATGCTTTACGCATCTGGAATGGAGATAACGTTTGCAGCTCCTTTTTTTCAAAGGGAATTGGGCTGAATAAATCATCAGCAAGTGTAGGAATCACATCGCGCGCTTGTAAAAAATGAACGAAGCTTTTTAAGCTCGCAAGCTTGCGATTGACACTTTGTAATGAGCTGTAATGCTCCAGCAACCATTGTCTATATGCTTGTACAACCTCTACTGTTAATATTTCATATTGCTGTTCTTTCATAAAATTTACGAACTGTGCACTATCTAAGCTATATTGCTTCACTGTATAATTAGATTTTGACTGACTAATCAAAGCTGCTTGAAAACGTTTAACATAAATCGAATAATCTGTCATGCTCAGCACTCCTTATTAATTTGGCGTGAAGGTACTTTTGTTATTAAAGATTTGGTGCGTGTGCTATATTATTTTTACTAAATATAGCGTCGTATAATATGCTATTTATATTCAATGAAAAATAAGAATGTTTGTTCTCATTATAGCGAAACAGTCATTTTTATTCAACTCGGTGCACTTTTGTGGCATACTTGCAGTAATTCAAAAGAAAATGGAGGGCTTTTTGTGCAAATACAAACAGTACGCTTACATGAGGAAGACGCAAAATTGATTTATCAAGAAACAGCTAGCCTTGCGATTATTACTATCCATCGGCCACAAGCTAAAAATGCATTAACAGCAAATATGTGGCGTGAGCTCGCCTCCCTTACCTTACAAGCTTTGCAAAATCCGAAAAATAAAGTGCTTATTTTGCGTGGAGCTGGTGAAAATTTTTCAGCAGGCTCCGATATTAAAGAATTTCATACGATGTCGCTGGAGCAGGCAGAGCAAGCCTTTGTTGAAATGGAGCGTACTATTTCGACAATTGAAAGCTTACCACTTCCCGTTATTGGGGTCATTAATGGACCTGCAATGGGTGCAGGCTTAGAGCTTGCACTTGCTTGCGACATTCGCATTGGCTCAGATAAAGCGAAAATGGGCATTCCCGTTGGAAAATTAGGCATTATGCTAAACAATCGTTTTGCTAAGCGTCTTGTAAACCTTGTTGGTCCTTCTACAACGAAGGATTTTGTTTTCACAGGACGCACCTATAAAGCAGAAGAAGCCTTTCAAGCAGGTATGTTAAATTACTTAGTCGCTGAAAAGGATGTAACAAAATTTATGATTCGCTTAGGAAAGCTTGTAGCAGGCATGTCTCCTGACTCCTTACAGGCGGTCAAAGCAGCGGTGCAACAATGCACAGAATCAACACCTGCTTTATGGCAAGGCACTACTCCGTTTGTTTCGCCCAATGACTTTGCCGAAGGCGTGCGTGCATTTGTTGAAAAGCGCCAGCCGAATTTTACACGCAGCAACTAAGGCTTATATTAGTTTCAGCCCTTTAATCGTAAAATGAATATACTCAGGCTCCAGCTCAAAGGTTTGTACAAATGCTGTTGCGATTTCCTGCTGTAAGCCTTGCAGCTCCTCTATTATATTTGTATGAATCGAGGCCTTTAAAATGATATTGACAGTAATTTTAGGCATCGTAGCCACATTAAATGCTAGCTTTTCTACCTGTGCGATAATAGGGCTCTTACTCATTACATGCAATAACACATCTCGATATACTTGCTTATGAATGGTGATTGTTTCATAGTGAAAGTCAGGCTGAACGATTGTCGTTTCTCCGACTTTCACTCGATTGTTGACAAAAATTGCTCGTCCCTTTCGTACTAAGCGCTTGAAAAAATTTTGCTCTACTTGCTCATATGGAATTGGCATCACATGCTGTCCCTTTGTTTGTCGAATAAAGCGAGCAATTTGAATTTCGCGTGGAGAACGAATATGCTGTACTTGATAAAATTGAGTAATTGGTTCAAGCTCTAGCTGCTCCGCAATTTTTTTCGTCATTTTATCTGATGTCCCAATAATTAAGATGGACGAAGGCTGCGCCTCTTGAATAGCTGCTTGGACTTCCTGACGATGTGCTGGATCTTCAAAAATGGCACGACGCACAGCTGTTAATGTGTTTTTTTCAAATTTAGCACTAATGCCAGCCTGCTTTTTGCCATGAAGGATGAATAAACCGTCATCAATAATTCCTTCGATCCCTTTATCATAAGCAAATTGCAGCGCAGAGGTACTTTTTCCTGTACCACTTGGCCCACTTAATGAATATACTTTCATCTTTCTCTCCCCTTTTCTTATAGTTAATATACACTTTTTTTGAGCGAGAAAAAACTAGTACTTATCTGCCATCTATCTAGCATGAAAGTTGTGTATTGACAAGATAAGTGGAAAATAAAAGGGAAACAGTTTATGATAAATAATGTAGCTTCCGTCCAGAGCAAATAATCAAATCAAATATGAGAGAGGTAATAACAGAATGAAAAAAACAAATTTATTCATTAGCGCAACGATTGCCATCGCAGCTGTAAGCGTAGCTACACCATCGTCAACAATGGCTGCTAGTCAAACATTTAGCGATGTTTCACCTAAACATAATTACTATACAATTATTCAAGAAATGGCGAAGAAAGAAGTCATTACAGGCTATCTAGACGGCACATTTAAACCAAATGAATTAATGACACGCAAGCATGCGGCCGCTTTAATTAGCCGCGCCTTCCCTACGCTTCCAACCGAATATGAAGGCATTTCTTTAACGGATGTTAGCAAGGATAACCCATATTACAAAGATATTCGCCGTGTGCTGGAAGCAGATATTATTCAGCATGCTGATAATTTTGATTTTCGACCGAACGATATTATTACAAGAGGAGAAATGGCACGTGCTTTAGCCATCGCCTATAAGCTTTCTAGCAGCGAGCAAAAAAGTCCACTCATTGATGTATCGCCTAAAGTCGCACCATTTGTCGATGCACTCTATATAAATAATATTACAACAGGCTATGAGGATAAAACATTCCGAGAGGATAAAGGGCTGACACGCGCTCACTTTGCCGTATTTATGTATCGTGCAATGGAAGTAAACAAAAATTAATTTATGCCAAGCTGTTATCTTTAATGATGACAGCTTTTTTCATGTCCTATTGCGCAATACTAATGTGTTCTTAGCTTCGAGTATTAGTGCTGAGTCGAGGATTCTCAGATTGTTCTGTATACAATAGCAATAACTTTAATATTTTTTCTGAATTATTAAAATACATTTACTATATGTTATGTTACAATAAAGTGTACTTTTTAACAGATTAGGAGTGTTCTTTTTGATTATCGAAGCATCATCAAAAATGTCGCTTTTTACAGAGGCGATTTTTGGAAAACTAAAAGCATTTGCTTTACAGCAACAACAAAACGGACAAGAAATTATTGATTTAAGCTTAGGAAGCCCTGATATTCCACCTGCTCCTATGCTACTTGAAAATATGGCCAAGCTTACGGCTAACCCACAATCTTATGGCTATACGTTGACAGGTGTTAAAGCTTTTAACGACGCTGTCTGCCGCTACTACGCAAGAGTCAATGATGTGCAGCTTGACCCCGAAACGGAAGTGCTACAAACAATGGGCTCACAGGAAGGCCTAGTGCATCTACCAATCGCTTTTTGCAACCCTGGTGACATTATTTTAACGACAAACCCTGCCTATGTTGCTTACGATGCAGGTATCCATTTAGCTGGTGCAACTCCCTACTATATGCCACTCACAAAAGAAAATGGTTATTTACCAGACCTAGCAAGCGTTCCAGCAGAAATTGCGGAAAAAGCAAAGCTGCTTCTTTTAAATTTACCTGGTAACCCTGTGCCCGCAATGCCCTCTAAACAGTATTTCGAGGAGGTTGTAGCATTCGCTAAAAAATACAATATTATCGTCTTACATGACGCTGCCTATTCTGAATTTTACTTCACAGGCGATGCACCAATGAGCTTTTTAGCAACACCTGGGGCCAAGGATGTAGGCTTGGAAATCAATTCTTTATCGAAAAGCTTTAGCTTAGCAGGTGCCCGCATCGCCTATATTGTTGGTAATGCTGAAATGATTCGCATTGTTAAGCAATTAAAGTCAAATTTAGACTTCGGTATTTTTGAGCCCGTTCAATTGACGGCCGCGCTTGCTTTAGACAATGCAGAGGAAATTACAGCAAGCTTACGTACAACTTTTGCAGAACGTCATCAAATATTAATGAACGGGCTACAACAAATCGGCTGGGAGGTGGCTCCTTCCAATGGTGGTATGTTCGTTTGGGCTAAATATCCATATGCAATGACAAGTGTAGACTTTGCATTTAAAGCAATTGAGCAGGCTGGTGTTGTGATGGTGCCAGGCACTGTCTTTGGTACAGCTGGCGAAGGCTACGTGCGTCTAGCTCTTGTTCAAAATTCAGCGCTACTTGCACGTGCTGTAGAGAAGCTACAGACAATTCAATAAAGATAAAATAGGACTGCTGACACGTATAGTCAGCAGTCCTGCTATATTTTCTTATCCTCTTTTAATCATTCTTTATCCTCTAAGCGAAAAATACCCGGTATCCAATTTGGCAAAATGCCATGACCACCAATGATTTCCCCATTACATTCATAAATAACTGCCTTAAGTCGCTCGCGCTCTGTGTCACGTTCCTTTAACAAATAAAGAAATTGTGTTACTTCCTCCCCTTCATATTCTCGGAAAAAGAAGAGCTCATTCGCTTCATAATTAACAAGCAATTCCTCAGGCATTTTCAGCACAAAGGTTTCTTTTGCTAGAAGCTTTTTCGCATGCCAGCCGTATTCGCTTAAATACTTATTATGCTGTTCATTTTCTTGTGCACTACAGGCCACTAGTAACAAAATGAGCGAAATAAAATATATCCCTTTACTCCTCATACATATGCTCGTCCTCTAGCTGAAAGCGATTATAGCGTTGCTTAAACACACGGTAAATATGTGTCACTAACACTTTAATGAGCGCATATGTCGGGAGCCCTAAAATAACACCTGGTACGCCAAACAACGAGCCAGCTGTTAATAAAACAAAAATGATTGTAATCGGATGGATGCTTAATGATTTGCCCATAATTTGTGGCGAAATAAACTTCCCTTCGATTAATTGCACAATTGTCCAAACGGCTGCTAGCTTTAAAATCATATAAGGCGAATCGGACACAATTGCAATAATCGCTGCTGGTGTAATCGCAATAACGGGACCTAAATATGGTACAACGCTTGTTACCATCGCCAATACACCGAGCAGCAATGCATAATCTAAGCCGATAACGAGAAAGCCGATTGTCACCATTGCGCCGATACAGATGGACACTAAAATTTGCCCTTGAATATATGAGCTAATTTGCTTGTCCATGTCGTGCAGCACATCTCCTACAAATTTACGCATGCTTGGTGGCGTATTACGCAAAATAAACTTCGGCATTTTCTCGCCCTCATACAGCAAATAAAACAAAATAAAGGGGACGATGACTAACGACAGCACTAAGCCTGTTAGTGCGGAAACAAAGCCCGTAATACCCGTCGCTACGCTTGTCGCAAAGCCTGTTGCAAAATCCTTTACTTGTGTGACAATATCCTCTGTTAAGTTGGTAATCATTTTATCGTATTCAAGATTAATCATTGAAAAATAGTCACTTAAACGCGAATTGTTTAGCCATGACACAATATTTTCAACAAATGCCATGAAATAAGCTGGAAACTCATTCATTAAATTTGTAAACTGATCGCGTAAAAATGGATAGATAAGGACAATCGTTAGCGTTAAGGCACCGATTGCGACAAGATAAATAATTAAAATCGCCCATATTTTTGAAATCTTCCATCTCATTAATAAACGCAAAAATGGTCGTGTTAAATAATATAAAATAACGCCAAGCACCCCTGGTAAAATAACGACTTCAAACAATACGCGTAGCGGCTGGAAAATAAACGCAATTTTATCGTAAATAAAAATGACACAGCCAACAATTAACAGAATGAGCAGGAAGAATAATAAATTTTTCCCACCTAAAAACCGAATAAAACGTGTTGAAAAGAAATTTGATGTTTCCTGCGGTAGTTGCTTATTTTGTGTTCTTGCTTTGCTCTCTTCCAAAAAACCACCTCTGCCAATTGTCAAATTTTCTGTAAAGCTATTGTGCTGTCATTTTATCATGAATTATCAGTTTATTTCATCTGTAAAAACTCATGTAACAACGCTTTATTTTGTTCTTTATCAATTTCTAACACAGAGCCTGCATGCTGATAGGCATTAAATGTATATGTCCCTTCAGCAGGAAGCGTCATTTTTTCAATATCTACACCGCCACCTGTAGCAACAGATAGTGCCATTTTCAGCTCCTCAGCAGACGTTAAATCTGTCGTGATATAGCCTTGTGCAGCACCGACAAATTTCGGCAAATTTTTGGCATTGCCTATTGAAAATAGCTCATTTTTTAATGCATCCATTACCTTTTGCTGACGAGCCACACGCCCAAAATCACCTTCTGCATCTTGGCGGAAACGCGCATAGCCAAGCAATTCCTTGCCGTTTAACTGCTGTGTCCCTTGCTTTAATGACACCCCAATAAATGCTGACATATCCTTTTCAACATCCACTGTAATCCCATCTGGTGCTAACACATCAATCATTGCCTCAAAGCTTTTAAAATCAATCATCGCATAATGGTGAATTGGTACATCAAACATCGTATTTAATGTTTCCTTTAATAGCTGCACACCACCTAAATAATAAGCTGTGTTTAGCTTGTACGATTGATAGCCTGGAATATCTGCATAAATATCGCGCATAAACGACACGAGCTTCATATCGTTCGTATCTCGGTTCCACGATAATAGCATCATCGTATCTGTGCGTGATTTCTCCTCCCCTCGGCTATCGACACCTAAAATTAAAAAGTTTTCAATTTCCCCATTTTTCGCATCTGCCGCAAAATCCTGTGCTGGTGGCTTTGTTTCGCTTGCTAGCTTTAGCCCACTGCGATATTGCTGGATACTATAAGCAGCCCCTGCTAATAAAATAGCGAGGAGGGCAAGAAAAATAAGTCTCCCCTTTCGAAATTTTTTCCGTTGATGACGTGTTTGTCGTTGTTCGTGCTGTTCCATAAAATTCTCCTTTTACCGATTGTATCAGTACGATTATACTATTTTTCCCACATATTATATATGTAATTATTATTTTAGACGATTGTTGTGGAAGAAAGTTCAAATATGTTGTCGTTCGTTTTTGCCACATGATACAATACAGGCTAATGACAAGGAGGAATGACAATGGAAAAAGCAACATTTGCAGGTGGCTGTTTTTGGTGCATGGTAAAGCCATTTGACCAATGGGACGGCATACATAAAGTAACAAGCGGTTATATGGGTGGTCATGTAGAGAACCCAACATATGAAGATGTCAAAGGTGGCAAATCAGGACATTTAGAGGTCGTACAAATTGAATTTGACCCTAGCATTTTTAGCTATGAGCAGCTACTTGAGATTTACTGGATGCAAATCGATCCAACAGATGCAGGCGGTCAATTCCACGATCGTGGCGAATCGTATACAACGGCGATTTTTACGCATAGCAAGGAACAGCAGCTTATCGCTGAAAAATCAAAGCAGGCACTTGCAGCAAGTGGTCGCTTTAAAAAACCAATTGTGACGGTTATTCGAGATGCGGAAACTTTTTACGTCGCGGAAGATTATCATCAGGATTATTACAAAAAAGAGACTGCGCATTATAAGGAAGACCGTGCCAAATCAGGGCGCGATGAATTTATCGATACACATTGGCAAAAGTAAAGGAAAGCTGTAATCAGTGGAGATTTAGCACTTCCCCACTGATTGCTAGGTTTTGCGGTATAACAACTGTCCGTTCATATAGTACAAAGGAGTGAATAAATCTGAGTAGCGCAACACGTGCTGCGCTAAAATTTGCGTTTCCTCAAACGATTCCAATTTTAGCGGGCTTTTTATTTTTAGGCATCGCCTACGGAATTTTTATGAATTCCTTAGGCTTTCATGCGATTTACCCGATTTTAATGAGCCTCTTTATTTTTGCAGGCTCGATGGAATTTGTCGCAGCCAACCTGCTGCTTATTTCCTTTAATCCATTGAGCGCATTCTTTCTGACGCTCATGGTTAATGCAAGACATTTATTTTATGGTATCTCAATGCTTGATCAATATGGAAGAGCTGGTCACAAGAAATGGTATTTAATTTACGGTATGTGTGATGAATCCTTTGCCATCAATAGTACATTAAATATTCCGAATCATCTGGATAAAGGAAAAGTCATGCTATTTGTCACATTACTTAACCAAATTTATTGGGTGGCTGGGGCAACGATTGGTGGCGTTTTCGGCTCATTCATCACCTTCAATACAGAGGGCTTGGAATTTGTTATGACAGCACTTTTTGTTGTGATTTTCCTTGAAAACTGGCTAACTACTAAGCAGCATCATAGCGCTCTAATCGGTCTTGCATTATCGGCACTTTCACTCGCCATTTTCGGCGGTGAACGCTTTATCATTCCTGCGATGCTAGCAATTTTAGGTGTTTTAACGCTTCTTCGTCCATCATTACAAAAGGAAAAGAGGACTGCCCTATGACAATTGCACAGCAAATTATTACAGTCGGTGTGGTGGTGCTTGGTACGATGTTGACGCGTTTTTTACCGTTTTTCATTTTTCCAGCCAATAAGCCGACACCTGCTTATATTCAATATATCGGAAAAGTATTACCTGCTGCCGTTATTGGTATGCTTGTTATTTATTGCTTTAAGGATGTGCGCTTTTTATCAGGACATCACGGATTACCTGAAATTTTAGGGGTACTCGTTGTCGTCTGCTTGCATCTTTGGAAACGTAATATGCTGCTATCCATTGCCGCAGGTACTTGTTTTTATATGGTGCTTGTGCAGCTTGTCTTTTAGGAGGACATGTCTTGAAAAAATGGCTTGTATTTGTTGTTGCCCTCACCTTACTAGTTGGCTGTCAGAAAAGACGGAGAACGTTCTCCCAGAAGAAATGCCTGCCGATTTTAATTTTAAAGTGCAATTTGGCATAAACAAACGAAATAGCATCAATACGTACGACAATACAGTAACAAAGGATTTAATTGTAGATGGCACAGCTTCTACTGCCCTGCAATTAACAGAAGATGACATGCGCGCTATTTATGAAGAAATGAAGGAGATTCATATCGGTACGCCAAAAAAGCTGATTCCTCAATCCACTTGTAAGCAAATACCTTATAGTGAGGACGAATGGCATATTACCATAGATGGACAAACATTTGATTATAGTGTTTCACAACAGTTTTGCGAGCTGACAAAGGATGGCAAGAAGCTTTTAGCTTTGCGTGAACAAATATGGAGCATCGTGCGTGAAAAACCAGCCTATCAGGAATTACCAGAGGCTCGCGGCGGGTATCAATAACGGCTTGTTGCCCTAAAATACTCGTAGCCAAATTTATCAAGCGATATGAAAGGAATATGTTTATGCAAAAGGTATTCGCTCGCGTAGTAATCAAAAAGAGGAAGAAAAAGATCTATTAAGTACTGCGGCAACAGAAGTGATTGCAGATTTTCCTGACATTCCTGTATGTGAGGAGCAATTTATTCATCATCCATCACCTATCAACTTTACAAATGATATGTACTATGATTGGCCGTATGCGAGAACCGATATTGTCTAAATGAACAATAGCCTTCAAAATAGTTATTCTACTATTTTGAAAGCTATTTTATTAGTTTACATAATAATATTATACGTTAGCTGTTTCGAATGTCACAATCGCTTCAATGAACTGTGCTCCATATTTTTCAAGCTTACTTTCTCCTACACCGCTAATCGCTAAAAATTCTGCGGCATTTTGCGGGCGCTTAGCACACATATCATGCAATGTTTTATCAGAGAAAACAACGAATGGTGGCACGCCCTCTTGTTTAGCAATCGCCATACGGACAGCTCGCAGCTCCTCGAATAACGGATCTTTATCGTGCACGACTTGCTGTACAACAGCTTGTCTACGATAAACACGTACATTGCCTAACAGTACCTCTTTTCCGCGCTCTGCCACAAAGATTGTTGGAAACTGCCCATTGCTTACCGCAATTAGCTGCTCTGCGATTAAAAACTCAATAAAGTTAGCAATATCCTTTGCTGACATCGCCTTTAAAATGCCGTATGTTGGCAATTTATCAAAACGAAACTCTGTGACCTTTTTATTGCGTGAGCCTGCCAGCACTTGAGCGGTAATCGTTTTACCGAATTTTTGCCCCATACGCACGATACAAGACAGCACCTTTTGTGCATCCTCTGTGACATCCTCTTTCGGTCTTGCATCTGCACAATTGCTGCATTGTCCACATCCCTCCGCATTTTCCTCGCCAAAATAGCTAATGATATATTGCTGTAAGCAGTTCTCTGTATGACAGTAATCAACCATTTGCTGCAGCTTCGTCAGCTCTAAAGGTATGCGTGTGCGATCCTGCGCCTGATCAATTAAAAAACGCTGTGTTTGCTCATCGCTAGAGGCATACAGCAAAATACATTCACTTGGCAAGCCGTCTCGTCCTGCCCTACCTGCCTCCTGATAATAACTCTCCATATTGCGTGGCATTTGATAGTGCAGCACGAAGCGCACGTTCGTTTTATTAATGCCCATGCCAAATGCATTCGTTGCAACCATTACTTGTGCTTCATCCTGTAAAAAACGATTTTGCTCATCTGCGCGCGACACTTCATCCATGCCGCCATGGTATTTGGCAACACGCACGCCCATTTTGCTAATTTGTTCATATAAAGAATCAACCGCTTTACGCGTTGCTGCATAAATAATGCCTGCTTCAGATTGACTATTTTTCAAGAATTGCTTTACATAGGCATCCTTGCTAATACCCGACTGTACTGAAAAGCGCAAATTGCTACGTGCAAAGCCTGTAATAAAGGTATGCCCCTCTTGAATAGCGAGTATCGAGCGAATATCATCACAAACGGTGGGCGTTGCTGTTGCCGTTAATGCTACAACGGTTGGACGCTCCGCCCAGAGCTGTAGCACATTTTGGATATTGCGATAGCTTGGTCGAAAATCATGCCCCCATTGCGAAATACAGTGTGCCTCATCAATGGCAATCAATGGCACTTTAATTGTCGCAAGTGTTTGACAAAAATAATCATTATCTAAGCGCTCTGGTGCAATATATAGCATTTTAATGCGACCGTTGCGCACATCGCGCAGCACGTCCTGCACTTCCTCCATCGATTGTGAGCTATTTAAAAAGGCTGCTGGCACACCGCTTGCAACAAGCATATCTACTTGATCTTTCATCAGTGAAATGAGCGGCGATATAACAAGTGTCGTTCCCTCTAAAGAGAGAGCCGGAATTTGATAGCATAGTGATTTTCCACCACCTGTTGGCATAACAACTAATGTATCAATACCATCCAGCACTTGAGCGATGGCTTGCTCCTGCCCTTCTCGAAATGATTCATAGCCAAAATACGCTTGTAAATGCTTTTTGGCTGCTTGCATCTTCAAAACGTTCAATTCCCCCTTTTAGTTTACATAATAATATTATGAGCGAAATTACTCGCTAATTGTAATTTTTCCTCATCAATGCCTGTTGCAATATCCATTTTATGCATCAGCTCAACTAGCTTATTTGTTGAAATATTACCTGTTGCCCCAGGTGAAAATGGACAGCCCCCTAGCCCGCCAACCGAGCTGTCGAAGGCAGTAATGCCCGCTTGTAGTGCAGCAATCGTATTGGCATAAGCAAAGCCATTCGTATCATGGAAATGCGCAATAAATTTCATGCTAGGAAAATCCTCACGCAATTTTGCAAAGCGCTCATAAACCATTCTCGGCGTCGCCTGTCCATTCGTATCTCCAATCGAAATTTCATCCACTCCATGCTCTGCAAAATGGCGAACGACACGTGTGACCTGCTCATAGGAAATAGCTCCTTCATATGGGCAGCTAAAGCACATCGACACATAGCCACGCACAAATAAATTGTGCTGCTTTGCTACTTGGAACATGTCTGCACATTCCTGCAAAGAATCCTCAATCGAGCGACGAATATTACGTTCATTGAATGTTTCACTTGCGCCAACAAACACTGCGATTTGCTGCACCCCAGCAGCTAATGCGAGCTGCAATGCTTTCATATTCGGTGTCAATACAAGAAAATCAATGCCTAAGCTCTTCGAGAATGCCACAATTTCCTGCGCATCCGCCATTTGTGGGACAGCTTTTGGATGCACAAATGAAGCTGTTTCAATGCGCTTCACACCCGTATTCACCAACTGCTCAATCAATTGCTTTTTTTGTGCTGTTGGCACAAATTTAGCTTCATTTTGCAAACCATCTCTTGGTCCAACCTCTGTAATCTCAATCATCTTTGGAAAATACATCTATCTCCCACCCCTTATTCACATATACTATTACCTTACCTGAAAAACTGTAAAGACGTCAAAGTAAATTCATGCATTTTTCCCTGCACGTTGAATCGCTAAAACAGCACAAAATAATGCGCAAATTAATACAACAAAAATGACTTTCGTATAAAAATGACTTTGTAGCATGTCATAAACAAAGCCAATCAATAATGGCATAATCGCACTCATCATAAAGCCGCCTGACATGACCATGGAGCTCCAAGCGTTCGCTTCCTGGTTATTGCGTGCTTCATTTAACGGTAATGTTAAGGCAAGTGGGAATAAGCCACCTAATGTCACCCCTAATAGCATGGCCCCCACCCAAATAGCGACAGTCGCATTCATAAATAAGCAGGCAGCGCCTACTCCGCCGACTGTTAACAGCACAAATAACCACATCATTGGATTCGGATACTTTGCCAACACGCTTGGCAATAATGCGTTGGTTGTCAGCTGTACAAGTGACATTACCGTTAACACCGTTCCTGCTGTTACGATAGAAAATCCTTGTGCCATCGCTACAGGCGCTAACCAAGTCGTTAATGAAAAGAACAGCGATGCTTGTAGACCAAAGAATAGCAAGAGCAGCCATGCCTTTTTTGTTTTCCATGGATTGCGCACTTCAGTAGAGAGTGGCGCAAATAATGTCACCCCTTCCTCACGCTTCAATGCGACAAGCCAAATAATAATCGCTGCTATGGCAAGTGCACTCCACACACCTAAGGCGATTGTCCATTGACCAAAATACTCATAAAAAATAGCTGTAAAGCCCGCACTTAAAGCCGCACCTGTGCCCATCGCTAAAGAATAAATGCTGACAACGGTTCCGAGGTTATGTGGAAAATACATTTTAATAAAGGTATTCAGCATGGGGCTAATAATGGCAATCGCAAAGCCTACTAGCAAGCTCGTTATAAGCAGCATGCTATAATTTGTGACAAACGTCCGAGCAAATGTAGCAACACCAATCAGGGCGATCAGTAGCACAATGGAGGATCGATAGTCAAAGCGGCGCTGCATTGGCACAGCAAGCGGCGCAAACAGTCCCATACAAAAAACAGGAATCGCTGTTAACAAGCTGACCTGTGTTCCTGAAATATGTAAATCTGCACGAATCGTATTTAATACAGGACCAATCGATGTAATCGCTGGTCGTAAATTAAGCGATACAATAAAAATGGCAATGATGAGCAATAGCTTTTTATGTTTCATTCAAAATTCCTCATTTCTTTGGTAACTTCCTTTAGTAAGTTAAGCACAAATTTTTCACAATTTCTATATCGTATTTCTTCATTTCCTTTATGGAGAAGTTACGCTATAATAGAAAGTATTGTGTACAAATAAGAGCATATTTGCTCGTTGTTTAATTTGAAGGAGGAAGCTTACATGATTCAAGTAAGTGGCGTTGGTTTACGTTATGGTGATCGTAAACTATTTGAAGACGTAAATATTAAATTCACACCAGGTAACTGTTACGGCTTAATCGGTGCAAACGGTGCTGGGAAATCAACATTTTTAAAAATTTTAGCAGGTGATATCGAAGCGCAGGAAGGCCATGTATCAATGGGCAAGGACGAGCGTTTATCGGTATTAAAGCAAAATCACTTTGAGTACGATGAGCATACAGTGTTAGACACTGTTATTATGGGAAACAAGCGCCTTTATGAAGTAATGAAGGAAAAAGACGCAATTTATGCAAAAGAAGAATTTTCTGATGAAGACGGCATGCGCGCAGCAGAGCTTGAAGGCGAATTCGCTGAAATGAACGGCTGGGTAGCAGAGTCAGATGCCGCTACATTATTAAACGGCTTAGGCATTGGCGATGATCTGCACTATTCAAAAATGGCAGACTTAGAAGGCTCTGATAAAGTTAAAGTATTGCTTGCACAAGCATTATTTGGTGAGCCAGATGTTCTATTACTAGATGAGCCTACCAACCACCTTGACTTAAAGGCAATTCAATGGCTAGAAGAGTTTTTAATCAACTTTGAACATACAGTAATCGTTGTATCGCATGACCGTCACTTCTTAAATAAAGTGTGTACGCATATCGCAGACCTTGATTTCGGTAAAATCCAATTATACGTAGGAAACTACGATTTCTGGTATGAGTCAAGCCAATTAGCACAAAAAATGCTATCTGACCAAAATTCGAAAAAAGAAGAAAAAATTAAAGAATTAAAAGAATTCATTGCACGCTTCTCTGCCAACGCATCTAAATCGAAGCAAGCGACTTCTCGTAAAAAAATGTTAGACAAAATTGAGTTAGACGATATTCGCCCATCTAGCCGTAAATATCCGTTTATCAACTTCCAAATCGGACGTGATATCGGAAATGATGTATTAACAGTTGATGGTTTATCTGCTTCATTAGATGGAGAAGTATTATTCAAAGACCTGCGCTTCTCAATGAACAAAGATGATAAAATTGCCTTTTTAGGTAGCCCAAATGCGAAAACAGCATTATTCGATATTTTAACGGAAAATGCGGAGCCAGATAGCGGCACCTTCAAATGGGGTGTGACAACATCACAAAGCTATTTTGAAAACGACCATGATAAATACTTCACTGGTGATGAAAAAACATTGGTTGATTGGTTACGCCAATATTCACCAGATGACGAAACAGAAAGCTTCCTACGTGGCTTCTTAGGTCGTATGCTATTCTCTGGTGAGGAAGTGAAAAAATCCCCTGCTGTGTTATCAGGGGGAGAAAAGGTTCGCTGTATGCTATCAAAAATGATGCTAGCGAATTCTAACGTAGTTATTTTAGATGAGCCAACAAACCATTTAGACCTTGAATCCATTCAAGCGCTAAACGAAGGCTTAATTCGCTTTAAAGGTGCGATGCTGTTCACATCACATGACCACCAATTCATTCAAACAATCGCTAACCGCATCATCGAAATTCGCGAAGACGGGTCGATTTTAGATAAGCAATTAACATATGATGAATTCCTTGAGTGGAAGGAATCACAAGGGTTGAAGTAATCCACCTAAAAAAAGAGGCTTCTCTGACAATGAGAAGCCTCTTTTTCCTGAAGATAATCAAACCAAACCTGTCTATACTTACTGTGCTTCGCCAACAACTGTAAAACGCTCATTGATATGCTGAGGATTTTCAATTTCATCCATTACCGCAATCGCATAGTCTGAATAGCTAATGTAGCTCTCGCCTTTCGAATTAACCAAAAGGTGGTCTTTTCCAGATTGGTATGCACCAGTTCGTTTTCCCTCTGCATCAAACATGGCAGATGGGCTAATAAATGTCCATGTAATAGTAGCCGTTTCCTGCAACTCTTGTAAATTGCGTCCTTGCCCTTTCGCAGTCGGGGTAAATATATCTGGAAAGTCAGGTGTTTCCATGACCATAAGCGTTTTGTTTTCATCTACGTAAAGGCTTCCTGCCCCACCTACAATAATCGCTCTTGTATCAGTTCCTTTTAGTGCCTCAATTAGAGCATGCCCTGCATCAACATGCGCCTGCTCCTCACCAAGGGGCGCACCGAATGCATTCACAACTACTTCAAATTCTTTCACATCATCAGATGTCAAATCAAAAATAGTTTTTTCCATTACCACAACATTTTTATCATCAATTTTTGAAGCATCTCTTACAATAGCCGTTACTTCATGTCCACGACTAACAGCCTCTTTCAAAATAAGACGTCCAGCTTTACCGCTTGCGCCAATGATTGCAATTTTCATGTTAAGATCCTCCTCAGAATAAAATAAGTTGTAACTACATCAGTTACCTGTAATCATATTAATTACATTTCAGGCATATGTCAATACTTTTTTCATTGCAACTACAATTGAATTATACTTGTAATAAAATGAATTACAGGTGTATTATTATGTTACATGTATACATGAAAGGTGATCAAAATGTCAATTAGTAGTCGATTTTCTGTAGGTATTCATATATTAGCTCTTATTGAAATAAATAAAAGTGGGATAAGTACGTCAGAGTTTTTAGCTGGAAGTGTCAATACAAACCCTGCTGTCATCAGAAAAATTATGGGGATGCTTAAAACTGCGGGCTTAGTAAATGTTCGACCTGGTGTTGCAGGAGCTGAGCTCGCAAAAGAATTATCTGAAATTACATTGTTTGATGTTTATAAGGCTGTAAATGTTGTACAGGAGAAAGAATTATTTACTGTACATGATAGTCCAAATCCTGAATGCCTCGTCGGTAGGAACATCCAAAATACTATTGAACCATTATTCGCATCAGCTCAATTGGCGATGGAAAAGGTTTTAAAAAGTCTTACTTTAGAGGATGTTGTAAAGGATATTGCCACGAAAGAAAATATCTAATCTGTTACAAGAGAAACTTCATGCCAGTTGCCCTAAAACCTGTGGCAACTGGCATGCTCTCTTTAATACGCTCTGCTCACAAATAAAAAAACCACTCAATTAAGAGTGGTTTTCTTCGTAAATTATAGTTTTACGATGTTAGCAGCTTGAGGTCCGCGTTGGCCTTCTTCTACTGTGAATTCAACTTTTTGGCCTTCTTCAAGTGATTTGAAACCTTCACCTTGGATAGCTGAGAAGTGAGCGAATACGTCTTGACCGCCTTCTACTTCGATGAATCCGAAACCTTTTTCTGCGTTAAACCATTTTACTGTACCTTGTGTCATTTGAATGACCTCCATTAATTGTATTAAATAAAATCTTATTACTCGAATCGAAAAAAAATCACATATTACAAAAAGTATCTATCAAAACACGATTACTCTTTGTAATATGTGATTTCATGTCTTCTTTTACAGTTGATTTTATTAACTTAATCTTAAAACAATATCCACCATTTGTCAAGCACAAAACGAATATAATTTATTATTAGCAGGTTTATGCTCAAAGAAAAAGTGGTAAAGTGTTAAAAACCCCAAAAGGAAGTGGTAAAAATGCGTTACTTCTTTTTGTTTTGCACCATGCTATTTTTAGCGAGCTGTAGCAATGAAACACAGCCAATTGAAAGCCCACCTACCGAAGTGCAGGCAAATGAATTGCAGCTCTTTTTTAAAGAAGATGGCTCTACCGCCTTTTTTGAAGGTGAAGGTAATGAATTTGCTAGCTATACGGAGCAAACATTTTGGCTTAGCTCTGATTACGTCCATGTCCGCATTGATAATGGCGGTGCTACTATTAATAAAGTGTATCGAATTACAGATACAGCAATCGAATTAATATTTCAGGAGGTGGAGGATGTCGCTCAGTTCGATGAGGCCGCACTCGACACATACCAAGTAATTTCAACGCTCCTAAAAGCCCCAATTGATATTGGACAGTCTGAGGATAATTGGACAATTACCGACATCTCTGCACCAATAGACACACCTTATCGCACCTTTGACGATGCGATTGTCGTTGTGAAAGAAGTTGAAAATATAACTGAAACAAACTATTATGTGCGCGGCTATGGATTAGTGAAAAGTGTTACGGAAATGGTGGATGGTGATGAGGCATTTGTTGTTTCTTCTACGTTGAAAGAGCTTGAGGTTGAATAATAAATTGTTTAAGAGAGCTGACGAGCAGAAGGTCAGCTCTTTCTCATTGCTATTTACATATTTGCTGTTTTTTCCTGTATGATATTTTGAAAATGCTGGATGAATCATAATTATCCTACAATCATTAACACTAATTGAATCCAAAGTAGCGAGGTTATCCAGCTATATTACCTCACAGTATTTTCAATATACACTATAAGAAATTGTTGTTTTTACAGATAACTGTATAATAAGCATGACTATATAAAAAGGAGCATCTATTTGAAAAATACAAAGCTCAGAATCATTTGGATGATTCCAAATATATTTTGTTACCTCATGTTGCTAGGCTTTGCAACCTTTGTCTTTATAAAAGCAGAAGGATTAATGGCCATTGATAGGCTTACAATATGGGTCATTGCATTATTCGCGTTATTATTTGTTTCGTTATTTGGCAGTTATCGAATTTGGACTTGGATCAAGGAAGGAAAAATGTAATCTATTTATTTTAAAGGAGCTTAAACAATGATTATTATGATTAATGGCGCATTTGGTGTAGGAAAAACAACCATTGCCACAAGGCTACAAAATGAAATTGACAACAGCATGCTTTATGACCCGGAGGAAGTTGGCTATTTGCTGCGCAATGTGGTGCCTCTCGATATTAAGAAAATGGAATCCCCTACCGGTGATTTTCAAGATTTAGCATTATGGAAAGAGCTAACGGTTGAGATGGCACAGCATTTGATGAAAAATTATCAGCGTCATCTTATTGTGCCGATGACCATTCGCAAATTTGACTATTTTCAATTTATTTATGACGGCTTCAAACAAATTGATGAAGCTACCTACCATTTTTGCTTATCCGCAAGTAAAGAGACGATTTACGAAAGGCTTAGACTGCGTGGTGAGGAGGAGGGCAACTGGTGTTTCCAGCAAACGGACAAATGCTTGAAGGCCTATCATACATATGATTTCAGTGAATATATCGATACTGAAAATATGATGGTAGAGACCATTGTACATACGATTAAAGAAAAATTGGTCTTGTAGTAGAAAAAGCGAAAGCCTTTTGCATTTTGCCATGAATTTGCAAAAGGCTATGTATCAATTTCAATCGGCTTCAATAAGTGCTTTTACACGTTTTGCATAGCTAATTATTTTGACGTTTTTAGGAGGAGTTTACCTTTGCATATTGGCTTAATTATTATTTTAATATTAGTGTTTTGTATTGTTCTTTATATCATTATTGAAAAAGCGGTTAGTAGAGGGATTGATATTTCTGAAACGAATGAATTGCTGCGAAAAATTTCAAAGCAATTGGAGGAGCAAAATAAAAAATAGTGGTGCAAAAGAAGGAGCCATGTTCAAAAAACAAAAGCCTTCCTTCACCTCACTACTTTACTCTTGATTTACTATATAAAAAGCAAAAGACTGCTGCTAGCCTTTTGCTTTTTTGCATAGTTACCAAACAAACCCTACTGGCCAAGTAGCAACTTTATAGAGACCTGATAGATTGTGGCGCTCCGCCATTTTTTCTAACATGTCGACTGTCTGTTGATATGTTTCGTCATTGATTGCCTCGAATGGCTTGTCAATTTGGATATAGCCTGATGTTAGCTCTGCTAAATGAAAGGCATGCTGAAATAGAGCTGCTTCACCTACAGGCTCATACTCAAATAAAAAATGTGGCATAACAATCGTGTAATCAAAAGCAACTTGTTGTGTGTCCATTGCAAAGCTCGTACCTTGCTTATAAAAGCCGACGACTTGAAAATTCATTACTTCTGAAATCAATTCCAACGAAAACGTATCGCCAATTTCATAAATCCCTTTATAGGCATACCCTAGCACTACAGGAATAGGTTGATCTGGTGTCACAAGTGTATAATCTGTTATTTTTAGGTTGCGCCCTTCCTCAATCTGCTGATCAAAACGCTGGAACACTCCATCCCCTAATAACAGTGTTTTTAATGGTGTTGCTAAAAATGGATTACCCTCCCAATCTCGCGCTTCGACATTCATTGGGTTCGGCACTTTGCCTGCTTGATATTGGTCATAGCCATCAACGAAAGCAGTGTCACCCTGATAATCTCCTCTGTAAACTAAAGGATAGTCATTTACTAATAAATAATCAAAGGTAGCCTTCATTTCTTCGTACATCGCCCTTACTTTTTTGTGTGGGACTGTATTGACACCGCTCTCAAGCTCTTCAAAAGCGAAAACAGTTTGATAGTATGCTTCAGGCACTGTGGATGAATAGCTAATATACTCGCCATATTCCTCAAATGTAGTGGTCGTTTGTGGCTGCTCTGCTCCACTTGTTTCATCTGTTATCCCACATGCGCTAAGCAATAGTATGCTCATCATTGCTAGCGTTAGCTTCTTTCGTTTTTTGGTCATTTTCGTCATCCTTGTCATGTTATTTTTCTATTGGCTACCTAAAACCTCATCTACTTCCTGTGCAAACACTTGGAATATATAATGAACTTCCTGCTCCTTTGATGCAATGCCTGTTGCTAAGCCCTCAGGTGCTTTAGAGCCTTGTAAATCCATCAGCACATTATGGTCCGCATCTACCATTGAAAAATCCCCTTGCTGCCAACGTGTTAATATATTTAAATATGCTTCATGATGCACATAATGCGCTTTGTTTTGTTCAACCATTTGCAGTAAAGTGTCAATTCGCTTAACTGTCATCATAATAGAGCCTTCTTTGCTTTCCGCAATCACTTTTTGATGCGCCATTTGCTGCATCACCTCTTCGACTAAATTGTCAACAAACGGCTCATCTCCACTTTTCCAAGCATCCAGCTTGTCAGAAAATAAAGAAGTTTCCCAGCCGAAGCTCGTATCGACCGTTGAAACAAGGCGATCATCAAAGGTCATGAATTGCTGTGCAATGTGCTTCAAAAATTCTGGCTCAAATACGGCAAAATACTTGCCGTCCTGCATCACTGATTTTTGCCCATCTATAATAGAAAATGGCTTGATTGCCTTAATTTCTGTTTCTAGGAAAGCATCTAGTGGAGCGTTTGTTTCTAGTCTTTTTGTAAATGCTTGCCATTGCGTATGCTGCATTTTATAAAGAATAACATTCAGGAGCTTTAGCAAATGCTCTCTGCCTAGTTGTTGCCCTTCTGTAGCCGCCATCATTAATGCAACAACTTCCTCCCCATTTAATTGATGAATTCCTCTGTCAAATTCAAATGCAGCTTGTGATATCGCTCTTACTCGAATATCCTCTGGTATACTGTAATCCATATCCTCAGCTGTAGCCAGCCACGCTGAAAAAGTGGATAAATTCATTACTGCATAGTAATCAATTGCTAAATCAAATAGTTCAGCAACTGTTCTTCTCACACTTTCAGCCCCATCTGTATAAGCAAATGTCAGCTTATCCTGTGTAACAGCTCCCCCTTCGCCAAATATCGGCACATACATATCACGTGGAAGCGAGAGCACATGCAATGTCTTGGCTCTTTGACTATAGGCGAGTAACAGATTAATATGTATTCGATCATCCTCCCCCTTTAGCGTAATGAGCGTTGTGACAACATCCTTGTCGCTAGTCTGCTGTCCTTCTTGTATTATCAGTGGTAGCAGCAATACAAAGCATAGGGCGATAACGCACAATGAGGCTGTCAACGGCACTACTGTAGCAAGCCATTTCTTTTTCTTGTTTGGGTGATGAATTTGTTCAAATACTTTTTGGCGATCTTCCTTTGTAAATTGCAATGCTGCTTTAGATGTCGTGAACAAATCATCCTTTAAGCGTTTACCTTCCATTTGGCTCTACCTCCTTTATAATGAGCGCTAATTTCTTCTTTGCCCTTCTTAATCTTGTTTTCACCGTATTAACGGAAATATCCAACACGTTAGCAATTTCCTCTGTATTTAACGATTCATAGTAGTATAAATAGACAACTTCTCGATACATCTTTGGCAGAGAAAAAATCATGTCCTTCATTTCCTCCTGCTCATATTTAGCGATAACCGTTTTTTCTATTGATGGTAAAATTGCCTTTGCTGTTTCATTGATAAAGCTTTTGACTTGCACCATTTTGTAATGCCAGCTTTTCAAATAATCCTTGCTTTCATTAATCGTTATACGATAGAGCCATGTTTTGATTTGTGCATCAAATCGAAATGATTCAAGGCTTTGGTAGCATTTAATAAAGGTATTTTGAACAATATCCTTCGCGAGCTCTGCATCTTTTACATAAGAAAAGGCTAAGCGTACGAGTTCATTGCCGTAGTCAATCATGATTTTTTCCAATATGTCATCCTTTTCTTCTCTGTCCAATTCACTATCCCCCTTTCAAATTTTGCTATTAGACGATTGCCAAAGAAAAATCGGTTCAATTTGAAGTAAATATTTTTTTACATAGTAGAAAGCCTGTATCTCAAATGATTACATCATCATAGATACAGGTTTATTATTCTGCATTGATAAAATTTTTGTCTGGCACCTATGTAATAAAAGCTGCAAAGCCTATAACAAAAGACCAATATATCTCAGTACACGACTTCCTGCTTTTTTGCGAACGCCTAACAAAATAAAGATTTCTTCATTATACTGAGAGGCTCTAATCGATGCTAGATTAGCTCAAACAAAACATATTATACCGATAATTGCATACGTTAGAAGCTGATTCATAAATAACCCTCCTCGTATGAATATTTATTAAGCATATACACTACGGAAAATTTTGTAAAGTTCACTTGCAGTCCTTTGCTCCTTTCCAAAATTTAAGTAAAATAGACAAAAAGGAAGTGTATCCATCATGGAGATTTGTTTCGTTAGACACGGGGAAACGGCTTGGAAAACTACAGGGGCATACAGATGTTGCATTAAATGATATTGGAATCCTCCAAGCCAATGCCTGTGCGAATTTTTTCAATGGCGCAGCGTATGGGCTGATTGTAACAAGCCCTTTAGAACGAGCTAAACAAACTGCCTCGATTATTGCAGCAAAAAATAAATTGCCAATAGTTGAAATGGCTCATTTCCTTGAAAGAAGCTACGGAGATGCAGAAGGATTAACAGTAGAGGAACGCACAATTCAGTTTCCCAATCGCCAATATAGAAACCAAGAGGCAAGAGAGGCGTTAATCGAACGTGTCATGCAAGGGATTCATCAAATTCAGCAGCAGCATCCTGTTAAGAAAGTAATTGTTGTTACACATGGAGCTGTGATTAATAGTATTTTAGCCGCACTGTCCAACAATCGAATTGGCTCAGGAAAAACAAAATTAGCCAATGCTAGTTTAACAATTATCCGATTCGTTAAGAGGGCATGGCATATTGAAAGCTTCAATCACATTGCTCACTTACAGCCTACTTACAACTAAAATTTACAAAAAAGAGCTGTCTACTCTGACAGCTCCAATTTATATGAACGCATTACATCATCTAAAAACTGATTTAGCGTCTCTTGTTTAAATTCAATTGGCTTGACTGGCGCATTTTCAATTACTTTTAATTGATCCGCAGTTGTAATTGTCATATGATATTTCATTTTATCATTTAGAAATAAATAACATTTTAAAATAAACTAACGCAATACTAACAGCAAACAAAATAGCTGGTATATATTTGAGAAGCTTCTTCGATTTTTTCTTGCTAATTTGATAAAGCCATACGGCAATAACTGCTAAAATCAATATAGCAATAGCTAATAAGTACACTATGCAACACATCCTTTTAGTTTATTAATTTTAGTGAACCTATTGATTATTCACTGTGCTGTAAAATGAATCAGCTCAGAGTTCGTGATGATGCTTGCTGATATGCCTATTTTATTTGGGCTGTCCTTTTTTATCGTTGGACATCTATATAACGACGCAGTTGCTGGCGGTATGGCAGCAATTATTTATAGTTTTATTTTATTTTGGAACAGGGTGATTTTGCTTATTAAAGGGTTTCTCACTAAGCATGCTTTCACTGACCCAGCATTTCGTTAAGTTTGGATAGCCATAAATGATTTCGTCGCTTCTTCTAAAATTGCTAGGATAATATATTTCGCGAAAAGCTGTATACAAGGGCGTGTGCCATGTATTATCTACGTACATTGATAACGGGTGCTCTTTGTTCTGCTCTAAAATAAAGGCTGCCACAGGATATTCTCCTATCATTAAGACATCTACTTGCTCAAATAAATGATGCATGGTAGTGTCATCGAATTCCAGCTTGAGTACCTCCGCTTCTATCCTTTGTTGCGCCAAAAATGCTTGTAAAGCTTCCACAAACTTGGATTGATTGACAATATAGCCAATCCGTAATTTCTCTATAGTTGCGTGTTGTAAGCTAGGCAAATTTTCATGTGCATATGAAATTTTTAATGGATCTACTTGTTCAATTTGTTGTGCGAATTGCTTTAATATACCGAGAATAAAAAGACGTGCTTCTTGTCTTTGCCACTTTCGAGAATGGGGATTTAAGTATGCAGAGACAAGACCACCTAGCTCTACATGGCGTTGATATTGCTGCTGTATTGACCATTCTAGTTTTCTTTTTAATGTTGAGGGAATCGTTACAAATTGAATATTGGCAATTAGCGCATGTGGAAGATGGTATTGTGCATTCACCGTTAATTGCACTACGCCTTTCATATTCTGAAGCATTTTATAGGCACCTGTTCCAATGTTTTTTACAAAAGGATGCTGTAAGCTAAAGTCCAATTGAGAAAAAAGTGTGAGCAGCTCCTCTTCCTTGCCATTATAAATAACTTCAAAAGTTGTGCTTGTTCGCTTTTTAATATGTATGACTTTGCGATAAAAATAGCTGTATTTCTCCAGCTCAAATGTTGCTGTAATCGATTGAATAATCTCCTCTACCTTCACTTTCTCACCATTGTGCCAATAAATAAAGGGACGAACATAAAAAATAAAACAATCTCCAACTTGCTCCCAATAATGAACTATATCTCCTTGAAATTTATCTTGCTGCTGCGTTACAAGACGACTATAAATATGTGATAGCACCCAGCCGCTTTCCGTATCTATATAGTGATGTGGATGAAGATTGAGGCTTTTGCTATAAATAGGTATTGTCAGCATCGGGTCCATTGAGTGCGTATTTAGTAGTAGCTGCTCTGTTAATAGTGTCGCTACTTTTTGCTGAAATCCCTCTGTGAAGTAGGTCATCTGAATAGCTGCCAACATGTTGAAATCTTTTTGCTCAAATGCTTGCTTCAATAAAATCAGAAGCTGGTGTTCTACATCCTTTTGCCAGTGAATTGTTGATAGATGCCCTCTCCCTTTTCCTGCATAGTAACAAATCCAGCCCTCCTCCTCCCATTTTTTCAATTTACGTACTACTTGCTTTGGACTTAGCTGTATTTTGTGGCTTAAATCATCAATAGATAGCTGATCATTGCGCAATGACCATAGTATTATGATGATTGGTCAATTAACTTATCATACAACAGTCGGGTTTTTAGCAGCTTATACGTATGAGATTTTACAGTCTACAGCACCGGTTTATGGATTGCTTGAAATAACATTATCCATCAGTGGCGTGTTAGCAGGGCTGCTCGGCGCAAAATATATGAAACAGTTTAAGCAATTTTCTCCAATCATTCTTATTGTAGGGTTAATGCTTTGTCTGCTTTTATTGGCATTGGCGCCAAACATTGTTTTTGTCGTAATTGGCTGTGCTGGGATTGGCTATAGTACAACGTGGCTACGGACAACCTTCCAAGCAATTCAGCAACTAGCTACCGCCCACCAATATCACGGTAGAGCGGCGAGCATTCGCATGTTTTTTAATCAAGGTAGTGTTGTTTGCTTAACACCGCTTTTCGGTATACTCGCTGAGCGTTATTCCATTCATTTAGTCTTTTTCATATTAGCAAGTATCGGCGCTGTTGGCTTGTTTCTTTGTACGATGCGGCAAATACGTGAGCAATTTAATTAAGGTTTTACTTTCTAAAAACCCCTACAATGAACCCGTCCAAACCAAATATCGTGCTTGGCTGTTGGATGGCTTTCATTGGGCGAATTTCAATTGCTTGAAAATCATTAAAAATTACTTGCAGCTTTTCCTGCGTATAGCCGAGTCCACCTTGCAAGCTCCTTTGCTGATAAACTTCCCAATCTGACATTGCCGAGCCGCCATATGCACCATGTTCAGCAAAGCAATTAACCGCAAAATAACCACCCTTTTTCAACGCTTTTTGCACAATCTCAACATATTGCACACGGCGATGTGGGGCAATATGGTGTAGACAGCCTGCATCATAAATAAAATCATAGTAATTTTCTTTAAGTGGCAGCTCAAACAAATTCGCTTGCTCGAATTGAATGTGCGCTTGTGCCTCTGTAGCTCGCTCCTTTGCCCATTGCAAGGCAACATTGGATAAATCCACCGCGTGCACATCAAAGCCTTGCTTTGCTAAGTAAAGAGCATTTCTTCCAGCTCCACAGCCTAGCTCTAATACTTTTCCCTTGTGCAATATGCCTTGCTCCACATATTGCACTAAATTTTCATCTGGTGCATTGACGAAAAACGGTACTTCCTTTTCTCGATTTGTATAAAAGTCATTCCAAAATGTAGTTGGCTCTCGCAGCATGTCATCAAGCATTGTCATTGCATCGTCCATTGTTGTTATAAGCTTTGTCATCAACAGTTCATCCCCTTCTATCATTTAAGTATAGAGCAAGGGGCTTTAGGCTATGTTACAGCATGATTAAAATGCATTTAAATATGAAAAAAATGATGGTGATAAAGTATTATAATTAGCCTTATTTTGGTTGTTAACAGCGCATTATACATAGAACAAATTCGAAGTTGACCTGCTATACTCATTTTTTAAAAAGCGCATAGAAGTGATTGTCATCATGCTAGTGATGTGCAGTACTGTTACAACAGATGTTCAATGTTACAAATATTACAAATTGATGACAGCATTTCTGCATAAAAAAAGAGCATACAAATTGTGCGCTCTAGCTAGACATTTAGTAACTTCGTATATGCTTCGTAAAACTCTTTCCAATCCTCTGTCGGAAATTCCTGTTCACGCTCTCCTCGCAAAACCCCTGCGAATAGCTGCAAGCATATATGCCAGCCAGCTAAATCCTTTGCGTTATGTGCAGTTAACTGCCAAATGCTTTCTGTTAAAGTTAGCATCGTTCCAGTTTCGCCAGGCTGTAGCTCGAAGCGCACATGGTCTTTGCCCCAATCGAAGGCGAATGTCTTAAATTCCTCATAATCAGTAATTTTCATTTCAATAAAAGCGTCTGTGTCATCTAACATATGAAAATGCATTTTACCATTTTTACGTGCGTCTACGATTTCTAAATTACGCATCCACTGCTGTAAATAATGATTTTCCGTTAGCACCGCCCATACTTGCTGCACACTGCTGGGAAATGAACGTGTGAATTGAGCGATGGTCGCATTTGGTTGCTGTGAAATAGTTGCTAGCATTGTTTTGCCTCCTTCATATTCGATGTAAAAAAGCACTTCCCATTACAGGAAGTGCTTTGGATTAACGATTTACATTTAATTCTAAGAATTAAAGTTTAGTTACGTTAGCAGCTTGTGGTCCGCGGTTGCCATCTACAACTTCGAATTCCACTTTTTGACCTTCGTCAAGAGTTTTGAAACCTTCGCCTTGGATTGCAGAGAAGTGTACGAATACGTCGTTTTCGCCTTCTACCTCGATGAATCCGAAGCCTTTTTCTGAGTTAAACCATTTTACTGTACCTTGTTTCATTTGAGAAAACCTCCAAAAAATAAAGTGAACAATATGGAATTGTTTACCGAAATAAAAATTCACATATTACAAAGAGTACCGTCATTTACACCGATCACTCTTTGTAATATGTGAATCCATTGTATCCGGTCAAGCAATTTTATTGTTATCCTTAGTATACCATCATTTTACACTATGTCAATTTATTTTCTTAAATTTTTTTAAAATTTTCGTTTATTTCTGTTAATTGCAAAAAGCCTTTATTATTCTGGCTTTACCTTGATTAATCCGTGATAAATTTGCGCATCCTCATCGCATGCCTCACAATATTCGCATTCATTTTCTGTCCAAAAGGCAAAATATGCCTCTTGCTTTTTGGCTTCTTTTTCATATTGCGCACGAAACTGCTGCAGCATTTGTTGAAAAGCACTCTCTAGTGCCTCTTCTGTCTCGTAAAAGTATGTCTCCTGAATGGTTTCTTCCCAGCCTTCAAATTGCCACCATGGCTCATAATCAGCCTTCATATAAATAATTTTGTACAGAATAGACACCCTTTCATGCATTTACATAACTGTTATTTTAATTGTATTGCAAAAGGATGTCTAATGAAAAGGTCACTGCGCCTTTATAATCTTTAACATTTGTCGGATTGCTCCAAGATGATAGACTGAATGCGCTAAAGAAGGTATCACCACATTGGACAGAACTTCGTTTTCTTCAATTGCATCAATCGCCTGTAAAAGTACTTGATATTCATTGCGCAAATCTTTTTGTATTTGAGCCCATTGTTCTTCGTCTACTGCTTGAATCTCCCAGCTTTTCTCCCATTCCATTTTTGGCTGCTTACCAGTATTTAATATGCCATTCGTTCCCCACATATGGTAACGAATATGATCTGTATGTGCCGCTAATGTTGTGCCATGGATGAGCAAGGAAGCTTCGTCGAAAGTGCTTTCCTCTAATACACCAAAGATGCCCGAATTCGGCTCAGGGTTAGTGAACCAGCTGCCTTTCACTGGAATTGGTGGACCTTCAAATGTTTCCTTTATCATTGCTTTCACTGAATTTCTTAATGTTTCGTCCATGTTTTTTCCTCCAATCATTTTATAACCTTCTAAAAATATTTAGGTGGTTATATCATAAAATTTTTGATTCTAACTGTCAATCCCTTTTATAATAGTTATGATAAGGAGGGCATTAAAGATGTCTAAAATAAATACCAATGCTGTCACTTTTATTGGTGAACGCTTATGTTTAAATTTTACCAACACCGCTAGCTGGCATAATAGAGAGCAGCCAATTGAACAGCTCGTCAATTACGAAACGCTTATTTATTGGAGCAGGCAGATGGAAATTATCACAGCTACTCAAGGAAAGCATTTACTTGAGCAGGCTGAAATTTCACCAATTGAGGCTGAAAAAACGCTTGCACATGCGATAGAACTGCGAGAAGCGATGTTCCGCTTATTCAAAGCAATAGCTACGAATCAGCAGGTCAAGCCTTCAGATTTAGCTATTTTAAATAACTATGTCAATCAGGCATACAGCTTAGTTGAAATTGTCCCAAAGGATAGCGGATATGCTTTCACATTTCAAAAGGGGCAGCAGAAAATGGATTGTATGCTGTGGCCCATTGTCCAGTCAGCGGTTGACCTTTTACTTTCAGAGGATCTAAGCAGAGTGAAGCTATGTGAAGGAGAGCCCTGTGGTATATTATTTTGCGATGTTAGCCGAAATAAAAGTAGACGTTGGTGCTCAATGGAGGATTGTGGCAACAGAGCAAAGGCTCAACGTCATTACAACAAGAAAAAAATCCAGAAAACATAGCAAAATGGCTCTAGTTATCGAGTGAATAACTAGAGCCATTTTTCAAGCTGTTAAAGCAGCAACAATTTGCGCGTTTGTGATATATAAATCACTTGGTAGACGATTTGGTTGCTCTGTTTTTAAGCCAAAGTAATAGGTGCTTTCTGCATTCTCATATGGCACAGGCTCCAGTGTCGCTTGTTCAGGTAACAGTTGCTCATAGAAGGCACTGTCCGTCAGCATATCTGTTGCACCTAAGTGGATGATGCCCGTTAGGTCATTTTCCATAATATAGTGCAATTGTTTCGCAAGCTGTGTGTCTAATAGGAAGCTCCATTGCAAATTACTGTAAGGCTTAATAGGTTTGTTTGCTGCAATGTCCCCCTGTAGCTTGCGCAAGCGTGGACAATCCTTGCCCCATATTCCTGGGATACGCACGATGCAACAGCGCTCTTGTAAGCTTTCTTGCAGCATCTTTTCACGGGCAATTTTAAACTTGCCATAATCTGATTTTGAAATTGGTGTATCACTTTCTATATGATGTCTCGTCAAATCGCCATCAAAAACATTGGTAGTGGAAATAAAATAAAGCGGTGTAGCGCTATGCTGCAAGAATTCAGCCAATGCTTTATGCAGCGCAAGCTGTTTCCTATAATCTCCCTGCAAGCCTGACACAACAATATCTGGCTGTACGCTTTGGAGAATATGCAACAATGTCTCTGGTTCTAAATCCAAGTAAAATTGCTTGTGCTCTGGCAAATTCACCGAGGAGGAAAAATATGTACCATAGACATCAAAATCATGGCGACATTGCTCCACTAAAGCTCTCCCTACAAGTCCGCTTGCCCCTAAAATTAATAGCTTTTTCATGCCAAGCCCCCTAGCAATTTTTTAAATTGTGTAACATCCTTTACAATATGATGTGGCTCTGCCGTAAATGCTTGCGTTTGATAATCTGGTAGCCAGTGCACCCCAACTGTTGTTACATTTGCCTGTAAGCCTGCCACAATATCTGCCTCACTGTCACCTACAAATATGGCTTCTGTTGAATCAACCGCTAATAAAGCTAATGCCTTGAATAAGCCCTCTGGTGCAGGCTTTGGCTCGACTACATCATCCCCTGTAATCATGACAGCAAATAGGCCGTCCATCTGTAACGCCTGTAAGGAAATATCTAAGCTTCTTCTTGCCTTTCCTGTGAAAATACCTAGCTTCATTCCTGATTTTTTCAAATCCTGCAAGAGCGCTGCAATTTCATCATTTGGCTGGACAAACTGCGCATGACTCTCTGCGTACTTTTCATAATACAGTTCAATCGCAGCTTCTTTATTTGGATGCTGCAAATTCGCTTGAATAATACCTGTTTCAGAAGGTCCAAACATTTGGACAATTTCCTGTGCAGTTAGCTCCTTCCCATCGAATTGTTGAAAAACGCTTTGAAAGGCGTAAAAGCAAATCGGCAGGGTATTGGCTAATGTTCCATCAAAATCGAAGATAATTGCTTTCATTTTTATTCCCCCTATTTTAGTCGAAATATGCCTCTTTATTTGGATTGAGCTGATATTCAAACATTAATTTGATTTGCTCTAATGTATTTCTTCTACTCGATAGGCTTAAATCCTCTATTTGCTGGAAATTAAAAAAGGCAACATCCTCTGTTTCCAAGCCTGTGCTGATTTCGCCACTTAGAACTTCGCATTGGATAAATATTTTATAAATATAGGAAAACTCTGGCGCAAAATTATGCTTATATTTGTCCATAATAGCTAATATTTTCATTGGCTCTACCGTCACACCAGCCTCTTCCTTTACTTCTTTTACTGCCACCTCACCTGGAGTTAAGCCAATATCCGCCCATCCCCCAGGTAATGCCCAGCAATTATCGCTTTTTTCTTTTACTAATAACAATTGGTTTTGGTCATTGAATACGACTGCACGGATGTCTGTTTTTGGTGTGGCATAGCCCTCTTCAGCAGAGAAAATCATATTAATTTCTTCATGCTTAAGCGTTGTTAATTGTGCGATTAATTTTTTCGTGATCGCCTCTAATTCTATGTAGCGTTCTTCATCATACGGGTCTTTTGTGTAGGCTAATCCTGTTTGGGTAATACCTCTCATTTGATTTAATAGTTTAATAATTTCTTTCACTGTAAATCCCCCTTTTCTTTTAGGACGTGTACTTTCCGTTCCTAGTTTCGATTATAATAAGTTTACTAAAGGAGGAGATGGCATGAAAGCAATCGGGTTAATTGGAGGTATGAGCTGGGAATCGTCAGCGCAATATTATCGCCTTATCAATGAGGAAGTAAAGCGCCAATTAGGGGGCTTGCATTCTGCGAAATGCTTGTTGTATAGCGTAGACTTTCAGGAAATTGAGCATTACCAAGCAGCAGGGGCATGGGACAAAGCAGGTGATACTTTAGCGAATGCGGCGTTATCCTTGCAAAATGGAGGCGCAGATTTCATCGTCATTTGTACAAATACAATGCATAAAGTCATCGACCAAATCGAAGAAAAAATTAACATCCCGATTGTGCATATTGCGGATGCCACAGCCAAGCAAATTCAACAGGCAAAGCTCAAGACGGTCGGTTTATTAGGTACAAAATATACAATGGAGGAAGACTTCTATAAAGAGCGCATTGAGGCAAATAGTATTCATGTATTGATTCCATCTGCACAAGAGCGGGAGCGCATTCATCAAATTATTTTTGAGGAGCTATGCTTAGGTATTATTGAACCTGCGTCTCTTGCATTTTATCAAGAGACTATCCGTAACCTAATCGCAGCAGGTGCTGAGGGTATTATATTAGGCTGTACCGAAATTGGTTTATTAGTCAAAGAGGGCGATGCAGATATTCCTTTATTTGATACGACCGTGATTCATGCATTAGCGGCAGTGAATCGAGCATTGCAATAAACTGGATGGGCGTGTGACACGCCCATCGTTCAATCATGTATTCCAGTAGAGTTCATTAATACAACCCTCCAACCATCAGGGTCTTCAAATGTGATACCTAGTGCATGCCAATACGGATTTTCTGGCACAACAGAGTGATAGCCCATGATATGCAGTTTATTTGTTATTTCCTGTATTGTCTCAAGGCTAGGAATATAGAATACTAGTAAATTATCTTTAGTTGGCGCAGGGCATGGACTACCATTGATATGTTGAGTAAACTCTAAATGGTAATCAAATTCAGGTAAGCCAATCATCACCCCATCATATCCTGCATGTCCTTCAAAAGAGCCGATTTTTCTTAACCCTAACCCTTCACAATCAATTACGCCTTGGCGTAATTGCGTCGGGATTTTGCATTGTGCAAGCACAATGGACTCCTTTCAAAATCCCTGACATCCGCCGGAGGCTTTATTAGGATTCAGTGAGTGTTTGGTCACCCACTGAATCCAGAGCAATCTATATATTCATCGAACCACCTTTAGAGGGGGGCGTTTTCTACTGAATCATGATAAAAGCGCACTACTTCGTTAAGCTGATTCGTAGGACGTGCTATCCTTACTTGAGCTATTTGCATAAACTAATCCCCTTTGGTTATGTCATATGACCATTTTAACAAAGGAGCTTTAGCAAAAAAATTAGACCTTTGATTGACATCAGCTCATCTTACTTAATTTTATTTTCTTCGTGGCAATTGCATTAACATAATGCTCATTGTGGTCAATGCCAATCATTGTTGGCTGATGCTTTTGAATGGCAGCAATTAACTGGTCAATCGCATATAAATCCAGATGATTTGTTACTTCATCCCATGCGAACAGCGCATTTTGCCCAAGCAATGCCTTTGCTAAAAATGCTTTTTTCGCCTGCCCTGCACTCCATGCGGCACTCGTTCGATCCGTTAGCTTTTCACGTCCCACGTCTAACTGACGCAGCATATGCCAATATTCCTCTCGCTCAGTCTTTGTCAATTGTTCAATGCTCGCTAAATAATTGGCATTGTCTGCACTGTTTTGGTGAAAGATTGATGTATTTTCGGGTAAATGAATACGGTAATCTCCCGTTGTTTCAAATGTTTCTACTCCTAAAATAAACTTGAATAGCGTTGTTTTCCCTACACCGTTGTCGCCTTCAATAAAAAAGCGGTCATATGGATAAACGTCTAACGTAATCGGCTGAAACAATGGCACACCATTTCTTAAAATCGTAAAATCCCTGAAATAGAGCAGCTGCTTTTTTGGATGCTCGATATGCATTTTTAGCTCAGCTATTTTTTCGATATTATCAATTAAATTTATTTTTTCCTCAATTAATGCCTCTGTGCGCTTTTTAATTGCCTTGGAGCGCTTCATATGCTTTGCCGCAGTGCGCCTTGCTGCCGCATCTTTCGAGCTGTTTTCCTTTTGCGTGCCCCAATCACCTACACGCTTTGCAACCGCATCGAGCCTTTTAATTTCTCCTTTTAGCTGTGCATTCGTTTCCTGTTGTAAACGATCCGCGTGCGCTTTTTCATATTTCCATGTAGCAATATTACCTTTGATTAAATCAATCGACGACTTATTAATTGCTAATACATGGTCAATACAGTCGTTTAAAAAGCTTTCATCATGGCTGATGACAATAAAGCCTCTCTTGCTTTTTAAATAATTGCTGACAATTTTTCGACCGTGTAAATCTAAATGATTTGTTGGCTCATCGATTAAAGGAAAACCTTGCGTATTGGCAAAAAGCGCAATGAGTAGGATTTTCGTTTGCTCACCACCGCTTAAGAGACCAAATGGCTGCTGTAAAATTGTAGCTGGCAACCCCATCATCACAAGCTCTCGCTCCATTTCCCATATTTCCAATCCGTCCAAAGTAGCATACACAGGCTGTTGTGCGTCAGGATATGTAGGAAAATAACTGAATGTCAAATTCGTTTGAATCGTTCCCTTATAAGCAAGCTCCTTTAGTAAAAGCTTGAAAAAGGTCGTTTTCCCTCGCCCGTTGCGTCCAACAAGGCCAAGCCTCCAATTACTATGCATACTCAGCTGTAAATTTTCAAAAAGCGGCTTTGTCATCGTATCATATTGAAACGTGACATTTTTTATTAATATGTTATCAGTCATCATCATGTCCACCTTTTTCTATAGATTGGTGTACACGCATAGACAAAAAAAGCCTCCTGAAAAGTTTTCAGAAGGATTAGAATTTCATATGTAGATATGCGAGAAATGGGCATACTAATCCTATTTTAGTTGAAAATGCGTATACATTTTACTTGTAAAATAGAATTATTTGATCATGCTTCATCCATCATCCTCTCGGAAATATTGCTATTACTATAGCATTGACAAAATGGAATTACAAGGAATTTATTAATAAATATAAATAATCCACTTCTAGTAATAAACGATTTAAATCAAGTATCGCTTTAAAAAGCATATAGCATGTGATTGTTGCTGCTATTCCTGCTACAGTGACCGCGCCATTTGTTAATAATGTTTTCCGCTTTTTATAGGCAAATACTACTGCGAGCACGATAAATAGAAGGTAGCCTAGGCATATGATAAAAAAACTAAATGCCATTTTTCCTTCATTCACGGTTATCATAAATTTCTCTAAATAAATTTTGTTATTTATTGTTTCTTCAATTGTCGTAAATTCATGCTGGTAACCAATTTGCCAAATAAATTGCTGGTCTTGCTTTTCAATACTATATTGATAGTCCCTAAACTTACCTGTCGCAATGATGTCCTCCTGCATATTCGAGCTACAGGCAACTAAAAATACGGCGAGGCTTATCAAAATGATAAATAGATTTTTTTTCATGCAACCACCTCTTTCTTTTATATTACCATAAAAGAAAAATATGGAATTACAAAATTATTATTGATACACTAGAAATCGAGATAATTTTCAAAATTATCAAGACTACTAGTGAAGGAGTGCTTACGATGACAACAACATTCAACATTCGTTTAAATAAATATACTTATAACAGGAGGATTCTTTTATGTTAGACAAATTAGGCTTTGACCATTGGGCAGATTATTACGAAAAAACGGTATCGGAGGCGGAAGCAAGCAATCGCTATCCTTTTGCGGGCTATGATAGTTTGCTCGCTATGATTTGTGAGCGCATCGCACCTAATCATACGATTTTAGATGCAGGTGTCGGTACAGGAACACTTGCGAAAAAGCTGTATGATGTAGGTAATCCCGTTACTGCCTTTGATTTCTCGACTAAAATGGTTGATGCTGCAAAGGAAAAAATGCCAAATGCCCATATCTTTGAATGGGATTTAGCAAAAGGTATGCCATCAGCACAGCTTGATTCACAATTTGATGCAATCATATGTACATATGTGTTGCATCATTTTACAACTCAAGAAAAAGTAACGCTTATTGAGCAAATGTGCGAGTATTTAACAACGTCAGGCTGTTTATATA
Organism: Lysinibacillus louembei; assembly: GCF_033880585.1. Taxonomy (NCBI): domain Bacteria; kingdom Bacillati; phylum Bacillota; class Bacilli; order Caryophanales; family Bacillaceae; genus Lysinibacillus; species Lysinibacillus louembei. The sequence goes on from NZ_CP137624.1 coordinate 3,004,064, forward strand.
TTGGCGACATCTCTTTTATGACAGCGGAGCATCTTGAAACATGCAAGCAGGCGCATCTGAACAGCTGGGATCACGATGAATTTTATTTTGTCGAACAGACAATTTATCCAATGTTAACGGAGAAATACAATGTTCAATATGAGCAAATCTCTCATTGCGGTGGACTATACATTGTGTCACTGAAATAATTCGTTGAGCGAATTTAGCCATTGGATGAGCGAATCACAAACTAGCCCTGAAAATCGAAAATTTTCAGGGCTTTTTTCTAATAATATGAGCCTTGTCTGCGATGGTCACTACCGCCAAAAATGAATACAATAAGCAAGCCTATTATAAGAAGTCCTGACATTTTTTGCAGTAAATAAAAAATGAAAATAAGAGAAAATAGCGCAAGCAATATGCCGAGTACAATATTAACCCACTTTTCCCCTTCTGGATATTCATATTGCCAATTTCGCTTGAAGGTAGGCCTTATCCAAACAAATGCCATAATAGCAAGACCAAGCAAAGACATTAAATTTAGCAAGACAGTTGCATACTCTGCATTTTGTAGCAAGCCTAGCACACCATCGAGCGACACTACCTCCAGCTTTTGATAATTGGCAATGGTCACAATGCCTACAACAATAAACAAAGCAGTCAACAAAGTTTTTACTGGTTGAATACGCAATGTTTTCATCATCATATGTCCCTCCTATTCTAGCAATTCCTCCGTAACGCTTATAATATAATGAAACTGATTTGTGCCAAAGCCTGTTGCGTAACCATGCTGGTCAGCTTCGTGAGGCACTGCTTCTTTATAAACATATTTTGCATAAAATTGAGGTGGTTCCTGATAAGTAAATGTGTTAAACCAAGATGGCTGCGCTTCAAATTGATACTGATTTAGCTGATGAAGCGTTTCACTAAATGCTTGCGACATTGGCTGTACGCCATAATGTTGATTAAGATGAAGCGTTTCCTTCAATTGAATTTGCGGAACGTAGTGCTGATGACCAGTGCTGACAAAAGCGTTGCGCTTCCTCAATAAATAGATGTCCACGCTGTCAATCGCATCCTTTGGGAAATGCCAAACGAATACAATGGAACGAGGATCGTTCGCATCCAGCTGCCAGCCATGCATAAATGTACTGCTCCCAATGCGAACATAGTCGATTTGCCACTTTCCCTTCCTCCATTGATACAAAAGAGAAGCTTGTTGGCCATCTTCAGCTAAGATGGGGACAAAATAATGGCTGTCATCAACTCGGATAATATCTTCAACCGATTGAACTGTGATAGTAGGCTCAAATTGTTTGAGCTGCTGGATGATTTCGGTTTGTTGCACAAAGGCCTGTGGCTTGGAAAGATAAAATCTGTAGGCAGCAAAGCTGATGATTAATAAAAGTAGTACCATTAATGCAACACGTTTTTTAGTCATCTGTATTCCCCCCGCCAATCATTGAATCTTTCAAATAAAAGTAAAACTGCTTCCCTTTATTTATCACAAGGAAACCTTTGCCATTTGCCTCTACAAAAATAGTAGGCTGTATGCCACTGCCCTGTTTAGCTTGTGTGTCGAGAAGTAGGTAAGGGAATTTTTCTTGTACTGGTGTCGTTTGCTCAAATACAATTTCATTGTACCAATCAAACACATCATAGGACTCACTTGGAACTGCTATGATCCCCTCAAAGCTTTGTGGTAAATGAAGCTTGGGCGATGCTTGTGCAGATGGATGAACCGCTAGCAATTGTGCATCCTTTACATCTGCTAAGTAGATTGATAGTTCATCTGTTGGATAAAAGAAGCTGCTAAGCAAATGGTTCAGCAAAAATGATAGTACAAATAAATAATTCGCAAAAAAGCCAAGCCATGCAAATTTTCGATACGTTGCCCAGCTCCCACGATGACGTAAAATGGCCCATAACACCCACAACCCTAAAGGCAATACCGCGATTTGGACCGGCTCATCGAAAAGCGTCCACGTCAGGGATAGGGAAGATAAGCCAACGAACACTGCAATAGTGGCTTTCCAAATTTGGGGTTTCTGCTCCTGCTTTTTATAAATTTTAATCATAGCTGCGATAATCACTAGCCAGCAAATGATTGTGAGCAACCATTCTATAATGCTTATATTCCACAAAAGTAATACCCCATTTCATAGTAAAACTAACCTAATTATACCAGATTTTATTTATTTAAAAATGGCTATTGAAAGCTTCTTTTCAATAGCCACATTTTTATTTATTTGCCTAACTGTCTTCTCGCTAAATAATAGGCGTTCACAGTAAATAATTGAGTGTTGATTTGATTGTTTTGTACTAGTTGCTCGAATTCATCAAAATTCAATAAAACAATTTCGATTTCTTCCGTATTATCTAGTTGCTGGTCGCTTGCTTGATATGCATCAACAATTAAAAATGTAGCTATTTTATTCGTTTGTGTGGCAGGATTAACAAAAAACTCCCCTAGCTTCACAGGCTGTATATCTGATGTATAGCCTGTCTCCTCACGCACTTCGCGTAAAATGCCCTGTTCGAAGGTTTCTCCCTGTTCCATTTTTCCTGCGGGTACTTCCACAAAAAAATCATCTGCTGCATAGCGATATTGCTTCACGAGGACGATTTGCTGCTCCTTTGTTATGACAACAGCATTGACCCAGTCCGCATATTCATTAACATAATAGTCTTGAATGACAAAGCCATTTGGTAACTCACACCGATCCTTTCGCAAATGACCAAAGTTTGATTGATACACATACTCAGAGCTTTGCGTAATCCATTTTTTCACAGACTTCTCCTCTTTCTATCATACAATTTTCATTTATCATACTATATTTCCATATATTAATAAATCGGTCGAGTAAACGCTGGTTGCCAAATGCTCTTTGCATTTTTGCGCATGGTGATAGTCGTTTCCTCCCCTGTCATAGGAGAAAAGAATGTAATAATGCCTGTGTCCTCAGATTGCGCTGTAAATGTACCTGCTTCTAAGCCAGCAAATGCCCTTGCACTGCGTAAACGCTCTATTTCCTTTGTAAAATAAGCTTCGCGTACGAGCTGTGCCTGTTCAATATACTTTCTGATTTCCTTTGTTTCGCGATTGTCCACCGTTGTAAATAAAGCTTTATACATGGCGAAATCTTGCTGCATCTCTGCTACGACATAAATTTTTGCAATGCTTATTGGGTCAATATTGCGGAATAGCTCTAAGTTATGACTTGCTTTGAAGTCGTCATATAACGCTTTTTCCTCTAAGCTTAATTCAAATGTTGGCTCAACCTTTGACACACCGATGACTTTGCCTGCAAGCTGTTGCTCAGAAATCGTGGTAATTGTATGACCATTTTCATTATGGTATAAATATTCGCCATATTGCTCAACGATTTGCTCCATACATCACACCTCCTTCTTTACTTGCTTAGACGTTTGTTAGCTGTAAAATTGTTCAACCTTCATCTAAATGTCAAAAAAGAAAGTCACCTGTGTCGATGCAACAGGTGACTTGATATGCTATAAAAATGGGACTAGAAGATTTATCAGCTTCTACTGTTTTTCACATGAGATCATTTGGTTTGTCGCTGTTTTTGTAATCGTCAATGTATTGTCATTTGTCCAGCTTTGAAAACATTCTTCGATTAACCGTTGATTTGTCTTATGTATATTCGCCAAATCCATCAATTGCAATGCTGTATAGCCTATGATTAGTGCACTTGCCAGTATCGTGATTGCTACTTTGAATTTCGTCTCCTTCATCAATATGCCCCTTTCCCTAAGCTAGATATTTACATTACATTGTAAATTATCACCAGATGAAATACAATCTTAAATAAAAAGGGGCCGACCAGAAAATGAACTTTCTGGTCGGCTCCGCTTTTTTACATAGTCAATTTTTGATTAAAATTGTGCTCCTGCGGTGGTCATAATAGAGCTTTGCTGCGACGAGTAATCGCAGGAGCAAATGGTTTTAACTGCGACGAGTAACCGCAGGAGCAAATTGTCACCATCCTCGTCGCAAAGGGGGCGTCCATATTATTTTAAGAAATCTGGTTGTTGGTAGGCTGGGTTTGGATATTTGTAGAAGCCTTCCCCTGTTGCCACGCCTAGTTTACCTTGATCGATTAATTCTGTTTTTAATTTTTCAGCGATTAATTTTGACACTTCATCGCCTTGTTCAGCTTTTGCTTTCGTTAAGTTATAAGGTGTTGTCATGCCGATAATATCTAAGAAAGCGAATGGTCCAACTGGCGCACCTGTTGAAATCATCCAGTTTTTATCGATTGCATGTGGATCAGCTACTTCGTTTGCCCATAAATACTGAGCCGCATTTAAAAATGGCACTAATAGCGTATTTAAAATGTAGCCTGGCTGTTCTTTATGAAGGCGGAATGTGACCATGTCGATTGTTTTCGCAAAGTCTTCTACTAAGTCTGCATATTTCGCATCTGTACCCGCATGTCCCATTACTTCCGCGATATTGTTTTTCCAAATTTCATTGGCAAAGTGCAATGCTAAAAACTTCTCAGGACGACCTGTGTATTCAGCAAATTGGCTTGGTAGCATTGTCGATGAGTTGGAAGCAAAAACCGTTTTTTCTGGTGCTACTTTGCTTAATTGCGTATAGAAGTTTACTTTAATTTCAACAACTTCAGGTACTGCCTCGATGATTAAATCCGCCTCTTTCACTGCCTCCGCTAAATCTGCGCTATAAGAAAGGCTAGCAAATGCTTTTTCAGCACGCGCTTGATCGTTAAAATATTCCCCGTAAACAGCCGTTAATTTTTCAAAACGCTCTTTAGCTGCTGCTAATGCTTGGTCGTTAATATCGTATACTGTGACATTATAACCAAAAAATGCTGTTTGAAATGCGATTTGGCTACCTAACACCCCTGAGCCCGCAACTGTAATATGTTTGAATGACATATAAAACATCTCCTTGTAGTTGAATTAATTTTATTGTACATCTTCTTACACGTAAATTTAACCTATAACAATAGGTTTTTCTCTTATAAATAGACATACATTTGTAGGTTTAATTATATCCTGCTACCCAACATAAATTTAGTATGCACTTCCGATTTTTATATCATACGCATTGCCTTTGTTCCCTATTTTACAGTTGTCTATAAATACTACCATTGTTAAAAAAGTTTTCATTATTCTGTCTATTATTCCCTTCTTTCCTATGATAGAATAGTCGTGATGTGTTTTTTACAAAAGGGGCTTTTCTCATATAAAAATGGCAACGGGAGTGATTTTTTTGTTTACGGTATTCAAACGAAAAGAAAATGTTCAGGATTTTTTTACAAGAGGTACGGATTTACAAGTGACTGGACGTTTCTATGATATTCTTGCTTTCAATCATTTTTCACAGCAGGACCAACAAAATTTATTAAAAATTTCACAACATATTCAAGATGCTACCCCATCGTTAGAGCAATTTTTAGTGCGACATTTAGATGAAATTGCGCCACCGACTGGACATTCGGTATCTAGCCAACAAATTGCTGCGTATTTACAGCGCTTTTTTAATGCCGAGCGGGATAATGACTATGTCAATCAGCTTATTAAATTTTTTAATATGCTACGTGAGCAGCGCTTTGAAATAGGCAAATTAGTTGTTGTTTGGAACCAATTATCATTTTATATACTGTCACATGTACTACATAAGCAATCTGCTGGAAATGAATTTTTTAAAACGATGGCAGCGGCGATTAATATTGAATTGCAGCTTTTAACAGAGGTTTGTGCTGAGCGTTTTATGGAGGATGTTATTACAGAAGTAGCCACATTAACAGATGCACATGCGCGCATTATGCATATGAAGGATTTAGTAATAAGCTTAAATAATCAAACGGAGGAAATTGCCTCCTCTTCTGCTGGGATAGAGGAGCTGACATCTTCCATTGCTGAGGTTGCCCGCACTTCTACGCGCATTGCCGAAAAGACAAGCGAATCTGTTACTTATGCAGCAAAAGGTCAGCAGGCTATTGAGCATGCCTTACAGGAAATTTTCACGACAGAAGAAACATTTACGACAATTGTTGATGGCTTTACTAACTTGCAAAAATATGTGGATGATATCGAGCAAGTTGTCATTTTAATTAATCAAATTGCGGACCAAACAAATTTATTAGCGCTTAATGCATCGATTGAGGCAGCGCGTGCAGGCGAGCATGGCAAAGGCTTTGCAGTCGTTGCACAGGAAGTACGCAAGCTCGCTGAGGGAACAGTATCAGCTTTAGAGGAAGTCTCTCATAATGTCCATGCATTGAAATCGTATTCAAATTCCGTTTCACAATCGATTAAAGAAACGACGCTGACGATTAAAGAAGCAACTACTGAGGCGAAACAATCATTGCCACTTTTAGCCTCCATTGTGGAAGCAATTGAAGGCATTGATGCGGATGTGACAAATACTGCCGCTATTTCACAGCAACAGGCAGCAGCACTTGATGATATGTCTGCCCGCATTGCAGATATTGCAAGCATTCAAGAGGATGTTCAAAACTTTAGTGATGTTACATCACAGGATATTCATTATTTAGGAAAGGAAATTAATCGTTTCCGTTCAGAGCTAACAAGCAATTATAATGTGACATTATCCAGTATCTCATTATTACAATTATCGAAAGCCGACCATATTTTATGGAAATGGCGTGTTTATAATATGTTCTTAGGCTTAGAATATTTACAGCCAAGCGATGTGTCCTCACATAAAGAATGCCGTCTTGGCAAATGGTATGCAGATGAGCAAACACAGCGTCGTTTAGGCTCACATCAATCATTTATCGAGCTAGATTACTACCATGAGCAAGTTCATCTATTTGCGAAAAAGGCTGTAGAGGCGTACAATAATGGTAATATCCAAATTGCGGATGACTGCTTACAAGAAATTAATCAAGCGTCAGAGAAAGTGCTGCATTATATTAATGATTTAATTGCAATACTTTCGAAGGAAAGACAATCTATTTAAAGGAGTGTCGATTCACGATGAAACGTGCACGTGTGATATTTTCTGGAGATGCTACTGGAACGGGACATCGCTTTTTTGTTAAACAAAAAGCACTTGAGCTTGGCTTAAAAGGTTATTGCGTATTAAATGAACAAAATAATATCGAAGCCGAGATTGAAGGCACTACTCCCGCTGTAGATGAATTTATTCAATTTGTTCAACAAGGTGTGAGCCTACAAGCGCAATCAAACCGTTTTACATTGGAAGTTTTTGATGACTTAAAAGGCTATAAAACGATGAAAACAGATATTATATAAGCTTCGGTTTGTAGACAAAGTCAGCAAAGGCTTTGTCTACATTTATTTTCATCCTTTTCAACGTTAAAATTTGAAGGTGGATGAAACTTTTTGTCAGCTAGCTCGTATTTAGTAGTAACAATCTATTAAGGAGGTACGAAAATGCTTAGCACAATGAATTTTATCAATCGACATGGACTAAGCTTAATCATTAGCTTTGCTGTATTTATTATCACAGTGATTAATTTTGATTTAGGCATTTTTATCGTGCCGCTGTTAACCATCACAAGCTATTATGCAAGTAATAAAGGGATGTTAGCATGGCAAAAGGCGAAGCGCAGCAAAATGCTTGGCTTAACACGCTCAGAATATAGACATATTGAACACCATCTTAAACAGGCAAAAAGTGAATCAACACAGCTTATGCAGCAATATGTGCGCGTCCGCTCTGTACGTTCATTTAAATTAATTAATGAAATGAATAAGCTCGCAAAACGCATTATCAATATTGTGCAAACAAATCCGCAAAAATTTTATGCGGTGGAGGATTTCTTCTATTCTCATCTGCCATCTGCGGTACAATTAATAGATAAGTACACATTATTAACAAAAGAGCAAGTTGGCGGAACAGATATCCATTTAGCATTAGAGGAAACACGCAAAACGCTAAAGGAGCTTTATGTCACAATGGAAGATGACTTAAAGCTTGCATTAAGCTCAGATATTGAGCATTTAAAGCTTGAGCTTGATTTTGCAAAGCTTGAAAACAAAAAAAGGAAAGATCGTTTAATCGGTGGTGAATAATCATGCAACAAAATCCATTTGAAGCATTTAAAAATGCGGGAAGTCGCTTTGCTGAAATTGCTGAAGGGGAATTTCAGCTAGCGCAGGAAAGTTATTCTGTCAGCCCTCTTTACGCCGCACTGAGCCAGCATGATAAAGGCCGTGCACTTACTTTAGCTGGAGAATTAAAAATTCATGTATATGAAAACGTGCTTGCTTTTGGCTTACAGGCGCAGCAAGCACTTCGTGATTTTACAGCAAATATGGCAGTCCATATTCATCGCAAAGATCATAGTAAAGTCGGCGAGGTGCTCTCACAGCTCATTTCTTATTTAGAGCAAATTAACCCCGATGCGCTTGTGCAACAGGAAAAAGGCTTTTTAAGTAAGCTTTTTTCTAAGCAAAAGCAATCGACACAGGAGGTCATGACACATTATAAAAGGCTAAGCAAGCAAATTGACCGCCTTGCCATTCAGCTAGAGCATGCTCAAATGGGTTTATTGCGTGATTTTAAGCTATTAAATGATTTATATTCGTTAAATGAGCAATACTTTACAGAAATTAATGTTTATATTGCAGCAGCTGAGCTGAAGCTAGCAGATGCGAAAAAGAATCTGCCTTCCGTTGAGCCGACAGACCCGATGGAACTACAGCAATTAAACGACAAAAAAATGGCGATTGAATGGCTTGATCGCCGCTTATATGATATGCAAATATCGCGTGAAATTGCCATTCAGGCAGCGCCACAAATTCGCTTAATGCAGCAAACGAATCAGCTATTAATCGATAAAATACAGGCATCTGTAATGACGACGATTCCGATGTGGCAAACGCAAATTTCTACGCTGTTAACAATGAATCAGCAGCGTCGTGTAGCGGAAGCACAGGATAAATTAATGCGTGCCTCTGATGAGCTTGCACGTAAAAATGGAAAAATGCTACAAATGAAATCAAAGCAGGCAGGCATTACACATGCAGATATCGACCAATTTAAGCAAACGCAATTAAGATTAGTACAAGATATTGAAGAAACGTTGCGCGTCCACGCAAAAACAAATGATGTTTTTGAATCTATCTAAAAAACGAGACCAAAGCCTTTAGGGACTTTGGTCTCGCTTTTTCATTCAAAGTAATCTTTATAGTAGCCACCGACATTGCCTGTGTTGTCTACTACAAAAAGAAATTCCTCTGTTTCATTTTTCACTTCGTACTCTTTGCCAACTGTTAGCACATTTGACACTAAATATTTTGCGGCATTCGTATGCACACATTTTACAGTGCGAATCGTTGGTGCTTCTTTCCATTTCAAATGTAACATGAACGCAATAACCTCACTTTATCTACATAACATTGATTTCTTTATTATTTTATATGATTTTTTGCATGAATGATAGCATTTCGCCTAAATAATTATCATCTTTGCCCTTTTTATAGCACTTGTTTGAAGCGAACTTATGGGCATGTTAAAATCATAAATGAGGTGAATACTATGTCAAGCATACCAAGCTGGTTTTGGGCTTTAGCTATTGCATTTGCAATTATTTTCGTCATCGTTTCCGAATGGAATTCAAGACGCTAACTTTACATAGCGGAATAATCAATTGCGCTGAGGCGTAGTTGATTATTTCAATGTACGCTTTAAAAATTCCTTCGTGCGCTCATGTTTCGGGTTGACTAACACTTGTTCTGGGCGACCTTCCTCGACAATAACACCTTTATCCATAAAGACGATACGGTCAGCCACTTCACGTGCAAACTCCATCTCATGTGTTACAATCAGCATTGTATTGCCTTGATCTGCTAGTGTACGCATTACTTTTAATACTTCCCCTACCATCTCAGGATCAAGTGCTGATGTTGGCTCATCAAATAGCATAACATCTGGGTCCATCGCTAATGCTCGCGCAATGGCTACACGCTGCTTTTGTCCACCCGAGAGCTGACGCGCCTTCGCATTTTTATACTTTGCCATTCCAACGATTTCTAAATATTTCATCGCATTATCAATCGCCTCTGCCTTGCTGCGCTTTAGCACTTTTTGTTGACCAAGTGTACAATTGTTCAACACATTTAAATTATTAAATAAATTAAACTGTTGAAATACCATACCTAAATGTGTGCGGTATTCCTCCACATTATGCTGATTGTCTAAAATATTTTCACCATTATAAATGATGCTGCCACCAGAAGGCGTTTCAAGTAGATTGACACAGCGAAGCAATGTCGATTTCCCTGAGCCAGAGGAGCCAATTAAGCAAACAACCTCCCCTTTTGCTACCGAAAAATTCACATCGCGTAACACCTCATGAGAGCCAAATGATTTGCTTAAATTTTTAATTTCAATTACCGCTGTCATTGCACTTGCCCCTCCCGTTCTTTATCTACTTGGTAGGCATCTGCCCCATCGATTTTGCGCTCGATAAGACGCAGAATCCGCGTTGCCGTAAATGTCAAAATTAAATACATCAAGCTGGCAATTAAAAAGGCTTCCGCATATTTAAAGCTCGCGCCTCCAATCGATTTCGTTTGGAAAAATAGCTCCGTCACACTAATAACACTTAGCACGGCAGAATCTTTAATATTCATGACAAGCTGATTGCCTGTTGCAGGTAAAATATTGCGTATCACCTGAGGTAAAATAACGAATACCATCGTTTTAACGTGATTCATGCCAATTGCTTGGGCTGCTTCATATTGCCCTTTATCAACAGATACAATTCCACCACGAACAATTTCAGCCATATAAGCACCTGTATTTAATCCAACAACAACAAGTGCTGCAACAAAGCGATTCAGCTCGATGCCATATGCCGCTAATCCATAAAAGACAACCATCGCCTGTACAATCATTGGTGTACCACGGAAAACTTCCACATAACAAGTTAAAATAAAATTAATAATTTTTAATAAGATCGTTTTCAATGACCATGATTTTGATTTCATTGGAATCGTATGCATAATACCGATAAACAATCCGATAAACGCACCAATAATTGTACTAATAATGGCAATTGCGATTGTCATGTAAGCGCCGCGCAAAAACATCGGCCAGTTATTTTGTAGCATCACTAGCACCGTTTCAAACTGCATAAAATCCCTCCTTCTCCTTCAAGAAATTGTCTGAAAAGCGATATGCTTCTCAGACAATTAGCTTGCCATTGTTATTCAGCAGCTGGCTGATTAGCAATTGCCTCTTCCATTAACTTTTGACGGTCATCCTCAGAAATGCTTGCTAATACTTCATTCATTTTCTCTGTCAGCTCATAGCCTTTACGTACACCAATCGCTACATCTGTTGCACCTGGGTCTGTTTCAAAGCCATCTTCTAGCTCTGCATATGCAAAGTTTTCATTTGCCATTGCAGCGGAAATCGCTTCAGGGCGTTCTGCTACGTAGCCGTCAATTACACCTGATTGAACAGCAATACGCATTGCAGGGAAGTTATCCATTGCTACTTCCTTTTTCACACCAGGAATTTGGTCGATTACTAAATAGTTCGATGTATTTAGCTGTGATGTGATTTTTGCTCCTGAAAATTCAGCTAATGTTTTGGCATTTTCATATGGGCTGCCTTTTTTCACAACGATAACGAAATCAGATGTGTAGTAGTTTGATGTGAAATCGATTGATTGCTTACGCTCTTCCGTTGGGCTCATCCCTGCGATAATTGCATCTACAACGCCTGATTGTAGTGCTGGTACTAAACCATCCCATTCTGTTTTGACAATTTCAAGCTCCAAGCCAAGCTCATCTGCGATTTTTTTCGCGATTTGCACATCGTAGCCCCCCGCATATTCCGCAGAGCCACTAATTTTTACTGCCCCATTCGCGTCTGTCTGCTGTGTCCAGTTGAACGGTGCATAGCCTGCCTCCATGCCTACTTTCAATACTTTTTTACCTTCTTCGCCGCCTTCTGATGAAGCGTTTTTGTCGTCGCTACCCGTGCCACATGCCGCTACAATAAGTGCAGTTAGCATGGCCACAAGCATCATCATTAATTTTTTGTTCATCGTAAATTGCTCCTTTTCTTTAGTTTTTAGGCTTTATTTTATACAAAAAAGCGACCTAAAGAATTTTAGGTCGCTGCCATTTAATAAAATAAAAGCCCAAATCCTCTTAGTTCCATTGATGAGATAGCACAACTTGAGTAAGCTGGAAAGAAATACTCAAGACAGTCCTGCAGTTATTCACTACAGACCCAGCATATCGGATAAGAGCCTCCCGATACACTTCGGCGATATTTCCTTCTTTTCCATTTCACTGTTGCTCAAACTCCATGAAAAACTATTAAATACCGCGCCTCTACCCCACTTGAACGTGAGGCATTACTTATAAAGTTATTAGGTAAATGATATACTACGAAATTACTATTGTCAATATGATTTATGCTGGTTTAACTTGGAAGTAGCTTAATTTGATATAATCATCATTAAGGGCTTGATGGGAGGTTAAATAGTGTGAAGAAGAAGAAGAAAATTAAAATCAAAACCATTATCGGATGGACATTTTGGAGTTTAGTAATGGGGTTTTGTTACTATTTACTATGGATAAGAAGAGATTTAGATATGGATCAATCACTTTGGTTTCAAATTGTTAGTGTAATCTGTTGGTCATTAGTAGCTTCTATGGCTTTTCAGCAAAAAAGATATTTGTGGGCGTTTATTCCTGCTGGATTGGCAGGGCTTCATTTATCGAATATCCTTTTAGTATACGTTATTCGATGAGCGAATTCGGCGATTGGTTGAGCGAGTTTGCATGTTCGTTGAGCGAATTTTGGCATTGGTTGAGCGAATTTCATTATTCGTTGAGCAAATCGGGACTTTTTCCTCATAAAAAAGCAGCCAGACAAAGCGTCTGACTGCTTTCATTTTCAATTATGAGTTTAATAATAAATCTTCTGGGTTCTCGATTAATTCTTTTACTGTTTTTAGGAAGCCTACAGAATCTTTACCATCGATAATACGGTGATCATATGATAATGCCACGTACATCATTGGACGGATTTCGATTTCGCCGTTTACTGCTACTGGGCGTTGAACGATTGAGTGCATACCTAAAATACCAGCTTGTGTACCGTTCATGATTGGTGTTGACATTAATGAGCCGAATACACCACCGTTTGTGATTGTGAATGAGCCGCCTGCCATGTCGTTTAAGCCTAATTTTTTATCGCGTGCTTTTTTCGCTAAGTCTGCGATATCTTTTTCGATGTCTGCAAAGTTTTTAGCGTTTGCATCACGCACAACTGGTACAACTAAGCCTTCTTCAGTTGATACGGCAATACCGATATCGAAGAAGTTGTTTAAGTGAATTTCGTCACCATTGATTTGTGCATTTACGTAAGGGTATTTCTTAAGTGCTGCAACAACTGCTTTTGTGAAGAATGACATGAAGCCTAATTTAATGTCGTTTTCTTTCACGAATTGGTCTTGCTTGCGTTTACGTAATGCCATGATGTTTGTCATGTCGATTTCGTTAAATGTTGTTAACATCGCTGTTGATTGCTTCACTTCTAATAAGCGTTTCGCAATTGTTTGACGACGACGAGACATTTTTTCAATTGTTACGCGATCTGTTTCTGCTGCTGGAGCAAAAACAACTGGACCGTTATTTGTTGCGATTGGCGCTGCTGCCACTGGTGCTGTACCATGTGCTGCTACGTCTTGTACACGCACGCGACCTTGTGGGTCTACTGGTGATACAGCTGCTAAGTCGATACCTTTTTCACGTGCTAATTTACGTGCTGCTGGGCTTGCTACTACACGTTCGTTTGATGTTTCAACAGCCGGTGCTGGTGCTGCAGCAGCTTTTGGTGCTTCCTGTGCAGGAGCAGCTGGCGCTGGTGCCGCTTCTTGTGCTGCTGGCGCTGGCGCTGCGCCTTCGCCTGCTTCTACAACGGCAATCACTTGTCCAACAAGCACTGTGTCGCCTTCTTCAGCTAAAATTTGTGTTAATACGCCTGCTTCTTCTGAAATGATTTCTGCGTTTACTTTATCTGTTTCTAATTCAACGATGAATTCGCCTTTTTCTACGCGATCTCCAACCTTTTTCACCCACTGGGCAATTGTACCTTCTGTAATCGATTCTGCTAATTCAGGGACTTTAATCTCAGCCACTTTCATTTCCTCCTTTAAATTGAGAAAGGCTAACGGAGAGCCTTTCTCGCCTTCTTCAACATTATACTATTATTTTACTTTTGCTGCTTCTGTTACGGCTTCCGCAATAATTGCTGCTTGTGCTTCTTTATGTGCATCTGCATCACCCTCAGATGTTGCGCTCATTGCAGGACGACCTACATAGCGTAGTTTTTTACCTTCTGAAAGCTCATATAAGCTTTCGATTGCATAATTCCAAGCGCCTTGATTTTTCGGTTCTTCTTGTACCCAAACAACTTCCTTCGCATTTGGATATTTTGCAAGTACCTCTGCAATTTGTGCACTTGGGAATGGATATAATTGCTCCACACGCACGATGTGTATGTGATCATAGCCTTCTCCATCTTTTACGCGGTCTGCTAAATCAATCATCACTTTACCTGTACCTAATACGATGCGCTCTACTGCCTTTGCCTTCGTACCTAAGCCTGGTTGCTCGATAATTTCTTGGAATGAGCCGTTAGCTAATTGCTCTGCATTTGCCGCTGCTAATGGATGACGCAATAAGTATTTCGGTGATGCCACAACAAGTGGACGTACACCTTCCGTACCTAATAAAGCAGCTTGGCGGCGCAATAAGTGGTAGTAGTTGCCTGCGTTTGAGCAGTTTGCTACGAACCAGTTATTTTCAGCAGCCATTTGTAGGTAACGCTCGATACGGCTTGATGAGTGTTCAGGACCTTGCCCCTCATAGCCGTGTGGTAGAAGCATAACTAAGCCAGACTTTTGCCCCCATTTTGCACGCGCACCTGAAATAAAGTTGTCGAACATTGCTTGTGCCATGTTTGCAAAGTCACCAAATTGCGCTTCCCAAATAGCTAATACATTTTCTTTTTCCAGCGTATAGCCATATTCAAAGCCAACTACGCCTGCTTCTGTTAGCGGTGAGTTGTATACAGAGAATGATGCTTTTGCATCTTGAATATGGTGCAATGGCGTAAATTCGCTGCCGTTGTTTTTGTCATGTAGCACTAAGTGACGTTGTGAGAACGTACCACGCTGTGCATCTTGCCCTGTGAAACGAATTGGTGTGCCATCTTGCAGCAATGTTGCAAATGCTAACGTTTCTGCATGACCCCAATCAATTTTGCCAGTTTTAAATGCGTCACGACGCTTTTCTAAAATTTTGCCTAGCTTATTTTGTGGCTCAAAGCCTTCTGCAAATACTAATAAATCTTCGTTAATTCCTTGTAAACGCTCCACGCTTGTCGTTGTGTCTACTTGTGGGAAGTCCACTTTTAACGCTTCTGGCATTTCAAGATGCTTATGCTCATCCTTCTCTGCCATTTCTTTCACATGGTCGTATGCCGCTTGCATTTCTGCATATGCAGCGCTATCAAGAGCTTTCAGTTGTTCTTCTGTTACTAGCCCTTCTGCTACTAATTTCGCACCGTAAAGCACACGCACTGTGTCGTGCTTCGATACAAGCTTATACGTTTCAGGATTTGTTACTGTTGGATCATCTGTTTCATTATGACCGTGACGGCGGTAGCCGATTAAGTCAACGATGATGTCCTTACCGAATTTTTGACGGTATTCTGCTGCAAAGCGTCCTACTTGTGCAACCGCCTCAGGATGATCTGCGTTGACGTGAATAACTGGAATATCATAGCCTTTTGCAGGGTCTGATGAATAAACAGATGAACGAGAATCATATAGCTCTGTTGTAAAGCCAATCATATTGTTGGCAATAATATGGATTGTACCGCCTGTTGTGAAGCCCTCTGTTTTAGCAAAGTTCATCACCTCTGTTACGATACCTTGACCAGGGAATGCTGCGTCACCATGCACTAAAATGCCTAAACCAGAAGTAGCATCATGCTTCGCTGAGCCGATTGCAGATACATCATCCTGTGTTGCGCGCGTTGAGCCTAGCACAACTGGATTACCGATTTCTAAGTGAGACGGGTTATAGGCAAGCTTCACAGACATACCTGATTCACGCGTATAAGATGCACCCATATGGTACTTTACGTCACCAGACCAGCCTTTTGTAATTTGTAAGCGACCATGCTCAGGCATAAATAGTTCATTTGATACGTGAGCAAAATCAGAGAACATCATGTCATATGGCTTGTTTAAAATATGTGTTAACACATTTAAACGACCACGGTGCGCCATACCAATGCGTACATTTTTCACATTTTTCGCTTCTACTGCTTTTAAAATTTCATCAAATAACACGATTTGTGTATCTAAGCCTTCTCCAGAGAAACGCTTTTGTCCTACAAATGTTTTATGAATGAATTTTTCAAAGTTTTCCACATGTGTTAAGCGGTCTAATAGCGCTTTCTTTTCTTCAGTAGTTACTGCCTTTGATAGCGCACCTGATTCAATTTGTTCCTGGAACCATTCGCGCTCTTCCACTGTCCCTATATGATTGTATTCGAAGGCAATTTTATCTGTATAAACAGATTTTAAATAAGCAATCGCATCGCGACCATTTTGCACGCCTGCTGGTACATTTTTGAAGAATACAGTAGCTGGAATTTCAGCTAAATCTGCTTGGCTTAAGCCAAATGTGCCTTCATCAATTTTTGCTGTATCAAGTGCGCGGTTGTTTAATGGGTAGATGTCCGCAGCTAAATGACCGTATGTTCGGATGGATTCTGCTAATTTGATAGCAGCTAATAATTTACTAAAATCTGCTTGTGAAGAAACTGCTCCTCCAGTTACAGCAACTTCAACTCCACCTTCCACTACGACAGGTGCCCCGTATTGCTGGAACAATTCAACTAAAGCTGGTTCTACTTCTTCGGGAGATTGTAGAAATAAGTCGTATTGCTCCATGACATAACCTAAGTTAGGGCCTGCAAACGCTGACCAAGGGGAACCATGTAATACATTGTTCGACATGAAAATAACCTCCAAATTTTGCCTGCATGGCAGTTCCATTTTAAAATAAACATTTCTTGGCTCTCTACTACCTAAATGATAGCTGAACCTATTTATTTTTGTATACTTACATTCAATGCTTTTCAGCAGAGAACATTTTTCCACTTCAATCTTACTACTCTCAACAAAAAATACAACTATTTTTCAATAAATAAGCTAAATTTTTAGCGAACTTTAGAAAATCGAAACCATCTAACCGAAATTCCTCACTTTTTCAAAGGAATCTTTAACAAAAATGTTGTTCCTTGCTGAATTTCGCTTTGTACTTTCAGCTCTACATGATATTTTGCTGCAAGCATTTTCGTAATGCTTAAGCCGAGTCCTGTTCCCCCACCATTTTGTTGACGTGATGCATCGACTCGGTAAAAGCGATCAAATATAAATGGCAAATGCTCCTTTGCAATCCCTATACCATTATCCTGAATTTCGATATAAAAGCAACCATCAATTTGTGCTGTAGAAATACGTATTTTTGGTATAGATTCATTATAACGTATGCCATTTTCAATAATATTGCGCAATATTTGTGCAAGCGCTTCAGGTGAAATAGCTAATCGCTGCTGCGATAATTCCTCCACATGGAATTGCGCATTTGGATAGACCATTGCTAATTCATGAATGACTTGTGGCAGTACAGCGCTCACGTCCACCTCTGAAGTGTCGATAGCTTGCTCTCTTCTTGCTAGCTGTAAAAGCTCTTCAATCATTTTTTTCATTCTTTTTACTTCCATGAGTGAGCTATCAATGGATTCATTTAAAATTTGTGGGTCATCCTTGCCCCAGCGTGCAAGCAACGACAAATGACCTTCTACCGCTTGAATTGGTGTGCGCAATTCATGGGAGGCATCTGCCACAAATTGCTGTTGCTGCGTAAAGGAAATGTTCAGCTCCTCCAACATCGAATCATACATTTGCAGCAAATCACCGATTTCATCATCTGCCTGATATGTGAAAGCTTCACGCTCCTTTAAGCCTTTATCGCGCACAGATTGCATCGAATCACGCAATTGCTGAAGCGGACGAATTAAACGATTTGCTAAATAAAAGCTGATAAAGGCAACGAGCAGCAATGCGCCAACACCAACAATGGCCATTGTCGTCAGCACATATTGCATCATTTTATGAAACGTTGTAAGCGGATGTATTAACTGCATATAGCCTTGAAACGGTCCTATTTGTACAACACGTTCAATAATATAAGCATCGTCCGTTTTGCGCATCACTGTATTCAGCAATTCTTCGTAGGTTGCAGTTGTTGGAACGACTGGTGATACATCATTAAACGACAGGATTTGAATACCATCAAAATTCATAATACGCACCGTTTGCTCCTGCTTGCCAATCGTGTTGCTCAACCTTTCCTCTAGCTGCTGAATCGTTGTCGTTGGGCTAAGCGTTTCAAAAAAGGAGCTCATATCGTCCGCTGATCGGAGTGCACTGCGTTCCTCATTGTTTAGTAGCCACGTATGTAAGGAAATATATAAAATAAGGCAAATAAGTACGTAGCTAATAAAGATTGTCGTAGCGGTCGACAGCATCCATTTCTCTTTTAGCGACATTCGATTAAATAATTGTTTCATTGTTTAGCCTCTCATCACATAGCCTACACCACGCACCGTTTCAATATAAGGCTGCTCTGTCGTTTTCAGCTTCGTGCGTAAATGGCGTATATAAACATCCACAACGTTTGTCTCGACTTCGCTATCAAAGCCCCATACAGCCTCTAAAATGCGCTCACGCGTGCAGACTTTATTTAAATTTTGCGCTAAAAATACTAGCAGGTCATACTCAGTTTTCGTCAAATCTAGCCTTTTTTGTTCAAATGTCACCTCATATGCTTCCATATCGATTTCCAAGTTGCGACAAATTAGAAGCTTGTCCGCCATTGTTTGATTGCCCGTACGGCGCATGATGGAGCGAATGCGTGCAAGCAGCTCCTCAATAGCAAATGGCTTCACGATATAATCATCCGCCCCTGCATCAAGCCCTGCCACACGATCCATCACGGCATCGCGAGCGGTCAATAAAATAATAGGCACTTGCGACTGCTGGCGAACTCTCCTACATACTTCAATACCATTGAGCTGTGGCAGCATCACATCAAGTAAAATGCAGTCATAGGGATTGGCTAGCGCCTCTGTCAAACCTTCCCGCCCATCAAATACGCATGTTACATCAAATTGCTCATGCTTTAGCTCCAGTTCAATAAAGCGTGAAATATTTTTTTCGTCTTCTACTAATAATATTTTTTTCATATTGTCTCACCTCTAAAAAATGCCCTAAAGGCTCCATAAAAAGCCTTTAGGACATTTTGATGGATAGCCGCTTTGACTATCCTTATTGTACGTCATCATATATTTTGAAGCCATTTTTTTCAACTGTTTTTGCTTTATATAATGCTTTATCCGCATTTTCTAGTAGCGATTCTAATGTCGTCGCATGGTCTGGATAATAACTAACACCAATTGAGACAGTTGGCTTGAAATGGTTGCCCTGAATATCTGCTCCTAGCTGTAAATTATGCTGAATACGTGCAATGATATCCTGTGTCATCCTTTTACGCTCAGCTTCTATAATCGATAGCTCCGCTAATATAACGACAAATTCATCGCCTCCTACACGTACCGCAAAATCGCTTGAGCGAATGCTTGCTGCAATGCGCTCACCTGTTAGCTTAATAAATTCATCTCCAACATCATGACCATATTGATCGTTAATGGATTTGAAATTATCGCCATCAATATAAAGAACAGCGATGGAACGCATATTATTTTGGGCGGCATTCAGCACGCGAGGAAACTCCTTTTCCAAATATCTTCTATTTGGCAGCTGTGTTAAATTATCATGATATGCCATGAAGCGCAAAGAATTTTCCATTTTTTTACGCTCTGTTATTTCGCGTGATACCATAATAATTTGAAAAGCATTTTCTTTATCATTCTCTTTAGCGGTCTGATATTTCCCCTCAGTCCAAACAATATCGCCATTTTTCGTCTGTAAGGCCAGCTCTATCGTCATATCGTTGCACTGCATATTTTTCAACTGTGAACGCCAAATTACCTCGCTTTCCTCTGTTAAAAATGATGCATAATTTTGGCCAATCAATTCGTCCTCTGTATATTGGAATATGCGAATATAGGATGGAGAAACATATTGAATGGTTCCATCCATATCCATAATCACGATAAAATCATTCATGTTTTCAGTAATGATCCGAAATGTGCGTTCATTATTTTGTAATTCAATCATTAAACGCTTCTTTTCAGATACACTGTAATTTACTGAAAAGTAGCTATCGATTTCCCCAGCGGCATTCGTTAATGGAATAATGGTTGTATCTACCCAATACGTTTCCCCTTGCTTTGAGCGATTGCAAATTTCGCCTTGCCAAATTTCACCGCATCGTAATTTTGCCCACATATTTTCTCCAAATTCAGGCGGATGGTAGCCCGAATCTAATATGTCGTGCGTTTGGCCAATTAGCTCTTCTCTCGCATAGCCTGTGCGTGCAGCAAAGCGGTCATTTAAATCAATAATTTTTCGGTCGACATCGATAATGGATAATTCAATCGCATTGTTAATTGCATTTTTAATAATCGCTAAGCCATGCGATGTTTCACGTAGCTCTTTTTGCTGCTCAATAAAATCCGTTACTTCCTGCAAAATTAAAAATATTGCAATAACATCACCATTTTCACTTGTGAAAGGCGAAAATGTGGCTGTGAAGCTTCTCGTTTGATTTGCTTTATCAATGAATTTCACAATTTTGGAAGTAAAATTATCACCGTTTTGCGCATCGTTTAAATAGCTTTCCCATTCTTTTACATACGGTTCTTGAATGAGGGGCAAGCTTAAAAATGATTGACCTTGCATCTTTGCTAAGCAAATGCCAAAATCATCGATGAAGCGTTCATTTGCCTCTAAAAATTTTAAATCGCTCGATATTAACACTGTTGATAAGAAGGTTTTAAAAAATATGGAGCGCATAAATAAATATTTATCCTGTAAATCTCGGTCAAAGGCTATTTCCTTTGCAATGCCTAAAATAAACACTTCGCCCTCAGAAAATATCGGAAAAACTGTCGTTTCATGTTTACGTACTTCATTGGTATAATAGTCATAATCTTGAAAGTTTTGTTGCTCTTTTGTAGTTACCGCTAAATTATAATATTTTAAAATTGTTTCTGCTAAGTTTTGGGGCATAATTTCGGAGACCATTTTCCCATTTGGCTCCATTTCAAAAAGATGGCGTGCTGCTGTATTAACATACAAATATTCAAAATCCTCGCCCTTTTTTTTCATAAAAAAGACCATATCTTTACTATCTTTAAATATTATATTAAATTGGTTTTCCGAAAGAAATGGCTGTATCATCCTTTATGACACCTACCCTACACTTAGTCTATATCGTTTATCTTTATAAAATCAATTACGCCTCATCTTACTCCCGTCCAGATTTTTGCGACCATGTTTCTAGTAGAGGTTAACCTAAATCCATCATATCCTATGGAGGTGGGAGTTGTACTTGATGCTATCCTTTCGATACAAAAAGAATCTATACAGAAAAGAGCTGCTGAATCATGATACATTTATACAAGATAGAAGCTTTTCACTACAAAAACTGCAATTGTAAATGTATTATAGCAATATTTATCACTTGGATGTACATATTTTCATAAAATACGTTATGTACAAAAGATGATTTTCTTTGCAGAATAATACTTTTCAGATAATTAAGAATAAAAAGACTTTTTCGAGCTATTTTTTGTTTTTTCGAGTTAAACACTTGCATGAATGACCTGTCATATTATATGATATTTTACGAAAATATCTTTTCATTCAGCACTTGTTGAGCTGCTAGAAAATTTCTAGCAAATCACTTGTATTGCTATAACCGTTTACAGTTGATAACGGTTATTTTTTTCCCCTAATTATTAGTATTAGCAGGAATCGAATTTCATATGCAAAGTAGCGAATAACTAAAGGTTGTAACATAGTAAGATGTCTAGGTTATATAGGAGTTAAGTTCGAAATGCATGCCTTGTGATTTTTTTACCTATACTCTTTTTAAAGGAGGCGTTTCGCATGCTGAAACACCGTGATGTACATGAAGCAACTGAACTTTACCAACTATTGAGCCATCCATCTGTTTTTCCTTACGTTCGCCAAAAAGCAACATCCGCTGAAGAATATTTATTTATGACAAAGCAACTAATCGAAGAAGAAGACGCTGGCATGACCATTTCGCGTACAATTGTCGATGAATGGGGACAGCCAATCGGAACAATTAGCCTCTATGATATTCAAGACGGTGCAGGCTTTCTTGGTACTTGGATTGGTCAGCCGTTTCAAGGAAAGGGCTATAATCAAAAAGCAAAGTTATTGTTTTTACAGGAGCTTTTTTTCAAATATGATTTCCATACTGTGTTTTTACGCATCCGCCAAGAAAATAGTCGTTCCAAAGCCGCTGCGTTGAAGCTACCCTATGTAGCTTGTGCAAAGGACACACATCCTGCTCTTTTAGAGCAAATTAATCGCGGAGAGGCTCAGTTTGATTTATTCAGCATCTCTAAAGACTTATTCTACTTAACAACAGCACATGTACAAATGGATGCTGAGGAACAAGCAATGTAACGATAAAGCTGACACACCGCGAATGTGTCAGCTTTTTATTTTTATTAACTATCAATTGTTTCCGTATTGTGTAATGAGCACGACCATTTCATCAGGCGTTTTCGGGCGCTCCGCATCAGCCATGGCATCAATCATTTCATTTTCATGTGCTACAAGGTAACGCAATGCCTCGCTGAACGATTGCTTTGTTAAAGCCTCCTCCTCCAGCACATGGGCAAACTTCTGCTTTTTAAATAAATTAGCATTTAAAATTTGGTCACCACGGCTTTTGCTAGCTGATAATGGAATGAGCAGCATCGGCTTGCGTAGCGCAAGAAATTCAAAAATAGAGTTAGAGCCAGCACGTGATACAATATAATCTGCGGCATGCAGTAAATCAGGCAGCTCTGTTGTCACATATTCAAATTGCTTGTAGCCTTGTAAGGCAGTTAATGATGTATCTACATTGCCTTTTCCGCATAAATGAATAATATTGTAGTCCACTAGCAAATCGGTTAAATTCATGCGTAATGCCTCATTTAACACAACGGAACCTAAGCTCCCCCCCATCACAAGCAATACTTTTTTGGACGTTTGCTCGAAGTGGCATAACGCTAAGCCTTTTTCTCGTGACCCTTCAAATAATTGCTGGCGAATAATGGAGCCTGTGCATGTCGCCTTGTCATTTGGTAAATGCTGCATTGTCTCTTTAAATACAGTGAAAATATGTGAGGCAAATGGCAATGCTAGCTTGTTTGCTAAGCCTGGTGTTACGTCCGATTCGTGCACAACGACAGGTACATTCGCTAATTTCGCTGCCATAACAACAGGAACCGATACAAAGCCTCCTTTTGAAAAAATAACTGCGGGCTTTACTTTGCGAATAATGGCAAAAGCTTGGCTAATACCATATAAAACGCGAAATGGATCTGTAAAGTTTTTGACAGAAAAATAGCGACGCAATTTCCCACTTGAAATGCTATGATACGTTATTTCAGGGAAATTATTGCCGATTAATTCCTTTTCTATGCCATCATAAGAACCAATATAATGAACTTCATATCCTTCTTTTATTAACGAAGGAATAATGGCCTCATTCAGCGACACATGCCCTGCGGTTCCTCCACCTGTTAAAATAATTGTTTGTTGTTTCACATCAATTCCCCTATCTTTCAAGCATATATTTAAACATTTTTCATTTATTTTTTATAATAAAACAATTTACAACAACTTATTGTACTATATGCAACTTAAAAGATATAGATGATATAGAGAATTTTGCAATTATCGTCAAGTGCTACATATAGTGAAAAGGTGTTAAGAAAGGTTTGGCCTTTCTTAACACCCTATGCTTTAGATTATTTTGATGAAAATGCAACAATTCACTCATTAAAAATGAAAGAATGTCGAAAAGCTACGCATTTGCTCGCTTTTCTGACATCCTTCCTTGATGCATTATTTTTGAATAAATTGTTGTGTCCAGTAGTTACCGTTTGCTACATAACCAACACCAATATGCGTAAATTGTGCATTTAAAATATTGGCACGGTGACCTGGTGAATCCATCCAAGCCTTCACGACTTCTTGCGGTGTGCGTTGCCCTTGTGCAATGTTTTCTCCTGCACTTTTATACGTAATACCAAGTGCTTTCATACGGTCAAATGGTGAACCGAATGTTGGGCTCGTATGTGAAAAATATTTTTTGCTTTGCATGTCCTGCGATTTTTCACGTGCTGCTGCCATCAGCTGATCATCCATTTTAAATGGTGCTAAGCCTGCTTTTGTACGTTCAGCGTTCGTTAACTTGACAACCTCTTGTTCAAAGGCACTAACGCTTGAATTTACTGGAGCAGATGGCTTTTCTGTGGCCGGTGGTGTTGTTGGAACAGATGGTTTTTCCACTACCGGTGGTGTTGTCGGAACAGATGGCTTTTCTACTACAGGCGGTGTTGGCACCTTGTTTGACCATTTGTTTCCTTGTTGTTTTGGCATAATGATTTGCCATTTATGATTTGACCATTTATATACGACTTGACAATTTGTTGCTTCCTTCGATGGTACTTGTTTCCCTTCAGAAACATTTGCTGATGCAGACGCCATTTGAATTGGTGCTGCTAATAAAAAAGTTGCAAAAACGGCTGTTAATGTTTTTTTCATTTTGCAATTCCTCCTTCATGCAACTAAGCATACAAGCAAGAATCGCCGCATTTTTCGCCAAGCTTTACCAACCTATCCATCTACATTAAAATTTACTGAAAAATCTATGTTCATTATCGCTTTAATGAGGAAGCATTTGCCACTCTATGAAACACTTACCCTTGAAAGGTGGTTGACAGTTTACAAATTAGAGAGTTATTTAGATGACATCAAGAAATAGCAGGCTATTAAAAATAACCAGATTACAAAAATCGTAATGAAGAATTTTTTCAATACTACTCCTCTCCAATCACTTGAATGTTCGCAATATTTTCACCGATAATCACAAGCTTCGGCTCCATTTTAATATACTCTGGCAGCCATTGCACCATGCCATATGCATATTGAAACAGCATCGGGTTGCGCACGCCTGTAATCGGGACATAGCCCTTCATTCGATAAATAGTTTCAGGCAGTGAGCGCACCCATGCCTCGAATTCCTCCTCGCTAAAGCTTTGTGTAAACTGGATTAAACGCGAGCCGAGATTAAAGCTTTCACCGATTTTTGCTGATACAATACTTTCCTTAGTAGGCTGCACCATCGACTGCATTTGCTGTAAAAACTTAATGGGCACGCGACCATTCGTTGTTTGGAGCAGCACCGCACGTGGATTAAAGCTTTGCAATTCATAGACAACCTGCGCCTGCTCTTCCTCTGTTAATAAATCAATTTTATTGGCAAGTAGTACGTGCGCATGGCGAATTTGTTCCATAAAAAGAGAGCGAGCCTGTGGAGATAATGTAGCACGATTGAGCCAAAGCTTGCTATCTGCCACTGTCACAATACCTTTAATATTTAGCTGCTCTGCAAAAATAGGTGAAAATACTGCATCAAGCGCCTCTACTGGATGTGCTGCGCCTGTCGTTTCAATTAATAGCACATCAAACTGTTGGTCGAATAATAATGATTGAATTTGTGCCTCGGTCTTTTCCGCACCTGTACAGCAAATGCAGCCTTCTAGCATTTCTTTTAATGGTACATCCTCCTCTACTGCCTGTGAATC
Source organism: Lysinibacillus louembei (assembly GCF_033880585.1). NCBI lineage: Bacteria > Bacillati > Bacillota > Bacilli > Caryophanales > Bacillaceae > Lysinibacillus > Lysinibacillus louembei. The sequence goes on from NZ_CP137624.1 coordinate 3,029,940, forward strand.
AAATGCTAGCTTGCCTAGCTCATTCATAATAACCGCAGGCTTCAGCCCTTGCTCCTTAAATTGGCGAATAACATCTGTTAATAACGATGTTTTGCCACTTCCTAAAAATCCACTTAATAAATAAACATCCTTCATTTTTTCACACCTCTAGAAAAAGGGCTGACCATATATGGCCGCCCTTTATTTTATTCTTTATCTGTTGTTTCTTCCGTTGTTGGCTCTTTGCCAGTTAATAAGCTTTTCGCTTTTAATAGCTGCGGATCATCTGCGCGTAATTTTTCACGTAAAGCATCCATTAAGGCATACGTTGTTTTGCCTGTTAAAATACCCGTTTCCTCTAGCTCACTTGCTTTTTGGAACTCCTTGACAGCAGCCTCTGTCTCTTCATCAAACAGATTATCTACTGTGCCTACTTGATAGCCTAGCACTTCAAGCATTTGCTCAGCTGCATTGACAAGCTTCGAGTTTACTTCTAATTTTAGCTCTTCCTTTGGATCAATGTATGGCAATGAAGCATATGGTGCCGTATCTACATCAACATCTGGCTCAATACCTTTTTCATTAATCCAAGTGCCATTCGGCGTTAGCCATTTACTCGTCGTAAATTTCAAGTTCGCACCATCTGGTAAATCAGCCACTGTTTGTACAGTTCCTTTACCGAATGATGTTTTACCGACAACTTTCGCACCAGCTGACTCCTGTAATGCGCCTGCTAAAATTTCAGAGGCAGATGCACTACCTTCATCAATTAGTACTGTAACAGGAACATCGAATTTCTTGCCACCTTCTGCAACCATTGCCTCAGGGTCTCCTGTGCGACCTTGAATTAATAAAATTGGCTTGCCCTCTGGTACAAAGAAGTTTGAAATATCTAGCGCTGCTGTTAAATAGCCCCCTGGGTTTTGGCGCACATCTAGCACGACACCTTTCATCCCTTGTTGCTCAAATCCAGCTAAGCTACGTGCCACTTCTTCAGCTGTTTGCTCACTAAATGATGAAATTTGAATATGAGCAATTTTATCATCGCCCATTTCGCCATGTACTGTTTCGATTGGAATATCATCACGGACTAGCTTCATTTCGATTGGCTCTTCATCTCCACGCTGAATCATTAGCGTCACAGATGTACCTTTTTCACCCCGAATTAGTAAAACTGCCTCTGAGGCGCTCAAGCCTTTTACGCTTTCACCATTAACGGATAAAATTAAATCCTTTGGTAAAATTCCCGCTTTTTCAGCAGGCGAGTTTTTAATTGGTGATACGACCATAATGTAGCCATCTCGCTCTTGAATTTCCGCACCAATTCCTTGGAAGCTTGAAGATAAGCTTTCATTAAAGTGTGCAGCTTCTTCGCTGTTCATATAGTCTGAATACGGATCGCCAAGCGCATCAAACATTCCGTTAATTGCACCATGAATGACTTCCTCATCATCTATTTCAACATAATAATTTTCTTTTAATTCATCAAATGCATCATAAAGCTGTTTAAATTCTGTACGTTCAATAGGTACTTTAACTTCCACTATCTTTTCTTCCCCAAATGTTAAAGCAAAAATCGTTAACCCTGCTGTTACTAAAATTGTCAGGAACATCAGCATAATAAATTTAAACGGCTTAATTCGTATATATTTACCAGCAGGCTTCTCAGGCTGCGGCTGTATGTTTACCTGTTCCTCAGTTCGTTGTTGTTCATCCATTACTTTCACCACTCTCATTTTCCACTATGTACGGCACACTATACCTATCTTAACAGTTTATACAGTCTTCGAAAAGCTTAGACGTTTATTTTTTTATTTAGTTTCACAAAATGTGGAATTTTTTGTACAATGATTCAATAAAGAAGGAAAACACATGCTACGGAGGCTCAATAATGTTTAAAAATTTTCGTGAAGAAATGAAAAAGGAAATAGCAATCGCTAAAGAAGATTTAGCGAAGGATACTTTTAAAGTCTGGCAAGTTGACTATAATGGACATGTCATTCGTGTTGTCAACACGATAGCAGAGGAAACGCTTGCGATTAATAATGAAATTGTTGACCGCAAAGGGCGTGACAGCATATTCAAGCAATGGATGCCTTTCGTTACACTGCGTGGTAAAATTACTGAATCGGATGGTACTGTGTCAAAGGTAGCTGTAAAGCTCGGTGGATTGGTTACATTGAATTGCTGCATAAAAGTAAATGGTACAGTGCTGTTAAAAGAGAAACATAAAATTCCACTAGGCTTAAAATAATATTTACACTCGCTTTTTTTGTAACATACGGTCATGAAAGTGGCTTAGCAATAAAGTAGCTAAAATCGCTCCTAAAAAGGCAAATGTCATGTCCCACTGAGCATCCCATTTATCGCCCTGCATGCCGAGGAAATCCTTCGATGTTTTACTATGTGGCGCAATTTTTGTGCTCAGCCATTCAAGTATTTCATAAAGAGCCGCGATCGCTAACACTATACTAACTGAAATCGTTGATAGCCAAGCTCCTCGCGTTAGTGGTGTAAAATGCAATAATATTTCACGCAGGACAATGGCAATAAGCCCTTTAAAAAAATGACCAAATCGGTCATAGTTATTACGCTTTAAATGAAATTCCTCCTGTAACCAATTGAACAAAGGAACCTCCTCATACGTATAATGACCACCAATAAATGTAAGAATCGATAAAAAGGCAATGATGCAGTAGGAGAATGTCGTAAAGCGAAATTTAGAGTAAGTGATTAGTAAAATAATGATTATCACTACAGCAGGGCCTACTTCAACAAGCCAACTTGTATAGGAAAATGGTCGAATCGCTGACCATAGTAAAACAATTGCGACAATAACTAATAACGCGCTATGTATTTTATTCACCTTCAGCACCTCCTAAAAGGAGTATGTTTTTAAATGAAGGGAATTATACTTATAGTTATTTAGCAAATGAAGTTAGTCATTTATTTTTTCAAATTAGAAGCGTTGTGCCATTAGTTTTTCACAAATAGCAGCTTCACTCCACGGTAAACTCAGCAACCAAATGATATTTATCATAGCCCCCAGCGTTTCTAAAATCCACTATTTCTTTCGCTATACGATACTCACCATGATCTAGGCTTCCATAGAGCCAACCCCAATCAATTTCCACTTCTCTTACATTAAACGAAGCTAAGCTATAACCAATATCCGTAAAAGCATGATTTCCCCCTATTGCAAATGGAACTTGGTACCATTTCCCTTTGATTTTCTTTTCCAATAAAAAATCTGCACCGTAGGTAATTTCCTTGTCAGAGTTATTTTCAAGGATGACTGTCAAGCCAGTAGCAGATACTGCTCCCTCCTTGGCAATCATCGTTACGCCGTCAAGATTGTTGATTGCTTCGAATTTTGTCGGTTCTTCTGTTGAATCTTTTTGTTTTTGAGAACAGCCAGCTAATGCAAGGTATATTGCTGTCACTATTAAAAAAAGTTTTTTCAAATCGGTTTATTCTCCTGGATATTTCTTAGTATAATATTCAATCCCTTGTGAATCCTTAATTGTTCGAGGTCCTATTTTTTCAAATGCTAACGTAAGTTCATCGTCAAGCTTTATATAATATTTTAAACCGTCTGTTTTTATTTCAGCATTTTCATATATCTTTTCGAACCTTTTATGAGGCTCAGCTAATTCTTTTTCTAACACCATATCTAAATCAGTTGTATCTGTCGGTAGTTCCTTCAGCCATGTCCCACTAATCATTACACCTGCATCTGTCCAAGTAATCAATTGATTCAATTTATTTACGTAACCACTATGATGAAAATCCGATGCATCTGCTACCATTTCGCTATCCATATTAGTTTGCTCTTTAGTTGCTTTTTCTTCATCAGAACAAGCAATTAAAAAAGCGCTTAATAACATTATTGGCAAAATGCTAAAAAATTTTTTCATCATCTATTCCTCTCCCTCCTATTCTATACGCCTCAAAATACAGAGGGTTTCAAAAAATTCAATTATTCACCAAGTTTTCTTAGTGCAAATCAAAAAGCAACCGACGTATTTTAGCGTCAGTTGCTCTATTTTCTGTTAAATACTAATTACTCTTGAATCGCTGCTTCAAGCGCCACAACAATCATATCATTGAAAGTCAATTGGCGTTCTTCTGCTGATGTTACTTCACCTGTTAAAATATGGTCAGAAACCGTTAAAATTGCTAATGCTTGGCGACCGTATTTTGCAGCTAATGTGTAAAGTGCAGCTGCTTCCATTTCAACAGCTAATACACCATAGCGTGCTAATTTTTCGTTTTGGTTTTCTTCTGAGTAGAACATGTCAGCAGTCATAACATTTCCTACTTTTAAGCTTAAGCCAGCTTCTTTTCCTGCATTGTATGCATTTAATAATAAATCGAAGTTTGCGATTGGTGCATAGTCAATACCGTTGAAAATGATTTCGTTCATTTTCGAATCTGTTGTTGCAGCTTGTGCTAAAATAACATCACGCACTTTTACGTCTTGTTGGATAGCGCCACAAGTACCTACACGAATTAATTTTTGCACACCGTACTCTGCCATTAACTCATTCACATAAATTGAAATCGATGGCACACCCATGCCTGTCCCTTGAACAGATATGCGCTTACCTTTATAAGTACCTGTAAAGCCGAACATGTTACGCACTTCGTTATAGCATGTTACATCCTCTAAAAATGTCTCAGCGATGTACTTTGCACGCAAAGGATCTCCTGGAAGTAATACGATGTCTGCGATTTCACCTTGATTTGCATTAATATGAATACTCATTACTATATCCCCCATTTCATCATTTCTCACTTCACATCATACTTGTTTTACGCTTTTTTCGCAAGGTTAGACGTCTTGCTTTTAATAATATTTATTCACTATATTTTTCTTCATATAAAGACCATAGTTCATCAAATGTTGAGGCTGATAAAAGATCATCGCCTTGCATTTCAATATATTGTGATAATTCCTCAAAAGATGTCGACATTTTAGGAAAGCTGGAGTCATGAAAGCTAGCTTCTGCAAACTGCGCCTTTGCGTCATTCGCAGCTCCCCCACGGTATGTTAAAATGTAAGAATAAAATGATTTTTTCAAAAATTTCTCTCCTTTTTATTAAAATCTACTTCACAAAGCGTTTACATATAGGTAAACTGAAATAAGAATGAATAATTTATCCTATAAAAAGTTGGTGACAAAATTGCTATTAAAAAGGAATAAATTGAAAAAAGTACCCAAAGCAAAATTATTTACAAAACGAAAAACGAAGCGTCAAGAGCAGGACCCAGTTGATCGCAAAAAGAAAGCAAGATTTTATCAGCTTATTCGCGGACGAGTATTGTTAATTTTCTCGCTATTATTAGCTATTATTTTCGCTATGCAATTGCTATCGTATACTAATATTACTAAATTACAAACAAGCTTGCGAGATTTTGCTGACGAAAATTTGCAGCAGCAAATTCAAATTAATAATTTAGCAAGCGATATTGCGAAGCTGTCGAGTCATGAACAAACATATTTGATTACAGGAAAAGAAGAAATTTTGCAGGACTACGAAAAATCGAAAACAAGCATTAGCACGAATCTCGATGAGCTACAAGTGATTTTGGCTAATCATGAGGAGGCTGCCAATACCCTCGCTTCCATCAAGCAGCTTTACACCGTTTATTTAACACATTCTCAAAACATGATTGATACACGTACAAAATACGGCTTTGAAAATGCGCAAAAGTTAATGCAAAACGGTGGTGGACAATCATTAAAGGCTTATATTGATGATTATTCTGTGCAATTAATCGCTTTATTAGAAACAGAAAATGAAAAATTGATTAAAGAATTAGAGAGCTATGCCAATAATTCTAAAATATCCTTTTTATTTTTAGCGATTATTGCGATGGCTTTGACGATTACATCTGGTTACATATTGTTTAAATCCATTCGTCGCAATACGCATTCCATTAATACATCCATTTTGGATATTGCCAGCACAGGCGGTGATTTAACAAGACGTGTACGCGTGAAAACAAATGATGAATTTGCTCAAATTGCCGATTCAACTAACCTATTAATTCAATCTATTTCGACACTTATTAAGCGCGTTTCTGGCTTAGCAGAAAATGTTTCAGGCAGCTCTCAGGAGTTGATGGCATTGGCAGATGAAAATGCACGTATGATTGATTCGATTGCCAATTCTACACACGATATTGCTAGCGATAGCAATACAATCATTCAGAAAATGGGACAGGCGGCACAAAGCATGCAGCTGCTTGAACAAGCCATTCATGACTTAAATGTCGAAGCTGCTGAGGTACGACAGGCTTCTGAGGAGATGCGCACTGTCGCACGTAATGGTAGTGAATCAGTGAACCACTCCGCAAATGTTATGATGGATATTGAAGAAACGATGGCTAACACAACGACAACGGTGGAGGCACTCGGTAAAAAATCTGGTGAAATCACTTCCATTATTAGCACAATTACAGGCATTGCTGAGCAAACAAATTTACTTGCTTTAAATGCGGCGATTGAGGCGGCGAGAGCTGGTGAGCATGGCAAAGGCTTTGCAGTTGTGGCAGATGAGGTACGCAAGCTAGCTGAGCAATCGCAAAGTGCGGCGAAGGAAGTTACAGGTATTATTTCTTCTATTCAAACTGAAGTGAAATCGATTATCGCACAAAACCACGAAGGCGTACAATCCGTTATTCGCGGTGTTGAAGTGGCAAACGAAACGAACGCTTCACTTGATAAAATTTTACAGCAGACAGAGCGTACGTCAGAAATTATTAGTCGTATGGCTGAAAAAATCAATGGTACATTGGACTATAGCGATGCGGTTAGCTCTTCCTTTGTTGAAGTAAATGCTATCGCTGAGCATACTGCCTTTAGAACGGAAACAAGCGCTTCTGCTGCTATGCAGGGCTCCGCATCTATGGAGGAAATCAATGCTGCCGCTTCTGAATTAGCGACACAGGCAGATGATTTACGTAGCGTTGTTGGGGAATTTAAAATATAATCAAAAGCTCTTGTTTGAAAAATGGTCTAAAGCACCACTACTCAAACAAGAGCTTATTTCATTTACTAGTTAAAAAGAGAAATTGTTCGTCATTTTGCTATTTTATTTGCGCTTTCTCTCATTTATTTGCAACTTTGCCTTTTTATTGGCGACTTCTCCAACTTATTGGCGACTTTGCCCTTTTTATTGGCGACTTCTCCAACTTATTTGCGGCTTTGCCCTTTTATTGGCGACTTCTCCAACTTATTTGCGGCTTTGCCTTTTTTATTGGCGACTTCTCCAACTTATTTGCGACTTTGCCTTTTTATTGGCGACTTCTCCAACTTATTTGCGGCTTTGCCCTTTTTATTGGCGACTTCTCTCACTTATTTGCGACTTTGCCCTTTTTATTGGCGACTTCTCTCACTTATTTGCGGCTTTGCCCTTTTTATTTGCTAGTTTTCTCATTTATTTGCGATTTCGCTCTTTATGATACCTTATTCAAACAATGCCTTATATTTCCCGTAGCCTTGCGCCTCTAGCTCTTCCACAGGGATAAAGCGTAGTGCTGCGGAATTGATGCAGTAACGCAAACCGCCTAACTCTTGCGGGCCATCTGGGAAAACATGTCCTAAATGTGAATCTGCTGTTTTGCTGCGCACTTCTACGCGGCGCATGCCATGCGATGTATCGAAATGCTCGGTTACTTCCTCTACCTCTAACGGTTTAGCAAAGCTTGGCCAGCCACAGCCTGCATCAAATTTATCCAGCGAGGAAAAAAGCGGCTCACCTGATACGATATCCACATAAATACCTGTGTTAAAATGCTGGTCATATTCGTTGCGATATGGTGGCTCTGTGCCTTGCTCCTGCGTTACATAATATTGCATTTCCGTTAATTCCTTTAAACGCTGCTCTTTATTCATGTCTTTCCCCCCAATGCTGTTCTTTAAAGGCTACCCGCCCTGAGCCGATGGCGTAGCGCTCATAATGAGCAGGGTTTTTCTTATAATAATGCTGATGATACGTTTCCGCCGCATAAAATGGCTTTGCTGGCAAAATTTTTACCGCGATCGGCTGTTTGAATTTGCCCGATGCTTGTAATGCTGCTTTCGAGCGCTCTGCGATTTCACGCTGTTCCTCATTATGATAAAAAATTGCTGTCGTATACGATTCGCCACGATCGTAAAACTGTCCGCCTGCGTCTGTTGGGTCAATCAAAGTCCAATAGAGCTCTACAAGCTTTTCGTAAGGATATACGGCTGGGTCAAACGTAATTTGCACTGCCTCTAAATGTCCCGTTGTCTCTGAGCAAACTTGCTCGTATGTTGGATTTTCGACATGTCCCCCTGTATAACCCGAAACAACCGCCTCAATTCCTGGTACTTCATCAAATGGCTTGACCATGCACCAAAAACACCCACCTGCAAACGTTGCATATTGCACCATTTATTTCACCTCTTCTGCTGGAATAATGATATCTAACAATATTTTATCATTCGCTAAATCAATTTCCTTTGCACGCACTCTTGAGCCTGAGGCAATGTTAATGCGCGATAAATCCACATAAATTTCCTCTTCATTCGGTCTGACAATCATCCAGTCAGGGAATTCAATCGCATCCTTCATCAGCTTTAAAACAGTCGATGGTGGAATATTTAATTTCCCTACATTCACCTCTGTTTGCTTTAATCGAATATTGCCATCGCTGACAATCGGCTCAAAATCCATTGAAATAGGTACTGTAATACCGAATACAATTAGCTCACTAAAAAGCTGCACTTGCTCGTTTACTTCCATTTCAACAGGGATTGGTGATTTCCCTAGTGGTCCTTTGCCCATATATTTTTTCGCAATTGCTTCAAATTCCTTCGCTGTTGTCTGCACCGTCAGCACATGCCCGGTTACTTGCGCCTGCTCTGGAATTGCACGTTCCTCCACCTTTGAAGTCGCCATATATACGATAAAAACGACTGTGAAAAGTACTGCTCCTGCTAGTAAAAAAAAGGCGACTTTCCATTTATTCATTTGCTATCTCACTCCTCAAATCCAATCAAACCATCTGACATTTCCTCAATATCGCACTCTTTCATAGCAGCTACAATGCGCTCTGTCATGCGCTCATAGCCCTTCGCATTCGGATGGAAGAAATCCGTATGATACACTAAATCCTCATTCGTATGAAATAAATCTAGCACGGGGACAAAGCAGGCATTATCATCCTGTGCCGCTAGCTCCCTTACGTCATTATTCCACTCTACAATAATTTCTTCAAATGGTGTCGTTTCATCTACTACAATTGAAAAGGGATTGTAAAAACCAATTAAAATGAGCGGCACCTCTGGATTACGTGCACGTATTTCTTTAACAATTTGCTCATAATTATGTTGAAAGTTGACTCTTTCCTCATCAAACATTTCCTTTTTTAAAGAAAATATATCGGTTTTGACAATTTTCATTACATCATTGCCACCCATTGTTAGCGTAACCAAATTAGCAGCCTCTAATTCCTTATCATAGTGCCCTTTTTCCAAAAGTCGTAGCAGCTGATCACTACGTCTGCCCTTTTTACCGCGATTATCTAGCGTAATCGTCGTAATTGCAGGCCATTTTTCAAGCTGTTCCACTAAGCGCTCCGTATAGCCTTGACGCATATATTCATCCCCAACACCATCCGTTAAAGAATCGCCTAGTGCAAGATATTGAATATCCTGTGCATCAATTTCTTTTCTAGTCAGCCAATCTAGCTGAAAAATATCACCTAGCTTTTCTATAATGCCCTCTTTTTGCGCTTTCTCGATATAAAGCGCATCATCTATCGGTATAGGTACACTTGTCGTACCAAGTGATTTTTCATATTCCTCTGGAGATGTTTCAGGCTCATCGACCGTCACTGTACAAGCAGACAATAATAAGCAACAACATAACATGCTTAACCAAAACTTCATTCTTTCTTCTTCCCTACCAATCTATTTAACATATGTACTATTATAATGTATATGACGTAAACAAACACGCTAAAAGGCATGGCGCCCATCAATTGAATAAAGTGAACCTTCAATCAGTGGGGGTTTTCCTCATCCCCCCACTGATTGGTAGTTTCACCAATCGGGTTTTTACAGGCTGTTTGATCCCCCTCAACACCTTGATTTTATCTGCTGTTTTGATGTGGGGGTCTTACAGCCTGTTAATAAGGGATAAAAAGCAAACAGGTGTCTGAAAGTGGCACATTAGCCTGCTTTCAGACACCTCTAACCTATTCTGCAAAATAAATAAAGCCAATTGCTCCTGGACCTGTATGTGTACTAATAATTGGGGATGTAAAGGCAATTTCTGCGCTGTCGAAGCCTGTTTCTTTGATTAAATCAAGCAGCGGCTGCCCCATCGTTTGTAAGCCACCTGCATGAGATAAGCCGACAGCCTTTACTGTTTTGCCAGCAGTATCCTCCTGGAACTGCTTAAATAAATAATTGACTACTTGCTTATGGCTGCGTGCCTTCGATACAGGCGTATACTCGCCACCTTCTAAGCTAGCGATTGGCTTAATATTTAACAGCGAGCCAATCATGCCTTTTCCTTTACCGATGCGTCCACCTTTAATTAAGTTTTCCAACGTATCAACGACAACAAATAAATTTGTATTTGCACGTACCACATCTAAGCGTGCTACAATTTCCTCGATTGAAGCACCTTCATCGCGCATGCGAATAGCTTCTCGAATTTGGAAGGCTAAGCCGAATGCAATAAAGCGTGAGTCGACAACTGTCACATCAGACGTTGTCATGTCAGCTGCTTGGCGAGCCGATTGAACCGTACCACTCATACCGCCTGTCATATGAATCGATAAAATTTGATCGCCATCTTTTCCAAGCTCATCATATAATTCTTTAAATTTCCCTGGTGCAGGCTGAGAGCTTTTTGGCAGTTCAGGAGATTGTTTCATTATATCCATGAATGTAGCAGGCTCTAAATCGATTCCATCTACATATGTATTTTGTCCAATTTGAATTGTTAAAGGTACAATGTGAATACCATGCTGCTTAATTTCCTCTTTTGTTAAATCACACGTTGAATCAGTTACAATATGAATTCGTCCCACTTATGACACATCCTTTATATTCTTCTTCCCTATTATAAGTAACTTGAATCATCACTGTAAAGGTGACAAATGTAATACCTATTACCTGATAGTTGTCTTTTTTCCATATGACATATTGTAGTGACAACTAATGACAATTATGTCTGTTCAGTTATTTCTTATTTTACTATAGTATTTCATAAGGAGTGATGATTATGCAAAACATCGTGTTCGACTATAAAACAAAAAATGAAGAATTATGGAATGCCATCACGCACGGCATTGGTTTATTAATTAGCATCCCCGCTTGTGTCTGGCTTATTTTACAGGCAATTGCAAAGGGAGGTGCTGTAGAAATTGTCTCCTACAGCATTTTTGGGGCATCTTTAATTATTTTATTTTTAAATTCTACTTTGCTGCACAGTATGCCTGAGCGCTTTAAGTATTTCTTTGCCATTCTTGACCATTCTGCTATTTATATTTTAATCGCAGGCACGTACACACCGTTTTTGCTCATTACGTTAGATGGCGCATTAAGCATTACATTGCTGTGCATTATTTGGGGCATTGCCATATTTGGTGTCGTCTTTAAATGCTTATTTATTTATCGCTTTGAAGCATTTTCCTTAGGCCTATATATCGCTATGGGCTGGCTCATTATTTTTGTCATTAAGCCCGTTTACACATTTTTGCAGTTTGAAGGCTTTTTATTGCTGCTAGCAGGTGGTTTATGCTTTACATTCGGTGCGATTTTCTATGCATGGAACCGTCTTCCGTACAACCACGCAATTTGGCATATTTTTGTGATTGCAGGCTGTGCTTGCATGGTGAGTTGTGTCCTATTCTATTTATAAAATAGCAGGACTTTTCTATCGAAAAACAGCTTTCTTGAAACTTTACTACTTATTAAACAGTATTAATAGTAATGAACAATAAAGGAGCTGTAGCAAATGAAAAAGAAAATGTTCGTAGCCTTAGCAGGGGTGGCAGTGATTGCCGCTGGCTGTGGGACAACAGCAACACCGAAGGAAAATACGACCGACAAAAGCGATTTATCACTAGAGGAAGTATTTACGAAAAGCAGTGAGCGACAAAGCGAAATTAAAAGCTTTAATGCGACTGTGACAATGACACAGGCAATGGAGCTAGGCGATGGATCAACAGTGGATACATCCGCTAATATGAAAATGGGTGCAGTTTTAGAGCCAACACAATTTTTTGTTGATGGCACAATTTCTATGACGGAGCCTACAAGTGGTGACAAGCTAGATATGCCGATGAAAATGTATATGACAGCTGAGGACGGCTTTTATATGTATGATGACACATCGAAAACATGGTTTAAGCTGCCACAAGATGCGACGCTTGATGAAATGCTAAGTCAGGCAGGTGTCCAAGCGAATGCAGCAGATCAGCTGCAATTATTGGAAAAATACGTAGATGATTTTACATTCGAGCAAACAAATAAAGAATATATTTTAACATTGAATGCAGGTGGCGATAAATTCAAGCAATTAATCGAAGAGCAAGTCGCATTAACGATGCCGGATGCCCCTATTGAGCAATTCGAAAACATGTCATTCGAAGATACAACATATCAGCTGACAATTGATAAAAAAACATATGATATGAAAGAATTGAAATTAGATATGATCATTTCAATGGACATCGATGGTGTCCAAGCAAAAATTGACCAAAAAACAACGACAACATACGATGATTTTAACAACGCAACTGTCACAATCCCACAAGATGTATTAGAAAATGCACAGGAAATCAATTATTAAATATCACAATAGCTTAAGCCCTTTTCAGCTAAGAGGGTTTAAGCTTTTTTATTTACAAATTTCACACTAGATGCTTTCGGCTTAGATGTTAATACGACGGAGCAATTAAAAATTTTTGAAAAATATGCAGAGGATTTTACATATGAAGAAAAAGGCGAGGATTATATTTTAACATTAAAGGGTAGCAACGATAAGCTCCATCAAATAAGCCGTGAGCAACTAGCCCTTACGATTGCTGAAACAAATCCAATCGCTGAAAGCCTTCAAAATACAAAATTCGAAGATGCCTTTTATCAAGTAATAGTTGATAAAAATACATTTGATGTGAAGACGATCCAATTAGACTGGATGATGAAGCCAACGATTGATGGCGAAGAAATGGCTATTGACCAAAAAACAACAATCGCTTACAACAATATTAATGCTGTTTCGACAATCACTGTACCACAGGAAGTAATCGATAACGCTTATCTCATTGAATAATTATCCACAAAAAGGGATGCTTGAAAAGATTATATCTTTTCAGGCATCCTCTTTTTTCTATTCTTCCGTTATTTCAAGCTCTTCCTTTGGCTGTGCGGGCTTTGATACTGCTACTGGTGTTGGTGCCGGTGCTTGCTGTACGTACTGCTTGATGGCATTTTTACCAACGTATGTTTCAATTAATTCCTTGACATCAATGCCTGATGAAGCTTTTAATGTTTCTTGCAATGACCCCATTAAATTTGTTGCGTAAGAAGTAACTTTGTTGGCGCCGCCACCTTCGCCACCACCTGTGTCAACAACTGTAATTTTGTCAATGTTGGATAATGGGCTTGCGATTTGCTTCGCGTATTCTGGCAACATGCGAACCACCATGTCTAACACGGCTGCTTGACCGTATTGCTCAAATGCTTCTGCGATTTTTTGCTTCGCTTCTGCCTCCGCTAAACCGCGTAGACGAATGATTTCTGCCTCTGCTGCCCCTTGCGCACGCTCTGCGTCTGCTTTTGCCAAACCGTCAAGACGAATGCGCTCTGCTTCAGCTTGTGCCTGTGCCTCGATACGATATTTTTCCGCATCTGCCTGTGTTAATTGCTTCATTTTTTCTGCCGAAGCTTGTTGCTCAATCGCATAACGCTCCGCATCTGCTTTTTTCTTCACTTCAGAATCATATTGACGCTCACGACGTGAAATTTCGTGCTCTTCTAATTCAATTTGCTTTTGACGCTCAATGATTTGTACTTGCATTTCTTGCTCTGTTACTTCCTGTTTCGCACGGGCTGTTTCTAGCTCATAGGCTTGGTCAGCACGGGCTCTTGCAATATCTTGCTCACGACGATATTCTGCTACTTTTAATTGATTGTCTTTTTCCGCTTCCGCAATTTCTGTTGCACGTGCAAGCTCGGCTTTTTGTGCCTCTTGATCTGCTTGTGCACGCTTAATACGCGTTTCTTTATCTGCCTCTGCTGTTGCAATATCTGCATCGCGTTTTACTTGTGCGATACGCGGCTTCCCTAGCGATTCTAAGTAGCCATTTTTATCGCGCACATCTTTAATTGTAAATGATACAATCATCAGACCCATTTTCGCTAAATCTTGCGAGGCAACGCGTTGTACTTCCTGTGAGAATTTATCGCGATTTTTGTAGATTTCCTCTACTGTCATCGAGCCTAAAATCGAGCGTAAATGCCCTTCTAATACTTCACGTGCTTCCATTTCACGCTCATGCTTATCTTTCCCTAAAAATTGCTCTGCTGCTGTTGCGATTTCAGAAATCGAACCGCCAATTTTGATGATGGCTGTACCGTCTGCCATAACTGGTACACCTTGCTCTGTGTAAACTTCTGGTGTTGTTACTTCTAGTTTACTAGATAGCAAGCTAAGTGGCTCTGCCTGCTGGAATACTGGAAATACGAATGTACCGCCACCACGAATAATTTTAATACGATTACCTGTCTCATCTGTATGAACATTTTTTGAGCCTAAGTAGCTTCCTGTCACAATTAATGCTTCATCTGGACCTGCTGTACGGTATTTCGATACGTAAATTCCTAAAAGAGCGATAATAATAAAGACAACTACCCCAATAATAATTAATGTACCTATCATACCTGTGTTGAAAAGATCTGCCATGCTGTTTCCTCCTTTAAATTATGCGTTGGCGAAGCCTTTGTCATATGATGTAACAAAAGCCGTCCCCTCTTTTACTTCAATAATTAAAACCTTCGTGTCATATGGAATTTCGTCACCTTGATAGCTCGCTGCTCGTTTCGAAATGATTCCGTTCACCGATTCGATAACAATTTCACCAAAGCCATCTAGCGGAATTGGTACAATGACTCTCCCCGTCTGCCCTTCTAACGATGCGTCCGTGTAAACGAGCGACACCTCTGCTGAGCGCAACGGGACTAGTAGGAAGAAATACAGCAATGCGGTGAAAATCGCTGCAATTACTAGCGCAATGACGAAAGCGACAATGCTTGTTAGAGAAGTAAAGCGTTCAAGCAAATAGCCACTTGCTGCTGTGATAGAAATAAATGAAAGTATCACAGCTGGGTCGAAAAATGGGATTCCTTCTGCTATACCATCCGCTAAATCAGCAAATACGAAATAGAGTATTGTACAGCTACCAATCACAATCAATATGGTTAAATAAATCGCTGTGAGTGAAAATCCAAACACCTTGGCCATCCCCCTTTCTTATGTATTACCTTATTTACGAATAACTTCCAAGAAAGTTTCGAAAAAATGAAAAAATATTCGCTCAATCAACAATATTCACCATTTATCGACGCTCACCTTATTTTACCAACTTAAACATTCTCCATCAATAGCATATATATACTTAAAAATAAGGAGAGGGAACGCATGGTGATAATTTATTAATATCAAAATTTATGTTTATATGTAATAAGATATTTGCACTCAAAAAGAACACTTAATTTTATTATAAAACTTCTTCAAATTCCTTTACTTAAAGATAATAGGTGAAAGAATGCAAGTAAGTAAGAGAACTTTGAGTTAACAGACTTTTGCTATACTTGCAACTTCAAAAGGGAGAGGAGACGAAACGGATTACAAGACAACTATATAAAAATATAAAAGCAGTGAAGGATATGAATAAAGCATTAATGTATAAAAATTTAATTTCATATGGTAGCTTGTTAAAAGAATTCATAAGGAATTAAAGCTTGACTCATACTGAAGATATTATTGTTATGGCTTAATGGTATGTTGGTTTAAATGATGATGCTGGATTAAAAGAGGATACAAACTTTTCAATCTATATTAGAAATGATTCAGATTATTAATAATGACTGTGGCTATTTTTTATAGCTATAATAGTAATTAAGAAAAAATGAAACATATTATATCTTTTTAAATGTAGAGTAAATTAAATTTTCTAGATGGGGGCTAAAAGATGACACTTAGATGGAAGATAGAAGATACTATATTTGATAGTTTATACGAAGCAGATGTATGGGCTGATTCAATAGGAAATGAAATGTATGCAAGACTGTATGATGGTTATGACACACCAGATTATAAGGTAGCTTATTCTTTAGCTTTTAGACTTGCTGGGATGAAAGGCTTCAGAGTTTTTACGAAAACTATGAGGGATAATGATAATAATAGGAGATATAAAGTTTGGGTAGAATATTCTTAAAACTGAAAATAATTTAAAATCTAAAAACGTATACTTTTGTTAAATAATCGGCTGCCTTTTTGAAGGGCAGTTTTTTTAAAATGTAAGAAAGAGGAGAACGTGAAGGCTGTCAATCGTAATTCATGGGAGCAGAATGAAGTGAACATTTAGTTCTGAATTAATTAATTCACTTCTGTCACCTTTATCAATTGTTAAATTAGAAGATTAAGACCGCAATAAATGTTTTCATTAATAGTTTAATCATGAATAGCTTGATGTAATTAGTACCTATAGTGATTATCGTATTATCAGCATGATTTATTTTTTCAAAGATATCGAAAAGAATTGAAAAGTAAAATTTTGTCTTATTATAATGATAGATTAATTGTTATAGAAGAGTTGTAAAAAGAAGTTGATGAATTATCCATGTTAAATTTATTTATAATTATCTTCTGTTATATAAAGAGATTTAGTTTACTGAAGGGTGAATTGTTGCCAAGGTGTAGTTAAAGAAAAAACAGAGACGCCTAATTAGGCTCTCCGTCTTTATTTAGTTTTCAACACATTAATTTCCTTCGTCAGCTCATTAAAGCGTTGATCTAATTTCATATATTGTTCAGAGCCAAGCTGTGCAAGGCTTAGCTTCCCTAAGACAGCCTGCCGCTCTGTTTCTAATGCTAGTAATACTGCGCTATTGTCCTGCTGAATTTCCTGCTGTACGACATGCTTTTTTAACCTGCCATCTTCAATGATAAGCTGCTCATCCGTGATTTGTTGTAAAAAATATTGGTCATGTGACACCGCTAAAATGGTGCCTGTAAATTGCTGTAATGTCGCCTCT
This sequence comes from Lysinibacillus louembei, assembly GCF_033880585.1. Lineage (NCBI taxonomy): Bacteria > Bacillati > Bacillota > Bacilli > Caryophanales > Bacillaceae > Lysinibacillus > Lysinibacillus louembei. Next base: position 3,047,231 of record NZ_CP137624.1, read on the forward strand.
AGCTGCTCACGTGACTCCATATCTAAATGATTTGTTGGCTCATCTAGCAGCAGCACATCTTTATTTTGCAAAATAAATTGCATCAGCTTTAGCTTGACGCGTTCGCCCATGCTCATCGTATCAATTGGGTTTTCCCAATGCACCGCCGTGAAGCCAAGCTGCTTCATTAAATGCTGAACAACGCTTCTGTCCTCAAAGGTAGCGCGATGGAAAATTTGCGCAGGTGTTTGCATTAACGGCAAATCGAAGACATTTTGCGATAAATAGCCGATGGATGCGGTCGGTGAGAGCCACAGCTTGCCGTCATAGGCTTCCTTCCCCATCACCATCTGTAAAAAAGTCGTTTTGCCCGCACCATTTGGACCGATAAGCGCCACTTTTTCACCATGCATAATTGTAAAATGCTGTGCTTTAAATAACAGCTTGTTCCCAATACGCTTTTCAATGCCTGTTGCCTCTAAAAAGCGCTTGCCTCGCTTCGCTGTTGCATGAATTTCGAATTGCACCTCATACGGCTTTGCTACCTGCTCTACTTTTGCCGTCTTTAGCTCCTGCTCTAGGCGTTTTCTTTTTGATTTAATTTGAGAGTCCGTACGCTTCGCCTTCACACGGTGATATTCTTTAAAGCCTTCCTGTTTTGTTGACTGCGCATGCGCTTTATTTGACCAGCTTGTTAAATTTGTTAGCTGCCCCTCAATGCGCTCGATTTTCTTTTGCTGCTGCTCATAGGCATGCTGCTGCGCCTTTCGTTCATCGGCACGAACCTTTTTATAATACGTGTAGTTGCCGTGATATGCACGTATTTCTTTATTTTCAATCGCCCAAATTTTTGTCGCAACCTTATCTAAAAACGCTCGGTCATGCGACGCAACGACAATCGTTCCTTTATATGCTTTCATTTGCTCGATTAATAGCTGAATGCTTGCATCATCTAAATGGTTTGTTGGCTCATCTAATAAAAGTAAGTCCTTTGCCTTTGAAAAGCCCGCTACAAGGCGCAGCTTCAGCTTTTCGCCGCCACTTAACGTCGAATAGTCATTGTCAGGTACATGCCATTTCGCTAAAAGCTCGGCATTGGCGTATGACGTTTCATCATACGTTTCCTGCTCTTGCTGAATGTAGAGCGGTGTTATATGACGCTGCCATTGCATAGTGCCTGTACTTGGCTCCATATCACCATTAAGCAAATGCAGAAGAGTTGATTTGCCTGCACCATTTTTGCCAACGATGCCAACAACATCACCTTCTGTTAACGATAATCGCACGTTTTGCAATAAAACAACTTGCTCGAATTCAAGTGTCACATCATGTATTTTTAATAGTTCTATCATAAAAATGCCCCCTTAAGCTTTAGGAGAACAAAAAAATCCTCCCGTAATGGAAGGATTAGTCGGCAACAAATAAGCTTTTCCGCATAAGCGAAAAAACAAGCATTTTTGGAAAATGGGCAGACTAATCCTGTTTTTTTTCATGCTGAATGATTCATCATGTGTAAAAAATCAGGTTAGTTTAACATCGGCCACCCATCTTCCTTTCCGTTTCGAATTGCTAACAGTATAGCATAATATAGCAAGCATTGCATGCTTTTTTTATGCTGTTTTTTAGAATATTTATCCTTTATTCTATTATAAATATGCTATTATTTAGTTAATTGAAGGGGTGATAATAATGAAACATTGGTCTATTCGTACAAAATTAGGTTTACTATTTTCCATGCCGATTATTTTGCTAATTGTCATATTTATCGTCAATATGCTGCTAAGTCAGCAAAGCTTTACGCATTTAAAAACAATTTTATATGATGAGGTATACACTGCCCAAACAAGCCTGATTGAGGCAGACCGTGATTTATATCAGGCAAATCTAGCAATTATTCGCATGTTTGAGAGCACAAGCAATCAAGAGATTGATGCGAATAAAAAGGATTACGAGGAAAATATTGAGCAGGTAACGCAGCGTGTCCAAAAGGCACGTCAATTGCTGGAAGGAACAGATGCCTTTACCGCATTGTTACATGAACAATCTGGTCAAACAATGGCCCAAAACTTTGATCTTTTTAATGAAAATTTTACACACTGGCAAAGTCAAGCATTGCAGTCCACTTTAGCGGTCGAGGAAATTGATGCGACCTTTGAAATGGCACGCAGTAATTTAGATGAAATTGAGCAATTAATTGATAGCACTGCCCAACAATCAATCGAAAGCTTACAATCAGATAATCAATGGAAGAACATTGTAATGATTGCTGCTTTAGTCATTACGCTAGCGATTGTTGTGAGCATTGGCATCATCGTGATCAAGCGAATTGTCCAGATTATTTTGATGATTATGCGTGAAACAGAGCAAATTGCCAGTGGCAATCTTGCGGGTGAAGCGCTACAGCTAAACCAGCAGGACGAGCTAGGTAAGCTAGGTCAATCGGTCAATACGATGAAGGAAAACTTACGCTCACTCGTGCAATCTGTAGATAACGCAGCTGAAGAGGTTGTCGAAACATCGAATGTAGTCAGCGCTGTTGTAGAGGAAACGACCGTATCTATTGAAAATATTACAAATGCGATTCATGATATGGCAAAAGGCGCTTCCCAGGGGGCAATCGATGCTGAAACAACAAATGAAAAAGTACAGGAAGTATCCCATCAAGTAGAGCGTGTTGCTGAAGTAACGGCGAGCATGCTGACACAATCGCAGGAAGCGACGAGCGCTAGTGCAGAAGGCATGAAGCAAGTAGTGCAGCTACGCGATACCGCAACTGCCTCTACAAAGGTGCTAGCAGATGTCCATGCCGTGATGAGTGAGTTGCTTGCAAAGGTAACAAGCATCGGTACTGTGACGGAGGTTATTTCTGGCATCGCTGACCAAACGAATTTACTTGCACTGAACGCAAGCATTGAGGCGGCACGTGCTGGTGAGCATGGCAAAGGCTTTGCGGTCGTGGCAGACGAGGTAAGAAAGCTAGCCGAGGAATCTGCCAATGCGACAACGCAAATTCGCGAGATGATTCAGCTCATGCTGAAGGAATCAACAAATGCTTCTACTGCCCTCCAGCAAACTCAAGTAATTGCAGGCAAGCAGGAGCAAGTGACAATCGAAACAGAGCAAGCTTTCCAAACGATTTCCCAATCTATTGAAACGATTCAGCACTCTATTTCGGAAGTTTCACAAGGCATGCATAACATTACGAGTTTGCAGAACGGCACAGCTACTGCAATTGAAAGCATGACCGCGATTACAGAGCAAACCGCCGCAACAACAGAGGAAGTAGCCGCATCCGCAGATGAGCAGCATAAAGCGATTGAAAGCGTTGCACGTTCCGCAGATGAGCTACAGACGTTGAGCAAGGAATTAAAGCAGATTTTAAGTCAATTTTCATATTAAATATTCAAAAATAGCGCCTCACTATGTTTGTGAAGCGCTATTTTTATTAGCTATTGCATCAAGAAAATCTGTTAAAGCATGATCCTGAAGCTCGTATAGTTGATTAAAGCCAATACTCATTTTATGATCGTTTACAGGAAAAATATAATCCTTTTCTTTTGAGCTAATAATTAAATAATATTCCGCTGTCGCCTCCTGGGCGCCAAACGATTTCTTTACAGATGCCTGTGATAACAATTGTAATAGCATCACAAATTCATCATCATTTAAATGATAGAGATAGGCATCTTTATCAGAAAAATGTTCAATTGATGTTAACGCAGCACCTTCAATTGAATGTTCAGATGGAAAATTCTCTAAATTCATTAAAGATTGATTCCTATTCAAATAAATTAATCCAGCAACAAAAAATATTAAAACTAAGATTAAAAGGGAAATTATTTTTTTCATCGTCAGTGCTAGCTTGTTAAATCAAGCTTTTCACAGCCTTCGACATCAACGCCCCATCCGCTTTGCCTGCTAAAAGTGGCTTGGCAATTTTCATCGCATCGCCCATATTCATACCTTTTGTAACGCCTGCTGCTGTCAGCTGTGCAACGATTTCCTCTTCCGTTAATTGCTTTGGTAAGAAGCGCTTTAAAATTTCTAGTTTCGCTTGCTCTTTGTCAATTAAATCTTCTCTTCCTGCCGATTGTGCCCCTTCTAACGCTTGATTCGTTTGCTTAATTTCGCGATTGACGATAGCAATCTCCTCTTCTGCTGTTAAAACGCTACCCTTTTCCTTCTCTGCAAGGTCTAATGCTGATTTAACAAGCGTTAATACACCCTTTGCTAGCGTATCCTTTTCTTTCATCGCTATTTTTAATTGCTCAAATACAGTTGTTTTTAACATATTTATCCGCTCCTTTGTTCTATATTGTATCATGCTTAAGCAACGCATCGATTATTTTTAATGTTTCTCCTGCCTTGCCCTCAATTGTTAGATCAAAATGACTTTGCCCACTTTCCAGATTAATATAGACCGTTTTGCCGTTTGTCATGTGTGGCAATTGACTCACTGGATATACCTCTAAGCTTGTGCCAATCACAATAACAAGCTGCGCTGCCTTCATATGGGACAATGTATGATTCCATGCCTCCTGTGGCAAATTTTCACCAAACAGCACGACATTCGGACGCAATTTCCCACCACATGGACATGCTTCTTTTGCTAAAAAATGCTGCATTTCAGCCGCTTGACCGCATTTTTGGCAGCGCACTGAGCGAATCGAGCCGTGCAGCTCGTCTACATTGTCACTACCTGCTAACGTATGTAGCCCATCAACGTTTTGTGTAGCAATATGCTGGATAAGTCCACGTCGCTGCCAATTCGCTAAAATAAAATGCCCATCATGTGGCTTAACATCCTCTAATGCTTGTATTCTAGCCGCATAAAATTGCTGGAACAGCGCATAATTCGAAGTGAGCGCCTCCGTTGTTGCGACAGTGCGTGGGTCAATCTGTTGCCACCAGCCACTTTTCGAGCGAAAATCGGCTAGCCCACTCTCCGTTGACATGCCTGCCCCTGTTAAAACGACGGTATGCTTTGATGATGTTAACCATTCTACAATTTGCTCCATAGGAAAATCACCCCTTCTTATTATATAACAAATACGTGCGCTTTCAGTAGCAATGATATACTATAGGAAGAAGCATACTATGAAAGAGGCAAGCACGATGGAAACAAAAAAATTGCAAATTAAAAAGCCACGCTATCAAACGATTGCCGAAGATATTGCGGCAAAAATTGTGGAAAAAAAATATATTGTTGGTGATAAAATATATGCGCGTTCATCACTCGCATCACAATATGGTGTATCAGCAGAAACAGCCCGCCGCGCAATAGCGGTGTTGCAGGATTTAGAAATTGTGGAAGCGACAAAGGGCAGTGGTGTTGTCATCACCTCCTATGAAAATGCGGTCAAGCTCATTCAACGTCTTGAAGGCGTGCAAACGGTTCGAGAGCTACAAGTTTCATTGCAGCAAGCAATTGACAAGCAAATTAGCGATTTAATGACTATGCAGGAAACAGCGAAGGAATTAGTCAACCGGACAGAGCGCTTCCGCTCCATTAACCCTTTCGTTCCTTTTCAGCTTGAAATTACAGAGGCATGTCCATATTTAGACCAGAATTTAAGTGAAATTAATTTTTGGCATAATACACACGCAACGATTATTGCGATTCGCAAAGATGACCATTTAATTTTATCGCCAGGACCTTATGCAACACTGAATATTGGCAATGTCATTTATTTCATTGGTGATGATGAAGCGATCGTCAAAGTCAAGGATTTTTTACAAATTTAATTTTTTCTTCGAAGTGCAAGAAAAGCATTGTTATCACTGCTTTCCTTGCATTTTTTTGTCGTTGTCATTTTTGTCAAATTGGTTACATTCATTTGACAAAAGTAACAACCTATTGTTAACATTAAGTTGTCGGTTACGATAAATCTAAATATCTACTTATTTGGGAATAAGGATATAACATTGAAAAAGTTCACTTATTATGCCGAGAAACGAAGAAGAAAGAAGTGAGACGATGGAAAAATTAAAAATAGAGCATGTCACCAAAATTTTTGGTAAGCAAACTGCGAATGCTTTAAAGCTCGTAGAACAGCAAAAGAGCAAAACGGAAATTCTTGAAAAAACAGGTGCAACGGTCGGTGTATATGATGCGAATTTCACCGTTAATGAAGGTGAAATTTTTGTTATTATGGGGCTTTCCGGTAGCGGGAAATCTACACTGATCCGTCTGTTAAATAGATTAATCGACCCAACTAGTGGGAAGATTTATATTGATGGGCAAAATATTACGGCTTTAAATAAAGGTGAGCTACAAAATATTCGCCGTCAAAAAATGAGCATGGTGTTCCAAAACTTCGGTTTATTCCCCCACCGCACGATTCTTGAAAACACAGAATATGGCCTAGAAGTAAGAGGCATCTCAAAAGAGGAACGACGATTGAAAGCAGAAAAGGCTTTACAAAATGCTGGCTTATTGGCTTATAAAGACCAGTATCCAAGCCAGCTATCAGGTGGGATGCAGCAGCGTGTAGGTCTTGCACGTGCCCTTGCCAATGATCCTGAAATTTTATTAATGGATGAAGCTTTTTCTGCACTCGATCCATTAATTCGAAAAGATATGCAAGACGAATTATTAGAGCTACAAGCGAACGTTCAAAAAACAATTATTTTTATTACCCATGATTTAAATGAGGCATTGCGTATCGGTGATCGCATCGCTATTATGAAGGACGGAAAAATTATGCAAATCGGCACAGGTGAGGAAATTTTAACGAACCCAGCCAACGATTATATCCGTACATTCTTAGAGGATGTTGACCGTTCGAAAGTATTAACAGCTGAAAATGTCATGGTACGTCCGATGACAGTGAACGTTGAAAATGACGGTCCAACCGTTGCTTTAAAACGTATGCGTGAGGAAGAAATCAGCGTTTTAATCGCCGTTGATAAGCTACGTAATTTCAAAGGCTATATTACAGCAAATGATGCGCTAGAAGGCGCTAAAAATGGCTTGAAGTCGGTACAGTCTTTCGTTAAAACAGATATGCCTATCGTCGATTCAACGACGTTAATTCAGGATATTTTACCAATTATTTCAGATAGCCCAACACCTGTTGCGGTTGTCGATGAGGGTAAATTGCGCGGCATTTTAATCCGCGGTGTCATTATCGAATCACTTGCCTCATCATCACAAGGAGGTGAGCTGAATGAATAACATACCTAAGCTACAAGTAGCAGATGCTGTTGAAAAGGCTATGGAATGGCTAACTGGCACGTTTTCTGGCCTATTTAAAATAGTACAAGAGAGCGGCAAAACGGTCATGGAAAGCGTTACTGCCTTATTGACGATGGTTCCACCAATTGTCTTTATTTTACTCATTGCCATACTCGCCTTTTTCGCAACGAGAAGAAAATTCGGCTTACCGATTTTCTCAATTATTGGTTTGCTGTTTATTTACAATCAAGGATTATGGGAACAATTAATGAATACCTTCACGCTCGTTCTGTTCTCAAGTATTATCGCAATTGTATTAGGTGTACCAATCGGTATTTTAATGTCGAAAAATAGCGTGGCTGAAAATATTATTAAACCGATTTTAGACTTTATGCAAACAATGCCTGGCTTCGTTTATTTAATTCCAGCGGTTGCCTTTTTCGGCATCGGCGTCGTGCCAGGGGTATTCGCATCGGTTATTTTCGCCCTTCCCCCTACTGTACGCTTCACGAATTTAGGGATTCGCCAAGTGCCAAAAGAGCTTGTGGAAGCATCCGATTCTTTCGGTAGTACAGGTAGACAAAAATTATTTAAGGTTGAATTGCCACTTGCCAAGTCAACAATTATGGCTGGTATTAACCAAACAGTATTACTGTCGTTATCTATGGTCGTTATCGCTTCGATGATTGGTGCGCCAGGACTTGGGCGAGAAGTATTATCTGCATTGCAGCGTGCACAGGTCGGCAACGGCTTCGTTGCAGGATTAAGCTTAGTAATCTTTGCGATTATCGTAGACCGTTTAACGCAGAGCTTAAATAAAAAGAAATAGGAGTTGTTTGAATATGAAAAAGAACAAATGGTTTTTAGGATTAACAGCAATGAGCGCAGCCGTTGCATTAGCGGCTTGCGGAGGCGACTCTTCGTCTAGCGATGGAGACAACTTAGGAAAAATTAATTTAGCCTATGTAGAATGGGACACAGAGGTTGCTTCAACGCATGTCGTTGGGCAGGTGCTAGAGGAAATCGGCTATGATGTGACATTAACACCATTAGACAATGCGATTATGTGGGAATCTGTGTCAAAAGGTGAAGCAGATGCGATGGTCGCAGGCTGGCTACCAGCAACACACGGTGCACAGCTTGAAAAATATGGTGATCAAGTGGAGCATCTTGGTGAAAACTTAAAAGGCGCTAAAATTGGCTTAGTTGTGCCAAGTTACATGGAAGTAAGCTCAATTGATGATTTAACAGTTGAGGCAAGCTCAACGATTACAGGGATTGAGGCGGGTGCTGGTGTGATGAGCGCTGCTGAAACAGCCCTTGCCGATTATCCAAATTTAGCAGATTGGTCATTACTACCATCCTCTTCAGGTGCGATGACGGTTGCGCTTGACCAAGCGATTGCCAATAATGAGGAAATTATCGTGACAGGCTGGTCTCCACACTGGAAATTCGCCTCTTATGACTTAAAATATTTAGAGGACCCTAAAGGCTCTTTCGGTGGCGAGGAAACAATTAACACATTTACACGTCAAGGCTTAAAGGATGATGCGCCTGAGGCATATAAAGTGTTAGATGCTTTTGAATGGGCACCAGAGGACATTGAAGAAGTAATGCTGGCAATCCATGACGGGCAATCGCCAAAGGATGCAGCAAATGACTGGATTGAAAAGAACCGCGACAAAGTGGATGCATGGACAAAGGATGTAAAATAAAAATGATGGCTGTAGGGATGCGCTCCCTACAGCTTTTTTATTCTACGTTTTTTTCAGTTTATTCTACGTTTCACATCTGCACCCAAATTTCATCCTCCGCATAGACAATGCCTGCCTGCTCAAAAATATGCTTTGTGGCAAATAAAATATCCTGCTTCACCGCCTGCATTTGTCCCCCATCATTTGTGACGATGAAAAAGCGCACTAATATGCGATAGGATGTTGGGCGCAATTCATCTATATAGACATGAATATTCTCTTTTTCTGTCGCGCTATGCAAATAAATTTCCTTCTGTAAATGCTCGCAAGCTTCGCGCAATATCCCCTCGCTATTAGCTGTCGATACATATAAATAAAATTCGCATTTGCGCTTTTCTCGCTTCGACAAATTATAAATCGGGCGATTCGCTAAATAAGCATTCGGTACGTAAACAAGCCCTTTATCCCCTGTTTGAATAACGGTACTACGCAAATTGACATCCTCGACGATGCCTTCAATCTTTTGGTCCTCTGTTGCAATCCAATCACCTATTTGAAACGGCTTATCAAGTGCAACAGACATTCCACCAAAAAAGTGCCCAAGCGTATCGCGAATACCGAAGGCAATCGCCACACCTGTTAAGCCAATCCCTGTTAGAAAGCCATTAATATTAAAATCCCATAGTGAAGCAATTGCAAATAATGCTGCCACATACACCGTTACTTTGGCAATGCGCAGGAAAAAAGGCATGAGCACATACTGCTTGTGCTGTGTATAAATGCTATCGGGATGCTCAATATAATAAGAAATGACATCTGCAAACCCTTTAAAAATAAAAAATAACATCAACGACCAAAATAAATTGGCCGTTTTCGGATTTGTGATAAGCCAGTTATCCAATACAATGGACAGGCTAATAAAAATAATACAAATTAAAAAGGCGTAGCGAATGGCACTGCTAAATTGCATCAGCACCCTTGCTTCAAACGTTTTACCCCGCTTTTCAAAAAAGCGCCCATTCCAATTAATAAACGGCTTCATAATATATCGCTGCACAATGAGCCCTGTAAACAGCAAGCCAATTGCTGCGCTAATCCTTTGTACAGTTACATCCTGTAAATCGAGAAAAAATTGTTGAAATGATTCCAGCATAAATCTAGTCCTTCCTAGTTTAAATAGCTACCACTATAGTAACCGAATTCCTCATACAGCGCATCTATTTACAGAAAAAGCTTGCCTTCATTATCAAAAAAAGGATAAAATAACTGTATTGATAATCATTATCAATAGCAAAATCATATGAAGGAGGTAACAACGATGTTATCTGAAAAACTACACAAAGCATTGAATGATCAAATGAATTACGAATTTTTCTCTGCACATGCCTACTTGGCAATGGCTGCCTACTGCACAGACGAGGCATACGATGGTTTTGCAAACTTCTTTTTAGTACAAGCGGAGGAAGAGCGCTATCACGCAATGAAATTCTACACATTTTTAAGCGATATGGGCTACCGTGCAACAATCGATGGCTTTGAGCACCCACACAATGACTTCGCATCAGTGCGCGATGCTTTCGAAAAGGCATTAGGTCATGAAAAGGAAGTAACACGTCGCATTTACAATTTAATGGACATCGCATTGGATGAGCGCGAGCATGCAACAACAGCCTTCTTAAAATGGTTCATCGATGAGCAAGTAGAGGAAGAAGCAACATTCGATACACTTATCGCCAAGCTGCGCCGCATCGAGGACGACTCTAATGCGATTTTCATGCTAGATGCTGAATTAGCAAGCCGTACATTTACACCAGAAGACTAAACAAAAAAGGCGTTTTCGATTGTCGAAAACGCTTTTCTCTTCCTAACGAATTGGTATTTCCAGCTCTGCGCTTCCGTTTAAATAAAGCGGATAGTGCTGAATATACATTTTAACAGGGTTGGCAAAGCCTTTGTTAAATAGATAGGAGCTTTCACTTTTCTTGCTGTCATCGATTAAAGAAGAGCTTTGTGTCGAATACCACTCTTCTCCGTTCGCATCAATTAATGTCGAGAATAGTGGCTTGCCATGCCCTGCCTTCTCTAGCGGATGAATGGCATCAATCGATATTTCGCTCGCAATATTCAGCTCGACCTGCAATTCCTCTGGCATATAGAGCACTTGCTTTTGACTAAAATCAACCTCGATATAATCCTTGCCCTTTTCGAGCGCTGTGACATTTTCAACAATTAAAGTTAATGATTTTGGCTCACGGAAATAATTGCTTTGCATAAAGCGTGTAAACATCCCACTGCTAATGCCGCCATAGCCAGTCGTCCCATTTCTCGTTGTCTCCCATTCCTCTCCCACCTCATCAACTAGGCGCAAATCAAAATCTAAAATGCGCTTGGTATTTGTTTCAGGAATGGTAAAGCTCACTTCCACACGCAACGGCGAGATTTCTATGCTATTGACGTAAATTTCCTGTCCATCAATGAACAGCTGCTCATTTAACGGATAGTGCTTGCTCTGTGCTACTGACTTTGACAGTGTGAAAGGCAATGTAAAGGTCGTTTCGAGCTGATCATTTAATTGCACAAAAAGCTCAAAATCATTGCCATTTAGCACCGTATTTTCGACAAAAATAACATCTAATGTGCTTTCCATTATTGACTTATCCTCTGCCCCATCAAAATACATCGTCACACCAGCAGGCAATGCCTCTCCATTTTGCAACAATTTCACCTCTGAAAAATTAACAGGCTGCTGCATCACTTCCCCATTGTCAAAGCGATAAGCAATAAGAAGACCGCTTTCATCTGCGACAACGCTTGTAATCATCAATTTTTTCCCATTGCTTTCCGCCTCAACTACGATATCCTCTGCGTACTCATGCGCTAAAATATCCTCTATCCCTTTATCATATGTAATCATTTGGACAAAGGGTGCAAGCAATGGAATCTTTGCCGCAGCGGTAGCGATTTGTGGTGAAAGGCGGATGCTTGCTGTCAATACGAAGAAAAATAAGGCAGCGACTAGCATCAGCTGCAACGTGCGCCTATTTTTTCGTCGTCTTTTAAGTGCTGATAGCCGCGCTTGCTGCAAAGCGGCTTTTGGCACTTTTATTTGTTCCAGTTTTTCTAGTAGCTCCTTGTTCATCCTCTCTCCTCCTTCCAAAAGCTACGCAGCTTTTTCAGCGTCGTATGTATTCTTGATTTCACAGTGCCCTCAGGAATGTTTTGCCGCACAGCAATATCTTGATTTTTTAAATCCTCTACATATTTTAAATAAATTAGCTCCTGCTCAGCTGGTGACAGCTTTGCAAGCAGCTCAGTCAGCTCCACCGTTTGCGCGTCATAGCTAACGGGCTCCTGCACCGTATCCAATGTGACAGTTGCTTGCCTCTTATTCTTCATATCTAAGCAAATATTGATTAATACACGCACAAGCCATGTGCTCATATATGCTGGCTCACGCACTTTATGCCGATGCTTTAATGCGCGATAAACAAGCTCCTGATAGGCATCCAGTGCATCCTGTTCATGACGCATATAGGCATAGGCAATTTTATAAAAGCGCTCCTCCTGCGCTTCTAATAATTGAAGCAAGCTTTCTTCATCCATCGATTGCACCCCCTTATGTATTAGACTGTTCTACCTTATAAATCGTTCAGAAATTTTTTCAGAGAACGAATGTTTGCGTTTATGATAATAATTTGCTATAATAACTATGTACTGAGTCACCCTTTCAAGTAAAGGATTTAAGGAGCCATCCAGAAAGTGAACTTTCCGGATGGCTCCGCTTTTTTACATAGTCAATTTTTGATTAAAATTGTCACCATCCTCGTCGCAAAGGGTGCGTCCCAAAATGACTTTTCGGACGCACCCCTTTTTTGTTTACTTTTTTCCACTTCAATCGTTATATAGGCAGGAGGGGCGATATGGATGAATTATATAACAGACAGCTACAGGAAAAACTGCTTGCCATTTATAAAACACTGTTAACAATGGGTGCTAATAAAGAGGACGCAGAGGATGTCGTGCAGGAAACAGCCATTCAATTTATTCAATACATCGATGGTATTTCCCCAAATGAAGCAAGCGCTTGGCTCTATAAAGTAGCGATACATAAATATTACGATTTACTGAAAAAGTCACGGTCACAGCACAAGTACCTGATCTCCTTTAGATTAGAGGATTTATTAGAGCTACATACTCCCGAAACGATTATTATGCAACAGGAGCTACAGCAAGAAATCGTCACACAGCTTTCGTCTCTTTCGGATAAGGAGGCACAGCTTATTTTATTAAAATATAGTGCTGACCTGTCATTAAAGGATATCGCTACATTGTTTGGCACGACAGACAAAACAATAAAAACCCAGCTAGCGCGAGCAAAAAGCAAGCTCAAACAACGATTACAGGAGGTTTATAATGGAGGAAAAATCAATTTTTGAACGTGAGGATGACTTTTCAAGCTTAGTGAAAACAGCAAAACGCAAATCATTGAAAAAAACGATTTGCATTTCAGTGCTTGTCACACTAATTGTTATAGCTTTATTATGGGGCGCACTTGCCGCAAGTATTTATTTGATGAATAAACGAATTGATGCACAGTTGGAAGGATTTCAAAACGAAATGTATGTACAAGGAGCCAATATAGAATCGAATGCAACAAGCTTCGATAACTTTTTAGTCGCAACTAAAACGTCCTCCAAGCTTTATAAGCGAGTTGGTCCACACTTAATCGATTGGGGCTCCTATGATTATTTTCATACCATTTTAGGCGCACAAACTGTGCTCCAAGCAAATAGCGCTATGGCGATCAATGATGCTGCCACTTATATGAAGAATCAACGTGCGTTGACCTTCCATGTACCAACAGAGGCAACAGATAAAAATGATTTGGACTATATTGTAAGCTTACCAGACTTCTACAATATTGAAGTAGCCATCTCCTTTCAGGAGCTTTTACCTTTAAGCGAGGTGCAGGCACAATTTCCCACAACACAATGGGCTTGGCTGCTTGATGAGGGCATCTACACTGAAATTGAAGATGCAAAAAAGGCAGAGGCAGAAGCCCCTCCTGAATTAAGAACAGTGCAGCCAAAGGATTTTAGCGCAGTATCCGATACACGCACATATGGCTTTTCCATTTGGCATGACGCAGGCTTGATACAAGCAGCTGAGCTGTTCAAGGAGCAGCTCGCCTATCGACAAGGCTATTCAATAGATATTGTGCGCGGTTTAATCGGTGAACAGGAGCCAAAGGATTGGTCAATTGCTGGGGTTGTATTAACAGGAACGCCAAAGGAGCTTCTACCTTATTTACAGCAAAATAGCGTGCGCACTGTGCGCGTTGGCGTTGTTATACCATATTAAGGAGGAATGCATGATGAAACCTTTTGCCTTCGCATTATTGACTGCCGCTCTGTTCTTCGGCGGCTTTTGGATTTCATTTCAACAGTTTCCTGAAAAATTTATGATGATGGTAAGTATGGTTATCTTTTTACACCTTGCAGGGCTATTGCTGATTCAGCTTACAGGAAATGCAGCACAAATGGCTTATTTAACGCTCTTCGTTGTGCTTATTTTCACCCCGTGCTTTATGACATGGGCAGAGCTGCTTGAGCTAACTAAAAAAATGACGCAGACAGCTATCACACGTGCATTCATTACATTACCAGCCGCCTATATTATGTTATTTATCACTGTTGTTCTTTCATATAATCATTATTTAGGTCGGGAACATAAGCATCACGATATAAAAAGAAAAAATAAGTAACTTTCATGAGGAGAACCTATTTGAACAAATATAGTGTTTTTTTACTTGCTACTGTCGTCATCTTCGTTGCTCTGTTTTTTACAATGTTGAATGGAATTTCGTTAGGTAAGCCATATTTTCTTTCCATGTTTGTGTTCTCTCTATTAGGAATCATTTTAGGATTCAAAGCCAAAAAAGGCTTCTTGAAATGGCTACTAATCATACTTAACATAATTGCAAGTAATGTAATCGGCTATATTACATTGCTTGCTTATAGTATTGCCGAAAGTTAATGAATGGGTTGTAGCTTGCTGAAACAATACATAGAGGACGTATCTGAAAAAATCAGATATGTCCTCTATTTTCGTCTAATAAATTTTGTAAAAAGACCTCACAGCGTGCGATATCGCCTTTAGCTAACCAATCAAATAGCTCTGGTCGCAGCGTTTCCTTTAAGGCATAGCGCTTAGCAGTAGGCTCTGTTATATGGTGAATAATTTGCGTGCGACAATGCTTTAAAAATTCAATGTATTGTGCATAGCTATCATCAAACTGTGTCTCTAGCTCCTTTTTTAGCTTTTTTGTATAGCCCGGACTAGCCCCTGAAGTCGAAATGGCCAATACTAAATCACCACGTCGGATAACGGCAGGTGTAATAAAATCATTTCGCCCTTTCGCATCGACGCGCGATAGATGCTGCCATGGTGCTGTCGCCGCCTCTACCGCCTCATTTACTGCTTTGCTATCTGTTGCCGCAAAAATAAGCACAGCTTCATTCACATCATGTGGCTCGAACATTTTCTCATGCCATTTAACATGTCCCGCTTTTACATATGCTATAAGCTCCTCTGTCAGCTTTGGACTAATGATGTAGATGTGTGCCTTTGCTGGTAATAACGACCTCACTTTTTGCGTCGCGACCTTCCCTCCACCAACAATGACTACTTTTTTATTTTCAATGTTTAGTAACGCAGGAAAATAAGCCATTCTCTCACCCTTTAACATGATATATTTCCTTCACACTATATCACGTTTGGCTAGTCATTTCATTTCCAGTATAATGAAAATTAAAAGGAGTTGTTCCATGTGACCATATTACAGACAAGAAAAAACTGGCTCTGGCTATTTTTAATGCTCGTTCTATTGACAAATATGATGCTCTATAGCACATCGTTTGGGCATACGATTATCCCGCAAGAATCGAACGGTGTTGTCCTTGGCTCATTAATTGATTTCATCATCATTGCACCACTCGTTTTTATGCTAGCCAAAAAGAAATTTAGCATAAAATTAATGATCGGCTTAATGGCAGCAGGCTGTGTACTAGCCCGTCTTATCATCCCGCAAACGATGCTAGCACCCTATTCCAGCTTCACGGCGTTTGGCATCGCTGCTGAAATCATTATTGTTGCTTTTGAGATGCTAGTCATTAGCTCCTTTATTTTGTACTTACCGAAAATTATTAAATCGACACGCACAAGCGATATGCCGCTGTTGTTTGCTTTTCCACAGGCTGTCGATCAGCATATCAAGCGACGCCCAATGCTTCACGTGCTGTGCTCAGAGCTGCTGATGTTTTACTATGCCTTATTTAGCTGGCGTCAACAGGCTCCTGCTGGCTACACGCTGCATAAAAAAACGAGCTATATCGCCTTTCAATTCATGATGATCCATGCCATCGTCATTGAAACATTAGGCATCCATTGGTGGCTGCACAGTAAATATCCGATTGTGTCTGTTATTTTACTTGCGCTCAATATCTATTCAGTGCTATTTTTCCTAGCAGATTTGCAGGCGATGCGCTTAAATCCTGCTCAAATTCGCAACGGAACACTTTATGTATCACTCGGCTTAATGAAACGCGCAAAAATTCCACTAAGCCAAATCACACAAATGACGACAAATGTCTCGGAAGAAAAGCTACCAAAGAATATCGCACAATTTATCGTCAAAGACTTTGAAGCAGGAAAACCAAGTGTTATTCTGCACTGTGACAAGCCAGTTGCCATCACTTTGCCATTTGGCATCGAAAAGCATTATCATCAAATCGCTATTAAAGTCGATGATGCACCAGCATTTATCGAGGAATTAAAAACAGGTGTGTGAACGAAACGCTGTTCACACACCCTCCCCTTAATAATCCGAGAAAATAATATACTGCTCTTCATCTGAGCAATCACTTACATAATAATCCGTCCGACTTTCTACCTCAATCGCATTCAGCTGATTACAAGTCGTCGCAATCATCTTTTTATCACTATATGTATCTTTCGAATAATCAATCTTTAAATCAATTTGATGATTGTGATGTCGAACATCGACATAAATCGGCTTCCCTTCAACCGTCTGCTCAACAATCCTCACCTGATCGCGCTTGCCATTTTCCACATTATCGAAAAACGCATAAAAGCGCTCCACATTATCAATCCCTTTGCGCGTCTTTGACACAATATCCTCCGCAAAAAAATGATATGTATTATGCGGCACAGCCACCTGCTGCGTTACACAACCAGCCAACACCCAACTACAAGCAACGACCAAAAGCAACTTCTTCATAATCAGCCCTCCTTTATACCTTAGACGTAACAGCCACCTAAAAAGTTACATAAAAGTATAAAAAGTTTTGATGTAAAAAATAAATTTTACAAACGTAGATAATATCGTAGAAAAAAACACACAATCCTAGCTGGCAGAGAAAATTCTCAGCGTTAGTTTGTGTGTTTTCTTCATACTTATCTATAGTCCAGCTAACCGAACAACATCACGTGCAATCATCACTTCTTCATTTGTTGGAATAACGATGACTTTAACGGGTGAGTGTGGGTAGCTGATAAATTGCTCTTTGCCACGCACGTTATTTAAAGCAGGGTCCCAATAAACCCCCATAAATTCAAGACCATGTAGAATACGAGCACGTGAGGCAATATCATTTTCCCCGATACCAGCTGTAAAGATGATGGCATCGACGCCAGACATACGAGCAGCATAGGAACCAATGTATTTGTGAATGCGATTAGCGAATACTTCTAGTGCTATAATGGCACGCTCATCACCCTCTTCGGCAGCCGTTGATAAATCGCGTAAGTCACTGGATAAACCTGATACGCCAAGCATCCCACTTTGCTTATTTAAAATATCAAGAACTTCATCCACCGTTTTTCCTGTTTTCTCCATAATGAATGGAATTAAAGCAGGGTCAATGTTACCAGAGCGTGTTCCCATCGCAACACCAGCAAGTGGGGTAAAGCCCATCGATGTATCAATTGATTTTCCACCTTCGATTGCCGCAATACTTGCACCATTGCCAAGATGACAGGAAATGAGGCGAAGATTTTCAATTGGACGTCCTAATAATTCTGCTGCACGTTCAGCGACATATTTATGCGATGTGCCGTGGAAGCCATACTTTCGGATGCCATACTTATCGTAAAATTCATAAGGTAAACTATACAAGAATGATTTTTTTGGCATTGTTTGATGGAATGCTGTATCAAATACTGCAATCGCTGGGATGTCTGGTAATACTTTGTGGAAAGCATGAATCCCAATGATATTAGCTGGATTATGCAGTGGTGCTAAGTCAGATAGCTCTTCAATTTCTGCGAGCACCATATCATCGATGATGACAGAATCATTGAATTTTTCACCACCGTGTACAACACGATGACCGACACCATCAATTTCGTCTAATGATTGGACAATACCGTTTGTAATGAGCTTAGCTAATAACATTTGAACTGCAACAGTGTGGTCTGGAATATCTACTACTTCTGTGTCAGTTGTACCATCAAGGTTAGTAATCGTAAATATGCTATCTGCTAACCCAATTCTTTCAACAAGTCCTTTTGTAAGTACAGTTTCCTGTGGCATTTCAAATAGTTGAAATTTTAATGATGAGCTGCCTGCATTGATTGCGATTATTTTAGACATAGGTTTCCTCCTGAGATTAAATAAATTTCTTTTATAATAGAGATTGACAAGATAACGCTTACAGAAACCCATCATTTTGTGGCAACTATTTTGTCAACGTCCTCTTCGTTTAGTGTATCATTTTTTTTATGAATAATGGTGGGAATATTCTATAAATTTCAGAGGATTTTGGCTAAGTATAGACTAAGAGCTATGGTTGTTTTCGTTTGCAAATACGACATTCTCCCTCATTCTCTATACGGAGAGAGATCATTATACATTGAGAGGCTTTCATTTGTATAGGAGATTTCAATCCATTCTCTCTATACAGAGAGAAACTCTTTTTTATGCTCATAATCAGGTAGTCGTCTGATTTCAATCCATTCTCTCTATACAGAGAGAAACTCGGTGGCTAAGATGTATACCTAGCGCTAGACTGATTTCAATCCATTCTCTCTATACAGAGAGAAACGGTTGCCCTCCACAGGAGCAAGGGACATTATAGATATTTCAATCCATTCTCTCTATACAGAGAGAAACCGGTGCGCGAATCACTGAATTTATGGCAAAAATATTTCAATCCATTCTCTCTATACAGAGAGAAACACCCATGAAATTCAGTGCTGTAGTAATTCCCTGAATTTCAATCCATTCTCTCTATACAGAGAGAAACCTAAACCATTCGGGCAAGACACAATTATATGGCAATTTCAATCCATTCTCTCTATACAGAGAGAAACATTCAGGAATTTGGCTATGCTGATCCATTAATTTGATTTCAATCCATTCTCTCTATACAGAGAGAAACCTGGTTTTACACGTGAACAGTCCTATGCCACGCAAATTTCAATCCATTCTCTCTATACAGAGAGAAACAAATTGAAGATAACTATTAAATACAACAAGAAAAATTTCAATCCATTCTCTCTATACAGAGAGAAACCAATTGGACAAGTAAAAAAAATTGGAGATATGTATATTTCAATCCATTCTCTCTATACAGAGAGAAACCGTGTAGAAAAGCAAATTTTTTATGAGATGAACATTTCAATCCATTCTCTCTATACAGAGAGAAACGTTTACGAGTGTTACAGATCAATATAATTACTTCATATTTCAATCCATTCTCTCTATACAGAGAGAAACTGTGAAAAGACGCATAAAAATATCATTTATCATCGTTTTTCACTTCAAAATAAATTTATGAAGTAATATTAACCCAATTATTTCCCCATGTAAATGGAAAACTCTACTTCTTTTTGGTGCGAATCCCCCTATAAAACCATGTTCGCTTCACATTCGCACCCTTCTTTAATTCTTTTTACTTTTCCAGCGCTCTAAAATATCATCAATTTCTCATTTTTTTGCTAAATCATTAGGATTCAAAAAGTAAATTAGTTAATAATCCTTAAAGTTACTATCTACTCTCTCTGTATATAGAGAGACGACCATATTATTTAACACTTCTTCAACTTCACCAATTTCAATCCACACTCTTCTGTATAGAGAAAGACAGCAAATAAAGTTGATTGATATCTAAAAGTATCGATTTCAATCCACTCTCTCTGTATAGAGAGAGACAAAAGTAACAAAAGGGAAACGGGGAGGAATTAAAATATTTCAATCCACTCTCTCTGTATAGAGAGAGACATTTACCATGAGGATAAACGACGTAAATGTAGGATTTCAATCCACTCTCTCTGTATAGAGAGAGACATTATTTTTTTTGGTAAAGTTCAATAGTATACGAATTTCAATCCACTCTCTCTGTATAGAGAGAGACAATGATGGTGACAGCGAAAAATGTTACTGATACTATTTCAATCCACTCTCTCTGTATAGAGAGAGACTAAACAGCTAAATGAGCATGATAGCTCAGGCGCAATTTCAATCCACTCTCTCTGTATAGAGAGAGACAATGATTACACTTTTATAGCTAAGAGTATACACAATTTCAATCCACTCTCTCTGTATAGAGAGAGACGATGTTAAGTATTCAAATCACATTATCGCACCTGTAATATTTCAATCCACTCTCTCTGTATAGAGAGAGACGTTGTTTCACCTTCTGAGTTGTGTAACATACTTTTAATTTCAATCCACTCTCTCTGTATAGAGAGAGACAAGTTTCGGTGTGCATTTACACTTCGAGATTCATATTTCAATCCACTCTCTCTGTATAGAGAGAGACCGAACGTCGGTACGTGTACGTACAGCTAAAGCGTTATTTCAATCCACTCTCTCTGTATAGAGAGAGACGTTATACGGTTCAATAGATAGGTTTAATGTCTATATTTCAATCCACTCTCTCTGTATAGAGAGAGACGTAACTTGGAATCAAATGGACGCCTTGTTCGGGATATTTCAATCCACTCTCTCTGTATAGAGAGAGACTGTGAAAAACAACCTAAAATTAATAAATATCGTTGTTTTCCACTAAAAAAGTTTCTTTTTAGGTAATATTATCTCAATTCAATTACCAATTCAATGGATAATTAATCAAAATAGAGGTGCGAATCCTCTAGGAAAATCATGTTCGCTTGGCATTCGCACCAATAGGTTTGTTATTATAAAATTAATGTTTCTTCTACATTAAAGCTTTCTTTAGCACCGATATGTTCTACTTTTGATTGATAGCGAGTACCCAATTGATAAAACCGTAAACTATCTTTTTCAGAATCAATGATATCCATCAATTTTAATTTTAATTGCTTAAATTGAGTAGCGTCTACGATACATTCGAAAACAGAATTTTGCACGCGTACTCCATAATTTTCACATGTCTTTGCCACTTTTCTTAGTCTTTTTTGACCTGTTGTTGATTTGGTGGCAACATCATAAGTAACTAAGACTAACATAACAATCCCTCACTTCCATAAGAATGGTGGATATTCTTCTAAATCACCTCGTAGGTGCCGAGCTAATAACATCGCTTGCGCATGCGGCACAAGCCCCCAATTAATTTTTTCTTTGAGGTAAGGATGTGTTAAAGGCTCCTGTTTACGCTCACGCCAAGCGTTGATAAATTTTTCTCTACCTTCATCCGTTAATAACACCGCACCATTTTCCTTCGCAAAGAAATCTTTTCCTGTGATAATTTTTTTATTGATTAGCTTTAATACGAAGCGATCTGCAATCACACCGCGTAATTCCTCCATCACATCAAGTGCTAATGAAGCTCTACCTGGTCGGTCACGATGCAAGTAGCCAACATAAGCATCCAAACCGACATTTTCCAGTGCTGCACTCACATCTTTCGCTAATAATGTGTAGGCTAAAGATAATAAAGCATTGATATTATCTGTAGGAGGTCTGCGATTTCTCGTTTTAAAAAAGAAATCATCCTTCTGTTGTAAAATCATTTGATCAAAGCAGCGGAAATAATGATTGGCAGCCTGTCCTTCCAAGCCACGAAGTATTTCCAAATCTTGCACCATTAAAATTTCCTGTAAATACTCGCTTAATGTAGCGGATATTTTTTTGAAAGCAGGCACATCAATCCGCATTGGATAATCGCGCGTCATGCGCTCCAATATCCATTTTTGATTGGCGACTTTTGCGAAGATAAAATTACGAGCAATTTTTGCACTTTCATTGGTGCTGTCAGAAAGGCGATATTGCGTTTTGCGCAGAACAACATTTCCTTTCGATTCACCGACCACTCTGGCTAAAAATTTCCCGCTCGTTGATAAAAAAGTAAGGGAAATATTACGCTCAGCACAAGCATGCATCAGCTTTGGGCTTGCACCCATATAGCCAAATGTACAAATTGCTTCTAAATTGTGCAAAGGCACTTGACCCAAATGGTCTTCTCCTGCGGTTACGACAATTGTTTCACCTTTTAATGCCAAATAACTATTAGGGGTTGTAACAAACAATGTATTTAGTAATTTTCTCATTACAAAAACCTCTCCATATATTGACGTACGGGTGTTGAATCAATGAGTGTTGGTAAACATAGATTTTCTAAGGAACAGCTTTTACAATGCTTGCCAGGCTTTACTTTTGGCGTATGGCGACGGTCGTAATAATTGTACATTTGCTTAAAAATGAAGCGAACCTCATCTCTCAACTCATTGGTGATTTCGACCTCGACACGACGCTTAATCTCGTCATAAAATAAATACGCTTTTGGTACATCACAAACAAACATTTCTTCTAGGCACATTGCCTGTGCCACAAGCTGCACAATATCCTCTTGCCCTGCCTTTGGTTTCCCGCGTTTATACTCCACAGGTACAGGTATATATTTTCCTTCTTCATTGATTAATTCGATACCTTGTTCATCTTCTATGAACTCAACCACATCACAAATACCTGTTGTTTTTAACTCGTGAGAGCGAACTTGCATCGCTCTCACAATCAATTTATTATGACGCTTCTCACGGATAAAGGGCTGGTCTGCTTTTTCATGGATGTGCTGCCCTTCAATTGTCTTCACGTTTTCTGCCCATTGTTGCTCGATATGAATTAAAGCCCATTGCCTTTGACAGAAGCGAAAATGCTGGATGCCTGATAGCATCAAATAGTTATCTTCGTTATTTTCCATCCAGCTCATATGTTTTCAGCCCTTCTAAAGGTGATAACTTATAGAACTCCTCTTGAAACTCCTTTGCATCTTCAGGCATTTTCACTTCTAATGAGCGATGGACTTTTGCGGAAGAATATTGACCAAGCTTGGAATCGTGCTCCCACCAAATCACTTTATGTACTTCAAGTGACCCTTCTGGACGCGCTGATGAGGCATCGTTTTCAAACAAAGAAACTAAAGCTTCCTGCAATTTTTGCGCATCCTCTCTTGTAAATCCTGTTTTTTCCGCAAGCTGGGTATTGATGCTGCCTACAAATTTATAAACGCCAAAATCCACACGGTGCTTCATCCCCATCGTATCAGAGCCTTTTTTATCACCCGTTACAGAATTTACACTTTTTGTAATTTGAATACTTGTAATATCAATCGGCTGCACGCTAATTGCTGGATGAATCGATACAGGCCCGCGTACACCAACCGATAAATTGCTTCCTTTAAAAGCGAATACTTGTCCAAAGGCGCGCACATCATACCACGTTTCAGCCGCAACTGCTGCAAATGTATCCGCATTCCCTTTCTTATCGGCTTTAATTTTCTTCAATTCGGGAATTGCATCTGCTCGGTCATTTAAGCTTTTAAAGCCATCTGCCGCGCGGTCATCTGATTGCACGAAAATCGCTTCCCCTAAATCCTGTAAACGGTTGCGTAACTTTCTTTTAATACAGACATCAGATACTTCCCCGTAACCGTCAAAATTTTGGCGTGGGCGATTGCCATTCAATGGGTCTCCATTTGGATTCGCATTGTGTACAGAAAAGATAACGGCAAAATCAACTTTGTAATCTAAAATTGTCATGATTGTTCTTCCCCCTCTTTATCCTCTTTTTTTGTATATAAATCTTGGCGTTGGCTATAGTAACCTAACAAATATTTGCCGCTTAATGGCTTATTATTGAAATCATCATATTCAAACTTTGCAGCAATTTCATCAATTAGTTTTGAATAGCGAATACCTTTTTCACGCAATTTCATTTGATATGGCTGCAAATTGCGTTGAATTGTGCTCCACGTGCGTTGCGGGTTGCTTTGGAACATATTCATATAGCGTAGCGCATTGGTTGCACGATTCTCATCTCTCCCTAAAGCGCTTCGTTCCAGCACATCGGCTACTGCTAATAAACGGCCAAACAAATAATCGCGGTCTGTCGTTTCTGTATTTAATGCCACTTGCCATCCCTCCTTTTGATAATGTTTTTTTACTAACGCACACGCCACTGTTAATACTTGCTCCCACTCCCAATTTTGCTCGTAAAACTGTGGATTCGAAGCACGTACAACTGAACTGCGGATAATATCAAGCGGAATATTGCGTCCATCTAAGACACAGGGTAACAAGCGCTCCATTACCCCTTTTACAACTTTATCACTTGGGCGTGGTCCAAAGGCAGCATGGGCAATCGTGTAAAAGGACGGCGAACCCTCAAACTCAATCCATTGATCCCCTTTTTTACGCGTTTGACGCCAGCTTGTTGTGCGATGCCATTCACTTAAACGCTCAAAATACGTCCATATTTGAAAATCGCGATAATACAACACTGCAATTCGCCCTGGTGTCGCCGCGTCTAATGTCAAAATATATACCTTCTCATTTTCAAGCTCTTCAAAGGACATATTTTTTTGTCTGCCAACTAGTAAATGGCGATATTTCTCTGCTAACACTTCTCTTGTCTGCACTTTTTCTTCCTCAGTAGGCGTTTCTTGAAATAAATTCTCTAAATCAAGCTCGAATAAATCATCGGTTGCTGGAAACATATCTAAATATTGCGAGCCCCAAACAAGAAAGACACGCCCATCAATTTGCTTGCCTTGGCGTTCAATTAACCATTTTAACGCGTTATGTGCCTTTTGCGAGACATCATAGCTAATATTGGCTGCCTGTACACTATCTTTAAATCTGCCACGATATGTATAACCTGTGCCATCATTTGCTGAAATGAGCTTTGCCTTATCTCCCGAATTACGTAATTTATTCGGATGTCTCTCAATCATTGGGGCTATTTCACCTGATACATAGCAAATATCTTGTTTCTTTAATTTCGTATTGTAATAGGCTATATAAGCATTAAAAACCTCTTCATTACGCCACAATAGTGGGATTTGTTGCTCTGGTTCATGGATGACGAAACGGACAAAGGCACTGGATTGCTCGCCAGCTAAGACAGAAAAGATTTTTGGCTTTTCCAGTTCTGTATTTGTCCATTGCTTTAAAAGACGGTGGTTTTCAGCATGCAATACCCTCTCGCTAATTAAATCAGCAATCAAACGCCCTTGTTTTACATAGTGATAAATGGCTGTCACATGCGGATGGGCATACGGTGATTCGCACCAATCGCGCAATTGCTCGATATATTTTTGAAACGCATCTGCTTTATCATCCTCGCCTGTATATTCACAGTAATCTCCCGCTACATACATCAACTTATCGTGCAAAACATGGGGGGCAAATTTTTTCCCTGCCCGACTGCCTGATTCCTCTGTAAACGGTAAAATTGTACTTGCTTTATCAATAGCTTCCGCTTTAATTAAATCTCCTGCTAAATTAATTGTAATTTCGATATGAGCCGTTTGTGTCGTATGAGAAATAGGCAGTAACATGTACTCAATGGGTGTGCCATCTTTTGCAGGTTTGGTCGCTACTTTCCCTACTTCATTTTGACTATTCTCATACGTTTCATACAGCGCTTTTAAATAATTCAATTTACTCGCCTCCTTCCATTTCAGCATAGAGCGCATCAACAGATTGCATCGATTGTCCAAGTTGGAATGATTTTGCCTCCATTTCATACAGAGGTCTAACCAATGTACATGCCTCTGGATGTATAAAATGCACCTTGCCATATGTCATTTTTGGCTGCCAAAGTCTTGTTTCTAACATATTTCGACCTGTTTCATCTGGATAATTAATACCATGCACCATCGTGCCAAAGTGAACTTCGTCAATTTTATCGTAAAAACCTTTTCCTTCGCCGTATTGACACGGTTCAACATAACCTTGACATTCCCTTGCCCCTAAAAAGATATCGCGTCGCCCACCTCTTTCAACACAACGCTTAGCAATGTTATGGTGTTTATGTTCATTGAAATCATCCTGCAAATCAGGGCGATTTTCATTAAAAATAAAATGTGCCTTGACTTGATATTTGACATCTCGCAAATAACTATAGTTTGCCAAGGTATTGCCACCGCTCATTTCGATTGGACGTACTCCCTTTGATTCCATACGAATCGCATTCATTACACGTACCTCATCGATAATCCAAATAATGGATGGCTTCCAGTAAATCGACTCTGTAATTCCTTTCAACGCGCTGTAAGTAGGGATTTGTGTCGTCATTTTTTCTCCGCCAAGCTTCATCAGCGGGTCTGTAAATAACGCATACTCACCGCTTACTTGATACTCAATTTGATTGCGAATTTTCGTCATCTTGTCACCTCCTTTTAAAAATTCAAATTATCGAGAGCTGCCTCTCCTTCCACGCTTAAACCATAGGACAAATCATAGGCAGTTTGCTTTGCTACATACACTTTCGTCACACCAAAATCCACTGCCTCCACCAAGCCATTTGTGCATAGCCAATCAAACTCATAAGGATACACATTGACACTATATTGCTGTAAATGTTTTAAAAACTGCGACAAATCTGCAATGCGCTCACCATCAATTAATTGATTAATATACATTTCTCCTTCTTTATAAGGCACAACAATGGCTCTTGTATTCGCCTCAATCACCTCAAAATTTTGTGCTGCCGTGCGAAAGCTAGCACTTGACCAAAATGGATATGTACCTTTAAATTCTTGCTTAAAGGTGCTGTTACTTGTAAATAAAATATCGTACATTGAAAGCGATATTTTTTTCATTGGATAATCCAAAAAATGCGTTAATTGATTATAAAATACTTCGAAATAATATGTGAGCGCCTTTGTTGATAATAAATAGCCATCGTAAAGCGTTGAATCCTTCTGCATATCACGCAGTATCAAATCAGTACAACCTCGTCCTTTGTCAATAGTGATTAATTTTTTTAATGACTCCTCTGCATGATTGATGACATAGACTTCTCGTATCGCCACTTCCCCATTGCGATTGCAACGCCCTGCAGCTTGGGCAATGGAGTCCAGTCCAGCTAACGAGCGAACAACGCATTGAAAGCTCACATCTACGCCTGCTTCTATCAGTTGGGTACTAATACAAATCACAAGCTCATTATCGTCTAACTTTTCTCGTATTTCTTGTAAAATTGCTTTGCGGTGCGCCACACACATGCCTGTACTGAGATGATAAACATGCGCATCATCATCTTTTAATTCCTCATATAATGCTTTTACTACACGTCTGTTATTAAGAATAATCAAAATACTTTGCACAGACTCTAATTTTTCTCGTATAAACTCAGCAATATCGTTTGTATACCAGCCTTCTGGTTTAATTAGGGGGACAATTTCCGTTCGTTTAAATGCCTTGATGACAATAGGTAAATTCTCAATTAATTCTCCATCCACTTGAATACCTCGTTTTACGGAATCCAGTGCTGGCTGTGTTGCTGTACAAAGGAGTATCGTTGTTCCACAACTTTTGCTTAAAAAATTAAGTGTTTCGTTAAATAATGAGATACAAGAAATAGGCACAGATTGCACTTCATCAAAAATCACAACCGCATTGCTTAGATTATGTAACCGACGTTCGTTTCGAGATTTCCCACTATAAAATGTATCTAAATATTGCACCATCGTTGTAAAAACAATAGGAATATCCCAATTATCCTTAGCATTTACTAGCTTTCTTCGTGCTTCCAGTTCGTCATAAGATATAGATTTACCCTCCTCAAAGGTAGGTTCATCCATGACATTGCTATGATGTTCCAATACGTCATCTGTCGTTTGCAATAGCTCTCTAACAGTCTTGGCATTTTGTTCAATAATTGTTGTGTAAGGAACAATATAAATAATGCGGTCTTTGTTGTGTTCTAAGGCGTGTTGTAGGGCAAAACGTAAACTAGCTAATGTTTTTCCACCACCTGTTGGGATGGAGAGTGTGTAAATACCTGTTGGTAACTTGGCTTTTTCAAAACATGTATCGGACATTTGCTGGCGTAGCTTTGTAATTTCGTTGGGTGGGGCTTTTTTCTGCATCTCAATCAATCGTTCTTCTAATTGTTGCAAAAATTGCGTAAAAGGAGGTTCTGTGCTTTGTGCCTCTATGTCTTCATCGAATAAACGAGAATTTGTTCTGTCTGCATCCAGTAAGGCACTAAAAATAAATTTTGTTAATAACGCAACAGCAGCCTGAACCGCTTGCTTTGTCGTCTTCTTATACGTCTCAAAAAACGCCATAAACTCTTTTCTAGCTTGCGCAACATAAGCATCTAGCTCTTCACGTGTACACACTTCGCTAAAAAAGCGCTCTTCAATCACATCAAAATCAATCGGCTTCTTCGGCGTTTTGCGCTTATCAAAAGGAGACTCTCCTTCTGGGTTAAGCATATCCACTAATTGACCATGATGACTATATATTGCATTTGCTACACATTCAATCATTGGCTTTGCTGTTGCATGATAATGCTGCATTAAAAAACGTGCACCTGCTGTCGAATGGTTGACACTTCCTCTTTTTGGTCGCTGAGAGGGGTTATTAAATGCCTCTTGTATGTACACTTGAAAATCATCATTGTATTTTCCCATATCATGTAACCAAGCGGCTAGACCTGTAATGTGTGGAATACCGATTTTGCGACCAATGCTTTCAGCGATTTCCCTTGATTCATTGAGATGGACAGGTAACGGCTGGATTTTCCCGTCCTTTTGACGGATGTGGGCGATGTAGGGTGTCATAGGTTTCCTCCTATACGTTAATTTTCAATAGAGATTGAAGCTACTTAAATGTAGGGAGAGTTCTGTTGTTCCCTAACAAATCTGTTATCTATCAAATTTACTCTTAGCTACGTTTTAACTACTCTCTAAAGTTACATTGGTCTAAAACCCACAATTCAAACCGAAGCATCATTCTATCGTTTTACTACTCTCTAAAATTACATTGGTCTAAAACACAAACACACAACAAGTGGATGGACTAAAAGTTTTACTACTCTCTAAAATTACATTGGTCTAAAACCGTAACTTTAACTTACACCAACTTCAAAAAGTTTTACTACTCTCTAAAATTACATTGGTCTAAAACAAAGGGCGATGAAATCTATCATTCCAAGTCGTTTTACTACTCTCTAAAATTACATTGGTCTAAAACATTGAGTTAAAGCTACTTAAACAGCTTAAAGTTTTACTACTCTCTAAAATTACATTGGTCTAAAACCAAAGCCTTTATTGATGTCAATTTCATTATGTTTTACTACTCTCTAAAATTACATTGGTCTAAAACGAGTTATTAAATACAATGCCAATTACAGGAGTTTTACTACTCTCTAAAATTACATTGGTCTAAAACTGCTACTAAAACTGGTGTTACTGCTAAAGAGTTTTACTACTCTCTAAAATTACATTGGTCTAAAACAGGTGGCTGAGGCGATACATAAAAGTCGCTGTTTTACTACTCTCTAAAATTACATTGGTCTAAAACTAACATTTACAGTAATCATAAAGCTTCTTAGTTTTACTACTCTCTAAAATTACATTGGTCTAAAACCGCAGCCGATGTTGATGTTTCTGCATCTGAGTTTTACTACTCTCTAAAATTACATTGGTCTAAAACATATTCTTCTTTTGGAATGAAATTTGCTCTGTTTTACTACTCTCTAAAATTACATTGGTCTAAAACTTGGGTCTTAGTTATTTTGAACTTGATACTGTTTTACTACTCTCTAAAATTACATTGGTCTAAAACACCACATCAGCAACACTATTTACAAAGCAGTTTTACTACTCTCTAAAATTACATTGGTCTAAAACACATCTTAGAGGAGCAAGTACCCGAAAAATGTTTTACTACTCTCTAAAATTACATTGGTCTAAAACTACGAGGGCGCAAGCTACTCACGACTAGCGGTTTTACTACTCTCTAAAATTACATTGGTCTAAAACTCCATGATGTACCTTTTTTGTTTTCAGACCGTTTTACTACTCTCTAAAATTACATTGGTCTAAAACACATTTGGCGCTGTCAATGTGACAAATATAGTTTTACTACTCTCTAAAATTACATTGGTCTAAAACATGGGGCAAAGATGACCGGTTTAGGTTGTTGTTTTACTACTCTCTAAAATTACATTGGTCTAAAACCTAGTATCGACTGTACTTTATTAGCATTTTGTTTTACTACTCTCTAAAATTACATTGGTCTAAAACGCAAATCATAATTGCTAAACAATGCAACATGTTTTACTACTCTCTAAAATTACATTGGTCTAAAACGTGAAATTGTTTCTTCTGATTGTTTAGCGTGTTTTACTACTCTCTAAAATTACATTGGTCTAAAACCATCTGCGCCCGGTGGACTACCACCTCCGCGTTTTACTACTCTCTAAAATTACATTGGTCTAAAACAAGGAGCTGTATACGATGTATAACTTTTTTGTTTTACTACTCTCTAAAATTACATTGGTCTAAAACCTATTGAAGAGGTGGCTGGAGGGGTTAGAAGTTTTACTACTCTCTAAAATTACATTGGTCTAAAACCAACAAAGGAGTTAAACTACTTACATCTGCGTTTTACTACTCTCTAAAATTACATTGGTCTAAAACTTGTGATATAATGTGTTTGTATTGTCGTTGTTTTACTACTCTCTAAAATTACATTGGTCTAAAACAATCCCCTCCACCTCTTTTGCATAATCAACGTTTTACTACTCTCTAAAATTACATTGGTCTAAAACTCTCTGTCAATACTGTGATTGCACCAGCTCGTTTTACTACTCTCTAAAATTACATTGGTCTAAAACACCTTGTAGTTCCGATGACCATATTATTAGTTTTACTACTCTCTAAAATTACATTGGTCTAAAACCCTTAATTGGTAGGTTTTTTATTCTATTTTGTTTTACTACTCTCTAAAATTACATTGGTCTAAAACACATAAAGCAAGTCATAGAGATTATGACAGGTTTTACTACTCTCTAAAATTACATTGGTCTAAAACATAGAAGTCGATTAGCTACTAGGCATATCAGTTTTACTACTCTCTAAAATTACATTGGTCTAAAACCTATCTTTAGAGAGGATAATTTTTGATTAAGTTTTACTACTCTCTAAAATTACATTGGTCTAAAACACCTATATTGTATCACTTTGCTAATTTTTAGTTTTACTACTCTCTAAAATTACATTGGTCTAAAACTGGTACTTTATATCCTCTATCATCATACAAGTTTTACTACTCTCTAAAATTACATTGGTCTAAAACAGAACATTTAGGATTTATGCTATTAACCTAGTTTTACTACTCTCTAAAATTACATTGGTCTAAAACTGTTGTCACCTCATTATATTATTTTAGAATGTTTTACTACTCTCTAAAATTACATTGGTCTAAAACATACACTTGAAATATTACACGATTTAATTTGTTTTACTACTCTCTAAAATTACATTGGTCTAAAACCTAGAGGCTTTTCAGGAACGAGTTCTTTAGTTTTACTACTCTCTAAAATTACATTGGTCTAAAACAAATGACGTTAAGGTAGACGTTGAATATTTGTTTTACTACTCTCTAAAATTACATTGGTCTAAAACCTCAAATTCCAACGCAATGTATTTGATTTAGAGAGAAAAATACTAAAAATGCATTGGTTTCAAATTTAGTATTTTTGACTTTTGATAAACTGAACCCATCTGTCATCCATTAAACACAACTCATTTCGAAAATCTCGGTACGCTATCAGTGCGGTTAATTGCTCGATAGATAAATCTTCTTGTTGTAAATTGAAGTGTAACAACTCTCGCTGTAAATCCTCTAGTTCATAACGTGCCCGATTTTCTTGAATTAAGTGAATTTGATTTAGTGATAATTCTTTTATCAATACTTCACTTGATGTAAAACAAATGATTGTAATCGGCAAATCATTTGTAAACTCCAACCACTTCTTCCACTCGACTTTTGAAAAATCACTTTCTGGATAATGATACACAAGTATTTTGTGCTTACCATTATTTTTTAATTGTAACCAAATTTTGATTAACAATTTTCTATAATCCAACACAGTTAAAAAATTGGCATCGTTCATAATAGTAATATCCATGTTTTTTAACAATGAATCAAAAATTTGATCATACACATCAAATTCTATTTTTATATCATCTATGGATAATACTGTACCATGAAATGTATTATCAATAGTAGTTTTTAAATTCCTATACAATTCAACTAATTCTTCATTATTCTCAAACATATAACGAATCCATTGATGAAGACTTTTCGTGTCTAATAAATCAAGACAACCACCAAAAATTTCAAGAAAATCTACCTCTTTATTCGTCACATCACATTCTATAATAGAGAGTATACAAAAACCCTCTTCGACTTCTTTTTTACTGCTCCATTCCTTTAACTGTTTACGAAAAAGCAGTTGATGTGCATCACGTTGAAAGCTAATAACATTCAATTGATTATACACAATTGGTAATGAATCAAATAAATTTGTATATATTCTCATAATTCAATGACTCGCTTCATTGAGTTAGTTTCCGTTTTTTCTATTTTCGGTTTACTGAAATGCTCCATATCCGCAAATTGCTTTTCTGTTACTAGCAATGTTTCAACATGTCCTTTCGGTGGCAAATGTTGCTGTATTTTCACTTTTTGTAATTGCAAGGCGGAATGGTTTAAAATAATCTTTGCATAAATGGAATATTGAATCATCAAATAACCATTTTCAATTAAAAATTTCCGAAACCTTCTATAATTCTTTCGTTCAATAGAGGTTTGAACAGGCAAATCAAACATAACAAACAATCTCATAACCCGATGCACATCCTCACTCCTCAAGAATAAATTTATTTAATTGTAAATCAGGAAAATAGAGCTTCTTTTCATCGCCCGTATTTAAAAAATTGAAACAACCATCAATAAAAATTTGAATTGCTTGTGGTAAATAATGCGCACCATTACGAATGAAAACTTTCTGTTCAAACATGCCAATAATTTTCCTTTTTTCAACTTTTCCTAAATATCCATCTACGTAATGAAAAACAAGATAATCAACTATTGGGCGAAATATTTCAATGAAATCGCTCGCTAAGTTAAATTGGTTGTATTCGTTTTTATGATGAATACCGATTTCCGAAAGATAGCCTTTACTGACAATTTGGCGTGTAATAAGTGCATGTAAAATCGCATAACCATAATTTAAACCCCAATTAATCGTTTCTTCGTCGCCCCGAGTAAAATCTGCCCCAAATAATCGGTGGAAATATACTTTGGCTGCATGTCCCTCACGATTTGTTATATCATGAAGTTCCACACCAGCAATCAGTTCACGCAGTTCATCTACACCTTCTTTTTCTAAGTGGAATAACACACGCCCTTGATTATAAATTTTTTGCTTCGTTATCTCTTGCCAAAGCCTTCCTTTATACATTTCATTCCAATTAAATTGTGCTTGCAAATGTTTGCTTTGGCGATGATGCCCATAAATGGTGTGTAAAAAGGTACTCGGATTATGTTTTTGGTCACATAAAATCGTTGTAATTTTATTGTCAGACAGGGCATTTAGAATATGTCCTGTCATTACAATATTTGGATTTTCAATGATAACAATGCCAACTTCCCCAATTGGTATACTCGTTACCTCCTCATTTGTCACGACTAACTGATTCATCCGCAAACTGATTTTAGAGTTTTTTGATAAAATAATCGTTCTCCATGACATCTAATCAGCTCCTACTGTATAATAATGGCTTAGGTTTTCTGTATTTTAGCCCTGTAATGGATTCATTAATAATTTCAATGGTAGTTGCATCTATACTTAAATTGTATAAGCGGCTCGTCCCAAACAGGCTTGGGCTTTCTGCATTGGCGGCTGCAAGTCCATGCAGTGCATCTACACCTATTTTAAATGAATTAAAATCAACTATCCTGTCCATAAATGCATACACATTATTGCTAAAACCTTTATATTTAGTAGGTATACGGCCATTATAAATCGTGTAATTTTCTAGGAAATCCGCTGCAAGACTCGAAAAAAGTTGCTTCAACTCTTCAGCTGGTTGATTTTGCAAATTTTTTGACTGTAATTGTTCAAATAATAATGGTTTCATACACCACTGTTTAGCATTACGTAACTCTACTGTCGAAATAAAGTAGTATGGATGACCTGCCCACATTATTTTCTGATACTTAGGAAATCTCTTCACCAACTTAGCAGAGAGCACAAATTTTTTTCCTTCTCTCTCCACCAATATTTTAGCTACTTCATCAAGGCTAAGATTTTGATATTTACTTTGATCAATTACTTTAAAATCGAATAGCTCCAATTTTTTCTCTGTGCCTTTCTTTTTTTGCATAGTATACTCAATTGCCCAAATCCCTTCTTTTGTCATCCCGTCAACAACAAATACGGAGGCATTCGATAACTTCTCTTTATTCAAATTGGCTTTGGGCGATAATGGTGTTTCTTTATGAAAAGCTCCTTCTATATTCCCCGTCATCTTCGTTGTCTGCCAAGGTAATTCATAAAATATTTCTTTCATAAATAACATCGCTGGGATTGATTTTCCCGTCAATATACTATTAAATGATGCTTTTTTAAAATGCTCAAATACAAAGAAATCTCGGGAATTTTGTACTACTCTTCCCCATTTTTTAGCCCGTTCCTTCGCTTTAAAGCTAAACTCTAAAAAATTATCCCCATATTGTTGCTTCGTGAACTGCACTAGTAAAGTTGCGAGTAAAGCATCCATTGCATGATGCTTGTTGTTATACTCTCGAATTTTAGGAATCTCTAAGGTTTGTCTAAATTTTGATACCATCCCTGCTTTTACTGAATGAATATTGGTATGTTCAAATCTTTCTGTCAGTAAATCTTTCACATGTTGAATAATTTGACGTGTTTCTACCAATTGGCGTTGAATAAATTTCTCTTTATCTGCATCTTCAAACTTAGGTTTTAGTAAACGCTCTAATTTTCTTGAAGATATTAATTTTCTATCACGTAATCGCTGCCATTCATTTTTCATTTTAAATTTCTCACTATCAGAGATAATCTCTAATGGCATCTTTGTACTTCTTTTCTCCTGATTCACCTCTGTTTTAACTAATGCCAAGTTGTCCAAACTATCATCTTTTACATAACTTCTTGGGTAGATATGGTCTACTTCATATTTCTTGGAATATAACTCATTAATATCAATGGCTTCACCTGTATACAAACATTTACCCAACTGCGTTGCATATAACCAAAATCGTTTATCTTTGAATTTATCTTCTGGATAACTGCTTATTTTTGCACAAAATGCTTGATGCTCTATCCACCCTTTCACTGATTCTTCCCATATGTCTTTTCGTGATTTTGATTTACTTGATTTTTGGTCTTCTCTTGCTACTTCTAA
Source organism: Lysinibacillus louembei (assembly GCF_033880585.1). NCBI lineage: Bacteria > Bacillati > Bacillota > Bacilli > Caryophanales > Bacillaceae > Lysinibacillus > Lysinibacillus louembei. Next base: position 3,082,819 of record NZ_CP137624.1, read on the forward strand.
AATAATTTCAGTTGGTTCACCAAAAATAGATGTTAATTCCTCAATAATTTTTAGCGCTCGCCATATGCCACGCTTCAGCGCAGGTGAGCCTGCTAACTCTTCAATATCTTTATAGACAATCTTATGAATAGTTTTTTTCGTATTTACCTGTTCAATACCTTTTTTTAATGATGTTTTGGACAGTAATTCCATAAAGTTCTCTGAATAGGCATCCATATAATCAATGACATTATCTGTATCATTCACTTGAATATCCATTAATACTTTCCGTGACAATCTACCCCAACCCGACATTTTAATTCCGCAGAGTTTTTGAATTTGTTCCTCTGTAATATGCGGAAATACCTTCTGTATACGAGAATGAATAATGTCTTTTTCATTATAAACAGTCAACCATTTAATAATTTCTTCAATAATATCTTCAGGTTCATTAGGTAAGATGTCTGAAAGTTTTTTATAAGATGATAGAGTAGATGCAAATTTATCTGATTTTTGCGTGCCAAAAATAGCATGTGTAGCTAAATCTGCCCAATCACTCTTCTTCAACTCTTGTAAAAGTATTTTATGTGTCACTTGTTGATACTTTTGAAACACATTTTCAATCAACCATTGTTTGCATTCAGTATCTAATCGGTATTTTTTATTTGATTCCTCGTTTAAAGGGCGTATTTGTATACTATTTAATTCATTCAATAGTTCAAACTTTTGATAGAGTAACGAATTTTTTGGTAGTACATCTTCCTTTTTTAAATATGTACATTTATTCGTCATTTTTGTAATAAAGGCTTCTGCCGTAACTTCCTTATTAACGCTTTCATCAAAAGTCCATGGTGTAATATTTTGTTCGTTATTTCGTGTAAGCCAAGCAAATTCAGATTTACCTGATTTATCTAATGGACCAATATAATAAGGGATTCTAAAGGAAATAATTTGTTTGACCTTTTCAATTACTTCATCTGTTATAAATGGGTGATGTATCTGTTGATTCTTCAAAATCTTTTCCGCTTCATAAACGTTATTTTGATAAGGAATCGCTGCATTTTGACTATCTCGCTGTCTTCTTAACAACGTACCATCCTCTGCTGTCACAATTAATTTCTTAATCAATCCATGGTCTTGTTGTTCGACTTGCTTCTCGGCATCTTTTAATAACTTTTTTACTTCGCTTTGAAATTTCTCTCCTTCTTTTTTAGAATTCAAATACTGGTCAAACAAAGATAGCACCGATAGATTATGTTTCTGTTTATACACTGTTTGTGCTCTTTTAGATGTAATAAACAGTTTCCGATATGTCTTTTCCCCTGCATATTTATCAACAATGTATTTTAAATCTTTCAATTCCTGTGCAAATTTTTGATAGTCTGCCACTTTTGCCTCTGCTACACAAGTATAATCACCCAGCAAATCGGATAAGACAAATTGCTGATATACAGCTACGGCAGCTTCAATAAATTCATTTTCCTCTTCTGTTAGTTTCGCAACTTCCTCCTCAAATCTTTCAGAAATAATCGAGAATTTTAGCTTGTCTTTTATATAAACATCTATATTATCTGACAGAGGAAATAATTTACTACATGCACTTTCTAAACCTGCTAACAACTTAAATAATTGCTCATACTTTTTATTTGTTTTAGCCACTAAGAATTTCACTTTATCGTTCTTTGTTTTTGTGTTATCTAATAAAATATTTTTCATTTCTGATAGTTCGATTTTATCAAGTAAATAAGAATCCTCATCTTGAACAAAACGCTCATAGCTATCTACTAGCTCATAAAGAGTTTCCGTATCTTCGCCTTTTGCAACATTGCCCGATTCTGCCCAACGTAATCCTTCTTGTAAAAAGTGCCCTCGATATTTGACTAGATGATGGAGAGCTAAATAAACTAACCGTATATCCATTTTTTCCTTCGTTTGCATTAGGTCATAACGCAAATGATACATTGTTGGATACATTCGAGTATTCACGCTTAACTCTCTTAAAGTTCCTGACAATGTACGCTCTTCAAATTGATTGTTATTACGCCAAAAATGTTTCGAAAAATCCTTTGTAAAGAATGTTGAATTAATTTTTGAAACAGGCTCCTCAAACAATTGTTGTAATAATTGTATCCGTTTTTTCCTTCTGTTGTACCGTCTTCGAGTCCCTCGTTTCAACCTTCTTCCCGAGGCTGGCTGTGCCTCTTCAAACTCGTGTACACCAAAAGCATAGCGATTGTTATGTTGTAATACTTGATAATCATCTGATAAACATACCCACCCAATGCTCGTAGTACCAATATCCAAACCAATTGCATAATTCTTCATATAGCTCTCCACCTCTTTCTTGACAGATTTGATTTTATAGATTACCATATGAGGTGTTACTACTCTGTAACATTACATTGGTAAGTTAAAATAAGCTTAAAGCGTAAATGTTGGCTCTTGGAAGCCTCCGCCACTTTAGATATATTTCTGAAGTGGTTTTTTATTTATATTTTTCACCTCCACATTTACCTGAAAATTCAATTACTTTCTATCATTTCATTAAAATTACCATATTTTTTAATGTATTTCAACATATTTTATCTAAATCAGAAAGAAAAATTAATTAGCTACCATCTGCATACACTTTGTATGTACATTTTTAAGTTTTTATCATATTATTAGTAAGATATGTCGTAATTTATTACGTGGATTGAAATTGATTAAGGTATTATATCTTTTAAGGCCAACAAGGGCTGATTGGAATTGATTCCAATCAGCCCTTGTCTTGTCTATCTCCCCTTCACCCTCTTCAACTCCGCAACAATCAAAAAACTCACAATAACCAACAACAACCACGAACTAATTTTCCCAACATGCACCAAGCTCCATGCTTGCGTTTGATTCGGGTATTGCCATGCGCCGAAGAAAGTCGCGATGTTTTCAGCGACCCAAATAAAGAAGCCAATCAAAACAAAGCTCAAAACAATCGGCATGCGATAAGGAATGCCGTTCACCTCATACTTAACAGAGGCTCGCCAAAAGACGATGATTACCAATAAGCCTAGCCACCAGCGTACATCAATCCAAAAATGATGCCAGAAGAAATTAAAATAAATGGCGGCAGCTAGTGGGACAACTAGGAAAAATGATGGCCAGTTGACAAGATCAACATGCAGGCGACGCCATGCTTGGCATAGGTAGCTAGCGACGCTTGCATACATAAAGCCGCTATATAATGGAACGCCGAAAATTTTGAAAAAGCCTTCCTCAGGATATGCCCATGAACCCATATGTACCTTGAAAATTTCGAGTGCGAGCCCAATTAAGTGGAATAATGTAATCACTTTGAGTTCGTCCTTTGTTTCAAGGCCTGCGCGCAGCATCCACCATTGCATGGCGAGACAGATGATAAAGAGCCAGTCGTAGCGTGCTAGGAATGGCAGTGGTATGAATTTTGTTATGGCGAGCGAGGCGAAGATGACAACTGGGAAGAGGCAGGATAGTGCCTGTTCCCGTCCGAAATAGAGCAGCTGTGTTAGTTTATGCTTCATCACCCGCATCCTTTTCGTAGCGTAAAATATCGCCTGGTTGGCAGTCAAGTACCTTGCAGATGGCTTCTAGTGTGGAGAAGCGGATCGCTTTTGCTTTGCCTGTTTTTAAAATGGAAATATTGGCCATGGTGATGCCAACTTTCTCGGATAGTTCTGTGACGGTCATTTTGCGTTTGGCTAGCATGACATCGAGTTCAATAATAATGGTCATAGTACTTCACCTCATATCGTTAAGTCGTTTTCGTTTTTCATAGCGATCGCATTTGTTAGGAGCTGTTGCAGGACAGTGGCGAAAATGCTGACAACAAGTGCTGCGCCACCTAGTACAAGGCCGATGATAATCACACCAGGTGCGTCATCGTGTTCTGCAATAATGTAGAGCAATGGCATACTGATGGCGTATAAGCCTGCGATGACTAAGCCGCTCCATTTGATTTTTTTCAGCGCTGTGACAGAGTCATAGGAGAATGCACTGTTGTCGTCGATGAGGTTTAATAGCTTTAAGGCTTGGTATAGTGCCATAAAATAAGCGGCAGCTGTGCTGTAAAGGAGAGCACCAATACCATACAAGGTCCAAGCAAGTGCCCATTCTGTGGTGTGCATCACAAGAAATGGGAAACCGACAAGGCATATTGCCAATATAGGCAATGCAAGAAGGATTAAAGTTGCTTTCAAGAAAAGCGTTTGTTTTTTCATTATAGACACTCCTTTTTATCGTTTATCAATAAATATATATTGAAAAACAAAAATTTCATAGTATAAGACTGTCTTATTTTTATTTGGTTCCCAAAATAAAAAGCTGTTTGAAAGTGATTACCTTTCAAACAGCTTTTCTATTAACTCTATTGGTCTAACATCGTGTTTTGTTAGCTCATTTTTGGCAAGCCAAACGGGTTCAAATGTGCCGCTGTACAGCTCTGGCTGACTATATTCTGGACCTGTGCCCGTGCCGATTTTGCCCCCAATGATCTTAGCACGATAATATACTTGTTGTCCATTGAATGAAAGCTCAAAAAATAGCCCTTCTAGTTCAACGATGACACCAACTTCCTCTAATGCCTCACGAATAGCAGCCTGCTCAAGCGTTTCGCCTTGCTCGACTTGTCCTCCTGGGAAAACGAAATAGGTTTGTCCTTCTTTCACACGTTTAATCAGTAATATTTTATCATTTTCTTCTATAATAACTGCACTGCGAATTCGCATCCACTCACCTCTCTCTTTACTTCTTAGTATATTTGTCCATTCTGACTATTTCAACGACCGATTATGCTAAAATATAGCTACAGAAGGAAGTGATTGAATGCAATATCTATTTGTTGGGCTTGCAGGGGCACTTGGCGCTTCTTTGCGCTATGCACTGGGCTTTCTTTATATTGGGATGTTTCCTATGATTACCTTACTTATTAATTTAATTGGTTCATTATTGTTTGGCTGGCTGACAAGCTTTTTGCCGCGTGTTCCGAAAGTGAGTGCGAATTTGGCAACTGCAATGACGACAGGCTTTCTCGGTGCCTTTACGACTTTTTCAACCTTTAGTGTGGACAATGTGACGTTATGGCGTGATGGGCATATGCTGGTGGCCGCTAGCTATATCATGGTTAGCTTAGTTGGGGGCTTTATATGTGCACTCGTTGGCTTACGTCTCGGTGCGAAGGGGGCGAGCGTATGATATTCGTTGCCATCGGGGGCTTTTTTGGGGCAATTTGTCGCTTCGCCATTAGCAATTGGGTGAAGGCCCATGTGAACACAGTCTTACCATTAGCTACATTTGGCATTAATTTACTTGGCTCATTTTTATTAGGCATTTGTGTCGGTGTGGGACCTAGCTCCTCCATACAATTGCTGGCAGGCACAGGATTTTTAGGTGCCTTTACGACCTTCTCCACCTTTTCTGTTGAGAGTGTGAGGCTTTATGATAGCCGCGGATTGCTGGCGGCAGCTAGTTATTTATGCATAAGCTGCTTGTGCGGAGGAATACTGGCATTTACAGGCTGGTGGCTGGCGGAGCTATTATTTTAGCTCCGTCTCCAGCTTTTTCGTAAAACAGATAATGCGGTTCGCCTCAGTAAAGCCTAATCGCAAATGCATATTGAGGCTATCTTCATTCGTTAGCTCGCAATCGCTGGCGAATTCTGTGCAGCCTTGCTGACGTGTCCATTCCTCACATGCAGCCACAAGCTTTTTCGCAATTCCTTGTAGACGCACTTGGGGCTCTACATATAAACCTTCCAAATAACCGACAGGGCTCGTTTCCGTCCCCTCTACATAATCATAGCGCACTTGGCATTGAGCAAAGCCGATTGCTTGCTCAGCACTGTAGGCAAGCACAATAAAGACATCCTGTTGCTGTAAAAGCTGCTCCATTTCCCCTTGTAAATCGCTATTTGGCCAAAGCTTTTGAGCTAATGCTGCAGCCTGTGGCGCATCTTCTAGCATCGCTTGTTTAAGCATTGTTACTCACTCTCCGTCACTTTGATTTTCAATAATAGGACGTTCGTGTCATCATGAAGGAGCTGTTGCACCTCTTCCTCATTCGACAAATCATAGCCACTTCGCATCGCATCCTTTAATGAATGGCGGAACGTGCCGATTATGTACTCTGTATTTAACTGCAATGCTTGCTTTTCTTGAAAAGCATATTCCCATGTATACATGCCTGTATCGAGGTTCAAATTTTCTATCGCTTGTGGCTTTGCTTTGACACTTGGTGCGTAAAGAAATAAAGAAAACGCTTCGCCATCCATTAAACCAGCCCCTATATGCCCTTCTTCAAAATCTGATGGGCTCATTCCATATTGTAGGCTCGCCTCAAAATTCTCATCCCTTTGACCATCGCTATATTTCTCCACCCAGAGCTGAACTGTTCGTTGATCTGCTTGCGGTAAGGCAAAATTGAAATCCCATATATAGCCTAGATGTAGCTCTTGAAATGTGCGTGTATACTCTGAGTCTTCAAGCGGCTTAATGGTAATCTCTTCATTCGTAGTAGCTGTACAGGCTGTCAGTATTGCTACTACAGCAATAATTAAAAATAGCCATTTTTTCACTTCTCAACATCTCCCTTTTCCTAATCATACAAAAACTGAGCACAAATTGCATGCTCAGTTTCAAAAATCTACTATTTTTTAAAATCATTTACCGTTTGCGCAATATTGTCGCTTTGGCAAATCGCTGAAATAACAGCGACGCCATCTGCACCTGCTGCCAGCACCTGTGCTGTACGCTCTGGTGTAATACCACCAATTGCAACAATTGGGAAATCAGGATAGCTTGCACGTGCCTTTTGTAAAAACGTCACACCTGCTGGCTCATTGGCATCCGCCTTTGAATTGGTCGCAAAAATAGGTCCGATGCCAACATAGTCTGCACCACCCGCAACGGCTGTCTGCATTTCCTCATTGTTATGAACAGAGACACCGATAATTTTATCCGCAAATTGTGAGCGAATTTTAGCCAGCTCACTATCATCCTGCCCTACATGCACACCATCTGCATCAATAGCTAAGGCAAGTGCCACATCATCATTGATGATAAAAGGAACGCCGTACGTGCGACAAAGCTGTTGGCAGCGTTTAGCAAAGTTTAACAACGCCTCACCTTGTAGCGCCCCCTCACCTTTTTCACGCAATTGGAAAATAGTCACACCTGCCTGCAACGCTTCCCCTAAAATAACGAGTGGGTCACGCTGACAGTTAGTAGTTCCCATAATAAAATATACAGCTAACGACGCACGTTTCAATGTAGCTTCACCTGCCCTTTCATTTGCGCTTTACGGTAGGCAAAATGATTTGTCGGTCCATGCCCATTGCCAATATTTAACGGATGCGCAATCGCTGCCTGAATGAAATGCTTCGCCTCAATAATGGCGTCGCGCAGTGCATAGCCCTTTCCTAAAAAGGCTGTTAAAGCAGCTGAGAAGGTACAGCCTGTGCCATGCGTATGCTTCGTATCGATGCGTTCACTGCTCATTGCGAAGAAGGAGCCATCTGCAAAAAATACCATATCGACCGCTTCCTCGCCTTCTAAGTGTCCGCCCTTCATCACAACACATTGCACGCCAAGTGCTAATATTTTTTTCGCAGCCGCTTCAATGTCTTGCACGCTTTCAATTTGAATGCCTGTAATTTCCTCTGCCTCTGGAATATTCGGCGTTAACACTGTTGCGATTGGCAGTAGCTTTGTTTTTAATGCCTGCACCGCCTCTTGCTGCAATAAGCTAGCACCACCCTTGGCAATCATTACAGGGTCAACTACGAGCTGTACGCTATGCTGCTGTAGCTCCATTGCCACAGCCTCAATAATATCTGCTGAAAAAAGCATGCCTGTTTTCACAGCCTTCACTTGTAAATCCTCAAATACCGCCTTGATTTGTGCCACCGTAAATTCAGGCGAGACAGCTAAAATATCTGAAACACCGAGCGTGTTTTGAGCCGTTAAGGCCGTAATAGCTGATGTGCCATAAACCCCTAGCTCCTGAAATGTTTTTAAATCCGCTTGGATACCAGCTCCGCCACCGCTATCCGAGCCTGCAATTGTCATTACAATGTCCATTCTCATCAACCTTTCGAATACTTTTCTAAGCCATTCAATATTTCTATTTGGAACGAGCCAATATACGCTGTGTTGCGCTCCGCATCCTCTGCAATTTGCTTATATGTTTGTAAAAGCTCCGCTAAATTTGCGACAGGCTCACCTTCCACTGTCAACGCAGCAGTACAAAGTGCACTTAATAGACAGCCTGAGCCTGTCACCAATGTCATACGCTCATGTCCACCTGCTACTTTTTTCACAATTGTTCCATCTGTGACAATATCGACCGCACCTGTTACAACTACAATTGTATCATATTTTTTTGCCACTTCCTGTGCAACTGCGATTGTATCAATATTACCTTGTCCACTATCGACGCCTTTTGCTCGCCATTCCACACCTGCGATTGTAGCAAGTTCGCCCTCATTGCAACGAATTAATGTAAACTTCACTTGCTGTAGCAATTGCTGAATCACTTCTTGACGGTAGCTCGTTGCGCCAACACCAACTGGATCTAACACAGCTGGCACCCCTTGCTTGTTCGCCGCTTTTCCGGCTGCCAGCATTGCAGGCACCTTCGATTGATTTAATGTACCAATATTGATGAGTAGCCCACTTGCAATCGATGTCATTTGTTCAACTTCGCTTACTTCATCAGCCATCACAGGAGATGCCCCGATAGCTAGTAGTCCATTTGCCGTGAAATTTGCGACAACATAGTTGGTAATGCAATGAATTAACGGTTGCTGCTGTCTAATTTTATAGATGGTCATCATTATGTAGCCTCTTTCTTTCAATTTTCGACAAAAAAAGCCCTCTAAAAAATAGAGAGCCTCACATACAAGGTTTGGTTGCTCCCTACGCCAGTGTTAACTGAACAGGTTCAAAGGGTCAGGTTTTAACCTTCTCAACGCTGAACGCGTCCCCCTGCAAATCGTCGTTATTTCTTATCGTAGCACTATTTATCATATTTTCCAATACATTCGAATCTTTTTTCTCATCTATTCGTTATAGTAAGGAAAGAGGTGATGTTATGAAAAAATGGATTTCAATTGTTACTGCCGTTGCTGTTGTATGCGGTGTAGGCTATTATTTCTTAGGCAAGGAAATAAACAAAGGCACCTCACCACAAGCAGATGGCACAAATGACTATATGGTTATTTTAGGCGCAAAAGTTCGACATACTGGGGAACCGTCTCTCTCCTTGCAAACAAGACTTGACACGGCTGCTGCTTATTTGCAGGACTATCCACATGTCAAGGCGATTGTGTCAGGTGGGCAAGGGCGCGATGAGCCTGCAAGCGAGGCGTCCATTATGGCGGCTTACTTAATGAATAAAGGCATCGCAGCAGATCGCATTATACTAGAGGAAGCGTCTACTTCTACATATGAAAATTTACTGTTTTCAAAGGAGCTATTACCAGTGGATATTTCTAAAATCACGATTGTGTCCAACGATTTTCACCTACAACGGGCAAAATTTTTAGCGGGGAAGGTAGGGCTAGAGGCAGATGTGCTTGCAGCAGAAACACCATCATCTGTGGAGAAAAGAGCTAACCAGCGCGAGCGACTTGCGTTGTTGAAGGCGTATTTGTTTGGAAAATAAACAAGCGGCTAAGAAATACTTCCCTTAGCCGCTTTGTATGCTACTTCACCCAAGCGACAAAATTGTCAATTACTTGGTCTAAAAATTTAACTGTTGCTTCGTCTGTTAAGTTGCCTGCCTCGTCAAACTTTGTATGTGCTGCACCGATATATACTTCGTTGCCTTGTAAAACTGGCGAACCAAGACCTTGTGCGAATAAAATATCGCGCAAATGCATTTGTGCTTTAACCGTTCCTAAATTGCCCATTGATGCGCCCATCACGATAGAAGGCTTGCCAATCATCACTTTATCAACGCGTGATAACCAGTCAATTACATTGCCTAGTACACCTGGAATGGATGCATTGTATTCAGGTGTTACCCAAAGTACCGCATCTGCTGCCTTCACTTTTGCCTTAAAATCAATCACTGACTGCGGCGGATTATTTTCCTCGTCTTGGTTATACATCGGAATATCATGTAATGATAAAATCTCGACCGTTATTTTTTCCGCATAACGTTTTTGAATAAATTCAGCTAACATCATATTGTATGATGCTTTACGTAAACTGCCTACGATTGCTACAACGTTCATACTATTGCCTCCATCCAATTGCTTTCTTCGTCAAATATGCCCGAAAATTATCTACTTCAAACATATTCTTATATAGCTTACTCGACAAACAAGATGTCTGACAATTTTTTTGCTCATGCTACTAACCTCCTTCATGACCCGCACTTACCTTCTTCTCTTCCAAAGTTATATTGCTGTGCATTAGAGAAGAAAAAATACTAGATAAGTGTAGCTAAAAGAATTTTTTAAATGGTGCGAATGTGAAGCAAACATGATTTCCTAGGGGGATTCGCACCAAAAAGCAGTAACGTTTTCCATTTACATGGGAAAATAATTGAGTTAATATTACCTTATAAATTTATTTTCAAGTGAAAAACCATGATAAATAATATTTTTATGTGCTTTTTCACAGTTTCTCTTTGTATAGAGGGAATGGATTGAAATTTTTTGCTCCACTTGCTCTTGTGCTACTTCTTTGGTTTCTCTTTGTATAGAGGGAATGGATTGAAATAGATATCGTCAAAAACGATCAAGGAAATGGTATCGTTTCTCTTTGTATAGAGGGAATGGATTGAAATTACGAACTATGGGCGGCATTGCAGATGGTGTACTGTTTCTCTCTGTATAGAGGGAATGGATTGAAATAAAGTTTCCCAAGTTTTTTGTGTATGTGTAGCCAACGTTTCTCTCTGTGTAGAGGGCATGGATTGAAATACTCGGATAGAAGCATCTATAAAATCGTGGATTTAGTTTCTCTCCGTACAAAAAATAAACCCCATGCAACAAAGCCGGCACTGAATACTATTTTTGAGACAGTATGAAAACACCTTATTATACAGCCAGTTGACGGTATTGAACCGGCGACTGGTTGTTTAATTTCGTTTTAATCCGAATATTGTTATAATAGTAAATGTATTCTTCGACAATATTTATGACACACGCATTTGTTGTGCGATAAATATCATCGAGGTAGAACGTTTCAGACTTTAGCGAGGAGTGAAACGTTTCAATTGGGGAATTATCAGCGGGCGTGCCTTTACGAGACATGCTCATGGTCATTCCTTTTTCTTTGACTGCCTTCTGATATGCATAAGATGTGTAAACAGAACCCTGATCGCTATGCAGGATACAGCCTTCTGGTAGATCGGGTAATTGATTTAGCGTATCTAAGACAAAGTCGGTATCTTGTGTAAAACCAATTGTAAACGCAATAACCTCGCCATTAAATAGGTCTAAGATACTTGAAAGGTACATCATAGATTGTCCAAAAGGCAAGTAAGTAATATCTGTTACGAGCCTTTCTAGCGGTTTTAATGCCGTAAAATCACGTGCTAATAAGTTAGGAACAATGTGAGCTGGTTGTCCCGTACGTTTACGTTTCTTTACCTTTACACGACATTGCCAACCGTATTTTTGCATCACACGTTGCACCGTTTTCTCACTAATGTCAGTAAGTAATTCTGTGATTTTTCGATAGCCGTATCTGAATTTGTGTAACTTGCACAAGTCGCCAATTTGTTGGTCTCGAAGATCCTTTTGAGTGAATTTATTTCCATTGACCTTCCAGCGATAATACGACGAACGAGCTACACCTAAATGACGGCAGATTTCACCAATCGGCATCCTTTCTTTTAACTCCTCTACTAGCTCTACTACAACTTTTGGGACCACTTCCTCTCCAACTCTGCGTACTTTTTTAACACTTCAATTTGTTGCTTTAAATAACGATTCTCTGCTTGTAACTTAGCGGTTTCACTTTCATATTCAGGCCCTTTGCCAAATGTATATTGTTTTCCTACTGGCTGTTCAAGACGATGTAATTCGCCGTTCTTGTACCATTTCATCCATGTTTTTAACTGAGAATGGTTACGAATATTTAGCTCCTCTAGTACTTGTTTTACAGGAATGCCTGCTAATCTCATTTCAATTGCTTTCATTTTCACTTCTACTGGGTAACTCACTCTTGTCCCCATAGAAAAACACCTCCACATTGATTTGATAAGGTACAATACCCGTTTTTCAACGAAAGGTGTTTTTATTTGTCTCATTTTTTTAGGTCAGTGCCGCCATCAATGCTCCTTGTTGCATGGGGTTTATTTTCCTTCAAACTCTCCCTTGCTAATTGAAGTTATTTTTATTCAAGTATTTCTCATAGGTCTAAATTTCTAAATGGCGCTTAACTGCAATGAATATGGATATTATCAACATTGCAATAAACAACCAAGAGATTAATACATATGGAATTCCAGAAAACCCTTTACTCAAAACATATATTTGTAAGACTGAAAATATTAAACCATAAGATAAAAGAATACTTGGAATATAGACCCTTATTATTTTATTTTTAATAAATATAATAAAACTGCTAAAAATCCTAAGGAAATAATAAGTAGTGGTAAAGAAGTCGAGAATTCAAATATTCTTAAATTCATTTATATAAAATCACCCCATCTTTTTATTGAGTGACGAAAAGAAATTAAAAGAAAAGTCAAGCTATTCCTATTTTGTATCTATATTTTTATAAAAATTATCCACTATTGGATAAATGTCAGGATTGGTATTATAATAAGTATCCCTCAACTTGATGTAATGTAAATTTAAATACTTTATTCTTATCGTAGAAAGTAATTTGATACATCCATCCTTCGCGATCTCGCTGGTTTTTTCGAGGAGAGAATTCAATATTATTAACCATTTCAAGAAATTTATCAACATCTTCTTCTTTTGTAATTGTTTTAATATCACCTGTAGTTCCATCTTTTAAAATAATTTTATCAACTTTTTCAATACCTCCATCCGTATATAACATTTGTAAAGTTTGAGAATTATCACCACAAGATAGTAAGAGTGAGACACACAGAATAACAAAAATAAATATCCATTTTTTCACGGATGCTCCACCTCTTCTCTAAATTATAACTAAAAAAGAGTAGCATATTAACTAGCTACTCTTTCTATTCTATAAAATTTACACAACAATACCCAATAATTTTGAGGTGTGTTTGCCCATGTATCATGAACTATAACCAGTTTACTACAAATACACAGCTATGGGTAATTGGAATATACTTAAATACAACCTAATTAATTTAGTTTGATAGATTTATCGTTGCATAAATTGCTATATTTCGTTATATATACTCTCACTCTGCACTCTACTTTTGCATAATGCGATATAAAAATGCCACAAACTGTGCTCTTGTGACGGGCTCGTTCGGGTTAAATTTGCCTGCATCCCCAAGTGCAATGCCTTCACGCTCTAACACGGCAATATAGCCTGTACTCCAATGTTTGCTATCTACATCCTTGAATGAGCTTGTGCCTTGTGGTGTTAGCCCAAGCACCCCGACAAGCACTTTGGCTAATTGTGCCCTTGTCATATTTTCTGTTGGATGGAATGCACCATTTGCCCCGTCTATAATGCCCGCTTGTTGTAGTACCTTAATCGCTTCATAGTAACGGTGATTTTTCAGCACATCTGAGAAATCCTCTGCGTTCCTTACAGTTTCGAGTGAAAAGGCTCTCGTTAATAACACTGCCACATGCATACGACTAATCAGGGCATTGGGACGGAAAGTTCCATCTTCATAGCCTTGGATAATACCTTGTGCTGCTAATTCCTCAATCATCTCTTTAGCCCAACTATTTGCAGTATCTGTGAACGACACTTGCTTGTCAGGCTGCTTCGGTTCCTCTGGTGTTGGAGCTGGTACAGAAGACTTTGGTAGCACTGTCACTTTGACAGAAACAGTTTTACTGCCATCCATCGTTGTCACATGAATCATCGCTTCTCCAGCGGCTATTGGTGTCATAAAGCCATTTTGGTCTACTGTCACTATTTTTTCATCACTGCTATGCCATTTTAATTGTTGATTGGTTGCGTTGCTTGGTGTAATTGTCGCTTTTAACAAAATGCCTGCATCCGATTCCTTAAAAGTGTAAGAGCTGAAATTGAGCTCGATTTCTTTTACAGGGATGGATGGTGACGCACCACCCGAAACAAAGCTAGGTGTATTTCTTTTAACAATGATTTTTGCTAAAGCGGTTTTATGGCCTTCTACCGTTGTTGCCTGAATCATTGCTTCCCCTGCCGCTATCGGTGTCACAAAGCCATTTTCATTTACTTTAGCTACTCGCTCATTACTACTGCCCCATGTTATTTGTTGGTTGGTCGCATTCGCTGGCGTAATGGTTGCTTGTAACGCAAAGCCTTTATCGCCTTCTTGCAAAGTGTGTTCAGTGCTATTTAAACGAATGCTCTCTACAGCAATTGGTGCAGGAGAAGCTGTTTGGAATGTAAGGCTTGCAACATTTTGTGAAAGATTGCCTTTGCTATCTTCCGTGACCATGTAAAGGGTATATGCTGTTGCCTCTTTTAACCCTGTTAAGTGAATCTTTTCTTCTGTGTTTGCTGCAACAGTGATATGAGCTGATGCCTTCACTTGTGCAACATCTGGTACAGTTTTATCATTCGTCAAAAGATAATAAACTTTTCCTGCTTCATCAAACTTCACAAGTATTTCAGCGGACTCTCTTTGGATCGCCCCTTTTTTAGGGTAATCCATTACAAAATTCGGTGCAGATTGGTCGATATCCACCTGTATGCTTTGCGCTTGCTCCACATTGCCTGCCATATCCTCGCTCCATACTTTCAATGAATAGGAGCCATCTTTTTGGAAATCTACAGTGTTGCCTATTGTTATAGGTTCATTATCAATTTGATAAAAGGTGTTTTTTACCCCTGATAGTGTATCAGTCGCTGTTAGTGTGATGCTTGTTGTGCCATCTGCTGTAGCAATTGCTGTCACAGGTGCTGTACGGTCGATTTTGATGCCATCGACTGTGGCACTTGCCTGATTATCTGCCCTATCATTGACGGTTGCAGTTGCAGATAAATTATCCCCTTCACCTGTAATGACGCTATCGTTTGGTTGTACAACAATACCTGACAACGCATCATTAGCAAGCCATTTTATCGTAACATCGTCCTTATACCAACCATCTGCATTTGGTTGACTTGTTGCTGTACCACTAATGGTTGGCACTGTACGGTCAATTTTAATTATCACAGTGTTTGAAGCACTGTTGCCAGCCTTGTCTTTTACTGTTCTGGTTATTGAGTGTTCTCCTTCAGCCTTAATTATTTGCGAGCTAGGAATTGTTGTCGGGTTAATCCCTGAGGCGCTATCTGCTACTATCCATTGCAAGTTCACATCACCATTGTTCCAGCCATTCGCATTTGGTTGTGGAGAGACCGTGCCTGTAATTGTTGGTGGTGTTGTATCCTTGATGACATCTACTGTATAAGATTGGGATCCTGAGCAATCTCCTTTTGTCACCGTAAAGACAATGGATTGTACACCTTCATCTACAGTGCGTGTATAAGGTGTACCGCTTTGCCATGTCACCCCATCTACCGTCAAAAACGAGTCGGCAGGTGTTTCCAAGTTGGGTGTTAGTGTAAGACTTGTGGCTGTAGGTAGGACGATGACTTGGTATTTTCGGTTGATTGAATCAGTTTCTATGCTGCGCACAGAGTCAGCCACTAAAAGCTCACTTAAATTAGCAGTAGCTCTACTAGGGTCTCCTTTCTGCATATATAGTTTCAATCTCATTTCCTCACGAGCTAAAAAATCCCCATTTCCCGTAAAGAAGATTCCTGCCATATAGGACTTTGGAGAAATCCCTAACATTGTCACATCTGATAAATCATTATAAACTTTTATGGCATATGTTTTGCCAGCTTCGAGTGAAACAGGCGGTGAAAAATTTATGGTTTCCCAGCCCCTCCCAGAGGACGATATCAGTTTGCTTGTTTGGGCGATTGTTGTTCCAGATGATAGATCATTTACATCTACAAAGACTGTAATTGCTGAACTATTGTAATAAAGAAAATTAAGCTCAAGTTTAGTCAACTCTGTAGTAGAGGGTGCTATAAAGGTTTGTGTCAAACTTTTAAAAAAGGTGATATTAAGATGATTATCACCGCCATTTGATTGGTTGCCAATGCCAAAAACACATGGATTGGACGTGGCGGATGCTGTTAAAGCTGGCATTGACATGAGCAATAAAATCAAGCCCCATGTGATAAGTAATGTCTTCTTCATATTGAATTCTCCTTTCTGCATCCATTCTAAAGAGCAAAGGTTAAATTTAGGTTAAAAAATAAAGAAATTATTGAAAGAAAGTCAAATTCTTTTGATATGTTGGAAAAAACATTATAGTTATTCCTTTTTCATATACACTTGACGCGTTCTCTGACAAATGTAGCTTTGCATTATCGTATTTCTCTCTAAACAAAATGTTCAAATATGAAAACGTAGCGAAGAAAAAATACTAGATATGTATAGCTAAAAGGATTTTTTAAATGGTGCGAATGTGAAGCGAACATGATTTTACAGGGGGATTCGCACCAAAAAACAGCTGCATTTTCCATTTACATGGGAAAATAATTGAGTTAATATTACTTTATAAATTTATTTTCAAGTGAAAAACCATAATAAATAATATTTTTATGTGCTTTTTCACAGTTTCTCTCTGTATGGAGGGAATGGATTGAAATTTGAATAAATACGTTAGTTCCAACCTTTTTAGCGTTTCTCTCTGTATGGAGGGAATGGATTGAAATTTTAGCAAAAAATGCTTCTAAATCAACGAATGCGTTTCTCTCTGTATGGAGGGAATGGATTGAAATATTTCAGCATCCAGGTATTGAGAAAGCATTGCAAGTTTCTCTCTGTATGGAGAGAATGGATTGAAATCAATTAGTGAATTAACCAACAATGCCTATCATTAGTTTCTCTCTGTATGGAGAGAATGGATTGAAATGAGGCAGCTCCAACCATCATCCAAAGTATTGCTGGTTTCTCTCTGCACAGAGAGAATACATATGGATTTCCATCTACGTATATCTTTCTCTTCGTACCAAAAATAAAAGCCATGCAACAAAGACATCAATGTCCCTTGTTACATGGCTTTTATGTTCCCTCAAATAAGGTTATTTAATTTTCTCTGCTAGCTCTAAAATAATTCCCTCTGGACCGCGGACGTAGCATAGCTTATAGCTTTCTTCATATTGCTGTATCTCACTAAAAATTTCCGTACCCTTCAGTTTCAGCTTTGCTATAATTGCTTCGATATCTTCAACAGCAAAGCAAATATGTCGAATACCTAGTGTATTGGCAGAAGATTGTTGAATGCCTTGTTCGTCTGATGGTGAATGAAATTTAACTAGCTCTACCCATACTTGACCATCTGGCATCCCTAGCCCCACACATGCGGTTTTCACGTTAGGAAGTCCCACGATTGTGTCTAATTGTTCGCCTTGTAATTCCCATTCTGCTTTTACTTCAAGCCCTAAATCAACAAAAAAGGCTTTCGCCTCAGAAAGATTATGGACGTTTATGCTTACATGATCTATTCTGTTAATTTTCATATTCCATGCCTCCTATTGTGTCATTCTAATTCGCTGAAAACTAGAAAATATCCTTCTAACAGAAAAATGTTAGACTAAAAGCCTAACATTTTCACAATCATTAAATTACGCCGTCACATCACGCTTCATAAACGACCAGTAGCTCGCCACGATGAAAAGTATCGCGTAGACTGCTAATACTGCAAGTGAAAATGACATCGTCACACCAGGCAGTATATGCTGACCGCCCTGTGCATATTGCGTTAAGCCTGTATGCGCAAGCCATATATATTTTGTAAACCAATATTGGCTAAGCAGCATGACGACCATGCTACCTGTAAATGATAAAAACATCGTTAACCCAATCGCCAATGCACTTGAACGGAACACTGAGCCAATTAAAAAGGCAAAAAGAATCGACATCGCAAAATCTCCTAATGATAATGCTGCGAATTCTATTAAATTCCCCCATACATCAGCTTCTTGCACCTGCCCATTGACAACCTCTAACACCGTTCCATTACTACTTGAGAATAAAATAAGTCCAACGATTCCTGCTAACGCAAAATTCACAGCTAGCATAAAAAAGCCGTAGAGGAAGGTCGTAACAAGCTTCGATGTTAAAATTTTCGCGCGCGAAGCTGGACGTGTCAGCAGCATTTTAATTGTGCCTGTTGAAAATTCACTCGATACGATGCTTGCTCCAACAATGACTGCAAACAGTGTCACAAACATTATAAGCTGTGCACTGAAATCTAGAAAGCTCACAGCAGTCATGCCATTTGGTGGAGCAATATCATGTACTAATCGGTGTTCAGCAATCATCACTTGCTCCTGTGAATATGCATCCTCTTCCTTAGAAAGCTGTTCGATTTTTTCTTTTTCTACAACATGCCAATCGCGCGGGTCGGTTTCTTCATAATATTTATTCAGCCCTCCAACACCAACGATCGCTACAACTAAAATACCTAGCATCACCCATGTTGCTTTTTGATGCCATAATTTCATCCATTCATTTTGTATGAGCTTCAGCAATTTGCCCGCCTCCTGTCATTTCTAGGAATTGTTCTTCCAATGTTTTTTGCTGTGGCTGTATCGCAAAAATTTGAACTTCTTGCGCCACAAGTGCGGTAACAAGCTGCGGCACTTGCTCTTTTGTTATATGCAGCTCCAAGCCCTTTTCTTTCGCACTGTAGTCGATAGCTAATGCTTTTGCTACCTCCTGTACTTTCGTTAAAGGCTCAGCTTCCACATAATAAACTGTTTGTGCTTCATTTTGTACCTCACGTATGTCGATGAGCTGTCCATTTTGAATAATGGCGATGCGGTCACACATTAGCTCCATTTCTGACAGTAAGTGACTCGATACGAACACCGACACACCTTCCTCTGCGGCAATTTTACGTAAATATGTGCGGAATTCGCGAATCCCAGCAGGGTCTAAGCCATTCGTTGGTTCATCCAAAATTAAAAATTTCGGACGATGTAAAAGTGCCTGTGCTAGCCCTAAACGCTGGCGCATGCCTAGCGAATACGTCGATACCTTTTCATGAATGCGATTTTCCAGCCCGACCTGCTGCACAACCTCTTGAATACGTGCTTTGTCAACATTTTGGTGCATGCGTGCAAAATGCAGTAAATTTTTATAGCCTGACATATATTTATACATTTCAGGATTTTCTACGATAACGCCTACTTTGCTGATTGCTTCCTCATAATGCTCTTTTAAAGACTGCCCTTCAATTAAAATCTCACCTTCTGTTGGGTGCATTAACCCCGTCATCATACGGATTGTTGTCGTTTTACCCGCACCATTTGGTCCTAAAAAGCCTGTAATTTGCCCTGGATATAAGTCTAATTGAAGATTATCAATTAGCTTTTTCCCGCGAATCACTTTCGTCAAATTGCGTAGCTGTACAATTGGCTGTTGTGCCATGTTATTTCATCCTCTCTTTCATCCACTCGACTGCATTTTGGTTGTGCTCATCTCGTATCATTTCAAGCTGCCCTTGTGCTGCGATATGCCCATCGCGCAGCAGTAATACCTCATCTAAAATTGGCTCGACCTCGTACAATTCATGTGTTGATAATAAAATTGTTTGCGTTTCCATGTCCGTAAATTGAATTAGCCCTTTCAGCAATGACTCTTTCACGAGTGGGTCTAAGCCTGCAAATGGTTCATCCATGACATAGAGGGGTACTTCACGCCCTAAGGTGGCCGCCATCTTCACACGCCCACGCTGTCCCTTCGATAGCTGACGCAATTTTCGTCCACGTTCAATTTCTAAAAACTCGCCAATGATATTCGCCTTGTCATAGGAAAAATCCGCAAACTGCGTTTCATAAAAACGGAATAACTGCTCTGCTGTATAAAAATCATAAAATAAATCGGTATCAGGTAAAAAGGCAATTTGGCTCGCACTTCTCCGTGTTACAGGTGCCCCGTTAAGCAAAATCTGCCCTTCTGTCGGTTGTAAAATACCTGTTATTAATTGCAATAACGTCGATTTCCCGCTGCCATTTTCCCCGACAAGTCCAATCATTTGCCCTTGAGCAATATTCAGTGAAAGCTGCTGTAAAACGGGCTTACGCACATAGGAAAACGTCACATTTTGTAGCTGTAGCATCAGGCTTTCCCCCTTTGCTGTAACACTTGAAGCATTTCCTCTTGCGAAAAGCCGAGCGCCTCAATCGATGACAAAAAATGATCTGCAAGCTGCGCCTTCATTTCATCACGTAGCTGATGAATGCGCGCTTCATCCATCGTAATAAATGTCCCTTGTCCTCTTTTCGTTTCCGTTAATTGCATCAGCTCCAGCTCCTTATAGACACGTTGTACCGTATTGACATTCACACCACTCTCGACAGCGTACTCCCGCACGGAAGGTAACTTATCACCTAAACGCAAATGCCCCTTAATAATTTCCCCACAAATTCGATCCACCAGCTGACTATAAATCGGTTTATCGCGCGTAAAATCTGTCATGATCGCGATACCACCTTTTCCAGCCATTTGGCACTAACAAGAAAGCATGCTATCAGCAGACAGATATAAAACAGCTCCTGCACGATATACATCGACCCGATCAATATAAACATCGAATCATCTGTCGGCTGCAAGTATCGCTCCAACGGCTCTAATGAAACATAGCCATGATGGAAAAGTACCTGAAACAAGGCGCTCTCCTCAAACTTCGCCATGATAAAAAGCATCAATGCCACTAGTGGAACGGTCACAGCAATAGCAAATCTCCCGATATAACACTGCATCTGCAAATATAAGCTATAAAATATTTGAATAAAAACTAACAGAAAGATTTGCCACCCCAATACAATTACGCTCATCGCTATACTTGCTACAACAACCTGTGCCATTGACCAGCCAAAATACGTAGAAACGAGGCTCAACCCAATCAACAAAACAGTCAACGTAAAGACAGCAGACACACACCAATTAAACAGCATTTTAGCGCCAACAAGCTGATAAATCGATTGTGGTGAATGTAACCACATCTCCTTGCGCCTTACATCGGCCTTCAAGCTCATCATCAACTGCATCACTACACCCATTGTTGCTAACACAAGCCCTAACAACATAAGGGAAAAAACTACCTGCTCAGGTGGTATCGTCATCTCCATGTTTTTATCAATCAAATAGGGTACAACAAACATCAATAACAGACTTAGCACAAACATCACAAAAATCTGCACCCGATAAACAGTCCATTCTTTCTGCATCAAAGCGAAAAAACTTTTCATTCCATCACCTCGCGTTCTAGTGTAATAGTTAAATAGTACACAGAGATTATAAAAAATGCAACCTTTATTTGGTTAATCATTAAAATTAATGATGCGCAGGCTTGACTATTTGAGCGATTTTGCTAGCTATTTGATCACTTTTCTCTTTTATTTGATCACTTTCCCCTCTTATTTTTCTCCGACATGTAAAAAACAAGGTAAATGCACCTTCAATCGCACAGTTACCTTGCCCTTTTATCCTTGATTCAAAGCGATATAAAAATGCGCTCTTATAACAGTTATTTCCTATTCATTCGTTTTTCAAAAGGAAAAAGAGTAACAGGTACATTCCCCTGCTACTCTTTTACTTATTTCATGTATGATAATACTGCGTTTTTGCTGAAGCGTTGTAATGCTTGCATTGCCTCGTCTTTGTTAGTGTACTCAAAAATACGAACGTTCTGTTGCTCAAATACTGTAATTACCCACATATGAAAAGCCTCCATTCAGTT
Organism: Lysinibacillus louembei; assembly: GCF_033880585.1. Taxonomy (NCBI): domain Bacteria; kingdom Bacillati; phylum Bacillota; class Bacilli; order Caryophanales; family Bacillaceae; genus Lysinibacillus; species Lysinibacillus louembei. The sequence continues at coordinate 3,104,687 of NZ_CP137624.1, forward strand.
CATTTTAGTATTATAACAGATAAATAAAATATAATCTGTTTTATAACAATTTCTTAATTCATATTCTACACCTTTTTCAAAAAAAGAAAAGCCTCTTTTTTTAATTTCACAAATTGTTCAAAAAAATAGCTGCAGGAAAGCGCTCCTACAGCTACTCGATTATTTTTCATAAATACAATACTTGAAGAAATAACCTTCCTTCGCTTGTACTGGCTCACGTTCACTCACAAGCTGCCAGCCCTCATATGCAGGGAAATATGTATCACCCTCAAATGCATAATCAATCTCAGTAATGTATAAACGATCCGCTAGCGCTAATGCCAGCTTAAAAATTTGTTCGCCACCAATTACCATAATTTCAGGCTCGTCCTGAACCAATGCTAATGCCTCCTCTAAGCTTCCCACTACTTCAATATTGTCTGCCACATATGCCGCATTGCGTGTAATCACAATATTGCGTCTTCCTGGTAGTGCTTTGCCAATGGATTCAAATGTTTTGCGTCCCATAATGACAGGTTTGCCCATTGTCATTTCCTTAAAATACTTTAAATCTCCTGGTAAATGCCAAGGCATCTCGTTTTTATAGCCAATTACTCGATTTTTATCATGTGCTACGATTAATGAAATCATTTAGACCCCTCCTATTTATAAGCATATACTGAAAAAATGCAGACAGCAATAATAGCCATGCAGAAAGTGGCTCATTTGCCTACTTTCCACACAGCTTTGCCAAACTTATCTCGTATTAACGGACAGTAGGTTTAGGAGCAAATCTTTTCTGCGACGAGTAACCGCAGGAGCAAGATGCCTATTTCAAGACTTGAGAAAATGAAAAGGATAGACGATCACTGTCCATTAGTGAAAGCTAGCAATCAGTAGGGGATGAGGATTCTCCCCTACTGATTGCAGTTTCATTTTATGCGATATTTAAACCAGCACTTGCTGTACCTGTAATAATAGCCGCATCTAATAATGCACCAGTGCCTGATGCTGTAAATACCATAATTAATGTGTCACCTGCTGCTACTGGAATTGACGGTAATGTTGCAGTTCCTTGTACTGTTTGTGCTAATGCAATAGGACCTGTTAAATCTGGGCTCAAATCAACCGTTGCACCAACTAATTCTGTATACGTTGTGCTACCTGCTGGTGCGCGATACACTTGTGCATTCACTGTGTAGCTACCTAACGCAACTAAAACCGTTGCTGTAAACGATGCAGAAATCGCTGTTAATGTACCTGCGCGTGGTACTGAGAATGCCTCTGTTACAGGTAATGCAAGTGTTCCAAGTGGTAAGGTAATCGCACCACCTAATATAGAAACACCTGGCACAGACGTACCAAAGCCTACCAAGCTTCCTGTTCCAACTAAACCACCTACAAGTGTAGTTAAAACTGCTGGTATTGTACCAGAAGAAAATGGAATAATTGATCCACCTGTCACACCGTTACCTGGTGGCGTTACGATACAAGCCTGATCAATCGCTTGGAACGGTCCGCTAGATGTACAATTCGCAGAACCTGAACGTCCGCATGAACCGCCACCTCCCGAACAACCGCACCCGCTATGCTGTCTGAAATATTTATTTGTCATTGTTCCACCTCCTTTCGTCTTTATCCTATTCACGGATAGAAAGGAGTGAAGGGCTAACAACTAAACGAGCAAGATGTTTTCTTTTATCTTTTTCGTCTAAAGAAATTCCAAAACGACGCATACTTCTCCTTTTTAGGTGCTTCATCATCGTTTTGTGCTTCTTGGATGTTAGGTGTTTCTAGCTGTTCCACTATGCTCGGTTCAAGCTGATGTATAGGAGATTCGAGTTGTACTGAAATAAAGGCTGGCTCTTCCCTTTGTGTAGGTTCTTCTTGGATTGGGAATTGTTGCTCTATTTGTTGAGGTTCTTCGTGTGTTGTAAGCTGCTGTTCGACTTGTTGCAATTCTTCCTCTGTTGGAGGTTGCTGTTCTACCTGTTGCGATTCTCCTTCGATTACAGGCTGCTGTTCGGTTTCTTTCGGCTCTTCCTCTATTGAATTTTGCCGCTCTATTTGGTGTGGTTCTTCTACAATTGAAAGCTGTTGTTCTATTTGCTTTGGCTCTTCTTCAATTGAAGGCTGCTGTTCTGTTTGTTGTGGCTCTTCTTCGATTGCAGGCTGTTGCTCTGTTGAAAACTGCTCCTCTATTTGCTGTGCCTCTTCTTCAATTGAAAGCTGCTGTTCTATTTGCTGCGATTCTTCTTCGATTACAGACTGCTGTTCTATTTCCTTAGACTCTTGCACTGTTGAAAGCTGCTCCTCTATTTGCTTTGGTTCTTCTTCAATTGAAGACTGCTGTTCTATTGACCTCGGTTCTTCCACGATTACTGGCTGTTCCTCTAGTTGTTCCAGTGCTGTATTATATGAAGTTTGTTGTTCCATTTTTTGAGGTGCTTGTTGCTCCATATTTGTCGTTATTGGTGCTATAGTATTTTGCTTCACTACTTCATTTACTAGTGCGTTTGGGGTAACCATAGATGGCTGAACAAGCACTTGTGCATTCGTCTTTTCCGTTAGTAGCATATTGGCATAGGTGTTTGTATGAATTTTATGGTATGACCCACTATGCAAGGTGTTTGACTGCTCATGGATTGATTGGAAGTAGCTTTCGTTAAAATGCTTTGTGCCAAATGCATTGCCCTCTTCATATTGGATGAGTGGTTCTTCTATTTTATTTTCTTCTGCAGCTTGTATCGGCTGCAGGATTTTTTGCAATTGGCTGAAAGAAAGCTCCTGTGAAGCATCTATCACTTGGCATGGTGGCGCTTCCTGCTCCGCTTTCGTTAATTCCATAAAGCTCGATACTTTTCTTTCTACAGGCGGTTGTTTTTTGTCTATTTGTGGTAACTGATTTTTCAAACGCTCGATGCGTTGTTTCATTTCTAAAATCTCTTCCTTTGTATTGCTATTTTGCACTTTCGTTAGCTTTTCCTTGCATTCGGCAATTTGCGAATGTAATGTCTCAAATTGCCGTTTTGAATGGCGATTCGTATCGCTCATGAATATCCCTCCTTTCTATTCATAACATAGTTTATTTTGTTTCAGCGAGTGTGTCACAGATTTTGAAGAGGAGTTTTGGAGCGCAAGCGAAAAAATCTAACCAGCAATGTGCTGAATTGCAATATTTTTTAAACAGAATAGCGCAAAATTAGAGAGCCTATTCTCTCTGCCTATATACGTTTAGCGTCACGTCATATGATACAAACGAAAGAAAAACTTTTATGGAGGTGTCAACAAAACATGCAAGAAAATAAGACATCGCAGGTACGCGAGTTAATATGCATTAATGTCGACAAGGTATATGATTGGATTATGAAGGAACTTACTTTTGAGCTTACGCCTCAAGGAGCTGTTTCGTTCCCAACATTGCCACCAACTGTCGATTTAACAAATGCATCTATTCAATGTAATGTCGTGCCAGCGCCAACGAATCCTGTTGTTATTTTGAATCGTGAAAATCGCTGCTTTACAATGGGTGGCAAAAACGTTACGATGCAGCAATTAACGATTCAGAAAAATTTTGTGGTAACAATTGCTGTAAGAACGGCAAACTGTGTTGTTTATGAAAGTGCGCCATTTAACATTTCACGCTGTGAGCAAATTACATTATGTGCACCACAAGGGACAGATGTTTCTGTTACGTACACAGATTTAGATTGCTTCGTGTGTTCAACAGGCGCTATTACACCTGATTTCCCACCAGGTGGTACGCCAACAATTACATTCTCAAACTTATCGATTACAGTAAGCGTGTGTCAAAGCATTCAATCGACATTCCCAGTGACGGTTGAATTTTTAGCAGAATACTGCGAGCCACGCGCAGATATCGTAACAGGCTGTTCACAAGCAGCACGTCCGCAAAAATGCGGAAATATTTTCCCAAGCAGCTGCTAATCATAGAGATAACAGCATATTGTAAAGAGAGGCTCGCCCTCTCTTTCTTTCTTTTTTAAAGGAGGCACACCGATGCACATTATGGAAAAAATCAAACAGTTGGAAGAGCAAACGACAAGCTACATCGCCCAAATTCAAGAGCGACTAGCGCGACCACAGCTCGTCAGCTATTTCACCAGCTCCATGACGATTGCCCATCAAGCAGAGGAAGAAAACTTCTGCCTAGGCTCTTACCATATTTGGAATGTTGGCACGCAACCTATTACAAACCCTTCTATTTATTTAAAGCTACATAAACAGACACCCTTTTTCTTTTCGGGTAAATATATGACAAGCCGCATCACACAATCCTTTCAAGACCAGCTCGTTTGGCAGCGTTTTAATGATGAAAAAAGCAAGGAGGAATTTTGGTTCAAGCCTGTCAATGAAACCGTCATCGCACCAAATGAAATGATTATCTTCCCTCACTTTCAGCTTACATGGTCACACCAAAAACCGTATTCTGGCTTAATAGAAGGCTGGACATACTGCGACGAAATACCAGAGGGGCTTATGGTCATTAACCCATTGCATATTGCTAGTGTAGGATATGCAGCGGACGAGGTGGAGGGAACTTAATATGAAAAAATTGATAACGGAGCGCGGCGATACAAGCTTTATGTATTTAGAAAAGGAAACATTACAGCTCGTGCTTCGGTGCTTATTGCAAAATGCCCCTTCATCTGATGATACAGAGGCCATCGCTGCGCTTGATGCCCTCATTCAAAAGCAACAGCAGCAGTTTGAACAATTGCTTGAACAACTCCCCTAGAAAGGAGGCATACGTTTGACAAACGAAGAGCTCAAACAGATTATTGCACATTTAGAGGAAAAGCTCGCCCAATACGAAAAATATAAGCATTACACCACTATTCTCGAATTAGAACAGGACAAGAAAAACCTTGCCGCACAGCTCAGACAAAAAGAAAAGGACTGGCAGCAGCAAGCATTGCACTACAAGCAAACAATTCAAGCTTTAAAAATCGAACGCCGCAAAAAAATCGCTCAAATCGCCTCACTACTCGACGAAAAAAACAAGCTCCGTGCACAAAACAAACAGCTTACTACAGCCAAAAATCAATTGCAGCAAGCTTCCACTGCCAAGCAAAGCGTTAGTGAGCAAAAGCTAATTGCATTTTTCGAGCAAATATCGCAGCAACTAACATCCGCAACCAAACAATTAGAGCAAGCGGCCAACTCACTCCAACAACAAGCTCCCCTACCCTCTCTTAGCGATTTAGAGGCACATACACAGGACCTGTTTAGACAATCGGTGATTGTGGAAAAGCAGTTGCAAGCAAAACTCTCTATGCTGCAGGAGCTAGAGCAGCAGCTGCAATGGATGTCGGAGAATTTAGAGGAATAGCTAACTCAGTTCATGTTTCACATGTATAAATGATTATAATGAAAAAGCTATCTGACAGAGTATGATGACTTTGTCAGATAGCTTCTTTTTGTGCAGAGTGGGACATCATAAGGATTACCAGCGTAGGGATTTCAAGCTGTGCTCTTTATGCAGGGAGAAACACACAAGCAAGCGTTGTTATTTGAAAGCAAATTCAATCTATTCTCTCTATACAGAGAGAAACTGACATCATTTATTATTTCCCTGATGGATCGTGCATTTCAATCCATTCTCTCTATACAGAGAGAAACGAGCAACCAGATGAAATGGGTGCGTATGATCGATATATTTCAATCCATTCTCTCTATACAGAGAGAAACCCATTTGCACCAGCCGAATTACCCGGTCCACGGTTATTTCAATCCATTCTCTCTATACAGAGAGAAACCTCGTATTGGAAACAAACGATTACAAAAGGCAGCATTTCAATCCATTCTCTCTATACAGAGAGAAACGTGAAAAAACGCATAAAAATATTATTTATCATGGTTTTTCACTTAAAAATAAATTTATAAGGTAATATTAACCCAATTATTTTCCCATGTAAATGGGAAACGCCCCTTCTTTTTGGTGCGAATCCCCCTGTGAAATCATGTTCACTTCACATTCGCACTTCACTTTAATTCTTTTGATTTTTCATCTTTCTAAAATATATTGCTTTTGAAAATAGCAATAAAAATTATTTATGTTTATTCCAAATGAGTGCTTGACTATTTTGTTGAATCATTGTTTCTTCAACATAAAGCCTTAGAGATTCTGGTTCAACTTTTGTAAATGACACCCCTATTTGTCCGCCATTTAAAATAATATCCTTTACTTCTAATAATTTAGATCCTGTTGATTTATTTTTCTTGACCAAATGTTGAATCATTCTTTCACGTATATTCTTCGATTTCCTTTGACCTATGTAAACTACCTGCCAACTTGAATTCTTCTCTTTAACATGAATTGCATAAATATTGGCATTATGTTTTAAGCGTCTAAGTAAATCGGCATTTAACAGCTTTATTCTATTGGTATAATTATCCCAGTCTACATCTTTTCCAACAAGTGTATCTGGATAGTGAAATAAAATAGGCTCACTCACAAGTAACTCTGCTTGGCAACTTGTTACTAACTGTTCAAGATGTTTTTTATCAATTGTATGAACTTTTGACATTAAACTTTCTCCCTCGAAGCTATCAAACCGCAATCGGTGCCTTAATTGATGGATGTGGGTCATAGCCTTCTAGCGTAATATCTGCAATCGTCATATCAAAAATTGATTTTCCTTCTGTGATATGCAGTTTAGGTAATGCCCTTGGCTCACGCATCAATTGCTCATTCACCTGTTCCAAATGGTTACTGTAAATATGGGCATCCCCTAAAGTATGAACAAACTCACCAACCTGTAATCCACATTCGTTGGCGATCAGATGTGTTAATAATGCGTATGATGCAATGTTGAACGGCACACCTAAAAAGACGTCCGCACTGCGCTGATACAGCTGACATGATAATTTGCCATCTGCCACATAAAATTGGAAAAACGCATGGCATGGTGGCAATGCCATATCATCAACCTCAGCGGGATTCCATGCCGTCACAATTAAGCGACGCGAATCAGGGTTATTTTTAATTTGTTCAATCACATTGGCAATTTGGTCAATCGTTTCACCATTTGAGGTAGGCCACGAACGCCATTGCTTCCCATAAACAGGACCTAAATCCCCATATTTTTCTGCAAAGGCATCATCGGCTAGCATACGCTCATTAAAAATTTGCATTTGCTGATCTAACACTTTAGCAAATGCTTCATCCTGTGCAGCACGCAACCCGAAATTTGTCATATCAGGCCCTATGTACTCTGGTGACTTCACCCATTTCTCAAACGCCCATTCATTCCAAATATAATTGCGCTCTGCAATCAATGTGCGCACATTCGTATCGCCTTTTAAAAACCAAAGAAGCTCAGACGCAATCAATGTTCGAAATGCGAGTCGCTTTGTTGTTACAATAGGAAACCCTTCCTGCAAATTAAAACGCATTTGATAGCCAAATACACTAATTGTGCCTGTCCCTGTACGATCCTCTTTTCGATTACCATGTTCTAAAATGTGTTGACATAGCTGTAAATATTGTCGCATTATACAGCCTCCTTTATTTTCTTTTCACTTATGAAGCAAATAAATAAGCTTGCATGAAAATGCAAACTCGTATTATCTCAAACGAGAAATTTTATTAATGTTAGTATATCACATTCCTATATAGAACAAATGTAGGAATTGTGTTGATTTGTACTGATATAAAGACAGGAGAATTATTCTACTGTAAAGAAAGATTGTTATGGTACATGTTTTGACCTGGTTTCTCTATGTAGAGAGAAACCAGCTCTGGTAGATGCAACCAACAGAAAATACAAATTTCAATCCATTCTCTCTATACAGAGAGAAACCTCCACATAAAGAACATTCGTTTGCATTCATTATAATTTCAATCCATTCTCTCTATACAGAGAGAAACCTTTCCAACCAATCCACATCATTTTTATGCATTGCAATTTCAATCCATTCTCTCTATACAGAGAGAAACTTTAAAGGAGGAAAATAAAATGAATATCACCAAAATTTCAATCCATTCTCTCTATACAGAGAGAAACTCACTTCAATTTCATTTACTTTTAATTGATAATTATTTCAATCCATTCTCTCTATACAGAGAGAAACTGTACTTTTTCGTCCTGTACCTACTACAGATTGTGATTTCAATCCATTCTCTCTATACAGAGAGAAACCGTACCTGTTGCGTATCAAATATACACAGGTACAATTTCAATCCATTCTCTCTATACAGAGAGAAACTTCACTAGCTGAAAATTCGAATATTTGCAAAGGTATTTCAATCCATTCTCTCTATACAGAGAGAAACGCAGCTTGCTTTTAGCATAATTTAACAATGCTTGTATTTCAATCCATTCTCTCTATACAGAGAGAAACGCCAGGAGCAGTTGAGAGCGATTATTCTGCTACAAATTTCAATCCATTCTCTCTATACAGAGAGAAACACACTGGTATTTTAATAAAACACCTCAAAACACATTTCAATCCATTCTCTCTATACAGAGAGAAACAAATGGGAAAACCCACAAACCGGAAAAATTATGGTATTTCAATCCATTCTCTCTATACAGAGAGAAACATTGTATTAACTGACGTGAGGGATGCAGTCTCAATTTCAATCCATTCTCTCTATACAGAGAGAAACGCAAAATATCCTGGTGGTGGCAGCAGCAATAATATTTCAATCCATTCTCTCTATACAGAGAGAAACTGTAAAAAATCATATAAAAATAATATTTATCATGATTTTTCATCACAAAATATATTTATAAGTGTATATTAACCTACTCTATTCTCCAATTCAATGGAAAATCATCTACTTAATTGGTGCGAATCCTCCTAGTAAATCATGTTTGCTTCACATTCGCACCAACAATTCTATAGAGGTGTACTTTCGACTATCTTTCTTAATTTCCTTATTTCCTAAAATCAAATTTGATACATGTTCAAATTCACCTTTTCAATTTTAAAAATTTTTCTATGAAAAGGTTTAGTAATTGGAAAAAACATTGTTGAAATGGCACTTCTCTTCATACGGAGAGAGACTTTAAAGCATCAAATGATAAAGTGAGCCCCATTATTTCAATCCACTCTCTTCATACGAAGAGAGACGCCGCAGACCATTTCGACACAATTATTATCGATATTTCAATCCACTCTCTTCATACGAAGAGAGACATGAAGATGTTATACAATTAGTAGAAAGTATTTATATTTCAATCCACTCTCTTCATACGAAGAGAGACATAAACCTCACCCTTCAATTTTTGATTTCGCAAAAATTTCAATCCACTCTCTTCATACGAAGAGAGACATGATTTTGAAGGTTATGACTTCCCAGAGTTAAATATTTCAATCCACTCTCTTCATACGAAGAGAGACGAAAGCAATGAGGCATTTAGTGCTTATCTCGAAGCATTTCAATCCACTCTCTTCATACGAAGAGAGACAGTGAAAATTCACAAAAAATCATTATTTCTCATAAATTCTCACTATAATATATATTTCTATAATCAGTTTAACCTACTACCCTTCCCATTTCAATGGAAAATCATCTGCTTAACTGGTGCGAATCCCCCTAGTAAATCATGTTCGCTTCACATTCGCACCTATCTTTAATCGTGAGTATCCGTTAGCATTTTTATTTCATCTCCCGAAACTCCTTAAGCAATCGTTGCATTTCCGCATCCAAATCCCTTTCGATATCCTCGTTTTCTATGCTTGGCTTGATTTCTTTAGATGGTGGCTCTTTATAAAACCATTTTGGTACCGTCTCAACATATTTTCCATATCGACTTTGTGTTTTTTTAGCAGCAAGGCGTTGTTTTGCTGCTTCTGCTTGTGCGATTGTTTTCACTTGTTGTTGGAGCCAGTTTTGCAAAGTTGTTTCAACATAACTCCATCGAAACACATTATTTTCAATTGCTCGCTTCATCGCATGAATTACAAGCTCCTGCCCTATTTGATTGATCCATTTTTCTATTTTGTTCTTGATGTATGTGGTTAGCTTGCCAAAGCCATTTACTTGATAAAAGGTAAAGGCATCCTGCTCATCATCATTATTTAGTAAATCAGTATTTACTAAATTAGTACTTACTAAATTAGTATTTAGTAGTTGCGGGTTTTCCATAGATGGATTAGCCATACACGGATTTTCCATAGATGGGTTGCCCATACACGGTATTTCATAGACGGTTGTCAGCCATTCAAATTCCCCGCGCTCATTGCGACGCCGCACTTTTTTCACATAGCCGAATTGCTGTAATTCCTTCAATCCTGAATTGAAGGCATCTCGACCATCCTTTGCCCATTGCGTCAATTCTGTACTACGAAATACCCAATTATCGGGTCTCGATAACATAAAAAGATGAATTGCTTTCGCCTTCCAGCTAAGCCGTTCATCGTGTAAAGATGTGTTATTCACGACTGTATAATTTTTATTTTTCTCTACTCTAACGATTGTTTTCATACAAGTTCCCCTTTGTTAAAAAATTGAAGTCGGTTGTCCCTTGTATGTTATATTTGAATTTCAGATGGGAATAGGGACAAAAAAAACACCCGCTTTTCAACGAGTGTTTTACGCCATCCATTTTGGCGGCATGTTTTTAGACCAGTAAATTTCGCCCAAATTATAGTGTGTGACGAAGTTGTCCTCTTTTGTGTGGTAGTGGAAGTTGTAGTAAAAGCCTTCATTTGGGCGGTTTTCTGTGCGCACATGGAAGCGAAGCAAGTCCACTTTGCTGCCTTGCTCACGAATATTAAAAATTCGTTCAGCATAGTCGCCGCTTGGATTTTCAGTAATTGTTAAGTATTGAATTTTGTCATCCTCTAAACGTGCTAATGTCATGTCAATTGCTTCTTCCATTTTCGGAAAAATGCGCGTATCGAATTCACCGCTAATTTTTTCAGCAATACGTGGACCAAATTTTATGTAAGATTGTGTTTTTGCAGCGCCTTTTAATGATTCGGCAATGGATGTATTTTCTTCATAAAGCATCGTATCGAGCTGGATAGCAGAAGAAATATCGTTAGCGCTCGGCTCCTGCAAACGATTTGGCTTGAAATCGTCCTCTAAATTATGCCAAATTTCATGATTCGGGTTAATTACCCCGAACGTTAAAAATGCGACAGATACAACTAAAAACCTTTGCATCCATTTTTTCATCATCATCACCCTCAATTTATGTATAAATCGTGTTTTCATCCTTACTTATCTGTACGTTTTATCGTTAAAAAGGTTCCATCTTTTTGTTATTCATTGTACAATACATAGTGTAAATATGTATTGCAAGTTAAAGGAGGCACATTTTTATGGGCACAATTGCTATGGGTATCGGTTTATTATTACTTTTAGGTTACTTAGCATCTCTTTGTATTACGGACTAATTCTTTCGAAAGCTGCGCACAGGTTGCGTAGCTTTTTTCCGTTCAATTAGACAAGGGACGCCCTCATATAGAAGACGCCCCTTTAGTATTTAATAGGTAACTTGTAAAATAAATATGTCTCGACCCAATCATCTGGGGAATCTTATATAAATGTAGAAGCTATTTCTTCTATCTCCAACCGCGGTAAAATTCCACTAAAACCTTCTAACCTAAGCAATGTAGTCCCAACCTGCTACTACATCCTTGCAGCCCTTTAGCGTGCGCCAGTGTGAATAAGTATCTTCAAAAATCACTAGCAGAATGCCAATTTATTTAACATGCTACCTAAAATAGCACAAAATCATTGTAGCATACTATTCTTTAAAAGTAAAATTAATGATTTACAGGTATTCCTAATTTTTTATCTTTGTATAGCTGTCCCTCCATATACCACTCATTCGTAGGCTACTGCATGTCCTTTCCTACTTGTAACAAGACTTGTAGTTATGCCAATAAATAGCAATGTTATAATCGAGAGATAAAATGTCTCTGAGGATAGTAGTAAACCACCTAAAATGATAACAATTGAATCAATCAATAAGATATAAATGCCTACATTTATACCTGTCTTCTCACATAAAAATTGGGCAATAAAATCCGAGCCTCCCGTACTTGTTTGAAAATGCAACATCAAGCCAATCCCAATTCCTACAAGAATACCACCTAGAATAGAGCTGTATATCGCTTCAATTTCGATTAAATTGCTAACAGGTGATAGAAAATCAATAAAAAAGGCAGAAAGCATCATTCCATGTAAACTATTATAGAAGTAGTTTCTATAATGAAACCACGCAAATATAAATATTGGTACACTTAATATAATAACGATTAAGCCTGTATTAAAGCCCCACAAGTAATTTGCTATTAATCCAATGCCTACTGTTCCTCCATCTAATATTTCATGTGGCACCAAAAACAAATTGATACCTAAAGATAGAAGAATACTGCCTATAATTAGTGCCAAAGCTTTTGTTAAAAAGTACAGGAGACCACCTCTTAATATAAACTTTTTTAAACCTATACATATACAGAATATGTTCTTTATTCAGTTTAAAGAAGCAGCTCAAATACAATTTTTTTATTGACTTACCTGAAGCTATACTGGCCGTTCGATTGCAAAAATCTCACCAATCTTTGCATAGCTTGAGCCAGCAAGCCTACTAACTGCGTTTAATTTGCTTGGATTAATGCGTCCTTCATGATAAATAGCCTCATCAATATGGAATTGCACCACTTCGCCAATAAATAAATCACCCGTCTGTTCTTCACCATTCATTAAAGGGATTGCTTGCACTAGGCGACATTCCATACGTACCTTCGCTTCTTGAATGCCAGGAACTTCAATTTGTTGACTGGCGATTAATGTAAAATCAACACGCTCAATTTCACTTTCTGTAACAGGTAAAGAAGCGGCTGTTTCATTGACCTGCTCTACATTATCCTCATCTACAATATGCACAACAAATTGCCCGAGGCGATGGATATGTCGCGCTGTATCTTTTAATTGCCCATTCGGTCTTTGAATCGCTAAAGAAATCATCGGTGGATTGGAGGAGACAATATTAAAGTAACTAAATGGCGCTCCATTGACAATTCCTTGCTCCGATTGTGTGGTGACAAATGCAATTGGTCTAGGTATAATGCTACCAATCAATAGCTTATAGTTGTCACGCTCTGAATTATTTTTAGGGTTAATGGAAATCAAAGGGCTCACTCCTCCGATTCAAGCTCACGCACTTCAATTGGAATTAAGGTTCCTTCCAGTTGCTCGCGATGCTGCTCGTATTGCGATGGTAGCATCAATTGGCTTCCCATTGTTTCAGCCGTTTCATCATGCGCAAATCCTGGTGGGTCTGTCGCAATTTCAAACAAAATCCCACCTGGCTCACGGAAATAAATGGCATTAAAATAGTTGCGATCCTTCACTTCTGTCACATGCTGACCATGAGCCATCACATGCTGTTGCCATTGTATATGATCCGTATCATCCTGCGCTCTCCAAGCAATATGATGCACGGTTCCTACACCCATTTGTCCATGTACGCCTGCAACCATTTTGACATCTACAGTGTTTCCAATAGCTGCATTTGATTTAAAACGAGTATAGTCACCTTCTGTCGCTACTTGCTCAAGTCCCATAACCTCTGTTAAAACCTTCGCTGTTTCTTCAGGCTGGCTTGAATAAAGTGTAGCACCACCAAAACCTTTAATCGCAACCTCTGGCGTTACCTCACCAAATGTCCATTCATTTATCTCGCCCTCAGCACGCGCAACAAGCTCAATATGCAGACCGTGTGGGTCATCAAATTGAATCACCTGCTCACCGAAGCGCTCCGCTTTTTGGAATGGAATTGAAAATTTTGCTAAACGGTTAACCCAAAAAGAAAGTGCCCCTTCTGGTACAACATATGTTGTCACGCCAACTTGCCCATCTCCAATTCTCCCTTGATAAGCATTAGCCCACGGGAAGAAGGTAATAATTGTGCCTGGGCTTCCACCTTTATCTCCAAAATATAAATGATATGTGCTCGGGTCATCAAAATTGACTGTCTGTTTAACTAAGCGTAAGCCTAACACACCCGCATAAAAATCAATATTCTCTTGTGGATGCCCTACAATTGCTGTGATATGGTGAATACCTGCTGTCTGTTTTTTCATAGTACCATGCCCCTTTTGCTTGTTACTTTAGCGAATTGTGTATAATGCTTTAGACCATGGAATTAATTGATCAAGCATTTGATTTACTGAATCTGCTTGAACAGCTTTTGGTTTAAAGTCTGTTCCATTTTCAAAATCTGTGAATAACGATAGTGCTGGATGAACACGTACATCCGCAATTAAAAGCTCACCCATGATGCCGCGTAAATGCTCTGCTGCACGAGCACCGCCTACAGAACCATACGAGACGATACCTGCTGCTTTGTTGTTCCATTCTTCACGTAAATAATCCAGAGCATTTTTTAAAGCGCCTGTAATAGAATGATTGTATTCTTGTACGATAAATACAAAGCCGTCTTGCTTTGCAATAATTTCTGACCAGCCTTTTGCACCTGACGCATCTTGCCCTGGCTCCCCTAATAACGGTAGCTTATAATCTGCAATATCAATAACTGTATAATTTGCGTCTCCACGTTGATCCGCGATTTCCTTTACCCATTGCGCAACTTGTGGACTTACACGCCCCTCACGTGTTGATCCTATAATAATTCCGATGTTTAATTGTGCCATTGTATGCTCCTCCCCTGTTTTTGTACCAAATAATTTATCTAAAAATCCCATGAAAAATACCTCCTTCATGTCAAAAGGAAACAAAATTTCAAAGTCGTTTTGCACCTTTTACATAACTAAATGATTTTATCTCAAATTCAAGATAATTTAATTTGAGATAACTTTATCATCTAATTTAAATTTCGTCCACCTTTTAAAATTTATACTTATTTTTCAAACAAAAATAGGACAGGCTCCTAATGAACCTGCCCTAAGCTACAGAATAGATAAAATCTATATTTTCTCCATAACACCATAATGAAATTTCGCCGTCTGACGTGCAAAGCGCTGAAAGCCATAGCGCTCAAAATAGTCAGACTGATAATGCGCCTTCAACACGACACGCTTTTTCGCCACGCGTAGTGCTTCCTGCATCCACTCAGCTGTCAAAGCTAAATGGCTCCCCGCCTGTCTTAGTGCCTCAAAATTATTCGCTTCCTCAATCGTTTCCTCAAACATCGGGTCCATATACACAACATCAAAGGCATTAGCTGGCTGCTGACGTAAAAATTCAACTGCCTCTGCATGGACAACCTCAATTTGCCGCATGCAAGTTGTCAAAGGCAATTTGGTCGTATCATATGTTTGCATCCCATGCTTTACAATAAAGGCAATATTGCGATTTGCCTCAAGCCCAACTACTTTACCTTGCTCACCTACTGCAAATGCTGCTAGCATGCTATCTGCTCCCATGCCAAGCGTGCAATCTAAAAAGGAATCCCCTTCTTCGAGCTGGCAAGCCTCAAGCAGTGGCTCCATTTCACCACGTGCCACTCGCTTTAAGCGAAATGCCGCAGAATTTGGATGAAAAAAGAAAGGCGCAGTTGCACCTTTCGCATAATATTCATAACGATTTTTCCCCGCAACAATAACATTCGCCTGTAACTGACGACCAAGTGCCGCAACGGAGCGCTTTTGACGTGGAACAAATTCAATTTTTAGCGTTTCACAGACAAACTGTGCTAACTTCTCCGACAATTCATCTGGTCGCCCAGCTGTCGTAACAACTGTTACTCCGCACATACTTGCTTCAATACGTCTGTTAAATGGTCACGCACCTGCTCCATCGGGAAGCCTTCAATATTTTCACGTGGGATGAAATAAGCAAGCTGCCCATCCTTTAAAATTGCCATTGATGGTGAACTTGGTGGTACCTCATCAAAAAACGCACGCATCGTCGCAGTCGCCTCTGGGTCTTGCCCTGCAAATACCGTCACTAATTGATCTGGCTTCACCTCCGCAATTGCTTGGCTCGCCGCTGGACGTGCTAAGCCTGCTGCACAGCCACACACAGAGTTAATGACAACTAGAGCTGTCCCTTTTTGCTCTGCCATAAACTCATTCACTTCATCTGCTGTTGTTAATTGTGTAAAACCTGCATCCACTAATTCTTGACGCATTGGCTGTGTTACTTGTCTCATATATTCATCGTACGCATTCATGTTTTCGCCTTCTTTCATATTTATTCGCAAAGCTTATTATATCAATGTTTTATAGTAGTGTAAAAGAGTTTGATTGACGCTGAATCTCAGCGAAGCTCGGAGTTTTTGTTTTCATGAATAGATTTTGAGAAAGTACAATTATTTACAATAGATCCTACAAAGCTAACCAATAGAGTTGTGAAAATATAACCTTAGGAGTGCTATTCTTTTGTAAAGAGAGGTTTCATTTTACAAGCTCAGTGATACTTACATACTTCTCTTTGATGAACCTCTTGAAATAGGTTATCAAAAGATTATTGTTTTTGCTATTTCCTCGTTATATAGGAAAACCTATTATTTAGAATATACTAAATTTTCTATGTCATTCTCCCATATAAAATCAGCTTCTGTTAAATGATTATCGAAAAAGTTTGTTGATTCTAGTATTTCCTTGACCCTTCTCCTTTCTTTGAGTAACACACATTGTAGAATAACATTAATACCTTGTAGGAGATAACTGCGATCTTAAGATTCCCTTGTAAGCCCTTTTATTTGACCATATAATTATACATGGAATAACGATTGCTAATACTACAATGAAAATGCCGACTATGATTAATATATTTTCTCTTTTAAAATAGGACTTCATTTGGTTTTTATTATATCTTTTTGTTTAGCAACTAAAAGTGTGAGCCTATAATAGATAAATCCAAAATAATCAGCAATGCCCTAATAAATGTTTGATAAAAAATAGATTTACTATTCAAAATTTCCTTACCTCATCCCGTTTCCCATGTTCATTCTTAATTAAAGTGCAATATTCTTCTCTATTCATAATAATAAAATTATCATATACAATTAATTGATTTTATTATACATTAAACTATTAATAGCATTCACTATTTAATTTCCCAAAAAGGATATTATAACCTTTTATCTTTTCAACACCAGTTGTTTTCCCATATTAATAAGTGATAAAATAATAATAGGTGATGAGAAGTACAAATATTGAAATTACTAGGAATATATTTTAAAAATTAGCTTCTCAGATAATGAATCTTTTATTTGTAAGTCTAAAATTCAGTATCCTATAATTAAATAGGACCTTTCCAAAATCAATATTGATTTTACTTCTCCATCCATACTTAAATCATAAAAATGCTAAAATCTTTAATCAGGTTTTAAAAAATAATTAACACAGGGAGATGCTCATATGTCTTTAGATATCATTACTTCTATTTTTACAATTATCGCAGCAATCGCTACTATCACTGCAACTATTATTAGCTTTATAGCCTTGCGTAGGAGTTCAAACGCAACTCAAACTGCACATAAAGCTCTCGAAAAAATATCGAATATTACAAATTTTGGAGACAAAAACATTAATGTTAATGACCAAAAAATAGGGGATAATAGCCATGTTATAAACGGGAATAACAACACTATGTAAAGTAGGTATAAAAAGTGAAAATTAATTCGGATAATATAGATGCACATAATCAATCTATAGGAAATAATAGCCATGTTATAAATGGAAATAACAGTACAATAGAAATTAGTTACTCGCTAAAAACTGTGACCCCCAGTGATATTTACAAAGTATGCGAAATATTAGATGGTAATTTAAATGAAAATAATGATTTTATTTTCGATTTAAATCCAGATTGGTTAGAGAAAATGGAGTATAATTTTTTGGATCATTACAAGGATATCTTCGAAGAATACTGTATATTTTACGAAGCAGTAGAGGAGGTATTTCGTTCAACTAACATAAATGGCACTAGACTTTTAAGAAGAATTAACATTATTTATAAAGACATTTTAATCGAAAATGCTCATTTAAATAGCGATAAAATTATAAAAAATGTAATCAATACTTTAAAAAAGGTTGTTGAAGATAGCTATGAAGAAACTACCTTGACAACCGAACATATTGAAGATGTCATCTTAAGTGTCGTTTTCTTCGCATTTACAAGATGTAAAGTTCTAGAAAAACCACCATTTCAAAAATAAATTGAGAGTTGAAAATTGAAACAATGTTAATCATTAATGATTTAAAAAAACCACAAAACACCATTATTTATTGTGCAGCATGCATAATTTTTATTCTAAAAAAATTAGATAAATCAATGCATATTGACACACTTTTCAACACAATCAAAGTCGAATACAGCAAAAATATGGAATATACTGATTTTATATTAGCCTTAGACTTTTTATTTCTAATAGAAAAGATTAAATTTGATAAAGAGGGGAAAATATGTTTATTAGAAGATTAATCCTTCAGGAAACCTATCCAAAAATCAAGCCAATTAGGGTTATATCATTTAAATTAGGACTTAATTTAATTATAGATGATAGCGAAAAGTCTGGTAATAACGTAGGAAAAACAACTGTATTAAAAATAATTGGTATTTGTTTAGGTGATAAAGACAAAAGTGCTATTTATACTGATCAAGAAACTAATTTAGTAAATCAAGAATTGAAGAACTATATCCATACTAATAAAATTGAAGCCATTCTTGAATTGTCTAAAGATACCTATAACTTAAACAATACAAAACAAGAGGCAGATGTTTATTTATCTGTTGAATTATTTAGTCATGGTAAAAGAAAAATTAATAGTACAATTGAAAATATGGATGATTATTATTTTTTATTACTAAAACAAATAATGTTCGATGATAATAATATGTATCCGTTGTATCTAGATATAATAAAAAAATTTATAAGAGTGGAAGTAGATTCTGGTGCTTATAAACTTTTACGATTTTCTTCAAACAAAGTATTATCTAATCTGACATATCGGTTAATATATAATTTTTTATTTAATTTGATTAGCGTTGAGAATAATATAAAACTTGCTGAAAACCGAATAAATTTAAAAAAGAACGATGAGAATCTAAATAACTTCAACAAATTTCTTCACAAAAAAGAAATCTCTGATTTAGATTTAGAAATACATAATCAGAATATTTTATTAAAAAATTTAAAGAAACAGATTAAAAATGATGTATCTGACGAAAATTTTATCTATAAAATGGACAAATCAAGAGAATTAAAAGCTAAATTAAGTCTATTAAATCAATCATTAGGAACATTAGAATTTCAAATAAATATGCTAAAACAAAACTTAGACTATACTTTTCAAAGTGAGAAAGACTTAAGCCATGAAGTATTACAAAATTTATATGACGAAACCAAAGAATTAAAAATTAATATACAAAAAACCTTTAATGATTTAGTAGAATTCAATGACTCTTTAGTAAAAAATAAAATCAAATATTATCAACATGTGTTAGAAACTAAAATGGATGATTTAAAAGAATTAAAAAAATCTAAAAGATTGTTAACTAGGGAGTATAAAAATCTAATTTCAAGTATTAATGAATTTGATTTTGATAAAACAAGTACACTCTATCAAAATCTAATCACAGAACAAGCCAAATTACTAGAATTGCAATCTTTTCAATCAGAAAGGAATAGTTTAAATATCCTAAAAAACACGAATTTAGATATCATAAATAATTTAGAATTGGAGATTAAATTTAATCCCGAAGAAGCTGATAAAAATATCAGTATATTTAATCAATATTTTGAAATTAATACACATCAAGTACTAAACAATGTATATAAATTAAATTATGACCCTGACATTAGTAACTTTCCCTTACACCTTTTAGCATCGGATGAAAGCATCAGCAATGGTTTAAAGAAAGGGCTTATAAGCATCTTTGACTTATCTTATATAGAATTTGCTGAAAAAATCAACAAAAAAATCCCAAAGTTTATTATTTATGATGTTATTGAAACTATTGAAAATGATATCCTCACTAAATTATTTAGCTTAGCAAATACAATAAATTGCCAATATATTGTTGCAGTTCTTAATGAAAAAATCAAAGGCTTAGATAGTGTTTCAAAAGAAGATACGATTCTATCTCTATCCAAAACTAATAAATTATTTAAGCTTTAAAACTCTTAATCACTATCTTTATTTCTATACTGTTTTCCAAAGTATATTAGGATTATTACTTAATTTCTTTACTAAAATATTTCTATTCGAACAAAGGAATTTAAATAAAATATTATAACATTAGTAGTATGAGCCAAAACTTTGATTTATACTACTATTTTTTATAGTAGATGTGAAGAAAATCAATCAATACCTATGACAATTTACGAATTAGCAAATAAAGCTGGTTCACTTCTCCATTTGAAGTAAATCAGTGTAATATGAGTTTTTCCTCTCTTTCTTTTGTCGTTACTTGATATGTATAATATCGTTGTAACTCATTCTCAAATGCCTTTTTATAAGAGTCGATTATATTGACTTATTCCTATTATAGAATTGATTTTGGATAAACTAAATAGGGCAATAAAAGATGGCAGTGATTTGTTACTGTCAATTTTCGCCTTTTTAACAGCTACTATAGTTACTTATTCAGATTCAATTAAATAATTAATATAAGGTACTACACAAGCTAGGAGAATACAAATTGAAACTCGCTCTATTACATCGGATACTTCTTCCATCAAAAGAATATTTGAACAAACTATGGGAATAAAACCAAAAACTACTATAGCAATTGTATATCTATTTAACATTTTTTTGCAATTAAAGCTCGAACTAAAACTTTTAAAGAAGACTTTATCGCCAAACCATCTCTCAATTAGACTTATAATGATTATTCTGGCATATTTAAATACATAATAAGTAATCCACAAATTAAGTATAACAATAAA
Organism: Lysinibacillus louembei; assembly: GCF_033880585.1. NCBI lineage: Bacteria > Bacillati > Bacillota > Bacilli > Caryophanales > Bacillaceae > Lysinibacillus > Lysinibacillus louembei. The sequence continues at coordinate 3,125,515 of NZ_CP137624.1, forward strand.
GATTATAAAATTCGCCATTGAATCATCTAAATCATTGTATATAATACTTAAAAGATCTTCAAAGTATATACTTATAATATTAATATTAAATGTAGCCAACAATACAAAAAAACAAAACAGAAATATAAATAAACTTAAAACACTTTCAAATAAGAGCAATAAATAAAATCTTATTGTATCCTCTTTAACCTTAAAAAGGACGATAATCCCTGCCCCTATAAAATATCCTCTTAGCACAACTATATATTTACCAAAGCCCAATATGCCTATTGAAAATTCAATTATTGTATATATAACTGCTACAAAAATAGCACTTGGTAAGTACTTCTTCAAAATTCCTCACCTTCATCTCTCTTCAACTGCTTTACCCAGCCTTGATATATCATAACCTTTATCTCTATAAATACAGGAAGTTCTGCAAATTTGGCTTTTCTTCTGACAAAATCAGCACACAATTAGCGGGTAATTCCATTGTATCAATCATAGGCATTCCGTCAACTTTGTCATCATCTTTAATAAAAATCGTTAATATTTTTCCCTCATTATTTTGGTTTAATCAAACCATTCAATCTTGAAGGGGTTGAACTATGCGCAGATGGCCATATTTTTTATTCAATTTATAAAAAATATTGGAGGTAAAAGTATTATTAAAAGAATTAAACACCAAAAGATTGCATTTAAGAAGAATGCAAGTGTCAGACTCACTTAGCTTATTTAAAATTTAGTCTGACCCAGATGTAACTAAATTTATGAACACTTCTAGCTTTACACACGAAACACAAGAAAAAGAAATGATCGAACTCCTAGAAAATTTAGCTCAAGCCAATAAAGCGATTCGCTTTAGTATGATTGAAATGAAATCTCATGAAATAATTGGTACTTGCGGATTTAATTCAATCTACTTCGAAAACTTGAAAGCGGAAATTGGTTATGATATTGCTAAAGCCTATTGGGGCATGGGTTACGCTCCTGAAGGCATTAGAGCACTACTTTATTATGCTTTCCAAAACTTAGGTTTAAATAGAATTGAAGCAAAAGTAGAGCCTGATAATGTCAATTCCATTAGAGTACTGCAAAAGCTTCATTTCACCTTTGAGGGCACGCTAAGGCAATACGAGAAATCTAAAGGGAATTTTATAGACATTAAATATTTATTCAATTTTAAAAATGGATTTTGAAGGTTAATGAATGAATAGCTTCGCCCCACACGTTGCTACCTCAAAAATAATTTGTTACTAATAGTCAACAGTCTATCGGTCCAAATCATCGTTTTAGAAGATTCATCTTTGAGAATTCTGAAGGAAATAAGCTAGGAGTTACAAACCTTGTGCCTCTTGGTCAATAGTCACTCAATTAGCCCTTTTCTAGGGCTAATTGATATATCTCATTTTAGTTGCTTTAATTTTATTAATTTCCTCATTCACTGTTACAGCAGTTTGTGAGGATTCTTTCTTCTGCACCAATGTACTCGCCCCTCTCATCAACTTAGCGTTGCTGCCGTCGTTACAAGGACTGACAATATTACCTTTTTAGCAACTTAAACTTAAAAAAAGATCATCGCTAAAATAGCTGATATTTTAGCGATATCATCCGCTTAACCATTTTAAGGAATAAATAATCATTATTTTTATTGCATATGAATCGATTTATGTAACAAACTTCATCTAACTTTACAGCCTTATTATAACCTAAAACCACGTAACTATAATGACGAATTTCAAGTAATAGTTACGCTTATTTTGTTTTAAACCTAAATTCGGCTGACAATACCATAATTTTCATCTTAAAAATTTACGCATAATAAAAATTTCTTTGAACAAAATAAATCTCAGGAGGTGAAATCCATGCCAAAAAATAATAACCAAAACTTTAATCCAAAAACGCCAAACCCAATGAACGAGGAATTTGGTGCTGAGACTGATGTAAACGAAGTGAAGCAGCAAGTTCAAAAAGCCGAAACTAACAAGCAACAAGCTTCTGGTAAATTCGCAAATAACCGTAACCAAAACGGTACAAAATAAGTCGATGCTTCCCCCCTAAACCGGCAATTCTTTGCCGGTTTTTTCGTTTTCATCATCAGGCTTACTATTAACTCATTACCTCCCGAAAATATCGATGCACTCTTTCAAGCTTTTTCTGCTGTTTCCCCTTTTTACTTTCCATATTGCCAAATTCAAAAAATTTCACGCGTTTGATGCCAACAAAATTGAACAGCGCCCTTTTCATCAATATTTTATGTGCATTGTGTAGCCATAATAGTGGATAGTTTGTTGGTCCCTTCATTGTAGAAATACAGACAACCGATTTGCCTTTTAGCAATCCTTCAGGCAATAAGCCTTTTTTATCTCGATAGGCAAAGTTTGCTGCGAAAAGCTGGTCGATATAGCCTAACAGCATCGCCGGTGGTCTGCCCCACCAAATAGGATAAATAAAAATAATTTTATCTGCCCATGTTAATTGCTCTCGGTATTTTTCCAGCTGAGGGTCGCGGTACATATCACGACGGCGCTTTTGCTCATGAAAGATTAATCTCGGATCAAATTGCTCCTCGTATAAATCAAGCACTTGAATTTCAGTTATGGCAGGGTTTTCCTGACAGCCTTGTACAACCTTCTGTAAAAAAGCATAGTTTAAGCTTTGATGATTTGGATATGTATAAATAATTAACGCATTCATGCTAAAGCCTCCATTACTTATCATTTGATAACCAAATAATACAACATACCATAAATTATTGTCAAATGATAATTGTTTTTAGATAAGCTATTTGTTATCTTGATAAATAAGAGGTGAGAATAGTTGGACAAACATCATTTATTTCAGCAATTTGTAGCTTTTACTACGAACTTACATGAAGTAACACAGTCATTAACGCAAAATGTCAAGCTTGAAAATATTACAGCTCTTCAATATAAGATTTTGGAGTATATTAAAGTGAGTCAGGCTGTAACCGCAACGGAAATTAGCGATTGCTTGCACATGTCCTTGCCAAATACGAGCCGTGAACTACGGAAATTGCAGGAAAGAAAGCTTATTGAAAAAACAAATGACCAAACAGATCGCCGAAAGCAGGTAATTCGTCTTACATTAGAGGGAGAAAAAATGATGACAGAGGCTTTTAACAGCATTGAGGAGCAATTTTTGCTGCTGCTTGATGGCACCTCCTCACAGGATGTAGAGGCTATATCTGGAGCTTTAGCTTTACTGGAGCAGAAAATTTTTCAACACAGCAAATAAAATTGCTCTAACCCCTCTAGTGTCACTTTTCTTCTCTTGAATTCATAGGATACAGGTGAGCTCACTATGCAATTCAAGGGGGATTTGGTCATGAACAAAAATCAATCTTCGGATATAACGGATATTCAAATCGCTAGGCTCGCCTACATCGGTGCTTCTATTGCCGCACTTGGTGACGGTCTAGCTGCTGTTGCAGCAGGCTTAGCGCTTAGATCATTAGAAAAAGCAAATAATCAAAATGCGCCATATCAATCTACAGAGGTAGATGATTTACAAAAACAGATAGACTATATTATTAATGAATTAAAGCAAGTTAAAAAAACGATGCGCTAAATATGAGTTTTTCTATCCTAACTAAGCTTCCCTAAGATGGCTGTTGGGAAAGCTACACTTCTCAACAGCCTACCTTTTCTAGCATTATGCTACTTTTAAATCCTCATCCTTTAAAGCGAGCAAAATGGCAAAGCCAATCCAAACCTCCGTAATATCCATTGCGGTCTGCTTACCATTCCAAATAGCTGATTGCCACATCGCGAACCACTCGCTGCCGATGACAATAAAGCCTAAAAACCAAATTGAGAATCCCACTATAAATGCATAGAAGCCGAATTTTTTAGCGGCATTGAAAGCAGCACCAGAGGCTTTGCGATTTTTAAACATTTGATATGCGCCGAAAATAGCAAGAAAGCTGAAAAGTGCTTCGGCAGCAATGAGCAGCCAATAGGCGATTGTATGCATAGTTGGATTTGTAATAGCTCGCCACATTAGCGCATTGCCCTCGAATGTCGTATCCATTGATAGTACATGCTTAACGAACTGCTCATTCGAGCCATAGTCCATTAAATTTCCAATTAATACAAATAACCCAAAGAGTCCTGCTAGCAATAAAACATACATCTTTAATATTCTTAATGCAAAAGAATTCAGTATCTTTCCCTCCTTTCTATCACTTTATTTCACTTACTGAACCTATATACATTCTTTGTCAGCCGACATTTCAATGTAGTCTATACTTTGTTGCCCTGTAATAGTTCTTCGTTGTAGGTCATATCTCCTTTTACATATGAGGGAAATTTTTTGCCATACGTGTTCAAAGCTAAAACATTTCTATCATTCTCCATACGATTTTTAGGCATTATCGCCTCGTATAAAAAAATTGTATTACTACATACTAAAATCAAAACGATGGACACGGGGTGTACAAATGGCTCACTTTCCGATTATTCATACAAACTTTTGGGATGCTGTTACAGACACAGCTTTGCAAGAAGCTCTTTCATATAAAGCCATTTTGGGTGCCAACCATTGCTTTAATTATCGGGTTGCTTATTTCTATTTTTATCAGTCATAAGCACCACTTAGTGGCAGGCATATTTATGGGCTGGTTTTATGGCTATGCCGCGATTGGTAGCTATGCATCGTTAAAAACGACATGGATTTCCTATAAAATAAAAAAGTACTTTAAAGCAATGCTTTAAATAATATGGTCCCTTAGTCAAGGACAAATGTAAAAAAGGGTTTAGGCTGCCAAGAGATGGTTTCTGTATTGTACAGGAGCCATCTTTTTTAGGTTCCATTGATAGCGATAATTATTGTAGTAGACCATGTAGTGATCGATTTTAGCACGTACCTCGTCTAACGTTTTGGCCATGCTGAAATCAACCTCGTCTTTTAAGTGTCCGAAGAAGGATTCTTGTGGGGCATTATCCCAACAGTTACCTCGACGTGACATCGATTGACCAAGTTTGTAGTGCTTTAAAAGCTTTTGGAATTTAGGGCTTGTATAATGAACACCTTGATCGGAGTGGATGAAAGCATCTGGCTGGAGCTTTACACGTTTATTACGGAAGAGTTTTTTCACCGTTGTTGTGGCGATACCTAGCGTAATACGGTCTGATACATGATACGCTAAAATTTCATTCGTTGAGCCGTCTTTTATGGTCGATAAATAAGCCATCGTTCCGTTGTATGGAATATAGCTGATGTCTGTTAGTAATACTTTACCTGCCACACCTTGTTTGAATTCACGGTTTAATAAATTCGGCACCACGCGATGTTCTTTCGTTGCTTTCGCCATTTGTTTATAGGGATTCGGTTTACGATGTGGGCAAACGACGCCATATTTACGCATAATACGCTGGATTTTCTTTCGGTTCATGACGAGATCAAAATCTTGTTCAAGCGTCATTTTAATCGAGCGTGAACCTTTCTTATAACCACGACGCTTAAAGGCTTTTAAGATCTGGTCGCGTGCTTCTTCATCTCGTTTTTCCTTTACAGCTCGTGCTTCTTCTGTCTCTAAAAAGCGATAATAGCCTGAACGAGAGACGTTTAAAAGCGTACAAAAATACGTCACCATGCGTTTAAATGGAAACTGCTTAAGCGTATCTGCAATGAGTTGAAATACTTTACGTGCGCTTTGTTTTTGACTGTCGCTGAGCAGCCTCCTTTCGGTCACTTCGAGCTTTTTTAGTAGCTCGATTTGTCCTTCTAATAATTCAATACGAGCCGCTTGTCTTTCTACCATTTCTGTCATGGTTAATTCACGCTGTAACGGTCTGCCTGAGCTCGTTTTTCGCGTATCTGTCAGACCAATTAATCCATTTTGATCATACGCTTTTCGCCAACGTGAAGAAGCTTGTTCAACACGCTTCATCCCGAGCACTTCGATATCAAAGCCATATTCGCTAAAGATCTGTCTTGGTGTTTTACCAGCCAAATACTCATCGATAAATTGGCTTTTAAATGTATCTGCGTACGTAATTGTTCGTTCGGTTACTTTGACTACATGTGGATTCTGTTGTAGTTGTTCCATCTGTTTTGGTGAAAATAATTGTTTACTCATCGTTGTTGTCCGTCCTTTAGTTGCTTGAGAATCAAGTATATAAAAAATACCTGTGAAGTGCACACTCTTTTTCAAGTGTCCACTCCACAGGTACCATATTAAAAGTACAAATCTTCTTACTTTCATTACATAATTAATTGTTCACCATCTAAATAAACAACTGGGTTTTTGACAACACAGTCGATATGCACATCTGCTTTATTGCTGCCTCCGAATGGTGCATTGCTACCAAAGGCAATATGAATTGTGCCATAAACCTTTTCATCCTCTAACACATTGCCACAAAGAATGGCGCTCTTGTTTGCACCAATGCCAAACTCAGCAATGATGCGTCCATTCCCTTCACCAAGTAGGGATAAGAGCTTTGGCCCATCTGGACCGATAGCATCCTCTAATCGCCCATCGCGAATTTTCAATAATAGTGGCTCCTGTAATATGCCAATATTGGCGATTGAGCCATCAATTAAAATTTCACCATTTGCCGATGTTTCATTTGGTGCAATATAGGACTCGCCCGAAGGAATATTGCCATAATCTCCTGATTGGCGCACAATACCAGTGGATGGGATACCATTGCGATTAGCGATGCTAAACGTTAATTCATATCCATCCTTTACAATACGAACAACAGCCGCATCGTTCAGAAGCTGTACATAATGTGCGACAAGTGCTTCGATTTCCTCAGCATTTGCATGCAGCGCTCCCTGCTCTAGCATAGATAATGTAACGCCTGGCATTGTCGCTACTCGACCACCTTTTTCACAGGCATTTTTTCGCGCTGCTGTATGTGTTAAGGAATGGGATGTCACGCAAAGCGTCACGTCCGCATTTGCCATTAAATCCGCTACTGCTGGATGTGGCTCCTGTCCTGATTTTTCTAATAGTGGCATGACAACAAATAAAGTATTTTTTGTTATTGTTAAGCCTGCTTCATAAAAGATTTTGGCAATCTCTTGCTGATGAATATCTGTTAAAATTAGCAACGTTTCTGTTGATTGGACTTGTAAATTACCCGTTAAAACATTTAATGCAATTTTATGTAAATGCTGCATAGTGTCCTTCTCCTTAATTGAAATTCAGATGATAGCGACCGATAATTGATTCAATTTCTTTTTTCGTACGCGCTAATGGCTCGATAACGTCACCAATTTTTTGCTCTGTAAAACGATATAAAGGGCCTGAAACCGTAACGGATGCGACAATTTGTTGATTGCTATTAAAAATAGGCATGGCAACTGCTAATACATCTACCGTGTATTCTCCTTGGCTCACTGCATAGCCATTTGTGCGAATATTTTCTAGCTCTTGTCGTATTTCCTTGGCATCTATCATCGTTCTCTCCGTATAAGCAATGAGCGGCTGATCGATTACCTGTGAAATTTGCTCCTCCGTTAAATAAGCAAGCATAGAGCGGTAGGATGCTCCCACATATAGCGGTGTTCTACTGCCACGCGATACAGAAAATTTCACTTTGTTTTCAGGCTCTACCTTTAACAGCGTTAATGCCTCTAAGCCATTTAAAACGGTGAAAATCGCTGTTTCACCTGTTTCCTTTTGCAAATTTTCTAAAATAGGAATACATAATTGGTCGATGTTTAGAGAATCGTACATATTCATTCCTAGCTCCCAAAGTGCAATGCCTAGCGAATATTTTTTCGTCACAGGGTCCTTTGTTATAAATCCATTCATCTCAAAGGTTTCTAAAATCCGATATAAATTTGTATGGTTTAAACCCATTGCAACAGCTAACTCTCGACCACCCCAAGTTGGCTTTTCCTTTGTGAACATTCTTAACACAGCAATTGATAAATTTAGAGTTTTTAACATTTCTCTCACCCTTTTATACGATTAATATTGGAGCTGCCCGAAAGTTTCAGACAGCTCCTTTTGTATAAGTAAGAGAGAACGTTCTCTCTTACTTGTTGTACAAGAAATCAATTGCCGCAGCAATATACACTTTAGCACAGCGTATGATCGCATCAACCTGTACCTTTTCATTATAGCCATGAATGCTTGGCAAATACGCAGGTCCATATTGTAGGACAGGGATATTGTATTGTCTAAAATGACGTGCATCACTGCTTGCCCACTGCATGACACCGTATGCCTCTTGACCTGTCACGAGCGAAATATTATCTACAATCGCTTTACATACTGGGTCCTCAGCAGAAGTATAGTTTGCGACACTTTTAAAGCCAAAGCGCTTTATCGAATAATCGATATTTAACGCATCTAGCTTCTCTGTCAAAATGGCTGTTACTTCTTCCTGTGTAATACCAAATGGTAAACGACAATCGACTTGTACTTTACAATAATCAGGAATAACGTTAGATTTTGTTCCTCCTTCTATTGTACCAATATTCACAGTAATTTTCTCTAAAACTTCTTGATATTTCAAGCGGTCTTTTTCAACCTCTCGCATATACTTTTTGGAAACGTTAATTAAAGGCTGCACCTCTTCAGGTATTTGAATGTTCACATCCCATAATGTACGAATTTCCTCAATTGCGCGAATCGCATCAACAATCGCATTTTTCCCAGCTAACGGTGATAAGCTACCATGCCCTGGCTCACCGCGTGTTTCAAGCTCAAACCAATAGGAGCCCTTTTGTCCTATTGTAGGGTTTAAGTAGGATGATGGCTCGGCAATTAAACAGCCATCTCCCGTTACTAAGCCTCGCTCTAAAAGCCATGGTACACCGTACTCCCCACCTGTTTCTTCATCTGGCACGATAGCTAATGTCAGATGTCCAGGTAGCTCGATATTTAATTTTTTCAGTATTTTCACTGCAAAAATAATACCCGCAAGCCCTGTTTTCATATCGCTAGCGCCTCGACCTAGCATCCAGCCATCCTTTATTTCGCCTGAAAATGGGTCAAAATCCCATTTTGATAAATCGCCTACTGGGACGACATCTGTGTGCCCGCAATAAACGAGCTCCTTGCCCTCACCATTGCCAATTTTCGCTACTAAATTAAACATTTTATCAGCAGATTCATATTTTTCATAGGCAATATTGACATCGCTTAAATACTTTTCAATAAGCGCTGTAATTTCCGTTGTATCACCAGGTGGGTTGACACTTGGAATTTGAATTAATTTTGAGCATAAATCCAGTAACTCTTCTTTATTATTTTCCACTTCATCAATTAATCGAAGCTTTAAATCATGTATATTTTCCATATCCTCATACCTCGCTACCTTTCGTTTGTAAATGATGCATGCTGCCATATAGCTTTTCCATTAACTCAAATTGCTCTTTGTCATAGAAGCTACATTTATTCACACCGAAGACCTTCGCCACCTCTAAAGAAAAGCGCACTGCCCCTTCTACATCCACGACATGTGTAGCACCTGTTGCACAGCCTGCAACCGCTGTCTCGGTTGTAATGGCTACCCCAACTACAGGGCTCGTTGTTGCCACTGCTGGCTGTAAAATACTATTAATATGGAACAAACCATTTCCATAAGGGGTAATATCCTGTGTTGTAATCGGTAATACAACAGGTGCAATACCAGTAGATTGCTTGTAAATATTCAGTAAATCATCACTAATTTTTAAAATATAGCCCTCTTTAACAGTTGGTGTAATCGCAAAGCCTTTATGGTTACAAACTTGATTTCCCTTCGTTGTATCAATCGATAAAATGGCATCCATATCTGGATCGATTTCGTGCTGGTTCATGACACCGATATTTACAGGTGAATCCATAAAAGGCACTGGGTCATGTGGTAAAGTTGGCGCTATCGGACAAATATGTGTCGTGAAAATAACATCGCCCTCTAATTGATCTCCCTTTAAAGCCATATCGATGGTCTTCGCTGCGCTTGCTATGCAGGCTAATGCGCCATCACCATCCGATACAAAGCCTGTCATCTCTGGTCTTGCACCGATACCTCCTAAACGTCCAATAATACCTAATGTTGGCGCATTGCCTCCTGAGGATTTACCGTTTTTCCCCTTTACTACAATTTTCACAAAATCCGTAGAGCCCTTTGCTCCTTCAATTGTTTGAACGGTTACCTCCACATCAGGGTTAATTGCATGTAAGTAGTCCTTCACTACTTCTCCACTTACATGAATACTATCCATTAACTCATAAACTTCCATTACATATTTTAACGACATATTACATTCTCCTTTATACGCTATTAGTTATTTTGTTTGTTCAAATAAATGGCAGGATACTTGATGATGTGTATCTGTCAATGAATCTAGCTGTGGCTGAATTTGCGCACATTTTTCCATCGCAAAGCGGCAGCGTTTATGAAATGCGCAGCCACTCGGTGGATTCACAGGGCTAGGTACATCGCCAGATAAAATAATGCGATCCTTTGTATCAAATGGATTTTCCTTCGGTATTGCTGATAATAGTGCCTGTGTATATGGATGCTGTGGATTGCTATAAATCTCCTCATATGTGCCCATCTCAACAATTTTGCCTAAATACATCACGGCAATGCGGTCACACATATAGTTCACAACATTTAAATCATGTGAAATAAAAATATATGTCAGTCCAAAATCTTTTTGTAAATCCTTTAGTAAATTAATCACTTGCGCTTGAACAGATACATCCAGTGCTGAAACCGGCTCATCACATACGACAATATCTGGATTTAGGGCAAGCGCTCGTGCAATGTTAATACGCTGTCTTTGACCGCCTGAAAATTCGTGTGGGTAACGCTTTGCATGGTAATCGCTTAAGCCAACTGTTTCAAGTAGCTCTATTACGCGCTTTTTCCTTGCCGCCTCATCGCCAATTCCATGAATCACCATCGGCTCTGCAATTAAGTATTCAATCGTTTTTCTTGGATCGAGCGATGCATATGGATTTTGAAAGACCATTTGAATCGATTTACGTGCTGAGCGAATGTCTGCCGTATTTAAACTAGCTAAATCGACGCCCTGAAACTCCACCGTTCCTTCCGTTGGGGCAATGAGTTGATTAATTAGGCGTGCAACCGTTGATTTGCCGCAGCCGGACTCCCCAACAATGCCTAATGTTTCTCCTTTATATAGCTCAAAGCTAACACCATCCACTGCCTTGACATGCTGTGTTACCTTTTTAAAAGGAATCGAATTTTTAATTGGAAAATGCTTTTTTAAATTGCTTACTTTTAATACGAGCTCTTTATTTTGCTGCATTAAAAATCCCCTCCTTACGCGGGATAATTTGCTCCTTCGATTGCAAATGACAGGCTACAAAATGCTGGTCCTTTACTTCCACTAATTCAGGTGCTGTTGTATGACAAAGCTCCGTTGCTAAAGGGCATCTTGCTGCAAAGGGACAGCCGCTAATTGGCATCGTTAAATCTGGTGGACTTCCCGGTATGGCAGGCAATCGCTGCTGTCCATGTGTATCCATCGTAATTTGCGATTCAAGTAGCCCCCACGTATATGGATGTAACGAGCCTTCATATAATTGCTTCGTCGTTGTGGATTCTACAGTGCGTCCAGCGTACATCACATTTACTTTGTCACATAATTCCCAGACGACGCCTAAATCATGGGTAATCATGATGATTGCTGTATCATGCTCCTGCTGTAATTTCTTCATTAAATCCAAAATTTGTGCTTGCACTGTAACATCCAGTGCTGTCGTTGGCTCATCTGCTATTAACAGCTTTGGATTACAGGCGAGTGCAATCGCAATCATGACACGCTGCCTCATCCCACCTGAAAATTCGTGAGGATACATTTTCAGTCGTTTTTCAGGCTCAGGAATGCCTACCATTTTCAGCATTTCTACAGCCTTGACATTCGCCTCTTTTTTAGAGAGCTTTTCATGTGCACGAATAACCTCAACGATTTGATTTCCTACTGTCAGCACAGGGTTTAAGCTTGTAATGGGGTCTTGGAAAATCATTGATATCTCATTTCCCCGTATCTCGCGCATCCCTCTTTCAGATAGCTGCATTAAATCGCGTCCATTAAAATAAATTTTGCCATCCGTTATTTTCCCTGATGGTGCTGGAATCAATCGCATTAAAGCAGTTGCTGTTACACTTTTACCTGAGCCAGATTCCCCTACAATGCCAAGCGTTTCCTTTTTGTTCAATTGTAAATTGACACCGTTCACTGCTTTCATCGTTGTCCCGCTGCTTTTAAATTCTACCGTCAAATTTTCTACACCAAGTAATTGTTCTGTCATACTGTCACCTCCCCATTACACCTTCATTTTTGGATCAAGCGCATCACGCAAGCCATCTCCTAATAAGTTAATACCTAATACTGTGACTAAAATACAGATTCCCGAGAATGTTGCCATTTGAGGATTTAATACTAAGAAATCCTTACCGTCCTTTAAAATACTTCCCCAGGAAGAGGTAGGTGGCTGAACTCCTAAGCCTAAAAAGCTTAATGCTGCCTCCGAAATAATTGCACCAGCTGTGCTCATCGTGCCATATACGATTAATGGCGCTAAGCAGTTCGGTAAAATATGACTGAAAATAATGCGGCGGTGTGTCGCACCTAATGAATGTGTTACTTCAATAAATTCCTCTTCCTTCACGCTAAGTACCTGTCCACGAACAAGCCTTGCAAATCCGGGAATATTGGCAATGCCAATCGCTACAATCACATTGAATAAACCTTGTCCTAAAACCGTCATTAATGTAATCGCTAATAAAATGAAAGGAAATGCAAACAAGCCATCCATTGTACGCATAATAATAGAGTCTAAGCGACCACCAAAATAGCCTGCTACTAACCCGAGCAGCGTGCCAAATACGGCACCGAATAATACGGCAGCAATCCCTACCACAATGGAAATACGCGCACCGTACACAAGGCGACTAAATAAATCACGACCATAGTTATCAGTGCCAAGTAAATGTCCATCCGTGTTAATAGGTAGAAATGCTTTACCAACAGCCATTTCATTTGGTGGATGTGTTGCAATCCATGGAGCAAAAATAGCTACAACGGTCATAAAAGCTACAATCATTAAACCGATTGATGCTAGCTTGTTTTTTAATAGTTTGCGAACTAATGTATTTTTTTTCTTTTTCGCATCATTTGTTATCGCTTGAGACATAGCTATTTTTTCCCTCCATTCGAATCTAAATTTACCTTTGGATTTACTACTTTATAAAGCACATCAACAATCAAGTTTACAAGTACGAAAATAAAGGCTATAAAAATAACAGTTCCTTGTACTACGACAAAATCACGTTTATCAATCGCCTCAACAATCAGGCGCCCCATACCAGGCCAGCTAAAAATAGTTTCTGTTAAAACAGCGCCGCCCAATAAATTAGAAATTTGCATACCTAATACCGTTAAAATAGGTGTCAAAGCATTTTTAAATGCATGCTTGCCAATAACTAAATATTCTTTCAGCCCTTTCGAGCGAGCTGTTTTTATATAATCCTGTGAAATTACCTCCAACATACTAGAGCGTGTAATACGTGCAAAGGTAGCCATCGGAATTGTTGCTAAGGCACATGCTGGCAATATTAAATGCCTTACAAATGGCCAAAGCCCCTCTTCTATATTGCCCATCCCTGTCGCTGGTAGCCAGCCGAGATTAACACTAAAGAATAAAACTAACATGACCCCTAGCCAAAAGATTGGCATCGAAACACCGATTAAAGAAATTAACATAACGATATAATCAACGATTGTATTTTGTTTTCTCGCTGCTAAAATCCCTGCTGGAATACCAATGAGTGCAGCAATTAGTAACGCGGCAATAGCGAGAATAACCGTATTTGGAAATCTTTCCGCAATTAAACTGAAAACCGTTTCACTATAAGAGTAGGAGTAGCCTAAATTTAGCTGTGCTAAGTCTGCAATATATGAAACAAATTGCAATGGCAAAGATTTATTTAACCCCAATTCCTCTCGCAAGTTCTCAACATCCTCTACACTGGCTTGTGGGCCAAGCATGACAGATGCAGGATCACCAGGAATCATTCTTGTAATGACAAAGACGATGATGCCTACTACTAACAATGTAGGAATTAAATTAATTAACCTTTTTAAAATAAATGACCCCACTTTCCCAAACCTCCTTTTTCGTTATTAGAAACATTGTTTCATATTGTGAATAATCATATACTACACCTAACGAACTTTGTTTGTAAATATTTTTCTGAAATTTTTTAATATTTTTTATTTACTTTTTATTTACGAAGTGCTAACTTTAGTTCAAACCTATTTTTGAATCATAGGTTCATATTGTGAAACAAAAATTAAAGGGGGCAATACAATGTCAAAGAAAATTTTTCATCAAAAGTCTTTCTTACTATTAATTCTTGCACTAGTCATCTCAGTGTTAGCTGCATGTGGTGGAGATAATAAAGGTGCGGACAAGGAACAGGAAGCAAATGGAGAAGCAACTGGTGAAGTAACAGCAGGTGGTTCATTAAGCGTCGGTCTTTCAGCGAATGCGAAAACCTTTGACCCTATCAAATACACGGGTGCTTATGAATCTCAAGTTATACGTCAAATGGCTGATACATTAGTTGTGTATAACAAAGATTTATCTGAGGTTATTCCTTCATTAGCTACAGAGTGGAGCGTATCTGATGATATGCTTGTGTATACATTTAAGCTACGTGAAGGCGTTAAATTCCAAAAAGGTCAATATCAAGATGGCCGTGAAATGACAGCAGAGGACGTGAAATATTCATTAGAGCGCTCTGCTAAGGAATCTGCTATGAATCGCTTAAATGGTGTAACAGAAGTGAAGGTTGTTTCTGATTATGAGGTAGAAATTCATTTAGCTACACCGAATGCAGCGTTATTAGCGATGTTAACAGACGCTGGGAATATTATTATTCCAAAAGAAGAGGTTGAGGGCTGGGGCGATAATTTCTCTGAGCACTTTATTGGCACAGGCCCATTCCAATTAACTGAATGGAAAAAGGACCAAGAAGTACAGCTAGTACGCCACGATGGATACTGGGGTGAAAAGCCTCATCTTGATAAATTAACAATGAAATTTATCGCTGATCAAAATATGCTAACAAATGCCCTACGTTCAGGTGATATTGATATCGCAATGGATGTTAAAGGACAAAACCGCGAAATTGTTAAACAAGATAGCAATCTTGAGTTATTAACGAACGCTGGTCTATCCATTGTTTATTTAGACTTAAATAACAAGGTTGGTCCTACAGCGGATAAGCGCGTACGTGAAGCAATTTATATGGCCACAAATGTTGAGGAAATTATTTCTGGCGTAAACCAATGGGGTGGCGGCGAGGTATCTTATTTACCGTTACCACCTGGCTCATGGGGCTACGATGAATCATTAATTGACCTTGTGCCAAAATATGACCCAGAAAAAGCGAAGCAGCTTTTAGCGGAGGCTGGTTATCCAGATGGTTTCAAAACGGAGATTTATGCAGCACAAGCGCGTGTTCCATACGCAACAATTTTCCAAAGTCAATTGAAAAATAACTTAAACATTGATGTCGAAATTAAAGTTGTTGAATGGGGTACTTATAGTGACATGGTTGCGAAAGGCAATGCGCCGATGAATATTGGTGGATGGACATGGTATCCAGACCCATACTTCTTCCTATACCAACTATTTAGCACAAATCAAATTGGGGCTCTTGGCAATGGTAAAGGCTACAGCAATCCAGAGGTAGATGCCCTATTAGCTCGTGCTGTTTCAGAAACAGTTGTACAAGAAGAGCGTGCAGAAATTTATAAAGAAGCATTAAAGCTTATTATGGCTGATGTACCACGTATTGAGCTAGAAGCTACAGAGGCTGTTGCAGCGATTAATAAAAAAGTACAAGGCTTCGAAGTATCACCTGATAACTCAGTGCAAATTGTACATCCAAATGGGACAAACGTTTCAATTTCTAAATAAATTATATTTGATTCCCCTACTGCGGGAATAAGAAAATGGGGCTGTCCAGAAAGAAATTCCTTTCAGGGCAGCCCCATTTATTCATTCAAATACAGAGAAAATATCTTCTCTATTTAAATAGGAGGAATCCATCAATGACTCGCTATACAAATGGACTTGTTTTTAACTACCAGTCACGCACCTTTGAAAAAGGTGATTTTGAAGTGCAGGAGCAATATTTCATAGCACCATCCGCATCAGATATGCCAGCAGTTGATTTAACAAATTGCTATGTGACACCAGGCTTTATTGATAGCTGCTCACAAATCGGCTTGCAAGAGATTGGCATTCGTTGGGAAGGCGACGATAGCTTTGAAATGGAAAGCAATCTACATTATTCTGTGCTTGATGGCATTTACCCTTTTGACAAAGCTTTTCAAATGGCACTTCAACATGGCATTACTGCCTCGCACATTGTCCCCTCCCCTAAAAGCTTAATTGGGGCAAAGACTGCCGTTGTACATCACACACATACAACGGTTGATGAAATGGTCATTGATAACAATATTGCTTTTACCTTTTCCATTGGTCACCATGCAAAGCATACATTTTTTAATGCGACGAAAAAGCCTTTAACGCGCATGGGTATCGCTAAAACTTTAAGAGATACATTGCAGCAGCTTCAACAGCAGGAGCCAGCAATTAAGAAAATAATGATTCGTGCACATAAAGCAGTCGATATTGAGCTGATTCAACGTTTGCAAAAGGAATTTCACTATGAATTCCATATTGTTCATGCAACAGAAATTTCCTTTATCGAGCAGGCTAAATGGAATACAGTCGTTGCAGGCCCAGTATTTCGCTATATCGAGCACAATGAAATGATGGCACTCTCACCAAATCTGTATCAACAGCTTGCTATGATGAATACGCCCTTTGTCTTTTGCACAGATCACCCTACGAGCAGTGCAACACATTTAGCCATTGAGGCAGGCTTAGCTGTGCGTGAAGGCTTATCACGTGCCGATGCACTTTATGCGTTAACAACTGGTGCTGCACAATTTTTAGGCATTGAAAATATGACGGGTTCAATTCGTGATGGCTTATTTGCTGATTTTGTTATTTGGAATAAGCATCCTTTAGATTTAGATGCCCAAGTCATTGCGACCTTTATTAAAGGACAGCAAGTATATAGCCAGAAAGCAGGTGCTCTCATATGATGATTTATCACAATGCAAAATTTGCCACAGCAAATGAACATAACGATGTTGTTGAACAGCTTTGGGTAGAGGATGGCATTATCACTTATGTAGGTAAAGCGCTCGACATTCCTGCGCATGCCGAAACCGTTGATTTACAAGGAGCTGTCGTCACACCAGGGCTCATTGATATTCATGCACATGTAGGAACTTGGGCTGAAGTAACGGAGGATATTAATGATGCAAACGAATATAGTGAGCCCTTTACCCCTTTAATGCACGCACTCGATAGCGTCGATATTCGACACTTCTCCTTCCAGCATGCTATTGAAGGTGGCGTTACAACAGTACAAACAGGACCAGGTAGTGCCAACGTCATTGGTGGTATTTGGAGCATTTTAAAAACTGCAGGCCCAACACTTGAATCGCGTGTCCTTATAGAGCGCAGTGGCTTGAAAGGCGCTTTAGGTGAAAATCCTAAAAATGTTTTTGGCAATCAGTACAAGCGCAAGCCGATGACAAGAATGGCAATCGCACAAATTTTACGGGATGGCTTCCAGCGTGCGAAGCAATTAGATGCAGAGCAGCAAAATATACACATTGACAATAATTTAGAATTGCGTCCATTTATCGAGGTGTTGCGTGGAGTTATGCCATTGCGTCTGCATTGCCACCGCGCAGATGATATTATGACAGCAATTCGTATCGCAAAGGAATTTGATGTGGAGCTTCATTTAGAGCATTGCACAGAGGGACATTTAATTGTCGATGCAGTAAAAGCTAGCGGCTTTAATGCCACTGTTGGTCCCTATATGCTGACACCTTCTAAATATGAAACGCGCCATTCAACACCTGCTATCGCTAAAATTTTTCAAGATAAGCAAATTCCATTTGCCATTATGACAGACCATCCATTTGTCCCTATACAATATTTAAAATATTGCGCCTCTGAAGCGATTCGCTATGGATTAGATGAAGAAACAGCTTTAAAAAGCATTACCCTTCATGCAGCAAAGCTTGTCCAGCTACAGCATCGAATCGGCTCACTGGAAAAAGGAAAGGATGCCGATTTTGTCGTCTGGTCACACCCTATTTTCGAAACGGAAGCAAAAGTATTACAAACATATGTCAGTGGGATAAAATATTACGAAGCGGAGTATGTCAGATGAAAAATATGAAAATTGCAGTTGTCACAATCGGTCAAGCACCGCGTAAGGATATGGCGTCAGACATTATAAAATTAAAAGATGCTGGATTAGACATAACTGAATTTGGCGTATTAGACTTACTTACCTTAGATGAAATTAACACACTCGCCCCTACCTCAAATGACGAGGACATGCTTGTTACATTATTAACAAGCGGCGAGCAAGTGAAGCTGAGCAAACAAAAGCTAATGCCCTATATTCAAAAGCGCATTCATGATTTGTCGAATTTTCAATGGATTCTACTAATGTGCACAGGCGATTTCGCTAATAAATTGTCAGGAAAAAATTTATTGCTGCCTGACCATTTTATGACACATTTAATCAAGGGCATTCACCCTAGCCTACATCTTGGCTTGATTGGCCCTGAGCCTGAACAACAAAATAGCGTCTGTGCTAAATGGCAAAAGGCACAATTTAATGTCTCCTTTGCCGCAAGCTCACCGTATCACTTCAATGAGCAGCACCTATTCATGACAGCTCAAAAATTAGAGGCACAGGGAGCTGACCTTTTAATTCTTGATTGTATGGGCTATTCACATACGATGAAAGAGAGGATTCAGGACAAACTAAATATTCCTGTCGTTATACCAAGGGATGCCCTTTTTACTGTCATAAAAGATGTACTATAGGAAAAACAGTGTGAAATCATAGCATTTCACACTGTTTTTAATTAAAGCTCTAGACTATTTTTTCTCACAAGCCCAGCCATCTTTATCGCGGTCATGCTTTGAGGCATAGGCAGGATGTCCTTGCGCTACACCTTTAGGATAATAAACGCGCAGCTCCGTACAGTTTTGAAAGGAAGTTGGGGCTTTTGGATTGACCGTTGCACTACTGCCCTTTGGTGCTGTAGTAGTTTGATTTGCGCTCGCCTTTGGTGCTACATATTTTGTCACATAATCAATCGGCACCCAGCCTACCTGCTTTTGATAGGAAACTTTATACCAATCACCGCTGCGAGCAGTTGCACTCAGCTTTGTATTTTTCGGTATAATCGCTAATGTTTTGCCCGTTTTCATAGGAGCATTGCGCATAGCAATACTATCTGTTGTAACAATTTCTGCTTTGATTGTACGTTCCTCTGCGGCTTGTGCAGATGGGATGATAATTGCTGACAAAAATAAAATTGCCAATATACCTTGCATCATTTTTTTCATGCTAGTCATCTCCTTTTAGATAGTATAGCATGTACAATTTTGAGAAAAAATAGTTGAAATTTTTATTTTTGGCTTATTCCTGCATCATTTATACTAAAAACGACTTGCTGCACTTCCTGCACATAGTATGTGCCTAGTTTAACAATGGAATCGTTCGGTCTTCCTTTATGATAAAAGCCTGTTCGAGCATCAAATTTATTATTTCTTTTTATCGCATAAACTGCCTGCAAGTTGATTGGCATTTCAATTTTCTCTGCCATTGGTCGCTCGATAATATGCCTCTTTTTAATGGCTTGAAAAAAAGCTTTATGCGGCAAATTCACAAGCTGCTTTTTATAAATGCGTTTATTGTACTCCTTTGCAGTGCTTAATATTGCTGTCATTGATGTTTGGAAAGCTTGAAGCTCGTACAAAAAGCGCTTTTTATTTTGCTTTTGCTGCTCCTTTTCCATACAGTGCAGATGATGCTGTGCAGCTGCTAAATGCTCTTGCATTGCTGTTAATAATTTTGCCATGCTATTTCCTCCATTTCTGCTTATCAAAGATTTCTTTCCTTTTATGTATGTATTCACTTTTTCCGCTTACTATTCATAGGCTAGTGTAAGAAGGAGTGATGGAGATGACTAGCAAAGAGAAAAAAACTGGGCAATCAGCAGAAAGTACGGATATTCAAATTGATCGACTTGCTTATCTCGGCACAGTTATAACAGTATTAGGCTATGCTTTATCTGCCATTGCAGAAGGACTTGAATTAAAGGCATTAGAGCAGCAAAAAGAAGAAAATTTTTCATCGACTGAAATGACAAAATTACATGAGCAAATGGAGGAACTTACAAAGGAAGTCCGCCAGCTCAGGAGAATGCTGCGCTAATTATGTTATATTAGAATAGGTAGAGACATGTGTGGAAATAATAATAAAAATTGTCGCAAGGAGGACTTTCATTGAACGATTATTATGCGGATTTACATATTCATATTGGACGAACGCATAGCGGGCGTGCTGTCAAAATTACGGGAAGTCGCACATTAACCCTTTCTAATATATTACATACAGCAAGTGCCAATAAAGGGCTTGATATGATAGGCATTATTGATTGTCATAGCCCAGAGGTATTGGAGGAGCTGGAGGAGCATGTGCGAACAGGAAAAATGACCGAATTAGCACAGGGCGGCTTACTCTATGAAAAGACAACGCTCATTATGGGCTCCGAGCTTGAAATTTACGATAGTCATTGTCATGGACCTATTCATGTGCTTGCTTATTTGCCTACATTGCAATCAATGCAGGCTTTTTCAGCATGGTTAAGCAAGCATATGAAAAATATTCATCTTAGCTCACAGCGCATTTATTGTGATGCGAAAACATTGCAGCAAAAAGTCGCTGAACTGAATGGGCTATTTATTGCTGCGCATGTGTTCACACCTTTTAAAAGCTTATATGGCAAAGGGGTTAAAAAGAGCTTAACAGAAGTGTTTGACCCTGCAATTATCGATGCCATTGAGCTTGGACTAAGCGCTGATACGGATATGGTACGCGGCATAGAGGAATTAGCTCCCTATACGTTTGTAACGAATTCAGATGCGCATTCGCTTGGCAAAATCGCACGTGAATACCAAAAAATACAGATGGAGGCAGCTAATTTCGAGGAATTGCGACTGGCGCTACATCGTGAGAATGGTCGAGCCATTGTAACAAATTATGGCTTACATCCGTTGCTAGGGAAATATCATGAAACGGTGTGTGCGGCTTGTGGCAAGGCTGTGACAGAAGGCGCTGAAATTTGTCCATTTTGCCATAGCAAGCATATCGTGCGTGGTGTAGCGACACGCATTCAGCAGCTTTCTAGCGCTACCTTTACTCCAGTAGAGCGCCCACCCTATATTCATCAAGTGCCTTTAGAATTTATTCCTGGTCTAGGTAAAAAGACGCTGGACAAGCTATTAACGGCTTTCGGTACTGAAATGAATATTTTGCATCGCACAACGCTTGAACAATTAATGGAAATTGTAGCGCAGCCATTAGCGGAAAAAATTATTCTTGCTCGCACTGGACAGCTAGCGTTTGAAGCTGGTGGTGGTGGTGTGTATGGGAAGGTTAAGCTGTAGAGTAGCTATTCCTTAAATGATTTGCTCAACGAATAAAGAGCGTATTTTGAACAATTGATTTCAAAATACGCTCTAAATATTTTTGATTGCCTTATTTTTTGTGACTCTACAATGTCTCAGCCAATTTGTGAATCTTTGAACGGGACATTAAATAGACGTTGCCTAAAATATCGATTTTCTCCCCTTTTGCACGTACAGCGCAATCTTTGTTCGATACATAAATATTCATTTCCTCAGATAAAGGAGCCAGCTCTCTTTGAACTAGTGCCATGTTATTTTCAAGATCAAAATGTGACAGAATGGAAAAATTATCAAGACCAATTCCGTCGTAAACAGCGTTTATTTCAACTTTATAGCCAAGGTTTTTCGAGCATAACCATTTAGCGGACATGTTGATTGCTCCAGCGCTAGCCCCTAGCACAACTGCTTTACTGTTTTTAATCAAATTCGACAATTCATATTCCATCAAAAATTCATTTTGTGCAAGCGTATTTCCACCTAACAAAAAAATGACTGAAGCATTTTCAATTAAAATTTTGGCATCTTCCTTATGTACACGACAATTAATTAAATGATACTCATCAAACATAATACCCACTTGGTCAAGCCATGAGCGTTCGGTAGTACCATTATCTTCATCGACAAAGGGAGTTGAACTAATCATCACAAGAGATTTTCTCTCAATTATATCCTCCTGTAACACCTTGCCTAGATTATCTGGGAAAAAATCGTTAAACCAGCCTAAATAATAGTGAGTTTTCATAAGTCCCCCATAACAAAATATAAATAACATTCATTAAGTCTATTTTAAACAGTCTTCTGCTCTTCTTCCATCAAGCGAATATTTGCTTGATGGAATGCTCGCATATTACGTGGATAAGCGTAATTGGTAATTAAATAGTCGCTCTCTTTTTGCTGTAAAATGCATTGGCGCAATTGCTGAATATAGGCAAGGGCATCCTGCTGGCGCTTTGTCATTTCTGCCTTGTCCATTGTCATATGCCCATGCCCTGGAATTAAGTAATGAATAGTATGTCGCTGTAATATATGATTCACTTTGCCCAACGTGTCCTCATATGCATAGCTGCTATCATAAATATATGGAAACTCTACATCTGATAAATAATCGCCTGCAATCCAAATACCGAGTGGTTCGACGATTGTAAATAGTCCATCATTCGTGTGCCCTTTTGCCAAATAAAAAGTAAGCTTCGTAGCACCGATTGTCAGTGTTTGTCCATCCTCAGTAATCTCAATATCGACAGTCGGATAATGCAATGGATAAGCACGATCAATATAATAATTATCATCAAATGTGCGAATTTGCTCGACGATTTGCTCCTTGTCTGTGCGCTGCTGAAACGCTTCACTTGCAATGACCTTTGCCTCCGGAAATGCTCCATAGCCGAGAATATGGTCCCAGTCTGAATGTGTAAAAAGCAAGTAAAGTGGTCGGTCATTGCGTATTTTAGCGATATCGGCTTGAATTGTTGCGATTTCTGCTGGCAGCCAAGTCGGATCAACTAAGATAATGCAATCTGCTGTTGCAATAACGGTGGAAGTTGTTTTAAAGAGCTGACTCATATAAACGGTCAATTGCTCATTGTGAAATTGCCTCATTGTGTGCCTCCGTCAATATTTGCTAATGTCCAACAGCTTGCTCGCTGTGTTGTCGATATCTTTATAGGCACCATCAAAGCCCTCAATGCTAGAGGATAGCTGCTCTGTAAATGCAACGATTTCACTCGTTGATAAATTGACGCGGTCGATGGATGCTTTAATTTTTTCTAATTGCTGTGCAATCTCCTCCGCGCTTTCTGTACTGTTTTGTGCCATTTTTTGAATTTCAGCTGCCACGACCGCAAAGCCGCGTCCATGCTCACCAGAGCGAGCCGCTTCAATCGAAGCATTTAAGCCGAGAATTCTTGATTTAACCGCAATATCTTTAACGAATGCCACGATTGTATTAATTTGCTGGATATCCTCATTCATCGTTTCTGAAAGACTTGATAGCTCATCAAGACGCACTGCGACATCATCACTCGCTTTTGTTAAGGAGTGGTTTGTTGTCGTCATATCGCCTACTGTGCTTGACAAATCAGTTGCTAACGTTCGGATACCCTCTATTTTTTCGTTGGAAATAATTGCGCTTACAACGCCAACTACTTGCCCATTGTCTTTGATAGGCTGCGCTGTCGCAATATAAGCAAAGCCAAATAATTCTGGTCCATGCTCCTCTCGTAAATATTGCCCTGAGTATAGCGCTTTAATCGAGGTCGTTCCTTTATAATTATCAACAAGCTGTCCAACCTTAATCGGGAGACGAACCTTTTTTCCTTCTTTATAAGCAATAATTTTTTCCGTGTCTGCTACGATGATACAAGCATCCTCTGAGTATGTTGCGTGGTAAAAATCGATTGCATCTACTACTATTTTTAGCTTTTCATTCATAACATAGCCTCATTTCCGACAAAATTTAGATATCATTAGTTTAGCATTATTTCGACTATTTTCACTATTGATTTTTTATTGCAGCTCCTTCCGCCCATCAATAGTAATGCCATTTAAGGCTTGTGTTGCTAGTCTATCTGCCTCTTCATTTTGCTTTCTTGAGACGTGCTCATACATCGGTGTAATATGCAGCTTTTCTAGCCTTTTGTCAATTTTATTTGCCCATGCCGCTAATTCCTTTTCATAGGCTGGCCAATCCCCTGCCATTTGTCGGATGACAACTTGTGAGTCGCCTTTAAAATGCACGGTTGCATGATGTACGTTTAGCTCCTCTAGCTCGCGAATACTTAAATGCAGTGCTGCATATTCTGCCTCGTTATTGGATATCAGTCCTTCTACAAAGGCATTTTTACGCATGCGATAAGCTTTGCCATCTTGCTCAAAATAAACAACATAGCCTAGGCCCGCTGTTTTTGTATTTTGCTGAAAGCCTCCGTCAAAGTAAATCGTGATATTTTGTGGCTCAGAGGCGACTTCTTGCACATATTTTTTTAGCTCCTTTAGCGTCCATGTGCTGTCATATGCATCTGTTAACACAATATTTTTCACTCGCCCTGTCTGCATGACATCCTCCACAAGCATCAGCACTTGCGCTGCTGGTAATGGCGCTGAATGAAATAGCGTTTCTGCTCCATTTTTCGCCTTATATAACCATTCAATGCGTATATTCACACATCTATCCCCTTTTCCATCTATGATGCTTCTTATTTTACCATGATTCAGCCAAATCATGAATAAAGCCTCCGATATAATGATTTTGGTTTATAAAAAAATAAAAAGCTTAGCCCAACTTGCATTGACGAACATTGAAAGCAGCAATCGCTCAACGCAAATCGGCTGCACCAGAATTTAGCAGAGCAATTACAAGCAGTTATTAATCACTTTAAGCTATAGCACATGCTAAAGAGGTGTCTGTAAGTCGACTTACAGACACCTCTTTTCATTGGCTCAAATGCGCTTTTCCTCATCAAGCTGCTGGAATTCCGCCATTCGTGCGGTTGAACGCCAATAATGATAGACGAGGCGATCAATCCAAAGCAGTGCCCCTACCTTCGAAACAGCTACACCTAGCTCCGTTTCATTTGCTACCGAGCGCTCGAAATATTCGTTACGCTTGTTGCGGCGCGCCTCTGCCATCATGCGTGAATGCCCCTCTAGTATTTGGGCAATATCGCTGATTGGCTGCTCCCCAGTCAAATATTGCTGTACATCTGCTAATATTTCCTGCCACTCTGTCATTAATTGTGGCTGCAATACGAGCGCCTCTAGCTGCTGCTCTTCACGTAGCACCTTGACTAAGCGAACAAGATGGTCCTGTGTATGTAAAATGGCAATATGCTTATTGCGTTCTCTTTTAGATGTGGATTGAATGGCATTTAAAAAATCATTTGTAATTTGAATGGCCTCTTCGACTTCATCCATTTTGCGCTCATAGTCTGCTGTGAGTTTTTTCGTCACCATTAAGGCGCTTTGTGCCGTTGTTAAGACGATTAAAATATCGCGAATCGTTTTAAACGAAACATCCAGTGCAACAGAAGGTACTTCTAAAAGCTTTTTATCTAAATTGCGTGTTAAAGCATTTTCACGCTCTGGTACAATTTTCATTAAAAGCTTTGCGAACTGTTGAATAAATGGCATGAAAATAATCGCACCGAGCACGCTGAATAACGTATGGAAAATAGCTAATGCCATCGTTTCATCAAAGCGTCCAGTTGCCGCTTCTGTCAGCCAACGTACTAATTGTAAAAAGTACGGGAATGTCGCTGTTACAATGGTCGCTGTTACTACATTAAACAATAAATGCGTCATCGCTGTACGCTTTGCCGCTACCGATGCACCAATTGCGGCAAACAATGCCGTTGCTGTTGTGCCGATATTTTGCCCAATGACTAAATAAGCAGCCTGTTCAAAATCAATTGCGCCTGTAAATAAAGCCGCTAATGTCGCTGCCATCGCTGCGCTTGATGCTTGCATAATAATCGTCATAATGACGCCAATGAGAATAAGTAGGATAATCGACATAAATGAATTAGCAGGAATTTTATCGAAGGCAATTAAATTTTGCGCATCGCCCATTCCTTGTTGTAGCATATCAATTCCTAAAAATAGCAAGCCGAAGCCTGCCAAGACACCACCGAATTTTTTAATATCGCGCGGTGCGATAAACGACATAAAGACACCAACGCCAATAATCGGCAATGCCATTGCTTGCAGGCTAATTTTAAAGCCAATTAATGAAATAATCCACCCTGTTGATGTACTCCCAATATTTGCCCCAATAATGACACCGATGGACTGAATAAATGTTAGCAAGCCTGCACTGACAAAGCCGATTGTTAATAAAGTCGTTGCTGTTGAGGACTGCACTAAGATGGTCATAAAAATTCCTGACAGCATGGAGCTAAACGTTCCTCTTGTAAACTTATTGAGCCAACGCTTTAGCGCTTCTCCTGCAATTTCCTTCAGTCCGTTCGTTAGCATCGACATGCCAAGCAGGAACAGCCCAATCCCTCCAAAAATCGTTAGCATACATTCATCACCTCATCTAGTAAGTATTTATATTACCATTTTCCTAGTAATAAATTAACTGAAATTTCATAAATCATTTATAAAACGCCTTTTTATCAGCTTTTTTGTTACATTTGTTACACAACTGTAAATTGCTGTCCTCCCCCCTTGACCTATAACGGTTTCAAATTGTTACATTCCCGATTGGATAAACTTACCTCCCAAATACACAATTTATGCGTGCTACAATCGGGACGAGCTTGAAATCAAGGAGGGACCATGATGAAAAAACAAATACTAACAGCGACATTAGCATTAACGATTAGCTGTAGCTCACTACCAATACTGCCTAGTGCTTTGCAAACAACGGAGGTAGCCGCTGCCACTGTCAGCCAACAAGCAGTCAATCAAAAGGCAGATCAAATTATTGCGACAGGAAAAAGCTTAATAGGGAAAGCCACATATAGCAATACGCAATATAAGCCAACAGCACCTTATAAATTCTCCTGTGCTTCATTTTTAATGTATATTTTCGAGAAAAATGGTGTTGACTTAGGTACGTATAACGAAGATTATATGCTTAAGCAAGGGAAAGCCGTATCAAGAAGCCAATTACAAAAAGGCGATTTAGTCTTTTTCAAAAGTAAAAAAACAGGGACAGACCCTGACCATGTAGGCATTTACATTGGCAATAATAAGCTTTTGCATATGGCGGATACAAAGCAAAATATCGTCATTTCAGATATGAATAGCAAGCCGTATTATAAAGATAATTACTATGCTGCTCGTCGTGTGTTGCCATCATTAATGACTGCTAACCCCGCTTCGACAGGTGAAAAAATTGTTGATAAGGCGTTGCTATATAAAAATAGCGCACGCATCGGCACTGCCAATGTAGCTGCACAAAAGCGCTTTACGGCTGGTGGCTACGTACAATATGTACTAAGTCAAAGCGGTGTGAAAATCAATACAACCGTATTATCGGAGCAAATGAAGCTTGGAACAACCGTTGCCCGCACCAATTTACAAAAAGGGGATCTCGTCTTTTTCAGCAGTGCAAAGGGCTCTAAAAACCCTTCATTAGTTGGTATTTATGCAGGTGAGCACCGTATTATTTTGCCAACAAAGGATGGCGTCATTACGCGTTTGTTGCTAGTAGACTATTATAAAGATCGCTATATTACAGCGAAGCGCATTACGAAATAAAAGAGGGCGTGCCTGAAAAATCAGGCACGCTTATTTTGTGGGCGAATTCAGTGCTTAATCGGGCGAATCACTACTTTAAATCCCCCTTCAATTCATTTGCAAAATCAATCATCGACCTGCTGGACATTGGCCCTTTAATTAAAATTAATGAATTTTTCGTAACGATTTTTTGCAGCAAAGCCATCACACCTTTGACATCTGCAAAGCTATGCACGTCAGCAGTGATGCCATCTGCCTTCGCTTGAAGTGCAATATCCTTCGCACGTTGTCCAATTGTAATTAATGTATCAACAGATTGTTTCGCAAGTAGCGAGCCGATTTCACGATGATATTGCCGCTCATAGCTACCAAGCCTTTTAATATCACCTAAAATAACGATGTGCTTTTTATCTTTGCCAACTGCTGCTAGCACCTTCAACGCTGCTTCAATCGAGGTTGGATTATTGGTCCACGTATCGTCAATAATCGTGCTGCCTGCTAGCCCTTTAGAAAACTGTAAATGGCGCTCCATATTTTTAAAGGTGCGCAGCTTAGCAATCGCTTTGCGCAGTGGGAAGCCCATTTCTGTCGTAGCAGCAAGCGCTGCTAACGCATTATAGACTTGATGCTCTCCGTAGCCTGGCACGAAGCAATCATAGCGCTCCTTTCCTTTATTTAAAGTGAAGCGCATTCCGCCCTCTCCATAGCGTACGTTGCTCGCTTTGAAATCGGCATTTTGCTTAACGCTAAATGTCATGACCTTTCCTTTAAAGGCAGCTAATGAAATTTTTTTGCTGTTAGCATCGTCTGCATTCATAATTAATGTGCCATTTTGTGCGATGCCCTCTACGATTTCTGCCTTCGCCTGAATATAGCCCTCTAAGCTTTTACAGCCATCTAAATGATGGACACCAATATTCGTAATAATGCCAATAGTTGGCTTGTAAATTAAGCATTGATGCTTAATATTGCCTAAATTGCCTAAGCCTAATTCGAAAATGGCTGCCTTTGTTTGTTTATCAACCATCGTTAAGTAATTGAGCGATTGCCTCGGCTCGTTAATGCTACTAACCGTTGCCTGCACTTGCCAATCGCCAAGTAAAATATGACGGAGCATTTCCTTCGTTGTTGTCTTCCCGCACGTACCTGTTAATGCAACGACTGGAATCGCAAAAAGTGTGCGGTAGTAGTCGACAAATTGCCAAAATGCGCCATGCATATTTTTTACTTGTAAAACCGTAATAGAAGCAGGAGCCTTGCGTAGCTCCTCCTCCGCTTTATCTGATACAATTAACAACGGCGTGTGCTGCTCCAGCCTTTTCCAATCGACGCTTTCACTTTTACGAAGGAAAATCAACGCATAACGCTTCACGTTATCCAACTGTGTATAATGCAGCGCCTGCTTCACTGAAAAGTTCGTTGCGCCTTGTAAAACTTGACCGCCTAACAATGCTTGGAGGTCTTTGACAGACAATGCAATCAAGCTAGCTCCTCCCCTCGACGCAATTGCGCGGCTAATTCATGGATTGCCTCGCTATACATATCCCCTTTAATTAAAATGATCGTATTGCTATCAACAATTTTTTTCAAAAGGCTGCGTGCTAACATATTATTTTTAAAGCTGTAAATATCGGCCTCAAGCCCTAATTGCTGCGCCTTTGAAGCCATAATGCTGGCATGCTCGCCGATGGTAATGAGCACATCCACCCCATGCTTGTAAATAATCTCACCCGCTTGCTTATGAATGCTATAGCCCCATGACCCTAAATCAGTAATCGTGCCAATAACCGCAATTTTCTTTTTGCCTTGCCCAAGCTTATTTAATACGTGTAATGCTGCATCCAGCGAGGTCGTTGTAATGCTCCACGTATCATCAATAAGCATTGAACCATTAATTCCTTTTAAAATTTGCAGCTGCTTATTTAATTTGCGGAATGTCGCAAGCTGCGCAATTGCCCTGTGCAATGGCATGCCAATTTCATGTACAACCGCAAGTGCTGCTAAAGCATTGTATACTTGGTGCTCCCCATGGCCAGGTATTTTCACGACATATTGCTTATTTTGGTGATGCAAAATAAAGCGCATGCCACGCTCCGTATACGTAATGCTACTTACTAAAAAATCCGCGTTATGCTTGCCAAAGCGAATAATTTTCCCTTGAAACGCGCGAAGATTTATTTTTTTTGTATTAGCATCATCCGCATTAATAATGAGCGTGCCTTTGCCAACGATTTGCAGCATTTCCGCCTTTGCCCCGATATATCCTTCCTGCGTTTTACAGTAATTTAAGTGATGTGAGCCAATGTTTGTAATGACACCAATAGATGGCTGAAAATAACGCCCTGCGCCTAGCACATCTCCCGGAGCACCAACTGCCGTTTCAAAAACGGCCGCCTCTGTCGTTTCACTAATGCGCAATAAATTTTGGAGAAGCTCCGTTCGGGAATTATTGCTTAAATGTGTCGCAACAACCTCATAGTCATTTGACAATATATGCTTCACCATATCCTTTGTTGTCGTTTTTCCAGCCGTTCCTGTAATGGCAACAATCGGAATGTTAAATTGGCGGCGGTAATATTCCACAAACTGCCAATACGCATTTGTCATATTTTCTACTTTCACAACTGTTACACCATCAGGTATTTCCCTTAGACGATAGCTCCATTCTGTCACAATAACTAACGGAAAAAATGCCGCTACGCTTTGCCAATTGACAATTTTCGTATTTGTAAAAAAAATCGTCCTTTTATGCTTGATTTGTTTCAAACGGTACGCACCATGCTCAATTACAAGATCTGCGGACCCTTTTATCAATTCTCCATTGACTATTTCTACGACAGCACTAACAGGTATAGGCTTCATACACTCCCCCCTTCTGCTTGTAGCATATGCAGAGACATTGCAAGCATTTGGATGAATGTTCTCTTATTTTTATAAGCCGCACGTGATAGTCAACTATATGAAGCCCTATTATGCTCATACATATAGAAAGATAGAATTCGTATATAGGAGTGATGTTGTGAAGACGATTGTTTTTATTGGGACAAATAAAAGTGGCTCAAGTCGTGAAGCTATTAAAGCCGCAGAAGGCCTCGGCTATTTTACGGTTCTTTTTACAAATAATGAAAAGCAATTTCAACAAAGAAGAGAGTACGTCGATGTGCATAAAATGGTATTTGTTGACATCACAAATATGGAGGCAATGCGCACAGCGATTCGTAGCCTACAAAAAACACAGCTGACCATTACTAGCATCGTCAGCTTTACAGACCCATACGTCCATACCGCCTCCCAGCTATGCGATGAATTTTGCAAAAACTATGCACAGTCTGATGCCATTGCTAGCATGGAGGATAAAGAAGTAACAAGGCAGCACCTACAGCATTTCGAGTTCACACCGAAATTTTTTATTTTACACGCAAATGATATGCGTGAGCTGCCGAAAATGAGCTTCCCTTTAATCGTTAAATCCCCAAAATCAACGGGCTCAAAGGATGTCCTTTTCGCCTTAAATAAAAAGCAGCTTACTGAGCATATTGCCTCACTGCAAGAAAAATATCCACAAGATACGATTATGATTGAGGAATACATTGATGGACCACAATACTTAGTTGAAACGATTATTTATAACGGGGAGCCTCATATTATTGCGCTCATTGAGCAGGATATTACACAAGGCAAACGCTTTATTATTACAGGCTATACCGTGCTTGCCCGCGTCCCTGAAAAAATGCAGGATAGCTTGCAGAACATCGTTACATCGATTACTGAGTCCTTCCGTGTGAAAAATGGTGCGATGCATTTAGAGCTACGCCTAACTAAAAATGGTTGGAAGCTTATCGAAATCAATCCACGCATTTCAGGCGGGGCTATGAACCATATGCTAGAAGCAGCTTTTGGCTTTAATTTAGTAAAGGAGACATTAAAGCTTTTAACAGGAGAACAGCCAAATATCGAGCCGCTTCATCAGCGCTTTGTTTATACAAAGTATTTAGTCGTTGAGCGCAAGGGCATATTAGAAAGAGTAACCGGGAGAAATAAAGCCAAAAATAGCCGTGGTGTTGTCGAAGTTTATATTAAGCCAAGGAGAGGGACACTGCTCATCCCTCCACTCTCGATGGGGCACCGCTATGCATACGTCATCGCAACAGGTAACTCCAAACACGAGGCAAAACGCAATGCCTACACAGCCGCCAAAAAAATTCATTTTCATTTGAAAATATAAAGAAATGGCTATCCAGATGCATGTGACATCTCGATAGCCATTTTGATTTGGGGATGTTTGTTGCAGAGCTGGTTGATGATATCAGCGGCTTTTTTTGGATATTTGCGACTTTCTTGATTTATTTGCGACTTCTCTCTTCATATTTGCGACTTCCTCGATTTATTTGCGGCTTCTCCCTGATTTTTGCGACTTCTCCCTGATTTTTGCAACTTTCTCGATTTATTTGCGGCTTCTCTCTTCATATTTGCGACTTTCTCAATTTATTTGCGGCTTCTCCCTGATATTTGCGACTTCTCCCTGATATTTGCGACTTCTCCCTGATTTTTGCGGCTTCTCCCTTCATATTTGCGACTTTCTCGATTTATTTGCGACTTCTCCCTGATTTTTGCGACTTTCTCGATTTATTTGCGGCTTCTCCCTGATTTTTGCAACTTTCTCGATTTATTTGCGGCTTCTCTCTTCATATTTGCGACTTTCTCAATTTATTTGCGGCTTCTCTCTTCATATTTGCGACTTTCTCGATTTATTTGCGGCTTCTCTCTTCATATTTGCGACTTTCTCAATTTATTTGCGGCTTCTCTCTTCATATTTGCGACTTTCTCAATTTATTTGCGGCTTCTCCCTTCATATTTGCGACTTTCTCGATTTATTTGCGACTTCTCCCTGATTTTTGCGACTTTCTCGATTTATTTGCGGCTTCTCTCTTCATATTTGCGACTTCCTCGATTTATTTGCGACTTCTCTCTGATTTTTGCAGGTTTCTTGATTTATCAGCGAAATTTCAAATATATCAGCTATTTTCCCTCATACAAGTCAGCCAAAAACTTCACGGTTTCAAACATGTTCGTTTTGCTTGCCCCTTTGACAAGGATGGTGTCGCCTTGTTTCAAAATTTTCGGCAGCAGCTCATGCAGCTTCTCCTTGTTTGTAAAATGATACATGTTTTTTGGATTAAAGCCCTTCGCCTGCGCAGCTGCATTCATTTCCTCTGTGCGGAAGCCATATGTGATAAAAATATCAATGTCCTGCTCTGCAATATATTCGCCAACCTTTTGATACTCTGCCTCTCGCAAATCACCTAGCTCGCGCATTTGCCCGATAATTGCTACTTTACGACGCTTGGCGATAGCTGACAGCACGTCGATGGCTGCCTTAACACCTTGTGGATGCGAGTGTACCGTATCATCTATTAACGTAATATGACGTTTGCAATGATAAAGCGTTAAACGACGTGGAGGCTTTTTAAACAGCAGCCCTTGCTTGATTTCCTGTGGTGTAAAGCCTAAATAGTCCGCAACGGCAATGGCACTCAACGCATTGTATACATGGTGCTCACCTAAAATTGGAATAAAGAGTGCTATATCCTTGCCTTGCAGCTTCATTTGGAATGTCATGCCGTCCTCTTTATAGCGTATATTGTACGCCTTATAATCGGCGTCTGAATGCACACCAACTGTTAAAATTTTGCCTTTAAATTGCGCTGTCGTTAAATAATTGGAATTGGCATCATCCTTATTAATGACTAACACCCCGCGCTGATCCATCCCTTGAATGAGCTCTGATTTCGCTAATGCCACTTGCCTTACATCACCATCAAAGTTCCCAACATGCGCAAGCCCGACATTCGTCACAATACTCATCGTTGGCTGAATGATGCGACAATGCTCTGTAATAACTCCTTTGTATGCCATACCGTACTCCAGCACTGCTGCCTCATAGCCATTCGCTAGCTCTACTGCATGCTTTTTCGTATGCTCCGTCGTGTTCCAATAATCCTTTGACTCAAAGGTCGACCATTTCGTGCGCAAAATCGACGATAAAAAGGCTTTCGTCGTTGTTTTCCCCGCACTTCCTGTAATTCCGATAATCGGCATATTGCGTGGACGCTCCTTTGGTGCTTGCACAGCAAGCTGATGTTGCTGCTCCTGTACCTGTTCTTGCTTCGCCTTGTGCGCTCGCTTCGTCTGCCTTGCTTTCGCTAACACCTGTCTATTTTCTGCTAAATATTTCGCATAGCGAATTGTATTTTTCACAACATCTAGCTCTAAGTAAAAGGTTGGCGGACAGCCTGGGCGCCAGTTGACCTCATAAATCCATAGGCGCATATTTTGGTCTAAGCCAACATCGACACCGATTTCGTCAATCATTTCGCCAAACTCCTGTATTTGAATATGGTCCAAATGCTTCGCAAGCGCTAATGAAAAATGCTCCAATGTACGCTTTAAATCGAAAGCCTGCTCCGCAAACTCCTGCTGTAAAAATGGCTCTAAATAATTCGTATAGCCACCGTTGTTAATGTTTGGCACCAAGCTACCTGCAGGGGCAACGCGCGGATATACCGTTGTCACCACCCACTCGCCCTCTCCATTTTTTTGTACATGAAGACGGAAATCGAACACTAAGCCTGATTTTGTGACAGAGCGAATATATGGCTGGACAATAAATGTACCTGTTGCTAATTGCTCTGTTAACAGTGCATCAAGCTGTCCCTTCGTATATTTCGTCGTTTCACTATTATGTTTGACGGAGTAGTTCGTGCCCTCTTTGGAAATAAAATAAATTCCCTTGCCTTTACGCCCATCAATTGGTTTAAAAGCAACCGTCGAATACTTCACTAAATATTGATGCACGGTATCAAGCTTTTGAATAATTTCTGTTGGAATAATGTATTTAGCAAAATCCTTATAGGCAAGTAAACGCTTTGCAACATTCCACTTATTCCCTATAGAATTTGTTGTAAATGGCACTTCCTTGCGTAGCTTACCGATAATATCCTTTGATACCGCTAGCTTCTCAGGACTTCCTGCATTGTAAATGACATCTGGAAACGGACACTCCTTTTCATGCCATGTACCGTTTTCATACACTTGTGCCAAAATGGTTTTCTTCGTAAAATTAACGCTTTTCGGTGTGAAATAAAAAAAATCAACACCTTCCGCCTTCGCCACCGCCGCAAAAGCATATGATTTCAACACCGTTGTCGGGTCTTTGCGATGGTGCAGCATCCCAATCGTTGTCAACACGATCCCTCCTTCTACTATCTCTATTTATTAAATTCAAGGAAAGTGAAAACGATTGGGGCAGACGCTGAAAAAACAGAAAAAGGGGCGATTTCTCACCCCTTCATGCACTAAAAATATAAGATTTCCTTCGATAAACGCTAAGCACGAGCCCGATCAGAAAGGCATTAGTAACAGTTGGTGTTAAACCATATGTCATAAATGGCATTGGGATGCTCATAATTGGTGCAAGCCCAGCACTCATTGCCAATGCATATAGTGCCTGTGTCGCAAATAAAGTGCTCGCTCCAACAACGAGTAGCTTGGCAAAGGAATGTGGCTGATTGACACTCAATTTCCACATGCGCATAATAAGCACAAGCAATAAAATTGCCACGATTATGCCGATAAAATAGCCATAATATTTAAGTAGCTGTAGAAAAGCAAAGTCTGTTGAGCTCTCAATGAAAGTACCTTCTGCGCCCCCTGCTCCAAACCATTTAGCATTTGCTATCACTTCGTTAACACGTAAATAAATCCATCCACTACCATCCGCATATTCCTCTGGCTTTAAAAAGCCCAACACACGTTCCAGCTGATAAAGGCGAATCCCTCCATTCCATATACTCACAACAATCCAAGCAATGAAAGCTATAATTGCCGTAAAAACCCCGATAATCATTGCAATTTTTTGTTTTTTCTCAAAATGCCCATTCAATAGCATTATAAGCGACATAACTGAGAAGACGAGTAGAGACGCTATATTCCCAGTAATCCCAATCACAATAAAACTAATGCTAACAAATAAAAGTGCTTTCCATAGCTTCACTTTGCTATTTGAAAATAATATCGCCCATGCAATGCAAAGAAGTGGCAACGTATGCCATACAGACACCTTCCATGAGCCGATGAAAAAGAATCTTGTCCCTTGAATCATATGTGTTGAATAAAGTAACAAAGCAAATAATATGGCAATAACATAAAAAATAAAATTCCTTGTCATTAATTTTCGGACATCAAAAAGCATAAAGCAAACGATGATGATGACCGCAAGACATGTATAAATTGCATGTCGCCATAGTAGCATACCCTCACCAAATAATGAATAGGGGGCAACTGCTATTAAAGGCAAAAAACTACATGCCAATAGCATCGCGACAAGCCCAATCATCAGCCAATCCACTTTTGGCTTATGCACCTTGCCAAGCTCCTGTCCAAGCGTCATTGGGTTGCCCATATGCTCAATTGCTAACGCTTCTGCCTGCGCTTCCTCGTAGCCTTTATCCATCCAGGCCTTTTTAGCATGCTGGATATGCCCGTTCAGCTCCTTCTCCACATGCTGCTGCGCAGGCTTTGAGCGAATAAAGGTTGTCACCTGCTGTAAAAATTGCTTACGATTCATTTGGCTTCACCCCATGTAATAGGCCTTTCAGTGACCATTTCTGCTGTGCAGCTTCTACATATTTCTGCTGGCCTTTTTTCGTTAGTCGATATGATTTTTCTCCTTGTGCATTCCAAATGCCCTCTATCTCTCCTGCTGCCTCCGCTTGATGCAATTTAATAAAAACGAGCCCTTCATTTTGCCAAATGCTTTTGATGCCTTTGACATGCAGTAGCTGAATCAGCTCTGTTGCCGTTTTGCGCTCTGTCAAAAGGCTAAAAAGTGCCTGCTCGATATTTGGCTGCATTTGATTGCGAATTTTCATACGCTGCTCCTCTGAAAAATGCACATCTGCAAATGTATGATTTTTCATTGCTCGCTTTAAGCCTTTCAATCGCTCATCCATTACAATGCCTCCAATCGTGTTTTTAATAATGCCTTGCCTTTGCGCAGCCGCGTTTTCACCGTATTTTCATTGACCTGTAGAAGCGCTGCAATTTGCTTCATCGTATAGTCCTCAAAATAAAATAAATAAATGACTTCACGATAGATGACAGGTAGCTGCATTACTGCATTTGCTAGTGCTGCATCCTCATCCTGCTGAATAATTTGCTGCTCAATTGCCTCGCTGCTTTGCACATTATGTAAAACCGTATCGTCCGCTGTATAGACATTTTGGTTATGCCAGCTTTTCAAATAATCTTTAGCATGATTGATGGCAATGCGCCAAAGCCATGTTTTCAGCGAGGATTTGGCTTGGTAGGTTGGTAGCGCCTTATAGCATTTCAAAAAAATCTCCTGCGTTAAATCCTCCGCCACAGCCTCGTTGTGAACATACGCATAAACGAGCTGTAAAATGCTTTGTCCATACATTTGCATCAGTGACTCTACCGTTTCCTCAACGCTTTGCTCTTTTGGTAATACCATCACATCGTCCATTCGCTTCCCTCCATTTCAACCATTAGACGATTGCTATGTGGAAAATGTTTGCACATTACTTCATAAATTTTAAAAAGCGTTTTTTACCAATTTGAAGGACATCTCCAGTATCAAGCGTTGTCGCTAGCTCTTTTAGAGACAGCTTGCTTTCGTTCAAGGAAACACCATTTTGCTGAATTAATCGCTGAAGCTCACTTTTACTTTTTACAAGCCCTAGTGCAACAAGTGCTGGTATAGCATCATTCAAAGTTATGTGATTATTTTCTAATTGCAATATCGGAATATTTGCAGGAATTTTTCTTTGTTGAAAGGCTGTTTCAAAATAAGCTTTTGCTGTAACCATCGCCTCTTGTCCATGGTATAAAGCTACAATAATTTCTGCTAGTTCAATTTTTATATCTCTCGGATTTTCTCCGTCCGCTAAGCGCTGTTTAATTTGCGCAATCATCGTTGGATGTTCATCTGTTGCAAGTTCAAAGTATTTGATAATCAGTTGGTCTGGCACTTCCATTAGCTTTTTAAACATGTTTTCAGGCGCTTCATTAATGCCGATATAATTATTTAAGCTTTTGCTCATTTTCTCCTGACCATCAAGCCCCTCCAATAGCGGCATGAAAATGGCGATTTGCTTCTCAAGCCCTACATGCTTTTGCAATGTGCGCCCCATTAAAATATTGAATGTTTGGTCCGTACCACCTAGCTCAATATCTGCCTGCAGCTCGACCGAATCGTACGCCTGCATTAACGGGTAGAAAAATTCATGGATGCCAATCGGCACCTGTGCTTTATAGCGTTTTTGGAAATCATCACGCTCTAAAATTCGCGCAACCGAGGTGCTAGCAGCTAATTTGATGACCTCCTCAAATGTCAGCTTCGATAGCCATTCACTATTGAAGCGCACTGTCGTTTTTGTGGCATCCAGCACTTTAAAAATTTGCTCACAGTATGTTTTAGCATTCTCTTTTACGACCTTATCACTCAATGCGACACGTCCCTTTGCCTTGCCAGTTGGGTCGCCAATTCTGCCTGTAAAATCGCCAATGACAATCACTGCATGATGCCCTAAATCCTGTAGCTGCTTAATTTTGCGTAGCACAACCGCATGCCCTAAGTGAATATCTGGCGCAGATGGATCTAAGCCTAATTTAACAATTAATGGCTTTTGCTGCTCATAGGAGCGCTGTAGCTTTGCCTGCAATTCCTCCATATCGACAATCGTATCCGCTCCTTTTTGAATCATTTTCATTTGCTCTGCTGGCTGTAAAAACATTTAAATCTCTCCTTTTTTTCATCAAAATAAAAACGCCCCTTAGACACAATGTCTAAAGGACGTATAATCAACGTGTTACCACCTTTTTTCAAGAGCTGCTCACACAGGCTCTCCTCTACCGGTACGGCTTAATGCGATACCTCCTGCATGGATTACGGATGCAACCCCGTCGTAGCCTACTCTAATTTCGGTACGCAGCTCCAAGATGTATTCATTTTAATTTTCCCCGCGCCTCTCAACAACCGGCTACTTTCTGTCAGTTCCATTAAAATTACTCGTTCTTTTCAACGCTTTTTAATATTAGACTTTATTATATGCATTGTATTTATTTTGTCAACAATTATTTCAGATATCCCAATCATTATACGTATAATACGCTTTATTATCTATCGGCTTATAATCTGCACAAAATGCTAGCAATGTGCGCTTGCGTTCATGTATTTCTGCTTTCTGTATGATTTCACAAACCTCCATCTTGTTGCGCGCCACAAAGCCCTTTAAACAAAAAATTTCATTATCCATATCGCCATAAGGATTGAAATTGCCAAACATACATGTTTGACAAGCGGTGATTTTCATATTTGATGGCAATGCCCTCTGCAAATTTTTCACTGCTAGCTCCGAACAGCTTGTTGGCGCTGAGCGATAGTCTTGTACTTCAAAGTGAACACTTATCGGCTCACCATCCTCATCGTGCTGTAAAAATACGGTCGTTGGTAGCGCTTGAATTTCATCATCTATAGCATAATATACTTGTAACACGTCTTGCATGACTTCAGTCCTTTCACCACTTCGACTCAATAAAGACATTTGCACTTAACAGCGAAGTTGACAGTAGCTGTACCCCTGACAATGTGTCGATATGAATTGTTGCTCGTTTATTTACCTTCTCCAATGTTGCCAGCTCTCCTTCAATCATTACAGGACGTAGAAAAGAAACCGTTAAAAGCCCCCGCTTTGGCGCTATTTTTTCAATTCGAAAATAGCAGGTCGTAAAGGCTGTATCATAATCTGTCATCCGCAAAGGTGTACCTTGCTTTGTCAACAGCACAACTGGAATTGTATCTGTCCCAACAATTTTTAATAGCAAATAATCAAAATGCTTCGTTCGTGATTGCGCAATGAGCTGTTGAAAATAGTGGATTTCCTCTAATACTTCACTTAAATGCGCCAACACACCCCTCTCCCCTCAAGCAAAACCTCTGTACCTTTACCATATGTCAAAAGCCTGCTTGATGACAGGGGGCATCGCCTAGTGAATTGTGTGGAAATTGTGTGTGTGCCTGGCACTCATTTTAGGTAAATGACAAGCTCCTGACGATATATGCCATTTTCCTCATAATGATCTAGTGCATGGAAATCATATTGATAGCTACCAAACGGAAATGTGACGCTCTCCCCTTGTACTGCAGCTAATAAGCCTGCTACATCTGTTGATACCATTTCTAATAGCTGTTCACCTGTTGTTGTTAGTGCAAAAATAACATTCATTTTCTATCTCTCCTTACGAACCTATAAATAATGCGGCTTGGCTAATGGCTGCGAAAAAATCCACTTGCTGGATAGGACTATTCGGTTCAATTTGCAAGGTGACATCAAAGGTATCCTCCTGCTCCTTGTATACCGCCTGCCAGCGTGCAACCACTTCGTCATTCACTAAAAAGCTGGACCAGCCTTCCATCTGTTTATCAATTTTCATCGTGCCATCTGACCAATGAATGGCTAGCTCTGGTAAGCCGATGCGCCAGTTTTCGTATGTGACTGTATAGCGCTTGTCCTGCGTATAAGAAAACGCCTCAAACCAAAGCTTGCCTCGACGAATCTTTTTAGTAATACGGAATGTTGGCTCCTCT
Organism: Lysinibacillus louembei; assembly: GCF_033880585.1. NCBI lineage: Bacteria > Bacillati > Bacillota > Bacilli > Caryophanales > Bacillaceae > Lysinibacillus > Lysinibacillus louembei. Next base: position 3,165,951 of record NZ_CP137624.1, read on the forward strand.
CGCATATTCATCACCTCATATGTGAGGAAATAGCGATAATCAAAATAGCCATCGACAAGCCGTTTCAATCTATTGCTATAAACACGTGCCACATAACTGACCGTTTCACCAGCCTCATTGATAATAGCTACTTTTTCTGTCGAGGCAATATTTCCTGTTAATTGATACGTATATTGATTCATTGTAAGCTCCTTAAAATAATATCGTCAATTTATTATAAATACGCTTTAAAAAATAGGTTGCATTACTTAGCATCGTACGACTGTCCTTCGCTGTATCTGGATGATTGGTAATTAGCCCATCCACGCCTTGCTCTAAAAAGTATTGCATATCACGCTCCGTATTGACCGTCCAAATAAACAGCTCCATTTCGCTCTGTTTCGCTTGTTCTATCAATCGACCTGATGCAACGTCCTGCTGTATGGCGATAAAATCAGCTTCGATCGGTGGGATTCTACCAATATAAAGCGCAAAAACAAGCCCTACCTTTAATCGAGGCTCTAATTCATTTAATCGCCAAATAACCTCGCTATCTAACGATTGAATATAATGCTTTTCCAGTGCATCATACTTCACAAGCAGCTCAATTAAACGTTGCAAATAGTCCTCTGTTTCATTTCCATGAGGCTTTATTTCAATCAGTAATGGCATATTAAGCTCCTCACTTTTTTGCAGCATTTCCTCTAAGGAAGGAATTTTATCCTGCAATTTGCCTGCTCTTACTGTCATATTCGTTAGTTCATTTAATGTGAGTTGATGCGTTATTTCTTTACGTCCAGCCATTCTCGCTAATGTTGCATCATGGAAGACAACAAATTGCCCATCCCTCGTTTGCTGTATATCGATTTCTACCATATCAGCCCCTGCTTGTGCTGAGGCAACAAGTGAGCTTATCGTATTTTCTACACCTTTTTCCATAAACCCTCGATGGGCAATTATTTTCGTTGTTGGCTCATACAATGCCTTCTCTAAATTAATCACCTGTACAGCACTCATTAAAAAATAAACGAAAATCGTACAAATAATCGTCCAGTGCATTATCGTTTCACGGAAAGATTCATGCTGAAGCTCAATAGGTGGCTGTCGCGTTAAACGAAAGGCAACAAGTACAACAAGCTGTGAAAAAACAGCCTGTAATAACGTAAATAAAAGCAGCAACAGCCCTTGTGCAAACGTCAATGTAAAGGCTGCTGTAACAAGTGCCCAGCTTGGCATCACCCGCTCAATAATGAATAGTGGTAGAAATGTTAGAGCTAATAAAATAATCGTTAAGCTAATATGCAGCACGAGTATTAACGCTAACATACCAACAAGCTCAAATAAACGGCGCTTCGAAAATTGCCAGCTCATTTTAACCGCCTGTGAAATGGTCGTCCATTGGTAAATTGTAAAATACGGCATCGTCAAAATAAAACGCAAACCAATTACAAACAACAGCAGCATACCAACTATATACAACATGCGCCCTTTTGAGGATGTCATAAGCTCATCTACAATAAAATCAGGGATGCTTAAGCTTTGTGTAATAGTAGATGGCAATATAGAAGAAATCAGTGGCATTACTAGTATTAAATAAAGAAACAGCAAGCCTGTTTCAAAGCTCACAAAGTAGACAACCTTTTGATTTAGACGGCGCCATAGCTGCTGCAATGTATAGGAAATACCTCTTTGCTGATGGTATGCAAGCAAAATGAGCATGCCCATTTCATAATAAATAAACAATAGGACAATTAAAATAATCAGCGTCAGCACAAATAAAAACAGCGGATGTGCAAGGAGCTGTACAATATTTTCCTCTGTAATGCTATCGATTTTTAAAATATGTAATGTAGCAGTTATTAGTAATGAAATAGACGGTAGGGCAATAAGCAATTGAAAAAGTCGAATCGCCAAAAAGACGCGAATATAATCTACTCGATACATGTAAATATTATGAAAAACTAGTCGAGTGATACGCAAAATGCGCTCCATCCACTCACCTCCAGATTCTATTTTACGCAAAAAGCGACAACTTGTATGCAAGAAAGCTCAGCTCTCTACATTGTTTCTTTCCCCTTACAATGATAAAATCAAACTCTTCACCTTAAAGCAAAAGGAGTAAGAATATGCAAAATAACGAAAGAAAAATCATTTTAGATTTAGCAGTGACGTTAGATGGCTTTATTGAAGGGAAAAATGGAGAAATTGATTGGTGCATTATGGAGCCTGATATGAATTTCACCGACTTTTTGAATGACATTGATACAATTTTATATGGCAGAAAAAGCTACGATCTATGGGGGCATTTTACACCTGAAACGAATGAGGAGGAAAAACAATTTTGGGCGCTTGTCCATAGCAAAGAGAAATACGTCTTTTCAAAAACACGGCAGCAAGATGACAGCAAAGCCATTTTCATTCAAGAAAATATTGCCGAGGAAATGACAGCACTTAAAACAAAGCCTGGTAAAAACATTTGGCTTTATGGCGGCGCTAGCCTGATTACAACCTTTATCCATTTAGGGCTTGTTGATGAATTCCGCTTATCCATTCATCCTGTTGTTTTAGGTGAAGGCAAGCCGCTATTCACAAATATAACGGACCGTTTAAACTTACAATTAGTTGACACAAGAACGTTTCCATCTGGCGTTGTGCAATTAGTGTATCGTTGCCAGTAATGATTCGCCCATTAAACTATGAAATTCGCACGCAAGACAAAAAAGAGGCGGTCTTGTTTTCAAGACCGCTCTCTTATTTTTAAACTGTTGTATGGGCAAAAAACTCTTCATATAGCGCTTTTAAAATTTGATTCTCATATTGGCTTAGCACACCGAACACGAGACTAACCTCTGAAGAGCCTTGATTAATCATTTCAATATTGGCACCTGTATTGGAAATAGCTGTTGCTGCACGAGCCGCTAAGCCTGTGTTATGGCGCATACCTTCTCCAACGATCACGACCATTGAGAAATCGTGGCGGAAATGCACATCCTCCGCTTGCAGCTCTTCTTTCACACGCTTCATAATTCGTGCTTCAACTTCATCATTTAATTGGTGAGAGCGCATAATAACTGAAATATCATCAAGTCCAGATGGTGTATGCTCATATGAAATATTTTCTTCCTCGATAATTTGCAGCAAACGTCTGCCAAAGCCAACTTCACGATTCATCAAATATTTCGATACATACAAAATAGAAAACCCGCTATCCGTCGCAATGCCTGTTACAGGGCTACCTGTTGCTGGGCGCTTCGGCACAATACGTGTACCAGGTGCAGCAGGATTATTTGTATTTTTAATATTTACTGGAATTCCTTGTTTATAAACAGGCATTAACGCTTCATCATGAAATACAGAGAACCCTGCGTATGAAAGTTCACGCATTTCACGGTATGTGATTTCCTTAATTTCCATTGGACAATTCACCACTTTCGGATTTGCTGAAAAGACGCAATCAACGTCTGTAAAGTTTTCATAAAGCTCTGCACCAACTGCAGAAGCTAAAATCGAACCAGTAATATCAGAGCCGCCACGATCAAATGTACGTAGCACCCCTGCCTTTGTATAACCGAAGAAGCCTGGGAAGACAATAATTTCCTCCACGTTCGCAAGCTTCTTTAAATTATCATAGGTTTCAGGCAAAGCAAAAGTTCTTTCTGGTAAATCGTTAACGATTAAACCTTCTTTTGGGCTTATATATTTGGCAGGCATTCCGATTGAACTGAAATAAGCTGCGATTAGCTTGGCATTATTATCCTCACCACTTGCCTTAATGCTATCGATAAATTGCGCTTTTTCTGATTGATCCGCCGCTAAACGTTCTCGCAAATCAGCTTCGATAATCTTGATAATAATATCATCTAACCCTAATTCTGCTGCAATATCAGCATAGCGTTCAATCACTCTATTCAACTTCAATTCAACATCTATATTGTGCAATGCGCTATCTGCAAGATCAATTAATAAATCAGTTACTTTAATATCATCGTCCGTACGTTTGCCGGGAGCAGATACCGCAATAATTTTTCTTGCTGGGTTCGCCTTTACAATATTCGCAACTTTTTTAATTTGCTCAGCGTTCGCAACAGAAGTTCCACCAAATTTACATACAATCATTCTACCAAATCCCTTACCTTATAATATTGTTGTATTCCCTGAAAAAACATTTGATTTTACACAGTGTACAAACTTATAAGAAATACGTCAATACTATTTCCAATAAGTTTGTGTATTTTTTATAAAAAATGAACATTTTCGAAACATTTGCACTTATTATATGGTTTTTCATTCAAAAAAGTGCAAAAATTCTAGCTATCAATCAATTACGCCTCGGCGTAATTGCGTCCAGATTTTTTTCAAGCTTGCTTGAAAAGCTCTTTTTCAAAATCTGTGACATCCGCCGGAGGCTTTTATCTTGGTGCAGTGGGAGTTTGGACACCCACTGCACCAAGATAAAACAATTCAGATAAGTTTTCATAAATTACTATACAGAGCATTATTGTAAACGCATATACTATAAAAAACAATAGAAATCTGAGTTGATTAGTAAAGTTTATTTTTAGCTCGAAAAATCTAGCATTCTTTTTAACAAAATGAAAAAGCCTGCACTATGTGCAAGCCTTTTTTTAATATAATTATCCTCTTTTTCTAATTTCCTGTACCTGCTTTACAGACAAGCCCGTCACATCGGCAATCCACCCATCCTCTGAGCCTTCCTTGATTAAGCGAACTGCAATTTCACGAGCTTTTTGTTCAATCCCTTGCGAAACCTCTGGTAAAACCCCCTGTTCAATTCCATCCTCATAAATTTTGTCATACACATAGGCGAATGTTGGAGATAGGTCTTCCCTTCGAATCGATTCCATTTGTAGGTCCCCTCTCTTCATAAATTGCAATATTTCTTGGTTTAATTTTTTAGTAAGTTCTTTCGGTAGTGTTAGTAAATAATCTGTAAAATACAGTTGTTTCCAAACTAAAAAATAAACTCTAACTTCCCCTCCTGCAATTTCAAGCGAGCCTTGCCCTTTTTACCGCTTTTCCATGTGAAGCGGATTTCGCGGGTTTCTTTGCCTGTGAGTAGCTTTTTTGCGTCTGTTGGCGTTACTTTACCTTTCATCAGCACTTTGCTAATCGCAAATTTGCAGGCTTTGTTTTGACATGTATAGGCACGAAAGCCTTCTATAACAGGCTCCTTACATAGCGGGCAGCTTCCTACGATGACGATTTCCTTTTCAGCGACCTCCATTTGCAATGCTTTCATACGTGCCGTTGTGTCTTCTACAAAGGCAAGCATTTCACGGTAAAAGGCAGTAGCATTTAGTTTTCCATCAACAATGTCCTTGAGCTTTTTACTCCAAACGGCTGTTAATACTGGTGAAACGACATCATGATGAGCTAAGCTTGCGATGACATCAATACCGAAGTCTGTGGCGGCTAGTGCTTTCCCTTGACGTGCTAGCATTCCGATTGTTAATAGCTTTTCAATAATTTCGGCACGTGTAGCGGAGGTACCAATTCCTTCTGCATCCTTTAATATTTTTTGTAGCTGTGCATCCTCCACAAAGCGCCCTGCATGGAACATCGCATCGAGCAGCGTGCTATCTGTGTAACGCGGTGGTGGCTCTGTCATTTTCGCTAGCACTTGTACGTCTTCAATTGGCAATAGCTGATCTACTTGCAAAGATGGCAGTGGGTGCTCGCCTTTTTTTCGAAATGCTTCATATAAAGCTGTATAGCCTTTTTCGATAATCGCATTGCCTGTTTGCTTAAAGAGCTCGCCACCTGATTGTAAAATGACAGTTGTTTTATCGAATGTGTAGGCAGGTAAAAAAATCGCTAAAAGTCGTTTACAAATAAGATGGTAGACTTTCCATTCTGCCTCTGTTAGCTTTTTGCGTCCCACTGCTACATCTGTTACCGTAATGGCATGATGGTCGGTCAATTTCTTATCATCAACATAGCGCTTTGAGGCAGTGACCTGTTGAATTTTTTGTGGATTGCCTAAAATGCTAGCCGTCACTTCTTTATATTGTTCCACTGCACTTATCGCTTGTAAATGTGCGGCAATATTTGCGGCAAAGGCTGTTGGTAAATGCTTTGATTCTGTACGTGGATAAGTGATGAGCTTTTTTTCATATAAGCTTTGCGCAATTTTCAATGTCGTGGCAGATGTAAAGCCGTAAAATTTATTCGCTTCCTTTTGCAGCTCTAACAATGAATGAAGCGGTGGTGCAGGCAATATTTTACGCTCTGTGTTTAGCTTCTTCACAAGCGCTGTTGCTGTAATACGTGCGACGATTTCCTGCACTTTGTCAGGCTGTATTTTATTCGTGTTTTGGATTGGATCAAACCATAATGCAGTCATTTCAGGTAGCTGTAGTTCAATCTGCGCATAGGGCTCTGGCTTAAAGTTGCGAATTTCCAGCTCTCGCTGCACAACAATCGCAAGGGTCGGCGTCATAACACGCCCTACTTTAATTGTACGCCCGCCCTTCACTGTGGCAACACGTGTTAAATTTAAGCCAATCAGCCAGTCAAATATCATGCGATACATCGCCGCATTGCGCAAATTACGAATTAATGCATCGTTTTCATCTAATAAATGCGTTAATGCCTTTTGGATAGCACTATCCGTAGTTTGCGATGTCCAAAATCGTTTAACAGGCAGCTTGCAGCCTACTTTTTTATAAAAGGAATAAAAAATATTTTCACCTTCCATTCCTGCGTCACACGCATTAATAATAAAATCATAGCGTCCTGCTTTGAGCTTTTGCTCCAGCTCCTTGTACACTTTATAGGCCGTCTTTTTGACGCGGAATTCGTAGCGCTCAGGCATCATTGGTAAAACAGCTAAATCCCACTTTTTCCATTCCTTTTTATATTCATGGGGCTCCTTTAACTCCACAACATGTCCCACAAATGAGGCAAAGTCAATTGTGTATGGCAACTGCATCCGCTTATATACTTTTTCAATATCTCGCATTAGCGACGGCTTTTCGGCAATGAGTAGTGCTCTCACTTTATACATCGCTCCCTTCTGTTATTTCCATTATATTAGACGCACATATGTTTGTAAATTTCTTTCTAAATACATTTCTATTTTTTCCATATTTAATATATAATGAAACAGAATATTGAATTGAAGGGAAATAGATTGACAGGTTTAGCAATATTACCATTATTAATTATTTATGTTTTACCAATTATTGTTGGGATATGGTTTGCGATTTCACTGATTAAGCTACAGCGCGAGAGGAATATGTTGTTGAAGGAAGTTGTGGAAAAGCTAAGCGAACGTTAATACATAGCAATAAACGAGGATAGGCTGTCCTATCCTCGTACTGTAATTCTTTGCTTATAACAACCAATGCTCATCATCGTCAAATAAATTGCGGACATATAAAAAATGATAAGAAATGGTAGCATGTCTCGTAGCGCAACAATGCAAACAAAATATAAGCATATGCTAGCAAGACTTGCTTTCCAATAATATTTTTGGCTAATAACCGAATGAATAAAAATCCAAACTATTAATATAGGAAAAACAATCATAAAATTCAAACAATTCACCCCTTCGTCTTCATTTTAAGGAATATTTTTGAAAAAATCAATTCATTTTTTTCACTATTCGCACATCATAAGCAAATGCTATAATGCTTGATAAGGAGGTAGAAAAATGAAATTTGGCAAACGTACGATTTTTTGGCTTATACCACTCGGCATGCTTGGGCTTTTTGTTTATTTTTATGGCCCAAAGGATGATATTACAGCAAATCCATACATAGATGAAATGAAGCAGCAATCATTTAGTGTAAAAAATGAAGCAACGATTGAAGAGGTGCTAGACCATTCTTGCACAAAAGGTAAATGGGTCTTTTTCAAAACTCAGCGTGAGCAAGCTGTTGTTGAATTTAAAGGAACATGTGAAGAGCAGTCGGTAAATTTGCAATTTTTAGTTGGAGATAACAACAACCATCAGCTTGGAGCATTGCTTCTTGATAATGTCCAGCAAACGTCAGAGAAGCGCACACAATTTATTGAGCAGCTTTATAGCAACTTATAAGAGTGGCTGAAAAGCGGCATATTCGCCTGCTTTTCAGCCATTTATTTATTGTATTTGATTTTTCAAACGTTTTAATAAACGCTGTCTTCTTTTTTTCACTGTGTCTGTTTTCAATTGTAAGCTTTCAGCAATTTCCTTATCGCTATTTTGCTGCATGTAATAGCTATGCAAAATATAGCGCTCCTCTGGTGTCAGCTCCTCCCATGCAATGGCTAATGCTGGCATCTCAATAAACACCTCATTTTGTTCATGCTCGATAAATGTTTGCAACACATCATCTCCAATTAATAGATGACGATTGCGGTGATTGTTTTGCTTATGCATTTCCGCAATCACTTGATAGCGCATCATAAAATAGGCATATGTTTCAAAGCTTCCCTTTTTGCTATCATATGACTGCAACGCTTCCCATAATGCAACTGTTGCAATATGGTGAAATTCATCAAAATGACCGTATACACGACAGCGATATAACACCTTTTGAATTAACGGTTTATACTGCTCATAGCATTGTTCAAAGTCCATTAAAAAAGTCCTTTTGCATTGTGCACAAGCGGTTTATTCCTAGGTGCTTCAACTATAGCTAGCGCGCAGCAAGCAGACAAATTTCGAAGCAGTCTATTTTCTGCAAAAAAATAATAAAAAAAGCATATTTCCATAAAGTAAAATGTATTTTTATGCAAAATTCAGTATGAATACATTTTTATTTATCCCGTATTAACAGGCTGTAAGACCCCCATCTCAAAACAGCAGATAAAATCAAAGTGTTGAAGTGGGGAATCAAACAGCCTGTAAAAACCCGATTGGTGAAACTACCAATCAATGGGGGATGAGGAAAATCCCCACTGATTGAAGGTTCACTTTATCGGAATATTCTAAATAAATATTGACAAAATTGATAGGATGATGCATGCTATGTAACATATATTTTGCTTATTGAAGACTAGTAAGCGGTAACTGGCTATTAACAGAGAGCGAATTGTCGGCTGTAAAATTCGTATAGACCACCCGCCCAACCTCCTTCAACACGCCCTTAGCCAAACTAAGCGCTCACTCAGCGTTATGAGATAAGTGGAATGCGCGACATGCATTCAATTTAGGTGGTACCACGGAAGCCCATTTCGTCCTAAGCAATTTAGGACGAAATGGGCTTTTTCTAATGAGGAGGAACAAATATGGAACGCAAACGCATTGTTGTAAAAATTGGGAGCAGCTCGCTGACAAACAATAAAGGAGAAATCGATGTTGAAAAATTCAATGATCATATTGCAGCACTTGCGAAGCTGAAGCTCGCCGGTCATGAAGTGCTGCTCGTATCATCTGGTGCAGTGGCAGCAGGCTTTCGCAGACTAGGTTACCCTTCTCGCCCTGTCACGATGAAAGGCAAGCAAGCAGCGGCGGCAGTTGGGCAAAGCTTATTAATTCAGCTTTATAACGAAGCATTTCTCCAGCATAACATCGTTTCTGCGCAAGTGTTGCTGACACGCACCGATTTTAGTGAAAAGGAGCGCTATCAAAATGCCCATGCGACCTTTTCGGAGCTGTTAGAGCGTGCTGTTTTGCCAATTATTAATGAAAACGACACAATTTCTATTGCTGAACTGACGTTTGGTGATAATGATATGCTGTCCGCATTAGTTGCAGGGCTTGTGCATGCAGATCAGCTCATTATTTTAACGGATGTCAATGGCCTATATACAATGAATCCAATGAAAAATCCCGATGCTAAGCGCTTCGATTTCTTAACACATATACCAGATGAGCTGCTTAAGGTAACATCTGGTAGCAGCTCAAAGATTGGCACTGGTGGAATGGAATCGAAGCTACTCGCCGCACGCTATGCTATCGAGGCAGGCAGCCATGTATTTATCGGCAAAGGCATTGGTGCTGACAAACTGCTCCGTATTTTAGCAGGCGATGGCGATGGCACGTATATTGCGAGTGAAACAGCATCCATTTTATCGAATCGCAGACAATGGCTACGCTTATCTGAGGTAGCAGGGAAAATTTTTATTGATGAAGGTGCGGTCAAGGCGTTAACAGCTGATGGGAAAAGCTTATTGCCCGCAGGTGTTTATGCATTGGAGGGGCATTTCAAGGAAGGCGATGTTGTCGAAGTATTTTACCAGCATCACTGTGTTGGGCGCGGTGAAGTGAAGTATTCGAAGGAGGAGCTCATGCAGGCAATGGGCAAGCGTAGTACAGAATTGAAGCAGCCCCCCGAGGTCATTCATCGTGATTATTGGGTACAATTAAAGGAGGTTTAAATCGATGGCAAATGAAGTAATAGAAAAAGGGCGACGTGCCAAAAAAGCAAGCATCCTTATGAATATGAAAACAACAGACGAGAAAAATAAAGCACTTGCAGCAATCTCTAGACAATTACAAATGGATGCGGAGAACATTATCAAAGCAAACCGACTGGATTTACAGCAAGGGGCTGATATAGGACTTTCCACAGCTGTACTTGACCGCATTATGCTCAATGAAACACGCATTCAGACGATGTGTGAAGCCATTCAATTATTAGCTAGGCTACCTGATCCAGTTGGTGAAACACTTGAAAATATTGAGAAGGAAAACGGGCTCCAGATTGTAAAAAAGCGTGTACCGCTTGGCGTTATCGGGATGATTTATGAGGCTCGTCCAAACGTGACAATTGATGCTGCTACATTAGCATTAAAAACAGGCAACGCCATTTTATTGCGAGGTAGCTCCTCTGCGAAGCATTCGAATATAGCCTTAGTTGCATCCATCCATACGGCGTTAGCGCAAGTAAACTTCCCATTAGATGCTGTTCTTTTAATAGAAGATACAAGCAGAGAAACAGCAAAATCACTGTTTCATTTAAATGAATTTTTAGATGTACTTATTCCACGTGGTGGCAAAGACTTAATTGATACGGTTGTGCGCGAGGCAAGCGTGCCCGTGCTTGAAACAGGTGCAGGCAATTGTCATATTTTTATTGACGATACTGCTCCGTTTAAAATCGTATGCGATATTATTCAAAATGCCAAAACACAGCGTCCCTCCGTATGTAATGCGGTGGAAAGTCTAGTCGTGCACCGCCAGTTTTTACAGCAGTATGGCAGCGAGTTTTTTGCCTTTTTGCGAGAGTTAAGTATTACAATTTACGGAGATGAGGTAGTGTGCGAGTTGTGTGAGCAGGCAATTCCAGCGAGTGAAACACATTATGCGGAGGAATTTTTAGCATTGTCGTTAAGTATTAAAACCGTTGATTCTGTGACGCAGGCAATTGAGCATATTCAAAAATATAGCACAAAGCATTCGGAAGCAATTATTACTATGACGCAAGCACATGCCGATTTATTTTTAACAATGGTTGATGCGGCAGCAGTTTACCATAATGCATCCACACGCTTTACAGATGGCTTTGAATTCGGCTATGGCGCAGAGGTTGGTATCTCGACACAAAAGCTACATGCGCGTGGACCGATGGGCTTACCAGCATTAACATCAACAAAATACTACATTTATGGAAACGGACAAATACGAAGCTAAATGAAAGAGAGCTGCCAAAATTCGGCAGCCTCTTGATGTTTATTTGACCTCACTTGCGTCTGTATAAGTAACAGGAATTTTATATTCCTCATATTTCCAGCGCATACCACCTCGACTCTCTTGCACATGCACTGTTTCTTTAAACGTAATGACTTCCCCATTCTTCAATTCCACAATAAATTTTGAGCTTCCTGATTCATTCATCGGCACTTCAACCAGCTCGACCTCTTTAATATCTTCCCAGCTAGCATGCTTTTTGTCAGAGCCAAATACCCCTCTATATGTAAGTCCTTTATCATTCATTGCGATATAGCATTTAGCACTTCCATAAAATAAAACAATTGCCCCTATAAACAGCAAAATCCCTGATGGAATGGAGATTTTTTTCTTTTTCCCGAAGAACAGCACGGCACAGCATGCAATCAATAGTGCCACCCCTATCCCAAAAACAATATAAGTTTCTAGCGGTGTGTAATAAAACCACATATCCCGCTCAAAATAAAAAGTCATTGGAATAGCAGAAGGAATAAAGAAAATAATCGCTGGTGAAAAAATCAACAAACAAACTCCCAATATAAAAAATATATAACGACGTGATACGTTACTTTCCATGTATAATCCCCCTTTGAAAACATGTCCATAAAAAATGTTGATTAATTCGTATAAATCACAGGAATATTATATTTCCCATATTTCACGCGCATTTTGCTGCGCTTTTCTTGCACATGTGGAATTTCCTTGAACGATAACACATCCCCATTATCAAGTGATACTAAATATGTAGCATTACCACTCTTACCGACTGGCACTTCAATACGCTCAATTTGTGTAACATTTTCCCAGCCTGCGTGCTGCTTTTCATACTCAAAGAGCCCTCTGTATGTAAAACCATCATCAGCCATTGTCAGATAGCAGCGAGAGCTGCCATAAAACATAAAAAGTGCCACTAAAAATAAAATACTACTTCCCCCAATTGCCCATCTTCTCATTTTCCCGAAAAATAAAAGTGCACAGCAAATAATAAGCAGCGCAATGCCAATCCCAAACACTACAAAAGTTTTCATTGGCACGAAATACACCCACGTGTATTTCACAAAATAAAATGTGATCGGAATCATGCGTGGAATGATAAAAATAAGGATTGGCGAAGAAACGAGTAAGCATGTACCAATCACAAAAAACACATAACGATTTGGCATCCTATTTTCCATCTATTGACCCCCTTATATAATATATGTAATATTATACAATGATTGCTTAAAAAAATTAATTTTTTAAAAATTCAGAACATATGGTATAATACAGATATTTTAAAAGGAGGAATTAGCAATGCAAGTACAAGCCATCATTAAATTAACAGTTTCGATGGCGATATTTGGCTCGATTGGCTTTTTTACAAAGTATACTGGCATTCCCGCAGTAGAGCTTGTTTTTGTGCGCTGTATTTTTGCGACATTATTTTTAGGAAGCTTATGGCTATTAACAGGCGGTTTAAAAACGGAGCGCTGGGATAAAAAGCAAGTTTGGACAACCGCATTATGCGGTGTTTTTTTAGTGTTAAACTGGGTATTTTTATTTAAAGCATTTGAGGAAATGTCCATTTCTGTGGCGATTTCCATTTATAATTTAGCTCCTATTTTCGTTCTGTTACTTGGTGCCATTTTACTTGCTGAAAAAATGACGTTATCTGCGATTATGGCAACTACGATTTGCTTTTTTGGTAGCATCTTAATCGTTGGTATCGAGCATTTTCAATCGCTCGACCAACTGTTTAATTCCGGCTTCATTTGGGCTTTATTGTCTGCCATTTTTTATGCGCTGACGATGTTTACGAGCAAAAATATTAACGGGCTTTCGTCTTATGCATTAACATTTATCCAAACAGCGATTGGCATTGTCATGCTGCTACCTTTTTGCGATTTTGCTGTATTTGAAGGACTGACAATGACAAATTGGCTATTTATTTTAGGAACAGGCATTATACATACAGGCTTCGTATACTATTTATTTTTTGATAGCATTCGCAATTTATCGACGATTATTGTTTCTGTGCTCGTTTTTGTCGACCCTGTCGTTGCCATTTTACTTGATATTTTAATTTTGTCATTTAGACCTGATACTTTGCAAATACTTGGGATTATTCTTATTTTCGGCAGCATACTGTATATTTTATTTAAGCCACAGCGAAAAAGCAGCTTGGAAGGATAATTCCTTACCAAGCTGCTCTTTTTTAACATTCAAACTTTTCAACAATATTTTGTAAATGCATAGATTGATTTTTTAATTCCGAAGATATCGTATTTAATTCTTGTAATACATTCACTTGCTGCTGGGTCATGCTCGCCACCTCTTGCGTGTAGCTTGCCGCATCATTTGCATCAGATGCAATGTGCGCCACAGATGCTGCCACTTCTTCAGCTGTTGCTGAAATATGCTCTGTGAGCGATGACACGGCACCAATTTCCTCCGTCATCTCTTCAATAGCCGTATGAATTTTATCGAAGGTTTCGCCAGCAGTTTGTACGACGGTTACACCTGTCGCTGCATTTTGCACGCTATCATGAATCGCTTGTGCGACATGCTCCGTATCTTGTCTAATTGCCGTTGTCACTTGGACAATGGCTGCTGCAGAGTGCTTCGATTGTTCCGCTAAACGGCGCACTTCTTCTGCCACAATTGAAAAGCCTTTGCCATGCTCGCCAGCTCTTGCTGCCTCGATTGCTGCATTCAATGCTAATAAATTCGTTTGCTCTGTAATTTCCGTAATTGCTGCTGTAATTTGGTCAATTTCATTGGAACGTGCGATTAATTGATCAATTAAATTGCTCGTTAAAGTAGTCGATTGTTGAATTTCCTGCATTTGTTTCCCAGCTATTTCGATATTGCTGCTTCCTTCGCTTGCTAACGTTTGTGTCGTTAGTGCATTTGTATGGAGTGCAACCGTCGAGTGAACGATTTTTTGCACAGCCTCCGCCGTTTCATCCATTGCGGTCGCGCTTTCATTCGCCGCAGTTGCCGAATGATGTGAGCCTATCGCTAGCTTATCTGCTACTGCTGAAGTTTGCTGAACCGATGAAGCGACCGCATTCGTATTTTTCGTTAGCTGTTCACTTGAATCAGATAATTTTGTTGTATTTTCTGCCACTGATATAATCACTGTTTTCAATTCATTTTTCATTAAATTAAATGAATCTGCTAAATCGCGAAATTCATCCTTTGATTTCACTTGTATGTCATCCTGCTGTAAATTGCCTTGTGCAATGACGCTTAAAGCCGATTGTAGCTTCTTGATTGGATTTAAAAAGTTTTTGCTCATGATAATGCTAATAATAACTGCGACAATAATGCTTAACACAAGGACGATAGCACTTAATAAAGAAGCCGATTTAGCCGCCGTTTTTGCTTCCTTCTGTATTTGTTCTAAATTTGCTTCATAATGCTTTGTTAAATTTGTCGCACGCTGGATTAAGCTTTGGTTTGGTGGACGTAATTGATTGACAATAATGGACTTGGCACGGTCATAATTCATCGCTTTCGTTTGCGAAATAGCATCCTCCATTGCCAAGTTAAATTCCTCCATATAGCCATCAATGGCTAAAAGCTCTTCACTTACATATGTATCTTGATTATTTTGCTCTAATGTTGCTAGTAACCCATTCATCTGCTCGCGTTGTTCAATAATTTCAGGCAAAATGCTCATATCACCCGAAATTACATATTGTCGAATCATCATACCTTGTGTCGTCATATTATTGCGAATATCCGCAATCGTTAAGACATTTGCCTGCTCCTCGTTAATCATCTTTTCATACATCGACTGAACACGCTGAAGCTGTGTATAATTTATTCCTGATGCAATCAACACCATTAGGAGAATAGTTGCAAAGCTAATAAAAATTTTCGTGCGTATAGACATAATGCTCACCTTCTCATTCTTACAAATATGAGTATTAGTATATACGAAATAATACCTTATAGCATCTTTTTATTAAAAGTCATATAATTTCGATTATTTAGATATATAACAAAAAACATATGGGCTATGTACCCATATGTTTTTTTGTTAATTTTCTGAGCGCACATCCGTCATCTGTTTCCAAACAGAGCCCTTTGCTTCCTCGCCTTGCTCGATACGGGCAATCGCCATCTTCACTTGTAGCTTTACTTCAAATTCTTTGTCTTCCGCTGCTTGGTGCAACGCTTGTAGCGCATGCTCCGTTCCTGTTTCATATAAAAACATTGCGGCACGCCAACGCACTAATTTGTTTTTATCCTGCAATGCTTGAATCATCGCATTTTCAAATTGAACGAGGCCTAAATCGCTCATACAGTCCCCTGCTGTTCGGCGTACTGCGGCACTTTTATCTTGCAATGCCTGCTCCAACACAGGAACAACTGCCTCATCTTCAATCATCCCTAAATAAACGGTTGCTAAACGGCGAATGGCCATTTGGTCATCCTGTAGCGCAAAGCTCAGCATTTCAATGTCTTCTACCTCTGGGTCAGGCATTTGGTCAAGCAATTGGAAACGCTCCTGCCAATCTTGCGTTTGCTGTAGCTGCGCTAATGTCACCCTTTCACGAGGGGCTGGCGTATAGCTCGCTTTATTGTTTGCCGCCTCTACAATTGCTTGAATGCGCTCTGCTGGGAAGGTCGCCCATATTTCCTGCAAGATGTTTTCTGCTACTTCTTGTTTGTCGCCATAGCGCACACCATAATCGACCCATTTACGTAGGAAAATATAGTTTTCATCGCTATCTTTCGTTTGCATTTGCTGGAATGCCGTCGTATAAGCTTCACCTGTTGCAACACGCACCTCCCCTTCGCTATCAAAGGCTTTGACTTGCAAAGGAAGCCCTTTAAACATTTGCACATGCACATATACTTCACCGAAATGGTCAACGACTTGATTTTCAACAGAATTCGTTGTGTCATTTTCTCCTAGGGCTGTGCGGATGCCTGATAAAATATTTTCCCATGCAAATTTTGCATTGCGCTCTACCGCTAAAAAATCTGCCACATGATAAATGCCTTTAACACCTTCCACGGCAAAAATTGCCTGAATAAAGGCTGGTGCTTCTGCTACGTTCTCCTTGGTGTAGTTAAAGCTTGTGCCAAATGGCAGCTCTTGATCAATGACCACTTTCATTGAATTTGGACTTGGTGTTGGTTCAATTGTAAGTATTTTCATTCTTCACGTCTCCTATCCGTTGGCAATTTCATCTAAATAGCTCCAGCGCTCAATAAGGTGCTCGTATGTTGCGTTGAGTTCATCAAGCTTTTGCGTTAGCTCCTGCAATTTTGTAAAATCAGCACCTGCTGTCGCAATACCATCTTCTGTATCCATAATTTGCTGCTCAACTTTTTCAATGTCTGCCGCAATTGTTTCCCATTCCTTTTGCTCCTTGAAGCTAAGTCGTTTCTTTTCTTGCTTGATTTTTTCCTGCTTCGGCTTGTCTTGCTTTTCCTCTTTTATTGCCTGCTGTTGTACCTGTGTTTTCTCTATTAAATAATCCGAGTAAATCATTAAGCTTTCCTCGACTTGCCCTTTGCCATCTAGTATCCACAGCTTTTTCGCAATACGGTCTAGGAAGAAGCGGTCGTGGGAAATCGTCATAACAACGCCAGGGAATTGCTCAATAAAGTCCTCCAACACGCCAAGTGTTTCAATATCTAAATCATTCGTCGGCTCGTCAAGTAACAGGACGTTGGGCTGCTCCATTAATAAGCGCAGTAAATGTAGTCGCTTGCGTTCACCGCCCGACAGCTTGCCAATCGGCGTGCCATGCGTATGTACCGGGAATAAAAAGCGCTCCAGCATTTGCGCTGCGCTATAGCGAATGCCATCTGCATCGGTAATATCATTCGATGCCTCGCGCACATATTCAATCATGCGCTGGTTTTCATTCATTTTTGGCAATGCTTGCTTAAAATGCAGTCGCTTCACGGTTGAGCCAACAATAACCTCTCCTTTGTCTGGCTCTAGCTCTCCTGCTAACATATTGAGCAGCGTCGATTTGCCATGCCCATTCGCCCCGATAATGCCGATGCGATCGCCTTGCTGAATTAAAAAGCTAAAGTCCTGTAAAATAATGCGCTCACCAAATTGCTTTGAAATGCTCTCCGCCTCTAGCACCTTTTTTCCTAAGCGCGTTGTTGCAAGACCTAGCTCTAAATTGGCATCATCGTGTGAGCGGTCAATTTTATCATCCAGCTCCTCAAAGCGTTGGATGCGCGCCTTTTGCTTCGTCGTTCTCGCCTTCGCACCACGACGAATCCATTTCAGCTCATTGCGATAACGGTTGCGCAGCTTCGCCTGTGTCGCCGCTGTCATTTCTTCCCGAATCGCTCTTGCTTCTAGGTAGTCTGCATAATTCCCTGTATGGCGATACAGCGTTTGATCGGCTAACTCATAAATATGCGTTGCTACCTCATCTAAAAAGTAACGGTCATGCGTAATAAAAATGACCGCTCCCTTTAAACGTGTCACCATCTCCTGTAGCCATTCTGTCGATTCAATGTCCAAATGGTTAGTTGGCTCATCCAGCAAATATAAATCCGCAGGCTCAATTAGTACGCGAGCAAGTGCTACACGCTTTTGTTGTCCACCTGACAGCTCTGTCACATGATGCTCAAACATATCAATACCCAGCTTTGTCAGTGCCTGCTTGGCAAGTGCATTGACATCCCATGCGCCCTCTGTATCCATGCGCTGCTGTAGGTGAAATAATTGATTTTGCAACGCTTCATTTGTCGGGTCAGCTGCTAATTTGGCAACTGCCTCCTCATATGTACGGTTTAATTGTAAGACGGGGGAATCTCCTGCGAACACAGCCTGTAACACCGTTTCTCCTTGTGCAAAGGTCGGATCCTGCTCTAAATAAGCGACGCGATATTTATTCGGATGGTCCAGCTCGATTTTATCAGCCTCCTGTGTGCCTGCTAAAATCGATAGCAATGTCGACTTACCTGTACCGTTAATACCGATTAGCCCCGCGCGCTCCCCCTCATAAATGGTAAATTCGATATTATTAAATAACGTTTTATCGCCTACCGTTTTCGTTAAATTCGATACGATTAAATGACTCATCTATTCTCATCTCTTTCATGCATTTGTTTTTATTATAGAGGAAATGCGAGGGAATTGCACAGGTTGAGGTTGTCTTAGCAAAATTTAGACTTTATCAGCAGCAGGATTTTGGAAAGCCGCCGATATATTTCAAAAGTCGCCGATATTTCCTCAAAACCCGCTGATATCAGTATAAAGGCGTGCTCAAAAAATGATTTTCGAACACGCCCCTTGTTAAAATTGTATTATTGAAATCTTTTTACTAGCTGTATCCACCGCAATTTCTCCGCCGATTGGCAATGTCATAATTGGCTGTGTATGCCCAAAGTCCACATCATACATGACAGGGATGTCTTGCAATAACGGGTGTTTGTCTAAAATAAAGCGTAGCTGCTCACTTGTCACTTTACTCACTCGTTGAAAACGCCCAATTAATAGTGCCTTCACATCGCTTGCCACTTGTAGCAATGAGGTTAAATCGCGTGCAAACGTTTCAGGCTTTGTTTCTTCGTCATCTTCAACAAATAAAATGCAATCCTTTAGCTCAGGCATGTACGGCGTGCCTTGTAGCAAATTCAATGTGCAAAGATTGCCACCATATAATTTGCCCTGTGCCTGTCCCTCTGTATACACTTTCCATTCCGTCGCCTCATACTGCCTGTTGTCTTGATCTAAAAACCATAAATCATCGCTCCATTTCTCGGATGGCTCAATGTCATATGGCGCTTCGTTCATAAAGCATTCTCGAAAATATTTTGTTTGATATGCCTGTAAACCAGCCATTTGAAAGCTTGAAAAATGCGGTCCTGAATAGGTAATAAATTCGCACTTATGATGAATCGCTGTTGCCAATGCTGTAATATCGCTATAGCCACAGAGGATTTTTGGATGACGAGCAATCAGCTCATAATCTAAATACGGTAGCAGCTCATTGCTATTAAAGCCACCAATCGCCGTTAAAATTGCTTTCACATTGTCATCCGCAAATGCAGCGTGAAGGTCTGCAACACGCTCCTCAATAGATGCAGAGCTTTGCATATCACATGTATAAATATATTCACCAAAGCTTACACGGAAGCCCATATTTTCTAATGCTTGTGTCGCTTTTTTGATGCCTTCCTCACCTAAAATCTGTGCACTGCGGCTCGGCGCAATCACACGTATTTCATCACCTTTTTGTAATTTTCTCATTTGTTCATTCCTCCAATTGTCTACGCAACTTAATAGACAGCCGTAAAATATCTCAAGTAAATTGTGCTTTTTTTAAGTGATTTATATCATCTTCTACGTTAGCAATAGTCTTCATATAGTTGCTAGCAAAAGCGATATCATTTTCATATTTTTTAAGTAAGTGCAGATAACTTTCAAATCTCTCTAACTGTTCTTCTTTTCTGTCTAACTTAAATGTCCCCATCTTCATTTTTAAATATGAATCATTTATTACAATTGGTATTAATCGATTAGTTAATTCACGTAATTCTTTGTCAGACATGAATGTATGATTAAAAGGAATACCAGCCTTTTTTCCTTCCTCAATATTTGATGCCATTCTACAAGCTAAATTAAATCTGTCTAGCAAAAGATCAATACTTTTAGCGGATTTCATCAGCTCCACTGTTTCTTGCAAAAGCCTCAAATCCTCTTGCAGTACCAAATACTGATGCTCTATTCGCTTCTTCGCTTCTGCCTTTTTCTTTCTTTTCACTAGCCATTCATTTTTTAACTTAATTAATACGGATTCGCTCGTTGTTTTTCTTTTGCTCCTTTTCCCCATTTTCCAAAATTGAATACCTCCCCAAAGTAAAAACAAGGATGCTACAATTAAAAATATGGATAGCCCAATAGTTGAATAATCTTCTTGTAATGTTTTAACAAAAGCAAATAGAAAAACACAGCAACCTGTCCAACAAAAGATCATCATATAGGACCTCAAAATTTTCTTTAACATTATATCGCTTACCCCCTCTCTATAGATACTGACCACTCGTCATTTTTTACCATGATTCACTAACAATTACGCCAATGCACAATTGCTTAGTCAACAGATTTTTACCAATCTATTTATTACTTCTTACACAAATATACATAATCGGAAAATGTACTTCCACATAAATTTACATAATTAAACCCTATTTCTTACTTCTTTTTAGTTTAATTTTCGTATAAATTTATTCATTGTCCTAATTGTTTGTGCGACTTCTTGCTCTGTAATAATACGTGATGCAAACTGCGCTACTTCCCCGTTACCGACACAAATGCTATAGCTTGCCTCTTCAAATAAAGTACGATCATTCATATCATTGCCAAACACAATAAAGTCCCCCTGTAAGCTTCTCGCTTTATGAATATCTAATGGGCAAATATCAACGATGTTTTCTGACGCATATTGTGAAATAGTTACAGGGAGCTTCATTAATTCATTCAATGCCCCTTTTGGTACATCAAATAATATAAGCTTACATATGTGCTCCAATTCATCCAATCGTACATTTTATGAATAAAAAGCAAGCTAATACGTATTTTGTAACTTTCCTTTCGCAGCTCCGACTAATTACTAAAGGAGTGATGGACAATGCGAATCGGATTTATTTTAGTGCTCTTGTTATTAGTAGCTGGCTGTGTGGGCAAACCTGCTAGCCCCAATCAGAATATGGAGCCCCCTGCTGTCCAATTAACAATTGCTGATGAGCAAATTAAAACTTATAGAGGAACGTATAGCTGGAGCTATTTTGATGTGAGCTCAGGGCAAACGACTAATGTTATGGCGGACCATGCCCCTCCATATGAGATAGTTGCCATTGACCAAAGTGCAAATGTAAATCTAGCAGCACCTATAAGCTTACATTTTACAAAAGAGCCAACAGAGGTAGAAATCAATTTATGGCGTAATCAAGCGATTGTCGAAACGTATTCTTCCCTTGAAGAAATAGAGGAAAAAGGGGCGTACATTATTGAAATCGTCGCTACTTGGAAAGAGGGTACGGCTACTTATGTCACAGCATTGGACATTAAGTAGCACGCTACATTTTCATGGGCGAAAATCTCCTTCTCACGGGCGAATCACTACTTTCCACCTATAAAAAAGGAGCTGTCTGAAAAGGAAAACCTTTTCAAACAAGCTCCATTTTTAGGCATTGCCATTTTTCTCATTGGCTAGCTGCTGTAAAAACTGCTCCATAAACGCATGGCGTGCCTCTGCCATTTCACGCCCTTTTGCTGTCACCATTAAATCTTTTAACAGTAGTAGCTTCTCGTAAAAGTGTGTGACAGATGCTGTTGACTTTGTGCGATACTCATCTGCTGTCATTTGAAAGCGTGCTTCCTCCGTATCATCGTATAGCTTGCGCCCTTTTGCTCCGCCGTAAGCAAATGTACGGGCAATACCAACAGCACCAATTGCGTCTAAACGATCCGCATCACGCACAATTTTCGCCTCGATGGTTTTAGCTTCAAGTGAGTTGCCACCGTTAAATGAGACCGATTCGATAATATCCTCAATATGTTGACGCTCTGCGTCCGTTAAAACAAGTTGCCCTAAAATATCATTTTGTGCCGATTTATCTGTAACATATTTTGCATCGCTAACATCATGTAAATACACCGCAAGCTTGACGATTTTTTCGTCCGCTGTTGGCTCCGCTTGTAAAATCGCTTCCGCATTCATTAACACTCGCTCAATATGCTGAAAATCATGACTTGCATCCATTTGCTCGTAAATGGCATACACCAGCCTTTGACATTGCTCAATCACATTCATCTTAAAACAACCCTTCTGCGCGGCCATCCGCTGTTACGTCCATTTTTAATGCGGCAGGCTGCTTTGGTAAGCCAGGCATTGTCATAATATCGCCCGTTAAACATACTAAAAAGCCCGCGCCTAATTTAGGCACAATTTCGCGAATCGTAATCGTAAAGTTTTCCGGTCGACCTAATAAAGAAGGTTGGTCAGTCAAAGAATATTGCGTTTTTGCCATACAAACAGGCAGCCCATCCCAGCCTAATTTTTTAATTTGCATCAGCTGCTTTTGTGCACTATCTGTGAAATGGATGCCCGCACCACCATATACTTTTTGAACAATTTTCGTAATTTTTTGCTCTACTGTTTCAGATAGCTCATATAAATGATGGAAATTCTGCTCTTTTGCTAGCACTTCTAACACTTTTTCAGCAAGCTCGATGCCACCTTTTCCGCCTTGCTCCCAGACATTTGTAAGGGCAATGCGCACATCGTTTTCCTTCGCCCATGTTAAAACAACGGCTAACTCTGCCTCTGTATCTGCAACAAAGCGATTTAATGCGATAACTGGCTCGACACCAAATGCACGAACGCTTTCAATATGGCGTGCTAAGTTGGCAATCCCCGTTGTCACTGCTGCTGCATTTTCTATTGTTAGCTCCGATTTTGAAACACCGCCATGCATTTTTAATGCGCGAATTGTTGTCACAACAACGACTGCATCTGGAGAAATACCGCTTTGTCGCGCTTTAATGTTCATAAATTTTTCCGCGCCTAAATCTGCCCCGAAGCCAGCCTCTGTCACAACGATATCAGCGAGTTTACGCGCAGTCCCTGTTGCAATTACTGAGTTACAGCCATGTGCAATATTGGCAAACGGCCCACCATGAATCAATGCTGGCGTGCCACCAAGCGTTTGTACTAAATTTGGTTTAAATGCTTCTTTTAATAATAATGTTAAGGCACCTTCCACACCTAATTGGCGCACAAATACTGGCTCTCGGTCATATGTATAGCCAATTACGATATTTGCTAAACGCTGCTTTAAATCATCTACGCTTGTCGCTAAACAGAAAACCGCCATAATTTCAGACGCTACTGTAATATCGAAGCCATCCTCACGCGGCACGCCTTGTAAAGGACCACCTAAGCCGATTGTCACTTTACGCAGTGCGCGATCATTAATATCTAACACACGCTTCCAAATAATACGGCGTGGGTCGATGTTTAATTCATTGCCTTGATGGATATGATTATCAATAAGCGCTGCAAGGGCATTATTTGCCGATGTAATGGCATGTAAATCGCCTGTGAAGTGCAAGTTAATATCTTCCATTGGGACAACTTGCGCATAGCCACCACCTGTTGCACCACCTTTAACACCCATGACAGGTCCTAATGATGGCTCACGCAATGCGACCATAACATTATGCTTTAGTTGCTGAAAGGCATCGGCTAATCCAACTGTCACTGTTGACTTGCCTTCCCCTGCTGGTGTTGGGCTTGTTGCTGTTACTAACACGACTTTCCCTTTTTTCGTTGAAGCAATTTGATTGACATCAATTTTCGCTTTATAGCGGCCATATTGCTCAATCGCTTCTTCTGGAATGCCTGCTTTTTTCGCAATGTCCATAATCGGTTGCATTTTGGCATTTGTTGCAATTTCTAAATCGGATAAATATTTTGTCAGTGTCATCTTATTCCCTGCTTTCTATCCTTATTATTTTTATTATAAAGCATTTGCTACAAAAATAGCGGGGAAAAAGCGTCAAAATTCGCCAAATTATTGACATTCATACAGAAATCACGTATATTTAATGAATAGTTGTCTTAATTTTTCGACACTTTTCAATTCAATCCGCAAGTATGGGAGGCGATCGCTCATGCATCAAGGAAAGGTTAAATGGTTTAATAACGAAAAAGGCTACGGCTTTATCGAATGCGCGAACGGTGAGGATGTTTTTGTTCACTTCACTGGCATTATTGGAGAAGGCTTCCGTCAATTAGAAGAAGGACAAGAAGTAGCATTTGAAATTGTGGAGGGCAATCGTGGACCACAGGCAGCAAACGTCTCTAAATTATAAAAAACTGGGGCTGTAATATGGTACCTGTGGAGTGGACACTTGAAAAAGAGTGTGCACTTCACAGGTATTTTTTATATACTTGATTCTCAAGCAACTAAAGGACGGACAACAACGATGAGTAAACAATTATTTTCACCAAAACAGATGGAACAACTACAACAGAATCCACATGTAGTCAAAGTAACCGAACGAACAATTACGTACGCAGATACATTTAAAAGCCAATTTATCGATGAGTATTTGGCTGGTAAAACACCAAGACAGATCTTTAGCGAATATGGCTTTGATATCGAAGTGCTCGGGATGAAGCGTGTTGAACAAGCTTCTTCACGTTGGCGAAAAGCGTATGATCAAAATGGATTAATTGGTCTGACAGATACGCGAAAAACGAGCTCAGGCAGACCGTTACAGCGTGAATTAACCATGACAGAAATGGTAGAAAGACAAGCGGCTCGTATTGAATTATTAGAAGGACAAATCGAGCTACTAAAAAAGCTCGAAGTGACCGAAAGGAGGCTGCTCAGCGACAGTCAAAAACAAAGCGCACGTAAAGTATTTCAACTCATTGCAGATACGCTTAAGCAGTTTCCATTTAAACGCATGGTGACGTATTTTTGTACGCTTTTAAACGTCTCTCGTTCAGGCTATTATCGCTTTTTAGAGACAGAAGAAGCACGAGCTGTAAAGGAAAAACGAGATGAAGAAGCACGCGACCAGATCTTAAAAGCCTTTAAGCGTCGTGGTTATAAGAAAGGTTCACGCTCGATTAAAATGACGCTTGAACAAGATTTTGATCTCGTCATGAACCGAAAGAAAATCCAGCGTATTATGCGTAAATATGGCGTCGTTTGCCCACATCGTAAACCGAATCCCTATAAACAAATGGCGAAAGCAACGAAAGAACATCGCGTGGTGCCGAATTTATTAAACCGTGAATTCAAACAAGGTGTGGCAGGTAAAGTATTACTAACAGACATCAGCTATATTCCATACAACGGAACGATGGCTTATTTATCGACCATAAAAGACGGCTCAACGAATGAAATTTTAGCGTATCATGTATCAGACCGTATTACGCTAGGTATCGCCACAACAACGGTGAAAAAACTCTTCCGTAATAAACGTGTAAAGCTCCAGCCAGATGCTTTCATCCACTCCGATCAAGGTGTTCATTATACAAGCCCTAAATTCCAAAAGCTTTTAAAGCACTACAAACTTGGTCAATCGATGTCACGTCGAGGTAACTGTTGGGATAATGCCCCACAAGAATCCTTCTTCGGACACTTAAAAGACGAGGTTGATTTCAGCATGGCCAAAACGTTAGACGAGGTACGTGCTAAAATCGATCACTACATGGTCTACTACAATAATTATCGCTATCAATGGAACCTAAAAAAGATGGCTCCTGTACAATACAGAAACCATCTCTTGGCAGCCTAAACCCTTTTTTACATTTGTCCTTGACTAAGGGACCATATTACTGCCTATGTCTAGGTAGCCCTCTTTTTTATTTCAAAATATATGTCGCATTTTCACAAACAATCGTTTCTGGCTGTGAGGCACCTTCAAATACAACTGCATGGATGCCTAACCCCTCCGCTAAAATTGCATCCCAAATCTCGCCTTCTCCTTGCGCACAGTAGCAAATAATTTTTGCGTTTGGTAAATATAATGTATATTTCATCGCATTAAGCTTGTCATCAAAATGCTCCTCTGCCTGTAGCTTACCTAGCTTTTGCAGCTGCTTCATATAATCAAGGCGATTGACGAAATAAATCACTTCAGTAAGCTTTAAATCACCTTTTGGGTGTGGTGCAATAATATTCAGTGCCTTGTATTCAGCATGTCGCGCCTCTTCCTCAGCCTCCCATTGAATAAAAAATGGAAAATCTAAGCGCTGCTCTGGTTGTCCAATATGTAGGAGCTGCCAGCGCACAACACTGCCGTCTGGTCGTGTGCGTGAAAAATGCTCTGGTCCGTGCACCTCTAAGCCAGCGTGACGAAACATTTGTGCATCTTGCTCAATCGTTGTTGTGCGAATCGCGATGCGCGCAAAGCCATTTTCTCGCCCTTTTTTCGCATACGTTTCATGTAATGTATAAGGCTGACTTGCTGCAATCGTAAACTGTGCCTCATCGTTAATGCCAATCCATTCAATATATGTTAAATCAAAATAGCTTAACGTATTATACGTGCCCCACATTTCATGCTGACCGCCTTGCACTACATGGAAGCCATGTGTCTTCATCTCTTCCATCGTTTTTTCAGGCTTTCTGACAAAATGAACGATATGATCTAGTTCGTACATCTTTATTCCCCCTTTACTTTTGCCAAGCTTTGCACACACTTACCCACTCTTTTGCAGCAGCAAACTGCATTAGCTGTTCGCATGTTAATTCGATTGCTGAATTCGCCGTACCACACGCTGGAAACACCGTTTGAAAGCGCTGTAGCGAAACATCTAAAAAAACAGGCATAGCTGTCGCTAAGCCAAATGGGCAAACACCACCAACTGGATGTCCTGTATGCGCAAGTACATCCTCAGGGCTAAGCATTTTTGCTTTTACCTGAAAGGTCGACTTAAACGCTGCATTATCAATTTTTGCATCCCCAGCGGCTACAACTAAAAATGCGGAGCCATCTGCTGCAGCAAAAGCTAATGTTTTTGCAATGCGTCCTGGCACAACTTGCAAAGCATTTGCTGCCTGCTCCACCGTTGCCGTTGACTCTGCAAATGTTAAAATATGTGCAGCATAGTGCAGCTTTTGAAAATATGCCTGTACGCGCTCACTCGCCATCTGTTTGCCCCCCTAATAATTGCATAAGTTTTTTACTTGCTTCCTTTTTACCATTTGCCTCTGTTACTTGTCCATTTTGATGAACGATTAAATGCAGTGCATTATTGCCATACAATGACTCAGAGCTATTTGCTACAGTATATTGCGCCTGCGATGTTTGCATGCGCAGCCTTGCTCGATCAATTAAATATTGCGGATCTGCTGTTGCTTCTAGCTTGAAGCCAACTAATGTTACATTCGGTGCCCATGCTTTAATTTGCGGCAATATTTTTGGTGCTTTTTTAAAGCGAATTGTTGGTGGCTCATCGGATGACATTTTGCCACCAGCCGCAAGTGGGTTCCCTGCCTGGTCAAACACTTTGTCCACAAGCCAGTCAGAGCCTGCCACCGCCATAATGACGATATCAATATGCTCCTCCTGTAAAAGCTGCTGCAGCTTTTGCGCCAAATCTTCAATGCCCTCAAAGCCAATTTTTCGCATTTCTGCAATGCGCTCAGGCAATTGTGCGAAATAGCCATGCATATAAATGACCTCTGCACCTAAGTTTAGTGCATCCTCCGCTAAATAGCAGCCCATGATGCCTTTTGATAAATTCGTATGCGCACGTACGTCATCCCATTTCTCCAGCGTACCCCCGCTTGTAATGACAATTTTTTTCCCTTGTAGCATATTGTTCTCCCCTTATTTCCTAGCTGTTAAATCTTCCTCATTTTCCTCTAGCCATTGCTGTAACACTTCTACAAATTTTTGCGCTGCTGGTGACAACGTTTGCTTCGTTGCTAAGCCAATCGTTCGAAAGCTCTTCTGCTTCAATGGAATGACGCGCACATTTTCTGGTAGCTGTGACAACACAAGCTTCGGTAAAATTGACACGCCAACATGATGCCCAACCATTGACATAATGCCCCAATCATCAAACAGCTCAAAGCGAATATTCGGCTTAATATCATGCTTTTCAAATGTCGCTACCACATCGTTCATACCTCGATACGAGGGCATAATAAATGGCTCCTGCGCAATTTCAAATAAATCAATCTCCTCTTTATTATAAAGGTGACTTTTAGAAGATACGATACAAAATAAATAATCTTTTTTTAATGGCATGAAATTAAATTGCTTAGAGCTCGTTCTATTTAAAAAACCACAGTCGATTTCTCCATTAATCAACCATTGCTCGATTTCATAATAATCGCCCTCACGTAGCTCAATTTTAATGCCCGGATACTGGCCGTCAAGCGAATGAATAATATTTGGCATCCATTGTGTGGAAATACTTGAGATTAGCCCAATTCGCACTGTTCCCTTCGTCACACCAACAATTTTTGCTGCCTCCTGCTGTAGCAGCTCCTCCGCCTGTAGCACTTGACGCATTGCCAAGAGCATCGTCTGTCCTTCCGTTGTCAGCCTCACACCATTGCGATTACGGTGAATTAAAGCAAAGCCAAATTCCTTTTCCAGGCTTGATACTGCATGGCTCACAGCAGATTGCGTTAAACCAAGTAGCTGCGCCGCCTCTGTAAAGCTTTGCACCTCCGCCACCTTACTTAAAATCTCATATTTTACTAAGCTCATAGCAGCCTCCTTCAAATTTTCAAATCATGTGGTAGCAGAAATCAATTACAATTTCAATCTTCTATATTGCTGTAAAAGCAAAATAATAGGCAATACCCTCTCTAAAATCGGGAACAATCATCTTTATTTTATACATGAAAACTTTTCATATTACCTATTATAAACATTCGTTTTACTAATCGTAAAGCACCGTTTATATTGTTTTTTAGAGCACTATTGGATGGGGTGAATGTTTTGAGCATACAAAGTAAAGCAAATATATTAATGGTGATTGTGACAATGTTTTGGGGATTATCCTATACGTTCATGGTCATGGGGTTGGATGCGCTTGAAACATACAATATTGTTGCGCTCAGATGCCTTATTGCATTTGCAGTAGCTGGGCTTATTTTTTATCAAAAAATGTTGAAAATAAACAAACAAACGTGTTTTTATGCAAGTATTCAAGGCTTTCTGTTATTCGTTGTTTTTTCATTATCATTATTCGGTTTGCAAACGACTTCAGCATCAAATGCAGGATTTATTTTAAGCTTAACAGTTGTACTTGTACCCATTTTTGTGAGCATTTTAGATAAAAAGCTGCCTTCACGCGCTGTCATGTTCGCTATCGTGATGACAATGATTGGTATTTCTGTTTTAACGTTGAAAGGGTCTATGTCATTTCAAATCGGCGATATTTTAATGGCAATTGCAGCTATTTGTTACACAATTTATTTAATTTTAAATAGCAAATTCACAAAAAATGTAGATTCGATTGCCTACGGTGTTTACCAATTAGGCTTTGCTGGACTTTTCGGTGCAGTGTTCTGTTTATTTTTCGAGGTCCCACAAATTCCAACAACAACATCTGGTTGGATTGCGATTTTAGGTCTTGGCATTATTTGTAGCGCATTTTGCTTTATCGGGCAATCGGTTGCACAAAAATATACATCGCCTACACATACAGGCTTAATCTTCTCATTAGAGCCGATTTTCGCTGCGATGTTTGCCCTACTTTTCTTAGGAGAAGTGGTAACAATACAATTAATTATCGGTGGCACTTTTATTTTAGCGGGAAATTTAGTTGCCCAATTAGAGCAATTTTACCAGCTACGCTTTGTTCGCGAGCAAGCAATAGAGGAAAATACCTATTAAAGATTGTTGTCAGAAATTTTTTCTGGCAACTTTTTTGTTCTACTTTTTACCATCTAGGAATATACTAACAATAGGCGCGCCTTATTCTGACAGTTCGAAATATATAATCAGTTTTCAAGTAATGCAACACGCGGTATGATAGAATATGTGATTTTTCTATTCGTGTATATGAAACAATATATAAAGGACGTGTTATTAAAATGATCGGACGTAATGATCCATGCCTTTGTGGTAGCGGCAAAAAATATAAAAAATGCTGTGAGGGAAAAGCACAAATCACTTCAGCTTCACTATTTAATGAAGAAATTGAAACGATTTTACAGAGCTTTTATGAAGCCTATCCTCAACGTAAAGATATTGGACAATATATCGAGCTTGTACAAGCGTGGAGCCCTAAGCTACAAGCACATTTACAAAAAGAGCTAATTGAAGCGGTTGCTTTAGACGAATTTTTCTTCCATGTAAGACCTGATATTTGGACAGGCTATTTGAAGAAAGTAAGCAAAAAAACGGTCCGTCCTGCAACGGCGCGCTTATTAGAAAAATGGACATCGCCTGCCATGTTTATCGGTGCGATTTCTCATATAGATGAACAGTATATCCATGCGACACACGCAATTACAAAGGAAAACGTAAAAATTCGTCGCGAAAATAATAAGCCAATTCCTGAAGAGATGCAAATCTTTACATTTTTATTACCAGATGGCTCAGAGCAGGAAGACCATTTCCTAGCTGTTTCAACATTGATTTTCTTCTCTAGTGAATACGCTAAAGTTTTCCAAAAATTCGCAGTAGATTACCCATCTGTTGAAAAAGCGACAGAAAATCATTTGGCCTTTTGGCAACTGCTTGTAGAGAATGGTTATGCAGGAGAGGAATTTACATCATTTGAAGCAGATGTGCTGACACAAGTAAAGCAGTTTTTACAGCAGCATGCACTGAATGAGGAGCAATTAATTCCTATTGTAGAGGATTATTTAATTGAGCAGCAACCAGCAGCGCGTAAAGCTGCTGCAATTGCCGCAGGTGCTATCCGTTTCGGTCAGGAGCGCTCGTTATTTGAAGCCTCCTTTACGGTAAAGGAAATTGCGGAGCATTTTGGCATTTCCGCAGCATCGCTGAACAAATATTATCAAGATATGCTTGCTTACCAGCTAGCGACTGCATAAAAAATAAGGAGATAGCCTCGGCTGTCTCCTTTTATTTATCGCTGACCTTCATTAATTCTCGCCCTAAAAATTGTAGCTGCTCTCCAACCGTACAGGATTGGATGCAAAATTTATGTGCACCTGGCTTGCCACGCTTTTGTCGCAAATCTCGTATCACAGGGCAGTCGACACAGTACGTATCCGTAATAAAGTCAATTTCCTGCATAACAGACACTTTATTCAAATCTGCTCCCCCTTTGATTTTCACATTTCTTTATTATACTGTGCTACAAATTATTTTGTCCATTGCAAGCTGTTTTACGCTTATAATAGAGAAAGAAAAGGAGGGTTTCGATGTTAGAAATTTATATTGATGGCGCAAGTGCTGGCAATCCAGGACCTAGCGGGATTGGTCTATTTATTAAAGGCGAAGGTCATCACCTTCAAATAAGTGAGTATATCGGCGAGACGAATAATCATATTGCGGAATTTACCGCACTTGTGCGCGGCCTAGAGGAAGCCAAAAAGCTTGGCGCTACATTGATATCCTTGCGCTCTGACTCTAAAATCGTCGTTGCCTCAATTGAAAAAGCATACGTTAAAAATGAAGAATTCAAGCCTTTTTTAGCACAGGCTTTAACCTTAATCGAGCAATTTGAGCTGTTTTTCATTAAATGGATTCCAGAAAAAGAAAATCGCGCAGCAGACGCTCTTGCACGTGAGGCGATTCAAAAAAAGGAAAAACGCTAACAATCAAATGTAAAGGTTTTGTAAAAAATATTGAATTCGCTAGAACCTCGCTATTGCATTGTGCTAACTTTATAAGTAACTACGCTTTAGGAGATACAACATGGCAAATCAAACAAACAAGCAGTCATTATTTGAAATTTTTATTGTTTCCACCAAATTAGGCTTTACTTCCTTTGGCGGCCCTACAGCACATTTAGGCTATTTTCATGAGGAATATATTCGCAGAAGAAAATGGATGGATGAAAAAGGCTATGCGGATTTAGTAGCATTAGCGCAATTTCTTCCAGGCCCTGCCAGCAGTCAAGTTGGCATAGGCATTGGTGTTGCACGAGGCGGTGTTTTAGGTGGCATCGTTTCATTTCTAGGCTTCACATTTCCGTCTGTTCTAGCACTCATACTTTTTGCGCTTGTTTTACAAGGACTGCCTATTGCTGAGGCTGGCTGGCTACAAGGTTTGAAGCTAGTAGCTGTCGCCATCGTAGCACATGCGATTTTAGGCATGGCACAAAATTTAACGCCTGATATCAAACGCAAAGCAATCGCCTTATTGGCACTGATCATCACTTTATTATGGCAGACAGCATACACACAAATTACTGTCATTGCATTAGCTGGTGTAATTGGTTACTTTATTTATCGCAAACAGGCGATGCAGACGCATCCTGTACATACACCCTTTGTCATTTCAAAAAAGCTTGGTATTTTTTGCTTAACGTTATTTTTTAGCTTATTTGCACTGCTGCCGTTTCTAAGGGAGGTCACTTCCTTGCAGTGGATTGCACTATTTGACCGTTTTTATCGTGCGGGCTCGCTCGTTTTTGGTGGTGGACATGTCGTCCTGCCATTGCTTGAGAAGGAGTTTGTTGCAACACATTTGCTTAGTAGTGAAGCCTTTCTTGCAGGATACGGCGCAGCACAGGCCGTTCCCGGTCCATTATTTACGTTTGCGGCATATTTAGGCGCAGTAATGGATGGCTGGCAAGGCGGTCTCCTCGCAACAGTGGC
Organism: Lysinibacillus louembei; assembly: GCF_033880585.1. Taxonomy (NCBI): domain Bacteria; kingdom Bacillati; phylum Bacillota; class Bacilli; order Caryophanales; family Bacillaceae; genus Lysinibacillus; species Lysinibacillus louembei. Next base: position 3,198,811 of record NZ_CP137624.1, read on the forward strand.
GATTTTTTTGCCTGCGTTTCTATTAATTTTAGGGGCACTGCCTTTTTGGGCATCTCTCCGTCAGTATGCTTCTATTCAAGGTGCATTGATGGGTGTCAATGCAGCGGTAGTTGGTATTTTGATTGCTGCCTTTTATCAGCCGATTTGGACGAGCACCGTTACGCAAGCGATTGATTTTGCCTTTGCAGCGCTGCTATTTAGCATGCTAGCTTATTTTAAGCTACCGCCTTGGAGCATCGTCATAGCTGGTATGCTTGGTGGCATGCTATTGTTGTGAACAAATCAAAAAAGATGTTTGGCGCACCAAACATCTTTTTTATTTTCGACCTACATTTAACAACGCTCCAACTGCCCCCGCAAAGCCACGATCTTGTAAAAAAATCGGCTTATGCTTTTTCAAAATCGTATAGTTGGCAATGACCTTTTGCAAATCGGCATTATCTGCGAGTGTTGAACCAATATAAACGATATGTGACGTTTCTTTTTGCTCTGCAAATTGAATGCTAAGCGTTGTGATAACTTCACCAACAAGCCCTTGCACCGTTGCTAGCACATCCTCCTGTGGATGCTCTGTATGCGCCGTAATCCCAACCTTACCAAAATTGCTCGCTGTCAAGTCTCCTGCAATTGGTGTATCCATGCCTTGATAAATATCGCGCACAAGCAAATCGATATTTTCACGTACACCCTTTGAGGCAAGCTGCTTAATTTTATTGAAATCGCTACAGCCAGTTAACAGTGCTGCAAGCCCTACTAATGTGCCCCCTCCGACACCTGTGCCACCTACACGTATATGCTGCCTATTGTTCATATAATGAATTGATGTGCCTGTACCGATATTTGTAATAATGGCATCATCAATTTGATAGCCCTCACGCATCAGTAAATAGCGCACACCTTTTAATGTTGCTTCAAATTCGACGATATATTCAATCGACTTCATTGTTTCTAGCTGTTCGCGTAGCTGCTCTGTACGTCCACCGGTTAGTCCAATTTCTTCAACTGCTGGGTGCTGCTTAAGCCACTCTTTAACAAGCTGTAAATCATTTGATGGGAAACTTTCTACTATTAGTTGGTCATGCTCATTGACATAAGCAATTTTCGTTAATGTTCCCCCTGCATCGATGCCTATCGACTTCAACATAATAATCCCCTTTAAACTATATGCCAACTACTTCCTTTGGGAATAAATTGCGCTTTTTATACTCCTCAATAATGACATATTCATATTTTTTTAGTAATTGACAAATATTTTCTTCGTACACCTTTACTGTCGGCACTTCGATTAATTTTTCAATGGCTAGCTCCTCTTCCTTCAACAAGCTTTGCCATTTCATATTTTCTGTTTTTGGCATCACACATTGATGTAGGCGCATCCATTTGGAAATTGACTTTAAGCCTGCGTACGTTAAAATAACCTTCCCTACGGACTGTACACTAATTTCCTGCAATGCCCTTTGTAGCTTTTGCGAAGGCTTCATTTTAATATATTGCTTCGTATACACTTCGCCATTTTCATTTACTTGCTCTTTTTCCTGAACAGAGAAAGGCAGACTTTCGCGATGTGTTGCCTGTTGCACGATGTCAATGCGGTCCTTTTGTACTTTACAATGCACATAGGAAACCATCATATCAAACTCGGCATCAAGCTGACGGGAATAGGTGAACAGCATTAGCATATCGGTTGTTTGCTGTCCTTCCATTAACACTTCGCCGTTCGTTGCTGCAAAAATTTGCTGCAAGCTTTCCGCATCAGCTAATGCACGATGCTGTGTGCTCGCCTCTAAGTCTAGCTCCGTCATTAATTTTTGCAAGCTCGGCTGTTCACGTAAGCCATGAGCAATCATATATTTTTGCTGATAATCTACCATTGGAAATAAAAAATCACTGCTTAAACGATGACGCTCCATTTCCTCCTCTAACACTTTGCGATCAAACTCCCCGAACGTAAACAATATATATTGTCCCTCACACCAATCTTGAAATTTGGCAATTGCTTCTTTAAAGGAGGGGGCTGTTAATAGCTCCTCTGTTGTGATACCTGTTAGCTTTTGGATATGCTTATTTAATTTTTTAAATTTATAAGGTTGAACAAGCTGCGTAAAGGTTTCCTGCGCACCATTTGGCAGCCATTTGACCGCACCAATTTCAATGATGCATTGTCGCCCTCGAATTAGTGCAGCCTCAATATCGATAAATATGTACGTTTTTTCACGTGTCATTTAGCCACCTACCATTGTTGTATTGCTTCTACCATTTTAACGTAGATTAGTAAGGAGGAAAACCCCACAGCCGAAAATAAAATAATGATTTTAGCAGTTTGCATTTTATCTTTTCACTATTTTGCGTTACGATAGAGTGTGTATATATTTGAGGAGGCGTCGGTATGACAAATAAAGTGCTTCAAAAAGAGGCAATGCGCGTTTTAAAAGAAACGAGCCGCACTTTTTATATTCCGATAACATTTTTACAAAAAGAATTGAAGATGGCAGTAGCTACAGCCTATTTAGCGATGCGTGCTATCGACGAAATTGAAGACCACGAAGAGATTGATAATGACACAAAGCATGCGCTATTAATGGCAACAAGCGAGCTGTTGCAAAAGCCATTTGATGCAAATGCATATACAGCACTTCTTGCACCACAGCAAGATAAATTACCTGAAGTAACATTGCGTTTAGCCGATTGGTTAGAGGCATGTCCTGCAAGAGCACTGCCACTTGTAACAGCAGCAACGAGCGAAATGGCAACAGGTATGGCGAAATGGGCGAAGGCAAATTGGCAGGTGTCGACACGTGAAGATTTGGATGATTATACATATTATGTCGCAGGTCTTGTCGGTGTTATGCTGTCTGATTTATGGTATGAGTTTGAGGGCATCCAAACAGACCGAGACTTAGCTATTGGTTACGGTCGCGGCTTACAGGCCGTCAATATTTTGCGCAACGAGCAGGAAGATTTAAATGAGCGCGGTGTCAGCTTCGTACCAGATGGCTGGGGGCGCCCTGAGCTATTTGCCTATGCCGAGGAAAACTTAGCGAAGGCTGATGAATATATGAAAAGCATTAACAAGCGCACAGTCTTGTTATTCTGTCGTTTACCATTGGCATTAGCACATAAAACATTAAAGGCATTACGCGATGGTCGTGAAAAAGTGTCGCGTGCAGAAGTAGAGCAAACAGTCGAGGAAATTCAAGCAGATTAAACCGCACAATAAAGGCTTACTGGAAAAGGGCATGTCCATTTCCAGTAAGCCTTTTGTGCTAAGAATCGGTAGATTTATAAAATAGCAAGCATGTTGATTATTCTTTATTTCACATAAAATACTGCAAAACACTTGATAAAATATATCAGGGTTTGTTTTAAATATTCAGAGTTTGCTTTTTTATTTGCGATTTCTCTAAGATATTTGCGAACTCTCAGTTTTATTTGCGACTTTCCCAAGATATTTGCGAACTCCCAGTTTTATTTGCGACTTTCCTGAGATATTTGCGAACTCTCAGTTTTATTTGCGATTTCTCCGAGATATTTGCGAACTCCCAGTTTTATTTGCGACTTTCCTGAGATATTTGCGAACTCTCAGTTTTATTTGCGACTTTCCCAAGATATTTGCGAACTCTCAGTTTTATTTGCGACTTTCCTGAGATATTTGCGAACTCTCAGTTTTATTTGCGACTTTCCTGAGATATTTGCGAACTCTCAGTTTTATTTGCGACTTTCCCAAGATATTTGCGAACTCTCAGTTTTATTTGCGACTTTCCCAAGATATTTGCGAACTCTCAGTTTTATTTGCGACTTTCCCTTTTTATCTGTGAATCCCTTTAATCTATTTTATTTAATCCATCATCACAACTCGATTGCGTCCTTGTTTCTTTGCCTTGTACAGTGCGTGATCCGCTGCGTCAATGAAATCAGTTATTTTTGTATAGTTATTTAAACATGTTGCAAAAATAACACCTGCGCTCGTCGTCACGATTTTACTTTCTACTACTTCATGTTCTATGCCTTCTCGCTCCACCGCTTGGCGTATCGTCTCTGCTACTTCTAAGCATTGTGCTTGCGTTGTGTCTGTTAAAACAACAGCAAATTCCTCGCCTCCATAGCGTGCTAAAAAACCGTTTGCTGGGACTTGCTGTAAAGCCTTTTGTGCCACCGTATGTAGTATTGCATCTCCCTTAACATGCCCATAGTAATCGTTATATGCCTTGAAGCGGTCAATATCCATCAAAATAAGCCCAATATTTATGCCGTGTGAAAGCAGTTTTTCACATTGCTCATTAAAATATTGGCGATTATAGACCTTTGTCAGCCCATCCATCCAAACTTGCTGCTGTAAATGCTCATTCACCTCAAGTAGCTCCTGCGTGCTTTTTTGTACTTTATCATCCAATGTGCGATTCAGCAGCTGCAATTCATTGTTCAAATATTTTGCTCGTTGAAGCTCTGTTGCATAAGAATAGCTTGTTGCAATCACTTGACAAAAGACAAACGCTGTTGCACCATACATGGCAAGCTGACCTGTTGGCAAAAGATTTTGTGCAACTAAATAATCATTAATAACCGTCGCAACCATTAAAAAGCAGCCAATCATGAGCCAGGTGGCCGTATAATCCTTGCGAAAAGCTCGTTTCCATAATAAAAATAGCATATAAACAAATACCGGAATGACTAATAAAAAGATCCATTTAAAATAAAATTGAAACGTTGCCACTTCCGTTGTTAACGTAATAACCGTTAGCACGCAAACCGCCGACAAAATCGTGTAAAACATCCATTTTAATATGCGATCCTGATAAAGCAAATAAACTGTTAACACACAAAGCACGCTGAGCCAGTTCGTAATCAAATATTCAATCCTTGTTGTCATAAGCCATGACATATTGGGGAAGATCGTTGTAATAAAAATATTGCCCGCAAATAAGCCGCGCAATGCCATTAAAAAGCAAAAAACCCCAAACCCTAAAAATAAATACTGCTTTCTTGCGAGTAGCGCAAAAACAGTTGCTGATATCCCAATAATGACAAGAATTCCGATTTGAGAAAATAGCTGATACTGCTGATAATGATAATAATTTGTGACATTTTCTACGCTACCTATGACAAAATCATTATTGACGCCACCTTGTTGATGGTGGAAATTTGAAATTTGCAGGACGATATCAATTTTTGACTCTTTAGGTGTAAAATAGCCAATTTTTGCACGCATCTCTGGCTTGCTTTCTTCCTTTGTTGGTCCCACTTCTCCGACCTGCAACACAAGCTCTCCATCTATATACAGTCGATATGCCGTATACATATATTAAGAATAAACCGCCAGACTTTGATTGACTTGCATCCTGTCTATTGCAATTTTCTTATGAAATGTCGCATAGCCATTGCTCTCCCCCCATAAGCTCTGAAAGGATAATGGCGTTGAGATGCGCTGTGGAGAATAATGCTCGATTTCTTCAGGGCTGACTAGCTGTTGCTTAAACATTTCCCACTCTCCGTCAATTTGATAAACGGCCTGCTCTGTTGTCTGCATGCTATCTTGAATAAATTCTTTCTTAACCCCGCATCCACTAAGAAGCAAAATCGCCCCTACTAGAAAAAAATATATCAATCGTCGCATCACGATTCCCCCCTTATCAATGACCATTCTACTAATAACAGCTATTGCTTTCATTATAGATAGTCCTTGCGCATTTGAATAGGTTAATTTATTAAACTAACAACGTTTCAAATATCAATTACGCTTTGGCGGGATTGTGCATTGTGTTTGGACACTCATTGAATGAAGGGATTCATCGCACAACCTATAGCGGTGAGCATTTTCTACTGAATCATGATAAAGTGAACCTTCAATCAGTGGGGGTTTTCCTCCTCCCCCACTTAAACACCTTGATTTTATGTGCTGTTTTGAAGTGGGGTCTTACAGCCTGTTAATACGGAATAAAAAGGAGCCACCCTTTGCGGGCAGCTCCCATCTCCTTTATACTTTATAATGCCCTGCGACACGCTCTAAGCTATTGACCGTGTCATTTAATTGCGTAATAGCATTAGTCATATTGTCCATGCTTGCCACTTGATTTTTCACTTGCTCTGCCATGTCCTCCATGCTTGAAGTTGTTTGCTTTGCCAAGCTTGAAACATCCTCCATCGTCGCTGTTACCTCCTGCGTGCTTGCCGCCATCTCCTGTGCAGCCCCCGAAACAGAGTCCACCTCTACAGCTAATGAGCGAATATCTGCATTGATGCCCTCAAACGATTGCTGTACTTTATCTGCTGTCATATGCCCTTCATCTAAAACAGTTGCTAATGAGCGAATCACTTGTACAATATCGGTTGTTTCATGCTGTACATTTGTCACAACCTGTGAAATGCGTTCAGCTGCTGTTCTCGAATCCTCTGCCAGCTTGCGCACCTCATCTGCAACGACAGCAAAGCCTTTGCCCGCCTCACCAGCACGTGCTGCTTCAATTGATGCATTTAATGCGAGCAAGTTCGTCTGATCCGCTATGTCTGTAATCACCTTCGTAAATTCACCAATTGTTGATGATAGCTTCACTAATTCCTGTGTGCTCGCAACAGAGGAATCATTTTTTTCATAAATCACTTTCAAATGCTGCTGCAATTGATTCATAATGGCTAAGCCGCCAGTGGCATTTTCTTCAGTTGTACGTGAAATCGTGGCAATTTCCGTAATAGATTCTGCAATATGCTGAATGCCTTGTGCTAATTCGCCCATTGCATAGGCGCTTTCCTGTGTGCTTGTAAGCTGCTGACTAGAGCCTATTGCCGCCTGCTCTGACTGCGTTTGAATGAATTGCGATGCTTGTAATGTTTGACTTGCACTGTGCTGAATCGTTGCTGCTGCGTGCTGAATACCATTTGCCTCCTGCTGTAAATCACGAATAATGTGCTGGAAATTATCCATCATCGCATTAAAGGATACGACAAGCTGCCCAATTTCATCCTGTGAGCTTGCAGCAATACGCTTCGTTAAATCAGCCTCTCCCTGTCCGATATCCTCCAATGAATCTCGCACAGCTAAAATGCGAGAAACTTGTCTTGAGAGCGTTAAATTTGTCACGATAAAAATAACAGCAATCACGATAAGTGCAGCAATCACTGTACCAACTTGAATTTTTGTTAAAATGGCATTGGATACAGAAATAGCTAAATAAGAGCCGTTTGAAAGCTTCTTTACATATTGTGTGACACGTTCATTATCGTATTCTCCTGTCCACTGCTGTAAAGCTTCATCAGTAAAATGCTGACTAGTAAAGCCTAAATCTGTTAAAGCTTGCTCTGATGTAGCAGCTAGCACTTCTCCGCTGTCAGATACCATCGCTGCATATAAAACAGTAGCAGATAAATGCTCCTTTAGCTGATTGACATAATATTCGCTACCGATGCTTGCCTCTAAATCTAACAATTGTTGACCGTTACGCGCCACTTGAACAATCTGCGGATTTGCCACATCCCAGCCACCAACACCTACGAATTTATAAAACTCATTATCAATATCGCGAATTTGCGCCTTTTGAACAATTTGCTGTGCACGTCCGTCTAATAGCTGCATATATTCAGCTGCTTGGCCATTCGGATCAGACCCGAAGTTGAAATCGATAGACGGGGCAACAGATGTCACACCTGTATTGCCTTTATCGTCTGTGCTCCAAATTTCATCAATGCCTGCACGCTCCGCAATTTCTTTTAAATCGTTATATGTAGCCCCTTGCTGAATAATATACGATGCCATAACTGACTGTCCAAGCATCTCTTTTTCCATAATTTCTTCAGCCTTCTCCCGTGAATGGATAGCGCCCTCCATCCCCATTGCAACCGACTCTACTAACGCCTCTCCATTGCTTTTTATATTGTGAGAAGTTGTGTAGTAAATATAAACTGAAAATGCCCCAATAATTATTACAACAACTAACATAATTTCAAACATCATTTTCCACTTCATCGACTTTAGCATTTTACAACCTCTCCTCCATCCCTACATGTAGCGTTATCTCTATCATACATTACTAGTTCAAATATATTAATACTTTTTACACATATATCAGGATATAAGTTTCAGTTTTTTCAATAAAATGTCACATAAAGCAATAATTTTAGTAAATGCTTTTAAAAAATGCTATTATGTCAAAGCAAGGAGGGATTTTATGCAAACATATAGAATTTATGTCACGAATATTTCACAGGCGCTTGCTGTCCTAAAGGAACAAGGCTTTGAAGGGAAAGATAGCGGTACATTTATTGAAATCGCATTCAATCCAAGTCAAAAAATGTCCGTTATTATGCTATTAAATCAAAATAAAATAGTGGTATATGATATTGAGGAAGTCTAAACTTTTAATTGGGGCTGTCTAAAAAAGACATGCCCCTAACTATTTAATGGGCGAATCGCTACTTTTTAACTAGAAATTTCGCAAAACTCCCGTTGCTTCGCTGTTAGCTCAATCTCAAAGCCTAAATCCTCAAGCATTTGATAATCTTTATTTTTCTCCTGCCCCGCTGTCGTTAAATAATCACCAACAAAAATGCTATTTGCCGCATATAGCCCTAACGGCTGCAATGTGCCTAAGTTAATTTCTCGTCCACCGGAAATACGAATTTCCTTCGTTGGATTAATAAAGCGGAACAAGGCGAGCACCTTTAAGCAATAGCGTGGATTTAATTCCTTTGTCCCTTCAAGCTTTGTGCCATCAATGGCATTTAAAAAGTTAACTGGAATTGAGTCTGCATCAAGGGCATGAAGCGCATAAGCGATATCTACCACATCCTGCTTCGTTTCCTTCATTCCAATAATCGCACCTGAGCAAGGCGAAAGTCCATGCTTTTTCGCCATTTCCACCGTATTGACACGATCCTCATACGTATGCGATGTCGTAATATAATCATGGTGCCTTGCGGACGTATTTAAATTATGATTATAGCGATCAACGCCTGCTTCCTTTAGCTGCTCCGCTTGCTCGTCCTTTAATAAACCAAGACAGGCGCAAACCTTCAAGCCATATTGCTCTTTAATTTCCTTGACTGCCTCACTCACGACATTGACATCTTTACGTGTCGGCCCTCGCCCACTCGCAACGATACAAAACGTGCCAATTTGATTGTCAAACGCCTGCTTTGCCCCTGCTAAAATTTCCTCCTTCGTAATAAACGGATACTTGTCAATTGGGGCTGTTGAAATGGACGATTGTGAGCAATAGCCACAGTTTTCAGGACAATAGCCACTTTTCGCATTCATGATCATATTCAGCTTTACTTTATTGCCGTAATAATGCTTACGAATCGTATAAGCACCATGCAATAGCGGTAACAGCTCCTCATCTGGTATGTGTAAAATAGCTAATGCTTCGTGATTTGTTAACATTTTCCCCTCAATTACATCGTTCGCTAGTTGTTGCCAGTTCATATTTTCCCCTACCCTCTATTTAATTGGTAAAATACGCAATGTTTTTTGCAGTCGATATGCCAGTAAGCCTGCCACAATCGCTAAAATAACATCCTTCGGCATCGGTGGCACCATCCATGCCCATGCCATTTTATAGCTAAAGCCATCCGGTGCGGCTGCCCACAATTGATAGGCAAAGTACATCCAATTCGTGCCTAACAGATAAATTAATGTCATTGTAATTAAAGCGCTAGCGATATAAGCCTTTGTTGTTTGGTAGCGCTCCACAATCGCACCAGCGATATATGCACAAATAATAAAGCTAATGATAAAGCCAAATGTCGGTGAAACGAGAGCGGCTGGACCTCCTGTAAATTTCGCAAAAACAGGTGCACCTGCTAATCCAATACACATATAAACCGTACATGCTACGGCGCCTTTCACACGCCCAAGGACAAGCCCTGCCAGTACACCAAAAAAGGTTTGCAGTGTAATGGGCACACCGCCCGCCACTAAAAACGGCACAAACGACGTAATATTTGCTCCAATCATCATTAATGTTGCAAACGCACTGCAATAAAGTAAATCCACCGTACGCCAAGTCGTGCTTTTTGATACTATTTCCATCAAACACCCTCTATTTTAAGTTAACCAAAATATTTTATAGGTTAACGTAAATATTATCGAAATGTTGTATATTCGTCAATATGGAAATTTGCTATAATTTTCAAAGGAAGGGGAAATTATATTGACTAAAGGGCTATTACATCATATCGAATTATATGTCTCCAATTTGGAGCAATCCGTTACGTTTTGGGGCTGGCTGTTAGAGGAATTAGGCTATGAACCGTTTCAAAAATGGGATGGCGGACAAAGCTGGAAGCTCGAAAATACATATATTGTGTTTGTTCAAGCAGAGGAACGATTTTTAGACATTGCTTATCATCGCTGCAGAGTGGGTCTGAATCATTTAGCCTTTCATGCAACCTCACGTGAGCATGTGGATAATATGACAAAAAAACTCGAAGAACGTGGCGTCAAAATCCTCTACAAGAAGCAGCATCCATTTGCTGGTGGACAGCAGCATTATGCCGTTTACTTTGAAGATCCAGACAGAATGAAAGTTGAATTAGTTGCTCCTGAATTACAGGGCTCTGTTGTTGAAAAAACGCAAAAATGAATGGAAGCCCTTACTCTGTAAGATTAAGTACAAGTAATTGTATTTAAAGACAACCAGCCCTTTATTCCTTTGACAGATATTATCATGATTGTTTAGGGCGAATTAGTAAAAGCTCTGCAATATCCTATTTGAATTGTCTACTTCTATTTTCTAAATGGTTAGAGAAAGAAAGTAATTATCAAGGAGAACTGATTCAAAATCAATTGGAGCATTAAGTTCTAGAATTTCCAGGTTGTATTAAGATTTATTTGCTAATTCCACTTTTCAAAAGTTGAATTATTTCCATTAAACATCCTTAAACTATATTTAGAAGGTGATATTTTTTGGTGGAGTTAAGAACAATTAATCAGGACAATTATCAAGAATGTTTAAACTTGCATACAGCTGATACCAATGCGGACTTTGTAGACTCTGTAGCGTGGTCTTTAGCCGAAGCGTGGGTGTTTTATGATGACTCACGCCCCTTTGCAATTTATGCCGATAATGTGATGGTGGGCTATGTTTTAATGTATATTGGCGACAATAATCCCCAAATCATAAATTTTATGATAGATAGTCGTTTTCAAAAAAGAGGCTATGGATCAGCAGCAGCTAGGCTTTGTGTTGAATATTTGTGGGAAGAATACAATGCAAGTAGGATTTCTTTACCAGTTAAATTAGAAAATATAACCGCACAAAAATTTTGGAGCAACATAGGCTTTGAAATAACAGGCGATATGGAGGATGGTTATCTTTATATGCGGTTGTACATACCAGAAAAATATGTCTAAGTATATAAAACGGAACCTATCCCCATGATAAGCATTCTTGTTTCACTAACGGGGGCTTTAGTGCAATAAGAATTTATAGCGTATACAAAACAAATGTAAGTTTGGTTACGTAAAGAGAAGCAACAAACACTGATGGGACAGAGTTTATTGCTTTTTCTTATGAATATTATTTATACATTAAACTTTTTATTCTCCATTCGTTGGCTACCTTTCTCCAATTATGGCTCTTTTTATCCAAACAACCTGCCGTTCATTGTATCAAATTTCGGCATTCTCAATTATTATATATGTATGTTATTTCCAATACAAATGAAACTAATAGAATGTGCTGATATCAATAATTCAAATAAATATCAACCTGAACATCTACTTTTAGCAGAACTAATGACAAAAAGAGCTATATGGAAAAATTCCACATAGCTCTACCCACTTATTGTGCGCTGACGCTTTCACCAAGATAGGCATTCAACATCCACGTATGCTTTTCAATACTTTGATACATCGCATTCAGCATGTCCTCTGTACGGTCATCACCATCTTCTGCTGCAATGGACATCGTTTCATTTAGTGCCTGCATAATTGTTTTAAAATCGGCAACAATAGTAGCAACCATTTGCTCTGCCGTTTCTTTGCCTTCAGCCTCTTGAATTAATGATTGCGCTAAATGCTCACGCAATGTCGCAACAGGCTTCGCATCCTTCGATAAAATGCGCTCCGCTAGCTCATCGAGATTCAATGTTGCTTCATTATACAATTCTTCAAATTTGTCATGCAATGTGAAAAATGATGGACCGCTTACATACCAATGATAATTGTGTAACTTTGTATACAGCACAGAATACGTTGAAACAAGCTCGTTTAATTTTGCGTTTAAATTTTGTGACATACATCAAAACTCCTTTATTTTTTAGTACACTATACTTTACCCATTTTTGAAATTTTTAATCATCCACTGATAAGTTGCCTCTGTTAAATATTTTGCAGGTCTCTGCATCGCCATTTCTACTGTAACATCATTTTGTACAACGGCATGACAAAATTGGAAATACTGTGACAATAATTCGCTATCCTTAATTACTCCCGATAATAAAAGCACAGGGATATTGTGCTTTTTTGCATATGTCAGTACACCAAATGGCGCTTTACCATGCAGTGTTTGCGCATCCGACTGACCTTCTCCAGTAATAATTAAATCAGCGCCTTCAATGATTTGTGCAAAATGTAGGCGCTGTAGTACAAGCTCAATACCTTGTTGAAGCTGACCGTTTAAAAAAGCAATTAACGCTCCACCCATCCCACCAGCAGCACCAGCACCTGGATAATCATGCAGGCGAATACCGATTTCCTTTTCCACGATATTCGCCCACTTTGTTAAAGCTGTGTCAAAATAAGCGATGTCTTCTACACCTTTTTGCTTGCCAAACACGGCTGTTGCGCCTTTTTCGCCAACAAGCGGATTATCCACATCGCAGGCAACTAGGAATGTCGCGTGCTGAATTTTTTCATCCCAATTAGAAAAATCTACTTGCTGCACATCATATAAACCTGCGATTGTATGTGCCACCTCTACACCTGCTTCATCTAATAAGCGCAAGCCTAATGCACGTAGCATGCCAACGCCACCGTCGTTCGTCGCACTGCCACCGATACATATAATAAACTCTCGATAGTCTTGCTCGAGCGCATGGCGAATCAATTGCCCTGTACCATAGCTTGAAGCGATTGCAGGGTTACGTTCTGACTGTTGTAGCAATGTCAGCCCTGAAGCTTGTGCCATTTCAATGACACATGTTGTGCCATCAGCCAATACGCCGTAGCTCGCAGTAATGGCTCTGCCAAGTGGGTCAAGTACCTGTATTGTATGTAATTGCTGTGCAAGCGTTTCTAATGTTCCCTCTCCTCCATCAGCAACAGGCAACAAAACTGTTGTTGCGTCAGGCAGACATTGTTTCACACCACGCTCGATACTTGTAGCTGCCTCGGACGCCGTCATCGTTCCTTTAAATGAGTCTGGGCTAATAACAATTTTCATTCCTCTCACCCCTTTTTATAATTATAGCATTCATTTCAGACCAATTACTGATAGCACTCTTTAGCCATTTTTGATATAATTATCGTCGGCTATCAATTACGCCTGAGTGTAATTGCGTCCAGATTTTTCTCAAAATCTGTGACATCTGCCAGAGGCTTAACTTGAATCAGCAACTCTTTTCTACGACGAGTAATCGCAGGAGTAGGGAGTTTAACTTTCTGATTTAAAAGCCTTTTTTGCATACATCCGACCACTATAAATGTGTGAGATGTCTGCTGAAGCAAGTTAAAAAACGTGTCCTGCAAACACGCATAAGGTGGAATTAAACATGAAAGATTACCGCGTTTTACTGTATTATTTTTATACAACAATTGAAGATCCTGCTGAATTTTCAGCACAGCATTTAGAGCAGTGTAAGGAGCTTGAGCTAAAAGGTCGTATTTTAGTCGCAACAGAGGGCATTAACGGAACAGTATCAGGTACAATTGAAGCGACAAATGCTTATATGGAATTGATGCAAAATGACCCGTTATTTAAAGGAATTGTCTTTAAAATTGATGAGGTAGAAGGTCATGCATTCAAAAAAATGCATGTGCGTCCACGCCCTGAGTTAGTTAACTTAAGCCTAGAGGATGATGTCAATCCGCATGAAATTACAGGCGAATATTTATCCCCTGCGCAATTTTTAGAGCAAATGCAACGTGAGGATACAGTGGTATTAGATGTGCGTAACACATATGAGTATGATGTTGGTCATTTCCGTGGTGCCATTCGTCCAGAGGTTGACAACTTCCGTGATACACCACAATGGGTGCGTGAAAATCGCGAATTATTCGAAGGAAAGCGCGTTTTAACATATTGTACAGGCGGCATTCGCTGTGAGAAGTTTTCAGGCTGGCTAAAGCGTGAAGGCTTTGAGGATGTAGGGCAATTGCATGGTGGGATTGCAACATATGGTAAAGACCCTGAAACGAAAGGTCAGCTATGGGACGGACAAATGTATGTTTTTGATGAACGTTTAACTGTGCCAATTAACCAAGTGGAGCATGTCGTTGTTGGACGTGACCATTTCGATGGTACACCGTGTGAGCGCTACATTAATTGTGCAAATCCAGAATGTAACAAGCAAATTTTAACATCAGAAGAAAATGAAGCGAAGCATTTAGGCGGCTGTACGATTGAATGTACGAAGCATGAGCGCAATCGCTATATCGTTAGACATAATTTAACAGAAGAGCAAGTGCTACAAGCAATTGCTGCGCTTGAGCAAGTATAAAAAATGGATGGAAAAAACGCTTTGTTTTTTCCATCCGTTTTTCTATGCTTCTAGCTTAGCTAAAATTAGGCTAACAAGCTCGTCCTCCTTAGTCAAGCCTGTCACTTCCACAACTACATCTATTAATGGCAGTGTTTTAAGCTTTGTTTGTAGTTCCACGCTTTCAGCATCCTCGGTCACATCAAATTGGAATGCCGCCTTGATACCATCTAATAAAGCGACGGGTTGTTGACCAAGCTGCAATAGCATCATTGCTGGTTTAATAAATCGCTCATAGCGACTTAATTTACGCAATGGGCTACGACCGACACGAATTAGCTCATCGGATACATAAGAATTGCTGAAACGATTTAGCACTTTATCAATGTAGGCACTTTGCTCCTCTTTGTCAAAGTCATATACCGTTGTCAACACATAGCCTGTTTCCTGTAAAACGGCACGCACCGTTGCTACAATTTCCTGATCTTGCATCGCCTCATAAATTGTCGTATAGCCCTTTTGATAGCCTAAATAAGCAACTGTTGCATGCCCTGTATTAACAGTAAACAGCTTTCTTTCAATAAATGGTGTTAAATCTGGCACAAATAAAGCGTCCGCTAACTTTGGCTTCTCTGTCTGAATCATCGAAGCATCAATTACCCATTCAAAGAAAGGCTCAACAGCAACCGTTAACAGCTCGTCATGCTGTTGATTCGGCACAATGCGATCAACGGCTGAATTCGGGAAGCTTGTCGTTGCTAAAATATCTGCTAATTTTTCTGAATCCACATGCTGCTCAATATGGACACGTAAAGTATCGGTAGCGCCAATGGCATTTTCACATGCAATAACAAGCGATGGGCGATTGCCCTTTTGCTCTAAACCTTTTGCAATCGGCTCTGCTACAAAGCGTAAAATATTCGGCCCTACCGCCGTTGTCACGATATCCGCCTGAGCCACTGCCTCCACTACAGCATCCAGCTCACGCTCAGAATTCAATGCGTGAACACCTGAAATCACTTCAGCTGCACCGTTTTCCTCTGCCATTAATACCGTATAACTGCCCTTGTCTTTCAGTGCTTGGATAATGTCAGCATTGACATCCACAAATGTTACATCATAGCCTGATTTAGAAAGAAGTGCGCCGATAAAGCCACGTCCAATATTGCCAGCACCAAAATGAACTGCTTTCATCATTACTCGTCTCCCTCTTCAAATGTTAATAGCACTTCTTCAGCTGAAGAGGCGTTCAAGATGCGTTCCACATTTTCTTCCTCTGAGCAAACAATCGCAATTTTAGAAAGCAGCTCTAAATGCTCGCCACCTGCCCCTGCAATACCGATGACTAAACGCACTTCTTCACCGTTCCACTCAATTGGGTTGGCATAAATCATCACCGCAAGCCCCGATGTAATAACTTGTGCCTTTGCCTCCTCTGTACCATGAGGAATGGCTAGCATATTACCCATATACGTTGATGTCAGCACTTCTCTTTCTAACATTTTCTCAACATATGAAGCCTGTACATAGCCTTGCTCTACTAATACATTGCCGACTTCACGAATTGCCTCATCCTTCGTCTTTGCTTGCCCATTAAAACGAATATTTTCTTTTGCTAATATTGTCATATTAATCACCCTTCACTCGACATTTCTTGTAAATATTGTTTAAATTGATTTGCTAAATGTGCTTTTATTTCCGCTTCTTCACCATATTCATATAAATGAATGGAGGCATCATTCTCAATGATGCTGGCGCTAATGGAGCTAATAAATAAAAGCCGATGCTCCTCCATTTTCTCAGGAGCTAGTAGCAATAACACCCTTTTGACCAAGGTTGGCTGGTTATCCATGCCTTTGCGATGCATTCCTTCCTCTAATTCATACACTGCAAAAACAGGCTCTTTAATATCCCGATGTCTCGTATGGAAAAGAGCTAAATGTGTGCCTGGAATAGCTAATCCTCCACTCTGCTCTCTTGCTAATAAAGATGTAACAACATCCTGTGCTGCATGCAATGCACCCTTTTGGACGTAAGCTGCACAAATGGACATTAAGTTTTCCTCCATTGTCTGCTCTGTTAGCTTACGGGCTTCAAAGTGTTGAAGTATCGTGAGTACATCTTGGTTAATATCACGTAAGCGCTCAAATAGGTTAAGCTCATAACGTGGAACAAGCTCCTTTTGCTGCTTAGAAAATTCCTCCAACAGATTCCTTTGCTTACCGATATAGCTATCGAGCCACCTACGTATTTCCTCAACCTCTTGATAATCCAAATACGGTTTGACATAAATATAATCTTTTCTTCCTGGAACAGGACCAGTGGAGATGACAAGATCATATTGCGCAATTTGCTCCTCACGCAAGTCAAAAAGTGATGCATGATGAAGCTCTGCGATTTCTGGAAATTCCTTCTTTAGTCTACTCGCGAGTAATTTGGAAGAGCCAATACCACTTGAGCAAATGACTAATGCTCGAATATTGACCTTCATTCGCCATAGCTCAATAGCTGAGCCAAAATGCATCACGATAAAGCCTATCTCTTCCTCAGGGAGATTTATTCCTTTGAATACGTTTATAGCTGCACTTGTCACTGCCTCAAATAGCTCTCGGTACTCTTCCTTAATTTTAGCAAGCAGCGGATTATGAATTTTCATTTTATGCTCAATTCGATAGAGAGCGGGCTTCATATGTGCAAATAAGCCTTTATATAATTGCTGGTCCTCAAAATGAATATGATATTTAGAAGCAATTATTTCAATTAAGCTCTTTACTTGGACAGCAAGCACAAGGTCTGAGCCATATAGCACCTCATCCTTTTGTTCATCCCACTTCAATGCATGAATATGCATAGCAAAATAGCCTATCTCTTCCTCAGGAATATCCATTCCAAGTATCATGCTTAACTTATTTGCCAAGCTTTGCGCTAATGCATATTCAGACTCCTCCTGCATTTTCTCTAGCTGGCTGCGACAAAGCTCGATTCGCTCGCCTGCTTTTATTCGCTCCACCGCAAGTGTCACATGAATAATCAGCGAGATATAGGAGCTATCAACAATTCTGCGCTCAACTAATTGACGCCATTCACTAATTGCTTGTTTCACACCTTTAATTACTTCAACATCTACATAATAAAGAAGGTGACTTAATGCCTCTTGAACAATTGTCGGTGGCTCACTATCATCCCTACTAAGTAAATGATAAAAATAATCCTCGCTCAAATTTTCGCTAATTAACTTTTTAAGCGCTGTCCGAACCATCCATTCATCCCCAACTACCTCAACACCATAGCCGCGTTTTTTAACAAGCTGCAATGAAAAGGTTTCGAGCCATTTCTCCGCCTTTTGTAGGTCAGCACTCACCGTTGCTACTGCCACATGCAATTCGTTTGCGAGTGTATATAGCTTAACTGGCTCCACTGCACGCAGAAGATGCGCCAACAGAACAACTTGTCGCTCCTCTGGCGTGTATTCCTCATGCTCAAGGCTCCAAATATATGACATAATATCTACCCGTCGCTCAGTCTCTCCCTTGATTGACAGCGTTGAACCTTCCCTTTGCAAAGAGAGCTGGAATTTCTCTAAAATCGATTCAATCCCTTTAAGGTCACGTTGGATTGTGCGTGTACTGACTTCCAATTCCTTTGCAATCTCACGAATAGGAAGCGCCTTTTCCTGACCGACTAACAATGCCAAAATTGATCGCTCCCTAGCCGATATATACATCGCACTCACCTCGTTTCTGCACTATTTTTATTCTCAGTCAAAATGCCCTTAGCTAGACAAGCGTTTTCACATTGGTGAAAACGCTTATGTTTATTATTGATAATTAACTTTATTTTAAACGATTAATTAATTCTTCATATTTCGGGCTATTTAAGAAATTCTCCACTGAAATATGTTCGGCATTTGGCTGCTGAGCGCGAGCACGATCCGTTAAATCCTTATGCGTAATAATAATATCTGCATCACTCGGCAAATTACTTATCGATGTATTCGTTACTTCAATATCAATTTCTGCCTTTTTGAATTTATTTTTTAACATGGAAGCACCCATCGCACTAGAACCCATTCCTGCATCACAAGCGAACACCACTTTGCGCACTTCTGTTGCTGGTTGCTGGAATGTGCTTGCTACAGAGCTTTTCTTCCCTTTTAACGCTTCCATTTCTTGGCTCGCCTTTGCAATATCATCCTCTGTATCTTTACTTGTTTTTAAAATAAGTGCACTAATCGCAAAGGAAACAATCGTTGCCACTAATACCCCCGCTAACACTGGCAGTAACCCACCACGTGGTGCCATCAAAGATAAAGCGAAAATACTACCTGGTGATGGTGCTGCTACAAGTCCTGCATTCAACAGTGTAAACGTGAACACACCGCTCATTCCACCAGCAATTGCTGCAAAAATTAACGCCGGTTTCATTAAAATATACGGGAAGTAAATTTCATGAATCCCACCTAGGAAGTGAATCACCACTGCCCCTGGTGCAGAGTTTTTCGCCATGCCTTTACCGAATAAGCAAAAGGCAAGTAAAATACCAAGCCCTGGTCCTGGATTTGTTTCTAATAAGAAAATAATCGATTTCCCTGCTTCGGCTGCCTCTGCCATACCAATCGGATTAAATACACCGTGGTTAATGGCATTATTTAAAAATAGCACTTTTGCAGGTTCTACTAGAATACTAACAAATGGTAATAAGCCTGCATTAACGATCCATGAAACGCCTGATGCCAAAATATCGCTAAATTTCACAACAACTGGACCAATTACTTTGAAGGAAAGAATGGCTAATGCGCCACCTAAAATCCCTGCTGAGAAGTTATTTACTAGCATTTCAAAGCCAGACTTAATTTTACCTTCTACTAATTTATCGAATTGCTTAATGACAAATCCACCGAGTGGACCCATCATCATCGCACCGATAAACATTGGAATATCCGTTCCAACGATTACCCCCATCGTTGCAATGGCACCAACGACACCTCCACGCTCACCGTGTATTAATTTACCTCCGCTATAACCGATTAATAATGGCAATAAATACGTAATCATTGGACCAACTAATGAAGCTAAGCTTTCATTTGGTATCCAACCTGTCGGAATAAATAAGGCTGTAATTAACCCCCATGCGATGAAAGCACCGATATTTGGCATAATCATTGAGCTCAATTGGCTACCAAATCGCTGCACCTTCACCTGAAACCCTTTCTTTTCACTCACTACAATAACCCCCTTGTAAAATCTATAAATTAAGTATTTTTTACTACTACATTTATAGTAAGCGCTTTCTTGTCAATTCACCATCAAATCAAAACACAATTTCGTCACATTTGTCGCGACAAAATTAAAAAACTACCTTCAAAAGCTATAAAATCTAGTAGTTGAGGATACTGAGCCCTCAATTAAAAAGCTGAACTATTGTGAAATGCTCCCTAATAGTTCAGCTTTTTGGATTTATTTGTTGGCTTCTCAAATTTATTTGCGCTTTCCTTGATTTATTTGCGACTTCTCACTTTTATTTGCGTTTTCCTTGATTTATTTGCGACTTCTCACTTTTATTTGCGCTTTTCTTGATTTATTTGCGACTTTTCACTTTTATTTGCGCTTTCCTTGATTTATTTGCGACTTCTCACTTTTATTTGCGCTTTCCTTGATTTATTTGCGACTTCTCACTTTTATTTGCGTTTTCCTTGATTTATTTGCAACTACCTTCAATGCTCATTTTTCAATAAATTGATAATGGCTTGCAATATTGTTACGTTATCTACTATAACTAATTGCAATTTTTTACGTGTACGAATAATGGTGTGATAGAGCACTTGCAACGGGTCAATTGTTGCGCTTTTTCTTGCGGCGGATAGACGACCATTTGCCTTGTACGTAAAGTGATTATCGATGATGACACATACACGATTAAATTCATGTCCTAAAATATCGCGTGTTGTCGGTCGTTCAAAATGATAGCAATCGACAACAAGCCAGTTCGTCCGCTTACATTCCTCAATATGCTGTGTAAAAGCTGCCTCTGTGGAAAAATAATGGACGCTAATATTTGGAAAATGCTGTTTCTCAATAACAAGGCGTTGGTCAAAAAGCTGATGCACGAAGGACTGCATTTCCTTGTTATAACGCATAACCATTTTCAGCTCATAAATTTTCGTTGCAAAATGCTTTTCAATATAGCCTCGCACATCAATTCTATGACCCTCACCAAACAAATAATAGCCTGCATCAAGTGAGAAAACAGCTGGTATTTTACTTTCTAATAGCTCTGCTCGAATACGCTGCAGTTGCTCATAGCTAAGCTTTTGTGCCTCGTCGATAACGACAATATCTACATTGGCTAATGACATCACATCCACCGTCTGAATCGTCCAGCCATATTGCTCATTTAAAATACGTTGCCCTTTATTCAGCACATTACCATGTACAAGTACAACTCGTTTCCCTGCTTTTCTCCATGTCTTCACTAAATCATAAGTTAGCAATGTTTTACCAGTACCTGGTGCACCGTCGATGACAACAGATGTATTGTGCTCCACTAAATCAAGTATTTCCCGCTTAAAGGTCATTTGTGGAGAAGTTAAAAAATATTCGCCATTAATAAAGGCATGCGGTAGCTCAAATGGTGACACGAGATAATTAATTGGATCAAATACATCATCAATATTTGTTAGCAGGCGAATTTGCTGATTTTCTAGCACTTTGAGCAAATGCAGAAAGGATACTTTAATCAGCTTATCATCCTTTAATTGATACAATGTTTTCGTTGATGATACAAAGGTAAAGCTCAAAATATCAACCTCTAAAAATTTCAAATAATAAACATTTTGCTGCAATTGCTTGCGCATGCGCTGCTTCGTGCTCTCACTTTTCAGCTCAATATTGACAATATAATTTTTGCCGATACGCAATAAATCAAATTCCTTGCTAATTTGTTTAATTTTATAGCCAACGAAGAAATGATGTAGTGAGGGCTTCCCTGTAGCAGTCAGCTCCTCCACTAGCTGATTTAAATCATCCAGCTCATTCGTCCGCATTTTCTCCATATCAAATTGTGCCGTGTATTGCAGAAAGGCCGATTCAGATAAATCACGATAAGCATCAAGCAATGATTGTAAGTGCATTGCTTTCATAGATTCCACCTACTTTCGTTACAATGAGCCGAATACCCAACGATGATTGTAGCGGTAAAGCTGTGATGGGCGATGCGCTCCCTCCTTCACCTCTTCCCCTGTTGCAATCACTTTATCTGCGATATGACGGCGGAATTGCGCCTTGAATAAACTCTTCCCTAAAATCATTTCATACACTGCTTGTAAGCGAGGCAATGTAAATTTTTCAGGCATTAAATTAAAGGCGATATTCGTATACTCTACTTTATTACGTAGGCGGTATAAAGAATACAAAATAATTTTCGCATGATCAAAGGCAATCGTATTCACAGCATCCTCTACCATTTCAATGGTTTCGCTCGTCTTCGTGCCATATGCTTGCTTGCGTACGCGCAATGTTGCCTTTGCCTGCACATCCTTTTGTGTATTCGTCAATGTTAATAAAATTTCCTCTGTTTCCTCTAGCATTTCCTTCGTTTCTTTATATTCTTTGAGCAAGCTTTCTGTCTTCACCGTAAACCATCCTGCATCCCGTGCATCATCGCCCGCCTTTAGCTGCAATTTATCCTTTGGCGTCAGTGCCATATAGGAGGCACTTAAAATACGCATACGTGGATCACGTGCTACATCCGACCATGTGTAGAGCTGCTCAGCATAAATATTGGTAATACCCGTTTCCTCAGCCAGCTCTCGCTGTACTGCTTGCTCCAATGATTCATCAATATCCATAAAGCCGCCAGGCAGGGCCCAGCAATCTTTATATGGATGGTGTTTCCGTTGAATCAGCAATAACTCTAATGCAGGGCGCTCCTGTGAAACGGTAAATACGACGATATCTGTTGTTACACTCGGCTTTTCATACCGATCCTTTTCCTTCTGATATTGCGCAAGAAATTGCTGTTCATTGTCCACTATAACCATTCCTTTCTATTTGAATAGTGCACGTACAAGCTGTATCGCCTGCTCCATTCGTTCCTCATATGTGCCGCTAATAATTTCTATTGGAATATGACGCTGTGCAAACATTTCTTTTAATAAAGCATTATTTTTTTCACGCACCGTTTCCTCACCTAATACTCTGTAGCCGTCCTCAACCCATGGCACATCAGGCTCTAAGTATAAATATAAATCATAGCGCTGTGTCGCAATTGCCGCTTCGACAATCGGTAGCTCATAACCTTGATACACTTTTGTATAATATTGTGTCACTACTTGCTCTGAGTCAATGAATAACACTTGATTTGCTTCTTTTAAGCGCTGAAACTCTAAATGCTTATGTCCATAAGTAATTGCTTCATAATGACAATCCATAATTAAATTTGAGCCATTGCCGATTTCCTCACAAATTGTCCGACCATATTCTTCAACATACGCCGTTTGAAAAAGCTTTGCTAAATTGCGCACTAACGTACTTTTTCCACAGCTTTCTGTACCTACAATAGCTACTTTTTTTGTGAAAAATGGACGAGCGCTAACGGGCAGCATATGCCAATGCTTATAGACACCCTCTGTTCGAATTTGTGTGGCACTAATTGGGAACATTTGACGTTGTTCATCTAATACGACATGCTCCGCCTCTGGATAAATCACATCAAACCATTTGCTATAGCTGCTCTCAGAGCTAAATACATGGGTAATTGGCTCAGCAATTGCTGCTTTAATGCGCTTGCCACCTTCAAACCAATTATAATCTTCATCCAGCGAGTCAGCATCCTCTATATAAAGCACCTCTATATTCGAGCAATCTCTCGTCTCCTGGGAAATCCATAATGCCCGCTCCTTATATGGAACGTATAGCATATTGCCCTCCGCACAAAGCTTACGATCACGTGCTTCATCATATAAAACAATGACATATAATTTATCCACCATGGCACTCGCCTTTAATGTACTATACAAATGACCTTGATGAAATGGCATAAATTTCCCACCATAAAACCCTACTTTCATTGTCCATTCACCTGCCCTTTCGCAATGCGTAGCCAGTTCACATAGCCGTACACTGAGTTTGCTAAGAAGGCACTCCACATCACGACCATCGTCCAATCATTGCCACCTGTTTGCACAAGTGTAATAACCCATAGTGTAATTGTTAATACATTGACTAAAATCCAAATAATCCATTGTTCCGCAAAGCGTAAAATCATTAAAATTTGTGCGATGACAGACAAAACTACCGCCATGCTATCAATTCGTACTTGCTGTGCATTAATTGACGTTAAAAGCCACCCATAGAGCACCGCACCAATAGCAAAGGCTACCACAACAACTAACCATTGCTTCATAGAAAGTCTTTTTGCATAAATCGTTTCTCCATGCACTGCCTCATTTTCAGGCTTTTTATGCTTTAGCCACATATAGATACCGATAAATTGTGTTGGTAAATAAAATAATAAATTCAGCATCGACTCTCCATACAATTGATACGTGTATGCAATATAGCCATATGTTGCCGTTTGGATGATGCCGAAAAAGTAATTACTAATTCTTCCCTTTGCAACTAAAACGACGCATAGCATCCCTGAAATGGATGAAATTAATCCTAATATCGTGTCATTCCATGCAAAAAATAAAATGAAATTAATTGCGGTGAACAAAGCAAGCCATATGCGCTCAAACCAAGTCCAATCCTGCCATTTGCCAAAAACTGCTGTCATTTTCCTTCTCCCCTTCACTTAGTAACATTTCGATACTTTAATGTTAGTATAAAAACATTACTAAGTATATACAATAGGTCTATTGATTCATTTGCAGGAAGTGTTGCACTTTCTTCTGTATTAACACCCCCAATTGAAAGTTTCCCTTTATGTCACAATATTTTCTGAAAATTGCATGCTATAATAGAAGAAACGAGATGAAAGCGAGGAAATCAAAATGTTTTATTACGTATCAAATTGTATTTGTTGCAAAAAGGATTTCAAAATTTTAGAAGGCACTCGCAAGTATCAGCTCTATAAACAAAATATGAACGGCAGATTTGCCTGTGATGATTGTAGTCACAAAGTGGAATTAGACGCACGTAAAGGTTTATTTGGGAAGTTAGGATTTTAAACAAAAAAGCTATGCAGCGAGTAATACCTTAATCTACTCGCTACATAGCTTTTCAATCTCTTGCTCAGTTAGCCCTGTCGCTCGCTGAATTGTTTCCATGTCTAAATTTAATGCGATTAGCTCCTTGGCTACTTTCAGCACGCCTTTTTCGATACCTTGTTCAAGCCCTTTTTCTAACCCTTCCTGCAGGCTTTTTTCACGCACATCATCCAAACGCGCTTCTTCATCTAAAATAGCCTTTAGACGGGATTGGTACGCAATGATTGTATCCGGTGTTTGGCTTAAGCTTTCCCATACATTGAATGCTTCTAATAAAGTTTCATCTTTCATTGCTAATACCTCTTACTACTTCTTACGTAATTTCTCAATTTCTTGCTCAGTTAACCCTGTCGCTCGCTGAATTGTTTCCATATCCAAATTTAATGCGATTAGCTCCTTGGCTACTTTCAGCACGCCTTTTTCGATACCTTGTTCAATACCTTGTTCAAGCCCTTTTTCTAACCCTTTTTCTAATCCTTCCTGCAGGCTTTTTTCACGCACATCATCCAAACGCGCTTCTTCATCTAAAATAGCCTTTAGACGAGATTGGTATGCAATGATTGTATCCGGTGTTTGGCTTAAGCTTTCCCATACATTGAATGCTTCTAATAAAGTTTCATCTTTCATTGCTAATACCTCCAATTCTCGGTAAATGTCTTGATAGACGTGCTCTTTACGAGCGTCAACCATGCCAAGTAGTAACAGCCACCTCGCTAAAATATCATCCAGTGGTTTGAGCTGCTCTTGATGCCAAGCACTTAAAAATTTGTTCATTTCGATGAAGTGGATTTCTAATACATCATCCTTTGGCTGCAAGCGCTTCAAAGTCGTATCTTCATACAAATGGTATGTGCTATGATAATAATTTTGCTCCTCAAAAACCGTAAAATTACAAATATTAATCGTAATCGTTGGACGCAATGTGCGATAGCCTTTTCCTTTTTGTAGTTGTGCCGCGTATAAACGAGACCAATAATATAATGTACGCTTTAACATATCTTCTTGATTGGATAGCTGCATCTCGACATTAATCCATTCGCCTTTTTGCGTTTTAACAACAATGTCTAAGCGCGACTGCTTATCTTCTTCATACTCGCCACCAGTTTCTTGATTAGCAAATAGCACTTCTTGTATCGTATCACGACCTGTTCGTTGCAAAATAGCATTTAAAAACACAATCGTAATTTCTTTATTCTTTTCACTACCGAACATTTGTTTAAAGGCGTAATCAACTTTTAAGTCCATTAATTTGTGTAAAGGAAGCCGTTTCAGTATCTTTCGATTCATCACAATCACCTCTAATATATTGATTTAACTATATCATACAAGGCGCTTCAAGGACAAAAGATTGATTGCCTGCAAGAGCGCTAAATCCACTTCATCAATTGCCTCAATTGCTGCTCTCATATCCCATAGTAAAATACAAGCCGTTTCCTCATTTTCAACAAAAGGCATCAATTGTTCTATTACCCCATAATATACTGGATTATATTTGACATTATCATTTTGAATATTTCGACTTTTTAGCACCCCATAAAAAGAGAGCTCGGCTGCTATTTGTCCCGTTTCCTCATACAATTCTCGAACAGCACATTGTTTCGGTGTTTCATCTGCCTCACAACCTCCCGCAGGCAACTCCCATTGCTTGCGCCAGCGATTATAGCAAATAAGCCATCTACCCTCGGATTGAATAATAGCATAGGAGCCAGCTAGCTGCTCAAAGCTTGTTAGCTCATGCTCTTGAAGCGGTATAAATTTTTGAAATATATATCCATGATTTTTTATTTCCATAGGTATCTCCTACTTAATTAATCGTGTTGTAGAAAGCAATTGTTTATTTTTAAACTTCGCTACAACTATATCTGGCATTTTCAAGCTTTGCCAAAAATCTATATCATATTTTGGATTAAAATGCTGCAACAACAATGTTAAAATGTTACCATGTATGCCAATGATAATCTTTTCATTTTGATGGCGCATTAATAATTCCTCTAGCACTGGTACCACCCGCTGCTGAGCCATTATATTGGACTCTCCGCCATCAAAAAAGAAAGTTGGCTCTGCCCATACTTTAGCGATGGCACTTGCGAAATCAGGAACACTGCTTTTTGCTAAAATGCGCTCATTCAATGCTTTTTCTTGAGTGATAGCTAGTTTTTTACTTGCAGCAATCGGTTGAACAGTTTCTACTGCTCTTTGATAGCAGCTAGCATAGATTGCCTGAATATCAATTCCTTCAAATACATTGACTAACTTTTGTGCCTTTATCCAGCCTTGTTCTGACAATGGGCGATTATACTCATCCGGCGTGTAATGTGAGTGTGCGTGACGTACAAAATAAATAGTGGTCATTTCACATATGCCTCTGGTATCGGTTTGTCTGGTCTTTGTGGACAATAACGACAGTTGGGGTCTGTGCATTTCTCTTCAAGCCATTTATTGCAGTAGGCACAAAAATAAGCATCGTATTGATCGTTGCGAATTTTCGGGTTGCCACATTGCTCACAGCGCTCTGCTAAAATGTATCCTTCGATTTTAAAATTATTAATCACGACATAATCGCCCTCTTGTTGAATTTTCATTTATTTACCTCCACGATGTGAAATATATGTAAAAATTAGAAATATCAAATTCTATTTTGCTATAAATTCCTATTTTTTGCAAATGAAAAAAGAGCCACTTCGTAAAGTGACTCTTTTTCATTACAGCGCTTCTCCGATTAATTCACGTACCACATTATCATAGGCTCGACGAATCTCAGCTTGGTCTGCTCTATCCTTCGCCACTAATTGTGCTACTTGCTCAGACAAAGTTAGTGAAGCTCCGTTAAGCTGAATTTGCATAATATTTGCTTTTAATACTTGCTCGTAATGTTTAACTATTTGCTGGTCCATCGTGTACACCTCTTTAAATCACTTGCTCGATTTGCTGACGCAATGTTTTGGCTGCTTGCACCATATTGGCAAGTGCCGCCACTGTTTCAGGCTCTTTGCGCGTTTTTAAGCCACAGTCTGGATTGACCCAAAATTGATTGCGTGCTAACACTTGCAAGCTGTCTTGCATAATTGTTAACATTTCTGCTTCGCTTGGCACACGGGGGCTATGAATATCATAAACGCCTAAGCCGATGCCTTTATCGTATGGGTTATGCTGCAATGAGTTAATTAATTCGCCATGACTTCTCGATGTTTCAATGGAAATAACATCAGCATCTAAGGCGCTAATTGGCTCAATGAAATCGTTGAACTCGCAATAGCACATATGTGTATGAATTTGCGTTTCATCCTTGACGCTTGCTGTTGCTAATTTAAATGCCCCTACTGCCCATTCTAAATAAGCATTCCAATTTTCTTTACGCAGCGGTAACCCCTCACGTAATGCAGGCTCATCCACTTGAATAATCGAAATACCTGCTTCCTCCAGAGATTCAATTTCTTTTCGTAGCGCTAATGCAATTTGATATGTGACATCTTTACGTGCAATATCATCACGCACAAACGACCAATTTAAAATCGTTACCGGACCTGTTAACATCCCTTTCATATGACGCTTTGTTAAGCTTTGTGCATACACCGTTTCCTTCACTGTCATGGGTGCCTCGAATGCTACATCACCATAAATAATCGGTGGTTTGACACAGCGAGAGCCATAGGACACGACCCATGCATTTGTTGTAAATGCGAAGCCTGTTAGCTTTTCACCAAAATACTCCACCATATCTGTACGCTCAAACTCGCCATGCACAAGCACATCAATATCCAGCTCCTCTTGGATGGCAATCCAGCGTGCTGTTTCCTGCTCTAAAAAGGCATTGTACTCCTCATTTGTTAAATTGCCTTTGCGCCATGCGTTGCGCTTTTGCTTGACTTCATCAGACTGTGGGAAGCTACCAATTGTTGTTGTTGGGAAAAGCGGCAATTGCAGTGCCTTTTGTTGAATAGCTAAACGTTCTATAAATGGCGTGCTGCGCTCAAAATCTGCTTGCTCAATTGTTTGAACCGCTTGCTGAACTACTTTGTTGTTGCGAATCGGATGATTTTTCAAAGCTTCAATCGCCTTCATACTAGCAGAAATAGCCGTTGATTCTTGTCCTTGTAAATTGGCAACCACCTCTACAATTTCTACTGCTTTTTCATCTGCAAAAGCGAGTGCATCGAGCAGCACCTTATCTAGTTTTGTCTCAAATTTCGTTGTAATCGGTGCATGCTGTAAATGACAAGAAGGCTGAATCCATAGCTCCTTTGCACCTGAAAGCTGCTCGATTGCCTGTATCATTGTCTTCACTTCGGCTAAATTTGCACGCCAAATATCACGTCCGTTAATCACACCTGCCGCTAGCACTTTGTCGCTTGGGAAGCCATGCTGACGCAATGCCTGCATATTATCCTGATAGCCATGCACAAAATCAAGTCCGATACCTTGCACTGGTAGCTGAACAAGCTGCTCATAGGCTGATAACGACTCAAAATACGTTTGCAGCATAATGTTCACTTCAGGTGCTGCTGTTGTAAGCTGTCCATATATTTCTTGTACAAGTTGAATTTCCTCTTGATTTAACGTGGTAACAAGGGCAGGCTCTTCAAGCTGCACCCATTGTACGCCAGCTGCTGCTAATTCCTTGATTACTTGTATATACAAAGGTAATAAGGCTAAGACAAAGGATGCCTTCGATACGCGGTCATAGCCTTTCGTTAGCTTGATAAATGTATAAGGACCAATAAGCGTTGGCTTTGCTGTAATATCAAATGCTGCCTTTACTTCAACAAAATGCTTCAATAAAGTATTTTCTGTAAGCTGTAATGTCTGTCCTTCATATTCTGGCACAATATAGTGATAATTTGTATTAAACCATTTCGTCATTTCACAAGCAACGGCATCTTTATTTCCACGTGCCATCGCATAATATGTTGCTAAATCGACTTTGCCACCTTGCCAATTAAAACGCTTTGGTACCAGTCCAAACATTACCGCTGTATCTAGTATGCGGTCATAGTTGGTAAAATCGCCAACCGAAACTATGTTCAAGCCAAGCTGTAATTGCTTTTCAATACGACTTAAACGAATTTCCTTTTGCTGTGTGACAAATTCGTCTTCTGTTAATTCCTGCTTCCAAAACTTCTCCAATGACTTTTTCCATTCGCGATTTTCTCCGATATACGGATAACCAATTGCTGTTGCTACATATGCCATGCTTTTCATCAACCTCTCTTTGTCATTTTTAAAGTGCGCAAAAAAGCCATTTTCCTTTGATGGAAAATGGCTATAAATTCGAACATTGCAAAAAAACACGAAATGGGTGCTCCATTCGCTATTGTTTGATCGCTCGTACTCGTAACAATTGTTACTTTTCACCACCTATTTCCACGTAGGTATTTGGTGTGTACTAGATGTTGGCAGGTCTCCTGGCTTATCATCACTGCGCCTCACAGCCTTCCCAGTTTCTCACCAGTGGCATTTGTGATTTGCTCCGATTTACAGTTGCGGGACAGCGTCGGATTCGCACCGACTTCCCTTTTAAGTCAAGCTTTCGCTTGACACCAAATCTTACACATTATTCAATTGTGCTATTACTGTATCATACTTTTAAATGAAAATGCTATCTTTTCTTAATATTTTTATTTCTTTACTATACTTTAATAGGCTGTCTGAAAATGGATTTTCAAACAGCCCCTTCCCTTTATTTACGCTTCAAAAATAACAATGCCAGTATTGCAAGCACTGCAATAATAATTGCGGGCATAAGCCATTTGCTTTTCGTATTGTCCTCTGCCACTGTCTGCTCTAGCTGAACATATTGCAAGGCAGCCTCATCATTTGATTGCTGCTCAGCATGGTGATGCCCATGACTACTATTGCTCGTTGTAAAATAAGACAGCTCTACCCTTTTACCAGCCCACTCTTCTGCATTATCCGTCTGTGCAGATATGCGTGGATGTCCTGATAACAAATAGTCTTTGCCATCAATTGTGAGTGTCACAGCGCCATCCGCTGTTTTCACATCATCAATCACACCTGTAGGTCCTTCCATAAAGCCGCCCATCTGTACTAGCGTATGTCCGCCCATATCCTCATTTAAATGCTCAACAATAAAATCGATATACTGTGCCTTTGTTAATGTTGCCTCAGGCTTGTCCAGCTTGAGTTTTTTATGGAACAAGGCTGCATTAAGCTCACCATATGTCAAATCGCCTTGCAAGGAGGACACATATTCCTCCTGCAAGCTCGCATTGGCTTGTTGCTCAAAATTATCCCCTTCTAAATGGAAAAAGCCTGCAAGCCACGCCGCAAACTCCATGCGCGACAAATTTTCATCCTGCCCTAGCTTCATATCCTGACCATTATAGCCAAGCAAGCCTAAGCTATTTAATAATAATATTTTTTGTGCATTTTCAGCTGTGGGTGCTACATCCTCATACATATTGTTTTCTGTCACAGTATGCGCTTCTACGCTTTGTATTACACATAAAAAGCATACCGCTACAAGCATCATTATTTTTTTCATTTGATTCCCTCCTACTTTTTCAGTATAACGTACAAATGTGAGGGAAGTTTGAAATTACTCTATAGAAAAAATTGCTCCATCGCTTGTTGGAAGGCGGTCATTTTATATGGCTCCTTTAGGGCAAGGCGGAACCATGCTCCGTCCATGCCTACAAAATTTTGCGTGTGGCGCAATACAATGCCTTTTTTCAATAATGCAAAATAAAACTCTGTTGGGTCATAGCAAGAAGGCAAACGAAATGCTATATAGTTTGTTTCACTATTTGTCACAGTACAGCCATGCTCCTTTAGCCAATGTGTCACTTTTGTGCGCATTGCTGTCGCTTGTTGCCTTGAATTTTCACAAAATTCCGCTTCTTGCAATGCCTGCATCCCAAGCGCCATCGAGGGCGCACTGACATTCCAATGCGGTAGCTCTAGCTTTAAATTAGCAGCGTGCTGTGTAATCGCATAGCCTAGTCTAACACCTGCCATACTATACATTTTTGTCATCGAACGCAGTACAACTAGATTGTTGAATGATGCTACCAAATCAATAACGGATTGTGATTCATCTGTCCAATCCATAAATGCCTCATCTACAATTAACTCACAGCCTACTTGTTGCCCATATTGTAGCAATTCCAACAGCTTTGACCTAGGTGTCACCACGCCAGTTGGATTGTTCGGATTACAAATATAAACCGCCTCTGCGCCTATCATCGCTCGCTTTAATCGTTCCATTGGTAGTACATAGCTCGTTAGCTCCTCCACAATAAGCGATTGAATGCTTGCATGCTGCTGCATTAACGTTCGCTTATATTCAGAAAAAGAAGGCTCCACAATAATAACAGGCTTTGACCTATAGCGTTTTGCTAATGCCATTATGATTTCCGCTGCGCCATTGCCTATGACAACATGCTCTGCTAGCACATGATGATGTCTCGCCAAGTCGCTACGCAAAGGCTCAGCATCCTCATGTGGGTATAGCGCGATTTGCTCAAATGCCGCTGACCATACCTCCTGAAAGCTTGCTGGTGGCCCTAAAAAATTGACATTTTCGCTTAAATCAACAATTTGTGCAGGCATCTCTAGTTGTAGCTGCTGGTATAATGTAGCTGGATTAGCTCCATGTGCGGGATATCGCATACATCATGCCTCCAATCAATAACGTAAAAAGTATTGTCACCGCATATAAATGCTGAATAGCACGTAAAATATGTACCTTGCTTAGTTCCACTATAGGCTCACCCATGTAGGCACGAAATGAGGTTTTCCCTTGGTAGGTATTTTCTCCACCTAAACGAATGCCTAGCTGCAAGGCGGTTGCTGCCTCTAAATAGCCACTATTTGGGCTTGGGTGCTTTTTCGCATCGCGTAGCCAATAACACAGCCGCTCCTTTAATGCAAAAGTTCCTTCATTTTTCGTAAATAATAAAATGCACAAGCCTGTAAGACGACTCGGAATAAAGTTGGCCACATCATCAAGTCTTGCAGCAAAGCGACCAAACTCCCCATAGCGTTCATTGCGATAGCCAATCATCGAATCAAGCGTGTTGATTGCCTTATAGACCCACGCGCCTGTTGCACCAAATAACAGCGCATAAAAAATTGGCGCTGTAATGCCATCACTTGTATTTTCAGAAACGGTTTCAACAACACCTCGGACAATTTCAGGCTCCTCTAAATGTGCTGTATCACGTCCAACAATCCAGCCAAGCTTTATGCGTGCCTCCTGCATATCGCCTCGTCGCAGCGCATCATAAACGACCATTGCCGCATCCTTCAAGCTCTTTTGTGCAATCGCTATCGCAATAAGCAATATTTCTAGCGCTACTGCAAGCCAAACAGACAGTAATCCAGCTAGATAAATAAGCCCCCAAACAATAATTCCTGTTAAACTAACAACAAATATTGCTGTCATAGCCCCCTTTAAAACATGTGCCGTCCCATGATTCCAGCGCTGCTCAAAAAATGAAATAAGCTTGCCAATCCATATAACAGGATGTGGTAGCCTAGGTGGGTCTCCAACAAGACGATCAAGCAAAATTGCGATGGCAACAATGACGATGTTCATCGCAGCTCACCTTTTTGATAAGCATCATAGCCATCAATCGCTTTATGCAATGTCGCCGCAACACCTTTGCCAATCAGCGCCCCTAAACGAGTAATTGAGCCGCCATATGCATGAAATTCACCACGCTCCTTCACTGCCAGAGCGACGCTATCTGTTGACGTGCCTGTCGCAATTGTGCCACTTTGCTTATCTATAACACCACGCTCATGCAGCACTTTCACCTTTGCCTCAATGATACAATGATATGCTTGGATGAACGCCTCATCGCTCATATCCCCATCCACAAAAACGAAAATATTAATCGTTCCGACGGCTGGCTTATATGTATATTGATAGGATTGTGTTACATCGACCGCATTGCCTAATCCTGCCGTAATAAAAACATCAATCGTAGTTTCTCCATCCACATATTGCTCCCTCATCACAAAGCGTTGCTGCACCGCGGTCATCATCGCAACTGTCATCTGGAGGGGCATTGTATATTGCTGTAAAAATTGCTCATACTCACACTTTGCATCCTCAGGATAATAATTTTTATCAACCGTTCGATTGACGAAATATTGATAACGACCAATCCCTGGATTCAGCATAGCCGAGCTTAGCACTTTTAATGGCTGCTCACTTTTAATAATAAGTAGCTCCTCACCTAGTTCAACCGTCAGCATGTCGTTCCTCCATTTGCATGAATTCATAAATTTTTTCCATATTTAAGTGCATACGAACGTGCTGTGCAAGCAATTCATAGGCTTGATCACGCAGCTCTTCATCGCTTTGAAGCTGTTCATTGATGAACGGCAGCCCCTTCACTTGACGAATCTCGTTCATCATGCGACGCGTGACATGTCGGTTGTGCAGTAGATGGTGTAGCGTTGTTCCAAGCACATGTCCATCCTCTGATACAGCACCATTGTCATGCCCATCCGCCAATTGAATAAATGGTATAGCTCCATTTAATAATGTCACTTCACCTATGTTCATTTCATAGCCAACAATTTGCTCCTTTGTTGCAATAATGCTGCCAGCTACTTGCCTTTTCGTCTCTTGTTGTAAAAGCATTGTCTGTAGCGGCAGTAACTGTAGCCCTTTGTACAGGTTATGCTCGCTCATTATCGTTGCACCAAGCATGTAATAGCCTGTACCAATACCAACAATTTTTGTTGCACGTTGAACAATTGCCTGTGCAAGACCTGTGTCCTTTAGCCATTGTAAATCATGAACAATATTTTTTGAGCTTGGTAAAATAAGAAGGTCAGGGCTACCAAGCTCTGCAACTGTCGTTACCGCACGTACACCAACACCAGGTTCCTCTAATAGTGGATCCATATCTGTGAAATTGACAAGATGTGGTAGACGAATAAAAGCTACATCAATAGCAAACTCCCCTTTTGCAGCCTGCTTCAAACGCAATGATGATAATGCTAATGAATCCTCTGCCTCAATCGGTACATCTAAATACGGAATAACACCTAAAACCGGAATGCCTGTCTCCTGCTCTAGCCAAGTGAGCCCGTCATCAAGCAGCTCCTTCAAGCCGCGAAATTTATTAATCACGATACCTTTGACACGTGCCCTCTCACCGTCATCTAACAACGCAAGCGTGCCAACAATTGTGGCAAACACCCCACCACGATCGATATCTGCTACTAAAATAACAGGTGCATCTGCTAAATGTGCCATGCGCATATTCGCAATATCTCGTGCCTTTAAATTGATTTCAGCTGGACTTCCCGCCCCTTCAAGCACTATCACATCAAAATGCTCTTGCAAATAGCGCAGCGATTTTTCCACCTCTGGCATAACCTTCTCAACAAAATTTTCTCGATAATCCATCGCATCCATTTCAACATAACGCTTGCCATTAAAAATAATTTCTGAGCGCATATTTTGCTTTGGCTTCAATAAAATCGGATTCATTTGTGTTATCGCCTTCACACGCGCCGCCTCTGCCTGCACACCTTGCGCACGCCCAATCTCATAGCCATCCTCTGTAATATAGGAATTGAGTGCCATATTTTGTGATTTAAACGGGGCGACGCGGTATCCGTCATTTGCAAAAATGCGGCATAATGCTGTGCAAATTAAGCTTTTCCCAACATCCGAGGCAGTGCCTTGAATCATAATTGATTGTGCCATTTGCCTTCTCTCCCCCTTATAAGAACAATAAAATTGTTAACGCACAAGCTAGACAAACAATCATATAAGCAAGTGAAATAATATATTTTCGTTGTGCCTTTTTAAAGATATATTCCAGCGCAAGGCGAACTGCAAAGACAAGTCCGAAAAATAGAAACAATAAAAAATACAAATATTTCTCAGGAAAGCCCCTCACTGCCACATTGACGATAAAAAATGCACAGAGCAAAATTTCAAATACAAAATGTGCTTTATTGATATATTGATCCATAAATCTTTCATTTTTTTCAATTTTGAACTTCTTTCTTAATAATAAGTCTAATATGCCAGCCATTATAAAACCGACGATAAAAACAGTTATAATCACAGCCTAAAACTCCTCAAATTTTTATTTTTGTAAATAATGCGTGCGCCATTCATTTGGTACTAAATTGCCGCCTGTTGACCAGACGAGATGATTGGCATTTTTCTGTGAATAAGTGTCCACTAGCTGTATAAGGCCAAAAAAGCCTGCATGTGCAGATGGCTCCATGAAAATATGCTCCCGCTTATACATTTCTCGCAAACTTTCAAATAAAAACGCATCTTTTACAGTATAACAACCACTCACAATCGTTTCCATCTGTGCGCCAACAAATTTCGACGCTCGCCCAACCGCAAGCCCATCCGCCTCGGTTTCATTCGTTAAGCCGATTTGTGCCACATCAATTTCATCATGTAAGCCTGTCATCATCCCGAGCAGCATGCATGGCGATTGCGTTGGCTCGGCAAAGAAAATATGAACATTTTGACCATATAACTGCTTCAAGCCATAGCTAATCCCACCAGGTGCCCCACCAACACCACATGGAATATAAACAAATAGCGGGTGTTCCTCATCAACCGCTATGTTTTGTGCCTCTAGCTGAGCCTTCACACGTAGCGCTGCAACCGCATAGCCTGCGAATAAATCAAGTGAATTTTCATCGTCAACAAAGTGGCATGTAGCGTCCTGCTCTGCCTCTAAACGCCCCTGTTTGACAGCCTCACTATAATCCGCCTCATACTCTATCACTGTGACACCTAAATCTCGCAGCAATT
Organism: Lysinibacillus louembei; assembly: GCF_033880585.1. NCBI lineage: Bacteria > Bacillati > Bacillota > Bacilli > Caryophanales > Bacillaceae > Lysinibacillus > Lysinibacillus louembei. The sequence continues at coordinate 3,235,416 of NZ_CP137624.1, forward strand.
GCTTTTTCCATTCCTTCGCATCCATCGACATATGCACTGTTACATGAAAGCCTAGCTTTGCGCTAATAATGCCAATGCTTAATCCTAAGTTTCCTGTCGAGCCCACTGCAATTTTATAGTTTTGGAAAAATTGGCGGAAGCGGTCATCATGCAATTTGCGATAATCATCTTCCTTCGATAATAACCCGTGTTCAATTGCTAAGCTTTCGGCATGCTTTAATATTTCATAAATACCACCACGCGCCTTTACTGAGCCTGCAATTGGTAATGCATGATCACATTTTAATAGAAGCTTTCCTTCAATTTTCGTTGCATAAGCATTTTCTAAATATGCCTTCATTTGCTCGACTTCGATAATAGGCGATTCAATGATTCCGTCTTGTATTTCTGGGAAAGCGTCTTGCAAATATGGCGCAAAACGCTTCAATCTTGCTTCCGCCTCATAAACCATTGCCATTGAAAAAGGGAAGCTTTGTTCATTATTTACTTGATCGTTAAACCAAATGACAGGCTCAGCTCGTTGTAAAGATGGAATAAGCGGTAAATTTTCTAGCCTTTTTTCGAATGAATTATGCATTATTATTCATTTCTCCTTTCAATTTGACAGCCCGTTCACAAATTTGTTGAAAAAATTTTTTGAAGGCAATATTATTTTCCTCGGTGCGCTTTTTGGGTCCTTTCGTTCTTCCACCTGCTCGGCGGAATTTTGCACTCTCATAACGAAAAGCGAGCAACTGGTCTATATTATCGGCAGTCATTTCTCTGCCATTATGGTCCACAACAAATGCGCCTTTCGCCAAACACATGGCAGCTAATCCATAATCCCCCGTTATGACAATATCATTTTTAGAAAGCGAATTCACTAGCTTAAAATCAACTGAATCAGGTCCCTTTGGCACAACAATCGTTATTACATTATCACGCTCAATGCGATGTGAAGTATCGCAAAATAAGATAGGTTTTATCTTATATTGAGATGAAACAGATAGCGCCAAATCAATAACTGGGCAGGCATCTGCATCAATTAGCAATTGAATCATCAATGATTTCCCCTTTCAAAAAAGCACATTTCTCTCTCTTATTTTATTATTTTTATATAATTTTTTGCCGGCTTTTTCTCCTCCCTTCTCATAAAAGCGAATAAAAATTTATTGAATTGCAAGAAAAATCATAATACTATAACATTTAACCGTATTTTTAGGAGGGAACTTTTTTATGATGACTGATGTAATGAACCATGAACAGCTAGCAAAAGAATATATTGATGGTGTATTTGAAAAATTAAAAAAGAAATATGCCTTTGAATTAGAATTTTTACAGGCAGTTGAAGAAATCTTTTTATCGCTAGTACCTGTTTTTGCCCAAAACCCAGAATATATTCACCATAATATTTTAGCACGTATTGTTGAACCTGACCGCATCATTTCATTCCGCGTTGCATGGTTAGATGATGAAAATAAAGTACAAGTGAATCGCGGCTATCGCGTACAATTTAATAATGTAATAGGTCCATATAAAGGCGGTCTTCGATTCCACCCTACTGTAAACGAATCCATTATGAAATTTTTAGCATTCGAGCAAATATTCAAAAATGCCTTAACTGGTCAGGCAATCGGCGGCGCAAAAGGTGGTTCAGATTTTGATCCAAAAGGAAAGTCTGATGCTGAAATTATGCGCTTCTGTCAGGCATTCATGACAGAGCTCTATCGCTACATTGGGCCTGATTGCGATGTTCCAGCTGGTGACATCGGTGTTGGCGCACGCGAAATTGGCTATCTATGGGGACAATACAAGCGCATTCGCGGGCAATTCGAGCAAGGTGTACTAACAGGTAAAAAGCCGGGCTATGGTGGCTCTTTAGGACGCAAGGAAGCAACTGGCTATGGCTTAGTATATTTTGTCAGCGAAATGCTGCATGATGCCCATCTATCCTTTATGAATAAAACAGTCGTTGTCTCTGGCTCAGGCAATGTCGCTATTTATGCAATTGAAAAGGTGCAGCATTTCGGTGCAAATGTTGTCGCATGCTCTGACTCAGGCGGCTATATTTACGATCCAAAGGGTCTTGACTTAAAGGCAATAAAAGAAATTAAAGAAGTAAAAGGCGCACGTATTAGCACATATTTAGATTACCACCCTAATGCACAATATGTGGAAGGCTGCTCAAACATTTGGACAATTCCTTGTGATATTGCCCTACCTTGTGCGACACAAAACGAAATTAACGGTGACGCTGCACGCACGCTCGTTGAAAATGGTGTCAAATTAGTTGCCGAAGGGGCTAATATGCCATCCGATTTAGAGGCGATTAACGTCTTTTTAAATGCTGGTGTTTTATTCGGTCCTGCCAAGGCGGCGAATGCTGGTGGCGTTGCTGTATCAGCGCTTGAAATGGCACAAAACTCAAGCCGCCATAACTGGGCATTTAACGATGTAGATACGAAATTACACGATATTATGAAAGATATTTTTGCAGAAAGCAAAGATGCAGCTGAAAAATACGGTTACCCAAACAATTTAGTTGTAGGCTCAAACATTGCTGGCTTTAAAAAAGTTGCAACTGGGATGATTGCAGAAGGCGTTTATTAATATTGTAGGCTGTCGACAAATCGACAGTCTATTTTTAATTTCAAAAACGAACATTTTATATAGACAAATACGTAATCGTTCGTGTTAAAATGTAATTATAATTTTGTGAATTGGAGGGTTTCTTGTGGAATTAGTATACACAGGTAAAACGAAAAATGTCTTTCAGCTTGAAGATGGTCATTATTTATTGCAATTTAAAGATGATGTAACAGGTGAGGACGGCGTGTTTGATCCAGGTGCGAACACAGTTGGCTTAACAATTGAAGGCGCTGGCTTAGCAGGACTTCGCCTCACTTCCTTCTTCTATTCAAAGCTTAATGAGCAAGGTGTACCAACGCATTATGTGGATGCCAATTTCGATGATGCAACAATGACGGTGAAGCCTGCTACGGTTTTTGGTAACGGCTTAGAGGTCATTTGCCGCTTTAAAGCAGTGGGTTCTTTCCTTCGCCGCTACGGTGCCTATGTCAAGGAAGGGCAAGATTTAGACGCCTTTGTTGAAGTAACGATTAAAGATGACGAGCGACAAGACCCACCCATTTCAGCAGATGCGCTTGCTATGCTAGGCATTTTATCATTAGAGGAATACGAAATTTTAAAGCAACGCACAATTGAAATTTCGAAATTCGTTGCAGCAGAGCTGGCTAAAAAAGGCTTAACTTTATACGATATTAAGCTTGAGTTTGGTCGCGATGCAAAAACCAATGAAATCCTTTTAATTGATGAAATTTCAGGCGGCAACATGCGCGCATACAAGGGCGACGAATATATCGAGCCATTGCAATTAGAAAAAATTATGCTTGCATAAGAAACTATTTGGAACACAGAGATTAGCTGTGTTCCCTTTTTGTGTAACTTCTCTTCTTTCTCGTCCGCTGTGCACCACAAACACTCGAATACAACATTCCCTGCTGATTATCAGTTTTTCTTTCAATTCAAAAGCGATACTTTATTCTATTTGGCTAGATGCAGCACTGATTCACCCATCGAACTGTGGAATTCGCTCAACCAACAGCCAAATTCGCTCATCGAATGTCTAAATTCGCCCATCCAGCACATAAATTCGCTCAACCAATCTATTGAAACCTACTTCTTTTCTCAATACCGTCATAATTTTTGCGCAATTTCGTAAATGATGGTACAATTTATTTCGAATATCGGAATGACGAGGAGGCTTTTTATGTCAACATTAAAACGTAGTGAAGTAAATATTGAAGAAACTTGGAATTTAGCAGATTTATTTGCAACAGAGCAGCAGTTTGAAGATGCCATTGTGGAAGCGAAGGAAGTTGCTACAGCAATCGCTGAAACATATAAAGGAAAAATTGTAGATACAGAGAGCGCAGTCAATGTAATTGCTGCATATGAAAAACTGTATGAAAAATTAGTTCCAATTGGTACATACGCAAATCTTGCACATAGCGTTGAGCAAACAGATAGCGAGGCACAAATGCGCGCAGCGAAAGTAGGTCAATTCCACTCTGCGCTCGGTGCTCAATTATCATTTATCCAAAGCGAGCTATTACAATTAGATGAGCGCGTATTAGTTGAGGCAAGCGAAAAAGCGCCACAATATGCAAACTATATTCGTAAGCTATTGCGCCAAAAGCCATATCAGCTACATCCTGAAGCTGAAAAAGCGTTAGCAGCTTTCGGCACAACATTTGATGCAGCATACGGTCTGTACAATACGACAAAATTAGTTGATATGCAGTTCCCTAATTTTGAAGCAAACGGTGAAAGCTACCCACTTAGCTATAACTTATTTGAAGGTGATTGGGAGCCAGAAAACGATAAAGAGGTTCGCCATGCGGCATTTGAGGCATTCCATAGCAAGCTGCGCGAATATCAGCATACAACAGCTAAAACATACGATACACATTTAAAAACAGAAAAAACAGAGGCAAACCTACGTGGCTATAGCTCTGTTTTCGACTATTTATTACAATCACAAGAAGTGGACCGCACGCTTTACGACCGTCAAATCGACTTAATTATGTCTGAGTTGGCGCCACATATGCGCCGATACGCAAAATTATTGCAAAAGGTGCATAAGCTTGAGCAAATGACATTTGCTGATTTAAAAATTTCACTTGACCCATCTTATGAGCCAAAGGTGACAATTGATGAATCACGCAAATATATGAAGGAAGGCTTAGCTGTAATGGGCGCTGACTATGCAGAAATGCTAGATCGTTCATTTGACGAGCGCTGGACGGACTTTGCGAACAATGCGGGCAAATCAACAGGCGCGTTTTGTTCTAGCCCATTTGGCTACCACCCATATATTTTAATTTCTTGGACGAGCAAAATGAACGAAGTATTCGTATTAGCTCATGAGCTAGGTCATGCTGGTCATTTCTATTTAGCGAATGCTAACCAAAACATTTACAATGCACGCCCTTCTCTATATTTCATCGAAGCACCATCTACGATGAATGAAATGTTAATGGCGAATCATTTATTACAAAATTCTAACGATGCACGCTTCAAACGCTGGGTCATCTCAACAATCGTGTCACGCACTTACTACCATAACTTCGTGACCCATTTATTAGAAGCAGCATATCAACGTAAAGTGTACGATATTATCGACGCTGGTGGCTCTGTCAATGCACCGAAGCTAAATGAATTAAAACGTAGCGTACTAGAACAATTCTGGGGCGATACAGTGGATATTTTAGATGGCGCTGAATTAACATGGATGCGCCAGCCACACTACTACATGGGCCTATATCCATACACATACTCTGCTGGCTTAACGATTTCTACACAAGTATCGAAGCGTATTTTAGAAGAAGGTGAGCCTGCTGTAGCGGATTGGATTAACGTCCTAAAAGCTGGTGGCACACAATCACCTGTTGAGCTTGCTAAAATGGCGGGTGTTGATATTACAACAGAGGAGCCATTGCGCAACACCATCGCTTACATCGGTAGCTTAATTGATGAGCTTGAAAAATTAACAGCTGAGCTTGGCGAAATTTAATCTAAATAAAGGCTAGCGAGAATGTTGAGATTTTCTCGCTAGCCTCTTTTTTATGAATGTTTTTCAGCCGATAGCAATAAAAACATTGGTCTTCTCATCTCATCCTTCATCGTTTCGAGCATTTCCTCTGATGGGTAGGATTCCTTCATTGTCTTAATTGTAAATCCTGCCTCAATCAATGTATTGACATAGGTTGATACTGTGCGATGATATTTAACAACATCCTCGGCTAAAAATGATGTTTGACGTAGACCCTCTAAGTGATAATCGTCGACGGGCCAATGCCTAGGTTGCCCCTTTTCATCGTAATGCCAATCTTGCTCTGCACGGCTAGTGAAAATCGGATGCTCCACTGAAAAAACGAAGGAGCCACCCTTTTTTAAAACGTTAAATATTTTTTTACAAACTACATCAAATGCTTCAACATAGTGAAACGCCAGTGAGCTAATGACGATATCAAATTGCTCCTCCGCAAAATCGATATCCTCAATCGGCATTTGCAAATATGTAATCGCATCGCTATTTGTAAGCTTCTGTGCCTGCTTTAACATTTTTTCAGATAAGTCGATACCCGTTACAGCGTTTGCACCTTGCTCCACTGCATAGCGGCAATGCCAGCCGAAGCCACACCCTAAATCAAGCACCGTTTTTCTTGCAAAGGGGGGCAATAGCTCCTTTAAAATATGCCATTCCCCTGCCGCCTTTAAGCCATCTACAGAGCGAGGCATTTGTGCATACATATCGAAAAATTTGTCATTATCATATTTATTTTGTTTCATTATCTTCCCTCCATTTAACTATTATACCCCATAAAAATTTTTGAAATATTCAGCAAATAATGCTACAATTTATTTCGTACAGCGGAATAATTAGGGGGCTATTATATAATGACAACACTTAAACGCAGCGAAGTCAATATCACAGAAACATGGAATTTAGATGATTTATTTGCCACAGAGCAACAATTTGACCAGGCAATTGAAGATGTCAAAGCTTATGCTTCCACTACAGAGGCGACGTATACAGGAAATATTGTCAATGCCGACAAAGCAGTGGCAGTCATTGCTGCATATGAAAAATTCCTTGAGCAAATGATGCCAATTACGACATTTGCTTTTCTTGCACAAAGTACGGATCAAACGAACAGTGAATCACAATTACGTTCTGCCAAAATATCACAGCTTTCAGCTTCATTAAACTCCCAGCTATCCTTCATTCAAAGTGAGCTTTTACAATTGGATGAAGCAACTTTGCGTCAGGCTGGTCAGCTAGCACCGCACTATGCTCATTTTATTGATAAGCTATTGCGTCAAAAGCCACATCAGCTTCATCCAGATGCAGAAAAAGCATTAGCGTCATTCGGCACGACATTCGGTGCTGCCTTTGAGCTTTACTACATTACGAAACTAGTTGATTTACAATTCCCTGACTTTGAGGTAGATGGCAAAAGCTATCCGCTAAGTTTCAATTCATTTGAAGGGGATTGGGAATTTGAAAATGATTTGGCACTCCGTCGTGCTGCATTCGAGACATTCCATCAGCAATTGCGCAACTATCAGCATACGATGGCGAAAACATATAACACGCATATCCAACGTGAAAAAACAGAGGCAGATTTGCGCGGCTACACATCTGTGTTTGACTATTTGCTGCAATCGCAGGAAGTGGATCGCACATTATATGACCGACAAATCGATTTAATTATGCAGGAGCTGGCACCGCATATGCGTCGCTATGCTAAATTACTACAAAAGGTGCACGGTATTGAGCACATGACCTATGCGGATTTAAAAATTTCACTTGATCCAGCTTACGAACCACAAGTATCAATTGAAGAGGCACGCCAATATGTCAAAGAAGGTCTTGGCGTTTTAGGTGAGGATTACGCACAAATGCTTGACCGTGCATTCGATGAGCGTTGGATTGATTTTGCACAAAATATCGGCAAATCGAATGGCGCCTTTTGTTCAAGCCCATATGGCTACCATCCATATGTATTAATTTCTTGGACGAGCCGTATGAAGCAAGTATTCGTTTTAGCGCATGAGCTTGGTCATGCTGGACATTTCTATTTAGCAAACACGCATCAAAATATTTTCGATGCACGCCCATCGATGTACTTTATTGAAGCACCTTCGACGATGAATGAAATGCTAATGGCACATCATTTATTGCAAAATGCCACGGATGCGCGCTTTAAACGCTGGGTCATTGCGAAAATGGTATCGCGCACATATTATCATCAATTCGTGACACATTTATTAGAAGCTGCGTATCAGCGCAAAGTGTATGAAATTGTTGATGCAGGAGGTACTGTCAATGCGGCTAAGCTAAATGAATTAAAGCGTAGCGTTATCGAGGAATTTTGGGGCGATACGGTTGAAATTACAGAAGGTGCTGAATTAACATGGATGCGTCAGCTGCATTATTACAAAGGCTTATATCCATACACATACTCTGCTGGTTTAACAATTGCAACAGAAGCATCACAGCGCATTTTAGCGGAAGGTGAAACAGCTGTCACAGATTGGCTCGACATGTTAAAACAAGGTGGCGCAAAAACGCCTGTTGAGCTTGCAAAAATGGCGGGTGTGGATATTACAACTGAGGAGCCGCTACGCAACACAATTGCCTATATTGGTAGCTTAGTTGACGAGCTTGAAAAATTAACAGAAGCGATGAATGCATAAAATATATCCGAAAAGTAGCTTAAAGCGCTGCTTTTCGGATAGTTATTGCTATTCGTATACTGTTATTGGCTGCTGAAACAAATCTGATACACCTGTATCAATTGCAGCGCTGCCAACCGCCTTTGCGACAACACCTACAACGCGCTCATCCAATGCCTTCGGTACGATATATTCCTCATGCAGCTCCGACTCTGTTATTAATGAAGCAATCGCCTCTACCGCAGCCAACTTCATCGTCTCATTAATGTCCGTTGCTCTTACATCTAATGCACCACGAAATACGCCTGGAAACGCCAGCACATTATTAATTTGATTCGGATAGTCAGAACGCCCTGTGCCCATTACACGCACACCCCATGCTTTGGCATTTTCATAGGTAATTTCTGGGTTTGGGTTCGCTAAAGCAAAAACAATCGGGTCAGCATTCATCGAAGTAATATGTGCCTCTGTTAATAAATTGGCAACAGACACGCCGATAAAGACATCCGCCCCTACTAACGCATCCGCAAGCTGCCCATGCTGCAATCCGCTATTTGTTAAATGGGCAATGCTCTCTTTCATCGCATTCATGCCCTCTTTTCGTCCTTTATAAATAATACCTGTCGTATCACACATAAATATATTCGTAAAGCCCATTTGCACTAGAATACGCAAAATGGCAATCCCTGCTGCCCCTGCCCCGTTAATCACGACCTTGACCTCACTTGATTCCTTGTGCACAATTTTCAGCGCATTCATCAGCCCTGCGGCAACGACAATCGCTGTGCCATGCTGGTCATCATGAAAGACAGGAATTCCACACTCAGCACGCAGTCGATCCTCAATTTCAAAGCAGCGCGGTGCCGAAATATCTTCTAAATTAATCCCGCCAAATGTTGGCACAAGATGCTTTACTGTTTGCACAATCTCATCCACATTTTTTGTATTTAAGCAAATTGGTACAGCATCCACATTGGCAAAGCGCTTTAATAATAATGCCTTGCCCTCCATTACAGGTAATGCAGCTTCAGGTCCTATGTCGCCGAGTCCAAGCACCGCTGTCCCATCTGTGACAATGGCTACAAAATTACCCTTTATTGTATAGTCATAAACAAGAGATGGATTTTTTTCAATCTCAATACAAGGTGCTGCTACACCAGGTGAATAAGCTAAGCTTAAATCATAGGCATCCGCAAGCGGCACTCGTGCTTTGATTTCCATCTTCCCACAATATTCCTCATGTAATTGTAACGCTCTTTGCATAACATCCATTCGCATATCTCCTTTTAGTTATCTGAATTTTCTTTATAGTTACGTATCATATCGCCTGCAAAATATGATGTCAATAATAATTTCCCACCCGTTTGAAAAATATATTTAAAGCCATATATAGCAATGGATTGCTCAATGTTTCACAAATAATAAATGGCTAAAAATTAGTTTTTTAACATAGCAATAAAATAGCGCTTACATTTTCTAGCACTATTCAGACAGGCTACTTTTTTGTGAAAATATACACGATTCATTTTCACTGCAAAATTATGAAAATTTTCACAAAGTCACAAGTATAATTCGTCACATTTTAGACACATTCGCAAAATACATTTTAAAAATTCAAAAAATAATGTAAAGTTGAGTATATAGAAAGAAGGCGATTTTTTGTTAACATTATTATTTTTAATTGGTTTTCTAGGAAATATTATTGGTACACTAGCAGGTGGTGGCGGACTTATCACATTACCAACTATGCTGTTGATTGGAATGCCTGTTCACTCTGCAATTGGTGCTAATAAAGTTGCGAGCGCAGTTAGTGCATTATCCAACTTTTATTCGGCTCTGCGTCATAAAGAAGTGACTTTGGCAGAAGCTCGTCCAATAGCTATATTATGCTTTAGCGGCGGCTTGCTTGGAGGATTAATTGCCTCCCTATTACCGAGTAAAGTGTTAACAATGATTGCATTATGCTTACTTATTTTTGCCTTCATTCTCTCTTTTTTAGGCCGAACAAATTTTGGTGAAAAGGTCGTCCTTGAGCTAAAGCATCGTACACGCGCACTGTTAATTGGTGTTGGCATTTATGATGGGATGTTTGGACCTGGTAGTGGAACATTGCTATTATATATTTATGCCAGTGCTGGACTAAGCTATATGAAGGCTGTCGTATTAGGAAGAGTCGGTGTTTTTGCTACTTGCTTTGGTGCGGCAATTACATACATAGTAACTGGGCAAATTTTATGGATGGAAACATTATCATTAATGGCTGGTGCAATTATTGGTGCGCAAATCGGTTTATTGCTTTCACGCAAAGTAAGCAATAAGCTTGCTAGTCAGCTATTGCGTATTATTACAGTAATTTTAATCGCTCAACTCGCTTATGACTTAATTGTGTTATCGTAAAGGAGGAGGAGCTAAATGGATAAGCAACAACAGCCTCAGGAGGAGCCTTTAACAGAGGAAGAATTTTTGGAGCTTGTGCTAGCTGAACAGGAAAAGGCGTTAGAGGAAGAACGGCAGCGTCGTCTCAATGGCCAACCGAAAAAACGACAACAGCGTCCAATCATTCGCTTCGCCGTTTATATTATGGCATTCGCCTTATTATTTAATACATTTGCTATCATTTTTCAAATTTATTCGATTCCTGCAATTGAATTTATTAAAGTATCAACAAAGCTGTCACAGCAGGAAGATATTCAGCAATACAAAAAAGCTATTGTTGAAATTTCATCCGAAAACAGTAAAGGTACAGGCTTCGCTATTTCAGCAGACGGCTATATTTTGACAAATGCACATGTCATTGATGATGCGCTAGCGCTTACCGCTGTTTTCCCTGACAACGGCTTATATAAAGCACATGTCATTGCAAGCAACCCTGAAGTCGATTTAGCTATTTTAAAGGTGGAGACCGAGGAGGGGCTACCGTATCTTCCATTAGCCAATACTTTTCAGCCAAATAAGCAGCATGTCTATGTCATTGGCAACCCTCTTTATTTCACCGGTATTGCCAATGAAGGAACCGTGCTAGAGCCCTTGCAGCTTGATGATTGGCAGGAGCCTGTCATGATGCTACAAGCACCGATTTACAAAGGCAATAGCGGTAGCCCTGTTTTGACTGAGGACGGACAAGTAATTGGTGTCGTCTTCGCTACGACAAAGCATAAGGAGCATGGACGTATCGGTCTATTTGTGCCGCTTGAACTCGTGCAGAGGGAATTGCAATTAATTGGTTTGTAATAAACAATAAAAAGTGTCTGAACTACAATACGTTCAGACACTTTTTATTGTTTCCCAAATGCTATTGTAAATATTTTCGCACATCATCCAAACTTTCAATCGTGAAAATATCCCCTACCAATATTTGCAAAGCTACAGAATCTACATGGAGAATGCTTTGTTGAATATCCTCTGGTAGCTTGCCGAATTTTCGGAACAATAATTGCTGAACAACTTGTGCCATCGTCTCTGTTTTTCCTTGTTGCAGCCCTTGCTGCAAGCCTTGTTGTAGTCCTTCCTCTCGTAAGCTATCTGCCAATGTCATCGTTAAGTCACTCCCCTCTGGAAATTGTTTCTCTACTTCTTGTAAGATATGCTTCATATCGTCTTTCGACAATTGCTTGACTGCCCCCATTAAATAACGAATCATCGTTTCAAAATACTCAATACTTGTTGCTCGATCTTCTAGCTCGTTTAAATAATAGACAGAGCGATAGAAGATTGTTAAGATTTGCTGCGTGTTTGGTTGGTAAATATCGCGTAATAGTGTTAAGCCAATATAGTAATTAAAGGAAAATTAAATTTCTCGCTCAATCTCATAATCAATATGCAAAAAAAGCAAGCCAAATAACGTCATTTGATGTGCTGCTAGTAATTGTGTTGCGGAAATTGCTGTAATTGTGAAACGCTCCTGTAATGGTAGTTTCATGACAGCAGAGCCTATCGCTAAATAAACACCCGCATCTGCGCCATTACGACTCGTTAAATGTAGCTTTCCTTGCTCCTCATACAATGCTAAAATCCCAATCATCGTTGAATAGGGCAATGGCAACGCAATATTCATATAGGTTTGATCAGATGTATGCTGAGAATAAATCGCTGTGAAGACACGACGTCCCTTCACTGTGCGAATCCATGCTCGTGGAAATGTTCGCCCATCCACCTTTTCATCCACGAGCACAATACGCCCTGTCATTTCTGTTTTCGTTTTACTCAATGGCAAATTAATTTGCTGAACCCACCTGCTCAAGCCTTTATAAATAAAGGCGAAGGGTAAAAACCACCACGCCCAACGCACCTGCGCAAATAACCGGTAGGCGGTTGTCTGCTCGTAAAAATGCGCAATAGCTGGATGTAAATTTATCGTCTCCACAAAATCATCTAGCTTCTCGACTAAGCCTTTATGTACAGCTCCCTCATTTACTAGCTTTCCTCGAATTTGGCTAATCGGAAATTGAAAAGCGCCCTGCCTCGTTGCAGGGATATGTAGCAGCCATCCGAGCACCGTAAAAATACCGAAGAAATAGCAATTAACAAAGCCATGAAACTGCAACATATTTGGAATATCAACAATCATATGTCCTGTAAAATTACCATACGCATATAAAACAGACCACAGAATAGAGAAACATATTGCTGCAATGGAGAGACGAATAAAAATCCCCTGCCACAAAGAAAGCTTTGTACGTATTACAAGAAACAGCAGCAAATAAATCGCCAAAATATAAAGCAGCGCTGACAGCATTTCAATAACTGTTGACAGTGTAATGCCAATCGCCATCCATATTGGCCCTGACACAATCACCGCCACAACAAGCTTATATAAAGTACCTCCTGTTAAACGTCCAAGCAGCCCAACTGAAATACAAAGCAGAAAAGCCGAATAATGAAAATGAATCGCAGTTAGCCATGTAATTAAAGGTGTGAAGCCTGTATCAATACCAACCGTATAAGCAAAAAACCACATACCACCAACAACTAAATATATAAGCCCGATATCAATGGCGATTTCTGCTGTATTAGTAAAGCCACGCTGTAAAAAACGACGAAAACCTAGCCAGCTAATCATCGCTGTTGCTAGCAAATAAAGCGCGGCTCCTACAAGCATCACCGTTTTATTTGTCGTAAAAGCTAGCATTGCTACACTGAGTTGACCAAGTGCTACAAGGCTTTGCTGCCCCTTCGTTAATTTCACGATGCCCTGCACAATCGCCGGCACAAATACGAGCTGTGCAAGCGTTAAATACAAGAAAAAATGAGCCCTATCCGCCCCAATCACAACAACGGCAAAAAGAAGCAGACCAAATAGCGATAACGGATTAATCGACTGGCGTAAATTGCCCAGCATACAACATCAGCCTCCCTACTAGCGGATTCATGATGGAAACATGAATCGTATACACCTGCAATGCATCATCATAGCCCTCTTCAACAATGACTCTCCCCTCTAAACAGGGAGGTATCTTCATTTCAAACTTCTTCGCAACAAAGCGCTGTAAGCCTGAGCGAATCAACAAGCGCCCTTCCTTCGTCACAGAAAAATGCAAATCCGAATAAAACAAGGCAGGTGTGCCTAAATAATCCTTTACAATATGCCGCTCTGTATCAACGGTCATTAACGCATCAAAGCGACGCACCTTATCTCCAAAATAAAAGGCACGCTCCCACTCTACTTCGTAATCTCCATTATCCATTTGCTTACAAACATTGCGAAGCGTAAACGGCACATTGCGTCCCGATTCTGGAAACAAAAAATGAAACTTCGTCGCCAATCGATAAAAAGGATGTAATAGATTTGAGCCTGTTTCAATCGTTTGCATCATACCAGTTGCCTGAAACGGCTCATTCAAAGGTAGTGCATAGCGTTCCTGCAATTTCGGATGGAGCCGCTGAAAGCTTTCCCCTAATAGCTTTTCATAAATCATGCCTCTCTCCTCCTTTTGCAGCTTTTCGCTGTAGGGCAATTTTGCTGGCAGAGATAACCGACAATCGATAAAGCAATCAATGCGCCATTTAACGAAATCACATTAAACGGACCTATTAATGTTTCACTGCTTGTCAAGCCTGTGCTAATCGTTAAAATTGGAAACAAGACAAGTTGCATCATATACAGGTGGCTTTTATTAAATGGCAATAGCCAAATTATGCCGAATAATATTTCAGCTACACCAACCAAACGTACAGCCCATTGTGCCATCCCCCCGCCAATACCACTGACCGCAGTAAAAAGTGCTACTTCCTCTGGATGTAGCCCAATAAGCTTCGGTACAAGTCCTTGATAACACCAAATAAAGAAAAACGTCAGTGACAACAATACTGATAAAAAGAAGCGACGATATTGTATGCTTGGTGGCTCTCCTGTATTTAGCCATCTTCGCAATACATCAAAGCTGAGTGCTGTCGCCCAGCCCATCAATGGGCGAAATAATATATCAAAGGCTCTGCCTACTGCACCGAAGCGCACCTGATAATCGTATTGTGTTAGAAAAGTCAGCGTTTCTCCATTCGGCACGTATTGCCAGTACCCTTTTCCCTCTGCAATCGGTGAAATTTTTTTCTCCGTCCCAAAATGCAACGAGGAAGTTCTTGACCCATTTTTTTTATGATGTGTGCCTTTGCTTTCACCCCAGCCTTCTACAGTGAAAAGCGAGCCTACTTTCGTTTTATATGTAAACAATTGTGATGCATCTGGTGTTTCCTTGTCTTTATAATGGATTTCAGAAAAACGCAAATCCCACTTTGCATGCAGTTCCGGATTTTGCGTATATTCCCATAATTGCTCCATCGATGTATCCATCTCGATTTCAACATAAATTGGCTTACTTTTCATGTCGTATCACATCCGTTAACCGATAATTGTCTACATTGATTTCAGTCACTAGCCCTTGTGCCAGTGCTGCTAATTCCTTACCTAAATATGGACCAACCGTTAAGCCACTTGAGCCTAAGCCATTTGCTACAAGCACATTCGAAAATTGCGGCAAGCGCCCAATGACAGGGATGGCATTTGGCACAACAGGACGAAAGCCTACTTTTAACTCACTTAACTGTGCTTCTCGCAAATCAGGGGCTATTTGAAAGGCTTTTTCTGCCATTTCATGTGCCGCACCAATCGTCGGGCGCATATCAAAGCCTTTATCATCCTCATGCGTCGTGCCTACCATCAATCTCCCCTCTTCAAATGCCAGCATGTATAAAGTGGAAGGTGCCATGACAACAGGTAAATGCTCCGTTTTTTCGTTATCTAGTTGCAGCTCTAAAATTTGTGCCTTCTGCGGCTTCACCTGCATATCGAGCTTGAGCGGCTGCAATGTTTCATTGCCCCATGCACCTGTTGTCACAATGATTTCATCTGCTTCAATGACGATACCGTTGACCATTACACCGATCACTTTGCCATCCTCCACTTGTAAGGCAGCATCACCTTCAATATATTTTGCATCTAGCTTAATAGCTGCATTTTTCATTGCTTGCGTTACTTTTCGTCCATCAACCCGTGCACCACCGCTTGCATACGCAGCATGCATTGGCTCTGTTATGTAGGGGAACATTTTCGTTATTTCTTCAGCTGACAGCTTTCTCGTTCCACCAATTTCAGGTGCTTCAGCTTTACGCTTATCCGCCAATGCTAAAATTTGCTCAATGCGCTTTTCCTCTGAATGAATATGCAATGCACCTACTTGTGCATAGCCTGTATCGAATTCACCTAGCTCAGCTAATTTTTCGATAAGCTGCGGATAGTACGCTGCACCGTTTTTCGCTAAAAAATACCATGCTTTATTGCGGCGCTGTGAAAGCCATGGGCTAATAATGCCTGCTGCTACATTTGTCGCCTGGCCCGCGTCATTACGATCAATAACTGTTACCTGTGCCTTATTTAAAGCTAAATGAAGGGCAGTCGAGGCACCTAAAATGCCTGCGCCTATTACGATATATTGTTTTGTCATTTTATCCCCTCTTTTACTATATAGACTTTGCCAATAGCACTATTATGATACCATATTTTCCTTGTCGATAAGGCTGTCTAGGAAGCAAAATATCCTACATTGGTTCTGCCCACCTATTTCAGCATTTGCATAAAATAACCGCTTATTGCCAATAATTATTTTATTGTTGATTTAAATAAGGAGAAGGCTCTATGACAAATATAGTGAATGAACTCACAAATAAATTTTCCAATCATCACGATTTTTTTATAGAGGAAGAGCTGATTGATAATACGATTGTTTATGTAATTGGTTTTACTACGCTTGTAGATGTAACGAAATCAAAATTATATATTCAACAAATAGCTGCTTCATCTATTTCAATAAAAGCATTTTTTACTAATATTAGCAATGAATTAAATGTCCCTGATGAACAGCTGATAAAAGCAATATTGACAGGCTCTATCATCATCCTTTCTAAAGATGCCACGAGAAATGCGGTTGTTGAAGCTTTTCCTCAAAAGCTCGGAAGCGATATTAGTGAGTCAAAAAACGAAAGCCCTGTGCAAGCTTCAATCGACGCCTTTGGCAATCATCTCGATATAAATGTTGGTATGATTCGCAAAAGGCTTAACACAGAGCGTCTCTGCCTTGACTCTTATGAAGTAGGTCAATTAAATAAGCGTAAAATTTATATGCTTTATGTTAAAGGCCGTGCATCTCCTGAGCTAATTAACAAGGTGGAGCAGCAGCTAACAACGGTTCAGCGCGATATTGAGACATTGGACGATTTAAATAACCAATTCGGTCATCGTAGATGGAGTCCTGTCAGCCACTTTTCTGCAACAGAGCTTCCAATACAAGCTGTTGATGCTTTAAAAAACAACCGCATTGTATTTTTTTTAGATCAATTTCCTTTTGCACTTATCTATCCAAATCTTGTTGGAGACATGGTCAGTAGTGCAAATGATCGCAATCTTACTTTTGCGCTAACTGTTATGCTACGCGCTTTACGGATTATCGGCATTTTAGCAACTTTGCTTCTTCCTGCATTGTATGTTGCTTTAGTATCAGTAAATCCTGAGCTGTTTAAAACAGATTTGGCACTGTTTGTTATTCAAAGTAGAGAGGGAGTTCCTCTTTCAGCCTTTCTCGAAACAATTGTAATGGTCATATTGGTGGATTTAATATTGGAGGGTGTTGTCAGGTTACCTAAAAGCGTAGGACCTGCTGTGACAATGGTAGGTGGGATTATTTTAGGACAATCCATGGTAGAGGCAGAATTAGTCAGCAATTTATTAATTATTACAATTACGGCTGTTGTCATCGCAAGCTCTGCAGTTGTTGGTATGCAAAATTCCTTATACTTACGGTTACTGAAATACCCTATTTTATTGTTGGCATCTGTTTTTGGTATTTTAGGCATATGTACAGGCTTCGTGCTTACTATTATCTATTTAGCAAGCTTAACCTCCAATGAAATTCCTTATCTCACATTTCGTCTAGGACAAAAAGGTGATGAAACATGACAAAGCAACTCCAAATTGTAGCGGTTTTCATCATTGTTTCTTTAAGCTATGGCTACTTGCTCTATCCAAGTATTATTTATTCGTTAACCGACACGACTCATTGGCTTGTCGTGTTAAGTCAAGGCTTTATCCAATTAATTTTAGTATGGCTATACATTAAAGGGTTGAAGCGCTTTCCTCAGCATACATTGCTGGATATTTATTCAAAGATGGGCAAATGGATGACGCTGTTATTTCTCTTCCCCTTTGCGCTCAATCTTATAGCCCTTATCACATTTAGTGTACGCATGCACACAGAAACCATTTTATCAATTTTTTTACCTCGAACGCCTTATTGGTCGATTTTACTATTGCTGCTATTCATCTCAGCTTATACAGCCATAAAAGGCTTTGACACGATTTTACGCTCTGCCATTTTTATTGTATTACTTATTCTATTCATTATTTTGTTGAACACCTTTTCATCATTTGTCAATTATGATGTATATAACATTGCATCAGATAAACATGTTTCTATCGCTTTTTTATTGAATCCAAAATTTCTGACTCTTATCGGCTTCTCCTCCTTTTTATTTTTAGGGTTTATTACGAATGACAAGCCTTTAACATTTCCACCATTTATGATAGCGAGCATTGGTGTCATAGTCATTTTATTATCTTTTATTTATATCCCGCTTCTTATATTTGGGCATGAAACGGTTGTCACAATGCCCCATCCTTTATTGGAAGCAACGGATTCCATCAACATTGGATGGTTTGTGTTCAATCGCCAAACGATGTTTTTAGGTATTACATTAATCGGCTTCGTCATACTAGCAAGTGCCGTCATGCTATGGATGATTGGGCAAATTATGCAAAGCCTTCTTCCAAAGTCGAAAAGGAAAAATTCTTTTTGGATTATAATCTTTACCACGTTTTCACTAATTGCAGCATTGCTATTACCAAATCAAGCTGTAGCTGAAAAATACTTTCTATGGGGTGTAGGTATACAAGCTTTCTTTATGGCCATTATTCCGCTAACTATTTTTATTTACGGATTCGCATCAAAAAGAGGTGGTGTAAAGCATGAAAATTAAAAGGTTATGTCTGCTGTTGATACCAGTTCTTTTACTTGCTGGCTGTTGGGATATTAAAGATATTAATAAACGCTTCTTCCCTTTAATCGTCGCCATTTCAAAAGAAAATGATGAAGCCTATACAATTACATTGCAGATGCCTATTCCCCAAAATGTCAATGAGGCTTCAAGAACTGTCACTGTCAAGGCAAATAGCATTGGAAGTGCACTGGAGCAAGTTCAGCTCGATGCAGAGGATGTCATCGATTACTCACAAACACAGCTCATTTTTATTCAAAGTAATTTAGCAAAGGAACAGCAGGCGATGCAAAAATTAATCCATTTTGTCATGAACGCCAAGGAGATTCCTTCAAGGGCATTATTGGCCATTACAGATGAGAACGTTGAGGATTTATTAAAAGACATTAACCAAAAATTAGGCATTCAAACATCCTCTATCTATGATTATTTCAATAAAGGCTATGACTGGGCTCCAGAAATTTTTAGCATACCTATTTGGAAAGCATATCAAAGCCTCTTTTTCCATACACAAGACCTTGCGATTCCAGTTGCTAGTGCCGGAAAGGACACGGTGCTCACATTTGAGGGCTTAGATGTTTTTCGTAAGGGCGAGAAGATGGAAAGAATTAGTACAGCAGAAAGCCTGTTGCTCAATATGGTACAAAATAAAAACGAGGGTGGTACGGTAGAAAGTCTTGAGTCTGCTGATATTCATATTATCAATAGCTCTGTAAAGAAGCATGCAACAATGAAAAATAAGCGCCCTGTTCTATCAGTGGACTTACATTTAACAATGCGTATTTTAGAAAAAAAGCAAGATATTTCAGATAAACATATTCAACAACAGCTGCAACAGCGTCTCGAACAAAGATTCCACACGCTGTTGCAGCGATTACAAGAGGCGCATACAGACATTTTTGGCTTCGGTCAACAATTTCGACAGTTCATTCCTTACAAGGAATTAAAAAATTGGCGAACGACTTATTATCCTAATTTACAAGTTGATTTCAATGTTTCAACTACTATAACACAGTAAATCTATTTTACAAAAAATGTCTGAAAAGTGGCGTATTTAGAGCACACTTTTCAGACATTCATCTATTGCTACACTTTAAATTTTTGGATTTCCGCTTGCAGTTCTTGCGCATTTTCACTTAAAGTGATGGCTACATGTGATACTTCATTCATTGTAGCTGCCTGTTCCTCCATTGCCGCAGCTACCATATCAATATTGCTAGACGTTCTTTCAGCACCAGAGGCAATTTCCGTTACAGAAGCAGCAACTTGCTCTGTGCTTGCAGATAATTGCTCGGCTGTTGCGGATATGTCCTGAATTTGATAAGTCATATCACTTACTGCCCCTACAATTGCTTGGAACGATTCACCAGCTTTTGTAATGACCTCTACACCATCTTTTACAGAAGCAAGTGAGCTTGCTACCGCTCGTTCAACATCTCCTGTATCCTGTTTAATCTCCATTGTTAGCTCGACTATATGATTGGCAGATGTCTTCGATTCCTCTGCTAATTTACGTACTTCATCAGCAACTACGGCAAAGCCTTTTCCCGCCTCTCCAGCACGTGCTGCTTCAATTGCCGCATTTAGTGCGAGCAAATTCGTTTGTTCTGTAATAGCTGTAATGACCTGTGTAATACTTTCAATTTCCTCTGTTTGTTTAGCTAGCTTCTGTACTAGCTCATTCACTGTCGAGGTTGTTGCACTAATCACTTGCATTTGCTGACTAGCATGTTCAACAATTTGCGTACCGTTAGTCGCTACACCGCTTGCATTAAGTGAAGACGAATGCAGTGTTTGAGAAGCCTCTGCAATCCGTTGAACACCCTGTGCTGTTTCTCCCATCGCTAATGCACTTTCATTGGCTGCACGTGTTGACACCTGTGTCGTTTCTGCTGTATCAGTTACTTGTCTCGTGACTTCCTCTGTTGTAGAAGTCATTTCCTCACCACTTGCTGAAAGCTGCTGAGCGGAAGCACTCAGTTGCTCTGCATTCGATTGAACATTGGCAATTAAGCTACGTAAATTGTTTTTCATAATATTAAAAATATTGCCAAGTTGTCCTAGCTCATCCTTGGAAGCAATCGCTATATCTGCTCCAGAAAGATTTCCTTCACTAATAACCGTCGCACTATCCATAATGCTATGTAATGGATTGGTAATTGTTCGACGTATGTAAATCATTAGCCCGATACCAATCATGACACTAATTGCTAAAACAACAAGCGAAATAATGTGAGCCATTGTAATCGCTGAGACTGTAGCATCTTTAATTTCATCCATCTGCCCCATTTGATAGTTTTCCATTTCCGTTGTCACAGCGAATGTCGCTAAATTTGTCTTTGAAATCGCTGTATTAAGCAGCACCATCGCTTGTTCTCTATCATTCTTTTCAACCGCTTCTATAAACCTAGGTAAAACGGTATTAAACTCTTGATTAGAAGCATCAAGCTGCTCCCACCATTCCTTCATTTGCTCTGCTGCTAAATAAGTCTTTAAAGTAGCAATATCAGACTTTAGTTTATCAACAAACTGTAAAAGCGTTGCTTTATTTTCTTGCGATGGATTTTCAATCATCGCGCGAATGTAAACCTCCTGTACCGCCACCCCAAAACGAATTTCTTTAATAGAAAGCATTTGCTCTAAACGTGAATCCATTGCTTCTGTTGTTCGCTGCTCAATCTTATTTAAATTCATATAGTTACTGCCAACAGAAATCGCTAGCAATAGAATAAAAATAATAAAAGAAGCATTCAATTTTTTCCCTACGCTCATTATAAATCCCCCTCCTTTTTTATTATGAGAAAACAGCTAATTTACTCACAATAATTTATAACATTCTCCCATAAACAAAAGAAAAACGAAATATGCAATATACATAAATAACATCAAATAAGTAAAATTAATTCTATATGACTAATTTTTTTAGAAAAAACTGGAACTATTTCTCGTTTTTTAATGTCATCAGCAAAAAGCAAACGCAAGTTCTTATTTTATTCTTTTCTTTTGTCTAAATGTTTTATATGATAAAGGAAAACTAAATGAGAAAGGCAGATGTGTGCATGATTCAATTAACGAACAAGCAAGCACGTCAATTTTTACTATTGAAGCATGGGCTGTTAGGTGAATATAAATTTAATGGAAAGGAAGGAATTATGGATTTTGCCAAACAAGTCAGCTGTATTCAATACGACCCGATCGATGTCTGCGGAAAAAATGCCGAATTAGTGCTACAATCGCGCATTAAAGGGTTTACGAAGGAACTGCTTGCTGAATTGCTGTATAAGGATCGACGCCTTGTCGATTATCCCGATAAAAATTTAGCGATTATTGTTGTGGAGGATTGGCCTTATTTTGAGCGTTACAGACAAGCAGCACGTCAACATGGTGAGCGCTATCCTGAAATGGAGGCATTGACAGCACAAGTACGCACGCATATCGAACAGCATGGGGCTATCAGCTCAGATGATTTAAAATTGGCTGGCAATTTCTCATGGCAATCGGTCATTCACTGGAGCGGTGGTAACAATGTATCACGCTCTGTGCTAGAGCAGATGTATTCAACTGGCGAATTGATTATTCATCATAAAAAAGGAACACGGAAATATTACGATAGCGCCACAAAGTACATACAGTCAAGCTTGCTGGATGCACCAGAGCCTTTGGAAAACGAGCTTGCACATTATAAATGGCGGGTACTGCGTCGAATCGGAGCTGTTGGACTTTTATGGAATCGTGCATCTGATGCATGGCTAAACATACG
The DNA here is from genome assembly GCF_033880585.1 of Lysinibacillus louembei. Classification (NCBI taxonomy): domain Bacteria; kingdom Bacillati; phylum Bacillota; class Bacilli; order Caryophanales; family Bacillaceae; genus Lysinibacillus; species Lysinibacillus louembei. Next base: position 3,257,959 of record NZ_CP137624.1, read on the forward strand.
TGGATTAAAGGCAACACAGCGCAATGAGGTTTTCCAGCAGCTATTACAAGAGGGACGTATTTTAGCTGTTACTGTAGAGCAAACGAAGGATTTGTTATACTGTCTTGCGGAGGATTTACCACTTATTGAAAGCATTTTGCAGAAGCCAGCCTTAAAGCCACGCTGTGAGCTAATTGCTCCATTGGATAATTTGATGTGGGATAGAAAGCTTATTAATGCATTATTTGGCTTCGATTATACGTGGGAAATCTACACACCAGCAAGCAAACGAAAATTTAGCTACTACGTATTGCCTCTATTGTATGGGGAACGCTTTATCGGACGTGCCGAGATTGTTGTGGAACGTAAAACCAAAACGCTTGCCGTTAAAAATATTTGGTATGAGGATGACATAAAGCCAACACAGGCCATGCAAAAAGTCTTGAATCATTGCCTTCAAAGGTTTGCAGCATTCAACGGCTGTGAAACGATTTCAAATTAAATATCTGAATACATTGTCCAAAATTGCACATTGAATGCAGATACAAAGGCACGTATGATAAGTACTAATCAAGTTAAAAATGGAGAGAGGTACAGGATGGTTACATTAAGACATGTAGAAATGGCAGATTTAGAGCAGCTAATAGGAATTGAAAATGAGGGCTTCTCTAGCGAGGAAGCAGCTACAAAAGAGGCATTTATCGAGAGAATTCAGCTTATTGCGGATACTTTTATTGTGGCAGAAAGCGATGGGAAAATAGCGGGCTATATTAATGGTCCTGTCATTTCACAGCCTTACATTACAGATGATTTGTTTAAGAAAATTGTCAAAAATCCACCAAAGGGTGGCTATCAAAGTGTATTAGGGGTAGCCGTAACAAGGCACGCAAGAAATCAAGGCATTGCAAGCATGTTAATTAAAAAAATGGAAGAGCTGAATGAGCAAAATGGGCGTCAAGGTATTACGCTAACATGTAAACAGGAGTTAATTGCTTTTTATGAAAAGCTCGGCTTTGTCAACGAGGGGCTATCTGAATCTTCACACGCTGGAATAGATTGGTATAACATGGTTAAAACAAAAAAGAGCTATTAAAATAAGGAATTACATATTTATTGAGGGCTGCCTGAAAAAAAATCGTCTTTTCAGACAGCCTTCACCTTTGTATTAAATATTCGCTAAGATTTTTCCCTTTTCAACATCACACTTTAAATTTTCGTACTTCCTGCTGTAAAGCTTGCGCATTTTCAGTTAATGTTGTAGCGACATTTGCCACCTGATTCATCGTGGCAGATTGCTCCTCCATTGCTGCGGCAACCGTTTCAATATTGCTCGAAATATTTTGTGTGCCTGTTGCGATTTCTGTCACAGAGGCGGACACCTGTTCAGCACTTGCAGAAAGCTGTTCAGACGTTGCGGAAACTTCTTGAATTTGGTCAGTCATATTTTTAACAGCTCCGACAATCGTTTCAAATGATTCGCCTGCCCTCGTAATCACTTTGACGCCATCCTCCACAGAAGTAAGTGAATTTTTCACAGCTTGTTCTACACTGTCTGTCTCCTGCTTAATTTCTGCTGTGAGCACTGCAATGTTACTAGCAGATGCATTGGATTGCTCTGCAAGCTTTCTCACTTCGTCAGCCACAACGGCAAAGCCTTTACCGTGCTCCCCTGCTCGCGCTGCCTCAATTGCCGCATTTAATGCTAATAAATTCGTTTGATTCGTTATTTCTGTAATAGCATTTGTCATATTTTCAATTGCTTCTGTTTTTTGAGTTAAATTTTGCACAAGCTCATTAACAGCAGAAGTTGAGGAGCTAATTACCGTCATTTGTTGACTTGCATCAGTAATAATTTGCGCACCGTCTGTTGCAACATTGCTTGCATGTAAGGATGAAGAATGCAACGATTGAGATGCCTCTGCAATACGCTGGACGCCTTGTGCTGTTTCCTCCATCGCAAGCGCACTTTCATTGGCTGAATTCGTCGCTGTTTGAGAGGTTTGTGCTGTATTCACTGCCTGTCTTGTTACATCCTCTGATGTTGCTGTCATTTCCTCAGCACTTGCAGAAAGCTCCTCTGCCGATACATTCAGCTGCTCAACATTTGATTGAATATGTACAATTAATGTGCGTATATTGTTTTTCATTGCATTAAAAATGGTACTCAGCTTTCCTAATTCATCATGAGAAGTAATTGTCATATCCTCTTTTGACAAATCGCCATCACCAATCGCTGTTGCTTGTTCCATAATAAGCAGCAATGGACTCGTAATTGTCCGACGAACATAGAACATAACACCGATACTAATTAATATACTAATAGCTAACACAATATAGGAAAGAATATTGGCATTGCTTGCTGTTGAATTGATCTCTTCTTGAATGTTAGCCATCTGCTCTATTTGGAATGCATTCATTTCGTCACCAGCTTCCAATATCCCCGTGTTCACCTCATGAACAGTTGTATTCATAATCTTGACGGCCTGAATCGTATTCCCACCATCTACTAGTGTAAGCAGCTGTGGTACAATCTTTTTAAACTCCTCATTATTCGTATACGCTTTTTCCCAAAGCGCTTTAAATTCAGCTGAATGAATATATCCTTCTAAATCAGCTAATTTTTTATCAAGAATTTCCTCTGCTAGCTTTAAATTTTCTCTATGGATGGAAGCGTCTGGATCTAAAATAATAGCACGCATATGAGAGGCACGCATCCCTGTCTCATAGCGGATAGCTTCAATTAAAAGAAGCTGATTTAAACGATAATCCAATGCTTCATCTGTTTTTTTCGTAATATTACTTAAATTAAAAATACTACTGCCCATTGATATAATTAATAACGCAATAAATATAATAAAAATCACATTCAACTTTTTCCCAATACTCATTATAACTCCTCCTTTTGGAAATCTTTTATTTGTTTATATGATGGATACCGATATTTAATAGATTATACTATGAATACGATCCGCACTTCTTGATATAATAGTTACAACTATTTTTATTCTTTTAAATTATGTATCGAATTTATAGTCCCTCTTTTTATGCGATCAGTTCAAAAATATACTAGATTACCATAAAAATTTCTTTTCTTATAGTAAATCTCCATAAAATAAGGCTGTTAGAAAGTAGAATCTTCCTACTTTTCTAACAGCCTTATTAAGCTTATTGTGCGTTACGTAAAATATAAATTAAATCTTGTTGTACATATGTTTTATTTTTTTCTAATAATGCTGGCGCTTCATCAAAGCTCTTCGTTACACCATTATCTGTATATGCCTTTTGTCCACGTGTAATTTCATAGGAAAGATTGCCTTTTGTGATCACTGCACCTTTTCCTGTTGATTTCACCGCATAGCCATAATATTCAGCTAAATCGCGTAATGGCACCATCGTCACACCGTTTACTTCATAGCTATCCTGTGCAATTAGCCCTGGTAATACATCTAAAATTTGAATAATTGGCTCTGGCATAGCTTCCTCTAATACGATAATTTTAGAAGGTGTTGTTTGAGCTGGGATACTTCTTGTTGAGGCAGTGTAAAAAACAAGTGATTCCTTGCCAACAACATCATCCTTCGTTAATTTTTCATTTGTGATATTTGTAATTTCTGTCTCATCAGCAATATGTAGCTTCAATGTATTTTCCTTATTGACGAAATCGCCGTCAAATGTGCCGATTTCTACTGTACCAAATTCGCCTGTTTCCACAATTACGACTTCTGGTGTGTAGCGTGGTGGATAAATCATTAGCATCGGCTTGTTGGCATTAACATAAGCTGTAAAAGATGCGCCTTCTCGTAGCTCAGCTTTTTTGCCTAAGTTATTTAACACGATTGCCTCCTTATCGATTGTTAGCCAGTAAACTGATTCGCCTTCTTCAATTGTTGTGAAGAATGAGCCATCTTTATTTTGTTCAATTTTCCCTAGCTTGCCTTGTAGTTTTTTAAAGTTTGTTGCCACGTCCTCCCTCACTTCCTTTGAAGTTAATTCTGCATTGTCCTGTGCAAATGCAAGCGGTGCTGCCATGACACTTGTTGCCAATGTTGCACTTAAAATCATCGTCATTGCTTTTTTCATTATACTCTCTCTCCTTCACATTCATTTCATAATATTAGTCGTATACTGGATGAAAAGGTTACATTTTCTAATAAGAAAAGGGAAAGACAGGTTTTTCCTGCTTTCCCCTTTCCTCATTCATATTGGTTGGTAGCCGAAATATGAAATGTCTATTTCATTAAGTAGAGTTTTCCCTACGAAATGCCGTTTTACTTTATTCTCCACGTAAGCTTTCAATGAAAGTCTGTGGCACATATGTTGTATTTTCTTCTAATAAAGTAGGTGCTACGTCAAATGCTTTGATTGCGCGATTATGCGTGTATTGCTTTTGTCTGCGTGTAATTTCGTATGAAGCATTGCCTTTTGTTAGGATTGCACCTTTTCCTGTAGATGTTACTTTATAGCCTAATTCCTCTGCTAAAGCGCGTAATGGCACCATTGTCACACCATCTACTTGCTTGCTATTTTCTACAGCAAGCTCAGCCTCTGGAAATGTCGCTTCACCAAAGACAATCACCTTTGTTGGTGTTGTCTGAGCTGGAATACTTGCTGTTGCTACAGTGTAAAACACTAATGCCTGTGCATTGATTAAATCATCTTTTGCTAATTTATCACCTGTTAAGCCTGTAATTTCAGTTTTATCATCAATCGTTAGCTTTAACGTATTTTCATGATTTAACAAATTTAAATCAAATGTGCCAAACTCCGCTACACCTGCACCTTCCGTTTGCACGATAATCACTTCTGGCGCATATTGTGGTGGATAAATTAAAATTGCAGGCTTCATCACATCTACATACGCTGTAAATTTCATTCCTTTTTGCAGCTCTATTTTTTTCCCTGTGTTATCAAGGACAATTGTTTCTTTACCAACAGTTAATGCGAATGGTTGCTCTTTATCTTCAATAACAAGCAGTTGTGAGCCATTTTCACGTGTTACTACATCAGTAATTTCACCTTCAAATTGTTGGAAATCTACTACTTCCTCGATTGGCGTAATTTCTTCTACTTCATCTTGTACACCGTCAAATACGATGACACGGTATGGATTTGTTTGAGCAGGGATGCTAAATGTTGCTGGTCCGTAAAGAACGATTGCTTCTTTGCCAACGATTGCGTCATGCGACAATTTATCACCAGCTACATTTGTCACAACTGTTTCATCTGATAAATTTAATTTCAATGTATTTTCCTTATTAACGAAATCTTTATCAAATGTGCCTACTTCTACAATGCCAAAATCAGCCGTTTCCACAACTAGCACTTCCGGTGTGTAGCGGGGTGGATAAATTGCTAGCATCGGCTTGTTTTTATCAACAAACGCTGTAAATTTTGCGCCTTCTTTTAACTCTACTTCTTTACCTTGGTTATCTAAAACAAGTGTGCTTTCTTCAATATATAATGAGAATGTTTCGTCACCTTGCTCAATTGTTGTATATAATGTGCCGTTATCATGCTTTTCAATTTTCCCTAATTTACCTGTAAGCTGAATGAAGTTTGTTGCTACTTCCTCCTGCACCTCGTTTGAAGTTGGCTCTTTTTTATCTTGAGCGAATGCTAACGGTGCTGTTATTGCACTCGTTGCTAGTGTCGCTGTTAATGCCATTGTCATTGCTTTTTTCATAATCTTTCTCTCTCCTTTAAGTACGTTTCATAGTATTAGTCGTGTTATATTCAAAAAGGTTACAAAACAATTCATTTTAATTTTCATCTCAAATAATTGCTCAAATTACTAATCAAAATTAAAAGGTATTCTATAAGCCATGAAAATGACGATAGAATACCTTTTACCATTCATACCGGTTGGTAGCCAAGATATGAGATGGGTGGATGCCTTTTATTCTCCACGTAAGCTATAAATAAACTCTTGCGGCACATATGTTTTATTTTTTTCTAGCAATGTAGGTGCTACTTCAAATTTTTTAATAGCACGGTTGTGCGTATATTCCTTTTGATCACGTGTAATTTCATACGAAAGATTGTCCTTTGTCAAGACAGCACCTTTACCAGTTGATTTCACTGTAAATCCTAGGCTTTCAGCTAAAACTCGTAACGGTACCATTTTCACGCCATTCACTTCATAATGATCTTGTTCAATTATTTCAGCAATCATATCTAGCACTTCAATAACTGGTGCTGACGTTGAAGGCTCTTCATTATCAGTTAACACCACTATTTTTGCTGGTGTCGTTTGTGCTGGAATACTTTTTGTTGATACAGTGTAAAATACTAATGCTGTTTGATCGATTATTTCTTCTTTTGTTAGCTTTTCACCAGTTCTGTTCGTAATAACAGTGTCTTCTGCGATATTTAGCTTTAACGTATTTTCTTTATTGACGAAATTTTCATCAAAAGTGCTGACAGTTACAAAGCCCATTTCCTCTGTTTCAATAATAATCGCCTCTGGTGCATATTGTGGTGGATAAATTAAAATAGCAGGCTTTTGGCTATCTACATATGCTGTAAATTTCATTCCTTTTGCTAATTTCACTTCTTTACCAGTATTGTCTAATACAACTGTTTCATTATCAACAGCTAAACTGAATGGATTTTCTTTATCATCATTTACTACTAATTGTGTACTGTTCTCACGTGTAACGATATCGCTAATTTCACCTGTAAATTCAATAAAGTTGCCTACTTCTTCCTCTGGTTGAGCATCCTCTAAAACAACTATGCTAGATGGACTTGTTTGTGCAGGAATGCTAAATGTTGCTGGACCATAAAAGACGATTGCTTCCTTCCCAATGATATCCTCTTTCGCTAATTTTTCACCAGCTAAGTTTGTAATTTGTGATTCCTCAGATAAGTTTAGCTTTAATGTATTTTCTTTATTAACGAAGTCCTTATCAAATGTACCAATCTCTGCAATACCCATATCGTTTGTTTCAACTACAACAACTTCTGGTGCATACTGTGGCGGGTAAATGGCTAGCATTGGTTTGTTTTTGTTTACGAATGCTGTGAATTGTAAGCCTTCTTTTAATTCTGCTTTTTTACCTGTATTGTCTAAAACTAATGTATTTTCTCCAATTGTTAATGAGAAAGTTTCATCACCTTGCTCAATTGTCGTAAATAGCATGCCGCTTTCGCGCTTTTCAATTTTGCCTAATTTCCCTGTCAGCTGAATGAAGTTTGTTGCTATTTCCTCCTGCACTTCATTTGAAATTGGCTCTGCTTTATCTTGTGCGAATGCGAATGGTGCTGATATTGCACTCGTTGCTAACGTTGCTGTTAATGCCATTGTCATGGTTTTTTTCATCATCTTTTTTCGCTCCTTTAAATACGTTTCATACGATTAGTCGTAGGATGCTTAAAAAGGTTACAAAAAACTCAAATTTTGTTTGCTTCTTTTAAAATAGATGTCACGATATGCTGTGAATCCCACTCTCCACGTGAAAAACGCGTAATTGGATATTTTTTCGAAAACAGTTGTCGATCGATTTCAGACACTGTGAAGCCTTGTTCATACAGTGAAAAAGCCTTGTCTTGCACTGTTAATAAATAATCCTCCTTTGCTTGCAATGCCTTCCGACCATTTTTTAATAAGCCTGCATGACTGCAAAATACTTCATCAAAATCATATGCTAATACTTGTTGCAATGAGCGAATAATCGCTGGAATGCTTTCTTCTCTTAAAATAAGCCTTGTCTTTGTCATCACATATAAATCGCCTGTGAATAATTGCCCTGTATTTTTATTCAATAATGCTACATGATCGATAGCATGTCCTGGTGTTTGAATCACTTCCCATGTAGCTGTTTTGGAGGTGAATGTGTTAGCTAGCGGCTGTGCCTGAAACGGTTTACGCGTACCCCAAAACAGCCTGCGATAAAGGGGATATGCTGCTTTTTTAGCGCATTCCTTTAGTAAACTTTCCTCTATATAAATAGGAACACCTTGTTGCTGCAAGAAAGCAGCATTACCTGAATGGTCCTCATGATGATGTGTCAAAACAACTTGCTCAAAGGATTGTGCTGTTAAAAAATGTTGAAACTGCTGTCGCAAAGAATGTGCTCCTGTGTCGATACATACCCCATCAATGATATAACAATAGACATTTAGCTTCACACCTTGAAACGCAACCGTGCCATTGCCATAAACTACTCCATTTATTTCCCCTTGCTCAAATTGTTTTTTTAATAACATACAATCTCTCCCTCCACGATGAATCACTATTCATTTTTCTTCTAAAAAGAGAGAGCCGCCTTTTGACAGCTCCATCAGCTATAGCTGGATTCGATTTCCAATTTTTTGTATTTGATCAATTGACAACTTTAGGGTCATTTCTTACCAAGTATTGAATGCTTTTTATAATACTTTATCCGCCATTGCCAATTCCTATAATATAAATACACTCTATTAATAACTATTTTAGCATGAACATCTGTAACAAACTATCGAAAAACTGCTTTGCAACATCTCATTGCAAAGCAGTCATTTTTTTATTTATTTTCTCCTGTTTCCACATCATACGCTGTAATCCAATCGCTATAGCTGCCAACATATAGGCGCAAATGCTCATAGCCTGCCTCTGTCAACACCGCAAACAAGGGCGATGCAGTGACACCTGAACCACAGTACACAACAACCTCTTCTTCTTTTGCGACTTTTGCCAAAAGGTCGTCACTCGATACAAGTGAAGCACCTTGCTTGATCTGCTCCCAATCAAAGTTTTTCGCTGTTGGAATATGTCCTGCTATTGGGTCCAGTGGCTCCTGCTCTCCGCGATAGCGATTGGCCGCACGTGCATCCAACAGCGTTGCTTGCTCCTTGCCCTCGACAATCACCTTTACATCCGCACGTCCTGCATACAACTGCTCTTGCCATTGCAGCTGTAGCTCTGTTGGCGAATAGTTCATGTGCTCTGCTGTCACATCAAGCTTTTCCGCCAATGCTGCAAAGCCACCATTGACAATATATACTTGTGGGAAGCCTGCATATTTCAGCATATACCAAGCACGCGCTGCAAATGGCATGCCACCTTGGTCATATACATAAATGACATCTTCATAGCGTAAGCCACTACGTTCAAATAGCGCTTGCAATTGCTCCTTTGATGGCATTGGATGACGCCCTTCTTTGCTCGCCATATTCGATAAATCGAGATTTAAATCCCAATAAATTGCCCCTTGAATATGACCCTCAGCAAATAACTGTTGCCCCTCCTCTGCATTTGTTAGTGAAAAGCGCGTATCAATAAAGCGTGCTTTTTCTTTGAGTTCCTCTACCGTTACAAATACTTTTGCCATGAACATCTCTCCCCTTCATGTGAATTGTCAGAATTGTTTGTGTGCCTGGCACTCCAATTGGGCGTAAATCGCTTTCCATACACCTAATGCACTCTCTTCTTGCAGTAAACGGCGCTCTGTGGCGATTTGCTCCAATGCTTGTGTGCGCATATATGCGGCTAGCGCATTCGCTTCCTCTGCTACATAGCCTGCTGCCCATTCACGTAAGCGTGCTTTTTCCACATCTAAATAGCTTTGTGCATCTGGCTTTGTTAATTGCTCTAACGCTTCTTTTAAATGCTCCTTCTCATTTTTCTCAAAGAAGGCTTTGACGTTTTTGAAGTGCGATTTAACCGATGTGTATTTGCTATAATCTGTAAATGGTCCAGCAAATTCAAGCATTGTTGGCTGTGCTGGCTCATAGGCGATAAAAGCAAAGCTGTTGTTCATTTCCTTTAAGCCACGCGCCTCTTCCTTAAAGCGTTCACCGATGCGCTTTTCAACGAATTGTGCTAAACGGAAGTTCGTTACACGCAATTCCTGTGCAAAGTCGAAGCTTAATGCTTGTAGCACTTCTTTTAGCGATGTTTCCAACGCTGCTGCTGCTGACATTGCCGCAAATTGCGATGGGTTATAGCTTTCACGGAAGAAGTCTGGGTAGCGATAGTACACTCGCTGCATCACATAGTACAGCAGCTCATCTAGCTCGTGATTAGCATCAGCTTCTAGCATCGTCGTTTGGGCGTTTGCATACGCCTTTTCAATATGTTGCTCTAGCTGTGTTAGCTCCTCTAAGCGATCATCCTTACGTAAAAGGTTGGCCTCCGTTTGTGCAATTAAATCGTGCAGGCGGGCTTGTGCCTTTTCCACTTCCTCCTGCAATGCCTGCACCGCAAGCCCCTGCAATTCATCGTTTAAGAAATGATGGAATGCCTCTTCAAATGGTGGCATACCTGACGCCAAATCTTGCCCTTGCTCCTTTTCACGTAACGCTTGCAAGCTCGACACGCCATATAAGCGTGGGAAGCGGATACCAAAGCGCTGCAATTCGCTGCGCACATAATTTTTTACATCTTCCTCTTCCTCTTTCGTGTTTGCTAAATCAATCGCATTAACTACAAAGAACATTTTATCTAGCTCGAACGCATCCTTGACACGACCAAGCTGAATTAAAAATTCGCGGTCGGCTTTGGCAAAGGCATGGTTGTAATAGGTAATAAATAAAATCGCATCAGCATTCCGAATATATTCAAATGCCACCCCTGTATGGCGCGCATTAATCGAATCTGCCCCTGGTGTGTCAACCAAAGTCACACCCATGCGTGTGATTGGTGAATCGTAATAAAAATCGATATTGTCCACAAAGCATGATCTATTTTCCTGTGCAACAAATAGCTCAAACTGCTCACGGTCAACACGTAACACTTCGCCAAGCTGCCCTTTAAACTGGTTATAGCCTTCTGCATAGGCACGAATAAATGACTTATGAATATTTAAGCGCTCATCAACTAGCTTTACCGCTAAGCCTTCCTCTGCGCGTGTGTAGGCCTCCTCTAAGGATGAAACCGTTAAACCAATTGCCGCATACGAGCCTTGAATATCTTCAAGCAGCTGCTCTGCTGTTTTTAATTGAACATCCGCTGTTTCATGTGGATGCTCAGGCGTTACAGGACGAATTTTATTGATTGCTGCTGTTGTCGGGTTCGGTGATACAGGTAATACCTTTGAGCCCATTAAAGCATTTGAGAAGCTAGATTTCCCTGCACTAAACGCACCGAATAAAGCGATTGTAAAATCTTTCTTTTGCAGGCGCTCCACTTTTTTCTTTAAGAAGCTTGCTACTTCGGCGAAGCCTTCTACATCGCCAATCGTCTCTGCTGTTTTCAATGCACGCTGAATAACTTCATCTGTTTGATAGTTTGTGCCCGTTGTTTGCTGTTGTTCAAACTGCTCATTAATGTGCTGTTGTTCTTTTGGCACAAGCATTTCCTCACTAAATGGACGAATTTCCGCAAGTGCTCGCTCAAAATCCTGCTGCCATTTAGCTGTTTGCGTTTTAGCGATGGCACGTGTTTCATTTTTCGCCTGCTTCATTTCCTTATCACTATACGCTTTGCGCTCATCAAATAACTGGATTTGACGAATTGCATCCACTTTCGGCTGAAGCGCTGCGGTTTTTAATTTCACTGGCGCGCTCGCCTCTGTTGCAATTTGTGATAAAAGAGGCTTTTGCTCCTCTAGCCACGCATCTGTCGCACGTACGAAAAATCGCTTCGTTGCCTCTGCTACACGGTTCGCAAAATTAAGTAAGGCGTCCCCTGTTACTAATGCCCCTGATTGCACCTGCTCTTCAATCAATGAGAATGGTAGCTTGAAATCATGTCCATCAATTGCTGCAGCTCGCTCTTCATTTAATGCACCAACATTTTTCAACGCTTCCTTCATTAATGCCTTTAGATGCCCGATAATTTGTGATTGCACGATCGTCTGATAGGCACTATTTGCCTCTTCCACACGACGCTCGCGTTCCTCCGCTGTTTTGCGCTTAGCACTAAATAAGCCACCAACTTTAAAGTTTTCCTGCTTGCTCTCTAAAAAGCTGCGCAGCTTTTCACGGAAATCAGCTGGCATAATCGCCGCATTTGCTAATAAATCTTTGCGCTTGTCGTCAAAGGTTTGCTGCCATTCCTCAAAGGAGAATAATGTCGTTTGGCGTGTTAAATAATCATATTGTGCTAAAATATCCTCACGTGCCTCCCAATCTTCTATCGGTAGCACCTCGGCAAACTCCTCAAAGCTGTCTTGCTTTTCTTGTGCTAAATAAGCCTCATGCTCATGATGCAATTTTTGCAGCGTGTTTTTAGCTGTTGATACAAGCTGCTCCTGCCAATCATTCATTGAATCCATCACAATTTTTTTCACTTTCGCAAAATCGTTATGTGGATGCTCCTTATCCTTTAATGATGTAAAGAAAATATCCTTTGGCTCAACACCCCATGCCGCAAATGATTGATGCACGGACTTGCGGAAATCCTCAAACGATAGCTCCGCATCAATGTGCTTATCAATTTGGTTGACGATTAAATAAACCTTCGGATTATATTTCATTAATTGCTTCGTAAATTGGAAGTTCAACTCTGATTGCACATGGTTATAATCCATCGTATAAAAGACGATATCAGCGATATGAAGTGCCGACTCTGTGCTCATCGCATGTGCGTCATCGGTTGAATCAACACCTGGTGTATCCATTACTGTCACACCTAATGGTAAATTTGAGCCGCTATGCCCAATTTCAATTTGTGATACAAGCTCACCATTTTTACTTAGCTCTTTCACCGTTTTAAAATCATAGCCCGCTTCGAATTTAACAGGTTTCTCATGATGCATATAAACAATCGCATAATCCTCTTCAGCTTTATGCACCTTAACAATATTCGCACTCGTCGGAATCGGGCTTGCTGCTAAAATATCCTCACCAGATAATGCATTAATCATGCTCGATTTACCTGCTGAGAAATGCCCCGCAAAGCCGATCACATATTCCTTTTGCAAAATTTTGCGCGCAAATAAATCAAGCTTTTCCATGCGCTCTGTATCTTCATTTTTTTGATAAATTATGTATTGAATTGCAGATTGCTGAAGCAGCTCCTGCAGTTGTTGCTCAAAAACTTCCATTCTACTGTAATGCCCCTTTATTTATATTTTCACATACGTATATAGTAACATAATTTTCGCTCTTTAATTGAAAAAAACGAAGCTATAGCAAATATATATTTGCCTTAAGCTCCGCTTTAAATGGATTTTGTTGTATTTTTTAACACGTATGAGCCAATTGCTACATATGCAGCAATCACGATGCCAACTAGCCCAAAAATCATACGAGCCACCTCACTCCAGCTAATATTGAGAATCATTTTCATCTCTATTATACGAATATTTTTTGTTTGCTGTCAATCTTCATTGTATTCTATATTTTTCGACATTTTCATGATATTATGAAATAAAGTAGATAAAAAGGATGTGGCATACAATGAGCACTTCGAAGCATGTACAAACGATTTTAAACGGAACAATCCACTCATTAAAAACTATTTTACCAATGACTATAGATGTTGAAACCCCCTCTCTTACAAAAGAACCATACATACAACAGGAAATGGGCGTACTTATTGGCTTAGTTGGCGATTTAAAGGGACGTATCATTATTGACAGTAAGCCAGAAACATTTGGTGCAATTGGTGCTTCTATGTTTGGCATGCCACTAGAAGGTGCAATGCTAGAGTCATTTACAGGTGAGCTCGGCAATATGATTGCTGGGAATCTTTGTACACATGCTGGCACTGAAAATTTAGAGCTTGATATTACACCACCTACCGTGATGGTTGGTCATACAAAGCTGTATGGCTTCCAACATGCTTTCCGCCTCCCTGCCGCAATTGAGGGCGTTGGCAACATTACGATTTTATTAACGATTGATGATGAAGAATAATGGTTTCTTAGTTAGCTAGTGGACATACGTCTGCTAGCTTTTTTTATACACTTCACATTTTTTTCACAAAAACCTACAGCAAGTGTGATTTTTATCACATCGTCTACTATGAGTTTTCTATATGATGAAAACAAGTACGAAGTATACATCTAATACATAGGAGGGGTAATAATGGCAAAAAAGAAAAAGTCGGAAGAAAATCTAAAAGGCACGCTATTGATGACCTTTACCGTAGGCGGAATCATTATTTTATTATGGGCCTATTGCTTCAGCCTATTTATGGATCGTTTCTAATGACACTAACTGTTTAAGGAGTTGACAAAAATGCACCTGCATAAGTATGAAAAGTGGTGGCTAGTGTTTGGTACGGGTACTTTAGTAGCGTTTCTCGTTATTTTAGGTATCGGCGCCTTCCATAGCGGCTCACATCCAAATGATACAAAATGGACGATTGATTATGAACGAGTGGAGGACTTTGAGCCATTCAATAATCCAGGCGTGCATAAAGTAGAAGGTAAGGATTGGGATTATGAAGTCGTATTAATCGCTTCTGCTTTCAATTATAATCCAATGGAAATCGAATTACCTCTAAATGCAAAGGTAAGATTTATCGCAACAACAAAGGATGTTATTCATGGCTTCCATATTACAGGAACAAATGTCAATATGATGCTTGAGCCTGGTTATGTATCAGAATATACAACCGTTGTTAACAAAACAGGTGAATATTTAATCGTATGTAATGAGTACTGTGGTACAGGGCATGCGTTTATGTATTCTACATTAAAGGTGGTGGACCCAAATGCAACAAACGATAGCGAATAAAGTAATGAAGGTTGATGCGCGTGATGCAAAGCTAGCAATGGCTAATATGTATGTTGCATTTATCGCATTGCTTGTCGGTGGTTTAGCTGGCTTATTGCAAGTATTAGTTCGTTCAGGTCAATTTAAATTGCCTTGGGGCATTGGTTATTATCAAGTATTAACTGTACATGGGATTTTACTCGGTCTTATTTTAACAACATACTTTATTATGGGCTTCCAAATTGCTGCGGTTAGTCGCACAGTGGGCCCTCTAACAAATACACAACGTAAAATTGGCTGGATTGGTTTTTGGTTAATGACAATTGGCACAGTTGCAGCTGCAACGATGGTGCTATTAAATGAAGCAACAGTGCTTTATACATTTTATGCTCCATTAAAAGCGCACTGGATTTTCTATTTAGGCTTAACATTAGTCGTTGTTGGCTCATGGCTATTATGTGTTCCACAATTTATGCGCTACGCACAATGGCGCAAGGAAAATAAAGGGCAAACATCTCCTCTGCTTGCTTTTATGGCGATTGTCAATAGCTTACTTTGGTTTGTTGCTACTTTAGGTGTAGCAGTAGAAGTGTTATTTATGCTTTTACCATGGTCGCTCGGCTTAATCGAACGTGTGGATGTATTATTAACTCGTACTTTATTCTGGTATTTCGGGCATGCATTAGTGTACTTCTGGTTACTGCCTGCTTATATGGCTTGGTATGCGATTGTACCGAAAATTATCGGTGCAAAAATTTTCTCTGACGCATTAGCGCGTCTAGCATTTATGCTGTTTTTAATCTTCTCTGTTCCTGTAGGGATTCACCATCAGTTAACAGAGCCTGGTATCGATGGCTTATGGAAATTCATTCAAGTTGTTTTAACATTCTTCGTTATCGTACCATCTTTATTAACAGCATTCTCCATGTTTGCAACATTTGAATTACGAGGTCGCGAATTAGGTCGCAAAGGACTTTTAGGCTGGTTTAAAGCATTACCTTGGAAAGATAGCCGATTCTTATTACCGTTCATGGGGATGGTCGCATTTATTCCTGGTGGTGCTGGCGGTATCGTCAACGCATCGCACCAAATGAATCAGCTTGTGCATAATACGATTTGGATTACTGGTCACTTCCATTTAACTGTGGCAACAACTGTTGTCTTAACATTCTTCGGTGTAGCGTTCTGGTTAATCCCACATTTAACAGGCCGTGTCTTAACGAAAAAGCTCAACTTCCTTGGTGTGATTGTAGGGATTTTGTGGGCAACGGGTATGTTTATTATGTCAAGTGCGATGCATATCGTTGGTCTACTTAGCGGTGCGCCACGTCGCTCTGAATTTTCTGAGTATGGCGGTGCATCACAAGCAACAGAATGGATTGCCTACCAAATTGCGCAAGCAGTTGGCGGAACGATTTTATTCATCGCAATCATTTTGATTACGTACCTTGTCATTCAATTAGCATTTTTCGCACCAAAGGGCGAGCAAGATTTCCCTGTAGCAGAAGTAGCACCTGATGCGGAGAAAACACCTGCTATTCTTGAAAACTTCAAAGTATGGGGCGTTATTTTAGTAGCGTTAATCATCTTTGCTTACACGGTGCCAATCTTTGATATTATTAGCAACGCACCACCTGGCTCAAAAGGCTTCAATAATTTATGGTAATGAAAAAACTGGCGGAACAGTTTCCGTCAGTTTTTTTACTCTACTACTTCAAATACGATACGTGCCTCTAACTGATACTTCTTCCCTGTTATCTGTTCTATTCCAAATTCCGTTATCGCTTTAATTTCATACTGCCCTGCTGGAAAGTCCATTTTAGCCATCCGCTCAAATAGCTCGTCACTATAGGGTTTGCCTCCCTGTCCTTCAATATAAGTTCCGCCTGAAAAGCTATATCGTTCAATTAAAGGCTCTCCCTTTGTTAGCTTTGTATAAATAAGCGGCTCATTCATAAATGCTCCAAAATGATAATCCTCTGTTATATTTGTCGTTTCTAAAAATAGCCATGAACCACCATGTGCAATCGTGATTTCATCCTCTTCACCAGCATAAACAAGCTCCGCCTGAATAATAGGCTTTTCCCCGACCTTATATTGTTCCTTTTCTGCTTCAAGCTTTAACGTGAATGGCTGCTGCTCTACTTGTGCTGTTGCTTGATTTTCTATAGGATCAGCTTGTGGCTGTGCCGTGTTACAAGCGGTTAGTAGCATGGTTAATCCTATAATTGACAATATCCTCACTACGCATCCCTCCTCTTTATAGTAATAGACGGTTGAGACATTTATTTGTTACAGCCTATTTTTAAACTCTTCTCTTAGGGAATATTTGCGGATTTTACTGAGTTATCTGCGCTTTTCTAGGACTTATCTGCGAATTTTCTGGGATATCTGCGATTTCTCATGACTTATCTGCGAATTCCCCTAAGATATCTGCGTTTTTCTAGGATTTTATCTACCTAAAGCTCTCTATTAATCGTTTAATTGTTGTTCTATAGCTGATAGTTCTAAAGTTCGGGTTTCCATATATCCTTTGCTCATTTCGTCATCTTCATAAACGTGTACTTCATATGTTAGTAAATTACCTTCTATTGAAAAATCAGTTACTTCCTCCTTAACAGGGAGCTCCAGAATCGGTGTGAGCTCAAGTGTTGTTAAATTTAGGTGATAGAGATTACCTCCACGAGTTACCGTGCCATGAACGAGCCCAATCGTCGTTAAGATTGAGTCATTGTCATACCATGCAATTTTCTTTGCTGTCCATTGAAGACCATGATTAAAATCAATATTCTCCATCGTATTACTATTTAGCTCCTTCAATACAATTGTTCCATGTGCTTCGAATTCTCCAAGCCCTTCAATCATGACTTGTTTTTCACCATTAGGCGATGGAATCCATGCATTTGAAACATCAGGCTCCTTTTCACGTTGCACTCGCTTAAATTCATGCTGAACTTCAATTACAGCAATAAAATTTGCTTTTTTAGTTGGCCATTCGGCTTCGATATTGTAAACATAACGCCCCATTTCATAAGGGATTGAGAAACTATTTAATTTTAGTGGTACATGCTCATCCCAGAGATAAACCGAAATTTTTGGTTCATTCTCAATATGAATAGTAGCTATTTCGTTTGGTTTTGTTGCAATAGTAGGTAGTTGATGAGCATATTCAAACAGAGGAATTTCTTCATTCAATATCAGTTCACTTTTAGTTGTGCCAACTGTGATAGTCCCTTCATCAATTGATTCCTTTGTTTCTCTATTTTCCATTCCAAAACAGCCTGAAAGTATAAGCGTAATAAGTACCATAAACAGCGTTTTTTTCATCTCTTCACATCCTTAAATTTATTTACTCATTCAACCGCCTTCCACTAAAACATCCATTAATCGAAGAAAAAACTTTAATTTCCAACAGATAAAAACTTTGGAGACTTTCTCATGACAAAATATATTCCACTCACTCAAAACATCTCTTTGTCTATGACTTACTTTAATGTTTTTCTAATAGAAATTGACGATAAATGGTAGAATAAGTTACAAATAAATGATAGCTTGTTATGTTAGTTAAAGAAAAAGATGGAATCCCCTCTCGAAGAAAAGCACCGCTAATTGTTATGTACCATACAATCAGCAGTGCTTTTTCTTGTTTCTATTTTAATTGGTATAGCTTCGTATATTTCTCTTTTAAATAATCCGCTAAATATTGCGCATTTAAGCCTTCGCCCGTCGCTTCATTTAACAGCTCAAATGGCTTTTTCAGTGCGCCGTATTGATGCACTTTGTCTGTTAGCCATTCACGGATTGGAAGTAGCTCGCCTTTGCCGCATAGCTCGTCAAAGTTTGCAATGTCTTTATCCATTGCATGCTTCCATTGCGCTGCGTACATATAGCCTAAAGCATATGATGGGAAGTAACCGAAGCTACCACCGCTCCAATGTGTGTCCTGTAGTACACCTTCAGCATCATTTGCTGGGCGAACACCTAAATACTCTTCGTACTTATCGTTCCATACTTGTGGTAAATCCTCTACTTGTAAATCGCCGTTGAACAGCTCACGCTCGATTTCATAGCGAATCATAATATGGAGTGGGTATGTTAATTCATCTGCTTCAATACGAATTAATGAAGGCTCTACAAAATTGATAGCAGCTAGGAACTCCTCTACTGTGACATCACCAAATTGCGCTGGTGAATTTTTTTGTAGCACTTCAAAATTATTTTGCCAAAAAGCAGGATTACGTCCTACGAAATTTTCATAAAATAGCGATTGCGATTCATGGATACCCATTGAGGTACCTGTTGCAAGTGGTAAGCCCATTAATTTCGGATCAATATTTTGCTCGTATAGCGCATGACCGCACTCATGAATTGTACCAAATACAGCCGAGCGGAAATCATTTTCATCATATTTCGTTGTTACACGAATATCGCCACTATTTAAGCCAATCATAAACGGGTGTACCGTCTCATCTAAGCGACCTGCGTCAAAATCATAGCCAAGCTTCTCTAAAAGCTCTAGCGAAGCCGCATGCTGTCCCTCTTTCGGGAAATGCTTAAATAGCATAGATGTGTCTGGTTTGTTTGGTGATGCTTGAATCGCTTTTACTAATGGCACAATGGTTTCACGTAATTGACCAAACACTTTATCTAAAATATCTGTTGTCATATCTGGCTCGTATTTATCAAGCAATGTGTTGTATGGCGAGCCGTTTTTAATGCCCCAATAGTTAATGAATTTCTTTTGATATGCAACGACTTCTTTTAAATATGGTAGGAATAGTGCGAAATCTGATTTTTCCTTCGCCTCTTCCCAGGCATTTTCTGTCTTTGCCTGTAAAATTACATACGCTTTATACTCATCAGCAGGAATTTTTTTCGACTCATCATAGCTTTTTTTCACTTCTTCAAATAAGCGCTTTGTTACAAAATCCAGCTCACCTTGCTTTGCTTCAAGTGCTGCTAGCATTTCACCTAACTCATTTGATGTTTGTAGTGCAAATACTTCTGATGATAGTGTACCGATCACCTCAGCACGTTGCTCTAACCCCTTTTTCGGCGCTCCTGTACGCATATCCCAATAAATAACGGAAATCGCCTCGTGATAATTTTGCATTTTCTTCACATAATCTACAAATTGTTGTTCGACTGTCATTTGTAAGCCTCCCTTTCCACTCTATTATATTAGTTCAGTATTCGGAATGAAAGCGCTAAATTACAAACAGTAATACTACTAGCAGCACAAAAAATATAGTCATCGACGTCCACAGCCAATTTGCTCGCTTAATCCCTTGTTTCACTTCTAAATATTCCTGTAGTACAATCGTTAACATAATGCCACCGCATAATATACCGGCATGCGTTGTCCCTAAATAGAAGTAGGACACAACAAAAGCCATCATAAAAATAATCGTATAAAGGATTCGCCATGACCAATGCAGGCTTTTTTTATTGCCATAGTCATCACGATTATAGCGATTTTTACTAATAAAGGCCGCATCGATTAGTAAAAGGACAATCAATATCCCCCACAAATACTTTTTCCAATCGGAGGATGTTGCCGTTTCATCATCAATTTGCTGCAACAGCAACATTAGCTCTGTGCCATTTGTCAGCACATATTTTTTTTGCCCATACACATCGTATAGCTCAAATACACCTGAATGACTGCCAAATTTCAAATAAAGCTGCTTATCATTTTGAAAGGTTAATAGGAGCTGATATATATTCTCTGGGGACGTTAACTGTCCATCCCACGCCTGTTCAACAACGGTTGGTGCTGTGACAATACGCTGAAATTTCGCTAACAGTTGCTTGTCAGTCGTCACTTTTTTATTGACGTACGAGGCTGAATTCAAATTCAAATTGCGCTCCGGTTTATCTGTCAACAGGACAGTTATTTTTGCCAATTCATCTGTTAGTTGTGCCTGTTGCTGCGGCTGTACTGGCTGTCTTATATCCATCAAATAAAATAACAGCAAAATGCAAGCGATTGTCACAAGTGCAAAGCGTGGTGCGAATAATTGCTTGCGCTTGACACGTACCATTAAGCGCTTCTTTTGCTGTAAGCGCGCTTGCTCATCCCACTGTACACGCGTGATTTGCTGTAAGCGGTCATCTAGTTTCATTAGCCTCACCTCCAAGCAATTTTTGCAATGCCCTCATGCCTCGCTCTGTATGATTGCGTACCTGTGCTTCTGTACAATTTAAAATGCCGGCCGTTTCTTTAATGGAGTAGCCTTCAATTTTGCGAAGGACGATGCACTCTCGATAGGCTAATTTGAGCTGACCGAGCGCCGTATATAGCTCTGCATCTGCCGCTTGCTTCAGTAGCCATTGTTCTGGTATGTATGTTTCCTCTATGCCGTCATATCGCGCTATAAATGGAATAAATTTAATTAAGCGCTTGCGCCTGTAATAATCGTAAACGGTATTGCGCGCAATCGTCACAAGCCATGTTTTCATTTGGGCATCTCCACGAAAGGTCGTGCTATTTTTTAATGCTTTGATAAAGGTGTCTTGCGTTAAATCCTCCGCCGTTTCCTTATGTCCAACTAAAAAATAAATAAATTGGAACAGTTCCTTGCTATAAGCATCGTAATATTCATCAAAACGAAGCATGGGTATCCCCCTTCCCTATTTAAATAGACGGACGATAAACGCATTTTACTCACCTTTTTGGCGCAAAATTTGTACAAGCACCTCACTGAGCTCTTCAGGTGTTTCCTGAAAATCGTGCTGTGCCCATTGCAATGCTACGCCAATAATCGCGTTGCTCTGATAGGCAATGAAATAATCATTGTGAACATGTGCATTTTCCCGTAAATTCACCGTAATCTGCTCAAGCAGCATATAGTAATAGGCTAAAGGTGCATTTTTCGAAAAAACGATGCGATAAAAGTTTTCATATTTTTTTATATGATGGAAAATACGCACCGTTTTCGGATCGAGCTCCTTAATTTTTAATGGTGTTTTTGTCCGCAACGGCTCTAAATAAGCTTCTCGTAAATCAGCAATAATTTGCTCAAAAAAATCCGCGAATAATGCATCGACACTTTCATAATGCAAATAAAATGTCCCTCGATTGATTTGGGCTCTTTGACATAGCACCGATATTTTAATTTTCTCTAGTGGCATCTCCTTTAATAATGCGATAAGTGTTTCATGCAATCGCTCCTTTGTCTTGATAACACGTAAATCCACTGACATTTTTAGCACCCCTATTCAACGTTTTTTCGAAATTTGTTGTTTAATAAACATCCTTGCTTTTATTGCATATTGAAAACGTTATCTACTATCCAGTATAATTTTTATTGAACAGATGTTCAATAAATGACATTTAACTACTTAGGAGGAATTGGCGATGAAATTACAAGGTAAAGTAGCAATCGTAACGGGTGCCGCATCAGGCATGGGCTTGGCTATCGCAGAAAGCTATGCACAGGAAGGCGCAAAAGTAGTTGTTTCAGACTTAAATTTAGCAGGTGCAGAGGAAGTAGTAGCGAAAATTAAAGCGGCTGGTGGCGACGCCTTTGCGATTAGCACAGATGTCACATCAGAAGCGGATTTACAGCATTTATTTGATAAAACGTTAGAAACATACAGACAGCTTGATATTTTAGTGAACAATGCAGGGATTATGGATGGAATGGAGCCTGTCGGTGAAGTAACAAATGACCGCTGGGACAAAG
Organism: Lysinibacillus louembei; assembly: GCF_033880585.1. Taxonomy (NCBI): domain Bacteria; kingdom Bacillati; phylum Bacillota; class Bacilli; order Caryophanales; family Bacillaceae; genus Lysinibacillus; species Lysinibacillus louembei. The sequence goes on from NZ_CP137624.1 coordinate 3,280,212, forward strand.
TATTTGCAGTGAATACAACGGCTGTTATGCAATCGATGCGTCTTGCAACAGATATTTTCTTAAAACAAGGCCATGGGGTGATTGTCAACAATATTTCAGCAGGTGGCTTGTATGGTGCACGTGCTGGTGCAGCTTACACAGCATCTAAGCATGCGGTTGTTGGTTTAACAAAAAATACAGCCTTTATGTATGCAGATAAAAATATTCGCTGTAACGGCATCGCACCAGGTGGTGTTGCAACAAATATCGCCTCATCCATGTCGAGCATTAGCCAAACAGGTATTGCACGTCAGCAGCTCGGCATGGCGATTAATCCGCGCATTGGACAGCCCTCAGAAATCGCAGCACTTGCTGTCTTTTTAGGCTCGGATGATGCAAGCTTTATCAACGGCCAAGTCATCGCAGCAGATGGTGGCTGGACAGCTTATTAAACATGAAAAGAGACCGCCGAATCGCTCGACGGTCTTTCTATTTACGCTTTATTAGCGCTCACATTGTCAAATTGAATTGCTGTAATATGCACATTCACTTCGCTTGTTTCAATTGCTGTCATATTCAAAATCGCTTGGCGAATGGAAGCTTGAACATCCTTTGCCACCTTTGGAACGGCAAAGCCATATTTCACTGAGCAAAATACATCAATGACGATGCGTCCATCCTCTGACATCGCAGACTTAATCCCTTTTGAATGTACTTTTTTCCCAAATTTCTCTACAACGCCTGACGCAAAATTGCCACGTGTCGCCGCTACCCCTTCAACCTCTGTCGCAGCAATCCCTGCAATGACCTCGATTACCTCAGGAGCCACTTCAATCTGTCCGAGCTCCTCCTTACCTGTTGGCGTTGGTTGTACAAATGATGTTGGTTGTTTTTCAGCCATGTTCAGCCATCCTCTCTTTCTCTCGCATTGCTACTTAACTATAGCCATCTATCACTTTCTTTATTATACTACATTCCTTATGGAAAATGCTTAGCAATTGCATTGGATTTTTTACGAGGCAATTAACATAACTTCGGAGGCTATTTGATCACCTTTGGCTGTTATTTGAGCGAATTTGGCTTCTATTTGATCACTTTTATGAGTTATTTGATCACTTTTGGCTGTTAATTGATCACTTATAGCAAGTTGAATATTTTTAATCTAAAAAACCCGTTAACTAAATAATTTTAGTTAACGGGTTGAGATATTTCCATTTTATTCCCCAAAAACTTACTTCGCCTTCTCAGCCACACCCAACACATCATTCTCTTCCAAGAACTTCGTGTTGAACTTCGCTGATTTGAATACATCGTTGTTCATCAATGCTTGGTGGAATGGGATGGTTGTGTGTACACCATCTACCATAAACTCGCTTAATGCGCGATTCATTTTAGCGATAGCTTCCTCACGCGTGTCTGCGTGGACGATTAGCTTCGCGACCATTGAATCGTAGTATGGTGGAATTGTGTAGCCTGGATATACCGCTGAGTCTACGCGTACACCGTAGCCGCCTGGTGCTAGGTAGTCTGTTACTTTACCCGCAGATGGCATAAAGTTTTTGTATGCGTTTTCAGCATTGATTCGGCATTCGATTGCCCAGCCATTGATTTTAATATCCTCTTGTTTGAATGGTAGCTTCTCGCCAGAGGCAATTTTTAATTGCTGCTGTACAAGGTCAACACCTGTAATCATTTCTGTCACAGGATGCTCTACTTGGATACGTGTGTTCATTTCCATGAAGTAGAACTTGTCCTCTTGGTAATCGTAAATGAATTCGATTGTACCTGCACCCTCGTAATTACATGCTTTCGCTGCTTTCACAGCGGCTTCGCCCATTTCTGCACGGCGCTCCTCTGAAAGTGCTGGTGATGGCGCTTCCTCGACAAGCTTTTGCATGCGGCGTTGTACGGTGCAATCGCGCTCACCTAAGTGCACAACATTGCCATGACCGTCTGCTAATACTTGAATTTCGCAGTGACGGAAGTATTCGATAAACTTCTCTAAGTATACGCCTGGGTTGCCAAATGCTGCGGCAGCTTCCTTTTGTGTAATTTCAATGCCTTTAACAAGCTCTTCCTCTGTGCGAGCAACACGGATACCTTTACCACCACCGCCAGCAGTTGCTTTAATGATGGCAGGGTAGCCGATTTCAGCAGCCCACTTCTTACCTGTTTCGATATCAGGTACAATGCCTGTCCCTGGTACAAGTGGTACATTGGCTTTTTCCATCGTCGAACGTGCTACATCCTTAATCCCCATAATTTTAATTGAATCTGAGGATGGGCCGATAAATTTAATGCCAGCATTTTCACATGCTTCCGCAAAGTCAGCGTTTTCAGATACAAAGCCATAGCCTGGATGGATGCCATCTGCACCAGTTTTTTGTGCCACGCCTAATAATGCTGGGAAGCTTAAATAAGAATCCTTTGATAAGCGTGGGCCAATGCAATATGCCTCGTCTGCTAGCTTCACATGTAACGCCTCAGCGTCTGCCTCAGAATAAACAGCTACTGTTTCAATACCTAACTCTTTACATGCGCGAATGATACGAACCGCGATTTCTCCACGATTGGCAATTAATACTTTTTTCATGAAAAGCACCCCTCTTATTCAGCTTTTACTAGGAATAATGGTTGACCGTATTCCACAAGTTGACCGTCTTTTACAAGAATTTCAACGATTTCACCTTTCACTTCTGCCTCGATTTCGTTGAACAGTTTCATTGCCTCTACGATACAAACAATTGTTTCTTCGCCTACTTTATCTCCCACTTTTACATAAGCTGGAGATTCTGGGTTTGGTGCTTGATAGAATGTACCAACCATTGGTGATGTAATTTGGTGTAAATCTGCATCCTCTTGGACAGGTGCTTTTTCAACAGGTGCTACAGCTGCTGGCGCTTCCACTGCTTTTGGTGCCGGCGCTGCTTCAACTACTGGCGCTGCTGGTGCTGCCACAACTACCTCGGCTTTCGGTGCAACAACCTCTGTTACATTTCCTTTTTTCTTTAACTTTACTTTTGCTCCGTTTTCTTCATATACAAACTCGTCAATTGATGAAGCATCTACTAGTTTAATAATTTCACGAATCTCTTGAATTTTGAACATGCCAAACTCTCCCTTATTGCTTAATATTATAACTACGATAACTATTTTATAATTTATTAAGCCATTTTGAAATAGTTATTTATAAATTCCAAAGAAATCAGCGTAACACAGCACATCTGAAACAAAAAACGATATTTTCTGACAATTATTTTTTCACTATAGTAGTTGTAGGACCTCCAAGGACTAACAAATTAAAATGAATTTTCGCAAAATAAATGTGAGACTTTAGTTCAGGTTGCTTTTGAAAAAAAGCACCTTAGTAAAGACTCACACTATTATTATAAATTCAATAATAATTTGATTGTACGTTTACTGTTACTTGCACGCCTTCGCCTTGCTCAGACATGACTACATAAATAATTTCATTTGCTTCCTCTTTAGACATTTCGTCAGACATAACCGTTACGGCCACTTTCTCATCCTCTACACGTACGAAAGCATCCGAGTAGCCTAGAGATTTAATAAGCATTTCGAGCATTGCCTCAGCAGAGTCGCGCTTAATTAATGCGTTCATTTCATTATATGCTTCATTTTTTTCCTCTGCTGAATATTGATCAGATGCGATTTTTTGCGTATATTGCTCTCTTAGCTGGCTGCGCTCATTTTCTACCTCCATGCGCATTTGCTCAAATAAATAATTTTCAGATTGCACTGCCTTTGTTTCCTCTGGTAAACCTGTTAACGTTGTTTCCTGCATCGTCTCATCTGAGAAAATCGCCATCAAATTGATATTTCGATCATCTTCAAATACATAATACACAGAAATCACTGCCGCTAAGCTAAAGAGTGTCAAAAACCATACTGTTTTACGTTTCACTTTCATTGTCCATCTCCTTTTTTCGCATCGGTACAATCATAATACGGTGTACAGGAATCTCCATGACACGACTAACGACTTGTACGAGTTCTCGTTGTACAGTCGGCTCCACCGCACCTTCACTGACAATTAAAATGCCTGTTACGCGCCCTTCCTTTGCGCGAAAATAATCACTTAATATCGCCTCACCTTGCTGTTCATAATGCACATATACTTTTACTTGTCCTACACCTGCCATTTCTTGAAGCGTTTGTTCAAGCTGAGAGCTGCCAGCTTGTTCATCTGTTGCAGGTGTCTTCTGATTCATCACAAGAAAAATAACAACTAAAATAATCGGTATAACGAGTAATGGTAGATTTAATCGCTTCTCCACATACTTCAACTTACCCCCTTTAGTTACTTACGCCTCTACTTTAGATTTGTTAAAAAATCTATGACATCCACAAGGGGCTAATAGCTCCCTAGGGGAAAATTACCACATTATATGATAGGCTTTTTCTTTATATGCGCAGGAAATTGACAATGTAGCTGTAAAAGCAAAGGAACAATGCTAAGCGAATATAGACGATAAATCTTGGCTCATCTGCAATAAGTAGCAGGCATTGTCCAACTAAAACGAGTGCAAGTATCGTCATCATAAATTTTTCCCCACCCCTAATTGCATAATGACAAACAGTAATAGCCAAATAAAAATAAAGGTAATGGCAAGCAATATTGCAATGGCACATAAAACAAATAATGTGTTGCCAATATCATCAATAAAGCCGCTAATATTTGCGCTCGTAAATGGCTCGCTTATCGCCGCTAAAAATTTGCAGCTAAACGCATATAAAAGCAGCGTTCCTGCAGGATAAAAGGAGGCGATAGAAAAAGAGCTAACAAGCGTAAAGCCCGTAATCGTCGTTGCGGTACCTTGAAACTTTTGAAACATCGAGAAGCCTTGTACGACAATAGAGCCGACTAATGGAATTGCCTGCTCTACCACCTTTTTTAACGGTGTCGTAACAGAAGCATCCACTGCAAAAAAGGCAACACCTGAAATCGTTAAAATAAGTGAAAGCGCTAAAGAGGATGCTGCAATCAAGCTCATGGACGTCATACGTAGTAAATCTGCTAGTTTTTTAAAGGAAATTCCTTGCACAAAACGGCTGCAAAAATCGAAGAGCAATGCAGCAAGCAGTGCTGGAATCATGATTTTATTTGTTATATGCATCAAAAGCTGCAATAAAAACAAGACAAGTGGACTCCATGCGACAAATGCTAAAATGGATTGAAGGACAATCATAGCGGATGTAAGAATGGGAATAAGTGCTAAGAAAAATGCGGATAAAATTTCAGCGAATTCTCGCATGACGCGAAATGCCTCAACGACAAGCTCTCCTAATGTGAGCGCAAGCAATAAAATAAAGAGTGGCTCTAGCCATGCTTTTGCAGTTGGCACAAATGCCTCAATAATTAAAAAGACGAGCGTGTAAAGTGCTACAACCGAAATGAGTAAGATAACATTAGAGATTGGTTCACGAAAGATATTGATAAGCGTGTCCATCTATTACACCCTTTTGAGCAATGCCGACAACGTTTGCAATGCCGGCTCAAGCTCTGTCATCCAGTAGGTCACAAGCGCGATACGTACAGCTATACGCATCACCTCCCCTAATGCTTCATATTCATGCTCCGCTAACAATGTAAACATAAACTCACTTAACAGAAAAACAATGGCCGTATAGAGTAATGGACGTGCATAGGGCACGTGCTGAACAATCGGAATAAAATGACGAGCCCATGGAATGATAGATTGTACAAAAACAAATTGCAGAAAAATAAATGTGAAAATAATTGTAAATAAAGGGTGTAATGAAGGCATTGCCTGTTTCATCAGTTGCAGTAGCAGCAGCAAAATTACAACAGCGAATATCGTTGTCATCGTCACCCCGAGGAAGTAAGCCATTGAAAGAAAATTAAAATCTCATTAAAAAACAAACGCAAAAAACGAATAAGCTCTGCTGTCATATACAAATAAGCAACGAAAAACAAAAAAAACGAAAACTCCTTTTTCCCTGTTTGCTCAAAAAAGATATGCAGCAAGGCAATCACAAGTCCCACTCCTGCAACGCGTAGTACATCCTGAAGCTCCAAAGCCTAGCCTCCTTACGTACCGCATTATATGTGGTATGGGTGTGAGGTAGAACTTTTCTTGTGAAACAATCGAGCGTACAAAAATAGAGAATCACCTAGTCAATGCAAAACAAAGATATCTCCTTTATTATTAGCAGGTGGCCCCCCTTGGCTTGATTGTGAGATATACGAGGTGTTAGGATGAGAGCATCGTGCAAAGTTAAACCCCGAATATATTTACTATTCGAGGCTCAGTTTCAACTTATGAAAGGAATTTTAATATGCGTATATTACTAGAGCTAGTCAGAGTCATCGTCATTTTTGTACTATTTGGTGTAATCTCTAGCTACTTATTAAATAAATTTTATTTATCTTTGAACTTATCTTTAAGCAATATAGGAAATATATGTGTCAGTGTTAGTTTACTTATATTGCTATTTGTTTTGTACAGAAATAAATGGCAGTTCTCAGGCTTTTATCAAGGTGCGCAGAGAAGAAAATTATCACGAATCGTCAATAGATTGTTGATTTGTAGCATAATCGTCCTCTTCATCGTTGCACCGCTTATTTAACCTCTGCTAGCAATGCCTCTACAATCTCCGCAACCGGTACTTCCTTCGCTAAATGCCCGTTAGCACCCATCCATAGCGATAAAAATTCTGAACGTCCCTGTGCTGTGCTTTCCTTGCGAATCGCCGTTGTTAAATGGTGCTGTAATGGGTACGGTGCAACGACCGCATCCTTTAAGCGTTCTGTGAAATCATTTTTCAACCCGCGTGCATATTTACCAGTGAACGCCTTTGTTAGCGTTGTCTCATCATTTTCAGATTGCAAAATAGCCTGCTTATACGTTGCTGATGCACCGCTTTCCTCTGCAACTAAAAAGGCTGTTCCTATTTGTGCTGCAACTGCACCTTGCGCTAGCACTTCCTTTACATGATGCGCTGTTGCAATGCCACCTGCCGCAATAACGGGGATTTGCACTTGGCCAATTACCTGTGCTAATAAGTCCTGTAAGCTGATAAATGTTAAAGGCTCTGTAAATGTACCGCGATGTCCACCCGCCTCGCTGCCTTGGAGTACCACTGCATCAAGCCCAGCTGCTTCCACCGCCTTTGCCTCCTCTAGCGTTGTCGCTGTACCAATCATATAAATACCTGCTGCCTTTAAACGCTGAATATCAGTTGCGGCTGGTAATCCAAATGTAAACGAGCAAATAGGTACATTTTCATCGATAACTACCTGTAGCTGCGCAGAATACACATCGTTTGAAATAACTGTTTGTACTGGTGGAATATTTAATTCATCGTAAATAGGCTGCAAGGCTACACGAGCCTCCTGCAAAACGAATACATCAATTTTCGGCTCCTCCTGCACAAATAAATTGACAGAGAAGGGTTTGTCCGTTCCTTGTTTTACCGCTTGAATAAATGCTCGTGTTTCCTCGCCATTTAAATAGCCTGCACCAATCGAACCTAAAATACCTGCCTCACAGCTTGCAATAACAAGCTGTGGTGTTGTAACACCTGCCATCGGTGCTTGAATAATTGGTTTTTGAATTTGCTGTAACATTTATTACCACTCCTTTCCTCTATTGTAATACTTTCAGTCAATCGTTACTATCAAAAAAAGCTGGCTTGTAAGCTTAATGCCTACAAACCAGCCCGCCATTTTACGCACGTGAAACGTAAGAGCCTTCTGATGTGTTAATAATTAATTTGTCGCCTTGGTTGACGAAGAATGGTACGTTAACCATTAAGCCTGTTTCCATTTTCGCTGGCTTTGAACCACCTGAAGCTGTATCGCCCTTAATACCTGGCTCTGTTTCAGCAACTTCTAACACAACTGTGTTTGGTAATTCAATTCCTAGCATTTCACCTTGGTATGATTGAATGTGAACTTCCATATTTTCTAATAAATATAGTAATTCCTCTTCAATTTGCGCTGCTGCTAATGTTGTTTGGTCATATGATTCCATATCCATAAATACATGCTCATCACCTTGTGCATATAAGTATTGCATTTTACGGTTATCAATCATCGCTTTTTCTACTTTTTCACCTGCACGGAATGTTTTTTCGTTTACATTACCGTTGCGCAGATTACGTAATTTCGAACGCACAAAGGCCGCACCTTTACCTGGCTTTACGTGTTGGAAATCCAAAACACGGTATAATTGGCCATCAACAATAATTGTTAAGCCTGTGCGAAAATCGTTTACTGAAATCATCTTTATTTTCCTCCAAATTATAAAATAATTAAATCTTTTGTAGAATGAGTTAATTTTTCATTGCCTGTTGCTGTAATTAGTATATCATCCTCGATACGTACACCGCCGATGCCTGGTAAATAAACACCTGGCTCAATTGTTACAGCCATGCCTGGCTCTAACACTGTTTCTGAGCGGAATGATAGCCCTGGTCCTTCATGCACCTCTAAGCCAATGCCGTGCCCTGTTGAGTGACCAAATGCCTCACCATAGCCCTTTGATTTTAAATAATCACGTGCTACTGCATCTGCCTCGATACCTGTCATCCCTGGACCTACTTTTTCTAAAGCTAGTAGCTGAGATTCCAATACGACATTGTACATCTCAACTAGCTTATCTGAAGGCTGTCCTACAGCAATCGTGCGTGTAATATCTGAAATATAACCATTGTATAGTGCACCGAAGTCAAGTGTGACAAAATCGCCCTTTTCAATGACTTTATGTGTTGCAACACCATGTGGTAATGCTGAGCGCACACCACTTGCTACGATAATATCAAATGACGAGCTTGTCGCACCTTGCTTACGCATGAAAAATTCAAGCTCATTCGACACCTCAAGCTCTGTTTTACCAGGCTCGATAAAGCCTAAAATATGTGTAAATGCTTGATCCGCAATTTCACATGCAGCCTTAATAATATTAATCTCTTGTTCTGTCTTAATCAAGCGAATTTTTTCAATTAACCCTGCTGTTGGAGCAAACTCAGCTTTCACTGCATTTTTATAATGCGTATATGTGCCATATGTTAGCGCATCCTTCTCAAAGCCAAGCGTCTGTACGCCCATTAATGCAACTTGCTGTGCTACCTCTTCTACGATTAAGCCTTCATGCTGTACAATGCGGAAATCCTTCACTTGCTCTGCCGCCTGCTCTGTATAACGGAAATCTGTAATAAATACCGCATCATCCTTTGATACGATCGCAACACCTGCAGTACCAGTGAAGCCTGTCATATAACGACGGTTATAGTCGTTAGTAATAAGTAGTGCATCGATTTTCTCATCGATTAATGCCTGACGTAATTTTGCTAATTTCATGTTGTTCATTCCCCTTTTTCTTGTTGTAAAAATTTACGCACAGCTAAATCATAGCCGATTGTACCGAGACCGCAAATTTGTCCGACACATTCTGCCGCTAGCATTGAATGATGGCGGAACGGCTCTCGCTTATGGATGTTTGAAATATGTACTTCAATGACAGGGACTGTAACAGAAGCAATTGCATCGCGTAAAGCAACACTTGTATGCGTGTAAGCACCTGGATTGAAAACAATACCTACCATTCGACGGTCCTCCGCCTCATGAATCCAATCAATGAGTTGTCCTTCATGATTCGATTGACGAAAGTCAATTTCACTTTGAAAGCTTGCCGCAAGCTGCTGCAATCTTGCTTCAATATCTGCAAGTGTTTCCGTTCCATAAATTTCTGGCTCACGCTTGCCAAGTCGATTTAAATTTGGTCCATTTAATACGAGCAACTCCATTATCTATCACCCCTCCTTTTATTTTATCATAGTGTTTTTATACATCAACTTATTTCGATGTGCGAATTTCCTGTTATAATAATGATATTGTGCTGTGTCAATAACAAAACGGCACATAGCAATCGTCACAACGATAAACGGAATCGATAACTTTTTAAAGGATGCCCCCTCTGCTGGCAAATCATAAATCAACCACTCTGCTAAAAAGGCACATGCAATCCCTATCACGAAGGATGTAAAAAATGAAGGAACACGCCAAGCATATTGTAGCAAAATATATAATAGTAGGAATAAAATAAAGAAAACGAGCCCTAACAATAGCCAGCCTGTAAATGCTGTAATTGGCAGCTCCCATTTTTTCACAAACCCTATTGGATGCCAAGAAATAAACGAAAAATAATGTAAAAACTTCAAAATGCATGAAAAACCAATTGCACTCACAGCACTTGTAATGATAGCTAACGACATAAAAATCCCTCCTCTTGCACTATTTTCGCCAAAATATACAAGCGGTATGCATTTTCGTAGTTCTTTTCGAAAAAATTTAGTACAATAATTTAGAAACTATTTAAGAGAGTGGTGTACATAGTGAGCAATGAAGTACCCGTATACGGTGGACAGGCACTATTAGAGGGCGTTATGTTTGCTGGAAAAGAGCATATGGTCACAGCGATTCGTCGCAATGACAATTCAATTGATTATTTTCATGTAGAAAAAAAGAAAAAGCCTTTATACCAAAAATTAAAGAAAATTCCGTTCGTCAGAGGTGTTGTCGCCTTAATTGAATCAGCAGGCTTTGGCTCACGCCATTTACAATTTGCGAGCGAGCGCTATGATGTAACGCCCGGTGAGGAAGAGGAAAATGCTGAGGAGCCATCCAAGCTGCAAATGATTTTAGGCGTAGCCGTTGTCGGAGTGCTTTCCTTCTTATTTGGAAAATTTGTCTTTACGCTTGTTCCAGTTTTTTTAGCTGACTTATTTTCCGCATGGATTCCAAATAAAACAGGGCAAATCTTTTTAGAGACAGCCTTCAAGCTCATTTTACTATTGAGCTACTTACAACTAATTGCCATGACACCTATTATTAAACGTGTCTTTCAATATCACGGAGCAGAGCATAAAGTCATTAATTGCTATGAGGCAGGTCTTGAGCTCACAGTTGACAACGTACAAAAGCAATCGCGCTTGCATTATCGCTGCGGCTCTAGCTTTATTTTATTTACAGTCATTGTCGGCATGTTCGTGTACTTCTTCGTGCCAACTGATCCATTATGGCTACGTGTTGTCAACCGCATTTTATTGATTCCAGTTGTACTTGGTATTTCCTTCGAGGTGCTACAAGCAACAAATGCTTTGCGCAATGTGCCTGTACTACGCTTTTTAGGCTATCCTGGTCTTTGGCTACAGCTTTTAACAACAAAAGAGCCAAAAAATGAACAAGTGGAAGTAGCGATTGCTTCATTCAAAAAGCTTCATGAAGTAGAACAACATCCAGAGGTGGCTGCAACATTGCACCACGATTAAAAAAAGGAGCTTGTCCCAAAAAGACAAGCTCCTTTTTTTGAGTGCAATTGAGCGAATGTGGCTGCCTTGCGGGCGAATCATCACGATAAAAATCAAAATCCCCTTATGTACGTCCCATCTTTTTCAGCATGCGCTGTTTAAAATAGGCGGGCTTCAATTCCGCAATTAAAATCGCTAGCATAATCATCACAGCACCTACCATCATTTTCAACGTCAATACTTCATGCAAAAATAAAATCGCAAATAATGTACCAAACAATGCCTCTGTCGATAAAATAATCGCCGCCTTTGTTGCCGTCGTATATTTATGTGCCACATTTTGTAAAACATAGGCAAGCGTCGTCGAGAACAGCGCTAAATAAATAATCGCATAAATCCCCTCTTTAGCGATAGTTGCAGGAATATCTCCTTGTATTATGACAACAAGTGTCCCAATAACGGCAGCTGTCACAAACTGTACAATAGTTAAAGTAAGTGCATCCTCTTTTTGTACAAAATAATTGGTATAAAAAATATCGAAGGCAAAGCCAACAGCACATATTAATGTTAATATATCACCAATGTTCATCTTGAAGGAGCCTTGCAATGACAGCAGCCCAATCCCGATTAATGCGAGAATGGAGCCAAGCATTTCATAGCCATCAATTTTTCGCTTATAAAAGATAAAGGCAATCAATGGCACAATGACGACATTGACAGCCGTAATAAAGGCATTTTTGGACGCAGTTGTATACTCTAGCCCAACCGTTTGAAAAGCAAAGGCAATATATAAAATGGTTCCTAATATAGCACCCTTCCAAACAACAGACCACCTGAGCCCTTTTAAGCGATAACCAAATAATATTAATAAAATAATCGCCGCTAATAGAAAACGTCCAGCCATCACTTGATAGGCTGTTAAATATTTTAATGCGATAGCTACAACAACGAAGCCACTGCCCCAAACGATTGCCGTTATGAGCATCATCGCATCTCCCATATACTTTTTCACTTCAGTTCCTCCTCACCGCTTCATCATAGCAGAAAAAGAAGAATAAACTGCGCTTTTTCTACAAATTAAGTAAATTTTTCGATAATTCATTGAAAATCTTTATGCATCATAATGCCAGTCTGGTGTCATTGCCCAAATGGCCTCCTTGATTCCAGCACAGTCGTAAATTTCGTACCTTTCTCTAAAATCGGTAATATTCATATAGGCATGAAGTTTATATTTTTTCTGATGCTTTACAAATATTCCATAGCGCAAGCCATCACTTACTATCAACCTATTACAGTTCTCTTTATCTTTAGCATAATTATAGGCTTGTGAATAGGCCATCAAACAGGACTTGCCTTTACGTTTCGCTTCTACTACTGCAATGAGATTTTGATCCTCACGTGGTAAACGGTTGAAAATGGCTATATCAACATTCTTCCATTCAACCGCCATTTTTTGTGGCGTCCATCCCAATGCTCTAAGCAAAGGTATTATAAGATAGCTTTCCGTTTCAAATTCAGAGACATAATCAACTGATTTGTACCATTTAGCAATCATTTGTAAATCATCAATCGCTGACACAAGCCTTTCTATAGAGTTACTTGATGTTCCTTTCGCATATAGAAACTCTGCAATCTCTTCAATTTGAACTTTTTTTGAATCCACTGCCGGCAGATCCTTGACCTCATATTTTTTTGTAAAATCCAAATGAAGGCTATCAATCCATTGAAGAACCTTTGGGTTATCAAGCAACAAGGTTGTCCCTTGCTTTAACACATTTGCTTTAAAATCCTTCGGCAGATACTGCCCTTCACTATCTTTAGGTGCAACCCATAGCCATTTTACCCGTCGAACGTGCTGAATGCTCCAGCCATCTACATCACCAAACAAGTCGCTCCACTGATAATCACCTACAACGATTCCGACAGCATATATTTTTTGTAAGCCAATTTTTAATGCTACAATATCACCGCTTTTCATAATAAAAGCAAATCTTTTTCTATCAGCTATCGCTATTTTTGAAATACCATCATCATGCAAAATTTGAATCGTTTCGTCATTCAATGGTCCAGCATACCCAGGACCATTGAGGATAACTTCAAACTTTATACAAATATCTATATAATCTCTTTCTCCATCGCCACCCCCTTGCTGCCAAAAAACTCTTTTTCCTTGAGGTATCGTTTGGTCATCTGATTTAATTTTTCCATTTATATCATTGTTTAATATATTCATTTTCAACACCGCCCTAAATACTTATATACAAAAAGGAGGCAAATGCCCCCTTACTTCATTAGCGTGCTATAAATAAAAATGCCAACAAACGCTACCATTATCGCAAAAGCTTGGACAAACGAAATGATATGATGGCGCAAATAAGCATCATATTTCTTCTCTAAAATGCCGCGCACCACTAAAATCACGATAAAGCCAAGCGGTACAAAGGCAACAGACCAAAGCTCAAGCTTTGGCGTAAAAAACACGATACATAGCACGGCAGCTATAATAACGGCTATTTCAAATGGTAGCTGCCATTTAGTTTTATATTGATAAAACATCGTCCCATCTACGCGAACATAGCCCACTTTTCGCTTTAGTATAGGAATGAAAAGCCATTGGTATAGTACAACAATGATAAAAATCACTAAATACTCCATTATTTCCTTAAATTCCATTCATCATTTGCATATTTTTTCGCTTCTAGCTCTTTAACATAGACTAGCTGCTGCTCTGTTAATGTGTATGGCACAAGCTCAATATGTAACGCCTTTTCAAAGCCCGTTTTAAATGCCTCCACACATTGTGGTATGGTAAATGGTGTCTCTACAAATTGGTTCATCGCTACCGCTTTTTCAGGCAGTTTATCACGCATTTTCTGCTTCGCTTCCTCAGATGAGAATCTAAAGACAGACAATAGCTTTTCTGCATCTAAATCTAGCAAAATCGCACCATGCTGCAAAATCACGCCCTTTTGACGCGTTTGCGCACTACCTGCTACCTTTTTCCCCTCTACCACTAACTCATACCAGCTTGGTGCATCAAAGCATACAGCACTTTTTGGCTTTTTTAAATCCGCCTGCTTTTCCTCTGTATCTGGTACGCTAAAGTATGCGTCCAATCCTAAGTTTTGGAAGCCTAACAAAATACCCTCACTCAATACACGATAAGCTTCTGTTACCGTTTTCGGCATATTCGGGTACTCTTCTGTCACTATAATTGAATATGTCAGCTCTTGGTCATGCAATACTGCACGTCCACCTGTAGGTCGACGAACAAAGCCCAACCCCTGTTGCTTCACTGCCTCTAAATCAATATCGCGCGCTGCCTGCTGAAAATAACCAATTGACAATGTAGCTGGATTCCATTCGTAAAAGCGAATCACTGGCGGAATACTCCCGTCGCTATGCCAATCAAGTAATGCCTCATCCAATGCCATATTAAACGATGCTGAACAAGGTCCTGAATTAATAAAATACCACTTTTCCACTGCTGTCATCTCCTTGACCAAACTTTCCTCTTCTAAATTACCATAGATAGCAGGTTGATAGGAAAGATTTTGTTTAAAAATATAAAAAGGCATGGGTACAATATAAAACCCATGCCACATTTTTAAAATGAACCTCTGCTAGCAACCGCCTTTTTATTGAACCGTTGCTGTAATTTATCAACGATAAATACTGCAATAAAAATAACACCAACAGCTGCAGCCATCATTCCTGCAATGGATGTATCGAACCATTTTGCTGCATAGTAGCCGATGATAGCAGATGCCATGCCGAAGCTTATACTCCATAAAAACATTTCCTTAATTGATTTGCTAATTAAATAGGCGGTTGCGGCTGGACCAATCAGCATTGCTACAACTAAAATGGCCCCAACACTATCAAAGGCTGCAACCGTTGTTAGCGAAATTGTTGTCATAAAAACATAGTGTAATAAAATCACTGGTAAGCCAATTGTTGTCGCATAAACGTAATCGAATGTTGAGAGCTTCATTTCCTTATAAAATAGTAGAAGAAATGTTACGTTAATCACTAACACAAGCAACAGCATCCAAACCGCCTTTGGCATTGTAATCGATAAAAACGTCCATTTATCCCATGGTACAAAGGAAATTTCCCCCATCAATACATGCTCTACATCTAAGTGAACATTGCTTGCAAATAACGTAATAAGTAAAACGCCTAGTGCAAATAAAGAGGTAAATGTCACACCAATCGCCGCATCTTCTTGAATGCCTGAGGATTGCAATAGCTGGACTAAATAAGCGGTCAAAATTCCTGCTATTGCTGCACCAACTAACATCCATAGCCCATTTAATGATTGTGTAATAATAAAGGCCATAACTATACCAAATAGCACTGTATGACTAATGGCATCTGCAATCATTGACATTTTACGAAGAATTAAAAAGACCCCTGCAATCCCACATGTAATTCCGACTAAGACTCCTGTTAAAATAACCCAAAATTCAATCATTGCACTTCACCTTGCTGAAATTTGTTTTTTCTTATATATTTACTGATTTGTCCAGACTTCGGACTAAATAAATAAGAAATGAAAAAAATACTCGCGGCACATAAAACAATAATTGGCCCTGTTGATAGCCCTACACGTAGCGAGCTAATAAATGTCCCTACAACACCCGCTAAGCCTCCTGCTATTCCACTAAACAATAGCATCGTGCTAAGCTTTTTCGTCCAAAGCTTAGCACTTGCCGCTGGAATAATTAACAGTGCTGACATTAAAATAACACCGACCGCTTGAATCCCTGTTACGATTGTCATGACAATAAGTGCCGTCAAGCAGGCTTTTAATGCCTCCACTGGTAAACCGATGCCCTTTGCATAGACTGGATCAAATATAATTAGCTTCCATTCCTTATACATTAAAAGGCTCACAGCTATAATAATGAGGGCACTTATAAAAAGCCAAGTTAAGTCTGATTTTGTCATCGTTGCTGCTTTCCCAAAAATAAAATCATTTAAGCCACTTTGATTGCCTAATGGGCTGCGATTAACAATCGTTAATAGCACAATGCCTATGCCGAAAAATACAGCTAATACTAGTCCAATCGCCGCATCTGCCTTGAGCTTCGAATAGGTTACAATCCATTGAATGCAGTAAATAGAAAGAGCAGAGGTGAGGGCAGCACCAATCATTAAAACAGGTAACTCTTTTTGCCCTGTTAATAAAAAGGCTAAAGCTATACCTGGTAATGTTGCATGTGCTGCTGCGTCCCCAACTAAACTTTGCTTTTGTAAGAAGGAAAAGGTTCCTGTTATACCTGCCGCTATGCCTAGAAGGGTCGTTCCCATTAACACCCAAAGTAAATTTCCCGATACCATGATACCCCTCCTTACATCGCTTCCATCATTAATAATTTCCCACCATATGTTTGCTGTAGCTTCTCTCTTGTAAATATTTCATCCGTTTTGCCTGCAGCTAAAATGGTTTTATTTAATAAAATGGTGTAATCAAAATACTCTGTTACTGTTTGTAAATCATGATGGACAACAAAAATGCTTTTTCCTTGTGCCTTTAAATTTTTCAAAATATCGATAATGGTTTTTTCTGTAGCAGCATCCACTCCTGCAAAGGGTTCATCTAAAAAATAAACTTCCGCATTTTGCGCTAACGCTCTAGCTAAAAACACGCGCTGCTGCTGACCACCTGAAAGCTGACCAATTGAGCGCTCTGCAAAATCCTGCATCCCAACGCTTGCTAAAGCCTGCATTGCAATGGCTCTATCTTGCTTTGTTGGGCGCTTGAACAAGCCTCGATGCCCATATCGCCCCATTAGTACTACATCAAGGGCTGTTGTTGGAAAATCCCAATCAACAGCATTGCGCTGTGGCACATAGCCAACAACTAAGCTTCTTGGTGAAAAAGCCTTTCCTAAAATCTCAACCTTGCCAATTTTGTTTGGTAATTGATTCAATATCGCCTTTAAAAAAGTCGATTTACCAGCACCATTCGGTCCAATAATCGCTGTCAAATGCCCAATCGGTACAGATACATTCGCATTTTCAAGCACTGTTTTTTTATCATACGCAACCGATAAATTTTCAACAACTAAAGCTTCCATTTTTCCCACCTACTTCAATGCATCGACAATTGTGTCGATGTTATATTTATACATACCTAAATATGTGCCTTCTTCCGTTCCCTCAGCGCCCATTGCATCCGAAAACAATTCGCCACCAATCCTCACATCATGACCTTTTTCCTTTGCTCCCTCAATAACTGCCTTCAGCGCCTTATCCGATACACTAGATTCTATAAAAATTGCTTTGATATTGTTTTCTACTAAATAATTCACCATATTTTGCACATCCTTTACTCCGTACTCAGCGTCTGTGCTCAATCCCTGTAAGCCTCGCACCTCAAACCTTAAGCTTTCACCAAAATAGTTAAAGGCATCATGTGCTGTCACTAAAATACGTTGCGATGCTGGTATTTCCCCTATGCGATTCGTTGCATATTTCTTTAATTCATCTAATTGTGCTAAATAAGCCTCTTCATTTGCCTTAAAATCATCCTTATATGCTGGGTACTCTTCAGCTAGCGTATGACTAATGGAAGCAACAACCTCTTTCCACAAATCAATATCAAACCAAATATGCGGATCATGCAATGCTGCATCCTCTTCATCAGCTAATAAGGCACTTTTATCTAGCTGCTCCCCTACCGCTAACACCGTTTTTTCCTCAGCCATTTGGTCAAAAATATCTTGCATCTGCCCTTCTAAATGTAAGCCATTGTAAAAAATAGCTTCTGCCCCATCCAGCTTTGTTAAATCACTTTGCGTTGCTTTGTATAGATGGGGGTCCACACCAGGGCCCATTAATGTTGTCACTTGCAAATGCTCTCCACCAATAATTTTAATGGCATCGCCAATTTGTCCTGTTGTCGCCACAACATTTCCTTCTTTTGCTCCTTCTTCTCCCTCGTTACCACAAGCTGCTAACAATAAAGTTAGCCCAATAATTGCTAAAAAACGTTTCATTATCACCTAAACTCCCTTTCTATTTTTTTACTTACGTGAAGGTTTAGCTTAAAACAGCAAAGCGTTAGGACTCCCTAATAAAAGATTAGTACTGAATTAAGTTAAATTTTTATGAAGCATATAGCGCAAGCTAATCCATATAACAAAAAATAACAGCGCAATTGTTACTGACTTTGTGATAAACCATGTAAATAACAAGGTAAACCAAAGAATACATAACAAAATTGTTAAACCTTTATTTTTCATACAGGACACTCTCTTTCTAAAACGCTAATATGTTTCCTTAAGGAAAAATATATGCTATTACAAAATAAAATGCAAGCTAAAAATTTTTTACTGTACAATTTTTCATTGCCTTAAAATAAAAAAATGCCATTTGCATAAAAGCAAGTGACATTTTTCAATTAACGAACAGTGAGGTTTTTTCTCTACTGATAATTAGAAAACACTTGTCACATCAACGTATTCTGTACATTTACTCTATTATCTTTTATAATAGATTTTAGAAATAGAAAGGGGTTTACTAGCAGTGAAATTTCTTATTGCACTTCTTATTGTGATTGCTGTTGTCGGCATCTACATTTTTATTAGCTCAATGCGTTTAAAAAAGGCCGTGACAAATTTAACACAAGACGAATTTATTCAAGGCTATCGCAAAGCGCAGCTAATCGACTTGCGCGAAACAAAGGAATTTGACGCTGGACATATTTTAGGCGCACGCAACATTCCATCGACACAGTTGAACGCACGCTACAAAGAAATTCGTCCAGACTTACCAGTATATTTATACTGTCAAAACACAGGTCGTAGCGCTCGTGCAGCACTTACGCTGAAAAAGCGTGGCTACAACCAAATTTATCAGCTCCAAGGTGGCTTCCGCACGTGGACAGGTAAAATCAAATCAAAAGCATAAAACATAGCCATCTGGAAAGCAATTTTCCAGATGGCTATTTATATTTTCAGAAGTTATCTGCGCTTTTTGCTTTATTATCTGCGA
Source organism: Lysinibacillus louembei (assembly GCF_033880585.1). Classification (NCBI taxonomy): domain Bacteria; kingdom Bacillati; phylum Bacillota; class Bacilli; order Caryophanales; family Bacillaceae; genus Lysinibacillus; species Lysinibacillus louembei. Next base: position 3,299,490 of record NZ_CP137624.1, read on the forward strand.
AATTCATGGAGATATCTGCGAATTTTAAGCTAATATCTGCGCTTCTCACATATTTATCTGCGTTTTCCCACAAAAATAGCTGCCCGAAAAAATTCGAGCAGCCTTTGATTATTATTTTGTATAGCGAAGTACTGGTGTACGAGCTGCACGCGCTTCATCTAAGCGTGAAATAACAGTCGTATGTGGCGCTTCTTGAACGATTGAAGGATTTTCTTCCGCTTCCTTCGCAATTTGAATCATTGCGTCACAGAATGCATCCAATGTTTCCTTCGATTCTGTTTCCGTTGGCTCAATCATAATCCCTTCCTCAACGTTTAATGGGAAGTAAACTGTTGGTGGGTGATAGCCAAAGTCAAGCAGACGTTTTGCGATATCTAATGTACGCACGCCTAATTTCTTTTGGCGGCGACCAGATAATACGAATTCGTGCTTGCAATGACGGTCGTACGGTAAATCGAAATGCTCTTCTAAACGACGCATCATATAGTTTGCGTTCAATACTGCATATTCTGTTACAGCCTTTAAGCCATCTGGACCCATTGTGCGAATATATGTGTAAGCACGTACGTTAATACCAAAGTTACCATAGTATGGCTTCACGCGACCGATAGATTGTGGACGGTTGTAATCGAAGTGGAATGTACCATCTTCTTTTTTCACAAGGACTGGCTTTGGTAAGAATGGAATTAAATCCGCTTTTACACCAACTGGACCTGAGCCTGGACCACCGCCACCGTGTGGACCTGTGAATGTTTTGTGTAAGTTTAAGTGTACGCAGTCAAAGCCCATATCGCCAGGACGTGCTTTTGACATAACCGCGTTCAAGTTTGCACCATCATAGTAAACTTTGCCGCCTACTTCATGGATGATTTTCGCCATTTCGATGATGTTTTCTTCAAATAAACCAAGCGTATTTGGGTTCGTTAACATTAATGCTGCTGTATCAGAACCTACAACACGACGTAAATCGTCTAAGTCAACTAAGCCGTCTTCACCTGATTTAATTGTAATTGTTTCAAAGCCTGCAACTGTTGCAGATGCTGGATTTGTACCGTGCGCTGAGTCTGGTACAATCACTTTATTACGATGCCCTTCCCCATTTGCCTCATGGAATGCACGAATCATCATTAATGCTGTCCATTCGCCATGTGCGCCTGCTGCTGGCTGTAATGTTACTTCATCCATACCTGTAATTTCTTCTAATGAAGTTTGTAAATCGTATAATAGCTCCATTGCACCTTGTACTGTCGATTCATCTTGTAATGGGTGAACATTTGCAAAGCCACTGAAACGTGCTACTGCTTCGTTAATTTTTGGATTGTACTTCATCGTACATGAGCCAAGTGGATAGAAGCCTGAATCCACACCATGATTGCGTCGAGAAAGCGCTGTGTAATGGCGCATAATATCTAATTCAGATACTTCTGGTAGCTCTGCTGCCTCTTCGCGCACATAGCCTGCTGGCAATAAATCAGCTAAATCGTATTCTGGTACATCAAGTGGCTCTAAGTTGTAGCCAACACGACCTGGTTTTGTAATTTCAAAAATGAGTGATTGGTTTTCGTTATGCATTGTAAGCCCCCATCTCTGCAACGAATGCGTCAATTTCTTCTTTCGTGCGTAGCTCTGTTACAGCGATTAACGCATGATTTTCAAGCTCTGGATATACGCGACCTAAATCAAAGCCACCGATAATGCCTTTTTCAATTAAGCCTTTATTAATTTCCGTCACTGATTTTTTCGTTTTCACAACAATTTCATTGAAGTGTGCACCTTGGTAAGCAACCTCAAAGCCTGCTGCCTCAAACGCATTTTTTGCATAGCGTGTTTTCACGATATTTTGCTTCGCCATTTCTTGAATACCTTGTTTACCAAGTGCTGTCATTGCTACAGAAGCAGCAAGTGCAAGCAATGCTTGGTTCGAACAAATATTTGATGTCGCTTTATCACGACGGATATGCTGCTCACGCGCTTGTAATGTTAGTACATAGCCACGACGACCTTCTTCATCAACCGTTTCCCCAATAAGACGACCAGGTACTTTACGCATTAACTTTGATGTTACCGCAAAATAACCACAGTGAGGTCCACCGAAGCCCTCAGAAATACCGAATACTTGGGCATCGCCTACCGCGATATCTGCACCAAGCTTGCCAGGCGGTGTTAGTACGCCAAGTGCTAATGGATTCGCTGATACAACAAGCAAGCCTTTTGCATCATGTATAATGTCGCCAATTGTTTGAATGTCTTCAATTTGACCAAAGAAGTTTGGATACTGTACCATCACAGCCGCTGTTTGATCATCAACTAACCCCTTTAATGCTTCGATATCTGTTACACCATCTTTTGTTGGCACTGTAACGATTTCGATTGATTGACCATATGCGTATGTTGTCACAACATCCTTGTATTCTGGATGTACTGCACCTGATACAAGAATTTTTTTGCGACGTGTATGACCTGCTGCAAGCATTCCTGCTTCTGCAAGAGATGTACCGCCATCATACATCGATGAGTTTGCTAAATCCATACCTGTTAATTCTGCAATCATCGTTTGGAATTCGAAAATTGCTTGTAATTCACCTTGTGAAATTTCTGGTTGGTACGGTGTGTATGCTGTATAAAACTCAGAGCGAGAAATTACATGGTCCACGATAACTGGCTTATAGTGATTGTAAACACCTGCGCCTAAAAATGAGACGTTTGCTGCTGTATCTTTATTTTTTGCTGCAAGTGCTGCAAGCTCCTTCATTAAAGCTGCTTCAGATTTTGCTTCTTTAATGTTATAAAGCCCTTGGAAGCGCACTTCTTCTGGAATGTCTGCGAATAGCGCATCAACTGAATCAACGCCAATTTTAGCTAACATTTCTTGTTTGTCCTGTTCCGTCATTGGTAAATAACGATGTTTCATGGGAACCCTCTTTTCAACTATTATTTTAATCTCTTACCTGAATTGTATGAGAATTGTGTGTGTGCCTGGCACTTATCGCTTATAAAAAGGTGTCGCTACTGTTACAGCAGGCACTAATTTACCACGAATTTCGATTTCAACCTCTGTTCCAAGTTCAGTAAATTCTGTTTTTAATAAAGCTAAACCGATGTTACGCTTCGTTAATGGTGACTGTGTTCCTGTTGTCACTTCACCGATTTCCACACCATCTTTAAACACTTTATAACCATGACGAGGAATACCTTTGCCAATCATCTCTACACCAACAGATTTACGTGCTAAGCCTGCTTCTTTTTGGGCAATTAGTGCTTCTTGACCGATGAATTTCGGCTCTTTTTGTAGCTTCACTGCAAAGCCAATACCTGCCTCTAATGGTGAAATGTCTTTTGATAGCTCCTGACCGTAAAGCGGTAAGCAGGCTTCAAAGCGAAGCGTGTCACGTGCGCCAAGACCTGTTGGAACAACGTGCTCTGATTCTAAAATTTTATGCCATAGCGCTACGATTGCCTCTGGAGTGCCGTAAAGCTCAAAGCCATCTTCCCCAGTGTAGCCACTGCGTGATACTAACACTTTATATCCAGCAACTTCGACATTATCTTGGAATTTGAAATATTTAATTTCTTTTAAGTCTGTCGCTGTTAAAGCTTGTAGCACCTCTTCTGCTAATGGGCCTTGCAAAGCAATTTGCGCAAATTCATCTGAGCGATTTGTGATTGTTACATCACCTGCTGCATTTTGTTGCATCCATTCTAAATCCTTTTCGATATTCGCTGCATTCACGCACAATAAGTAAGTATTTTCAGCTAAACGATATGTTAATAAGTCATCTACCACGCCGCCATTTTCATAGCACATTGCGCTGTACTGTGCACCGCCTACTGCGATTTTTGAAACATCATTCGATAAGATTTTTTGCAAATAAGCTAGCGCATCTGCACCTTCCACAAAAATCTCACCCATATGTGAGACATCAAATAAACCAGCTCGATTGCGCACTGCATCATGCTCATCTTTAATCGATGAAAATTGTACAGGCAACTCCCATCCACCAAAGTCGATTGTTTTCCCACCGTATTGTGCATATGCATCAAAAAGTGGTGTGCGTTTTAATTCTGCCATTTTTCTTCCTCCTCGCTTCATTTCCATCAAAAAAGGACAGACGAATCCCTTTTTCAGAATTCCCTGTCCTTGCACCTGAAAGTTACACCTATCATTGATGCATGCATCACAAAATAGGCTTTCCCCTTTGGTGGCTACTTTGCTAAGTAACGCTCTCCAGAGTTGCGTCCTGTACGAGTCTTTTGGCCTGAGAGATTCATAGCTTTGCTACTTGCTCCTTCGGCGACGCCACATCACGTTCTCTCCCCGCACAATCATCCGCAGTTATGATGTTTTTATAGATGATTTGACATTCATCTAAACTACTACGCTATGTCTCTCGTAAAGAAAAGACACTATCTAAGCCATATCCTAACATTAGATGTGATAAAAACGCAATCATTTTTTAATTTTATATTTAAATCCGAACAATTTTATATAAAAATATTTTTTCATTCGCCTTTTAGACGATTTACCTGAAAGCCGATATATTCCACAATTAAACGTAGTGTTCGTCCCGCTGTTAATACTTGTATATGCCCAGCCTCTCGATAAAATTTGCGGCGCTCCAAATACAATTGGTGCAATTGCTCCTTTGTCGAACTTTGTACAATTGGTCGATTTTTATCTGTTTTTATGCGCATATAAATATCTTCAAATGTAGCATCAAGGAAAAACACTAAGCCCGTCCGACGCATAATTTTTCGATTTTCCGCTTTCACAGCTACACCACCACCCGTCGCAATAATACATGCTTCATCGCGAAAGTTCTCCAAAAATTCAGTTTCCAATTGTCGAAAATACGCCTCGCCATGTTTCTCAAAAATCTCTGGTATCGTCATACCTTGTTGTCTTACAATTTCTTTGTCCATATCGTAGTAAGGCATCTTCAAAAAAAAGCTCAACCTTCGTCCTATAGCGCTTTTGCCGCAGCCCATAAAACCTACTAAATAAATTTTGCGCATCGCTTTCACCTTCTTATCACATCAAAATCAACTACATCACAGCTAGCTTCCACCCCAAGCTAACCGCCTTTATCATCCTCACTACATACTATGTGTAGATTAGACGCCCTTTACTTGAATAAAATCAATTTATTCATCAATTTTCTTTAGTATATTTATCGTAGCACGAACATTGACGAATTCCAACGAATTATATGCTTTTAGCTTAGATTGATACGAAGCAGCATATGTGATACATAATCCTGTGATAAGAAATAACAAGATAACAGCGATTGGAAACAACACACCTCGTTCATTTTTCAGGTGGAACAATAAATGTCCTCTCCTCCTTTGTACCATCAATGAGCTCAGCATATAGCGTCAAATATTGATGGCTTCTTTTAAAATTTAATGTTTCAGCACCGATAAACAATATTTCATTGCCACCGTTCAATTGCATGCGAATGGTTTCGTTCGATTTGCTCACAATACGGCGATTATAGCCATTTGTTATAAGTATTTCCGTTCCTCTATTACGAACTAAAACCTCATCAGCTTGTACAATGAAAGTTTGTAGGTCCGCAATCAGCATTTCCCACCTCATTTCCTGTACAGCATGCTTTTGATAAAGAGGTGATAATGACAGCATCATTAGCAAGAAAAGCTTCGATAACAGCAGCAAAGCAAAAACTTGAAATATAGCCTCTAAAAACGTAAAGCCACCTTGATTTCTCCCCATTTTTAAAAGCCTATGCATTTTTGTCGTTTCTCCTTTGTATTGTGAAAGTCAACGCAAATTTCTCCGTCTGTATAATGCCAATCATATGTGACATTTTGAATTGTCATTTCACCGCTTGTTAAATGATAGAGCTGAACAGCACGAGCACCATTTAATGCTATCTCACTCGCATGAAGCTCTAGCTTTTGATTGTATAAGCTGCTTTGTAAATGAGAGCTCAAAGGTAACAATGTACCTGCAAGAAAAAATATAATAACTAACCCTACTAATGTATCTACAAGTGAAAAGCCATTACTATTCTGCAAGAAGGCGCATTCTCCCCCTTCCTAAATTAATGGAATACATCGTTCGCCTATTCCCCATAACAAACTCCACTTTCCCGAAATTAATCACTGAGCCATATCCATTAAACTCAATACGCTTGTTTGTTGTATAAATATTAACACGCATATTTTCTGGCATTTTACGTAAAACAAGTGATTCTCCATAGCGTTGAATACATTCTAGCGTTTCTCCCTGTATCATCCAGCATCGAGAAGTCCCTCCGTTATTCATTGCTAAAGCCTGCATTTCAAGTAAATCTAGCTCAAATTGCTTGATTGCTTGTTCATACATATCGAGCTGCATTTGACGAAAGGAGAATGTTACGATAAAAAAGCTAAGCAATGCAACAACTGCTAATACAAATAGCATTTCAATTAATGAATAGCCCTGCTCATTCCTATTCATTCATCTTCACGAGCTGTTGCTAGCATCACCTTTCCTTCTGCATCAATTGTCACAAGCTCCCCGCTCGGACATTTCGCCTCCTCACTCTCTATATATTTTTCCTGAAATAACTGTTGTACTGTTGGTGTTTTCATATGGTCGATTTTATATGCCTCTACTTGTCCTTGTAGCATCGTCATATAAGCCGCACAGCCTTTGCTGTCGATAGAGGCGAAATGCTTCGTAACATTAGGTATAGAAACCAAGATAAGTACTGAAACAATCAGCAGAACCACAAGCATTTCCACTAATGTAAATCCTTTTTCATTTTTCATAGGCTTATCCCTCCTTTTTTTAAATCACATCAAGCATTTTATACATAGGCAATAAAATACTTAAATAGGCCGCAATAATGCAGGCGGCAATGGCTAAAAATAAGATTGGCTGAATTAGCTGTATCGCACCTTGTAGTATATTTTCGATTTTTTGGTCAAGCAGCTCTGCATAAATTAATAGCTCACGACCGAGTAGCCCACTTTTCTCTCCGTGATCAATAAATTGTTCAAAGCGTGGAAAGAAAAAGCCAATTAATACTATCGTGCGTGCTAAACTATCCCCGTAAATAATGCGTTTATGAATACATTGCGCAATATAGGCGAGCTGACGTTGAAGCTTCTGCTGCTCTAAGTAGGTTAACGCTTGCTGTAATGACATCCCACTAATTAATAAATCACCTAGTGAACGAGCGAATTGTCTCGTCATTAATAAACGCCAAAAATAACGCAATATCGGGATTTTCATAACGATGTATAATTGTAAATCTATTCTTTTTCGGCGGATGTAAATTGCCGTAAAAATCATTAGCACCGCTATAAAAAAAGCAAGTACAATAAAATAATCTGGTACATGAAGAAAAAATTTAGCCCATTGGATTGTCGAATTTTCAGTTCTTGTGACCCTTGAATGTAGCAGTTGTTCGATGGTAGGTAAAAAGTAGAGGCGGAAGGCAATGAATAGTGCAATGATAAAGATAAAAAGAAGAATTGGATATAGTAATACTTTCGTAAAGCGCAGCTTCATCTTTTCTTGAAAGCTCATCTGCTGGGCGACGATTTGCAGCGTGTTAGCTAGCTGTCCTGTCGTTTCGGCTAGCTGGATTGCTAGCAGAAACCTTGCCTTGACATCTAATTGGCGTAAAATTTGCGTCACACTTTGTCCTTGTTGAAAGCAGCTGTCTATTTGCTCCTGCCAATGTTGATAATCACTCACATGATAAGGTAAGAGCATCGTAATACAATCATGAAAAGTGTATCCTTCTACTAAAAGCTGGCTAATTCGCTCAATTAATTCAGGCAAGCGCTTCACTTTAATTTTCCTATGTGTAATCAATTGAGCGATACGATTATGAATGCGTAATATGTGCATAAGCTCGTCCTTCTAATTGATATAGCTGCTGTTCAAGCGTGTGCTTATAGGGAAGTAAATAAACCTCATTACGAGCAATTGCAGCAAATGCCTCGTATAGCTGTACATCACACAGCAGCTCGAATAGCGCTTTACGTTCATCATCAATGGCTGTTTCAACTAAGGTTTGAGCGATAATCCCTACTGTTGCCTGTCGCAATTCGTCTAGCGATATTCCTAAATCCATCAAGCGATACAGGCAATTTACCGTATTTTTAGCATGGATTGTGGAAAGTACTAAATGACCACTTAATGCAGCCTCAACAGCAATCTGGGCAGTTTCAGCATCGCGAATTTCGCCAATCATAATGACATCAGGTGAATGTCGTAAAATGGCTCGTAAGCCCTCTGCATAAGTGACACCTGCCCGTTCATTTATTTGAATTTGTACAATTTGCTCGTAATTTTTTTCGACAGGGTCCTCCAGCGTTATGACATGGCGCTTCAGCTCTGCACAGCAATAATGCATCAAGGAATACAAGGTCGTTGACTTACCAGAGCCTGTTGCTCCACTGAATAATAGAAGTCCCTGTCTATGCTGAACGAGCTGCTCAATTTTCCCCACAGCAGCTGGATCATAGCTTAATTCTGCAAGCGGTACCGCCATATTTTGCTTGAGAATACGAATCACTAAGCTTTCTTTTGCTAAAACTGAGGGCAATGTTGAGATGCGGAAGGCATAAATGAATTGCTCGATTTCCTTTTGGAATGCGCCACTTTGAGGCTTGCGCTTTTCACTAATATCAAGAGCAGATAAAAATTTGTAGTACGTAATCATACGTGTAGCTAATTCCTGTGGCAGCTCGCCTTTTGTGTACATTTTGCCGTACTTTCGAAAAATAACGCTATAACAGCCTTGAGCTGGGGATAAATGAATATCTGATGCCCCAAAGGTCAATGCCTCTTTAATTAATTGTTCACTTTTCTGCACGACAATTGATTCTGTTTCCATACCACACACCTCGCTTTCTATTTTTCACTAACTAATCTATCTTAGCGTCATTATAGAAAGGAAAAAGGGAGCTGAAAAGCCGTTTAAGCAAAATAAATTTTTGCCCTATTTTTAAAAATCGATTTTTAAAATTTCAACAGGTTTTCCCTTTACATTGTCATTTTTCAAACGTATAATTTGAAAATATTGACACAAATTAACTATATGCATTTCTTGAAAAATTTTTTCTATTTGCAAGAAAAATGTACACTTCTTTGTCACAAAGAAAGTGGAAGTTCCAGTTTACTTTCTTTACTGAAATCATTTATAATGTAATGGAGAAGATTGTATCTGTATATAAAGGAGGGGAATTACACATGAGCAATATGTATAAAGTTATGGCATTCTGGACAGGTATTTTCACTGTTTTATTCTATTTAGGTGATATGTATGAGGTTTCGCTATTATTCTTAGGTAATACTGGATTATTCTTATTATTAGGCTTCTTAAACCTTTCAGAGCGCATGTATATGTACATTTTCGGTGCTTATTTAACGATTTTCTTCGCAGGGTTCACATACTACACAACGTTTATGCACGTACCTGGCGCAGGACATTAATCGCTCTGTTAAAACCTCACTATGAATAGTTGAGATGCAAGCGTGGACAAATTTGTCCACGCTTTTTTATTATGATCCAGAGCTAAAAACCATTTAAAAATGGGTTAGCATCCATCTCTACAGCTGGTGTCGTGTAATCTCCATGCCCCGGATAAATAATTGTTTCCTCTGGTAGTGTGAGCAGCTTATCGTGAATCGACTGCAAAAGCACTGGCATGGAGCCACCAATTAAATCTGTACGCCCGATGCTTCCCTCAAATAACGTATCACCAACAATCGCAAAGCCATCCTCTTCAAAAAGGTAAGAAATACTGCCTGGCGAATGTCCTGGCGTAAATACCGCTTTAAATGTGAAGTCTTCGATATTAAACATTTGCTCCTTTTGAATAATATGCTCTGACAACGGCTTCTCTACAATGTAATTAGGCAGCTCTGCATATTTGCCAGAGCCATTTTTCATCGGATCTGCTAGCCATGCTACCTCCTTTTCATGCACATAGACAGGGATATTAAAGGCATCACGCACCGCATTGACTGCGCCAATATGATCAAAGTGCGTATGTGTTAAAAAAATGGCTAATGGCTTTAATTGATTTGCCTTGATTTCATGAATTAAACGTTCGCCCTCTTCACCTGGGTCAAAAATTAAACATTGCTTGCTTCGATTGCTCACGATATAACAATTCGTTTGAATTGGTCCGAGCGGATATGTACGCACACTTAGTTTCATCTATAAAACCTCCATCAACTTTATCTTTTAAATTGTATATGAAGTTCAAACAAACGTCACTTTTTCCGCTCGACAAAAGGCATAATAAGTTTTACAATAGAAGAGGAATATTGTTTGCGACATTCATTTTCTGATGTCGAAAGGAGTGTCTTTTTAATGAACTTATTAATGGTTATTTTCGGTTTAGTGGCTATTTTTGCCGTTGTTGGTACATTCCAAGCAATTAAAGAAAAAAATCTGCTAGGTGTTGTTTTCAACCTAGGTGCAGCAGCAATCTTCGGATGGTTTGTTGTGATGACTGTTCTTAACGCTGGATACCCACCAAAACATTAATAGCAAATAAAAGGACGGGCTCATTCATGTAGCCTGTCCTTTTATTTCGCCTAAAAACAAAGGGCTGTTTGGAAATTTATCCAAACAGCCCTTTTTTCACTTTTACTTCTGTGTATCTTTTATTAAATTACCTGTTTTCGGATCATAGAAGCGCAATAAATCTCCGTTAATAATCGCATCAGAATAACCTAATTCTGTTGCTGCACTTTCAATTAATGGCTCACAGGCAGCAATGTCAATTTGCTCACCAGTAGCTTTATCATAGCATGCATCGCTTGCATAAACGACTTTATCTGTAATAAAGCGACCGTCACGGAAAATCACAAAATCTTCATGGTCTTCTGAGAATAAATCCGCACCAAGCTGCATATCTTTCGATGTATCAACACCTAATAAATGTAAAATTGTAGGGCGCAAATCAATTTGTCCCGCAACTTCCTCTACAACTTGCCCATCATTTGAGCCTGGAATATGGATAAATAATGGAACTGATTGCAATAATGCATTGTCATAAGGCGTAATTTCCTCTTTATCTAAATACATCGCCATCGCTTTATTATGGTTTTCTGAAATACCATAGTGGTCGCCATACATCACGATGATTGAGTTATCATATAGCCCTTTTTCCTTTAAATCCTCAAAGAACACTTTAATTGCTTCATCCATATAACGCACTGTTTGGAAGTAACGATTTAACGTACCTGAATTTGATGTATACTCATCAATCATAATATCCTCTGGATCAAGATAGAACGGATAGTGGTTCGTTAATGTAATCATGCGTGAATAGAACGGCTGTGGCATTTCTGTCATCAGCTGTGCTGACTGTTGGAAGAATGGAACATCCTTCATACCCCAGTTAACAGCCTCTCCTTCGCCAACCTCGTATGAATCCACATCATAAAACTTTTGAATATTTAATGATTGATAGATCATATCACGGTTCCAAAACGACTTATTATTTGGGTGCATCACATTTGTAAAGTAACCATTTTCCCCTAAGCTCTCTGCCATTGAGTTATATGTGTTACCTCCATGTGTAAAGAATACGGCGCCTCGCCCTAAGCCAAATAGCGAGTTTTCTATAATAAACTCTGAGTCAGACGTTTTCCCTAACCCTGTTTGATGATAGAAATTATTAAAGTAATATGTGTCCTTGTCTTTCGTTAATGAATTCAAAAATGGTGTTACTTCTTGACCATTCATATCATTATTAATGACAAAGTTTTGCAATGATTCAAGCGAAATCACAATTAAGTTACGCCCTGCATATTTACCAAACATTTCAACGTTTGGCTCTGCCTGATTTGCACGCACATAGTTATTTACTTCAACAAGCTCACTGCCATCCGCTAATGCTCGTTGTGCGGAAGATTTTGATTGAATATAAATATCATATAAATGATAGTTATACGTACCGATATTTTTTACGAGTAGCTCACGGTCAAAGCTACGTGTTAAAAGCTGTGGTCGCTCTGTTTCTGCAAGTCCTAAATTTAACAATAACATCGCTGCTGCCAATACAAAGTAAGCATGACGCACATCTTTACGAATTGTTAATTGCTCATTCACTTTAGGTGCAAACTTCATCAGAATTACTATAAAAATAACATCAACAAAATAGAAAATATCCCAAACATTAATAATAGCTAATGCAGATGTTCCTAAATCACCAAAGTTGCTCGTCTGGAACAATACTGGCAACGTAATAAAGTCATTGTAGAAACGGTAGAACGCAACGTTTCCATACAAAACAATCGATAACATTAAGCTCACTGTGAAAATATAACGGTTGCGAGCCTTCGATTTTTTGAAAAATAGTGATAATCCATAAGCAATTAATAAAAAGCTTAACGGATTAATAAATAAAATAAAATATTGCATTCCATTTTCAATTTTCATCTCAAAGCTTGTTTGATATACGATAACTGTTTTAATCCATGTTGCAAGTATTGCAAAAGCTAAAATTGAATGTTTAGGCCATTTATTAATAGAACTCATTCCTCAACATCCTTTCTTTTTTTCAGAACCTTTTACCTTAAGAATTTTTATGTTGCAGCCACACCACTGCATAACTAATATCCATTTCCCTATTTCTACTAAATTGAAACAAAATCTATCTTAAGGCTTTTTATAAAATTTAGCAATAAAAAATCACGTATTCGCAAATAGGCAGAATATTGCAGTCATATTGATAATTTTTTATTGTTATCTATTAGTACGCTGCATCCAAAAAAAGGTTTCATCCTTTTTCTTCCTTTTGCAGACGATTTGCCTCTTGACGAATTAATAGCAACGCAGTTTGGAAGTCACGAGGTGCCAGCACATTCGCTTTATATAGCTCACGCAGCTCGTCCTCCATCAACATCAAATCGCCAATGCGGTCGGTCGTATAAATATATGTGCCATATTGCTTTAATAGCTCATAAATATCAAGCATCGATTTCATTACACTCGTCCCCCTCGGTTCGCCACACAATCAATGCAGCCTTTTTCTGTAAGTATCCTATGCACAGGTACATCATGTGACTCAATTGGTACCTGCTCTGCTAGTTGCTCACTAAAAGCAAGCGCCAGCAAAGTCCCTTGATAACCAGTCAAGTAGCGATCATAATAGCCACCACCATAGCCAATGCGGAAGCCTTTTGATCAAAAACGATTCCTGGCACAATCATCGTATCAATCGCTTCTCGTTCAACAAGCTCGGTCATCTCAGGAACGGGCTCTCGTAAATCCATATAAACGGTCTCTAATTGATAAAATCCTTCAATTGCGTAAAATGTCATTTCCCGCGTTTTTGGGTGACATTTCGGTACCGCAACGATTTTGCCTTGCTGCCACAGCGCTTCAATAATTGCAATTGTGTCAACCTCAGGCTTTGAAGAAATTGTAATAGCAATCGTTTTCCCTTCTTTAATAGATGGTTGCTGCATTAATTTTTGGGCAATTTCAAGCGAACGTGCTCGATAATCTGCATATGAAATAGCCTCTAATTGACTGCGCACTTGTTGACGCATCGTTTTTTTATCCATCATTGTTCCCACCTTTTTAAAGTAAAAAGCCAAAACCGCTTGGGGCTTTGGCTAATTGAGCAATTACTTTGTTTCACGGTGAAGAGTGTATTTCTTCTCGCGAGAGCAATATTTTTTAAGTTCAAGACGCTCTGGATTGTTACGCTTGTTCTTTTTAGAAATGTAGTTACGTTCGCCGCAATCTGTGCAAGCTAAAGTAATGTTTACGCGCATTATTAACCCTCCCACTCTAATTAAGAATAAAAATTTTGAGCATGATTTATACGACTTTCCCATTATAACATAAACCGAAAAAAAAGCTAGTATCATTTCATATTAAGTTGCGATATGGTAAAATAAAAGACAATTGCATCAATTCGATTGGAGCGTTCAACATGGAATTATCAATTATTTTAATGATTGTCGGTATATTTTTCATTATCCTTTCTTTATTTTTACGCGATTCGCATAAAAAAGTCGAAAAGGAAGTAGAGGATTTATCGCTGACGATTTTCCAAGAAACAAATCAATTAAAGCGTCGCTTGAAAATTGTAGAGGAAGAATTAATGCTGGAGCCAAATTTCCAAGTTGCAAAAAAGAAACCTCTGCCAGCGCAACCACGAGCTTCACAGCCTGTGAATGGCATTTTAGTGAGTCAGGTGTTAGAGCTTAATAAGCAAGGACTCGCTATCGAAGAAATTAGCAGACTCTCAACATTATCTGAGGAGCAGGTGCGCCAAATCCTTACAACAGGAGGCGCAGTATGAAATCCTTTTTAAGAACGTTCGGCATCGCCCTCTTTCTAGTAGGTGCACTTCTTACTATTGGAAAGCAGCTACATATTCCTATGTTCAGCTACGGTGAAGCAAATGGCGATACAAAAAAGCAAGAGGCACGCATTCAAGAACTGGAACAGCAACTAGTAAAGGCCAATGCACAAGTAGTGGAGCTCCAGCAAGCAAATGAGCAACAAGAAATTTCGAAAGAAGAGCCTGCTGAGAATACGGAACAACCATCCAAGGTAGAAAGCGATGTCGTAAGTGGCGTCGTGGACATATATGAAGGTATCTCTATTTACGATATTGGAAAAAAGGTAGAGGATTTAGGTATTTTAGCAAACGGGCGTGAGTTAGAACTGTTTTTATCCAAGCCTGAATACTCCCGTTCCATTCAAAAGGGACAATTCGAGCTTCATTCCGCAATGACATTGGAACAAATGGCACGCACTTTAACAGGTAAAAAAGTAGAGTAACAAGGAGGCTTTCCCAATGACAATTTACGATATTGATGTAACAACAGATCAAGGTGAAACGTATTCATTAGCCCGCTATGAAGGAAAAGTATTACTAATTGTTAATACTGCCTCAAAATGTGGTTTAACAGGGCAATTTGATGAGCTTCAAGCACTTTATGACAAATATGCCGAGCAAGGACTAGTCATTTTAGGCTTCCCTTCCAATCAATTTAAGCAGGAGCTAACAACGGCACAGGAAGCGTCAGAAGCTTGCCGCCTTACGTATGGTGTCACATTCCCAATGCATGAAATCGTTGCTGTCAACGGCGATGCTGCACACCCTTTATTTAAGCTTCTGACAGAAGAAACGAAAGGTTTACTCGGTAAAAGCGTTAAATGGAACTTCACCAAATTTTTAGTCGACCGCAATGGTCAAATTATTAAACGCTTTGCCCCAACGGATAAGCCATTGAAGTTAGAAGAGGAAATCGCGAGCTATTTATAGAGAAGCACCGTATCATTAGAAACATTTTTGATGATACGGTGTTTTGTTTGTAGGTAAAGTATATACATTAAAACCTTTTTAATAGTGGGGGAAATTTCAAAATTTATTATAAATTGTATTAAAAAAACCCAATAATTAATGTTCATGCATATTAATTATTTAATTATATTATAATAAGGTATAATAATTCTATGCAAAATACAAGATAGGAGTAAATTAACTATGAAACAGAGAATTTCACAAAAAATTAAAGAATTACGAAAAAAGAGAGGGCTTACACAAAAGGATTTAGCTGAAGGTATTTGTACACAGGCAATGGTCAGCAATTTCGAGAAAGGGGAAATGATTCCTTCCAGTCTTACACTGTTTGCAATTGCTCAAAGGCTTGGTGTTGATATGAATTATTTCTTTGATATTTCGAACAGCACTAGCACATCCATTAAGGCAACCGATGCACAACAGATTATTCGTAAGCTCATTCACCAGCATGATTATCAATCCGCTTACTTTATCGTGCAAAACGAGCTACTCCAAGAGGCTCTACTAGCACCAGAGTACCGACAATTTTTATTATGGCATAAAGGAATTTGCTTATGGTTTTTACATAAGGAGCTTGATGCAGCCATTCAAACATTGGAAGATGCTTTACAAATTGACAACCAGCAAAATACCGAACAAACAGCTGCTATTCTAAATAGTATTGCGGTTATTTATGCTGAAGCGACGCTATACGAAAAATCATTAGCCTATTACGAGCAATGCTTGCCATTACTTCAAGGTCAAACATCTATATCTTATTTAGTGAAAATTCGCATTTATTTTGGTGCCTCGCGCACATTTAAATATTTAGAGCGCTATGAGGAAGCTATATTACTGGCTAAGCAGGGCATTCAATTATGTGTAGAAAATGAAACTTTATATTTATTAGGACAGCTACTTTTCCAAGAGGCACATTCTGTAATCCTTTCCTCTGAGGATAAAACAGCAGCGGTACCTTACCTTGAGCACGCAAAAGCTATTTTTACATTACAAAATAAATATGATTATTTAAAAGCAATTGAGAATTTAAAAATAAACCATTTAAATTAAATAACTCCATATTGATTTCCTTTATATTACATGGTAAATTATTAAATGTTATTGCTAAATTTACTAATAAAGGATGATACTAATGCAAAAGAAATTAATTAGTCTTTTACTAGCAGTATGCTTAGTGTTACCACTAGGGCTTAGCTTCGCATCTACAACAGCGGCAGCTGAAGGGACAACTTTAACAGCCATCCATTATGTCTTCACAACAGCTTCTGCTAAAAAGCCTGCATCTGAAGATATTCCTGCTGAGCCATAAAATATAAACAAATCCGTATGACGATATCGCCATACGGATTTTTTATTATACTATCCTCTTACCACCAATACATCGCATTTCGCGTTGCGCACGATACGCTCTGCATTTGAGCCAATAATCATTTTTTCAAAGCGATTTAAACCAGTTGCGCTAATAATGACTAAGTCAATTTCCTTTAAATTTGACAAAATAGCCTTTGGAGAGCCTAGCTCCACAACCACATGAACAGCTTCCACACCAGCGGCAATGGCCTCCTCTTTTAAGGCTTGGATTTGCTTTTCTCGCTCTCCCTTAACTTGCTCTGCATATGTCATATCATATGCTTGCACAGAGCCAAAGGAATGCGTGTCCACTACGCTCACAATATGTAAAGCAGCCTCATTTTGCTTCGCTACTTTGATGGCGCGCTGGAATGCCTGTAATGATTGCTCTGAAAAATCAATTCCAACAGCAATTTGTTTATAATAGGTTTTCATTTTATATTTCCCCTTTTTCTTTTCATTATAACAAAATAGTGCAAGAGAATATCAGTTTTTTATAAGCAATTTGCTGCTTTTAGAAACGCTTCGATCATTACACTACCTGCCTTTGTACCAATAGATTCTGGATGAAATTGCAGCCCATAGAGCGGATATTGTGTATGCTGAATTGCCATAATTTCGCCATCATCTGCTGCATTCGCAGTGACAATAAATTCATCTGGTAGCGTGTCATGTTTGATAACAAGTGAATGGTAACGCATTACTTCCTCAGCATATGCTACATTTTGTAGCAGTCCTTGCTGCAGATGTGTTAGCTGGCTCGTTTTCCCGTGAATAATATGCGCTGCTCGCACCACCTTTGCACCAAATGCTTCACCTATTGCTTGATGCCCTAAACAAATTCCTAAAATAGGAAGTTCTCGATGTAGACCTTGAATAATGTCAATGATATTGCCTGCCTCGCGCGGGATACCTGGCCCTGGTGAAATAACAATTGCCTGTGGCTGTAATGCACGTATTTCATCCACTGTGATTTGGTCATTGCGCACAACCTGTACTTCTTGCTCAAATGCTGCAATTTGATGATATAAGTTATATGTGAACGAATCGTAGTTATCAATTAGTAAAATCATTTTCGCACCTCCAGCAATGCACGCGCTTTATTTAGCGTTTCCTCATATTCCATGCGTGGAATAGAGTCATAAACAATTCCAGCCCCTGCTTGCACATAAGCTTTGCCTTCCTTGACAATCATCGTGCGAATAGCAAGCGTTAAATCCATATTGCCTGAGGCGGAAATATAGCCGACTGCCCCTGCATAAATGCCGCGCTTTTTTTGCTCCAGCGTATGAATAATTTGCATTGCACGTATTTTCGGTGCGCCTGATACGGTACCAGCGGGTAAGCAAGCAGCAAGCACGTCTACAATATGTGCGTCCTCTTTTAGCTGCCCTGTTACCTCTGATACAATATGCATGACATATTTGTATTTTTCGATTTGCATATAACGTTTGACTTGAACCGAGCCTACCTCACAGACGCGCCCGATATCATTACGTCCTAAATCGACAAGCATTCGATGCTCAGCAAGCTCCTTTTCATCGTTCAGCAGACTTTTGGCTAATTGCTCATCCTCCTCCATTGTTGCGCTGCGCGGCTTCGTGCCTGCGATTGGATTCGTCGTCACAACGCCCTGCTGCACCTTAACTAGGCTTTCTGGCGATGTACCGAGCACAATCGCATTGTCAAAATTCATGTAAAACATATAAGGTGACGGATTCGTTGCTCGTAGCTTACGATACAGTGTAAAGGCATCACCCTCAAAGCTTGCTTCAAAGGTTTGCGACAGCACTACTTGGAAAATGTCACCACGTTGAATATGTTGCTGTGCCGTTTCGACCATTTTTGTGAACTGCTCCTCGCTTATCGTTGCAGAAAACTGTATATCAACATTCGTATCGGTCATTTGTGTTACTTGTTGTTCGATTTGCTGTTTAAGGCCTTGGATGGCTTGCTCCATTTGTATCTCTGTACGCTCTCCAAATAAATCAACTGCCACTAATGTCACTATTTGCTCGATATGATCCATAACAATAAACGTATCGTATAAATAAAGATGGATGTCTGGTAGCTGATAAGCATCGTTGACAGGCTGCCCAATCGTTTCAAAATGAAAGGCTGTTTCATAGCTAAAATAGCCTATAGCACCTCCGAAGAAGGCAAAGGGATAGCTTCCTTGATGAATTGGCAGCACCTCTTTTAAACGCTCTGCTACCGCTATATTTTTCACTTCTCCATTAAAGATTGACGCTTGCCCATCTCCTGTTAATTCACCGATTGGGTCTACGGCAATAAATGAATAACGGCCACTTTCGGCATATTTGGCATTTGATTCAAATAGCATTTTATTACGCCCTTGAAGACTTGTATAAATGCCAATTGGGGTATACATATCCCCTTGCAATGTTTTCGTTACAAATTTCATACTCTGCTCTCCTCTTCTCTGCTCATTTGTACACAAAAAGGCCCTCCGCACTGTAAAGGACGGAGAGCCGTGGTACCACCTTCATTGACTAATTGCTTAGCCCACTCGACTGCTTGTAACGTTAGCAATTACGGCAAGGCATTTCCTCCTTGCAGCTAGAAAATCCATTCACCTATGCTGACTGCTAGCTCGCACCACCCGCTAACTCTCTTAGAAAATCAGACATACGTTACTATTTTTTCATGATCGCTTTTATGCTGTAATTGTAACTTGATTTTTCATATAATTCAAATATTAATTTGTTGCTAATAATAATTTTGCTTGCATTAAGCGGTTACGTACATAAATACCGAGCCATGTTGCCAGTGCTGCCTTTACTAAACCAAGTGGAATAAACGGTGTCATACCACCAGCCACCGCCGATGTCCATGATAAGTCACCTGAAATTTTTAGCCAAATCGTTCCGAAAATCAGTGCAACGAACATGCCGATTATATTGGCAACAGCTGCCTGTACATATGTATATGATGTTTTCTCTAAATACAGGCCTGTTAAATACGCAGCTGGTAAAAAGCCAATCAAATAGCCTCCTGTCGGTCCTACTAATTTGGCAAATCCACCTGAAAAGTTTGCAAAAACAGGCACTCCCACTGCGCCAATCAATAAATAAACTCCAACCGACAACGTCCCAAGTCGTGAGCCTAAAATCGTCGCTACTAGCCCAATTGCTAATGTTTGCCCTGTAAACGGTACGGGTGGCACTGGAATGGAAACCTGCGCTAACACCGCAATAATCGCCGCACCAAGTGCAGCTAACACATAATTTTTAACATTCATTTTACTTCCTCCAAACTATAGTTAACCAAATATAAATATAAGTTAACATAAAATATTATACATATTCAATGGTTTTTGTTATTATTTTTTTAACTGTCAGAATTGTTTGTGTGCCTGGCACTCACAAAATGGAGGGATTTCAATGAATTTATGGTATGGTGGCACAATTTACACGATGCAGCAAGAAGGACATACAGTTGAAGCAGTTTTAGAGCAGGACGGCATCATTGGAGCTGTTGGCCATTTTGCTGATTTACGGGCGCGAGCCGAGCGCTTGATTGACTTGCAAGGACATGTTTTATATCCAGGCTTTGTTGATAGTCATTTACATATTATTGGCTATGGAGAAAAGCTGAAGAATTTAGATGCAAGTCAAATAGCCTCTAAAGAGGAATTAATGGTAGCATTGCAGGAGCGCTCTGCTACATTGCAGCAGGATGATTGGCTTGTAGCGATTGGCTATAACGAGGGTACAAATGAGCAACTCGTATTCCCAACGATTGAGGAGCTTGATACATTAGGCTGTCATGTTGTTATTAAACGTAGCTGTCATCATTTGATTATGGTCAATCACCTCGCACTTGCTTATGCGAAAATCGATGAGGCAACACCGCATCCAGCAGGCGGTGTTATTGAACAAAGAGATAGTAAATTAACAGGGATTTTAAAGGATAGTGCTCTTTATTTAGTCGTGAACCAAATGCCGACAACGACACAAAGCTATGTCGATGATGCGCTGCAAAAGTCCATTGCCTCCTTGCATTCATTGGGCATTGTCGGTGGACATTCGGAGGATTTAAGCTACTACGGGCACCCCTCTGTTCCATTACAAAGCTATCAATATATTGTAAAAAATAAAAATTTCAAAGCGCATTTATTACAGCATCATGAGGCATGGGATGCTTTACGTGCAATGGATTTCACAGCATCCACTTGGCTGGAGCTTGGAGCAATGAAAATTTTCATTGATGGTGCCTTTGGTGGTCGCACAGCTGCCCTATCTGCTCCTTATATGGATGACCCTCATAATCGTGGACTATTTATTCATTCACAGGAAGAATTGACAAAGCTTGTCCAAAAAGCTCGAGCAGCTAGTGCAACAATTGCGGTGCATGTTATTGGCGATGCAGCAATTGCAGCAATTGTTGATTTAATTGAACAATATCCACCGTTAGCTGGACAAAAAGATCGTATCATTCATTGCAGCTTAGTCAATGAGGATTTGCTAGCAAAATTAGCAGCACTTCCTATTATTGTTGATGTCCAGCCGCAGTTTATTCAATCTGATATGAGTATTTTACAGGCTAGATTAGGCGAGGAACGCTTACAGTATGCACACCCTATTCAATCATTGCTTACACGTGGCATCATTTGTGCAGGCGGTTCAGATGCACCGATTGAGCACCCGAATCCGTTACATGGCATCTATGCGGCAATTACTCGTCAGCAAATTGGACATACCGCAGTTTTCAATGCAGCTGAGTGTATTTCACGCTATACTGCGGTGTCACTTTACACAACCGAGCCAGCTAAAGTAATCGACAAAGCACATATTCGCGGACAAATTGCGGCTGGTTTTGAGGCAGATTTCACTATATTAAACGATGATATTTTCACAGTTGATGTGGAGCAAATTCCCCATTTACAAGTAGTGAAAACAGTCGTTCATGGGCAAACCGTTTACGGCTGAGCAATGTTGTGAGCGAAATTTAGTGTCTTACGAGCGAATTTAGCTGTCTTGCGGGCGATCTCCAGCATCTCACGGGCGAATTTGTCTGTCTTGCGGGCGAATCAGGACTTTTGACACACAAAAAGCGAGCGTAAATCCGCTCGCTTGTCTCTAATTATTCAACTCGTAATGCTGACCTTTCACTAAATAGAATAGATGCTCTGCAATGTTTGTTGCGTGGTCTGCTGAGCGCTCTAAATAGCGGCTAATGAAGGATAAATACATAATTTGCGAGATGTTTTCAGGCTGCTTGCTTGAAAGCTGCATAAAATGTGTAATTGCTTGACCATATAAACTATCAATTTGGTCATCTAGCTCAGCGATTTCCTTTGCCTGTGCCGTATTTTCATGGATAAAGGCATCCGCAATTTGGCGCAGCATAGATACTGTTTTTCCACACATCTCCTGTAAAATATCTACAGTTGTAATAAAGTCGTCTTTGCCAATGCGAATCGTTTCTTTCGCAATGTTGACAGCATAATCGCCAACACGCTCCATATCGCTAGCCGCTTTAACAATCGTCATTAAGCGACGCAAATCTGTTGCGACAGGCTGCTGCTTGGCAATTAATAAAATGACACGATCATTAATCAGTTCCTCTAAACGGTTCGCATGAATGTCATTATCAATTACCGATAATGCTGTGTCGATATCTTTGTTCAAAAATGCTTTAAACGACACTTCTAATGCATTAATGCTTTTATTACATAAATCTAATAAATCCTCTTGTACTGTTTTCATATCGTGCTCAAAACGTTCACGTACTGCCATCATATTATCAATTCCTCCTTATCCGAAACGACCAGAAATATAATCTTCTGTGCGCTCATCTGCTGGTGTTGAGAAAATTTTATCCGTTTGGTCAAATTCAATCACTTCACCATTTAGGAAAAAGGCAGTTTTGTCAGAAATACGCGCTGCTTGCTGCATATTA
Source organism: Lysinibacillus louembei (assembly GCF_033880585.1). Classification (NCBI taxonomy): domain Bacteria; kingdom Bacillati; phylum Bacillota; class Bacilli; order Caryophanales; family Bacillaceae; genus Lysinibacillus; species Lysinibacillus louembei. The sequence goes on from NZ_CP137624.1 coordinate 3,322,071, forward strand.
TGTGTCACGATAATGATAGAATACTGCGTTTTCAGCTCCTGAACAAGCTCCTCTACCTTCAGCGTAGAAATCGGATCAAGCGCAGATGTAGGCTCATCCATTAAAATGACATCGGGCTCAACCGCTAAACAGCGTGCGATACAAATACGCTGCTGCTGACCACCTGATAAGCCGTACGCATTTTGGTGCAGACGGTCCTTGACATCATCCCAAATCGCCGCGCCACGCAATGATTTTTCCACGATTTCATCTAATATCTTTTTATTTTTAATACCATGAATACGTGGGCCATATGCGATGTTGTCATAGATTGATTTCGGGAATGGGTTCGGCTTTTGGAACACCATCCCTACCTTCGTGCGCAATTCCTCTACCTCATAGTTGCCACCAAAAATATTGCGTCCTCGGTAATTGATTTCACCAGATGTACGAACGATTGGTACAAGCTCAATCATACGATTCAATGTTTTGACATATGTCGACTTACCACAGCCTGATGGTCCAATAATGGCCGTTACTTCATTTTCTTTAATATCTAAATTAATATTTTTCAATGCATGGTGCTGACCATACCATAAATCAAAATTTTTCGTTTCAAATACTGTATTTTTCGCTTGTGTCATTTGTGCAGCTGCTTCTTGCTGCACCTTTGACGTCTGCTCTTGAACTTGTATCATAATGTCCCTCCGTTAATAACGCTTTTGGAATTTATTGCGAATATAAATGGCAATTGAATTCATAAATACGAGCAATGTCATTAAGACGATAATGCCTGCTGCTGCAACGTACTGGAATTCCTCTTGCGGACGCTTTGCCCAATCGAAAATCTGCATCGGTAATGCGGTAAATGTGCTTAATAAATTCTCAGGCAAGAACTGTAGAATAACAGGAATACCGATAACAACTAATGGTGCTGTTTCACCAATTGCACGAGATAGCGCTAAAATACTACCTGTTAAAATTCCTGGAATCGCTGCTGGCAAGACAACCTTGACAATCGTTTGCCATTTCGTTGCACCCATACCGTATGAAGCTTCACGCTGCTCCTGTGGTACAGCTCGAATTGCCTCCTGCGCTGATACGATAATGATTGGCAAAATTAGTAAACTCATCGTAAAGCCTGCTGCTAAAATACTTTTTCCTAAATCTAACATACGTACAAAAATCGTTAAGCCAAGTAAACCAAAAACGATAGAAGGAACACCAGCTAAGTTTGAAATATTAATACGAATAAAATCGTTGAAGCGATTTTTTTTCGCATATTCCTCTAAATAAATAGCAGAGCTTACACCTAACAAAATTGAAACTGGCGCAACTACCGCCATTAACCATAATGAACCAATCAGCGCTGCCTTAATCCCTGCTTTTTCAGGCACACGTGAGGCGAAGTTTGATAAAAAATTTAAATTCAAATGGCTTAAACCCTGTGAAAAAATACGTACTAATAAAATAAGCAGTGTAATTAACGCAAAGGTCGTTGCGACGATAAAGATCGCTTTCCACACTTTATTCATTTTTAAGCGTAAATTCATGCGCTTCATGACAGCAGTATCATTTAAATATTTCATATTAATACTCCTCTCTGAAACGTTTTGAAATATATTGTGCAAGTAGGTTCATAATTAAGGTGAAAATAAATAGTGTGAAGCCTACTGCATAAATTGAATAGTAAATCGTTGTTCCATATCCAGCATCACCTGTTGATACTTGCACGATATATGCTGTCATCGTTTGAATTGAATCAGTTACAGCAAAATCAAATTTCGGTGTTGAACCACCTGCAAGTGATACAATCATTGTTTCCCCGATTGCACGTGAAATCGCTAATACAACAGAGGCGATAATTCCTGATAAAGCGGCTGGTAGCACTACTTTAATCGCTACTTCAAACTTTGTTGCGCCAAGTCCAAGTGCCCCCTCACGAATGGAGTTTGGCACAGAGCTCATCGCATCCTCTGATAGTGATGCAATCATTGGCAAGACCATAATCCCTACAACAATCCCGGGACTGAGCGCATTGAATATTTTCAGCGACGGTATCAATTGCTGTAAAATCGGTGTCACAAACGTTAAGGCGAAAAAGCCATAGACAATTGTTGGTACACCCGCAAGTACTTCTAAAATAGGCTTCACGATGCGACGTGTTTTATCTGATGCATACTCACTCAAATAAATGGCTGCCCCAAGACCGAATGGTACTGCTACTAATACAGCGATGCCAGTAACTTTTAATGTTCCGAAAACGAGTGGTAAAATTCCATATAAAGGCTCTTTACCTGAGAATGGTAGCCATTCTGTTCCGAATAAATAATCTGTTATTGATACTCTCTGAAAAAACTCAAACGTTTCAAAAATAAGTGTAAAAACAATCCCAAACGTTGTTAATACAGATAATGCTGCTGCAATAAAAAGCAATTTCGGCATTGTTTTTTCTATTATTTTCTTTCCCTTTCGTGCACGGGATTTTGCAATCATTTGTTGTATGGATTGCTCACTTGCTTTTCCGGCCATTTGTCGATAAACTCCTTTCCGTTTAAGGAAAGAATGTGTGCATAAAGCACACATTCCAGATTAATGCATTACTTTTTTAATGCTTCTAATGCTGCTAAACCTTTTGTATATTCTTCCGCTGGTAAACGCACATAGCCTGTTTCCTCAGCCATATCGCCCGCATTCTCTAATGTAAAGCGAAGGAAGTCATAAGCTGCTTCGTTGTTCGCCATTGCTTCATTTTTCACGTAAACGTATAGAGGACGTGATAATGGTGCATATTCACCAGACTCAATTGTCTCGCTATTCGGCTCTACGCCATTTACTGCTACAGCCTGTAATTTACCTTCATTTGCTACATAGTACGCATAGCCGAAGAATGCAATTGCATTTTTATCTGCTGAAACACCTTGTACTAATACATTATCATCTTCTGATAATGTCGCTGTTTTTACTAAATCTTCCCCATCTAAAATGACTTCATCAAAGTAGTCATACGTACCAGAATCTGTGCCTGGTGCATAGAATACAATTTCCTCTGCTGGCCATGATGGATCGATATCAGACCATTTTTTCGTTGTGCCATCTTCAATCCATAATTTTTTTAATTGATCTACTGTTAAGTCCTTAGCCCAAGTATTTTCTGGGTGGATTACAACAGATAATCCGTCATATGCTATAGCAAGCTCTGTATAGTCAATACCTGCTGCTGTTAATTTTTCAACTTCCTCATCTTTAATTGGACGTGATGCATTTGAGAAGTCTGTTTCACCATTAATGAACTTTTCAAAACCTCCACCAGTACCAGAAACCCCTACAGATACTTGTACTTTCCCTTGTACTGCAGCGTACTCCTCAACAAGTGCTTCAGTAATTGGGGCAACTGTTGATGAACCATCACCAGCAACAACTCCAGTTAATTGTACGTCGCCAGCTTCTGCACCTGAAACTTCTGATTGATCATTGTTCGGTGTTGCTGCTCCATCTTTTTCTGCGTCTTCTCCACCACATGCTGCTAATAATAATGCTGCACTTAATACTGCTGCCTTGCCTGCGTACTTCCATTTACTCATTTGTTTAGTCCTCCAATAACTTTCATAGTCATTTGTTGTTACAATGATAACTATAAAGGCTATTTGTTGAGTGAATTTAAATAGAATGTTAAGCCTATGTAAAGTAGTGTAGATGTTTTGTAAATAGAAAAAACTCCACTATACAAAGGAATTTGTGTAGTGGAGCCTTTTAGCTTACTATTCATCATTTTCTATCAAATTTACAAAATTGTTTGAAAAATAGAGTGTTATTAAATATATTTCCCTATAAATGTCCATACCGTTTGCCAATAGGTCTCTGGGTCTACTTTCACTGCATCACCATGTGCAGCGTTTTCGACAATTAGCATGTCCTTTTCAACAGAAGCTGCATCGTATACCTCCTGTAGCATTTCAAATGGGACAAACGTATCGGCATCACCATGAATAAAGAGCATCGGCGTTGTGCTTTTCTTCACCTGCTCTACTGCCGAAGCCTCATAAATGCTGTAGCCTGCCCGCATTTTTGTTACTGTATTTGCTGCATGCAGCACTGGGAATTCTGGTAAGCCAAATAAATCATCAAGCTGATAAACGAAAACGCCACTAACTGAGCTATAGCCACAATCTTCAACGATGACCTTGACATTTTCAGGCAAGCTTTCACCAGCCGTCATCATCGCTGTTGCTCCACCCATTGATACGCCGAACAAAACGATTTCAGCCTCAGGATCTTGCGCAAGCACCTCATCAATCCACTGCAAAACATCGAAGCGATCATGCCAGCCCATGCCGATATATTCGCCTTCACTTTCACCATGTCCACGTAAATCGGGCGCTAACACATTAAAGCCTTGCTCATAAAAATTACGAATCCATCTCGTCATTTTAGCAGAGCTACTCGTATAGCCATGTAAGACAATTGCCCATTTATGCTGACTGTCTTGTAAATAGACATTTCCTTGCAATTTCAAATTTAGCTTATCATTCGACTCAATCTTCCACTTTTCTGCTTGAACCGCTGCCTTAAAATCATCATCTAGCTGAACAGATTGTGCCTCTGCTTCCGCATTAATAAATGGGCTATCCTCTAAGTTTGGGTTATCTTCCATAAATTCTTTTTCATCCTGTGCATTTAAGGCATAATTATAAAAATAGTTACCTACCCCAAAATACGCGATAATTAATAGAAGTATTACGATAATACCGCTATATAGAAGCTTTTTCTTCAATATGCTCCCTCCCCCCTCCTATAGTATTTTTTTTACGCCTTTAATATGTATTAATAACAGCTCTCGCGTTTCTATCTTCTCAGGCTGTTTTTTCGTTTTCGGCTGCGTAATATCAAGTTTAATTTTAGCAGCATCTTTTGGACTGCTATAGCCATTAAATGAAGCATTGTAAATGATTTCGCCTGTCTTTAATGTAACTGTCGCCTTTTTGGCATCAATTAAATCTTTTAAAAATGGATATGTTGTTAAATTCCGTTTGCGTGCAGCAATAGCTAAGCGCGGCTCTAAAAATAGAAATAAAGCCTCTAATACAACAACATAGACAACCGTTGTTGTAATTAATATGACAGGGGAAACATTTAAGCGTGCCATCATAAAAGCATTACTAATCGCTCCTAAAAATACGATAATATGATATAAAGTTTTTCGCATCGTAAAATCCTTTCTTTCTATATAATAGAGGGAGTTCAAAAAAGCTTCACCTTTTCAAACTCCCTCGCTTCACACATTATTCAGTTGCCGTAGTGTGCTCCTCATCTTCATCCAGACGTTCCTCAGAAAACGGCGGTAGAATTTTTTGTGTCGTTAAGCTTTCAGACATGCCATTTTGCTCATATTTTTTTTGTAGCTCAAAATAATAATCTACCATTTCACGTGCAATCTCATTATTTTGTATTAAGCTTCGGCTGAAGTCTGTTGTCACCCATGGTATAACTACCGCATAAGCGATTTGCGGATTTTCATATGGTGCAAAGCCAACATGTGTTAATGTCGTTGTATTCGTTCTATACTTGTCAGTTTGTGGACCATAATATACTACCTCAGCAGTACCTGTTTTTCCTGCTGCTGTATATGGTGCATCATGGAACGAGCGATAGGCAGTACCTTGTGAGCCCACATAAACTTGTCTCAAGCCCTTTTTAACATGCTCAATTTCTGCATCTGTATTAGAAATGCGATTCAAAATTTTTGGCTCTACCTCCTGTACAAGTGCCCCTAGTGTTTCTCCATCAGCAGAAGGCTTGCGAATTTCCTTCAGCATACGTGGCTGAATGCGGTAACCACCATTGGCAACAGTAGAAATATATTGTGCTAGCTGCAATGGCGTGTACGTATCAAATTGCCCAATCGCTAAGTCAAGAATTTTACCTGGCGTATCCATTACCCCTTGATACCCTGCAAATTCACCAGGTAAATCAATGCCTGTTGGCACGCCTAAGCCGAATTGTGAGTAGCCATTGCGCATTCTTTGTAGTGTATCATCACGCAATCGTAAACCCATATTATAGGAATAACCTGTTCCTCCAATACCTAAGGCAATTTTAAACATATAGGAGTTGGAGGAACGCTCTAATGCTTTTAAATCATTCATCCAAATGCGTCCGCTGCGGTTGAAAATGGAGCTTTTTGGGTCTGTGCTTAAAAGCTTGATTGGCTCATCCATCATTTCTGAGCCTGGCTTAATAACACCCTCAGAATAGCCTGTTAAAACAGTTGCTGCTTTAATGCTAGAGCCTACCTCATAGGCTGTTGTAAATGCCCCATATGAGTAGTCAACAATATAGCTTTCACCTGTTTCAGGGTCCTTCTCGATTTTTTTGCCAACAATGGATAATATTTCGCCAGTATTTGGGTTCATCATAACGAAAAATGCGCGGTCTAGCAGACTTGAAGAACCAAGCCCCTTTAATTCTAGCAAGTATTTTTCAACGACACGCTCCGCCTCTGCCTGCAAATCTATATCAATTGTTGATACTAAATCTTTGCCAGGCTCACCAGGGTATGTCGTTTGTGTTTCCACAACTTGCCCTTTTTTGTTCGTCAGGTTTTTAACGACAGATTTTTCACCTTGCAATATTTCCTCGTATTGTGCCTCAAAATAACTTTCCCCAACGCGGTCATTCCGTGAATACTCGCGCGCTAAATAAAAATCAAGCTTATTTTTAGGAATCCCCTTGCTAGGTACTGTTGTACGACCTAACAGTGCAAATGGCGATAGTCTGACACGCTTCCAGTCCGTTGTCGTATTGACACCTGGCAAATCAGCTAGACGCTCAGAAACACGTGCAAATTCATCATCTGTGACATTTTCACTCTTAATAATTTGCGGCGATAAATTATAGCCTGACATCATCTCTCGGTAGATGGCTAGCACCTCTAAATCGAAGTCTGTAAGCTGCGCTAATTCTTCATCTGTAATACGCTCACGAATACGGCGATCCATTTCCGCATTGACTAGCTTTTCTTCAATGCCTTCATTTTGAGCGCGGTACTCTTTCATTTCCGCTTCTGTAACTTTTGCCAACGCCTCTTTATTTTTTAATAAAATCCAAAAATCGAGCTTGTCACGCTGTGTTACACGATCTGTTGGCTGCTCAATTAACTTCGCTAGCTCAATCGCAATTTCCAGCATTTCTTTTTGCGTTGTCGTCTGCATTCGTGTATATGTAATCGCATTTTCTGGCTGATTATCTACTAAAATACGTCCATAGCGGTCATAAATTCGCCCTCGGGGCACACTAGTATTGACCCGTACTTCCTCTTTTTGCTCAATTTTGCGCACATATTCTTCACCTTTCACAATTTGTAAATAACCTAGTCGGAAAATAAGCGTAGAAAATAAAACAAAAATTGAAAAGAAAAGGACATTCATTCGAAATGTAAGCTTTGCTCGCTGCTTGGCTTTTGGGTTTTGATTATTTTTATTTTTTTGCACCTTTCGCATATGAAGCGCCTCCTCTCCTTGTAATCCATGACATTTAGTATACCACCTGTATGCGTTAGAAAAAAGATAAAGCCGCTATTTTGTGACGACAACGCCGAAAAAAAGTTGCGGGTGTTTAGAAAGATAAACCCCTTCCAAACACCCGCATATTTTGCCTTACTATTTTGCATTTTCATCAGGCTGATGAATGCCAAATATATTGCCCTCTGTATCCAGATAATACCCTTGCCAAGCCATTCCTGGTAAAGCGTGCTTTGCCTTTGCAACTTTACCACCATACGCTAAAATTTTCGCCTCTGTCGCATCATAATCTGCAACACCCATCGTGCTAATATAGCCATTGACCGCTTGATTTGCCTGTGGCTCAGCACCTTGACGCTGCATTAATGCACCATTAATACCCATTTCATCATCGCTGCCTGTTACAGCTCCAAAATAAGGCATTCCCGCGTAATCGCTCCAATCTTGAAACGACCAGCCAAACACCTCACCATAAAACGTTTTCGCTCTTTCCATATCGCTAACATGAATTTCAAAATGAACAGTTCTTCCCATACTTCATCCCTCTTCTCCATTAAAATTAAAGCACGACATTTTCTAAAGCGCTCGATTCGCTTTATATCCCCATAATACAACAGGAATAACAAAGAGCGCAAAGCTCATCCCAATAAAGCCAAGCGTTGCATAGCTAGAAAAGGCTACGACAACCCCTGAAACAACGCTTCCGAAGGAGCCACCTAATGCTACTGCAACATCAACAGAGCCCTGCACCTTTGCTCGATTATGTATTGTTGTTGAATCAATAATAATAGCAGTTCCACTAATTAAGCCAAAATTCCAGCCAAGTCCCAGTAGCATTAGTGCCACGACTAGCCATAGTAAGGAATCACCTGGCGCAAAGGCGGCACATATGCCAGCAATCGCTAATGTCACACTAGCCGCAAGTGCCACAGCAACTCTTCCCACTTTATCTACAAGTACGCCTGTACCTAAAGAGGGCAAATACATCGCTGCTACGTGTAGGCCAATAACAATACCAACTGCGTTTAAATGGCTACCATGCCCTAGCATATGGACAGGTGTCATCGTCATAATGGATGTCATAATGACTTGTGATAACACTAACACAATCGCCCCTACCATAATCCCCATGCGCATTAGCTGGCGCTTATCTACCGCGCCTTCCGCATTTACTGTTTCAGCTGCGGTTTGATGTATTGCAATGGCTCGCGCTACAAGCAATGGGTCAGGTCGTAAAAAGACGAAGAGCACTGTACCAGCTAATGCATAGGCTACTGCCGCTAAAATAAATGGTCCTACTAATGTTGGCAATGTAAAGCTTTCTGCCACCTTGCCCATAGTCGTCGCTAAATTAGGTCCTGCTACCGCACCAAAGGTTGTCGCAACAAGTGCAATGCTTGTTGCCGTTGCCCGCTGCTTACTAGTTGCTAAATCGGTTCCTGCATAGCGTGCCTGTAAATTCGTCGCTGTGCCTGCACCATAAAGGAACAGCGCAATAAATAATAGCGCAATATTATCCATTGCTCCTGCTATCACTACACCAATTGCCCCTATACTTCCTACAAAAAATCCAGAGGCTAAGCCATAGCGTCTGCCATATTTTTGCGACACACGCCCTACAATATAGGCTGCTAAAGCTGAGCCTAATGTAAACAAGGCCGCTGGTAAACCTGTTACACTATCTGTGCCTAACATATCCTTCGCCAATAAGGCCCCTACTGTTATTCCTGCTGCTAACCCTGCACCACCAAAAATTTGCGAGCATAAAATAACGATTAATGTTCGTTTATAAAGCTGCTGCTGTGCAGTTTCTGAGTGCAGGTAAGGGGCTATTTTATCATTTGTCATGCAACCACTTTCCTTTCGATGCGATTATTTCGCCACACTAAGTTATTTCTAATCTACATGTTGTGAGGTTAAATGTAAACATTTACAATGAAAATAAAAGGAGGGCTATGATGTATATTCCAAAATATTTTAAAGTGACAAATAGCCAAGAAATTCAGCAATTTATTCAGTATAACAGCTTTGCAACACTCGTCTCTATGCGTAACAACAGACCGATGGCCGTTCACCTACCTTTACAGCTTGTAGAGAAAGAGGACGGTCATTACTTAACAGGACATGTCGCTTATGGCAATCCCATTTGGCGCTCGTTACAAGGATTGGAGCAGGTGCTTGTTATGTTTCAAGGACCGCATGCTTACATCTCCTCATCATGGTACGAAAAAGAAAATGTACCAACATGGAATTATCAAGCTGTCCACATTTATGGGCAGGCAACAACCTTCTCAGGCGAAGCATTAGAGAAGGACTTAGCTGCATTGCTTGTTAAATATGAAGGGCATCGCGAACGTCCTGTTTTATGGGAAACGTTATCACCTGAATTATTAGAGCGTGAGCTAAAGGGCATTGTTGGCATTCAAATTAAAATAGAGGAAATACAAGCCGCATACAAAATGAGCCAAAACCGCACAGCAGATGACTACGCAGAAATTACCAACAAGCTGGAGCAAGAACGAGATGCTGGTGCACACGCAGTTGCGAAGGAAATGAAGAGAAATTCACCACATTCATAAAATATCAGCGGCTTTTTATCATATATCGGCGTTTTTTGAAATATATCGGTGACTTTTCAGGATATATCGGCGAAATTTGAAATATATCGGCGTTTTACTAAAATTCATTGTAAATAAGAAATACTAACTTAAACAAATCTACAAAAAAAGAATCAGAAGCATACCAAAATGGTATATTTCTGATTCTTTCTATATGCTCTTCAAAATATCGAAGGGCAGCCTATATTATTTCGCTGCTTGGAATTTAGCTTCTACTACATCCCAGTTTACAACGTTCCAGAACGCGCCGATGTAGTCTGGACGACGGTTTTGGTAGTTTAAGTAGTAAGCGTGCTCCCAAACGTCTAAGCCTAGGATTGGTGTTTTGCCTTCCATTACAGGTGAATCTTGGTTTGGTGTAGATGTTACAGCAACGCCGTCACCATCAACGATTAACCAAGCCCAGCCTGAGCCGAAGCGAGTTGTAGCTGCTTTTGCGAACTCTTCTTTGAACGCATCAAATGAACCGAATTTCGCATCGATTGCTGCTGCTACTTCACCAACTGGTGTATTTGAACCGCCTGGAGCGATTACTTCCCAGAATAATGTATGGTTAGCATGTCCACCACCGTTGTTGCGTACAGCTGTTTGTTTGTCAGCTGGTAGTGCATCTAGGTTAGCGATTAGCTCGTTTACATCTTTATCTGCAAACTCTGTACCTTCTAATGCAGCGTTTACATTTGTAATGTAAGTTTGGTGATGTTTTGAATGATGGATTTCCATTGTGCGTGCATCAATATGCGGTTCTAATGCATCGTATGCGTAAGGTAATTTCGGTAGTTCGTAAGCCATTGTAAATTCCTCCTCGAAGTTAAAAAATCTTTGTTCATGTATAAGATTATCAAAATTGGTACAGTCCTTCAACGAAAAAAACTCCAGAACACATATTTCGGTCTTTTGACGGAAACTAAATCGCAATAACAAAGACAAGGATCATAACTGCTTGAATCGTTCCCTTTGCTGCAACAGATGTTAAAAATCCAACAACAGAGCCTACCCCTGTGCGAACCGCCTGCTTAATTGTTGTTCTTTCAACAAGTAATTCCGCAATAACGGCACCTAAAAATGGCCCAATTAAAATACCTGCTAATGGGATGACGAATGGTCCAATCAACAGCCCAATGGTACTTCCCCACATGCCCGCCTTTGAGCCACCGAATTTTTTGACACCAACTAAATTGGCAATCGTATCCGCTGCAAACAATAATACAACGAACAACACTTCAATCACCCAGAACCACCAAGGTAGTGCGAATGTGTAAAACAATCCATAAATAAGAAAGCCTGCCGCAATAAATAATACGGATGGGATAATTGGATAAACTAAACCGACAAAGCTAATAACAAAACAGGCAATAATTAATATCCATGCAATAATATCCATAAAAGTCCACTCCTTTGCCTACTATGTACGTCCCACCAAACAAAAAAGTTTCAAAGCGACATGCCTTCACTTTCATGATAAACTGTCTTGTGGAGGAGAAGATACATATGAAATTAAAACATTCACAGCTTTTTCTTGCTAGCCTATACGAGCCAAAAAAGCTTGCCGCTTATAGAATTATGCCGATTGGCAAAGTGATTCAATATGCCTTTTTACTCATCACCGCAATGACTGTTTTTTCACTCGGCAAATTTTTCAATAATGAAGCTAGTCAAATTTTTGCCTACAAGGAAATAGAGGAATTTGCAAGTGACTTAAAGTGGCTTGTTTATGCCATTTCTATCGTTTTTTTATTCGTCATGAACACCCTTATTTTATTTGCTAAAATTAGCGTTTATGCTTATGTCGGTCAGCTATTTTTAAAGCCGATGAAACGCCGTGGCGAATATCGACAAGTTTGGCGAACAGCTACCTTTGCCATTACATGGGAAGTCATCTTATCAATTATTTTAAGCCTTTTTGCTATCTCATCGACAATCTCCATTTTGCTATTTATCATTGTTACAATGAGCATTTTATTCATGGCATTAAAAAGCTATCCGAAAATGCCTCAGGCTTAGGCAGTCGCACTTTATCGACTGCCTTTTCCTCATTAAAAAATGCTGAGCTGATACTGCCTTGACAATTGCTCTAAAAACTTCATCCCTGCTACGCTATTGCCGACCTCATCAATGGCTGGACCGAAAATACCAATCCCTATCGTACCTTGTAATTCCTCAATTTGTGCATCCATTGCAAGACATAAAATGCCTCCTGACACACCGCTTTTCGCTGGCAGCCCAACAAATGCCGCAAATTTTCCTGAAGCATTATACATGCCACAAGTTAGCATCAAAGCCTTCGCCATTTTTGCTATTTTCGCATCGAACAGCTGCTCCTTTGTTAACGGATGATAGCCATCATTCGCAATGACTAAGGCAATCGTGGCGAGCTGCTGCACATCTACAAGCAATGCACATTGCTTTAAATAAGCTTCCAGTGCGACCTCCACATCACCTTGCAAGTAGCCATTTGCTTTTAAATAATAAGCAATTGCACGATTGCGATAAGCTGTCTCCCATTCAGATGTAAAAACTTCATCACTTACCTCACAGTGCACACCAACCATTTTTGCTATAAAGCTTTGCAAATTGTGCACCTTTTCATCCACTGTTCCACCTGGGAGCATTGACGAAATGGTAATTGCCCCTGCATTAATCATTGGGTTAAAAGGCTTGCCTGGTTGATGACTTTCCAAGCGAATAATGGAATTAAATGGATCACCAGTTGGCTCTACATCCACATATTGCAGCACATGCTCAGTGCCGTAAGTTGCACAAACAAAAATAAAGCTAATAACCTTTGAAATGCTTTGCAATGTAAAAAATTGCTGCGTATCCCCTTCCTGAAAAATATGCCCATTGCCATCGATTAACGATACCGCTAATAGCTTTGGGTCCACCTCGCTTAATGCTGGTATATATGTTGCCACATGTCCGTTCTTATAAAATGGCTGTGCCTCCTGAATAAGCTGCTGTAATTGTTGCATCTCACATTTCCCTCCAAAAATTAATAAATAGCTACGCTCAGGAATAGAATACACCAATTAGACATTCAATAGTATTGTGACTCTATTTTAGGAGGAATATTTATGCGTTACATTATTTTTACCATACTTTTTTTCATTATCGCCGCAGTTATTAAAATAGATTTACAGGAGGGAACACTTTCTCTCGCCTCCTTTTATGCAGAGGAGATTTGCGAGGAGCAAATTACGTATGAATGGCAGCATATCGGCGTTCGTGTACAGCAAAGTGATACCGTGCATAGTCTATTTGCAGCAACACCTACAACGGCTCCTTTTCCTGAGCGTCTTGCTGAATTTTATAAGGCAAATCCCCATTTACAGCAGCAATCACTTGTAGTAGGTGAATTTGTCAAACTACCGATTCGCAAGCAAATAGAAAATAAATGCTTTTAAAATACGCTAATTCCTTGTTCTCTCTTATGTTCACTGCTAAAATAATGACAGTGAGAGCATTTTTCGAGTAGCAATGGCAACATCAAAGTAGGTCATTGCGTCTTATTTAAAAACTCGGAAACAATCGAAGGAGAGAATTTACATGAGTGAAATCGTTCACCGTTCCAATACACGCCCTGTACGCGTAGGAAACTTAACAATTGGTGGCAGCAATGAATTATTTATCCAAAGTATGTGTACAACAAAAACACATGATGTGGAAGCAACAGTAGCAGAAATTTTGCGCTTAGAGGAGGCAGGCTGTCAAATCGTGCGTGTCGCTGTTCCAGATGAGCGCGCAGCGGATGCCATTGCTGACATTAAAAAGCGTATCAATATTCCGCTTGTTGCAGATATTCATTTTGACTATAAACTCGCATTAAAAGCAATTGAAAACGGCATTGATAAAGTGCGTATTAACCCAGGTAATATTGGACGCCGTGAAAAAGTAGAAGCGGTTGTCAATGCAGCTAAGGCAAAAAATATTCCTATTCGTATTGGTGTCAACGCAGGTTCATTAGAGCGCCATATTTTAGAGAAGTACGGCTACCCTACAGCTGACGGGATGGTTGAATCTGCATTACATCATATTAAAATTTTAGAAGACTTGGATTTCCATGATATTATCGTGTCCATGAAGGCTTCTGATGTAAATCTAGCAATTGAAGCCTATGAAAAAGCATCTAAAGCATTCGATTATCCATTGCATTTAGGGATTACGGAGTCTGGGACATTGTTTGCAGGTACAGTTAAATCCGCAGCAGGTCTTGGTGCGATTTTATCTAAAGGAATCGGCAATACATTACGCATTTCGCTGTCAGCAGACCCTGTGGAGGAAATAAAAGTAGCACGTGAGCTATTAAAGTCATTCGGTCTAGCTTCCAACATGGCGACATTAATTTCATGCCCAACATGTGGCCGTATTGAAATCGACTTAATTTCAATTGCCAATGAGGTTGAGGAGTATATTTCAAAGCTAAGCGTACCATTAAAGGTAGCCGTGCTTGGCTGTGCGGTAAATGGTCCTGGTGAAGCACGTGAGGCGGATATCGGCATCGCAGGTGCACGTGGCGAAGGCTTATTGTTTATGAAGGGCAAAACCGTTCGTAAAGTACCTGAGGAAACAATGGTTGAGGAACTGAAAAAGGAAATTGATAAATTGGCTGCTGAAATGCTAGAAAAACGTGCAGCTGAGGAAGCGGCTCAAGCACAATGATGAACAAAAAAGCAAGGTTCGGCATTGATATCGATGGCACAGTAACTTGCCCAGCAACGCTGATTCCACATATTAACGAGGCGTATAATGTCAATATTACACTCGATGATGTCGTAGAATATGATTTTTTAAGTGCCTTCCCGCACCCTGTTGATCGCACAGAGTTTGCCAACTGGTTTACAACGAATGAGCCCCGTCTTTATGCGGCAAGTAAATTAGCAGACAATGCGCAAGCCATTTTAAACGATTGGCAAAATCGCTACGAATTGTTTTATATTTCAGCGCGCGGCGAAAGTGTTTTAGATATTACAAAACATTGGTTTGATGAGCATCAAGTTCCATATGACTATATCGAACTGATTGGCAGTCATAATAAATTAGCAGCAGCTAAACAGCATGCTGTTGATGCCTTCTTTGAAGACAAACATGACAATGCGGTAATGCTAGCAGAGGAATTAGACATCCCTGTTATTTTATTCGATACACCTTACAATAGGCTTGCCACACCGAAGAAAGTCATTCGTGTCAACAACTGGCTTGAAGCAAATGACTGGATTCGCAAAAACTTTGAATAACCTCAAAAGCTGTCGGATTTCACCCCGACAGCTTTTTATATGTCCAATATTCCGCGCAACCACCTGTCCACAAAGCTCTCAAATGTAATGCCATATTGATTATAAATCTCATGATAGACAAAATACACACCGAGCCTTTCTAACAGCTCGTCATCAATGCGCATACATCTCCTCCAATGACCGCGTAATGGACTTGCTTACCCTCATCTTACGCAAATGTTGGAGGAAATATGATATTTACTTAGCCATATAGATAATCTATCAAATGCTGGACATGCTCCTGGTTGTTTAATACGTTCATTAGTTCTTCCGTTAGCACACTAAGAAATTCTCCCTCAATCTCACAAGTCTCTTCATCCATTATTTCTCCTGCAAAGCGCTCATGAAACACTTTCAGTACAACAGTAATCGCCGCAAAAAATTGCGCTAACGAATCCGCTATGGAAAATACTTCGCTCGCATCGTAGCTCGCTAACACTGGTGAATTTCTTTGACTTGTATCCACAATAATTGGATCATCATCCTTATCTGCTATCACTACCCAAGAAGCATTCCACATAGGGTTTTCTTCATACGGAGCGCTACTACCAACCCAGCGAAAGCCTAATTGTCGACGATATAAATTAGCAGGCTCACTTAAATAAAGGTTGCCACTGCCAATGTCGATGCTTATCCTATGTAATTGATGACCATCCTGACGAATAGGTCCATTCATTTTAAAATGTGAATAAAAATATATTAATTCAGGAGACAATGGAATTTGGGCATGTACGTCCTTCACACTGTCGTTCAGACATTCAACAATTTTAGCTTCTTGTCTAAAGAAATTCGGCGTTTCACGATATGTATAATACTGCTGTAGCAAATTCATAATCGCTTGTTTTAACTGCTCCATTTTCAATCACCTCTATGTGGTCTGAGTAGAGCAATTTTATATATTGCATCTCACATCATACCGATATTTAATAGTATAGGTCTCCTTTGCAGAAGGAGCAATTCGTTCCTTCTGCGATCATTGTGACTTAACAACCTAGTGCTCTACTAAAAGTAATATCTTTATCTATACAATTTTCAAGCTATATCTTCTATCACTTTTACCATCTTTCTCTTTGTTTCCTCTAATGCAGCTCCATCTATAGCAGGCGCTTCATCATCTAAGAAAAAATCTGCAAAGCTTTGCCCTTCATATCTTGGTATAACATGCAGGTGAAAATGCCCTAAATCGTCAAAAGCACCTCCATTTTGACAGATGGTGATACCATCAGGCTGGAATAATGCTTTGATTGTTTTTGATACAAGCTGTGCTGCTGTCATTACTGCATTTGCGGTTACAGCATCTAACTTATCCAAATAGCGCACATGCTTTTTGGGCAAAATTAATACATGTCCTTCATTATAAGGATCACGGTCTAAAATACAGCAAACATGCTCGTCCTCAAAGACGGCATAAACCATTGCCTGTTGATTGGCTAGTCGGCATCCTAGACAGCTCATGCAAACCACGCCATTAAATCTTTTAGCTCATCTGGTGTGACACCGTGTCCATCTGGATATGTTTTAAATGTCACATGCGCGCCGTATTCCTCAAAAAACGCTGCGCTCGCCTTGCTCCATGCAAGTGGATAAACATAGTCATATTCACCATGCCCAATAAACATACGCACATTGCTAAGCGGCAGCTTGCGGTATTCATCTATTACAAATTGTGGAGTAAAGCCACTTAATGCCACAGCACCGCGCAATGTTTCTGCCATAATAACAGTCAATGCTTGTGCAATCGCCGCCCCTTGATTAAAGCCTATCACATAGAGCTCGTCCTGTTTCAACGCAAACTCAGCAATTGCTTCTTCAATAAAGAGCTTTGTAAATTGCACCACTTGATCAAAAATGGCTTGATTGGGCTGTCCCTCCTCTTCAAATGTATAAAAGGCATAGCCTGGCGGATGTTCAATCGGTCCACGTAAACTAAAAATGTGACAATCGAACGGTAGCTCCTCTACAAGCTGTAATAAATCCTGCTCGTTGCTTCCTAGACCATGCAATAAAAAGATGGCTGGCTTTTCGCCTGCTTCCTTTGGCGCTTTATGTGTAAATATATACGGTGATTTCATGATGATGCTCTCCTATTCCATTAATTCCATTTGATTAACAAATTGATCTGCATAATAGGCAATGTAGCCTTCTATTATGCGCAATGTTTCCTCAAAGTCTCCATCTAGGATGGTGCTTGCCTGTGGCTGCATTGTTAAATAGGTTAAAAAGTCAAAGCGTAGTGCATGCTCCACAGAGGCATATGCATAATCATAAACAACCGCCTCTTCTGTCACGTTTAGCGCTTTATATTGACTATGGAACATTTTCGTATAATCATCCATTTTTTCTGATACAAATTGGCGAATGCGCATTTGCTGTGCAAGCGATTCACTTTCAATGTACGAAATGGCTGGCACCTTTCTTTGTCCATATGTATCCTTTAAAATTTTGACCCATGCTGCTTTATTTTCGACAAAATAGGTGATGTTTAACATTAGGCGATCAAAAAAGTCTTGCTCATCTGTTGCCGATTGTTTTTTTGTTGCGAGATTTTGCTTAATCGTTTTTTCAAATTGTGCCGCATTTGCTTTTTCTGTTAGCAAAAACATTAATTGCTCAATATAACTGTTGATTTCTTGCTGTGTTTTCACTCTATTTGACACTCCTTTTATTCAAAAAATATATTCTCTCATGTTTTCCACTGTATTTTCAATGGCAGCTCTTAGCGATTTTTGCTCTGTACGGCAAGAGCTTTGCGCCTGCTCTAATGCAATGAGTGCCTGCTCTAAAAAAGCATCCTGCTGCAAGTCTTTGTAGAGCTCCATTAAAACAAGGGCTCGATTCCAATACCAGCGGGCATTTTTATCATCCAAATCAATAGCTCGCTCTAAGTAGCCTAATATTTCAAACGGCGTATAGTCTAAACGTTGCATCGTTTGTGCGGCTAATCCGTAATATAGTGCCTTATTCGGCTGGCATTTGACAGCCTGTAGGAAACAATGCACACTTTCATTATAGTGATGTGCATATAAAAACAGCTGTGCCTGTGTAAAAAATGACTGTGCTCGCTCCTCATCAGTACCTGTACGCGCTATTTCCTCTAGCTGGCGTGTACGCACTGCAAATTGCTGTTCATCTTTTATTGTACGAATGGCTAATACCTCATCCTGCTCCACATACGTTTCATCTGCTCGTTCAAGCGATTGCAGTCCATATGCTGTATAACCAGGAATATCGCCTAGCTGATAGCGCTCATATAGGGCAATCACCTGCTGTGCAAATGGTGAGGCAGCTTGTTGTTGTGCCAATTGAAAGCATGCATGGAGCTGTCCACGATAAAATAATTGCTCAAGCTTCAATACTATTCACTCCCTATGTTCTTAGTATACATGATTGGTGCGAAATTTTTTTAATAAAATTTAAATACCTACTTGACTAATATGTTTTATAAGAATAGAATACAATATGCTAACTACTTATCTAGGAGGATATCATTTATGGATTTCATCGTATTATTGAATGTCATCGTACTTATTGCTTTTATCGGTGTTTTATATGCCTTAAAGAAAAAACATGTTAAATTTTCAACACGCGTCTTTATCGCATTAGGCTTAGGTATTTTATTAGGGGCTGCACTGCAATTTATTTATGGCGCTGGCGCTGAGGAGCTTACTAACACGGTACCTTGGTACAACATTATCGGCACAGGCTATGTGAAGCTATTACAAATGATTGCAATGCCACTTGTGTTCATTTCCATCTTAGTTGCCTTTACGAAAATGAAGGTAGGCAAAAACTTCGGTAAAATGGCAGCTTTAATTTTAGCCATTTTAATTGGTACAACAGCTATTTCGGCTGCAATCGGCATTACAACAACAGCTATTTTTGATTTAGATGCAACACAAATTTTACAAGGTGATGAAGAGCTGGCTCGCGGTGAAGCGTTAGTAGAGCGCTCTGAAACATTAGCTGCGGCATCATTACCACAGCAAATTATCGAGTTATTCCCAGCGAATCCATTTGCTGATTTAACAGGGGCTCGCTCCACTTCAACAATTGCTGTTGTTATTTTCTCAGCATTTTTAGGCTTCGCTTATTTATCTGTTGCACGTAAAGAGCAGGAAATGGCCGCAACGATAAAAAAAGGCATTGACGCAATTTATGCCTTAATTATGGGGGTTGTACGCATTGTGCTTCGCTTAACACCATATGGCATTTTAGCGATTATGGCACGTACAGTAGCAACAAGTGATTATGGTGCAATTTATAATTTAGGAAAGTTCGTTATTGCATCATATGTTGCACTGCTTGTTGTCTTTATCATTCATTTACTTATCATTACATTAACAGGCTTAAATCCTGTCACATATGTGAAAAAATCAGCTGAAACATTATTGTTTGCCTTTACTTCACGTACAAGTGCAGGTGCTTTACCATTAAATATTCAAACACAAACATCGCGTCTAGGTGTACCTGAAGGGATTGCCAATTTCTCCGCTTCATTTGGCTTATCGATTGGGCAAAATGGCTGTGCAGGTGTCTACCCTGCTATGCTTGCGGTTATGATTGCCCCAACTGTCGGCATTAATCCATTAAGTCCTAGCTTTATTGCAACCGTTATTATTGTCGTTGCGATTAGCTCATTCGGTGTAGCAGGTGTTGGTGGTGGTGCAACATTCGCAGCTATTTTAGTGCTATCTGCTCTTGATTTACCGATTGCCCTGGCAGGAGTATTAATTTCTGTGGAGCCATTAATCGATATGGGACGTACAGCATTGAATGTTAGCGGCTCTATGACAGCAGGTGTAACAACAGCTCGTGTGACGGGAGAGCTTGATAAAGAGGTTTATGACACACCTTCTTCAACTAAACAATTAATCGATGCTTAAGCTTTATTAGAATTCAGTAGGTGTTTGAACATTCATTGAGTGAAGGGAATCGTTTTCTACTGAATCATGATAAATAACAGGCTGTCAGAGAAGCATGCTTATGCAGGACTTTTCTGACAGCTTTTCGCATTTTCACGAAAGTATGTCATCATGCTAGGAGTTTTCTACTGATTGTAGATAAATATATTGCATTAAAAATTGGAAACGATACAATAGTGGTAAAGATTAGTAAGTGGAGCGAGGTGAGGAAGGTTGTTTGAGACCATTACAGCAGAGAAAAGCTTATTATTTTTAAAAGATGACGTATTAGTCAATGAATTCAAAGCATTAGCAAATCAATTTTCGCAATTTCACACAGTTCCGCAAATAGGCATCGTAACGCCTAATGATGTTTGCATCAGTGCATTTAATATTTGGCTATTGCTTCAGCCCGATGAATATAATATTTTGGAAGCGGCTGAAAAAACGCTCTATTATTCTAGCAATTTTATTATTTTAAATGAATTAAGAAATGATCATTATTTTAAATTTATTAAAACATATCCAGATGCAGCTGCCGAGCTACACTTTGCAACAGCGATCTATCTTGCAGAGGCTTTAAATCAATGGCTCGCTGACATTTTAATTGCAGAGGCGCGTCAGGATATTATTATTCGCAATCGCCAACGCAGCTATTTTGAAATGCACACAAAAGAGGAAGATGCAGTACGCAAGTTTGTTGAAGATCAGGCAGCTATCGTCAAAATTATGATGCCTATTATTACAAAAGAAAACATATTGGAGCATTTAATTAAAAACAGCTATGATGCTGCAACAGCCCAATTAGCTAAAAAGAATATGACTGTAGAAAACTAAGAAAAGCTCAGGCATTAATCAAAAGCTGAACTATTGAAGAGACCATTGCAAAATGCTCTTTCATAGTTCGGTTTTCTTGATTTATTTGCGACTTCTCTGTTTTATTTGCGGTTTTCTCTAGTTTATTGGCGGTTTTCTCAATTTATTTGCGGCTTTCTCTAGTTTATTTGCGGTTCTCTCGATTTATTTGCGACTTTCTCTAGTTTATTGGCGGTTTTCTCAATTTATTTGCGGCTTTCTCTAGTTTATTGGCGTTTTTCTCAATTTATTTGCGACTTCTCTATTTTATTTGCGGTTCTCTCGATTTATTTGCGACTTTCCCTAGTTTATTGGCATTTTTCTCAATTTATTTGTGACTTCTCTATTTTATTTGCGGTTCTCTCGATTTATTTGCGACTTCTCTATTTTATTTGCGGTTCTCTCGATTTATTTGCGACTTTCTCTAGTTTATTGGCGTTTTTCTCAATTTATTTGCGACTTCTCTATTTTATTTGCGGTTTTCTTTGATTTATTGGCAACTTCTCTGTTTTATTTGCGACTTTTCCTACTTTTATTAGCTAGATTTGATTGATTGAATGATAAAAATAACTAGTCATCACTTATCATTTTCATTACACTAAATATAAGGGGTGACATTACGATGATACAATTTTATATAAATAACGAGCAGTTTTTAGCTGGTATAACATTAAAGGATAGCCATGAAGAATTGAATAATATGGCATTTTACACAACGGATAACCCGCAAGCGGTACTGACTAATCGGCAACGCTTAGCAGCAGAAATCGGCTATGCTATACAAGATTTTGTTTGTCCACAGCAAACACATAGTGCGACCTTCCAAAAGATTACCACACAGCAAAAAGGTAACGGTGCAGACAGTCAAGCTTCAGCCATTCCAGAAACCGACGCTCTTTATACATATGAGCGAGGCATTGTGCTGTCGATTTTCACAGCCGATTGTGTACCTGTCATTATTACAAATGAAGTTACGGGGCTTTGTGCTGTTATTCATAGCGGCTGGCAAGGGACAGTGAAAGAAATTACTGTGAAGCTGCTACAGCAATTAATCGCAGAGGGCAACAATCCATCTGATTTGCGTATACAAATCGGTATGGCGCTAAGCCAGCAACGCTTTGAGGTCGATGCGGATGTTTACGAGCAATTTCAAGCGCTTGGCTATGCGGATGATTTCAGCTACTTCCATGAGCCAACACAGAAATACCATATCGATAATCAATTGACAGTGCAGCAGCAACTATTGCTATCTGGTGTGCCACTTGAAAATATACAAATTGACCGCACTTGTACATACGATGCGGAACAAGGCTTCTCCTACCGCCAGCAAAGGGATTGTGGGCGACATTTAATCTTTGTTGTAAGAAAGTAAATAGATCGCATGGAATGGAATATTCCGTGCGATTTTTATTTTGTAAAGAATCACACATTGACGTACACCATACTATACTGTATTATACACAGTATATAAGGAGTTGATAAGATGAGCTCATTAATCGAGTCTTTTACAACAGAATTAAGACGCGGGACGTTGACATTAGCTGTGTTAAGTCAGCTCGAAACACCTCAGTACGGTTATTCACTTGTTGAACGGCTGGAGCAAGCAGGTGTTAGCATTGAACAAAATACGCTGTATCCTTTATTAAGACGCTTAGAAAAGCAAGAACTGGTGACGAGCAGTTGGGATACAAGTGAAAGCAGACCACGTAAATATTACGTGATTAGCGACTATGGTCGTGAAATTTTCGAACAGCTAAAGCTAGAATGGCTCACTTTAGCTACTGAATTAACTACTTTACTACAGGGAGGACATCAATCATGAGGTTAATTGAGGCTTATGTATATGAAGTAACACGCAGATTACCTAAAAAAGCTCGACATGATATAGCGCTTGAGCTTACATCAACAATTGAGGATATGCTACCAATAAATTATACGAGTGAAGATGTGCAGATTGTTTTAGAGAAGCTCGGCAACCCTGCTGATTTTGCAGCAAATTACCGAGACGAGGAACGCTATTTAATTGGTCCCTCACTTTATGATTCATATATCGATACAATCAAACTCGTATTGCCTTGGGCGCTCGTTATTGCGCTTGTTGTTCAGGCGATTCAAAGCTTTTCCTTGCTAGATGGGGAGCAAGTTATGTTGACAATGCTGTTGGAATTTATTAGCTTCAGCATTCCAGGCTTAATTGGTGTGGCACTACAAGTTTTATTTTGGATTACGATTACCTTTGTTATTTTAGAGCGCAGTGGTGTAAAAAAAATACAGCATGGTGAGGAATGGACAATTGATGCATTACATGCTGTACAAATTATTCCTGATAGCAAACGTATTTCTATTGGTGAAATAGTAGTGGAAGCCGTTTGGATTGTTATTTTAACAGCTGGTTACTTAACAGCGGAGCATTTTATCGGTGTTTATCAAAAAGCTGAAGGCGATCATTTATTGTTAATGACACCTATTTTCCAGCAGCAAACATTGCTTGCCTGTCTGCCACTTTTATTGCTTGCTGTAGCACTAGAAATAGCGCTGCTTTTATATAAACTCAAGCAGCGCGCATGGACGATGAATATAGCCATTGCCAATCTTATCGTTAAGCTTATTACAACGATTATCAGTATCATTATTATTAGTCATGATAATCTAATCAATAACGAGCTAGCCCCCTATTTAGCTACTATTATGCAGACAGCACCCGCAAAAATAGAGCAAGGAATTAGCGCTATTATTTTTGCGACAATCATCATAATCATTATTACAGCTTGTATCGATATCTACAAAGGCTGGCACAAGGCGAAGGAGCATTAATTCCCTGCTATCATTCGCCCAAGTGGCCCATCCTCTACGATGATATCTTCAATGTCGTACACCGAAATTGGGAACATTGGCAAGCCATAATAATACGGTGCTAAGTCATATAATTGGAAAAATAAAACGAGCGTTTTGTCCGCAATATAGAAAAATTGATTCGGCTCAATTGCCGTAAATGGCTCTATAGTTGGGATATCACGCTCTTTAATTTGCGCCTGCACATGCTTCGATAAAACACTTACATAAGCGCTATCAGGCTTAAATAAGTCCTTTAGCTGGCACAGCTGCCCCTTTTTCAAGTCAAATGTCAATGGTTGCACGTATGTCATTCCATGTGCTGCATGATAAAAATAAACGTAGTTTGATAGCGTTAAGCTAAACACATCACGTTGATTATTTTTCAGCTCATATGTGCCAAGCATTTGCTCAATCGTGGACGGCAAATCTCCCGCTTGTTTGTTGATAAGCTGCTGTGTTTCATGTGCAATCGTTTGGTTAATAAAAAATTGCAATGACGGATTGTGCATTTGTACAGCCTGAGGGTAGTAAATAATTTGCTGTGGCGATTTCTGCACAGTATGCGTTTGCGTTGTAATTGGAAATGTAAAAGACAAGAAAACCAACTCTTTCTTTGTTTTTCCACATTGTATGCGTGAGTTATGCTTATGCTACATATGTGGTAAAAGTTTATGAGCGATTTCTTGTCTTATTTGATCACTTTTTGAATCTATTTGATCACTTCCCGAGCCTATTTGATCACTTTTCCCTGTTATTTGATCACTTCTCTACCCTAAGCGATAAATCGGTGTTGAAATTTCCTTATACAATCTGGCAATATCTGCTTCAAGCACCGCAACAAGCACCGCTGTTGCTGGCCCAGCCGAGCTTGCCATATCTAGCTCACAGCTAAGCGCTTGCCCAGTAAATGCAGTGATTTCTGTGCCAATCCCCTTTGAGCCACATGGCCATATTGCTTGAATAATACCAGCTTGCCATAACGTATAAAGCTCATGTAGGCTCGCTATATCCTGCATATGCTCCATCACCTGCTGTCCTACTAGTGGTTGCCCAATGACAAAATAATGGCAGTTCTCTGTCGTTGGTTCCAAAAGCTTTTTCCCTACCATCGTCAAGCTGAAGCCTGACTGCAATGCTGAGAAATTTGATTCTGTTGACCCTGTAATCGGGGGTAAAGCTTTTCCTATTTCATCAAATTGACGCTGACAGCCCTTTACATAGTCATCCCATGCAGCATCACCTGTAAAGTTTGCGAGTAGTAAATGACTTGGCTCTGCACCTGCACACCATTGCTCTAACAGCGTGACACGCGTCGCAAAATAGGCGACAATTTCATTTGGTACTTTTACTATATCCGCCTCTTTTTCACCGATACAGCCTGCATTGTCGATTGTTAAAATAATATTTCCATCAATTTGTATGGCATTTCGCATCGTGCTATCCCTCCACTTTCACGCGCTGTAGAAGTGGGGCACAGAGCCATGCCACAACGATGTTGATAGCTGTCGCAAGCAATAAATTCGGCACTGCAGCTATAAAAAAGGCTGGTGAAATTAAAAAATAAAATGGCAATGTGGCAAGCACACCGTTTGCAACCAACGTCCAAAGCCACTTTATTTTATCAAAGCCCTTCTTATGTAAATAGGCAAACACTAAAATAATCACAAACATTTCCAATGCAATAATTACATGCAAGGGACCAAGTGGCATACCTGAGCTGACTGCTGTCGCTATATGGCCTAAAGTGCCAGTAAAGCCTGCATAAATTGGTGGTAATACAAATGCGGCTAATAGTGCGGGAGCTGAATCGAGCGCCGCTGAAGCCGTCGCTGAAACAGGAATTTTTACAAGTCCACCTATTGCACATAATGCCGCCAATAACGCAGTTAAAACAAGATATCGTAAATTTGCCTTCGTCATTTTATGTCTCCTTTATTACTTGTGGAATGCCATACCAAATACGTGTCACCTGATGGCTATAGGCAAACATCGCTTGATATAGCCTCCCGCATGTATCGCGTAAAAATCGCTGCTCTTTGTCAAGTGGGACAATGCCTCGCCCCATATCTGTGCAAACACAGACAAGTGTTGCCACCTTATCCAGCTGCCCTAGCTTCTCCATCAACTGTTCTACTACTTCATCCTCGGTTAAGTGTATGAGCTGTTGAACAAGCTGCTCGAAGCGTCCAACAATGACAACATCTTGTGTAGTAAAAGCGGAACTTTCAGGGATTTCTCCTTCAAAAACATACTGTCTGTAGCTTTGATAATACTGTTTCACATACTTTCGCTTGCCATTATAGGCACCTCCGATGTAGATGTGCATCGCTCTCCCTCCTTCCATGCAGAAAAATGTGACCACGTACAGCTATATATCGTCGAATGCTCTGCATAAACGCTATTAAATGGATGCTGTAAAAACTTCACAAGCAGCAAACGAATTACCCCTCCGTGCACAACGAATGTATAATCACCTGGCATAATAATAATTTGCTTCATTGCTCTCTCTACACGCGCTGTAAAATCGATAAAGCTTTCCCCATCTGGTGGTGTTACTTGCAATGGATCAGCCAACCACTTTTGATAAAGTGGATAATCCTTCAATTCCTCATATGTTTTCATTTCAAACTGTCCAAAATGCAGCTCTCGTAAATCAGCATTCGCCTTATAAGGCACATATGGGAAATAGCATGCTGCTGTTTGTCGGCATCGCTGCAAATCGCTTCCATAAACAATAGAGGGCCGCACTGTCAGCTGCACTGGCGTTAAAGGTAAGATTGGCTCATCCGTATGCCCAATATATTTGCGTTCAACATTTGCCTTCGTTTTGCCATGTCGAATTAAATGAATAGTAATAGCGTCCCCCATAATAGTAGCTCCATCCCTTCATAAAGAGCTCCAAGCAAATCGCCTGTCATGCCGGCAAAATTTTTCTTGGACCAGTGTCGATAATACAATACACCTAGCAATGCTACACTGTATAAAATAAGTAGTGACCATTCACCTGTGTACAAAGCATAACCAATAACTAGCATGCTATAAATAGCGCAGACAATGCCTACAGTTCTTTGCTGCACACGCTCCTTAAAATAAGCCGCAAGACCTGTCGTTTTAGCGCTGTTCATTGTCATGAAATAGAGTAACATAGCGAGGCGAGCTAGCAATGGAACTGCTATAAAATACAGCATATCCACCTCGCGCAATAGCGCCTCATACAAAAAGGCAATTTTCAATAGTAATAGACTGACAACAGCTAACACACCAAATGCCCCAACACGTGGATCATCTAAAATTGTTAAACGCTTTTCCTGATCACGATATGAAAAAAAGGCATCGCTTGTGTCGATAAAGCCGTCTGTATGTATACCACCAGTGACAGCAATCATTACGATTGTTAAAATAATGGCAACCACTAATGGCGACAAGTGAAGCCAGTGTTGATTGAGCTGCAAAAAGCCAATTGTAGCTGCACCTGTCAGTAAGCTTAAAAGGGGCATAATGGCATACATCGCTGTCACGTTTTGATTTGTTAAAGGCAGCTCTCGTTTAATTGGCACTGCGCTAAAAAACTGTAGGCAAAGCAATATTCCTGTATAAAAATGCTTCAATTGAATCTCCCTCCTACTTCCAGCGCATGCTCCGTTGATGGTCAATTTCATAGGCTTCATCACAGCTTTCAACAATCCATTGATGCAGCTCCCCTAATAGTTGCCTATAGCGCTCTGTTTCTTCATAAATGGATGCTGGCTCATCCAAAACCTCATTGGAAACAAGCAATAACGTCATGCTTTGTTGCTGTGTCGTTGCAACATATTGCTTCCACATTTCGATATGCTCCTCAATATGATGAGGTGCCTTGTATAAAACATTTGCTAGCCATGTCGTTAAACAGTCCCATAAAATAACGGCATCGTGCTCTAGCATTTGTAGCCCCTGTGGTAAAGTATCTGGCACCTCCAACGTGTGCCAAATCACGCCACTCTTTTGACGGTCTGCTTGATGGCGCGCAATTCTTGCCTGCATTTCTCTATCGAATGCGACACCTGATGCAATATATGTAAGTGAGCGCCCTTCAGCAAGCTTTTGTGCGTAGCGTTCTGCAAAGGCACTTTTGCCACTGCGCACACCACCTGTGATAAATATTAATCGTCCCATATATGGTCACCTGCTATATGTGAATTAGAATAGCTGCCAAGCAATGTTGCCTGACAGCTATGTTACATTATATCTTATTTAAAAAGCTCTGGGTATACTGTTTCTTCCTTTGTCCCACATGCTGTTCATAATAAAACTACCGCTAATGGCTTATACCATTAACAGTGAATTTTATGATGCGTCCTCTTTTCGCTTTTTCATTGGATATGATTTCGTAATAAACTCAATTTCCTCGTGTCCGCTCATTTGGTTGACATAAACCGCCATGACGAAAAATACGTTTGCCAGCAGCCCTAAATAGTCAAATAAAATTTCTGGCACATCGCGCTCCTCGCTTACTTTATGTAATGCACGGAAGGATTTTTTCGCTTCGCTACGGCATACATGTAAACGTGCTGCTGCCTCTACTCCTTGCGGTAAAACGAAGCGATCAATTTGCTCTTTTGTATGTGCTACATAAAAATCGTAGCGATCGCTTAAAAACTGCAGGTCCTCTTCTGTAACAGCAAGCTTGCCACGCACAGAACCGTTCACATGATAGGCCATCGGGTGTAGCTTCTCTAAATCTTCACGCACAATTTGTACATTGTCCCCCTCTAATGTAGGAAAAACCGTACCAATACTTGTTGTTAATGAGTCTGTACGAATTTCAAAATCAACTAAACAGCTTGCCTCACGCATAAATGGGTAGCAAATATAGCGCATATCTTTCTTTACCAAGTCCATCTCCTCCTTTTTCGTTTGAATAAGCTTTCATCGGAAATGAAAAAAGCCACCCGTCAGAATGGGTGGCAGAAAATTGTTTACAAAGCAAATGATGCAATATTCTATTGCCGTGCATTCTCTTTAGTTCCGAAGAGTATTATGACGATTAGAAAAAGATAGGTCTCCTGGCTCGTGCTGTTTTCTCCTGCGAAAGCCTTCCCATCTCAAGGACAGTGGCATGATTTCACGTTACAAGCACATACAGTTACGGACATAGCTTCGGCATCTCACCGAATTCCCTTACATCTTTTCCTTGCAAGCATTATTCAATTAGTTAATAATCTATCATATTTTTGAGCATTTTTGTAGTATGACATCTAAATTGTATTCAAACAATCTGGGCACTTTCCATACACTTCAAATTTATGTGCCTCTACTTCAAAGCCTGGCAAGCTGCCACCGAGCAAATCCATCGGGCATAATGACAATTCCTTTACGCTACCACATTCACGGCAAATGAAATGATGGTGGTGGTGCTCTGATTCACAGTGCATGCGGAAATTGCGCTCGCCCTGCATTTCGGTTTCTTCCAAAATATCTAGCTCAACAAATGTCGCTAAATTGCGATAAATCGTATCAAAGCTCATCCCTGGAAAGTCTTTTTTCAACACATCCAATAAATCACGAGCCGTTAAATATTTGTCTGTTTCCTCAAACATTTGTAAAATGAGCTCTCGTTTATCGGTTTTTTTATAGCCATTGTCCTTTAAAATTTCCCATGCTCGTGTTAAATTCATTGCGCAACCTCCTGAACTTTTATTTTCTTTCCAACAATCACGCATAATAAAATGATAATAGACGTTACAACAATTGTTCCACCTGGTGCTAAATTTAAATAAAAGGCACTAACAAGCCCAATAATAACCGCAAGCTCTCCAAAGACAATTGCATAAATGATTGCCTGCTTAAAGCCTTTCGCTAAACGCATTGCTGCTGCAACAGGCAACGTCATCAGGCTCGATACAAGCAAGATCCCAACGATGCGCATGCTTGCTGCAATGACAAGTGCAACGACGACCATAAATAGTAAATGAATCCATTTCGCAGGTAGCCCACTCGCCTTTGCATATTCCTCATCGAAGGATAAGACGAATAGTTCCTTGAAAAATAATAATAAAAAAATAATAACAACGCCTGCAATTGCAAGCACTACCCATAAATCCTGACGCGATACAGCCGAAACAGAGCCAAATAAATAGCTCATTAAATCGGTGTTAAAGCCGCTTGCTAACGAAATAAAGATGGCACTGATGCCGATTCCTCCCGACATAATAATCGGAATCGCAAGCTCCTCATAATGCTTATAAAGACGGCGCAAACGCTCAATTAAAATCGAGCCACTAACCGATGCAAGTATTCCTAAATAAATCGGATTTAATAAAGCCATCGCCGCAAAGCTTTGACTTATATATAAGCTCCCAGCAATTCCCGCTAATGTCACATGTGATAAGGCGTCTGCGATGAGCGACAGCCTGCGTACAACAATAAAGACGCCGAGCAACGGGGCAATGACCCCGATAATCAGCCCTGAAAAAAAGGCATTTTGTAAAAATTCATATCGTAAAATTGCTTCAATCATTTCGCTACATCTCCTAGTGAATCTTTCGTACTTTATGCCCGTACCAAGCATCTAGCGTTTGCTCTGAAATATCATCAAATTCGTTTTTATAGCCATGGAAATGAATCGTTTTATTCAAGCATGCAACATGGCTAATATGCTCTGAGACGATATCGACATCATGTGTGACTAAAATCATCGTAATTTGTCGTTCCTCGTTTAGCTTAACGAGCATATCATAAAACGATTGCACATTTTCGTGGTCAATTCCAACGGTTGGCTCATCTAGTATAAGTAGCTTCGGCTCCGCAATTAAAGCCCGCGCAATGAACACTCGCTGCTGCTGTCCTCCTGATAATTGTCCGATATTGCGTGTTGCAAAGCTTTCCATGCCAACAGCCTGCAGTGCTTCTATGACAAGCTGATCAACATTTTTCGGATAGCGTTTGAATAAGCCGACTTTTTTGGTTAAGCCACTTTTCACAACTTCCTCAACTGTTGCAGGAAAGCCTGAATTAAAGGAGTTGGATTTTTGTGACACATAGCCAATCCACTCATGCTGCTTAAAGGCTTGAATCGGTTCACCAAAAAGCTCTATTTCTCCTTTTGTTGGCTTTAATAAGCCAAGAATAAGCTTTAATAACGTCGATTTGCCAGAGCCGTTTGGACCAAGTAATGCTAAAAAATCCCCCTCCTGCACTTGGAAAGAAATATCGTTTAATGCCTGTGTTTCATCGTATTGAAATGTTACATTTCGTAACTGGATAATTGGTTTTGTCATATTTATTCTCTTCTTTCTAATTCAAAATCATTACGATTTACAATTTGAAAGTATAGTGGATTTTTAGCCATTTGTAAAGGTAATACACCTCGAAAGGATGAATAAATGAGTCAGATGGAGTTAGTTCGTTTCTTTATGTCAGCAAATGATGCCGAGATACAACGGTTTATGAGGAAAAAAACAGGTGTTGAATTATCGCTAAGCGAAATACAGCAGCTTCGCCCACTTCTTGCAAGCGCCAATATGAGCTGGCTATTAAGCGGTGTCCCGAAGGACGTTTTGAAGCGTGTAGATAAAGTGATTGGCAAGGAAAAAAGAAAAGCATTAATGCGCCTGCTTGATTGATGAGCAAATCATTACTTTTTAACTAAATTAAAGAAACAGTTGTCTGAAAAGCAGCGTCATACATTGCTTTTCAGACAGCTCCTCCTTAATAATTTTGAATAATGGATTCTACTAAACGGTCAATTTGCTTGATTGCCTGTGCATTTTTGTGATCCGTCATAATGGCAAAGGCATATTGGCGACCGCTTTTTGCTGTGACGTAGCCCGATAATGTATAGACATTTGTAATGCTACCTGTTTTCGCTACGACACGTCCACGCAATACATTTGTATCAAAGCGTGTGCGTAAAGAACCTCCAACAAGACGACTTGGCTGCCCTCCAATTGGTAAGCCCTGATAAAAGCTTGAATACATTGCCTGCTGCTGCATCGTTGTTAGCAATGCTGTCAATTCATTAGCCGATACACGATTCACATGAGACATACCTGATCCGTCTTCAAAGCGCCATTGTGATACATTTAAGCCTAACGATGCTACATAGTCACGTAAAACTGCTACCCCGTTTTCTGTAGTGCCAATGCCATGTACCTCACGTCCCATCGTTTTGACAAGTATGTCTGCGATACTATTGTTGCTCAGCTTCATAAACACAGGATAGAGCTTATGTAATGGCAACGATTCCTTTGTATATATTTTACGTGCTGTTGCTGGTACTATTTTGCGTCCAACCGATGGATTTGTAACATTTAATGCGGCTGTTTGCCATGTAGTGCGAATAGCATGCAGCGTATTCATTGTTGGATCTTGCAATGTCACCCATTTTTTCACTGTACTTCCTTGCGGGATATTGCCTGTTATCACAACTGTGCTTGAGCCATATTGCCTTTTCACGCTTAACGTATTTTTGCTTGTTTTCGCTCCTGTACGTGCTTGATTGACGAATTTCATGCCACTTGTATTTGGCAGAACAGTAAAGCTCGGTGCTTTTTTCACTGTATTACCTGTTACTTGTACAATGACCGTTCCTGCATCATAATCCGCATTTGGCGACATCGTTAAGGCAGAAATTCTTGCCGCATAATATTCTGTTTCGTCTTGTTTGACAATGCCTGGTGTTAATACGCTACCACTAAATGCACTGTCATCCCCATATAAATGCCCCTGTACTTGGCGAATTCCATAACGTTTCAGCACTTTTGCAAACGTCAAAAAGTCCTGCTGCTGTAATGTCGGGTCTCCCCCACCTTTTATATAAACATCCCCATACAATGTACCATCTATAATATCACCATCAATATAAAGGTCTGTTGTAAACGTATAATCCTTTCCTAATACGTGTAATGCTGCGCTGCCTGTTAATAGCTTTATCGTTGATGCAGGCTTCATTAGCGCTTGCCCATTATGCTCATATAGAATATTGCCCGTTGTTAAGGAACGCAAGGAGACACTTGTGTTAGATTTACCTAAATTTTTTGTGACAGCCTGGTCTAGCACATGTGCATTTGTCGTAAGCGGCAAGCTAATGAACAAAATGAGCACGAGGAAAATTTGCATTAGCTTTTTCATATTATGTAGCTCTCCTATTTAAATTTATTTGCGCTTTTTCATTCATTATCTGCGAATTTTTTTAAAATATCTGCGCTTTTTGGTAACTTATCTGCGAATTCTCTCAACATATCTGCGTTTTATAAAAAAAGCTGCTTGGCAATTGCCAAGCAGCCTCTCTTTTTATCCACGCATTGCATCGATTAATGCTGGACGGAATTCACCATCACGTAGCATCGCAATTTCATGTAAATATGGCGCTGCTTTCGTTTTTGCATCTACACCTACGAAAGGTGTTTCCAGTATTTTAGGTATATGCATTAGCTGGTTATGATGAACAATCGATTTTAATACATCAAAACCAATTTCACCAAAGCCGATATTTTCGTGGCGGTCTTTGGCAGCACCACGCACGTTTTTTGAGTCATTAATATGCAATACCTTTAAACGATCTAACCCAATAATTTTATCGAAGTCATTTAATACACCATCAAAATCCTCAACGATATTATAGCCTGCATCATGCACGTGACAAGTGTCAAAGCAAATCGACAAGCGTTCGTTATTTGTCACACCATCGATAATTTGCGCAAGCTCTTCAAATGTACGACCACATTCGCTGCCTTTGCCAGCCATCGTTTCTAGCGCAATTTGCACAGGATAATCCTGTGTTAGCACTTCATTTAAGCCTTCTACAATTTTCGCAATACCTGCCTCCGCACCTGCCCCAACATGTGCTCCTGGATGCAAGACAATTTGCGTCGCTCCGATTGCGGCCGTTCGTTTAATTTCCTCTTGTAAGAAATCGACGCCAAGACGGAATGTTTCAGGCTTTGTCGTGTTGCCAAGATTAATAATATACGGTGCATGCACGACAATATTTTGCATGCCATGCTCCTGCATATGCGCTAAGCCTGCCTCGATATTGAGCTCCTCGATTGGCTTGCGACGCGTATTTTGCGGTGCACCTGTATAAATCATAAATGTATTCGCATCATAGCTAAGCGCCTCTTCACTAGCACCTAGTAGCATTTTTTTGCCGTTCATCGATACATGTGAACCTAATAACATTTGTTTGTAGCCTCCTATTTCTTACCTCTGTTTTTCAAGCGGCGCTCACGTTTTTTAATTTTTTCCATTTCCCATTTCATGTTGCGCTTATAGCCTGGTTTTACTTTTTTCGGCTTACGCACAAGCGCTTTCGCTTTCACATCAATTTCATTTTCCTGTTTAACGCGGTTTTTACGTTGATGGCGATCCTTTAAATCAATCCATTCACCATTTTTAATATCTTTTTGCTCAAACGGGATGCCCATTTTCTCTACACGTACTAATGCATCCTCATCCTCTGGCTTGAACAAGGTAATCGCTGTCCCTTTATTGCCAGCACGCGCTGTACGACCAACACGGTGAATAAAGAACTCTAAATCCTCAGGAATCTCATAGTTAATAACATGTGAAATACCTTGAATATCGATACCGCGCGCTGCTAAATCAGTCGCTACGATAAATTGGAACTCTAAATCACGAATTTGCTTCATCATTTTTTTACGGTCACGTGGGCTTAAATCACCATGAATTTGTCCTGAACGAATTCCTTGCTCCGCTAAATAGCCTGCTACATGCTCCGCTGTTTTACGCGTATTACAGAAAATAACCGCTAAAAACGGGTTGATGCTTTTAATAACTTCAACTAAGCGTGTATCACGCGATTTTGAACGCACAGGAACAAGATAAAAATCAATATTTTCCGCTACCGGTCGCTTATCGTTCATATGAATATGAACAGGTGAATCCATATATTTCTTTAAAAATGGCTGTAGCTTTTCAGGAATTGTTGCCGAAAAGACAAACATTTCGAGATTTTCAGGCATGTGGCTCGCAAAGCCATCGATATCTTCAATAAAGCCCATATCAAATGCTAAATCTGCCTCATCAACGACAAGCAGGTTCGCTGTATGCACTAACAAAGCATTTTCCTTCACTAAATCTTTGATGCGTCCTGGTGTGCCAACAACGATATGTGGCTGTGTTTTTAATTTGTCGATAGAACGCTGCTTATCCGTCCCACCAATAAATAATTTTGCTTGAATACTTGTACCTTCTACAAGCTGCTGTAGGGCATCGAAAATTTGCTGTGCAAGCTCACGTGTTGGTGATGTAATCACCGCCTGTACTTCTTGCTTTTCCTCATTTAAACGTTGGACGATTGGAATTAAAAAGCTATGCGTTTTTCCCGTACCTGTATGTGCTTGTCCAATTGCACTTTTTCCTTTTAGTACAAGTGGTATCATTTCCTTTTGAATCGGTGTTGGTTCAACAAAGCCTAATTTAGCAACGGCGTCCTGCAAAAAAGGTTTTAATTGATAATCTGTATATTTTGACATAATCGCTCCTCCTTAAATCTTTACTATTGTAACATGAAACAGGTCCTTACGTGTTGTATCAAGTGGATTTTTTTCAAGTCGAACCGATACAATCGCCTTTGCATATGATAAGATATCATCTATTTTATGTGCAGATAGAAAGGAGAGTTTTATGCGCCCGTTCCCGTATTTCCAAATGCCAACGCCTTACCCTGCTGCACCTCCCTATGCTTTTATGCCGAGAGGGTTCTCACCGATGATGCGCATGCCATCAGCTATACCAATGGGGATGCCGATGCAGGCTGCTCGTATGGCTCAGGCTGCACAAACAGCCGCTTCAGCACCAAAATGGGAAACCTTCTTACAAACGGCTAATAGCTTTATGGATAATGCACAAAAATTTACCCCTTACGTGCAGCAAGCAGCGCCAATGATTAAAAATTTACCTGCGCTTTGGCGAATGTACCGCGGCTTCCGCAGCCAGCCAAGTGAGTCGAGCACCATTCGTGCACCGCGTGAGGAAATGAACTTTAGCCTAGACAGCTCAAGCAAACCGATTGAACGTCAAACACGCCCTTCTGTACCAAGAATTTATCAACCACCATTTGAGTTTTAACAATGCCAATATTTAAAATTGTTCCTAACAGAGAGGTGATGCAGATGCTCGCTTTTCTGTTAGCTCTCTTTTAAAACGAACTTTTGTATTCACTAGACGTCATTTGCTATAATAGGACTAGTAAAGCGAAAGGAGTTTGAACAATGAAAGTAATTAAAATAAATCCACGTGGTTATTGCTATGGCGTTGTTGATGCAA
The DNA here is from genome assembly GCF_033880585.1 of Lysinibacillus louembei. NCBI lineage: Bacteria > Bacillati > Bacillota > Bacilli > Caryophanales > Bacillaceae > Lysinibacillus > Lysinibacillus louembei. The sequence continues at coordinate 3,358,322 of NZ_CP137624.1, forward strand.
TGGTCATCGCTCGCAATGCTGCATTAGATAAATCATTGCCTCGCCCTATTTATATTTTGGGTATGATTGTTCATAATAAACATGTAACAGATGCTTTTGAAAAAGATGGCATTATTACGCTTGATGGGGAAAATCGGAAGGAAATTATTGAAAAGGTGGACAAAGGTACGGTTATTTTTACCGCACATGGCGTATCACCTGAAATACGTGAAATTGCGAAGCGCAAAGGACTTATCTCCATTGATGCTACTTGCCCAGACGTAACGGTTACACACGATTTAATTCGCGAAAAGTCCGCAGAGGGCTACGATATTATTTATATTGGTAAAAAGGGCCATCCAGAGCCTGAAGGGGCAATTGGTGTGGCACCTGAGCACGTTCACCTTGTTCAGTCTGTTCAAGATGTAGAGCATTTAAATTTAACAAACGAAAAATTATTAGTAACAAATCAAACGACGATGAGTCAATGGGATGTTGCTACGCTAATGGAGCATTTGCAAAAAAAATTCCCACATATCGAAGTGCATAAGGAAATTTGCCTTGCAACACAGGTGCGTCAAGAGGCTGTCGCTGAACAAGCAGGTGTGGCCGATTTACTAATCGTTGTTGGCGACCCAATGTCAAATAACTCAAATCGCTTGACACAAGTATCAGAAGAAATTGCACATACAAAGTCATATCGTATCGCCGATATTAGCGAGCTTAAGCTAGAATGGCTTGAGGGTATTGATACAGTTGCTGTAACAGCAGGTGCTTCAACACCAACGCCCATTGTGAAGGAGGTCATTGTCTTTTTAGAAAAATATGACCCAAATGATGCAGCGACACATGAGATCATACGAACTGTTACACTTGATAAAATTTTACCAAAAATTAAAGAGCCAAAGCCTGTAGAAAAAATTATGCCATATTAAAAATAAGCTGTTGAAGGAAATAAAAACCACCTTCAACAGCTTTTTTGTATATTCGACAAAACGCTTCGACATTTCTTGCAATCACTTACCTAAAAAGCTATGTAGTTATTCAACCACTCCATATTTGTGACAAATTTGTGAACTTATAATTCTGCCCACAATGCGACATTATTTTTACCAATTGTGATATACAATACAGGTATCAATCAAAATTAAGGAGTTCCATCATCATGTTGAAACACTTTTTCCAAAAAATCATCTTAAAATGTAGAATCGAATTTAAAAGAAAACAAATGTATAAAATTGCAAAAGACCTAGGCTATACACACCCAAAAGTTGTTGAATCAAGCCAGCAGTTAGATACATTGCTCAATAGCTACTCCAAATAACGGATTATGCTTACTGCTGTGCTCGTTTGCGCTCTTTTCGATATTCTGTAAAACGCAGCACACTACCACCAATTGCAAACGCCATGCCAATCGCAATAAAAATAACGCGCATTGTTGTCGATGTCGTTGGCAATATATTAAAGATGGTTGCTAACACAACAAATAAACCAGAGATTGATACTAAATAACCAGCTAAACCTACACTCATATATTTCACCTCACGTCAAATTTTATCGTGCTCTACTAGAAATTGCAAACATACTAATAATTCATCGCGACCTATACAGAGGTTTGAATAAGCCTCTTCTCATATGAATACAAAAAGGCTGTGGAAAAATTAGATGTACTAACTTTTCCAACAGCCTTTCACTTACATTTTATTTCGTTGCTTGGTATGCCTGTATAAATTCCTTCACTTTTGCGCTATCTGCCTCTAGCTTTAAGCCTGTATCCACAAGTGGTGAAACAGTTGATACTGCTGGCTTTTTATTACCTTGGTAGTAGCTAATAAATTCATCTTGATTAATTGAATAAAGAATCGCTTTACGTAAATCAACAGATGTTGATACATCTCGCCCTTTTGGATTCATTAATAAATAAGAAACGGCGTTGCTATCTGCTGTTTTTAATGTTAAATTCGCATCACCCTCTACAACATCAAGCTTCGTTTCTGGCACAGCTTGTAGTACGTGGATTTCTCCGTTACGTAGAGCTGATAATGCGCTATCGTTATCTTGGATAAAGCGCACGTTCACTTTATCTATTTTCGGCTCATTTTCAGTGCCTGCTTGATATGCTGGATTTTTTACGAACGTTGCCTCATAATCATTTTTTTGTACAAGTACGTACGGGCCTGATGCAGCTAAATGGTTAGCATATGTTGCCCCTTCTGTTACTGTTGCTTGATCTCCATAAGCTACATGAACGTTTGGATCATAGCTTTCAACATCAAATGTATTGACCGCTGTAACCGCAGCCTCTGACACGATACCACCCGATTGATGCGCTAAATAGTTTAACACTTGTGGGAATGGTGTTGGTGTCGTAATTTTTACAACCTGATATTTACCTGCTGCATTATCGACATCTGCCTCGCTCGCCACTACCTCTGCAATCGCCGCTGGTAATTGCTGTGATAACACGTCTAAAACTGTGTCGCCATTAGCTGTTTGTACAGATTCCAATGCTGTAATATCTGTTACGATCTCCACTGTCTCGATGTTTTCATGAATTGAGTATGTGCGGTGATCTGGCACTGCTTTCTCATCCTTTGCACGCTCTAATGAAAAGACTACATCCTCCGCTGATACTAAATCACCTGTATCTACCGCTTGGTTATTTTCCACTTTTGCAAAGTTAATATCATCGCGCAATACGAAGTAATACGATTGGTTATCCTCTGCAATAGCATAGTTATACGATAACGAGCCATCTGCAACGACTTCATCCGTATCAGATAAATTCACTAAACGCACATACATATTCGTATTTAATGTATTAATAGAGCCATCATTTCCTTTAACTGGGTCTAATGATGTTAATGATGAAATAGCTTGGTGTAAAATAAGCGGTTCTGTTGTATTTTTTGCTGTATCATTAAATGAAATTGTTTCCCACGCCTGTGCACGTGATTTTGGTAAACGAACTGTATCTGGGTTTACTTCTTTAGAATAAATACCTTGGAATTTCTTTGAAATGTATAATGGTGCAATATATGCTTTATCGAAAACAAGTGCTTGCTCTAGCTCTGCATATTTCTCCTTCGCCTCATCGCCAATTAATGTGCTTGCCTCATCGATTAATGTATCGATTTGCTCGTCTGCTGTATTGCTATAATCTCCACCTGTTTTAAACAGACCACGCACCGCATAATCTGGGTTCCCTGTTACTGTCGTCCAGCTTGATAATGCTAAATCATAGTTCCCTGCATCTCGTTGTGCTGAAAAGGAACCGAAATCTGGTTGAATGTTTAATTTCACCTCAAAGCCATTTTTCGTTAATTGGTCACGCACGATATTTACATCTTGCTCCTGTGATGCCATTCCTAGTACTTCAATAACAGGCTTGTCACCTGTTGGGCTCGTTGTGCTTTCTTTTTCTACATCGGATTTTGTTTCTACACAGCCTGTTAACGCTACGGCTGCCGCTGTTGTTGCTGCTGCAAAAGCTAAATATTTTTTGTTCATCTTTAAATTCCTCCAATATTAATTTGATTTCGGGTCTAATGCGTCACGTAAGCCATCACCAAAGAAATTAAATGATAGCACGAGCAGCATAATACAAATCCCTGGGAAAATCGCTACATAAGAATGTGTTTCTAAATATGTGCTTCCTACTTTTAAAATATTGCCCCATTCAGGAATATGTGGCTCAACACCTAGCCCAAGGAAGCTCAAGCTACTCGTTGAAATAACCGCGCCACCAATTGTTAAGGTTGCCTTGACAATCATCGGTGCTAAAGAGTTTGGTACGATATGCTTAAAAATAATCGCCCCATCAGACACACCCAAGGCACGTGCGGACTCGACAAACTCGTAATTGGCAATTTGCATGACATTGGCACGCATCGTTCGAGCATATGTCGGAATCGCTCCAACGCTTAGTGCGATAATTAAGTTCACTGTATTGGCGCCAAATGCGGCAATAATCGCAATTGCTAACAGAATACCTGGAATCGCATATAAAATATCAAGCAAACGCATAATGATATTATCTGTATGTCGACCGTAATAGCCTGAAAATGCCCCAAGTGCCCCACCAATAATTGCGGGAATAATTGTTGAGAAAAAGCCGACAATTAACGAGATTTGTGCACCGAAGACGATGCGGGAGAATAAATCACGCCCAAAATCATCTGTGCCTAATGGATATTCAAATGATGGTCCTTGCAATAGGGCACTATAATTATTTTGTGTCGCAAAGTCATAATCAAACGTCCATGAGCTGACAATAGACAATGAAAACATTGTAATAATAAAGAACATGCCGAACACAGCCATCGTATTGCGCAAAATTTTGTCCCATGTTTTTTGCCACTTCTCTATTGCAGAAGGATCTGCATTTCTCGCCTTACGAATCAATGTAAAGCCGAGCAATGTGGCAAACAAATTACCTGTCACTGTTGCAAGCAACAGCACAATACCTAGCACTTGCATCCATTTCGGTGCAGAGGTAGCTGTGACATAGCGTGCAACAAGCACTGCTGTTACTGCATAAACAAGTGCCAATGCTATAAATGCAGTCATTGCCATAACGAAGCTATCGACAACATAAGGCTTAAATATATTGAGTGCCGAAAGCATAAAAATAACAATTTGTGTCATCAGTGCATAAACCGCAAACGTATACTCCGTCGTTTTATTTTTCGTCACAAGCATAAAGCCATAGCCTGCCGCAAAAACATTGCCAGCAAAAATCGTCAGCATTAATGGATAGCCTAGCCAGCGTGTTCTACGTTCAATTTGATGCACCTTTGCTAAATCTTTTTTTATAAGCAGTGAAGTGAGCCAAACATAAAGTGTTATCACAGCGTAAATAATAAAGCCATACAACACATATGGTCGCCACACACCTTCACTAAAATTAAAGCTATAAAGTAAAAGCAATACTGAAAAAATCGCAGAAAAGGCAATGGTAAATTGTGCATTGACATATTCCTGTGTAATTTTCAAAAGTAGCTTCACATTTGATATGAATTTCACAAAAAATCCTCTCCTAAGATTGCTTCATTTTTGAGCGGATACGTGGATCAAAGAAAGCATACAACACATCAATGACCATATTGACAATCGAAATGGTAATAGCGATGTAAACAACGCCACCCAAAATCGCAGGAATATCGGGTATAAACTGCTTATCGACAATATAACTACCGATACCGCTAATATTGAATACTTTTTCTGTTACCGCTGCCCCGCCAAGCATGCCACCGAACAATAACCCAATCACTGTAATAATTGGAATCATCGCATTGCGAATTGCATGTTTGACAATGACGTTTTTCTCACTTAAGCCCTTTGCCTTTGCTGTAATAATATAATCCTCATGAATGACCTCTAGCATGCTGGAGCGCGTCATCCTTGCAATCGATGCTGTAATGGATGTCCCTAATACAACAATCGGCATTACAATGGATAGCCAATTACTTGGATTATATGTTGCAGGTAGCCATTGTAGCTTTAACGAGAATGTTAAAATAAAAATTAGACCTTGCCAGAAGCTCGGAATGGATAAGCCAATTAATGCTAATAGCATAAATGCATAATCTAAAAAGGAATTAGGTCGAACAGCTGAAATAATGCCGACAGGTATCGCAATAATCACAGCCATAATTAAAGAAAATAATGCTATCTTTAATGTTACTGGGAATTTATTCATAATACTTTGCGTAATATCCTCTTTCCCCGCAAAGGAATTCCCTAAATCAAAGGTAAATAGCCCTGATAAAGAATGCCATAGCTGCACCAAGTACGGCTGATCCAAGCCATGTAGCTTATTAAAATTCGCAATTTGTGCTGGTGTCGCCTCAACGCCTAACAGGTTGCGTGCTGGGTCAAATGGTGAAATATATAAAATCGAAAACACCAATATCGCCACACCGACAATAACAAACAAGCTTTGAATAATACGTTCAACGATAAAGCGTGCAAATGGATTGCTACATAAAATAAGTATGATATACATGATAATACTAGGTATAAAGCTTAATGCTAAAAATGCAGGCTTCATTAGTAGTTGACTAAAATATGCTGTATAGGTCTGTTGTGCCACATCTTGTGCGAAAAGCTGCTGCTCAACTTCCTTATTCATCCTTTGTTCAACTAATTGTTGGACTGTTGCTTGTAGCTTTTGCTCATCTATTTTTTGATGAAAGAAGCTTGCTTTGGATAATTCCTGCTCTCTATATTCCGCTGCCCACTCCTTTTCTATGCCTGAAGCAATTAATTGCGCTTTTTGCTGCGCATATTTTTCGGAATATGCATTGTTATTTTTTTTATAGAAAAACAATACAGTAGCAACGATATGAACGAGCAAGCCCGTTATATATAAAATCCATGCATAGCTTTTTTTGGCACTTAATTTTTGATAGCTTCTTGCAAAATATGCATTGATGCCTCGCCCAAAAATTTCATTATTGGACATATTGCTTCTCCCTTCATAACAATTTTAAAATACTTGATAAGTTTCACAAAACGGTTATTGTATAATTCCTATCTGTATAGTACATTATGTATTAGCGATATCATTTCGTCAATAAAAATATTTATTATTTTGTCCAAAAGCAAAATACTTAACGAAAAGCTTTATCAAATTGAATAAATAGCGTAACTTTCAGCATTTGAGCTGAGACATAATTGATAATAGATAGGTGGATATTTATAATGGAAAAATTATTAGAAGTAAATGATTTGCGCGTTTCCTTTATTACAGGGGAAAGCGAATTTGAAGCAGTAAAGGGCGTTAGCTTTCATGTCAATAAAGGGGAAACAGTTGGTATTGTAGGAGAATCTGGTAGCGGTAAAAGCGTAACAGCTCGTTCGATTATGCGCTTGCTGCCATCACCTCCCTCCTTTTTAAAATCAGGTGAGATTCACTTTCAAGGACAAAATTTAGTCGAGCAAACAGAAAAACATATGGAGTCTATTCGCGGGAAGGATATTAGCATGATTTTCCAAGACCCAATGACCTCCACTAACCCAACAATTCGTATCGGTGAGCAAATTGCAGAAGGCTTAATGAAGCATCAAAAGCTTTCGAAGCAAGAGGCATATACACAAACGATTGAGCTATTAAAATTAGTTGGTATTAACAATTGCGAGGAGCGCTATAAGCAGTATCCACATGAATTTAGTGGTGGAATGCGCCAGCGTGTAATGATTGCGATGGCATTGGCGTGTAATCCTTCTTTATTAATTGCAGATGAGCCAACAACCGCCCTTGATGTAACGATTCAAGCACAAATTTTAAGCTTGATGAAGCGCATGCAGGAGCGACTAGGCACAGCCATTATTTTAATTACCCATGATTTAGGCGTTGTCGCAGGGATGTGTGACCGTGTCGTTGTGATGAAGGAGGGCGAAATCGTTGAGCAAGGAACAACGGAGGAAATTTTCGCAAATCCGCAGCACAGCTATACGAAGCGTTTATTAAATGCCTTGCCAAGGCTACACGAAAAAAAGGAAGCAAAAGTACAGCCAAACTTGCCAGCGGACCTTGACCCCAACGTGCCATTAGTAGAAATACGCCATTTGCAAAAGCATTTTGATTTAGGTAAAGGTGATGTTGTCAAGGCTGTTAATGATTTATCATTTCATATTTACCCTGGTGAAACGCTTGGACTTGTAGGAGAATCTGGCTCAGGTAAATCAACAACAGGACGTACTATTTTGCAGCTACACCAGCCAACTGATGGAGAGGTGCTATATAAAGGTGTGCCTGTGACACGCTTATCGAAAAATGAGTTAAAGAGTATGCGCCGCCATTTACAAATGATTTTCCAAGACCCATACTCGTCTTTGAACCCTCGCAAAAAAGTGCTCGATATTATTGGCGAGGCATTGGATGTTCATAAGCTTACGACATCGAAGGAGCAGCGTCGTGCACGTGTCGAGGAATTATTAGAGCTTGTTGGCTTAAATAAGGAGCATGCGCTACGTTATCCACATGAATTTAGCGGTGGACAGCGCCAGCGCATTGGTATTGCAAGAGCATTAGCGGTTGAGCCGAACTTCATTGTTTGTGATGAACCATTGTCTGCCTTGGATGTATCAATTCAAAAGCAAATTGTTGACTTATTAAAGGATTTACAGCAGCGCTTTGGCTTAACCTATTTATTTATTGCCCATGATTTATCGATGGTCAAGCATATTAGTGACCGAGTAGCTGTTATGTATGGCGGAAAAATTGTCGAGCTAGCTGAGAGCGAGGAGCTTTATTCCAACCCGCAGCATCCTTATACGAAAATGCTACTGCAATCGATTCCAATTCCTGACCCAGCGATCGAAAAACAGAAGCAGCAGGAAAGACATGTGTTAACAGAAGATGAGCTACGTGCTAAACGCTTTGACGTCGACAACACAGAGCTTGTCGAAATTTCCAAAGGACATTGGGTTGCTTTAGCTAAGGGCGAGTAAAAACAGCATTTCTCAAAAATGGCCACGAATGAACGTTTCGTGGTTATTTTTTTTCGAATAAATTATATAACTTAAATTCTTAAATACTTCAAAGGCTCTTTCTTAACGAAATGATTTTCAATCGATTGAAGGACTACCTCATTGCCAGGTAAACTTACCATTTCTTTCGCTTTTTCAAAAGGAAGCCATTGATATTCGCTATGCTCGCTGTTTAATATGACAGATTGCTCTTTATGAACAAAGCCTACAAAAACAGGTGCCATGTAAATAAAATTGTCTTGTGGAGAGAAAATTTGGTCAAATTGATTGGATGAATATAAGGCAAGCTCTGTAATGCCTGTTTCTTCTCTAATTTCTCGATACACTGCTTCTATAGCAGTCTCACCATTTTCAATGGCACCTCCAATATAGCACCAAATGTTATTTAAAATAGGAGATGCTCTTTTTAATAATAGAACATGATATGTATCATTAATTTTTTTCAATAACACCACAGCAACACCATTAGATTTGATAGGAATCATAGCCATCTCTTATGCCTTCTTTCTCCATTTTGTGTATAGTAGACATTTTTGAATAGAAAAGGTTCCATAAGCCATTAAAAAAAGTGTTTGAAAGCGGTCAAACATACCGTTTTCAAACACCCTACTTTACCGATGCAAGGAGTTAAATAAACTTAAATGGCTCTGTATGAATTTGTGATTCAATAAATTGTACAGGTAATTTCTTCTTTGCACATAGTACCTTCATTTTCTCCGCAACACCTTTAATCATCACCTTTTCCACATGATGTCCAGGGTCGACAATGCTTAAGCCATTGACTTCTGCATCCTGTGCCATATGGAAGCCGATATCCCCTGTTACGAAAACATCTGCACCAGCTCTTCTTGCCGCTGCAATATAGCTATTGCCGTCTCCACCGATAACCGCTACCTTCGAAACAGTGCGCTGTAAATCACCTACAACACGCAAGCATGGTACATCAAGCTGTACCTTGACGAATTCTGCAAATTGCTGCAATGTCATTGGTTGCTGCAATGTTCCAATACGCCCTAAGCCTTCTTCTTTGGCAGTTAACGCTAGCTCCCATACGTCATATGCAGGCTCCTCATACGGGTGCGTATTCAGCATTGCTTTTAAAATACGATTTTTTTGGCTGCTTGGGAAAACGACCTCTACTTTTTGCTCAGGTTCGACATTGACCTCACCGATTTGACCGACAAAAGGATTGGCTCCATCTAATGCACGAAAACGCCCTTCTCCAGCCGTCGTAAAGCTACACGTATCATAATCGCCTATTTGTCCTGCCCCCGCATTAGCGAGTGCAATACGCAGCGTTTCTGCATATTCCGTTGGCACATAAACGGCTAGCTTCATCAGCTGCTCGCTATATGTGTGCTCCAAAATTTTTCGATTTTCAAGCTGCAAGGCATCCGCTAGTAAATCATTGACACCACCTTGTGCCACATCTAAGTTCGTATGTGCTGCATAGACCGCAATATCATGCTTTAAGCATTTTTCATAAAGCTTGCCAGCAGGTGTATCTGTCCGCAAATTGCTCAGCTTGCGGAAAATGGGTGGGTGATGTGCAATAATAAGCTCACAGCCCTGTGCTATTGCCTCTTCCACTACCTCCAGCGTCACATCAAGCGTGACGAGCACTTTCGTCACCTCTTTATTGACTGTGCCAATCGCAAGCCCTATCGGATCATTGGGCATACAGGCAAGCTTTTTCGGCGACCAGCTTTCGAATAATTGAATAATTTCATTGCCATTTACAGATTTCATTTTGCTAGCACTCCTTCAACTAATTGAATTAATTGCTGTAACTCCTCTCGCTTCGCTTGAATATCAGGTGTTGCCTCTGCTCTATTCAAGTCCTGTAAAATTCTTTGCCAATTGTCAATTTCCTTCGTCCATTTTTTCACAAAAACAGCTGTGTGCTGTGCAATTAAATGCGTACCAAGCAAAATCTCTGCCTCTGTCAGCTGCATTGCCCCTTTTTGTAAAACAAGGATTTCATAAATTTTATCATCTTCTTCTAAAATAACCTCATCTAAAACAGCCCAGCCATGTGCCAATGCCCATTCACGTATCACCTTCGCATGAATATTTGGCTGTAAAATTAAACGTGTAACAGAAGTAAGCACCTCTGGATGTTTTTCCAATATCGACACAATTAAAGGTCCACCCATTCCTGCAATCGTAACTGTATCGACACGATCATCCTGTTCAATAGCAGCAAGACCGTCCGCCAATCTTACTTGAATATGGTCAAGTAAGCCTTCTGCTCGTACTTGACGCAGTGCAGATTCATACGGACCTTTCACAACTTCACCTGCAACCGCCTGTGAAACAATGCCTTGCTGTACTAAATAACATGGTAAATAGGCATGATCGCTCCCGATATCCGCTACAACTGCTCCTGTTGGCACAAAGGATGCAACTGTTTCTAATCGTTTCGATAATTTTTGTGCATTCATCAAAATTCCTCTTTTCTGCAATATCTCCATTCTATTATAGTAGAAAATGGTGCACTAGCCGAGCGAAAAAAATAATCGGCTTCAACCACCCATGAAATGAGCGGTTAAGCCGATTAAGTCGTTACTATTCTAAAGATAAAATGTAGTCAGCTACTGCTTCCTCGTTGCCTTTTGCAGCACCTGCAGGCATTGCACCTTTACCATTTACTAAAACGTCGATGATTTCTTCTTTAGATAGTGCGATACCATGTAAGTTTGGTCCCATACCACCTGTTAAGTCACCACCGTGACAGCCGATACAGCCTTGTACTAGTGCTGCGCCATCAGCTTGTTCAGATGTTTCGCCGCCTTCTTCATGCGCTTCTTCACTTTTTCCAGCACCGTTAATTGACATGAAGAAAATAAGTCCGATACCGAATGCTAAAATTAAGATGTAAGGAAAAACTGGATTGTTTTTCATACGATTGCCCTCCCTCATTTATTTTGCTTCTATATGATAGAATCTATTCAACAATAATTATTGTACTGCATTCAGTTGAAAACGGAAAGACCTAAAGCATAAGTTTTACTTTGTTTGTAACAATTTCGTCACTTATCGATCACGCATCCAAAATATGTCTTGCAATAACGAGCTTTTGTACCTCAGATGTACCTTCTCCAATTTCCAATAATTTCGCATCACGCATATAGCGTTCCACTTCATATTCACGCATATAGCCATAGCCACCATGTATTTGAATTGCCTCATCGCAAACTTCCATTGCCATTTCAGATGCATAGTATTTAGCAATGGCTGCCTCTTTGCTAAACGGGCGTCCTTGATCTTTGAGCCACGCTGCTTTATAGACATACGTTCGCGCTATCTCAATTTTTACCGCCATATCAGCTAGCTTAAATTGTGTTGCTTGGAACTCCGCAAGCGCTTTACCGAATTGCTTGCGCTCCTTTGCATATTGCACCGCCTTATTCATCGCTCCTTGCGCAATACCTACAGCCATCGCTGCGATGCCGATGCGTCCACCATCTAATGTTTGTAAAAATTGCTTGAAGCCATTGCCTTTTGTGCCGAGCAGATTTTCCTCTGGCACAACAACATTTTCTAAAATAAGCTCTGTCGTATTCGATGCGTTTAAGCCCATCTTTTCATACTCGTCTATAATCGTAAAGCCCTTTGCATTTGTTGGCACGATAATTGCACTAATTTCTTTTTTGCCATCTTTTATATCCGTAATCGCCGTTAATGCTAAATGCTTAGCATAGCTTGCATTCGTAATAAACATTTTTGAGCCATTAATCGTAAATTGATTGTTTTCTAATACTGCTCTCGTCTCAGTTCCCCCTGCATCAGAGCCTGCATTTGCCTCCGTTAAACCGAAGGCACCAAAAGATTCCCCTGTGCAAATTGGCGTTAAGTAGCGCTCTTTTTGCTCCTTTGTGCCAAATAAATTCAGCGGTGCGCCGCCAAGTGAAATATGCGCTGAATATGTAATGCCTGTTGAAGCACATACGCGACTTAATTCCTCTGTTACAATGGCAAAGCTAATCGTATCTGCACCAGCCCCACCGTATTCCTCTGGAAAAGGCAATCCCATCATGCCCATTTCAGCTAATTGTTGAAAGATTTCTTTTGGAAACGCTTTCTTTTTATCGCGCTCAATTGCCCCTGGCGCCACAACCTCGTCAGCAAATTCCTTCATTGTACGTTGAATCATGCGTTGCTCATCCGTTAAATCAAAAAACATTTTGCCCACCCCTTTGTCTGTTTACACTTTTATTCTATAAGAAAAAAATGTATTTTAACAGCATTTTCGTCACAAAAAGAAGAAAAAGCAAAGAAGTTCCCCTCTTTGCAAGTAAAAGATGACAGCTTGCTTATGTAAAAACATAGCCGTCAGCCTTGTTACATAAAAAAGTAAAGCGCTATTGCTAGCATCCCTAATATGCCTGATATTGTAAGGTAAATAATTTTCAACGCCAGCCCCGAAATAAACCAGAGCAGGCAATTTAATAGTAATCCTACATAGAGCAGTGTTAAATTGTTTGCAAAATAGGTCATAGAAATTTGCACTGTTACTGCTAGTAATAATAATGCTCCCGTTAAATGTAAAATAGGTGACAGCAGTTGATTTTTTTTAGCGACATAAAAGGCAGCAATTAAACAGCCAATGGCTAAAATTGCTGTTACAATTCCAACGAGCCAGACCGCATCAATCGTGAACAAGAGCACAATAAAAATAATCGCAATAATTGGCATAGCGGCGTATTTGCGTAACGTTTTACGCTTTTGCTGTGCCATCACTGATTGAGAAGCTTTTCCTTGTATTTCGTTTTGCTCGCCTCCCTCAGTATATAACGTCGTTAAAAAATCACAATAATGCTCAGGCAGCAGCTTATTTTGCTTCCAAAATGTAATTTCATTAAGTATAATTTGTTTTTTCTGGTTCGACATCTGTTTTCTCTCCAAACCATTTAATATATGTATAGTACTATCATAAGAAATATAGCAACATTCTAACATATGAAAAAAGTAGCATATATAGTAATTTATCATTTGTATTATATCAAATTTTTGGCATGCTAAAAAAGCTGTAGGCTCCCCTACAGCTTTTAGAATTTATTCTAAAAAGTCTTTTAAACGTTTTGAGCGAGACGGGTGGCGTAATTTGCGCAATGCTTTCGCCTCAATTTGACGAATACGTTCACGTGTAACGCCAAATACCTTCCCTACTTCTTCCAATGTTCTTGTGCGACCATCATCCAATCCGAAGCGTAAACGCAAGACGTTTTCTTCACGATCTGTCAATGTATCAAGCACATCTTCAAGCTGTTCCTTCAATAGCTCATATGCCGCATGATCTGACGGTGATTGCGCTTCAGAATCCTCAATGAAATCACCTAAATGCGAATCGTCCTCTTCACCAATCGGTGTTTCAAGCGATACAGGCTCTTGTGCAATTTTTAAAATTTCACGTACTTTTTCAGGTGTTAAATCCATTTCCTCACCGATTTCCTCTGGAGATGGCTCACGACCTAAGTCCTGCAGTAATTGACGCTGTACGCGGATTAATTTATTGATTGTTTCCACCATATGCACAGGGATACGGATTGTACGCGCTTGGTCTGCAATAGCGCGCGTAATTGCTTGACGAATCCACCATGTTGCATAAGTAGAGAATTTGAAGCCTTTGCGATGGTCGAATTTTTCAACCGCTTTAATAAGCCCCATATTTCCTTCTTGAATCAAATCAAGGAATAGCATACCGCGACCAACATAGCGCTTTGCAATCGATACAACAAGTCGCAAGTTTGCCTCAGCCAAACGTTTACGTGCTTCTTCATCACCTTGCTCAATTCGCTCTGCTAAACGAATCTCTTCCTCAGCAGAAAGTAAATCAACACGACCAATTTCCTTTAAGTACATACGCACAGGGTCATTAATTTTCACTCCTGGTGGTACACTTAAATCGTTTAAGTCAAATGTTTCTTCATTCGCCTCTTGCTTAGACAACGCGTCTTCCTCGAACTCCTCTTTACCCTCTACTGTTACTCCTTGGCTTTCGATATTTTCTGCAAAATGGAAGATTTCTTCGCTTTCTAGCTCAAAAGTAGCTAGTTTTTCCGAAATTTCTTTCATCGAAATTTCGCCCTCTGTCTTTGCTTTATTTTGAAGAAGCACCTTTACTTCCTCTAACGATAGTTCATTTACTGTTTCTTTTGAGCGTTCTGATTTGTCCGCCATAAACCTTCCTCCTTCTAAAAAACGAATCGAGTTACATCGTCGCTAAAGTTCTTCTTAAATGGATAATTTTTTGCACAATCTCCATTGCCTGTTTGTATTCATGCATTTTCTCTGCCTCTGTTTGCTGTTGACGCAGTGCATCAATTTCAAGCTGAATGCGATGTTTTTTTAGATGCTTTAAGCAATCTGCTATTTCTGCCTCTGCATGCTCAGGATCCCGCTCAGCTAACGCGGCCTCCATCACAATTTTCCGTAACTCAGAATCTTCAATTACCTCTACAAATCGCTGATAATCCGCTGTACTGTATTCCTCGTAAAAGCCGATTAATCGAACGAAAACAGCCATATACTCATCTCTTACAAAGGGCTCCTCGCCCCTTTGCAATACTTTATCCACTACATGCACATTATGCAGCATATGTGATAGCAATAATCGTTCTGCACGCTCCGCTGCGGTCAATGGCTTTTGCGCTGTCGGTAACGGAGCGACTTCTTGCACTTGTAGCTGTTCACTTTTATAGTGCTTCGATTTTGTTGCTTCTAATTTTCGATATTGTGCATAAATTGCTTCTTGAGAAATAGATGTTTCATTCGCAAGCTGTGTTATATATAAATCACGCTCGATTGGTGAAGATACCCCAATAAGCTCTTCTAGCACTTCTTGTACATATTGCAGCACATCATTTTCAAATTGGAAATTTTTATTGCGTCTTGCATACATCATCATAAAAGCAAGATATGCTTGAGGCTTTTCAATGATTTGCGTTTTAAATGCTTCCGCACCATATTGACGGATATAATCATCTGGATCAAGCTTGTCCGGTAAAACCGCAACCTCTACTTTTAAGCGTTCCGCCTTTAGCAACTGTGCTGAGCGTCTTGCTCCCTCCATACCAGCAGAATCCCCATCATAGCAAACCGTAATTTGCTCCACTAAGCGCTTGAGCCTTTGGATATGCTGTGGTGTGAGCGAGGTACCCATTGTTGCGACGGCATTTGTTACGCCTGCATTTGTTGCGGCTAACACATCGACAAATCCCTCCATCAAGACGACTTGACGCGTTTTGCGAATCGTAGCCCTTGCCCTATCTAAATTGTATAAAACTTCGCTTTTATGAAAGATTGGTGTTTCAGGACTGTTCATATACTTTGCTTCTTCAGCATCTGTATTTAAAATTCGCCCTGAAAACGCAATTACCTTCCCATTATCGTCACGGATTGGAAACATAATACGTCCCCTAAAGCGATCGAAATAGGAGCCATCACTTTCCCTTTGAATCACAAGTCCACATTCCGCCATTTCTTCCATTGAAAACTCTTTGCGTTCGAGAAATGCTGTAAGGGAATCCCATGAGGGTAGTGCCCAGCCAATTTTTTGACTTTCGATAAGCTCCTGTGTGAAGCCGCGATTCAATAAATATTGTAGCGCTTCTTCTCCATCCTCCGTGTTCATCAATAAATGATGGTAAAACTCCATCGCAACATCATGAGCTTGCCGCATATTTGCCTCAGCCTTCGATATCGCTTTTACTGGCTGCGAACTAGCCGTTAGCTCTACATCTAATTGGACGCCTGCTCGCTCGCCGAGTTTCACAACCGCATCTGGAAAAGGGATGTTTTCAATATCCATCACAAATGTAATCGCATTACCACCTGCTCCACAACCGAAGCAATGGAATATTTGCTTGTCCTGTGAAACGGAGAAGGAAGGCGTTTGCTCCCCATGGAACGGACATAAGCCAAACCAGTTACGTCCCCTTTTCGTCAATTGCATATAATCGCTAATGACATCAACGATATCTGATTGTGAACGAATTTGTTCGATTAATTCTTCAGGTATTTTTTTGGTCATTCCATCACCATTTTCAGTTGTACATCATTTACGCCTCGGCATAAATGCGTCCAGATTTTTTCGAGTTTGCTCGCAGTAGAAGTTAACCTAAAATCGTCACAATACGCGCCAACTGTTAACTGACCTGCATCGTGCAGGCCTCCTCTTCAAAATCTGTGACATCCGCCAGGGGCTATATCAGGATTCAACAATTTGTTGAATCCTGATATAAACATAATTCGAGATTTATATTGAAAATCCTCTATTATCCGACAAAAAATAATCAAAAATGTCTCTACTTCTAAATATTTTTACCACAATTTTATTATTATAAAACAATAAATATAATTTAGCTACATATTTCGCCTTGATTTTGCAATTTTATTTTGCTTTGCACATGAAAAAAACCCTATCCTAATCGGATAGAGGTAGCTTATGCTTGTGCGCGTATTTTATCCAAAATGACATTCGCTGTTTCTTCTACTGCTGTATTTGTCACATCAATTACTTCACAGCCAATAAGGCTAGCAATACGGTGGAAGTGCTCAATTTCCTGCTGGATTCGCTGATGCTGTGCGTAAATGGCGTCATCATTCAATCCAAGCGTCTTTAAACGCTCTCGACGTATACTATTTAAATTTTCTGGTGAAATAATTAAACCGAAGCATTTTTTTGGATCAACTGCAAAAAGCTCAGCTGGTGGTTCAACTTCTGGTACAAGTGGCACGTTGGCTACTTTTAAGCTTTTATGTGCTAAATATTGCGATAGTGGCGTTTTTGACGTACGAGAAACACCTATTAACACAACATCCGCAAGCAAAACCCCACGCGGGTCTCGTCCATCATCGTATTTTACTGCAAATTCAATTGCTTCAATTCGCTTAAAATAATCATCATCTAATTTATGCGTGAGCCCGGGTCGCTCTAGCGGCGCCTGCTTCATCGAATTCTCTAAAAGCTCTATCATTGGACCAAGCAAGTCAATCGCAGCAACATGCTGCTCTAACGTTGTCGTATAAAGCTTTTGACGCATTTCCTTTTCCACTAATGTATAAATAATAATAGCCTTTTCCTGCATTGCGAGCTGTACGACTCCTTGAAGCTCCTCAAAATTTTTAATATGAGGAAAACGACGAATTTCTACATTTTGAAAGGTTGGCCTAAATTGGCTGACAGCTGCTCTAACTGCTAACTCGCCCGTCTCACCTACCGAATCGGATACGACAAAAAACATCAAGTTATCCAAAACATCACCTACAGTTCATGAATTTGTGCGAGTGAAATAAATGCCTTTGTCACATTTGTTTTCGTTAGCCGCCCAATAATTTCAACCCCGCCAACCGTTTCATTGACAACTGGCATTGAATCAATTTCACGATCGATAAGTTTTTTTGCTGCTTCAATTAAAAAATCATTTTTCGTACAGTATGCAATATTCGGCATGCGCGTCATAATAATATGTACAGGAATTTTATTTAAATCCTGCGTGCCAATGCTCGTACGCAATAAATCTTTTCTCGACAATACCCCTTGTAAATAATTGTGTTGATCTGCGACAAATAATGTCCCAACATCCTCTAAAAACATATGACAAATAGCGTCATAAACCGTCATATTTTCAGAAACAATAACAGGCACTGATTGAAAATCCTTCACCTTTAAATTCGTAAGGGCATCCGTTAGTGACATCGTATTCTTTTTCCCTGCATAAAAATAACCAACACGCGGTCTTGCATCTAAAAAGCCTGCCATCGTTAAAATTGCCAAGTCTGGTCTCAATGTGGCTCTTGTTAAATTTAAACGCTCTGCAATATGCTCTCCTGTAATCGGTCCGTTTTCTTTAACGATTTGCAAAATAGCGTCTTGACGTTTATTGAGTTCGATTTTAACTCACCTGCTTTTAATAATGTTATACTGATTATGCTATTATTATATACTATTTCACTTTAGATTGCGAAGAAAAGAATTAAGGCTATAGCACTTGCATAAAAAAATTTTTGTTGTATACTAATCCATATATAAAAAGCGATGAATGAGCAATAAGTATCTTTTCACCACAGCGAGTAGGGATTGGTGCAAGCCTACACCTGAAAAGAGAAACGGCACTCAGGAGCTATTTTTTCGAAAGAGGTTCAAACAGTGATGTTTGAGCAATCAGGGTGGAACCGCGGATTCTGTACATACAGCATTCGTCCCTGGGCATATTACGCCCAGAGACGAGTGCTTTTTTCGTTGCAATGGGCATACAAATAAGGAGGAATTTTCATGACACAAAAATCAATGGAAACAATCGTATCACTGGCAAAGCATCGTGGATTTGTCTTCCCAGGCTCTGAAATCTATGGTGGTTTAGCAAACACATGGGATTACGGTCCACTTGGTGTAGAATTAAAAAACAATGTAAAAAAAGCTTGGTGGCAAAAATTCGTGCAAGAATCTGAGCACAATGTCGGCTTAGATGCAGCAATTTTAATGAATCCAAAAGCATGGGTTGCTTCAGGTCACGTTGGCAACTTCAACGACCCAATGATTGACTGTAAAGCATGTAAAGCGCGTCATCGTGCAGACAAATTAATTGAGGACGCTTCTTTAGAAAAAACAGGTAAAGAAATTATCGTTGATGGTATGTCCTTTGATCAAATGAAAGCAAAAATGGAAGAGCTTGAAGTAGCTTGTCCAGATTGTGGTAAAATCGACTTCACAGATATTCGTCAATTTAACTTAATGTTTAAAACATTCCAAGGTGTAACAGAATCTTCGACAAATGAAATTTATTTACGCCCTGAAACAGCACAAGGTATTTTCGTCAACTTTAAAAACGTACAACGCTCTATGCGTAAACGTACACCATTTGGTATCGCACAGGTCGGTAAATCATTCCGTAACGAAATTACACCAGGTAACTTCACATTCCGTACACGTGAATTTGAGCAAATGGAGCTTGAATTTTTCTGCAAGCCAGGTGAAGATTTGGAATGGCACGCTTATTGGAAGGAGTTCTGTAAAAACTGGTTATTAAACCTTGGTATGAAGCAAGAATCCATGCGTTTACGCGACCATGAGGACGATGAGCTATCTCACTACTCAAACGCAACAACAGACATCGAATTCCGCTTCCCATTCGGCTGGGGCGAGCTATGGGGTATCGCTGATCGCACAGACTACGACTTAAAGCAGCATATGGAGCACTCAGGTGAAGACTTCACATACATCGATCCTGTAACAAACGAGCGCTATGTGCCATACTGTATCGAGCCATCATTAGGCGCTGACCGTGTCACATTAGCATTCCTATGCGACGCATACGATGAGGAGCAGCTAGAGGGCGATGACAAACGTACAGTATTACGTTTCCACCCTGCACTAGCACCATTCAAGGCAGCGGTACTACCTTTATCAAAAAAATTATCAGAAGAAGCAAGTGACGTATGGGCAGACTTACGCAAAGCCTTCCCTGTCGACTTCGATGAGTCACAATCTATCGGCAAACGCTACCGCCGCCAAGATGAAATCGGCACACCATTCTGCATCACATACGACTTCGACTCAAAAGAAGACGGCCAAGTGACAGTACGTCATAGAGATAGCATGGACCAAATCCGTATGCCGATATCGGAAGTTAAAGATTATATTTCAAAGCACTTACAATTTTAATATGGGTTGGGGGATGCCTATGCATCCCCTCTCTCTGTTTTACTCGGCATACGGATTTGCGACGAGGATTGTGATGCGCTAGCATGACAACCGCAGAAGCAAGTCACCGTATGCCGATAACAGAAGTTAAAGATTATATTTCAAAACACTTACAATTTTAATATGGGTTGAGGGGATGCCTATGCATCCCCTCTCTCTGTTTTACTCGGCATACGAATCTGCGCCGAGGATTGTGATGCGCTAGCATGACAACCACAGAAGCACGCATATGGCGGATTACATAAGCTAACACTTATATTGAAAAGCACTTACAATGCTAATTATGGGTTGAGGGGATGCAATATGCTTCCCCTCTCTCCGTTTTTCCCGCCATATGCATCTGCGCCGAGGATTGTGATGCGCTAGCATGACAACCACAGAAGCACGCATATGGCGGATTACATAAGCTAACACTTATATTGAAAAGCACTTACAATGCTAATTATGGGTTGAGGGGATGCAATATGCTTCCCCTCTCTCCGTTTTTCCCGCCATATGCATCTGCGCCGAGGATTGTGACGCGCTAGCGTGACAACCGCAGAAGCACTCCCCATGTTCCATACCTTCTCTCTTAACAGAAAAAAGCCCGCAGGAAAGCATAACACTTCCTACAAGCCGCTAATTTTTGGTAGCGTACGCCAGCCATAAACAGCCTCACGCAAACGCTCGCCACCAATTTCAACATCGATCACATCAATTTTTTCGCCACCTATTGCCTCATAAAATGCTGTGGAAGGATTATTTTCTAACACAAGCACAAGCATTGACGTAAAGCCTTTTTCCTGCAAATGCTGTACCGCCTGTCGCATTAAAGCTTTGCCAATTCCATGTCCTTGGTATTCTGCTAAAATATAAATTGCATTTAGCTCCCCTTGATACGCTGGATAATGACCACTTCTCTCCTTACCAGCGGTTGCAAAGCCAACGATTTTACCTTGCTCATTTTCAGCGACAAATACATGCCCATATGGAATCGCTGTAAGCCAAAGCTCCTCGCGCTCACTATAGGATAAGCTATCTAAATAGCTTTGTGCTACAATGCCTTGATAGGTTGAGCGCCAGCTATCTACATGCACAGCCGCAATCCCTGCCGCATCCTCTATTTTCGCTTGTCGAATTTTCATGACATAACTCCCCTTTGTAAGCTTATATGCTAGAAAGAGCGCTCAGATGGCGCCCTTTCCTATTATTACTTCACTTTAAATTGATTAATTTCCGCTTGTAAATCATTCGCCATCGTCTCTAAAACATTGGCTGAGCTTGCAATTTCTTCATTGGATGCTGCTTGTTGCTCAGCAGAAAGCCCGATCCCATGTAGGCTTGCTGTGATGCCATGGGCAATTTCTGCGATTTCATTTGCTTCGTGACTTGTTTCATTCGTCTTTTCATTGACCCTGCGAACAATGCTCGTTACTTCATTTGTGCGCTGACTAATATTAGATACATAGTCTACAATGTTTTTAAATGCTTCGCCTGTTTGCTCCACTGACTCACGGCCTTCATCTACAAATCGCGTACCGCTATTAATTGCTGTAACTGCGCTAGATGTTTGGCTTAAAATATCATCTACTAATGTGCGAATATCATCAGCGGCTCTTCCTGATTCCTCTGCTAGCTTTCTAACTTCCTCCGCCACAACTGCAAAGCCTTTACCTGCTTCACCCGCACGTGCAGCTTCAATAGAAGCATTTAAAGCAAGCAAATTGGTTTGATCTGTAATGCTTGTAATTAATGCTAAAATCGAGCTAATTTCCTTTGTTTTTTCACCTAAAGCATTGACAACCTCTGTCGATTCATGCACAGATTGATTAATTGTATTCATTTTATCAATCGTTTGTTCAATTAATTGTAAGCCTGAATCTGCCTTTTGGCTTGTTTCTGTTGCAACGTCCGCCACACCTTGTACAACAGCTGTTACCTCTTCCATTTCTTGATTGATTAAATCCGATAATTCGGACATTTTTTTCATCTTGTCCAGCTGTCCTGCAGTCCCCGTGACCATTTCTTGAATTGAGTTGGAAATTGTTTCAACAGATGTACTGCTTTGCTCTGTAATTGCAGCGAATTCCTTTGTATAGGAAGTGACATCTGTTGATGCTTTATTTGCTTTGTCAACGACTGCCCCAATTTGCTCTAACATATGATTAAATTCGGATGATAATTGACCAATCTCATCTTTATAACGATCATTAGTGCGCACAGTTAAATCGCCATCTGCCGCTTGTGTCATTGCCTTTAATACACTTTTAAGACGCTTTAATACAATATAGCGGGTACATAGCGCAATAATTACCGTACCGATAAATAAAGAAATAAATGTATTAATTACAACACCTGCGACACCATCTAACTCAATGATTTCCCCGACTCGCTTACTAACGAACTCTGAAATATGTGAGCTAATAAATAAACTTACCGCCACTGCTAAAATCATTTTGAAAATTAAACTTTTCCAAATTTTAATTTCCCGTGAAATTGCTCTTTCTCTATTCATAATGGCTCCCCATTTCTATGTAAATCTACTATGATTGTAAAATAAATATCAAAATTAGTAAAATAGTTTCTATATCTTTTCATCAAGTAATGATTTAGCACTAATATATTTGAGCCTTATTCACAATTTTTTTGTAATATCTAACGATTTAGGGATTAAAATATAAACAATAAGTGATACAAATAACATAATGATGCCGCCAATTAAAGCAACTGCTACAAAGGAATCATTAAAGGCTTCCATCCCTTTTGCTGCAAGCTCTGTTAAATTTGTGAGACTTGCTACTTCAACAGCTCCCATTACCGATTCATTCGCTATATTTGCTAATTCACCAACAACGTTATTTGATGCAAACGTCTCGATATTTACTATGACATATTCAAGACTGGTAATGAAACAAACGAATGGCATATTGAGGACATAGAAGCCGCTAGTCAAATGGCATATACCTCAATCAATGGTATAATTACTTTCACATACCGAGCCGATATGAAGACAAGAAAAGAGCGACTCATGCACTTTTCGCAACTATTTTTAAAAGGTATTGACAAGTAAGAAAAATATTGCTCAGGAAATATTAAGAAAATTCCACAAAATAAAAGCTCGAATCATTTTGTTGCCCTATCAAACAAAATGATTCAAGCTTATTTAGCATAATAAGTTTGCCAAAATTGCACATATAGATTCAATGAAGTTGCTATATCACTATGTAAATTACGCAGTGATGTTTCAATATGCTTTCTTGTATGACCATTTGTGTGTTGCAATACAGTCCCCTCTATTTCCATAATAGCTTCAATCATTTGCTGTAAATATACTTTTGCCTCATCCGAAAAATTATCCTCTTGTAAGCTTAGACGAATAAGCTCTTTTTTCACTGATTGTACATTTGTCAAAAGTGGCTCCCAATCACTACGCCACATATGATGGTTAGCTTCTGTTAGCCATTCCATTTGGTACAATAACAGTACAGAAATGGAATATGTTACAACATGATCAGGTTGGCCCATCCGCCCTTCAAACAATGAGCGTAATACAGCAAAATCCTCATTATATTTTTGTTGCTCAGCTGTATCTATCTTCACTTGAACCGCAGGATAAACACTCAAAATTGAATAAGGAAAGACAATTGTCAGAAATAGTACAACAGCGAGTATAGCAATTAAAATAATCTTGCGTTTTTGCATCATACTTCTTTTCATTTAGCTTCATACTCCTATTCTTTCAAATATAGCTTTTCATCTATAGCATTTTTCACAATGAATATATTGAAAAACATCCTCTATGTACTGTTCATTAATTCCTTATTTCTCCTATAATAACATATATCGATAAATTACTAGCTATCCTTATTAATAATTTTCATGATGACAGCTTAAAAAACATATGCTATATTGTTAACTAATTACATAGCTATCCACTGGAGGTGCCGTTGTGAACGGCTGAGATCAAAGTAAACTTTGGGATTCCTGGAACCTGATCTAGTTCATACTAGCGTAGGAAAGTGGTCGCCTATTCGTCATTACGATGTTTAAGTATGCGTTACTTTTCCTATAGGAGAGGTAACGCTTTTTTTATTGGAGGAAAGCAAAATGATTCATGCCATCACGAGCGGTAAAGGTCTAACAGCACAAGTAATCACTCAAATAAAGGCAATCACTCCTGCTGTGGATGCGATTGTTATACGTGAAAAACAGCTCACCTTTGCAGAAATTGATAACGGGATTGCTGCGCTTCTACAAGCAGGTGTTAATGCAAAACAATTGATTGTTCATACGCATATAGAGCTCGCTTACAAATATGGCTTACTCGGTTGCCATTTTGCAGCAAATCAGACAATCAATGCGCCACAGTACCCTTTCTTATGTGGACAATCTGCACATACAAAGGAGGAAGCTCACCAAAGTGTGGCAATGGGTATGGATTATATTTATTTCTCTCCCGTTTTCCAGACTACTTGTAAGCTCGATGTACCTGCTAAAGGGCTTCAAGCGCTCGCTGATATATGTCAAGCAATTGAAATACCTGTGTTGGCACTAGGTGGCGTGACACATAGCAATATCCAAAAGGTGCTGCAAGCTGGTGCACAAGGCTATGCGGCAATCTCAATGTTTTTTGATTAAGGGGGGCAATGTATGAAGTGTGAAGGCTTTACGATTATCGGTGGCGGTGTCATCGGACTATCCATTGCTTATCAATTATTAAAGCAACAGCAACAGGTAACGCTTTTCCATGCAGAAAAAACAACAACAGCATCACTTGCAGCTGGTGGTATGCTCGGTGGTCAAAATGAATTTTATGCCCCTTCTCCGCTTTATAATTTAGCACTGGAAAGCCGGACATTGCATAAAAAAATTGCACAGGAGCTGTTTGAATTAACAGGACAAGATGTAGGGTTACTGCCTTCAGGGCTTATTAAAATTGCGACAAACAAACAAGGCTTGCAAGATTTACAGCAGCAATACGACTTTTTGCATAACGACCGCCCTGCATCTATTCATTGGTTAAATCAAAGCGATTTACAGCACTACGAGCCATTATTAGGGCGAGTCATTGCAGGCAGCTTCCATATTTACGAAGATCATCAAGTAAATGCAAGAGCTTTAACAAAAGCATTATTTCTCGCCATACAGCAGCTTGGGGCAAATATCATCGACGAGGAAGTAATCGCAATTGAAAAGGAGCAACAGCAAATTACATATGTGCAAACAGCTTGTGCCCGCTATGCCGTTTCACAGGTAGTTTTAGCAGCAGGTGCTTGGACACCAAGGCTGGCAGCTACATTAAACATTAATTGCCCAATGCAGCCTGTCAAAGGCGAATGCTTAATGCTAAAAGCGGATCAACTACCAAAGGCAACTATTTTTTCAACAGATGGCTGCTATATCGTACCAAAACAGCAGCAAATGATATTAATTGGCGCGACAAGCTACCCTTTACAAGAAGACGATGCCGTGACAGCTGGTGGCATCCATTCTTTATTAACACGTGCAATTCAAATACTGCCCTCATTAACGAAGGCAGAAATTATTGAAACATGGTGTGGGGTGCGACCACAAACAATGGATGGGCTACCAATTATGGGAGAGACGCCATATAGCAATTTATTTTTATGCACAGGGCATTATCGCAATGGCATTTTATTAAGTGCTATTACAGGGCTTTTATGTAGCCAAGCATTATTAGGCGACAATACAGCGAAACAGCGTTTAGCCCCATTTGCATTGCAGCGCTTTACGATTTAAAGGAGGTGTTTATTTTGCACTTATATATAAACGGTCATCGTATGGAAGTGCCACAGTCGATTACAACTGTCGTGCAGTTACTTGACCATTTACAGCTCAATAAGGAGCTTGCCATCGTAGAAATAAATGCCGAAATTTTACAGCCTTCGGAACGTGATGGCAAAAAAATTCAAGCAAATGATCATATTGAAATTGTACAGTTTGTAGGAGGAGGATAATGATGTTACACATTGGACCATACCATTTTAACTCACGTTTATTATTAGGGACAGGGAAATTTACAGATTTCGATATACAGAAGGAAGCTATAAAAATATCAGAAACTGAAATTTTAACATTTGCTGTGCGTCGCATGAATATTTTCGAGCCAACACAGCCAAATTTTTTAGAAAAAATCGATGTGCAAAACTATACGCTCTTGCCGAATACAGCAGGTGCTAAAAACGCGGAGGAAGCTGTGCGTATTGCTAATTTAGCAAAAGCCTCTGGTTTATGTGATATGGTGAAAGTAGAAATTATCGGATGCCCTCAAACATTGCTACCAGACCCAGTAGAAACGTTGCGTGCAACAGAGCTATTACTTGAACAAGGCTTTATCGTCTTACCATACACTTCGGATGATGTATTGCTAGCAAAACGACTGCAGGATTTAGGCTGTCATGCAATCATGCCAGGTGCTTCCCCAATCGGCTCTGGTATGGGCATTGTCAACCCACTTAATTTATCGTTTATTATCGAGCAAGCAAAGGTGCCTGTTATCGTTGATGCAGGAATTGGCTCTGCGGTAGATGCCGCACAGGCAATGGAGCTTGGTGCAGATGCGGTATTATTAAATACAGCCGTATCAGGTGCTAAAGATCCTGTAAAAATGGCTTCTGCCATGAAGCATGCCATCATTGCAGGGCGTGAAAGCTTTGAGGCTGGACGTATAGCGAAAAAAACCTATGCCACTGCCTCTAGCCCATTAGAAGGAATTAGCAAGTGAGCCGTTACTCAAGGCAGGAACGCTTTTTCGCTATAGGGACAAACGGACAGGCGCTCCTTGCCAACAAGCATGTTCTCATCGTGGGTGTTGGTGCACTCGGTGCAACAATTGCTGATTTGCTAGCGCGAGCAGGCATCGGTGAAATTTCACTTGTTGACCGTGATTTCGTCGATTTATCAAATTTACAGCGCCAAATGCTTTACAGCGAAACAGATGTTACAGCACGTTTACCAAAGGCAGCTGCCGCTAAAAGGCGCTTGCAGGAAATTAATCATACAACAACGATTCATGCCTACAATGAGGAAGCAAACGTTGAATTTTTTGAGCAACTACTAGCAACCCATTCTATTGACTTAATGATTGATGGCACAGATCATTTCGATATTCGCTTTATTATGAACGATATTGCACATAAATATAAAATTCCTTGGATTTACGGCGCATGTGTTGCCTCAAGCAGCCTTTCCCTTTTCATCAAACCAGGAGAAACAGCTTGCCTGCATTGCATAATGGGTGGCTTACCCTCTTCAGGACCGACCTGTGACACAGCGGGCATTTTAGCCTCTGCCTCACAAATAACAGCTGCTATGCAGGTTGCAGAAGCATTGAAATATTTAACGAATAATGAAAACGCAATGCGTGGTACCGTTTTTTCTATCGATGTGTGGCAAAATACATTTTCCTCTGTCAATGTTGAGGCATTGCGCAAACCAACCTGTCCTACATGCGGAGAAAAGCCAACATATCCATTTTTACAGCCAAACGCTACCACAAAATTTGCTTCATTGTGCGGGCGAGATACAGTGCAAATTCGCCCTACCTATAAAATGCGTGATTTATTCGCTTTAAAAGAGCAGCTACCGGCAGAGGCGATCACCCATTGCAATGATTTTCTTATTAGCTTTCAGGTAAAAGAGTATCAGCTTACCGCATTTAAAGATGGCCGTGTCTTCGTACATGGCACTGCCGATATACAACAGGCAAAAAGCATCTATTATCAATATTTTGCTTAATAAAGGAAAAACAAGAATCAAATAGAATATATTAATATAGATAACTTAAAGGAGCAAATAACTAGATGAAAACACCACCATTTACAGCGTCCTCAATTTAAATTCAAATTGGAGGAGGAAGCTTCATGCAAGCTTTATTAATTATCGATGTACAAAATGGCTTAGTTGATTTAACACAATGTGACGATATATTAACAAAAATCGAGCAATGTATTCAAACATTTCAGGCACAGGAAAAGCCCATTATTTTTATCCAGCATTTCGACGAGGCACAGGAAAGCGTGCTTCATCCTACTAACAAAGGCGCACAAATTATCGAACGCTTTCAACCATATATAGAGCATCTTGTTATCAAAAAAACACCAAGTGCCTTCTATCAAACAAACTTGCAGGAGCTGTTAGCGAATTTTGGTGTTGAGCATGTCTATATTACAGGCTTTAATACAGAGTTTTGCTGTCAATTTACAGCGATTGCTGCCTATGATCGCGGCTTCCGCACAACCTTTATTGAGGACGCAACAAATACAGTGAATAATGCTGACACCTATGAAATGACAGGCTTAGATATCCGGGATTTTGTTGGCACTGTACTGCATTGGTCGAATGTCATTGAAGTGCTGGATATGGAAGAGTATTTAGAGAGTTAACAGTAAAAAAGCAACCTTCCTTTTGTGGTGGTTGCTTTTTCACATTAACTAGTTACTGAAACTTGTTTATTTTTTAAATTCTAATAGATCTTTTATTCCATGTAAAAAGGCTATAGGAATTACCTACAGCCAATCTCTTATTTTGTAAACCTTGGCTTACGCTTCTCTACCACTGCTTGCACCCCTTCATGAAAATCAGCAAGCTCTGTGACAAGCCCCATTTGTGAGGATATATAGTCAAGCGATGAACGTAAAGACATCGTTTGACTTTGATAAACGGCGCGTTTAATAAACTGAATCGCCGTTGTTGGTCCATTTGCTAACTTTTCTGCATAGGCTTGTGTGTATTGCGCTAACTCCTCATCTGGTACAACAAATGTGACAAGCCCTGCCTCTTTCGCCTCATCCGCAGATAATATACGTGCTGTCCATAGCATATCAAGTGCTTTATCAATGCCAACAAGCTTCGGTAAAAAGTATGCGCCACCGTCGCCTGGCACAATACCAACATTAACATAGCTCTCGGAAAATTTCGTAGACTGTGCAACAATGCGAATATCGCACATTAACGCCATATCAAGCCCTGCACCAAAGGCAAAGCCGTGCACTTGTGCAAGAACTGGCTTATCGATTTCCTCCAGTAACAAAGGTACACGTTGAACACGCTTCCATAGAGAATTTTTGCGGGCAAGGGCCGTTGATGTAATATCAGCCTTGCTTTCAAAAAAGCCTTTACCTGCCGCCATCGCTTTAATATCGCCACCTGCACAAAAACATTTACCATTCCCTTTGACGATTAGTACACGAATTGCATCATCATCGCGTACCGTTTCAAGTGCTTGAATCCACCTTGTAAGCATATCCTCGCTAAATGCGTTCATTGCTTCAGGGCGATTGAGCGTAATTGTTGCAATTCCGTCCTGTACATCGAATAATAAGTCAGCCATTCAAAGTCCCCCTTATTTCGTCGTCATCCATGCCCATAGGTCTTCTATTTGTAGCAATTCTTGCGCTAACTGGTTTTGCCAGTAATGTGCAGTGAAGCCTTCATCGCGCCATGCCCATAGGCGGCGTGTGTAGTGCTGTAAGCTATGCTCATAGGTCACACCGATTGCAGCATGCACTTGGTGTGCAGAGGTTGCCACGATTTTACTTGCTTCATCTAGACGGATGCTGGCGAATGCTATTTCAGATCGTTCCATTCCATGCGCTATATTTTCAATTGCTGCTGTTGCAATCGCAGCTTCCCCTGCAAGAATCGCTATGTGTTGCTGGATGAGCTGGAAGCGATGAATAGGACGACCAAATTGCTCACGTTCCTTTGAATAACGCACTGTCAGCTGGAATGCTTTATCGAGTGCACCACTCATTGCAGCTAGCTTCGCTGCAGTGCTATAGCTAATAAGTTGTTGCAGTTGCTGCTTAGATAAAGCTACCTGTGCGATAATCCCAGCTTGTTGGAAGCTGACCGTATCGCGCGGTTCAGCTGCTAAATTCGTTGCTTGTGTAATGGTTGCCTGTGATAAATCAATGACCATTAGCTGCTTTTTTGCCACAAGGACAAGCTGTTGTGCAACCCTTGCCCATGGAACATGATGCATGGTACCATCCGCCTTGTCATACTGCTCATCAAATAAAATTGTTGTTACTGTTGAATAAGGGGTAAGTCCCACCGCTTCCAATATAAAGTTAGCAAGTGTATGCTCAAGCACTGGTGCTGGCACAGAATAGTAGCCTACTAGCTGATAGAGCGCTAATAAATCTGCAATATCGCCATTTGCTCCACCGTGTTGCTCTGTTACAGCGACTTTCAACAGCTCATTGTCCTCTAGCTGCTGCCAAAGTGCACTTGCCCATTGTCCTTCCTCTAGTAAATCTACTGTCTCCTTTGTAACGAAGTCTTTGCACATTTTTTCAAACACATCTGAAACGATTTCTAGCATTTCACTCATTGCGCGACAACCCCTTTCGCTACAATGCCATACAACACCTCTGATGTGCCACCTCTTATTGTAAAGCCTGGCGCATGCAAAATGGATTGTGCCATATAGCGGTCAAATGCACGCTCCGCTTGCAGGCTCGGATATGCTCGCACGAGGAGCCTTGCGATTTCAGGTATTTTTTGTTCAAATTTTGTACCGATGCTTTTGACGAGCGCTGCTGGAATTGCTACTTCGCCACCTTCTTCTAGCACCTGTGCAACGCCGAGCGATAAATTGCGTAAGCTCCACATTTCGGCTAATAGTTTAGAGGCAGTTGCTAAGCCAGCTATATCGTGTGCCTTTTTTAACTCAACAATTAATTCATTTAATAATGGAAATGTGCTTAAAATACGCTCAGGTCCGCTACGCTCAAAGGCAAGCTCTGCCAAGCCTTGCGCCCAGCCATTGCCAAGTGTCCCAACAACCATACTATCAGGCACGAAAACATTATCAAAAAACACATCGTTAAAATGACGCTCACCTGTTAAATAAGGAATCGGCGTAATCGTTACACCAGGTGCATGCAAATCAATGATTAATTGACTTAAACCTTTATGCTTATGCTGCTCATCATAAGGCGCTGTGCGCACAAGTGTCACCATATAGTGCGCATCATGTGCGTTACTCGTCCACGTTTTTGCGCCATTGACAAGCCAGCCCCCCTCCACCTTTTCGGCCTTCGTTCGTACAGACGCCAAATCAGAGCCGCTATTTGGCTCACTTAAGCCAATTGCAAAAAAACATTCCCCTTGAATGATTTTCGCTAAGAAAAATTGGCGCTGCTCCTCTGTGCCAAAACGCAACAACAAAGGCCCTGTTTGCCGATCCGCAAACCAATGTGCTGCAACAGGCGCACCAGCTGCCAAAAATTCCTCCGTTAAAATATAGCGCTCAATCGTGCTGCGCTCTGCCCCACCATAGTGCTTCGGCCAAGTCATTCCAATCCAGCCCTGTGCTGCGATTAACTTCGAAAAGGCTGAATCACTTCCACTTAACCATGAATCACATTTCGTTTGAAATGTCCCCGCTTTAAGATGCTGCTGTAAAAAAGCACGTACCTTTAAACGAAATGCTTGCTGCTCTCTCGTAAACTGCACAACTGGTAATTTCATTTCTCCCATCCCCTTTTGTCATGCTTCTACTTTATTTTATCGCTTGCCAAGTATGGATGTCTAATAATTTCGAATTGTCCTTAATTTTCAGAATTGTTTGTGTGCCAGGCACCTTCCATTTTGTCTAGCTGCTCGATAAAGCTTCTGGACTTCAAACGAATCCCTGTTTGCTCCTCATAAATTGTTGTCACAATTTTTTTAATAAACATCTTCGTTTGCGGCTTTAAATCAAGCTTCCCTACTTGCTCAATTGGCATCATATAAAACATCCGAATCAGCTTAAGCTGGGTTGGTGATAAGCGAATGATATATGGATCATGGTGGAAGCAGCGATGGCATAAAAAGCCTCCCTGTGCAAAGGAGAAGGCGAATTCTCCATCTGAGGAGCCGCAGCTTGCACACGCATGTAAAATTGGTTGTACTCCTGCGAACGGCAGCATTTTCCAGTCTACAAATAAGGCAATCGCTTCTGGGTCATAGCCTTCATCGATGGCCAGTAGTGCTTGTCTAACTACTTCAAAGGCGAAGGGCTGTGGTTCACCTTCTTCTACTAAGCGGTCGACAAGCTCTCCGATATAGCTTGCATAAGCTGTTGCACGGATATCCGTTTGCAGCGTACGCATTGCATTTAAATGCTCTCCTTGCTGCAATGTGCCCATTCCTGTTGTACGTTGCACTAAATACAAGCCATACATGAAGGGCTGTGTAATACCTGCTAAGCGACTTGTTGGCTTTTTTGCCCCACGTGCCATCACAGCGATTTTCCCTGCCTCACGCGTTAGCAATGTGACGATTTTGTTGGACTCACCATAGGCTCTTGCCTTGAGGACGATTCCCTCCCATTTG
The DNA here is from genome assembly GCF_033880585.1 of Lysinibacillus louembei. Lineage (NCBI taxonomy): Bacteria > Bacillati > Bacillota > Bacilli > Caryophanales > Bacillaceae > Lysinibacillus > Lysinibacillus louembei. The sequence continues at coordinate 3,390,828 of NZ_CP137624.1, forward strand.
TGTAGCATTTTGATTGCACCTCCCTTTTATTCCACATTTTTCGAGATTTATTCCACGTTTTCGAAAGTTTATTCCACGTTTTTTCAGTTTTATTCCACGTTTCCCCCAATGTAAGCAAAAGAAACTCCCACATTGCAGCGGGAGTTTTCATTTTCCTTAATATTCATCCTCGCGGAAGCCAAAGTCACGTAAATGTGTTTGCTTGTTGCGCCAGTCTTTTTGTACCTTTACCCAAAGCTCTAAATAAACTTTTGAGCCAAGTAGCATCTCGATATCTTTGCGTGCTAATGTGCCGACTTCCTTCAACAATGCACCACGTTTGCCGATAACGATGCCCTTTTGCGAATCGCGCTCAACCATGATTGTTGCTTGTACACGAATCATATTTTCATTTTCTTCATCGCGCTTAATTTTATCAATGACTACTGCAATTGAATGTGGAATTTCCTCACGTGTTAAATGCAATACTTTTTCGCGAATCAGCTCGGAAATAATAAAACGCTCTGGATGGTCTGTCACTTGGTCTGCTGGATAATATTGCGGCCCCTCTGGTAAGTACTCCTCCAGCTTCGTTAGTAAGTTTTCAACATTGTTCCCTTGTAATGCGGAAATTGGCACGATTTCGCTGAAAGGGTATTTATCTTTATACGATTCAATAATCGTAATAAGCTCATCTGGGTGGACTTGGTCGATTTTATTAATTACTAAAAAGACAGGCGTTTGATTGCCCGCTAAAAGCTCTAAAATAAATTCGTCCCCTTTGCCGATTTTTTGCTCAGCATTGACCATAAATAAAATAACATCGACTTCACGCAATGTATTTTTTGATACTTTTAACATAAATTCGCCTAGCTTATGCTTTGGCTTATGAATGCCTGGTGTATCGATAAAAATCATTTGCGAATCGTCCTGTGTCAGCACGCCTTGCACTTTATTGCGCGTCGTTTGTGGCTTATCTGACATAATTGCGATTTTCTGCCCAATTACACGATTTAAAAATGTTGATTTCCCTACATTTGGTCGGCCAATAATGGAAATAAAGCCCGATTTATAGGGATTGTTTGCTTGCTGCATAATCTAAATCCTCCGTTGTGAATGCACCTGGTAACAGCTCACCAACTGTTGTTTCTTGTACATCACCTTTTAAGTTGGTTAAATAAACAGGCATGTCTGGTGCAAAAAATTCGCTCATTACTTGGCGACATGCACCACATGGAGAGCAAGGCTTATCCGTATCTGCAACGATTGCAATTGCTTTGAATTTTTTAACGCCTTCTGATACCGCTTTAAAAATAGCTGTTCGCTCTGCACAGTTTGCCATGCTATATGCTGCATTTTCAATGTTGCAGCCTAAATAAACTGTGCCATCCTCCGCTAATAGCGCTGCACCTACTGGGAATTTTGAATAAGGTACATACGCCTTTTGACGTGCTACCTTTGATTGTTCCATTAATGTATTTTTATCCATTCCTTTTGCCTCCTCTAACTACATTAAAACCATTTTGGGAAAAAAATGAGTACTCCGATTATAACACTGCCAATTGCAAATACAAGTACCGCGCCTGCTGCTATATCTTTTGCAGCCTTTGCCAATGGATGAAGCTCTGCTGTAGCTAAATCAACGACGCGCTCAATGGCACTATTTATCATCTCCGCTCCAATGACAAGCATTATTGCCACCACAATCGCTATCCATTCCATTGTCGTTAAGCCTGTGAAAAAGCCCGCAATGCTGACGATACATGCACTTATTAAATGAAAGCGCATATTTTGCTCCTTTGTTGCCGCTATCATTCCTTGAAATGCGTAAACAAAGGAGCGCATAAACTTGCGGATATCCATTATACCTCGCGTCCTAAGCCAAAGGAAGTTAAAATCGCATTTTGTTTAGCGAACATTTCTTTTTCATCTTGCTCATTCATATGATCATAGCCTAGTAAATGTAAAAAGCCATGTACAGCTAAAAAGCCTAGTTCTCGTTCAAATGAATGACCGTAGTCATCTGCCTGCTCCTGTGTGCGCTCCACCGAAATAATAATATCGCCTAAAACACGTGGTATACCTTCGCCAACAATTTCAATTTCTCCTTCTCCTAGCTCCTCCAGTGCAAAGGAAATCACATCTGTTGGTTGATCTTTATCACGGTACGTTCGATTAATTTCATGAATGGCTTCATTTGTCACAAATGTAACAGATAGCTCACTGCCATCATCTAGCTGCTCTTCGCCTGCTGCATGCTGTAGCAAACGCTCTACTAAGTTAATATGTGCCTCTTGCACAGTGTTTGTTTCATCTAAAAAGTCAATTATTAATGCCATCAATGGTCCTCCTATTTTGGATATTCAATGCGAGAATGGAATGTCCCATTTAATGTTGTACATAATACATCTTCAATTAATTTTAATTCCTTTAATGAAATATCACATTCATCAAATTGGTCATCCTGTACACGGTCCTGAATAATAGACTGTATAAGTTTTTTAATTTTTTCAGCAGTAGGCTCCTTCATTGAACGGACCGCTGCCTCCACACTATCTGCAATGCTAATCACCGCCGCTTCCTTCGTTTGCGGCTTCGGACCTGGATAACGGAATGCTGACTCATCAACATTCATGCCCTCTTCCTTCGCTTTATAAACGAAAAACTTTAATAAGCTTGTACCATGGTGCTGCAAAGCAATATCAATAATTTCCTGCGGCATTTTATGCTTGCGCAATAGTGCTGCCCCATCTGTTGTATGCGCAATAATAATATCTGCGCTCGATTGTGGCGGCAATGTGTCATGTGGATTAATGCCCGACATTTGATTTTCAATAAAGAAAGTAGGTCTTCTCGTCTTGCCAAGGTCATGGTAATAACAGCCGACACGCGCTAATAGTCCATCAGCACCAATCGCTTCACATGCTGCCTCTGCTAAGTTCGCTACCATAATGCTATGATGATAAGTCCCTGGCGTTTCTGTTAATAGTTTTCTAAGCAACGGATGGTTCGGATTTGATAGCTCAATTAAGCGCATTGTGGATAAAATACCAAATGCTGACTCAAAGAACGGTAGTAGCCCCATTGTCAACGCGCCAGAAAGCACTGCTGAAATGACTGCTGCTGTAAAGTAGAAGCCAACCTCTGTTAAACCGTAGCCTGTTTGCGACATTAGTAAATAGAAGCTAATAAATAAAATGTTCATAATCGCTAAAATGCCACATGCCTGCAACAAAGCAGAACGCTTTTCAAGGTTGCGCATAAAGTACAACATTGCGAAGCCTCCAAACAAAATGTACAAGGCAATATCCATTTGCAACACGGCTGCATAGCCACTATGGAATATAATACCTGCTGATGTTGCCGTCATTACAGTAATAATTGCCGCAATGCGATCATCTACAAGCAAGCGAATCAGCATTGTTGCAAGAGCTGTTGGGAATAAAAAGGCAATGATCACATCGAAATTAACTGCCACAATGCTCATTAATTTCATCATAACAATGCATAGTGTGTAAACAATTGTTGTCACAAGCAGTTCGTTTCGACGCTTAGCTATCGGTTTTTTTGAGCGATCAAAAACGACGTAAATAAAGGACATTTGCAGGAAAATTAAAATAAGCAAGCCGAAAACAGGCTTTAATGACTCCTTCGTATCAAGCATGCCTAATAGCTCTAATTGTCGATATACCTCTCGATCAATGAGTTCACCCTCTTGCACGATAATTTGTCCTTGTAAAATACGCGTTGGCTCCACCATTTCGCGGGCCTGTCGCACACGTAAAGCGGTCTTTTCCTCATCCAACACTTCCGTTTCAATAATTGCTGCTCGCCCAAGCGTAATCGCTGTGTTGAGGAGTGGTTCCGCGATTGTTGATTGCTGGCGTATTTTACTATCAATTTCATTGCGGATTGTTAATATTTGATCTTTACGAAACGGACGATCTAACGCATTTGTGACAATTTGCGCTAAGCTTTCCTTCGTATGAATTAATAGCTCCTCATCGATTGTTAACAATGCTTCAAGCTGCGTATTGCTAATGCTTAAGGAATTTTGAGCTTCTGTAATATCCTTCAAGCCCTCTTTTAGCTCTTCAATCTTTTTTTCTATTGTATCATCTTTTGTTTCTCTTCGTACATCTAGCACAATATCAAAAACGGATGTAACAATGGCTGTCCGATGGTCTGCCACCTCTTCGTTAAAAACATACACAGGCTCGACAGATTTTTCTGCATTATCACGCTCTCTTTCTGTTTTCACTGTATCTTCTACCGTTTTCACCGAGCGGATTGTTTCGGGTGCAAGTTGCAGTAATTGTATATCATATGTAATACCTCTTACATTACCTGTCATAAATAGAAATTGAATCGTCGCTGTAATGAAGAGGACTACGATTAAAAAATAACGAAATTGAACGATTTGCATTATGTTTTTTAATTGTTTTTTCATTGCACACCTCCACTTCTTATTTTACCAATTTTTGAGCGTGATTTCATGTTTATTTCATGTCATTTTCGTGGACTAGGAAAAATGCTTTATTGAATAGCAACAAAGGCTGCTTGAAAAGTATAGCTCTTTTCAAACAGCCTCCATGTTCACTATAGCTCTTGTTCTGAGTATGCTTGGATTACTTTTGCTACAAGTGGGTGACGCACGACATCGCCCTGCTCAAGAATTTGGAAATGAATATCCTTCACATATTTCAATGTGCGCTCTGCGATAATCAAACCTGATTCTGTATTTTTCGGCAAGTCAATTTGTGTTTTATCACCTGTAATGACCATTTTCGATCCGAAGCCTAAACGCGTTAAAAACATTTTCATTTGTTGATGTGTTGTATTTTGCGCCTCGTCTAAAATAACGAATGCATCATCCAACGTACGACCACGCATATAGGCTAACGGTGCGATTTCGATTGTCCCGCGCTCGATTAAACGCTGCGTTTGCTCCACGCCATAAATATCATGTAGTGCATCGTACAGTGGGCGCAAGTACGGATCGACCTTCTCTTTTAAATCCCCTGGTAAAAAGCCTAGTGATTCACCCGCTTCTACAGCAGGTCGCGTTAAAATAATGCGCTTCACATGCCCATTTTTTAATGCCTGTGTTGCCATCACGACCGCCAAATACGTTTTACCTGTACCCGCAGGACCGATGCCAAAAATTAAATCACGATGGCGGATGGCACGTATATACTCACGCTGCCCAATCGTTTTTGCACGAATCGGCTTACCTTTCGTATTGCGTGCAATCTCTTCCTCATAAAGTGCAGGGAAGTATTCAATCGTTCCTTTATTAGCCATTTCAATCGCTGTCGACACATCACGTTGGTCAACGTTAATATTTTTTCGAATAACTTGCAATAAAGCATATAAAACAGATGTCGCCTGCTCCTTCTTTGCTTCATTATCACCTGCGATTTGCACAACTTCTCCACGTGTAATCACTTGTACATTATACGTTTCTTCAATTAATTTAATATTTGCATCCGACATGCCTAATAGCATCACGGCTTCATTCGGATTATCTAGCTGTAACTGTGAAATTTTTTCTGACATTCCAACGCTCCTTAATGAATAGGATAAGGTTTTGCAATATTTTCATTTATTAAATAAAGAACCTTCCCCTTTACTTTACCACCTTCAAATTGAATGTGTAAAAGGTTTTCTTTCTTAATTCTACTTTTCATTGGCAATGATTGACTCATTTTTTCATGCAGCAATGGCAAAATACGTGATTCAATATGTTCCTCTGTCAATGTTTCAACAACTTTTTTTCTTGTCTCTACCTTTACGACACGCACATAACGCGCTAGCCACTTAGGCAATGCCAGCGATTTTACTTCGGTTGGTAGTCCGTCCTTCGCAAAAGCAATATGCCATGCTTCCTCTGTCACGACTTCATATTGCACTTTTTGCGGAATAACAAAATCACTTTCAAGCCAATAATCGGCATAGACATCCCCAACTGCACCAATTAACAGCTGCTTCTCTCCTACGACCATAAGTCCGGATACGAGCGTATCTCCTTTATAGACAGTCATATTTGGCGTTACTTTGCGTTCACCACTTTTTATATCAAAGTGTGTAATCACACCGCTGTTTCTCGCAATGAGATGATAGTAGTCATCTTTATTTTCCTGCACTTCATTTTTTGGTGCTAGCTGTGGCTGAATCGTCATTTTACTGCCTACTTTTGCGACGTGCACCCACGAATATTCACGAAACTTTTGCATAATAAGCTCCCGCACCTCTTGGTCTGCTGGTAAACGATTTTTTAAAATAGGTGCAGCAAACTCCTCCTGCACTAAGCTTTCAATGGCAAGCTTCTCCTCAGGTGTTGTTGCTTGTATGTCAATTTCCCAAATCCAATAATTGCAAAATATCGGTATTAGCCAAAGACAAAGCAAGCTAATTAGCGTGATGAAACGTCTTGGCAGAAGCTCGTCTGTTGTTAAATAATCTAGCTTTACTTTGACGCCATATTTGCTGCGAGCTTTGCGCAATATGCTAATATGCTGTCGGGCTATCTCAAATTGTAGCGCATCCTTCGTTGTTCGCACATGATGAATGGCGATATGATGGCTATGTAAATATTGTAGTAAATCATTTGTTTTTGGATTTTTCGCCACCGATACACGAACGCGTCGATAATCGATTTTATGCATGTTTTTCAATTTGTAGTGCATGTAATTTTTCACAGGAAACGGTGAAGCCATTTGTCGCTAAAACCGTTACAATAATGCGTTCTCCCATAATATGCACGACATAATCTTCAATCATACATGAGCAGCTCGCCTCTGATGCAGCTAAAATGCGATAGTTGCCCTGCCATTTAAATAATTGAAAATTGGTCATTTCAAATATAGCAGCCATTTGAAATAATTTTTTCATAAAAACAGCCTCCCTTTCTCGTACTATATGCATTAGAAAAAGGAGGCATGTATAAGTTTAACGTACTTGACGCTGTTTTGCTTTTGGTGGACCTAAAATTTCTGCAGCAACAATCGCTTGCACGAGCGCTTTTTTCGTTGTTGGTGGTGTGAATACAGCTGCTTCACGCTCCTTCATCTGCACAACGCGTGTTGACTTTTCAATATTTGGTCGCGTTGTTATTGGCTTTTGAGCTTCTTTCGGGAGTTCTACCTTTTCCACTACAGCTCGCTCCACTTGCACAGGCTTAGGCGCTTCCCATTGCTGCTGTACCTCCGCCTTTTTTTGCTCAAGCTGCCCAAAAATTTCATTAGCGAAATCCTCTAGAGATCGAGCTTGCTTTGGTTTAGGCTGACGCTGCTCCTGTTGAGATTGTGATTGATTAAATGGTGGCATGCTTTTCGTGTTTTTAGACTTCTCCTTTTTACCAAATAAAGAGGAGATAATCGCAATAACCGCAAAAATAATTAACGATTCCATTTAAGCAACCTCCCTTCTAAATGATGCGATACTTATTTATTTTGCGTATTGTCATCATTTGTTGATTTCGCAATAGAATCACGCATCATCGTATCCGCTTGAATGTTTTTATAGTTCATATAATCCATAATACCAAGATTGCCTGAGCGTAAAGCTTCCGCCATTGCCATTGGTACTTCCGCCTCTGCTTCAACAACTTTCGCCTTCATCTCTTGAACTTTCGCAACCATTTCCTGCTCTGTTGCTACTGCCATCGCACGACGTTCCTCAGCTTTTGCCTGTGCAATGTTTTTATCTGCCTGTGCCTGCTCAATTTGTAGCTCTGCACCAATATTTTTACCAACATCTACATCTGCAATATCAATGGATAAAATTTCGAACGCTGTACCTGAGTCTAAGCCTTTGGATAACACTGTTTGTGAAATTAAATCTGGGTTTTCTAATACAACTGAGTGTGATTTAGAGGAACCAATTGTCGAGACAATCCCCTCACCAACACGTGCAATAATTGTATCCTCGCCTGCACCACCGACTAAGCGGTCTAAGTTTGTACGTACTGTAATACGTGCTTTCGCTTTTACTTCAATCCCGTTAATTGCTACACCTGCAATAAATGGCGTTTCAATTACTTTTGGGTTAACCGACATTTGTACTGCCTCTAATACGTCACGACCTGCTAAATCGATTGCAGCCGCACGCTCAAATGATAATTCAATATTAGCTCGGTGTGCAGCGATTAATGCGTTGACTACGCGGTCTACGTTACCACCTGCTAAATAATGTGATTCTAATTGATTAATCGTTACTTCAATTCCCGCCTTATGCGCCTTAATTAAAGGGTTAACAATGCGCGATGGAATTACCCGACGTAAGCGCATCCCGATTAATGTGAAAATACTTACACGAACACCTGCTGCTAATGCACTAATCCACAACGTTACTGGAACGAATGTGAAGAAGATTGCTAAAACGATAAAAATAGCAATGATAATAATTGTTAAACCAACTACTCCTGCTGTTTCAAACATACTATAACTCCTCCATTTCTTCTATTGCTCGCACAACAATGCGTGAGCCTTCTACCTTAATAATTTCTACTTGCTTACCAGCATCAATATAACTGCCATCTGACACAGCATCAATGCGCTCTCCATCAACGGAAACAACACCTGCTGGTCTAAATGGCGTCATCGTTTTCCCTTTTTTGCCAATAAGCTCAATTCGATTGACGTTGGATACATAGCCTTCCTCCGTCGTCGTTGCATCCTTTAACACAAGCTTGTTAAACATATGCAACTTTTTGCCAAAGAATTTCATAAGAATCACCATTCCTACAACTGCGATGAACATCGCAATTAAAATTGAATAGCCCATTTGGACAAAATTAGCGCCTGCTAAAAGCAAGCTTAATATAACTAGTGCACCACCTATAATGCCGACAATGCCACCTGGGACGAAAAATTCTGCAATGATTAGAATGATACCAATAAACAGTAATAATATTGATTCATACCCTGCAAATCCCGCAATTAAATGTCCAAAGAAGAATAGCCCAAGTGCCGATAAGCCCATAATGCCAGAAACCCCGAAGCCTGGTGAATATAGCTCAATAACTAAGCCGAGGCTGGCAATCGATAATAAAATCGGGATAACGATTGGATTCGTCACAATGCGCGTAATGTGCTCCGCAATTGTTGGCTCCATATCAATGATTTTGCTACCTGCTAAATTCTCCATTGCCAATACGTCCTGCAAGTTTTTCACTGTGCCATTGGAGTAATCCACTGCCAATGCTTCTGTTGCAGATAACGTTAAGTAGTCGCCTATTGGTGCTCGGTATTCACTCATATCAATGGATGGATCAGCCATCGCTTGCGCAAATTGCGAATCACGTCCTGTGCTTTCTGCCGCAGCCATCATTTGCGCAGTCCAAGCGCTTTGTGCCTTAAGCTCCGCTGCATTGCCAGCCCCATCCACAACACCTGCTGCACCGATTGTCGCATCTGGTGTCATATAAATTTTATCTGCATTCAATGCGATAAATGCTCCTGCTGAATGCGCTTTCGTATTGATAAAGGCAATGACAGGTATATCGGATTGCTTGATGATTTTTGCGATATTATCTGCTGCATCTGTGAAGCCACCGGGAGTATGTATTTCAAGCACGATTGCTTCCGCTCCATGACTTTCTGCATCCTGAAATGCACGTTGTAAAAATGCTTCTAACCCTTTTTCTACATTATTTTCAATCGGTACATGGTAAACTTTGCTTTCGGCAAATGCTTGTGTAGGAAAAGCTAAGGCAATGGATAGCATCAGCAAGAAGAGCCAACTAAGTATTCTCATCCTTTTCATCTCGTCTCCCCTTTCTATAAATTCGATTACCTGTTTATACGAAGCAAATGTCTAAAAGTTTCAAAAAAAGTATAAAAACTTTTCTTGCACTTTAAAGTATAGCCTATTTATTTGTGTAACAATAATGATATGCTGACAAACAACAGAAAAAGCAGTGAAGAAATAAAAATTTTCCTCACTGCTTTTTATTAAATATTACGGCAAATTTCAATGACTTGCTGTACCGCTTGCGCGGAATGCTGTAGCGCTTGCTTTTCCTCTGCTGTTAGCTGTAATTCAATGACAGACTCAATGCCGTTACCACCTAATATCGTTGGTACGCCTAAAAATAAATCATTATAGCCGTACTCGCCCTCTAATAAAGCAATTGATGGGATGATTTTACGCTGGTCTTTCATAATGATTTCCACCATCTGTGCACAGGCTGCTGCCGGTGCATAGTAGGCGCTACCATTGCCAAGAAGACCAACGATTTCACCGCCACCTTTGCGCGTGCGCTCAACGATTTGCTCTAGTCGTTGCTGAGGAATAAGCTTTTCTAAAGGAATACCGCCTGCATAGGAATAGCGGATTAATGGAACCATTTCGTCTCCATGTCCACCTAATACGAAGCCTGATACGTCCTCAGGCGCAATCTGTAATTCCTGTGCGACAAACGTATTGAAGCGTGCTGTATCTAATACACCTGACTGACCAATGACACGGTTTTTCGGAAAGCCTGTTTCCTTATAGCACACATATGTCATGGCATCTACTGGATTGCTTAAAATCAGCACAATGCTATCCGGTGCATACCTTTTAATTTGCGCAGATACTTGCTTAATAATATTGGCATTTGTCGTTACTAAATCATCGCGACTCATCCCTGGCTTACGAGGAATACCTGCTGTAATCACCACGATACTAGCGCCTGCAATGTCTTCGTAATTGCTAGTCCCTTTTACAGAAACATTAAACTTCTCAATTGGACCTGTTTGCAATAAATCCAGCGCCTTCCCTTTTGTTGGGTTTTCTGCATCTGGAATATCAAGTAGCACAACATCGCCTAGCTCCTTTTGCGCTAAAAATAAGCTCAGTGTTGCCCCTGTATGCCCTGCACCAATAACTGCAATTTTATGCTTTTGAAATGACATTATGCTTCACCGCCACTTTCTGTTGGAGCTGTTTCTGTCACTTTCTTTCCACGTGCTGGAGCTGGCTTTTTCTTTGGTGGCTCTTGGCCTTTAATCATTTGATAGACATCGCCATCAGGTCGAGGAATAACATGTGCGGATAATAATTCACCTACACGTGTCGCCGCCGCTTTCCCTGCCTCAACTGCTGCTTGTACAGAGCCAACATCGCCTTGAACAACGACCGTCACAATACCACCATCTACAAACTCCTGCTTCACAATTGTTACATCGGAAGCTTTAATCATTGCATCTGCTGCTTCGATAGAGCCTACTAGCCCTTTTGTTTCAATCATACCGATTGCACTACTCATCGTCTTCACCTCGCATTACTTCTGTAGAATCTATAATTCCTATGATGACCGCATCAATTGGTAGCGGATTATCCTTCATAATATAGCGTGAAGATCCACCACTTGTAACTAGAACGTCATCGCCTATCCCTGCACCGATACGATCGGCAGCAACAAGCTCAGTTCGTATCGGCTGTTGATTGGAATCGATTGGTTGAACAATTAATAATTTTAAGCCGTTCAAGCCATCCTCTTTACGAGTTGCCCAAACATTGCCAATCACTCTTCCCATCTGCATTTGCTTCACCCTCTATTCTGCATTCATGAATTGTCAGAATTGTTTGTGTGCCTGGCACTCACACTATTGTTAATGTTTTATTCAATTCTCGAATTTTATCATGTGCTAATGCTGTCACAATCGTCTTTTTTGATACGACGATTTCTTGCTCTTCAATCGCCGCTACTTGCACTTGTGAAAGTAGTTTTTTTGTAAAGTGATACACCGATTTTTGCTCAGGTGATGGTATTGTAGGCTGCATGACTGGCTGTGGCGCTTGCTCGATAGACTGTGCTTGCACAATTTCAGCGAAAGCCCCTTGCTTAATTAAGCCGGCATTTGCTTCGTCTGTATCAATATGCATCTCTAAGCGATAGCGCTCTGATACACGAATAATGACATCTGATAAAATAATTGGTCTTATACCACTTAGCTTTACTTGTACGCTTTGTCCATCTTTTACTTGTAGGCGAGCGCTGTCAGCTGGCGTCATATGAATATGTGCCTTTGCTACAATAAGCCCTTCCTTCAACACCACACTACCTTTTGGTCCAATTAAGGTGATAGGGCTTGAGCCTTTTACATCACCAGAAATGCGAAGTGGTGGTGCTACGCCTAGCTTAATAGCATCTGTGAAGCTAACTTCCACTTGGGATAAAGAGCGTGCTGGTCCTAAAATTCGTACTCGCTCAATAGAGCCTTTTGGACCAGCAATAACAACCGTTTCCTCTGCAGCAAATTGACCAGGCTGTGAAAGCTCAAATTTCGGTGTTAGTTGGTAGTTTTGCCCAAATAGCTGCTCTACCTCTGTTTGTGCTAAGTGAACATGACGTGCTGAGACGCCGACTGGAATTTGATGATCATGCTGAAGGGAAGGCTGATTTTTCAACACTTGCTGTAGCACTTCTTCTACAATTTTTTGTACTAGGTTCTCTTGCATCAAACCTCCTCCTTACTTTGTTGTTTTAAAAATCGTACCTTTAGCCTGCTGCTCAATAAAGCCAGCATTCGCTTCATCTGTATCGATATGCATTTCTAAGCTGAAGTTGTTAGATACGCGCACAACGACACCACGCAATGTAACAGGACGCTCACTTTCCACTTCAACTGAAACAATCTCATTGTTTTCTACATTGAATTGTTTTGCGTCTTCTTCCGTCATATGGATGTGCGCTTGTGCAATAATGGCACCTTGCTTAATTGTAATCGCTTTATCACCATTGATAATTTTAATGCTTGCTGAGTTTTCAACATCACCTGATTGTCTTAATGGTGGATTGATACCAAGCTTTAGCGCATCTGTTTTGCTTACTTCTACTTGTGTTGCAGGTCTTGCTGGTCCTAATATACGCACATTATGAATAATACCTTTTGGTCCTTCAATCGATACGCGTTCCTTTGCTGCATATTGCCCTGGCTGTGAAAGGTCAAAATCCTTTGTTAAGCTCGCATTTGGACCAAAAAGCGCTTGCAAATCTTCTTCATTTACATGAATATGTCGCGCTGAAATCGCAACAGGAATTGTTTTTGTGCTCATGCGAGTCACCTCTGATTTGAATTTGTATAGTTCCAAAGTAATAATTCGCTCAACCAAAGCCAAAATTTGCTCATCGAACGTGGAAAATCGCTCAACCACCAACTAAATTCGCTCAACGAAAATAAAGCATGGGGCTTGTTGCTAGATTTTAGACAAGCCCCGTTTTAGCTACTTAATTATCCTTCATACTTTGGTAAAATTAATTCTAACTCGTTATGTGGGCGTGGGATTACGTGTACAGATAATAATTCGCCTACGCGCTCTGCTGCTGCTGCACCTGCATCTGTTGCTGCCTTTACTGCACCTACATCACCACGTACTAATACTGTTACAATACCGCCACCAACATGTACTTTACCTACTAAGTTTACACTAGCTGCCTTTACCATTGCATCAGCTGCTTCAATTGCTCCTACAAGACCTTTTGTTTCTACCATTCCTAAAGCTGTACCTTCTCTGTTCATTTTTCATTCCTCCAATTATTTGTTTTGTAATGTAATTTGTTTTAATACTTGATCTACAATTTGCTGCACCATATCAGCATCGACTGCTTCTGTCTGAGCAACTTGCTTTTCTACAATCGCCTCTAACGGCTCGTATTCTGGCTCTGGCACTGTTACATTTTTCGTGCCATATGCCATGCGCTTAATATTGATTAAATGTCTTGCTGTCACATTATCAGATGTAATGTTGCCACCGAATGTACCACAGCCAAGTGTGAAGGATGGTGCTAAACCAGTTGTGCCACCAACTGCACCAATCGATGATAATGTGTTAATGACAATACGTGATACCGGTAAATCCACTGCAAATTGCTCCGCTAATGCCGCATTTTCAGTATGGATTGAGCACGTATGTCCACGCCCACCGATATTGAGTAAATCCGTGATGACTTTCTTCGCCTCTACACTGTCCTTCACTGTGTAAAGAGCGAAAATTGGTGATAGCTTTTCAAGTGAGAATGGAATTTCCTTTCCTACTTTTGTTTCTAAGCCAATCAGTACCTTCGTTCCCTGCGGTACTGTCAAGCCAACTAAATCCGCTAGACAGGCAGCCGATTTCCCAACAATTTTTGGATTCACTTTACCTGGTGTAGGAGAAATGAGCTTTTCCATTTTTTTCTTTTCTTCAGCTGATAAAATGTAGGCACCGTTTTTTTGTAGCTCAGCCATTAATTTTTCTGAAACAGCTTCATCCACTATAATGGACTGCTCTGTTGCACAAATTGTACCATTATCAAATGATTTACTTTGCACTAAATGCTGCGCAGCCTTTATGATGTTCGCTGATTTCTCAACATATGCTGGTACATTCCCTGGACCGACACCGTACGCTGGCTTACCAGAGCTATAGGCAGCTTTAACGAGCGCCCCACCACCTGTTGCTAAAATCAAGTTCACCTGTGGGTGCTTCAGCAATTGCTGTGTCGCATCCATTGAAGCCATTGTTAAACATTGTAACAAGCCTTCTGGTGCACCTGCTTGCTCTGCGGCGATACGACAAACGTTTAACGCTTCCTCCGTACATTTTACCGCATATGGGTGTGGACTAACAACAAGCGCATTGCGTGTTTTCAATGAAATCATCGCTTTAAAAATCGCTGTTGATGTTGGGTTTGTTGTTGGGATGATGCCTGCAACAACACCGAATGGGCTAGCAATTTCTGTTACCTTTGCAGCGCGGTCATAGCCAACGATACCTACTGTTTTTAAGTCTTTAATATCTTCATATAAATCTCGTGAAGCTACTTCATTTTTTATTTTTTTATGATTAGGAACGCCCATGCCAGTTTCTTTTACAGCCATTTTTGCTAATCTATCGGCTTCCTTAAAAGCTGCATCTGCTACCGCTTTGACAATTTTGTCAACTTGCTGCTGTGAAAATTGCATATAAGCCGCTTGGGCTTCGCTTGCTTTTTTCACCGCATCACGCATCTCCTGTATTGCTAATAAATCTCGATCTAATGTAGGCACTTGCGTCGCCTCCTTTCTAAATGATTGGGTTTCTTGCCAAGTTTTCGATTGCTTCTCTAAATGCGTCCGCAGCCGCTTGGCAAGAGGATTGCGAGCCACTCAATAGTCCACCACCAAAGTTCGTTTCAGATGGCGGTCCGAAAAATGCTTTTAGCTCAACATCTGCTGCCTTTAATGCAGCATCCAAACCGACAATTGCTTCAAGCGGCGGAGCAATTAAGTAAGCGATTGCTGTTCCAACTGGTACGCTCGCTTGCTGTGCAAGATATGTGCCACAGCTAGCAACAGTATGTGCAAATAATGCATGTCCATCGTTGCCAAGAATCGCTTCAAAATACGTATCGAACTGCACCTTTTGCTCAATTGCCTCTAAGCCACTGCGCACTTCATCGGGAGAGCTACCTGCAATAATGCCAATTACTTCACCTGATAATGGGCCAGAAGCATGCGCAGCGCCCGCATAAAAGCTTTTTGCATAAACGACATCGACATCGGCTTTTTTCGTTGCTTCATCCAAGGCCACATAGCCTACATCATCAATCGTTAATGTCACAAGCCCTAAGCTTGTATGATGTGGCTGCAATGATAGCTGCTCCGCAAGCTCGTTATTGACACGAGGAATAATTTGCATCGCCAAAATTTCTGCCATTATTTTTTGAGGATTCATATGATAGCCCCCTAGCTTTCTTTCTCTACAAGTGCGACACCGCTCGCCTTGTGTTGTAAAATTCTTTGTACAACGGTTCCTAAATAAGCGCCAGCCTCTAATGGTGGAATACCGCCTTTATGGATATTAGAAATAACCATACGCTCCGCCTCCACTGTGCCAATGCGTGGCTTATAACATAAATAAGCACTCATTGATTCAGCAGAAACAAGTCCTGGACGCTCTCCAATTAAGTAAACAACGACTTCAGGCTGTAAAATTTCACCGATTTCATCCATCAATGCGACACGCCCTTTATCAATATAAAACGTTGTTCCCATTTCAATATTCAAATTGCTTAAGCTTTGCTGTAACGATAAGTAAACATCCATTATGTTTTCTTCAATTGCACTTGCACTTAAGCCGTTCGAAATAATAATTTGCACTTGCGGGTTGCTTTTGCAATTCGCTTGAATAAATTCCTTGGATTCATCCGATAAGCGTCGCCCTAAATCTGGTCGTGTAATGTATTCCTCTTTATCCGTTACACGCGTCGTTACCGTTGAAACATTAAGCTTTTGTAGTAGCTCTTCGGATACTTCGCCATATACCGCATCTACCGCTGCCGCATGGTCAAGTCGGAATTGCAACCATGTTTTTGTTTTCGGTCTTGTGCCCGCTCGTCCTACACCGATTCTTGCTGGTGTATTTTTACGTGCTGCTTGTACACTTTCAGAAAGGTTGTCCTCTTCAAATCGGAAGGCTTTTGCGTTAGGCTCTGCATAGCTTGTTTGCTCGCTTGCTGGCGCACTGCTATATAGCTTAATTAACGTATTGGATTCGTCAGCTACTACTGTATCTGGCGTTTCAAGAATGCGCAATGTCGTGTTGCTTTGCTGTGTTTCTGCTGTCTGCTGTGGCTCAGCCTGTCCATTCATTTTTTCCATTACTAGCTGTGTAATTTTCGCTACTAATTCTTCATTCACATCATCCACCTACCTTTCAAACAGCGATAAATCGCCAGCTCTCGAAGAAAGACGACCATTTTCATAAATGCCCATTTTTTCTAGCCAAGCTAAATAGGCTGGTGCTGGTGTTTTCCCTAAAGTTTGCAGCAATGTTGCTACATCATGATAGCTCATTGATTGATAGTTGAGCATAACATCATCACCCATTGGCGCAGCGATAATGAAATTAACACCAGCGGCGGTTAATAGCACGCCTAAATCTTCAATATCATTTTGATCTGCTTTAATATGGTTCGTGTAGCAAATATCTACTCCCATTGGTAGGCAGTGCATTTTCCCCATAAAATGATCTTCAAGACCTGCACGAATTACTTGCTTATTATTGTATAAATACTCTGGTCCAATAAATCCAACAACCGTATTCACGATGTATGGATTAAAATGTCTAGCAAAGCCATAGTTGCGCGACTCTAGTGTTAATTGGTCAACACCATAATGCGCTTCAGCAGATAGCTCTGAGCCTTGCCCTGTTTCAAAGTAAAATAAATTTGGTCCAGTGCCTGTGCCCTGCTTTTTAATAAGCTCTTCAGCTTCTCGAATTAAATCGGCTGAAATACCGAACGAGCGGTTTGCAACTTCTGTACCTGCGATACTTTGGAAAATCATATCTGCTGGCGCACCTTGCTGAATGGCCTTCATCTGTGTCGTAATATGCGCTAGCACACAGTTTTGCGTTGGAATATCCCATTCATTAATAAAGTTTTTTGTTGCATGTAGCACTCTTTTTACGCTTTCTACTGAGTCATCTACAGGGTTAATGCCAATAACAGCATCCCCAATACCGTAAGATAAGCCTTCTTTTAGCGAGGCGATAATTCCATCGATATTATCTGTAGGGTGATTCGGCTGTAAGCGTGAAGATAGCGTGCCTTTTTGTCCAATGGTAATATTGCATGTCGATAAAATTTCCACTTTATTTGCAGCATGCACAAGATCTAAATTGGACATGAGCTTTGTAACAGCAGCGATAATTTCAGAGTTCATCCCTTTGCTAAGGCGCTTTAGCTCTCGATCGCCAGTCGTGTTGGATAAAATATATTCACGTAGCTGCTCAATGCTCCAGTTTTTAATTTCTCCATAAATTTGTTCATTAACATCTTTTTCAATGATGCGTGATACTTCATCATCCTCTGGAATAAGTGGGTTTTCACGAATGTCTTTTACTAATAATTCACTTAATACAGCCTTTGCTGCGATGCGCTCCTGCACCGTTTCTGCTGCGATTCCTGCGAGGCGATCGCCTGATTTTTCTTCATTCGCTTTCGCCATTACTTCTTTCAGTGATTTAAAATTGTATTTTTCTCCACCCAATATAACTGATAAGTTCACGTTCATCCTCCTTTACTGTGAGTGGAATGCAAGTGTTTTCACAACAACGGGCACAACGCCTGATGGCAATACTTCACCGATGTCGATATAGTCACCTGTTTCTACCTTAATTTGATCAATACAAATGATTGGCTTCGTTGCATCAATTGCTTGAATCGTTTGCCCAATGACCTTCGCATAATCCGCTTGCAATATTAAAATAAGCGGTACGTTATTTGTAGTAAATTGCTGCAAAAGTATCTCGCATAGCTTATGCACATCTTGAAAGCTCAAGTAAGGTAATTGACTAAAATACAACGCGAAGGGTGTGTCATTTTCTTGCACAGAAAATAGCGTATTTGCTTGCTTTACAGCATTTGCAATAATTTGCTCAATATGCGCCATTGACGCGTTCATATTACATTGAAAAACAGGGACATTTTTCAATGGTAAAACTTCCGCATCCACTTGAATTGTGGCACCGCTAATATCGGTTGTTTGTGTACCGGCTCCTGTGACAGTTGCGCGTGCCGTTTCCTCTGGTGTTATCCATAAAAACGATTGCAGCGATTCATGCTGTTGCAGTGCTTTCGCCAGCCTTTCACCGATATCATCATATTGACGCATCGAGCAATTATCTTCATAAATACAAGCTGCGACTCCGCCAGAAAAAACGACTGCCTCCACTTGCTTTGTCCAATTTGGCAAATGCCCTAATAATAAAGGATGCTGTGCATCATGCAATTGATTGTTGAGCACATCAGCAAGCACTGTCACCATTTCCTCTATACATTTATCAATGCGCAAATCATTTGCGGCATCGCCCACTTTGAGTGGATTATCCCAGCGCTGCATTAAGCGCGCTAAAGGTGGTGAAATGGAATGAATGACACCATTGTGAAACTCGATTAATCGACCACCGATATGCAATGTACAAGTACCAAT
The DNA here is from genome assembly GCF_033880585.1 of Lysinibacillus louembei. Lineage (NCBI taxonomy): Bacteria > Bacillati > Bacillota > Bacilli > Caryophanales > Bacillaceae > Lysinibacillus > Lysinibacillus louembei. Next base: position 3,409,754 of record NZ_CP137624.1, read on the forward strand.
GACTTCACCATATTGCACAACAGCAATATTTGCTGTCCCTCCACCAATATCAATATTGGCAATAATTTTTCCCGTTTGCTTGGATTTTTTGACAGTACCAGAGCCTTTCGCCGCAATGATGCCCTCTAAGTCAGGGCCTGCCGTCGCTACGAGGAAATTACCTGCGCTATTGGAAATCGTATGAATAACTTCACTTGCGTTATGCTTTGTGGCGGATTCACCCGTAATAATAATGGCACCAGTCGCAATATTTTCTGGTAAAACATTCGCCAATTGATATTGCTCAAAAATAAATTGTTCTATTTTCGCCATATCAATGACTTCTTTGCTCGTAAAGGGTGTTTTAATAATCGGACTTTGGTGTATGAGCTTTTTCTCAATAATTTCAATACGTGGCACATGCGTTAAGCCAGCTACATTGCGTAGCACAAAGCGACTTACAACCATCTTCGTTGTACTCGTACCAATATCGATTCCTGCACTCAAAATTTCTTCTGTTGTCACCTCACCCTTCCCCTCCATTCATTATTCGCGATATTCAAGATACGGGCTTGCACTTTCTTGCACAAATTGCTTAATAGCGGCTATGTCATTAAGCTCAATTAACGGTGCGATAAATTCGATTCCGCGTTTTTCTAACGCAGAGGTTTTAACAATTGGACCTTGCATCATCACATTTTTCAACAAGCTTGCCGCTCGCTCCACATCCGCTTGCGGGTGATCAATTTTTGTAATGACGCCGATTTGTATTTTCGGAATGCCAAGACTGAATTGTGGTGGAAAGACGCTACGTGAAGATGTTGCATCCTGTAAATAAATGACATGTGTCACTTCTAGTGATGTCGCCATAATATTACGGTAATACATCGGGTTTTCAATATATTCGCCTGGTGTATCGACAATCCAATCCTCATATACAAGCGCCTGTGTTTTATTGGCAGTGCTTTCTTTGCCTAGTAAAGCATTCATTAACGTCGATTTGCCTGTTTGAACTCCGCCGATGATCATGACACGATTTTTCATATCGGCACCTCTATGACTTCGTTATTTGTGATGGTGTATAGCCTAGGTTTTCAGATAAAAATCGATTAATTTCAAGCATTGCCATTTCCACTTCTGACACGCTTCCTACAATGACTAGACTACCTGTAAAGCGATCAAGGAAGCCGAGGCGAACATTGGCAGATTTTGTTGCTAAATCACCTGCAATAATTACTGTCTCACTCGGTGTACATGTCATAATGCCTAACGCCCCTGCCTCCTGTATTCCTAATTTTTGAAACATATCTGGATCTGGGTTTGCAATCAAATGACTTAATGTTAATTGTTTACCAGGAACGAATTCCTGTATAAATCGTTTTTTCTCCTCGCCCACACCATCAACTCCTAACTTTTTCTATATTTTTGAAGCGGACTGCTACTAGCTTAAGATAAGTATTCGCCCTCTTTAATAATGCCAGCTTTGCGATCCTCTGCCTCAAGCTTTAAAGCAGTTGGTACAGATAACTTATAAGCTAAGTATATCGCAATAACGCCCGCTAAAAACTTCCCTGCGATTACTGGTAAAATAATCGTTGGTTGGAAATTTGCTGTAAATGATAAATGATCTCCTAATAAGAAGGCTGAACACACACCAAATGCGATATTGATTACTTTATCTTTTGGTGGCATATCACGTACGAGTGTAAACATCGCTAAAATATTGGCAACTGTTGCTAAAAGACCCGCACTTCCTGCTGCTGATAAACCAAGTTTTCCACCCATTGCCTCTAATGGCTTTGAAGCATATTTACGAATTAAGTACACCATTGGGAACGCACCTGCTAGCATAATCCCGATATAACCAGCCGTTTCTAATGCACGGAATTGGTCAATTTCATCTGCCATGATTGGATCAAAGCCCCATGCGCCAAATATCTTTGTGAAAAGCCCTGTGAAAATTTCGACAATTGAAAGTACTAATACAATTTTAATCCCTGCATCCATAAGGCGTCCAAATAGCATAAATCCTGTAATCATCATATTTGGAATCAATTTTAAACCAAGTGCAATTAAAATAACAAAAATAAATAGCGGTAATAAATTAATTAAAATTTGCAAAACGGAAATGGCAAATACATATGTAGGTGCCTCTGTCGTGCTAATTACTTCGCGAACTTCCGTGTTAAATGCCACAATCATAATAGATGAAATGAATGCACCAATCGGAATTGTTAGTACCCCAGCCATAATACCTAACGACATATATTTATGGTCGCGCTTGTCCAACATCGCAAGTCCCATTGGAATAGAGAAAACGATCGTTGCTCCCGACATAAAGCCAACTACTAACGCCATAACCCAGCCTTCATAGGAAGTTTTTAATGCGTTTGCTAGCTGATAACCACCCATGTCTGAGGCTAAAATTGTTGTTGCAGCAATTGCTGGGTCAGCCCCGATCACTTCAAAAATTGGGCTTATAAAATTACTTATAAACCAAGTTAAATATGGAATAGCTGCCATAATACCCGCAGCAGGTACGAAAATATGACCTACTGTATGTAAACCATTCATGAACTCTTTCCCAATTCCATATTCAGCATCTCGGATTGCACCGATTGCTCCTAAAACTGCACAAATCATAATAATATAAACAATGACTGTTCCTATCATTTCCATAGATTTACACACCCCTTTTTTGTTTTATCTATATAAAAAAGGCGCATTAAAGAAAATATTTTTTCTTTAAGCGCCTTTGCTTAGCTATTTACTTGTTGTGTATTAAGTATTTGTTGTGCGATTTGCACCATTTCCTGCTGTGTCCGCATGCTTTCATTACGGATTTTTTTATAAGCCTGGTCTTCGCTAATATTTTCTAACTGCATTAGGAGCCCCTTTGCTCGCTCAATGACTTTACGTTTTTCCATTTGATGTTGTGCTTGTAGCAATTTGCCATTTAAACGGTCAAATTTCTCAATTTGATGAAAAGCGACTTCCAACGCTGGCAGCACATTTTTCTCCGAGAATGGCTTCATTACATAACCGAGCACATTATCCTGCTTCATATAGGATAGCAGCTCTTTTTCACTATAAGCTGAAATGAAAAGAATCGGTATGCCAAACTGCTGTTCAATAATTTTACTTGCTTTCAAGCCGTCTAATTTAGGCATTTTAATATCCATTAATATTAGCTGCGGACGATAGAGATGTGCTAGTTCAATTGCCGTTTCTCCATTTTTTGCATGTGCTACAACCTCGTAGCCGTTATCTTCCAAAATAAATTGCAAATCAATTGCAATAAGCGATTCATCTTCAACAATCATTACTTTCCTAGTCATTTAGAATAAATACCTCCTCACATACAGGGAACTGAATTTGAGTATGTGTACCTCTATCGCTAGGGATAATCGTAAAAGTACCCGCTAGATCATATTCAACAAGCCGTGTAACAATTTCCATACCTAATGATGGCTTTGCTTCATGCATACCAACACCGTTGTCGGAAATATGAAGCGATACAGCCGCATTTTCTTGGCAAAAATGAATGCTGATTAAACCTTCTTGATGACTTGTAAAAGCATATTTTAATGCATTTTGCACTAATTCACAAATGATAATCGCAAGCGACACCGCTTTTTTAGAATGACAAAACAGCTGCAAATTATCGTGTTGAACGTGTAATTGAACATTTGCTGTATGTGCTGTATCCATCATTTTGTTGCCAATTTTTTTCGCTAATGCAATAACATCTACCTTTTCCTCTGCGTTATCCTCATTTTCTAAAATAAGCTCATATACGGAAGAAATGCTATAAATTCGATTTAGTGCTTCTTGGAAAGCCGCTGTGTGTGATGCTGACACAGCGTTACGCATTTGCAGGCGTAGTAAGCTTGTTACCGTTTGCAAATTATTTTTCACACGATGATGAATTTCACGAATGGCGAAGGTTTTCATCATCAGCTCATTTTCTTTCAATTTCAGCTCTGTCAAATCATGAATAATAAGCAATGTCACCTTGTCGCTTTGATTGCGAATCGGTATCTTTTTAACGATAAATGATTTTCCATCTACAGTAATTTCTAAAAAAAAGACATCGTCGTCTTGATTATAAACTTGCTGTAAAAATGGAAAAATTTCATCTAGTGCTATATTATCAAATGAATCTCGTCCTGATAGCTCAGATATAAAGCGGTAGCCAGCAGGATTCGTATAAATCACTTTATTTTCATGATTTGTTAAAATAATCGACTCTACTAATAAATCAGAAACAACAGGCACTGGCTGAAAATCAGGCTTTACGATATGCTCAATCAATGCAAATGGCATTTGTTGAACAACTTCATCGCTCTTCTCTTGTGCTTCCATCCGCTTTTCCTTAATTAACACAGCAATCACTTGTTCATCGTCATTAAAAATAGGGATGACATGCTGCTCAACTGTAATTCCTTCTTGTGTGATTGCCCTAGAAACAGAAGCCTTCTCCCCTTTTCGAAAAGCAGAAAATACAGCTGGTTCAAAGCTTTCAAAAACAATTTTGCCAATTACAGATTGTTCGTATAAATGATTTTGCCCTTTAGGAAATGCTTCAGCTACGACAATCGCATGAGATTGGTTGTCCACCATACAGTCAATAAACATATAGCATTCTGCCAATTCAGCATAATATGCAAGTGTAGTTTCTAGTTGTTGCAGCTTTGCAATATCTGATATAGATAGATTCGTATATTTTCTACAAAGCTTTTCTATTTTTGACAGGCCAAATACCCCCTGTTACAAAATACACAAATTTGTACTGAATTTTTGTCATTATTATACCCATAACATTATTCAATTTTCAATAGCAATTTGTTTTTTATGAACAAAAATTATGCATTTTTAAGAATTTTATCGATTTAACTAACTATAAAGCAATAAAACGCAAAACACCCCGATTTTTACAATGTAAAAATCGGGGTGTATCATTGTTGTCTGCTCAGTGAATCATCAAATTGCGTGTTTTGAACGTAGGGATTTTAGGAAAAAATTACCACTTACGTTTACGTGCAGCTTCTGATTTCTTTTTACGTTTTACGCTAGGTTTTTCGTAGAACTCGCGCTTTCTAACTTCTTGAATTGTACCACTTTTTGATACAGTACGTTTGAAGCGGCGAAGAGCATCTTCAAGCGATTCGTTTTTGCGAACGACAGTTTTTGACATCTCTCTTTCCCTCCCTCCGAACACACGTCAATACAACACTAACAACTTCGTTAGTGTGTACTAGAGAATTATAACTTAATATATGCTTTCAGTCAACAGAAACTATATAAATCAATTATACCTCCGTGTCACTATATTCAGATTTTCTTCAAGCAAGCTTGTAAAATCTGCGATAGCTAACGGAGGCTGAATTATACTTTCATAAAAATCGTGCCAGTATTAATAATTAGATTCAGAAGTTAAACCATTCATAATTGCTACACCTGAGCTTGCGCCAATACGTGTTGCTCCGTGCTCCACCATTTTTTTCATATCGTCTAAATTACGAACACCACCAGATGCTTTTACACCTAGCTCTGGCCCTACAGTTTTGCGCATTAATGCGATATCCTCAGCTGTTGCACCACCTGTCGAAAAGCCTGTAGAAGTTTTTACGAAGTCCGCACCAGCTTCAACAGATAATTGACATGCTTTTATCTTTTCTTCCTCTGTCAGTAGGCATGTTTCAATAATTACCTTTACAAGCGTTCCGTTTGCAGCCTCTACAACCGCCTTAATATCCTCACGTACAAGCTCATATTCACCATTTTTTAATGCGCCAATATTAATAACCATATCAATTTCACCCGCACCGTTTGCAATCGCATCTTTTGTTTCAAATGCTTTTGTTGCAGAAGTAGATGCACCTAATGGGAAGCCGATTACCGTACATACTTTCACATCCGTGCCTGTTAAAAGCTCTGTACTATATTTCACCCATGTTGGATTCACACAAACAGAGGCAAAATCATATTGCTTTGCTTCTTCACAAATTTTCGCAATTTGCTCGCGTGTCGCATCTGCCTTTAATAAAGTGTGGTCAATCATTTTTGCATAATTTTGAGTCATCATGATCGCTCCTTAAAAATATTAGTTGTCCGTACAACTATATCATAGTTTGTCTATAAATGCGTTATTTTATATAAAAAAGCGAGGATTTCTCCTCACTTTTCTAAAACTAGCTTATTGCAGTTAAATGCTTCGCTGTAATTGAACGCTCACAATTTATGATATTTGCTGGTGGTCCTTCATATAAAATTTCACCGCCACCAATTCCACCTTCTGGACCCATATCAATAATCCAGTCGCTATGGCGAATTACATCTAAATTATGTTCAATAACAATAACCGTGTTTCCTTTGTCAACAAGTGTATTCATAATATTTAAAATTGTCGCTACATCTGACATATGTAAGCCTGTTGTTGGCTCATCTAAAATATATAAATTGCCCTTCGTTGACATTTCCTTCGCGAGCTTTAAACGCTGGCATTCCCCGCCTGACAAAGTGTTAAGTGGTTGTCCTAGCGTTAAATAGGATAAGCCTACCGTATTTAAGCTTGTTAATTTGCGCTTAATATCCTTCGCCTCGAAAAATTCTACCGCCTCTGCTACAGTCATATCCATTACATCGACAATATTTTTATCTTTATACGTGTATTGTAGCACTTCTTGTTTATAGCGTGTTCCATTACATTGTGTACATACAACCTCAGCTTTATCCATAAACGATAAATTTAATTCTACCGTTCCTGTACCACCACAGCTTTCACAGCCACCCGTTGAATTATAGCTAAACAGCCCTGCATCTACCCCATTGGCATCAGAAAAGGCTTTGCGAATGGAATTCATCACGCCTGTATAGGTCAATGGGTTTGAGCGACTATTTGCATGGACAGCACTTTGATCGATGCGAATGGCCTCAGGATATTTTTTTGCAAACACTTCATGTACAAGCGTGCTTTTTCCTGAGCCAGCTACACCAGTAACCGCCGTCAATACACCTGTTGGCACTCGCAAGCTAACATTTTTCAAATTGTGCAATGTGCTTTTGTCACTCTCTAAAAATTCGGTAGCAGGACGTGGATTCGCTTTGATTGTTGCTTCCGATTTTAAATATTGTGCCGTTAGCGTATCTGCTTTTAACAGCTCCTCGTAGCTACCACTAAACATAATTTGCCCACCATGTGAACCAGCAGCTGGACCAACATCAATCACATGATCTGCAATTTGAATGACATCTGGGTCATGCTCTACAACTAAAACCGTATTACCTTTATCGCGTAGCTTAATAAGCAAATCATTTAAGCGATAGACATCGTGTGGATGCAAGCCTGTACTCGGCTCATCAAAAATATAGATTAAGCCTGTTAAATTGCTTGATAAATATTTGACCATTTTTACACGCTGCGATTCCCCACCTGATAATGTTGGCATTTCGCGCGTTAACGTCATATAGCCAAGCCCGATATCGCATAAGCTTTGCAGTCTTTCTGTAATTCCTACAACTAGCTCCTTTGCTAAAGGCTCTTCAATTTTTTGCAAAACTGCCATCAATTCATCTAGCTGCATCGCCGTCATATCATAAATCGAATGACCTAAAATTTTTGAAGAAAGCACTTGCTCATTATAGCGTTTACCATCGCATGTTGGGCAGCTACACATCGTTGTAAATTGCTCTAATTTACTTGCGGCCGCCTTTGTTGTATCTTTATCCGTTTTGACATTTTGGCGCATAAACTTTACTGCAATACCTTCATAAGTGGCATTTATTTCGCTGTTTTGATACGTTACTGTTACTTTTTGCGGCTCTGCATACATTAATTGATGCAGCTCTTGCTCGGTGTAATCTTGTATTTTTTTGTCATTGTCGAAGAAGCCTGATTCTGCATATGCCTTCCATTGCCACGTGCCTACACCAAAGCCTGGTAGCAAAATAGCTCCGTCATTTAATGATTTTTCTTTATTTAATGTTGTGTCGATGTTCAATGTGATAATTTTACCAATGCCTTCACATTGCAAACACATGCCGCTCGGATCATTAAAGGAATAAGCATTTCCATAGCCGATGCTCGGCGTAGCAAAGCGTGAAAATAATAGTCTTAACAGTGAATTGATATCTGTTGCAGTGCCTAATGTTGAACGTGCATTACCACCGAAGCGCTTTTGGTCAACGACAATCGCTGTCGATAAATTATGAATTGCATCCGCCTCAGGTCTGCGGTATTTTGGCAAAAATGTGCGGACAAAGCTACTATACGTTTCATTCAATTGACGCCCTGCTTCTTGCGCCACTGTATCAAAAACGATAGATGATTTTCCTGAACCTGATACCCCTGCGAAAACAGTGAGTTTCCCTTTCGGAATTTGCAGGCTAACATTTTTCAAATTGTTTTCTCTCGCATTGACAATTTCAATATACGTTTGCTCCATGGAAGTTCCTCCTTTAAAAGTGATGCTTTCTAACTTTAGCGTAAGTTGAAAGAGATGGCAAGAATGAGCTAGAGAAAAGCTGCGTGAATTTTTAGAGGGATTATTTATCTGCGATTTTTAAAAATATATCTGCGTTTTACGTAGAGTTATCTGCGAAAATTGCTAGGTTATCTGCGAATTTCTAGCACTTATCTGCGTTTCACAAAATATCAAGGGCTTGCTGCGATACATCGGCGCTTTTTAGAAATATATCAGTACCTTGCAAAAAAAACACAGCCTACGCAATGTAGACTGTGCTTTCTCTTAACTCATTTGCTCCTCTAATACACGAACGAATTGCCCTTCATTGTATGGGTAGCCTGCTTTTGTGATTTTTACTTTGACTAATTTGCCAATCATGTCTTCCGTGCCTTCAAAGACTACTTTTAAATAGTTGTCTGTGTAGCCAACATATAGATTTGCGTTGTCGCCTTCTTTGAAGCGCTCCTCTGGAATCACTTCCATCACTTCATTTTCAAAGCGAGCTGCGTATTCCTTCGCTAACTGGTCGTTTAAGGCAATTAAGCGATGCACGCGCTCATTTTTAATTTCCTCATCAACTTGGTCTTCCATACGTGCAGCTGGTGTGCCTGTACGCTTCGAATATGGGAAGACATGTAACTCAGAAAACTTATGGTCGCGGATGAAGTTATATGTTTCCATAAACTCCTCCTCTGTTTCACCTGGGAAGCCAACGATCACATCAGATGTTACCGCTAAATTTGGCAACGCTTCTGCCAATTTCGTAATGCGCTCAGAGAAAAACTCCATCGTATATTTACGACGCATACGTTTTAATACCGTATCTGAGCCTGATTGAATCGGAATATGCAAATGATTTACAACAATATTTGAATTGCGTAATACATCAATCACTTCATCTGTTAATTGCGATGCTTCAATTGACGAAATACGCAGGCGCTTTAAGCCTTTTACTTGCGCCTCTAAATCACGCAATAATTGCGCTAAGTTGTAATCTTTAAAATCTTGCCCGTAACCACCTGTATGAATACCAGTCAAGACGATTTCTAAATAACCTGCGTCAACTAATTGCTGCGCTTGACGAATCACTTCCTGTGGATCGCGTGAGCGCATTAAGCCACGTGCCCAAGGAATAATACAGAATGTACAGAAGTTATTACAGCCTTCTTGAATTTTTAAAGATGCACGTGTACGGTCTGTGAATGCAGGTACATCCAATTCCTCATAAACGCGATTTTTCATAATGTTGCGCACCGCATTGATTGGCTCACGCTCCTCACGGTATTGCTCAATTAAGCCAAGCAGCTTATGACGATCTTGTGTACCAACTACAATATCGACACCTGGAATTGCCATAATTTCTGCTGGTGATGTTTGCGCATAGCAGCCTGTTACACAAATAACAGCCTCTGGATTGCGACGCACTGCGCGGCGAATCACTTGACGCGATTTTTTGTCTCCCGTATTCGTTACCGTACATGTATTAATGACATAGACATCTGCCTGCTGTTCAAAGTCGATACGGTCGTATTGTTGCTCTTTAAATAATTGCCAAATTGCCTCAGTTTCGTAGTGATTTACTTTGCAGCCCAGCGTTTGGAATGCTACTGTTCCCAAGACTTCGACACCTCTTTCTTTCATTCAAATTCATATGAAATGGCAGAAAGCGCATATAATGGTGCGGTTTCTGCGCGTAAAATTCTAGGACCAAGCGACATCGTTTCAGCACCTACCTGTAATAAGCTTGCTGCTTCTTGACGAGAGATGCCACCTTCTGGACCAAAAATACATAAGATTGATTCCGATTTACTATCATACACTTTTTTTAGCTTGTCCGCAAACTTTGTGCGTTCGATTTGCTTTGCATCTTCTTCATCGGCAATAAAAACAGCGTCGTATTGTGGCACAAGCGCTAACAATTGCTTAAATGAAATAGGCTGCTGAATTTCAGGGACATATGTACGATGTGATTGCTCTGCTGCCTCCTGTGCAATCTTTTGCAGACGCTCCGTTTTTTTCTCACCTTTTTTGTCATCCCATTTCACGATGGAGCGCTCTGCTGCAAATGGAATTAATGCATGCATACCTAACTCCGTCGCCTTTTGTGCAATTAACTCTAGCTTATCGCCCTTTGGTAAGCCACAGGCAATATCAACCTTAATCGGCATTTCTGGTGACGGCACTGTGCGACCTGTGTTACGAACAATGACGGCTAAATCAATTTCTACAATTTCGCTAATATAGGCTTGTCCATTTGTGACAACAATGATTTCATCACCGCTTTGCATGCGCATTACTTTGCTTATATGTTTGGCGTTTTCTCCAACCATTTCGAGCTGCAGTTGTTCATCGAATTGTTCATTTACAAAATATCGTTGCATACGCTCTCTCCTTCTGATGAAGAGAAAACCAACAGCTTCATTGGTAAGCTGCTGGTTCTCAAATTTTTAAGGTCTACGTGAAATAATTGCTACCCAATCTTCCATCATTAACACTTCCTCAATTTGGAAGCCCGATGCTTCAAGTGCTGCTTTTACTTCATCTTTTTTCGCACCAATAATACCTGATGTTACATAAACGCCACCCGGCTTAACGATGGAAAAAGCGTCATCTGTAAAGCTCATAATAATCTCAGCTAAAATATTGGCAACAACAACGTCCGCTGGCTCCTTTACTGTATCAAGTAAATTGCCGTGGAATACTTCTGCAATATGCTCCACTTTATTGAGCTGAATATTTTCCTGTGCTGACTTTACTGCGACTTCGTCTAAATCAAGCGCATGCACCGACTTTGCGCCGAGCATTGCTGCGCCAATGGATAAGACACCTGAGCCTGTGCCGACATCAACAACACTATGCCCCTCTTTTACAACCTTTTCAAGTGCTTGTAAGCACATTACCGTTGTTGGGTGTGTCCCTGTACCGAAAGCCATACCTGGGTCTAGCTCGATAATCAGCTCATCTGTAGAAACAGGTGTGTAATCTTCCCATGTTGGAACAATTGTAAAGCGCTCCGAAATTTTCACAGGATGATAGTATTGCTTCCAAGCTGTTGCCCAATCTTCCTCATGCACTTCGTTTGTCGTTAATACATTTTCACCAATATTAATATCAAAGTTCACAAGATTTGCGATTGCAAGTCGAATTTCTTCAATCGTTTCAGCTAAAAAGCTTGTAGCAGATAAATATGCCTTCACTACTACACCGTTTTTCGGAAAGTCCTCTGGATTTAGTGCGTAAATTTCACCAAATTGGTCTATTCTTTCCTTCGTTAGTTCGATTGAATCTTCTATAACAACACCGCTTGCACCAGCCTCATGCAAAATATTCGATACTGCGTCTACTGCTTCATGCGTTGTTAAAATTGACAGCTCTGTCCATTTCACTTGCAACCACTCCTCTTATCATTATTCACCTTTTAATTTTTTCTTTAGCTGATCCCATAATGAACTGCCGTGCTCTTCTGGAATATCGCCACTAATTTCTGCAAAATCACGCAGCAATTGCTTTTGTTTTTCTGTCAGCTTTGTTGGTGTAACAACATTTACGACAACATATTGATGTCCTACACCATAGCCATGTACATTTTTGATCCCTTTATCTTTTAAACGGAACTGCTTGCCTGATTGTGTACCTGCTGGAATTTTTAATTTTACTTTACCATTCACTGTTGGTACTTCAATTTCATCACCTAGAGCAGCTTGTGGGAATGTCAGCTTTAATTCATAGTAAATATCGTCGCCATCGCGTTCAAAGTACTCATGATTGCGGACAGAGAAGACGATGTATAAATCACCTGCTGGTCCACCGTTAACGCCTGGCTCTCCTTGACCTGCTACACGCAGTTGTTGACCATCATCGACACCTGCTGGTACAGTAATTTTAATTTTTTTACGCTTTTGCACCGTTCCTACACCGCGACAAGTTGAACATTTTTCAACGATAATTTTACCTGTACCACGGCAGCTTGGGCAGCTACGCTTATTGACAATACGACCTAATGGTGTATCGACAGTTTGATTAATTTGCCCTGCACCGTTACATTGTGAACATGTTTGTGGCGTTGTACCAGGCTTTGCACCAGAGCCATGACATGTATCACAAGGCTCGTCGCGTGGAATTTCAATTTCTGCTTCCTTGCCGAAAATTGCTTCCTCAAAGCTAAGGTTCATGCGATATTGTAGGTCATCGCCTTTGCGCGGTGCATTTGGGTCTTGACGTCGGCCACCACCGAAAAATGAGCTAAAAATATCTTCGAAACCGCCAAAGCCGCCGCCTCCGAAGCCACCACCGCCAAAGCCAGCATTTGGATCTTCATGACCAAATTGATCATAACGAGCTTTCTTTTGATCATCTGATAACACTTCATAGGCTTCTGCGATTTCTTTAAATTTTTCATCTGCTCCTGGCTCTTTATTAATATCCGGATGATACTGCTTTGATAGCTTGCGATAAGCTTTTTTTATCTCATCTTTACTGGCACCTTTCGTAAGGCCTAGCACTTCATAATAATCGCGCTTATTCATTTCATTACACTCCGATCTTTTTTGCATAAAGTTTATTTTACCATGCAACGACAAAAACTGCTCTATATTTATCCAAAAACTCATTTAAACAGTGAAAAGCCAAAGCCGCAAGCGGTCTTTGGCTTTTTATCAATTACGCCTCAATTGAATTTTTGAGCAATTATATAAGGCTCTATTTTGCTTCAGCGAGTGTTAGAACACCCGCTAAAGCAAGATAATATTATTTATCGTCTTTTACTTCTTCAAAGTCAGCATCTACAACACCGTCATCTTTTGCACCAGCATCGCCACCTGCTTCACCTTGTGCAGCTTGAGCTGCAGCTGCTGCTTGCTCATATACTTTCATTACTAGAGGTTGTAAAATACCCTCTAATTTTTCTTTCGCTGTTTTAATGCCTTCAATTTCTCCAGCCTCTAATGCAGCTTTTAATTCATCACGTGCATCTTCTACCGATTTTTTCTCATCTTCAGAAATTTGCTCGCCTAAATCTGTTACTGTTTTATCCACTTGGAATACAAGTTGGTCAGCCTCATTGCGTAGTTCCGCTTCTTCTTTACGCTTTGCATCTGCCTCAGCATTCGCTTCCGCGTCTTTTACCATGCGTTCAACTTCTTCATCTGTTAAACCAGAGTCAGATTGAATCACAATTGTTTGTTCTTTGTTTGTACCTAAATCTTTTGCTTTTACAGATACGATACCATTTTTATCAATATCAAATGTTACTTCAATTTGTGGAATACCACGTGGTGCTGGTGGGATATCCGCTAATTGGAAGCGACCTAATGTTTTGTTGTCTGCTGCCATTTGACGCTCACCTTGTAACACGTGAATGTCTACTGCTGGTTGGTTGTCAGCAGCTGTTGAGAATACTTGTGATTTCGATGTTGGGATTGTTGTGTTACGGTCGATTAAACGAGTGAACACACCGCCCATTGTTTCGATACCTAATGATAATGGTGTTACGTCTAATAAGACAATATCTTTTACATCACCAGTTAATACGCCACCTTGTACCGCAGCACCCATTGCTACTACTTCATCAGGGTTTACGCCTTTATGTGGCTCTTTACCTGTTGCATTTTTAATTGCTTCTACTACTGCTGGAATACGAGTAGAACCACCTACAAGGATGACTTTATCTAATTCAGAAGCAGAAAGACCTGCATCAGATAATGCTTGACGCGTTGGTACAATTGTACGCTCTACTAAATCACGTGTTAAATCATCAAATTTCGCACGAGTTAATGTTACTTCTAAGTGAAGTGGGCCATCAGCGCCAGCTGTAATGAATGGTAATGAAATTTGTGTTGAAGTTACACCTGATAAATCTTTTTTCGCTTTTTCAGCAGCGTCTTTTAAACGTTGCATTGCCATTTTGTCTTTTGATAAATCGATGCTGTTTTCTTTTTTGAATTCTTCCACTAAGAACGCGATAATTTTTTCATCGAAGTCATCACCACCAAGCTTGTTATCACCTGCTGTCGCTAATACTTCGAATACACCATCACCTAGCTCAAGAATCGATACGTCAAACGTACCACCACCAAGGTCAAATACTAACACTTTTTGGTCTTCATCTTGTTTATCTAAACCGTAAGCAAGCGCTGCTGCTGTTGGCTCGTTAATAATACGCTCTACTTCAAGACCTGCGATTTTACCAGCGTCTTTTGTTGCTTGACGTTGTGCGTCATTGAAGTAAGCTGGTACTGTAATAACCGCTTTCGTTACTTTTTCACCTAAGTAATCTTCTGCATAACCTTTTAAGTATTGAAGAATCATTGCCGAAACTTCTTGTGGTGTATATTCTTTATCTTCCACCTTTACTTTTTCAGCAGTACCCATTTTTGATTTGATTGAAATAATTGTATTTGGGTTCGTTACAGATTGACGTTTCGCTACTTCTCCCACTTGACGTTCGCCGTTTTTAAAGGCAACAACAGATGGTGTTGTACGATTTCCTTCTGGATTTGGAATTACTTTCGGTTCGCCGCCTTCTAAAACGGAAACACAAGAGTTTGTTGTACCTAAGTCAATACCGATAATTTTGCTCATTTGAAATTTTCCTCCTAATAATTAGACACAGTATAATTAATTTATTTTAGGCGCATTAGATGCACACTTGCACACGAATTTATTCGTTAACAGAAACCATCGCTGGTCGCAATACGCGATCCTTTAATTTATAGCCTTTTTGCAGCTCGCGTAAAACAATGCCAGATTCTTTTTCGCTATCCTGCTCTTGCATTACCGCTTGGTGGAAATTCGGGTCGAATGGCTCACCTTCAGATGCAATAACTTCTAAGCCTTCTTTTGCGGTGGCGTCGATGAATTGACGATATACCATTTCTACACCAGTATATAATGAAGTAGCTTCTTCTGATGTCACTTCTACTTGTAAAGCGCGATCTAAATTATCTAGAACAGGAATTAAATCCGTTAATAAGCTTTGTGCACGGAATTTTTCAGCTGCCTCTCTATCCAATTTATTGCGACGTACCATATTATCGTAGTCAGCGCGCAGTCGTAAATAGCGATCCTCTTGCTCCGCTAATTTCGCTTCAAGCTCAGCGATTTTTTGCTCGTTTTCATCTAGTGCAACTTCTTCTACTACTTCTGCTTGTTCATTAGTTTGTTGCTCTAGCTCTTGATTTTCCACTTTTTCTGACACTCTGTATCCTCCTTAAAGCGTTGCTAATGTTTTTTGAAAGCATGTGTTAAACCATTTTGCATCATGTCTAATAATGTCACGACACGTCGATAATCCATACGTGTTGGTCCAATGATAGCAATCGCACCATGCTGCTCATCCCCAGTTGAAAAGGCTGTTGTAATAACGCTACAGTTTTCCATTGCTATAAGATTATTTTCAGAGCCGATGCGAATTTGAATTCCCGCTTGATTTGGCTGGAATAAAGATTGCAATTGACTTTCTTTATCCATTAACTCCATTAGCATACGAATTTTATTTAAATCGTGAAATTCTGGCTGGTTTAACATATTCGTTTTACCACCATAGTAGATTTTTCCTTCTTTTTGATTTTTCGAAACATCTACTAATGATTGAACGATTGTTTCTGCTGTTGCAATATGTTGCTTTAAAATGCTTAACACCTCAGCCTCAAGCTTGATGTGTAGCTCATGCAGCGGCACACCAGTTAAACGGTCATTCAAAATATTAACCATTTTTTCAATATCCGATGGGCTAAACCCTTGCGGCAATGTGAGGATGCGATTTTCTACATGACCGTTATCCGTTACGACAATCGCAACAGCCTTATCATCCGCGAGCGGCACAATTTGGAATTTCTTCACTTTATGCTGCTGCACGTCTGGTCCAAGTAGAATCGCAGTATATGTCGTTAATTCCGACAATATATTAGCTGACTCTCGAATAAGCTCCTCCATCTCGCCAATGCGATGCGTAAAAACAGATTGGATTTGGCTTATTTCTTCAGCATGAATCATATGAGGCTGTAATAAATGATCGACATAAAAACGATAGCCTTTTTCCGACGGAACACGCCCTGAAGATGTATGGGTTTTTTCTAAAAAACCAAGCTCCTCAAGATCCGCCATCTCATTGCGAATCGTCGCTGGGCTATACGTAATACCCTCTCTCTTCGATATTTGACGTGAGCCAACAGGCTGAGCAGATGTTACAAAGTCATCAACAATGACCTGTAAAATTTGCAATTGACGATTTGTTAGCATTTTCATCACCTCTGTTAGCACTCGTTTTAATGGAGTGCTAATACTAATAATAAATTAACAAATCTCTCTATTGATGTCAACGAAATCGCCCGATGTTTTTATCGACTATTAAGAAAGTAAGTAAATACTCTACATTTCAAAGTATTGTGTGCTGCTAACGAGCATTTGGGCATCTATATTATGCTGCTTCACTATTGACACAAAAGAATCAGGTTAAAAACTGTTGAAACACTTCATTGCCTACAAAGCGCCCTTGCCTTGTTAAACGAATGCCTTGCTCGTCCTGTTGTAAAAGACCATCTTTGACAAGCTGTTCAATAATGTCACCATAGCGCTTATGCATCGGCTCCTTCATTTTCTTTTCATAGGCTGTAAATGATACACCTTCTACTTTGCGCAGCCCTAAAAACATTTGTTCTTCCATTTTTTCTTCGTGTGTTACTTGATGCTCATGCACAATTGGACGTACATCTGATTGAGCGATTTCAATATATTTTTTGATAGGCCCATGATTAGAATAACGTATGCCTGCCAAGTAGCCATGCGCACCAGCACCGAAGCCTGCATACTCATCATTATCCCAATAAATTTTATTGTGAATCGACACATGTCCTTCCTCAGCAAAATTACTAATTTCATATTGTGCCAGGCCTGCTGCTTCCATTTCCTGTAGCAATACATCATACATATCAGCTTCTAAATCTTGTGTCGGCAAATGCAGCTTGCCTTTCGCATATTGAATATAAAACACCGTCTTCGGCTCCACAATTAATGAATAGGCAGAGTAATGTGGTAGCTTTAAAGCTAAAGCTGTTTGCAATGTGTGCTGCCACTGCACCATCGTTTGTCCTGGTAAGCCGTACATTAAATCAATACTAATATTCGTAAAACCAACTTGCTTGGCATTGTCAATTGCCTTATACACATGCTCATTGCTATGTGTGCGCCCAATTTTTTCGAGCAAGCCCGCATCGAATGACTGCACGCCCATGCTTAGACGATTAACTCCACCATTAAATAAAGCCTGCAATTTTTCCACTGTTAGCTCATCAGGATTTGCTTCCGATGTAAATTCTTTTACGTTTTGCATCGGGATAAAGTTTCGAATTATTTCAAGTAAGCGCTGAATTTGTGCGGCAGATAGCGCTGTCGGTGTTCCACCACCTAAAAAAATCGTTTCTACTTGTGTAAATTCGTTCGGATATTGTGCTACAGCTGTTGCTATTTCTTGTCCAAGCGCCTCAATATATGCGTCTACTGGCTGATTTTTAAAAAATACTTTATTAAAATCACAGTAGTGGCAAATTTGATGGCAGAAGGGAATATGAATGTAAACACCTCTTGCCAATAAAATCACTTCCCTTTTATAATCTATTTCTTTGTGCTTTGTTATTACAGTTAAAAATCCACTATGCTTCTCCATTTACAGAGAAACATAGTGGAAACATGGCGTCAACTAAAAACAATCAATGAATAATATCCGTCTCTCTCGATTTTTTTAGCAGTGCCTCCGTTTTCTCGCTTAAAATCTTTTTGAAGAATGTACCGAACAACAGGAATAACACCCCTCCGATGAACAAAACGATCATATCAAGAGCAACCGTTGACCAAACGATTCCTCCAACCGCTTCGCGCATTAATTCAATCGCATACGTGAACGGTAAAAACGGATTAATCATTTGGAAAAACTTCGGCAATAGCTGAACAGGATACGTACCACCTGAACCCGCAATTTGCAATACAAGCATGACGATAGCCATCGCCTTGCCGACATCTCCAAAGACGGATACGAGTGTATAAACAACTGTAATAAAGACGCTCGCAATAAATAGCCCAAATAAAACGAATAAAACAGGTGAGGCTAATGTGCCATCAAATAAGAAAATATCACCCAATGTAATAATTGTCGTTTGCAGTAACGCAAATGTCCCAAATGTTAGCAAGCGCCCAAAGTACACTTCACGAATGGAAAACTCCCCCACACGATGTACGTTGACAGACAGTAAGGAAATAAGTAATAAGCAGCCTACCCAAATTGATAAAACTGTATAGAATGGAATCATCCCTGTACCATATTTATCAATTGGGAATAGCTTATGGTTTTCTACTTCAACAGGATTTGCAAAGAAGTCACGCTCTGCCGATGCATTGTTTTTCAGCAATGTAATAATTTCATGGATATTTGCTTCATTATCTAGTGTACGTAATTTATTCGCCAAATCTTTTATCTTCTCACTCAACGCAGGATAGTTCGCTTGAATTTGTGCAAGCGTGTCGTTTGCCTTTGCTAACGATTCGTCTGCATTTTTTAAAATTTGTGTCACTTCTGGAACTAGGCTTTGTACTTTCGTTAAAATATCGGATGCACCTGTTAAGCTTTTTTTAGCATCACCTAGCATTGACTTAATTTTTGGCTCTAACGTACTTTTATATTGTGATAAAAAGCCATCAATTTGTAAATCGATGTTCGCTGCGACTTGCTGTAAATTTTTCAAGCCTTGCTTTAGCGTCGCATCATTGACATCCATTTTGCCCAATGCATCAATTTGACGCGAAAAATCTGCCATGCTCGACTTTAAATTGTACAGTTGATCGACTACAAGCTGCTCACGCTCTTTTGCAGTTGGCAAGCTTTCCACATGTACTAATACTTCCTGTAACCTCTGCACCATTTTCGTATTTGCTATTTTTTCTTCATCAATTTGTGGGTTCATTGCAAGAAGCTCATCAATTGCTTGCTGCACTTTTTGCTTTAAGGTTAAGCGGACATTTTCCACATCTTGTGTAATTTGTCCAATGGCCTCTGCATGTGTGATTAGCTCATCGATACCTTTGTCAGCAACTGTTAGTCGACTTTGCATATCAGCTAATGCTTGATCTAGCTTTGTCGTATCAATATCAACATTCCCTAATTGCGCCAAAAAACTCTCTACATCTTTCGATACCTTTTGAACACGCTGTAAATCCCTTTCTACAATCGGGGATAGCGCATTTAATGTTACTTCTGCTTCATTCAATAATAGCATGGCGCTTTGCACAGTCGCTAAGCCTTCATTCGTCGTTTCCTGCACCTTTGGCATCATGGCTAAGCCTTCTGTAATCATTTCACCTGCTTGATCGCTATCCTGCGCTGCCTTATTTAATGTGTGCTCAATATCAGGTAAATGCTCTTCAATTAAAAAGACGTACTCCTCAAACTTTTCGAAGTTTGGTACTTCCTTTTCGATTTCAACCCCTAATTCATTAAAAATAGTAAAAATCGTTCCATTGACCGTCGCAATAAATTCACTTGAGATTTGCTCGGCAATGCCGCTTGCTCCTTTATCTGTAATTTTAGGTGCAATCGAGTTAATTTTTTCATTGACATAATATTCGATTTTTGCCTTCTCTGGCGTATCTGCCAGTACAGAAGCCAGCTTTGCAGAAAAATCTGCGGGAATGATAACCGTCGCGAAATAATCGCCTACCGTTAATTTATCGATTGCCTCTTTGCGGTCGGTAAATTTCCAATCAAAATTTTTGTTCGTTGCTAACTGGACGATGAGCTCATTTCCGACATTGATTTCATCGCCACGCACAGTAGCACCTATATCCTCGTTGACAATTGCCACTTGCATTTGATTCGTTTGTCCATATGGGTCCCATGATGCATAAATATTAAACCATGCATAAAGCGATGGTAAAAATACTAAGCCACCAATTAAAACAAGCGCTACCCAATTAGTTGCTATATTTTTTATATCGCTCGTATAGATAGTAAAAATCTGCTTTAAACTTTTTTTCATCTCATGCTCCTTCTGCTAAATTCATTCAGTTCCCCCAATTATAACGAAAAAATGGTAAGATGATAATCCATTATGCTAGAAAATATATAGAATGTTGACGAATGGCTTTTTTGCCTTCATCATAAAATTGGAGGTGTCTACGATGTATTTATATTTTGGAATTATTCCACTTATTTTATTTATCGTTTTTATGATTTCATATTTCATTGACCCTAGGAAATTAATAAATGGACTTTTATTTAACTTTTTTCTTATGTCATTTTTAATGTTTTGCCTTGTTGCATCGCTCTCATCTGATAATCGTCTATTACAATTGGCGATTGCTATCCCTATCGGTGCGTTAGTGCTGTTAATTCCCTTCGCAACTGTGGCGTTTACTGTAGCTCTTTTTCTAAACGCTCGCACATTGTTTCGCAAGGAAGGACGTCGATTTTCTAATTCATTAACACTGCTATTAGGCATTGCGATTGTAGCCTACTTTTTTATTGGCCTTTTCAATTTAAGCGGGCGCTTTTCTCTTGAATTTCAGCCATTTTTCATGGCAGTTTCTTTTATTATTTTCTATTTTTTAATTCATGCATCGAACTTCTTGGCAGCTTATTTTTTATATCAGTTCAATCGTCCACGCTTGAATCAAGATTTTATTATCGTGTTGGGCAGCGGATTAATTCATGATAAAGTGCCGCCATTATTAGCGAGCCGCATTAATAAAGCAATAGAATTTTATAATAAACAAGCAAAGGTTACAACGCCACCAACCATTATTTTTTCTGGTGGACAAGGTCCAAATGAGGGGCTTTCTGAGGCAGAGGCAATGCAAAGCTATGCGCTCGAAAAAGGAATTCCAATCGAGCATACATTGCAGGAAAGCCAATCTGTGAACACCTATGAAAATATGCTCTTTTCTAAGCGCCTAATGGATTCGTTAAAGCCTCAGCATAGCAGTATTTTCACAACAAATAATTTCCATTTATTCCGAGCAGGCTTGTATGCACGACGAGCAGGTCTAAACAGCCAAGGAATTGGCTCAAAAACTGCATTTTACTATTGGCCTAATGCGATGATTCGTGAATATATAGCGATTGTCGTAATGGGGAAAAAGCGTCATCTTTATGTTATTGGTACCGTTTTCTTCTTTGCCACATTGTTATCACTTTTCCTTTATTTCTTTGGAGAATAAGAAAAAGCTGTCTGGAATCACATTATGTTCCAGACAGCCAATGCGTTGGAGGCTGAATATATGTCGGTAATTTCGTCTGTTTATCTCCTTTAGCTGAGTTAATCTGCATTTGTGTTAAAAACAGGCTTGTCGAGAGATTTGCCCCGCTAATATTGGCATCACGTAAATCAGCACCAATCAAATCGACACCTCTTAAGTCCGCATTTTGCAAATTTGCTGCAATTAAATAGGCACCTCGTAAATCAGTTGTTCTTAAATCTTTCCCCTTTAAATTTTTCCCAACCCAATCAATACCTCGATATTGCTTACCTTTTTTTATTTTAAAAACGTTTGCACTCAATTGACTACGGATGTACTCACTTGTTTCCAGCAATAGCATATTGACAGGCTGTCGACAGCTAATCATATCTATTGCTAATAATTGCTCTGCCTCTAAATCTGTTAAGTCTTGTAGCTTTTCAAGCTGCTCACTTAGCCTTTGTCTTAATGTATCTGAAATTGTATACGTTAACGCTTCTGCGACAAAGGCAATCATTTCATAAAGCTGCTCCATCACAGGAAAAACGTTGAACATTTTCTTAGAAACCTCAGGATGCTCACGCCAGCTTTGCCCTTTAAAAGTGTGCTGTGAAACCTTTTGACCAGCGCCTAAACAATCAAATACTGTACAGCCTTTAAAGCCCTGTGTCCTTAGGTTTTTATGTATTTTACAGCGAAAGTCTTGCTGTAGGTTTGGGCATGGCGTCTCTGCTGGCTTATTGATGGCAAAATCGCTTGATGCCACAATATTCAGCGCTGTACAACAAAGCCCAAAGCATTGTGAACAATCAGCGCTTAAACTTTCTCTTATATTTATAGCGGTTTCTTTATGCATTTTTTTGAGCTCCTAAATAATTTGTTTCAAGCTCCATTTCTCGCACTTCTTGAGTGTAGGTAACTTTATATGCTTTTGCATATGGCCTTGAACTAACAATGGCATGTGCTTCTTGCTCGATGAAATGAATTCCAACACCGTCATCTGCTGCGTAGCCTGCTTGAATTTGCTGTGCTGCGATTAGTTGATGGTAGCTAGGTCTACGATTGGCTTCCCCATCATAATGTGGACAATTGCTCCCTTGTAAAAAGCCTAGACATTGCAATGGTGCTAGTCCATCTCCAAAGGAATCTGTCACACCTTCTTCAAACCAACAAATCGAGCCTGCACTAATACCAGCTAATATGATGCCTTGCTCCCAAGCTTTATGTAATATTTGATCGATGCTCCACTCTTTCCATAAAGCGAGTAAATTTTTCGTGTTCCCTCCACCAACATAAATAATATCCTGTGCAAGTAAAAATGACTCTATATCCCTTGTAGATGGATTAAATAGTGAAAAATGACTTGGCTCACACGACTGTTGCTCAAAAAATCGATAAAAGCGTGCAATATAATCCTGTGAATCTCCACTCGCCGTTGCTAAAAAGCAAATTTTCGGCTTTGCTTTACTACTTTGCTGTAAAATATATTGGTCTAATAAGGGGTTATCTGGCTCCATTGAAAAGCCGCCACCACCCAATGCAATAATTTGCTTCATATTGCCACTCTCCTTGTAAATTCTTAACATACAGCATAAATCATTTCAATAATTTGTCAAGGGAAAGACGCACCTCCATTTTAATAAAGAAGGTGCACCGAAACTATTTATCCAACACCTATTTTCCTATGCTGACGCCTGTCAATTAACCTCTACTAGCCGGTTTACTGCAATTGTAGAAGCGTCAATGAACGGTTCATATAACCAAATAGAAAGGCTTCTGAGGCTGCACTAACCCCTACTTGATCCCCCGCATTTAAAGCCGCTTGCACAATATAGGCTGAGCTATTTCTACTTGTAATATTAAAGACGGCAATACCTTGAGTAAAAATAGGCATTCCATTGACTGTAATAGTTGCTGATAAATAACCGTCCGTTGGGTCTGGTGCAGCAAATGCTATAGCATTTATCGATACTGTTACTTGATATACACCGCTCTCATTGACCACTAATTCATTTCCTGTTGGGCTCACTGTCACATTCGATAAAGGGCCTACTACATCGAATGATACAGGGGTCTGCACGGTTGCTGTATCTTCCAATGTATTACTGCGTAATGAACCAAAGGCCATTGTACGCTCTTCAGGTGGTATATTAGGTGCAACATAGTCACCAGCAATAAATTTACCAAAAAATTTAGTCTCCATCGGACAATATTTTATTTTATGACAGCCTTTGTTGCTATGATTAAATGACATACTCTCCCTCCTTATCTTCTTCATCTAATCTAGTATACTCTGCTGCTTGCACATCCTTTGTACGAATGTCTATTAGTGGATTGCTGCTGGAGACGATGTACTAGCAATCGGGGGTGAAGCATAGGACAAGTTTTATTTTGTTACAAGAAAAAGCACGTAAATGAATGTAGCTAGCCAAACTCATTTACGTGCTCTATTTCTCAATATCGAATTGTTAAGCTATGCTAAGATTGGACATGCCTTTCCAGGTTGGCATTTTGGTGGTGGTGGCGTATAGCCTCCGCCCCCTGCACCTTGATCATTCGCAGCGCTTGCACCTGAGCTAAATGACAAACCGAAAAGCAGAAAAGTTGCAGCGGCAACTGATAACAATGTTTTTTTCTTTTTCATTGATTTATTTCCTCCTATATTCAAAATTCGTCTTTCAAATTGTTATATTCTATATTTTTTGTTAAATCCCTTTAACTTTTCAAATAATTTTAATAAATTACGATAATAAAAGCACTTAACCGTAAAAAAGGTTAAGTGCTCTATTAACTATAGCTAGAGTCATATTGCTCTGCTACTATTTCTTATTTACTATCATCCATCTTCAACACTGCCATAAACGCTTCCTGCGGAACTTCCACAGAGCCTACTTGCTTCATACGCTTTTTACCTTCTTTTTGCTTATCAAGAAGCTTACGTTTACGCGAAATGTCACCGCCATAACATTTAGCAAGTACGTTTTTACGGATGGCTTTGATTGTCGAGCGCGCCACAACCTTTTGTCCGATAGCTGCTTGAACAGGCACTTCGAATTGCTGTCTTGGGATTAATTCCTTTAATTTTTCTACAATCACTTTACCACGCTCATAAGCAAAGTCACGGTGTACGATAAAGCTTAATGCATCGACTTGCTCACTATTTAATAAAATATCCATTTTCACAAGCTTCGATGGCTTGTAACCGATTAACTCATAGTCAAATGATGCATAGCCTTTCGTGTTTGACTTTAAATAATCAAAGAAATCATAAACGATTTCCGAAAGTGGAATTTCGTATTGAATGCTGACACGTGATGTATCAAGATAATCCATGCCCATGAAATTCCCACGCTTCATTTGGCAAAGCTCCATAACTGCGCCTACATAATCGTTCGGCACCATAATCGTTGCTTTTACATACGGCTCTTCAATGCGGTCAATTTTTTGTGGATCAGGCATCATCGATGGGTTATCAACACGAATCGACGAGCCATCTGTCATAAATACTTCATAAATAACAGAAGGTGCTGTCGTAATTAAATCGATATTAAACTCACGCTCGATACGCTCTTGAATAATTTCCATATGCAATAAGCCTAAGAAGCCACAGCGGAAACCGAAGCCTAATGCTTGTGATGTTTCTGGCTCATATTGTAAGGCAGAGTCGTTTAGCTCTAATTTTTCTAGCGCTTCACGTAAGTCATTGTATTTCGCTGTATCGATTGGGTATAAGCCGCAGAACACCATTGGATTTAATTTACGATAGCCGGGTAATGCCTCTGTTGCTGCTTTATTACCTGCAAACGTTACGGTATCCCCTACACGTGTATCGCCAACATTTTTAATGGATGCTGTTAAATAACCTACGTCACCAACTGTTAATTCCGCTTGTGGCACAGCCTTTGGTGTATGAATTCCTACTTCAATTACCTCAAACTCTGCACCTGTTGCCATCATACGAATTTTATCTCCAGGCTTCACTGTACCGTTAACAATACGAATGGAAATGATAACACCTTTGTAGGCATCATAGACAGAGTCAAAAATAAGCGCTTGTAATGGGGCATCTGGATCACCTGTTGGTGCAGGTACTTTTTCTACAATTTGCTCTAAAATTTCCTCAATCCCGATACCAGCCTTCGCTGATGCTAAAACGGCATCTGATGCGTCCAGGCCAATAACGTCCTCAATTTCCTGCTTAACACGCTCTGGGTCAGCTGCTGGTAAGTCAATTTTATTAATAACAGGCATAATTTCTAAATCATTATCAAGCGCTAAATAGACGTTAGCTAATGTTTGTGCTTCGATACCTTGTGCTGCATCGACAACTAAAATAGCACCTTCACATGCCGCTAAAGAACGTGATACCTCATATGTGAAATCGACGTGTCCTGGTGTATCAATTAAATGGAATGTATACGTTTCTCCATCTTTTGCTACATATTTTAATTGCACTGCGTTTAATTTAATCGTAATGCCACGCTCACGCTCTAAATCCATCGAATCAAGCAATTGCGATTTCATTTCACGCTGTGTTACTGTTTTTGTTGATTCTAAAAGTCGGTCTGCTAAAGTTGATTTCCCATGGTCAATATGGGCGATAATCGAGAAATTTCGGATATTCTCTTGGCGTTTCAAACGTTCTTCTCGGTTCATATAATTGTTCTCTCCTAAATGTAAACTATAGTGCATTATACTATGAACAATAGGCAAAGCACAATGTTTGCCTAAATGATGAAAAAATACAGGAAGGCATATAGATTCCCTCCTGTACTTTTTCAGGCTACTCGCCCTCCACTACGACAAAAGCTGCTTCACTTTCTACACCTGTAGCGGATACAGCCTTAATGCCATATGTGTAGTTCTTTTTAGCTGAGGCTGTCTTGTCCACAAATGTTGTAAAGCCATTCGTATTATAAACAACATCTACAATATTTTTCGGATCATCGTATGAGCCTTCACCATTGCCAGCAAAACGATAAATAACATATTTACGTGGTTGATTTTTATTTCCATCTGTCATTTCAATTTTGCGACCAGTTGCCTCTTTTGTCACCTGTACAAAAGTCGGTTCAGCAGGCACTGTCGCATTTACCCAAGGTGTGCCTGGTGTTAGCGCCGTATAATTATATAGCTGCTGATTAACAACTGTTGCATAGCCTAGTTTATTAGCTTGCATACTTTTCAAAGAAAAGTGCATTTGTCCCATCGCCGCTGTTTTTGCTGAACGATTCGCTATAATTTGATTCGGTAGCTCCATTTTGTTTTTCCATGCTTTATCGCTATCGTTGCCTACTTTATAATCGGCAAGCCCTATATAGAGATGAACAGGGTGTGCTTTCGCATATGTTTGTACTTCATGGCTCCACCAGTCAAGCAATGTTCCGTATTTGGCAACAGACAATGTGCGCGACCAATAAATTTGTGGTGTCACATAATCAATTGTACCATTTTTAATCCATGCTCTTACATCCGCATATAAATCGTCATAGTTGTTGACACCTGCTTTTGTATCGCTACCTGTTTTATCTGCTGATTTATTGCGCCATACACCGAATGGTGAAATGCCGAATTGCACATGTGGCTTCGTTTCTTTAATTGCTGTATAAAGCTTTTTGACAAGCTGGTTCACATTATCACGTCGCCAATCCTCCACTTTTTTGAAGGAGCTACCGTATTTTTTGTAGGCTGCTTGATCTGGGAAAGCTTCCTTGGCAATTTTGTATGGATAAAAATAATCGTCCATATGAACTGCATCGATATCATAATTTGCTACTAGCTCTTTTACTGTTTTCACTAAATAGTTTTGCACTTCTGGCAAGCCAGGATTTAAATAATATTGCTTGCCATATTTGACAACCCAGCTCGGATTTTTTCTTGCGACATTATCAGGTGCAAGATCCTTTAATTTTTGGCTAGGCATTGTTACGCGGTATGGGTTCATCCATGCATGTAGCTCCATCCCTCGTTTATGTGCCTCTTCTACCATAATAGCAAGCGGGTCGTATCCTGGATTTGTTCCTTGTTTTTTCCCTGTTATGTAGGTTGACCATGGTGCGAGCTTTGATGAATACATCGCATCATTTGTTGGTCTTACTTGATAAATCACCGTATTTAACTTATTTGCTTTTAATTTATCTAATGTTTGACGTACCCAAGCGGTATATTGCTCCTTATTCATTCCCGCCTTCATATCAATATTTAGCACTGTTGAAATCCATACCGCACGCATCTCCTCTTTCGGCTGCACTGTGCTTGCTGATGCTGGATGGACAGTGATTGTTGATAGACATAAAACAAAAATCATAGCGACAAAACTTACAATTTTCCATTTTTTCTGTTGCTTTTTCATAATTCCTCCATCTTACTATTTTTCTCTTTTTAGTATACGACAAATACTGCACTTTTGAAATGCAAAAACGGTCGAGCTTGTTTTCTCGACCGTTTGATATACTATTGTTGCAGCGCTCGATACATAAATGCGACAAATTGCGCACGTGTCACAGGTTCATTTGGCTTGAAATATCCACCATCCCCCAAGGCAATTTGATGATCTGCTAGTATTGAGATATAGGCATATGCCCAATGTGTAGTAGGCACATCTTGGAATGTACTTGTTTGCTCTGAGGTTAAATCAAATGCTTCCACAAGCACTTTCGCCATATGTGCCCTTGTCATCGGTGCTTCAGGATTAAATTTGCCTTCTGTTCCATCAAATACCCCTGTTTGATACACTTGAGCAATCGCATCATAATAGCGATGCTTCGTCGTAATATCTGTAAACTCTTGCATCTCACGCACTGCTAGTAAATCAAATGCACGAGTAAATATTACTGCTACATGCTGACGCTGAATGGAATCGTTTGGCTTGAATGTGCTATCAGGATAGCCTTTAACCCAGCAGCGTCCTGCGATATCTTCAATCATTTTTTGTGCCCAATGTGAGGCGATATCGTTAAATTGAATTGGACATGCTGGTGGCTGTTCCAGAGTAGGCTCTGTGATTTCATTTGAGTTATCTGGTATATCCACTACATTTTCCACCCATTTTGCATACAATATCATATTTTCTGTCACGATATCCTGCGTAAAATTCCATTTATTTATGAACATAGCATCCTTATACCAGCCTACAAATGTGTAGCCTTCTTTTAATGGCTGTGTCGGCTCCACTACCTTTTGCTGTTCCTCAAGCGTTTGATTAGCTACTGTTGTCCCACCATTTACATTAAATATTACTGTATAAGTGGATCGCTCTTTTTCAATAGGTGCTGGTACTGGAGGTGGCGAAGTATTTTTCGTCCATTTAGCATAAAGTATCGTGTCTGCCATCACTTTATCATTTACAAAATCCCATAGCTCTGTAAATAGCACATCTTTATACCAGCCTGCAAATACATGATCTACTTTTGTTGGTGGAGGTGGCAATGTAATGTTCTCATTAGGTATAATATGCTGCATTGCAACAGCCGAACCTCCATTTGTATCAAAGGACACTTGATAATAGCTTTGCCATTTTGCATACAATGTTAGCGGCTTCGTCACGACATCTGTCGAAAAATCCCATCTATCATTAAACGTTGTATTTTCATACCAACCATCGAATATCGCATCAAGCTTGCTCGGCGCTCCGGGTTCTATTATTTTCCCTTTTGACAGTACATAGAGAGGATTTATTGCTGTCCCACCCATTGTATCAAAGGACACTTTATATTCATATTTAGCATAAATCACGAATGGTAATGTTGGAACAGAGGAATCCCACTCTATCAAAAAGTCTTCTGCTGTAAACATTCCTCCATAAATTTGTTGCACTCCATATTTCCCTTGACTAAGAAAAGGCTCCTGCCCAATAGTTGGGCTACTATTAAATGTCACTGTACGCACATTATTTTCTTGAAATGCCCAGTTTCCTAAATTATTTAAGGAGTTTGGAAATGTGATATCTGTTAAATAATTATTGCTAAACACAGCTTGTCCTAGCGTTTTAAGCGTATTGGGGAAGCTGACATGTGTTAATCGATTTTTAGAGAATGCACCTTGACTAATTTCTTCTACACCTACTGGAATTATGACATCAGTTAACAGATTATCAGCAAAGGCAAACGATGATAGTCTCGTTATATTTGGTGAGATATCGACTGTTGTTAATTGATTCTCAGCAAACGCATAATCCCCTAATGTTGTTACACTGTGTGGAAGAATAATTTCTGTTAACGCATTGTTAGCAAAGGCCGATTGATGAATCTCTTTTACTGTGTTGAACAAATTGACATTGGTAATTTGATTATTTTGGAATGCTTCTTTCCCTATAACTTGTACTGTATGTGGCACTGTCACCTTTGTTAACCCTTTATTGCGAAAAGCCTCATTTGCAATTTGTGTAACAGGCTCTCCCCCTGAGCCTAGTGTATTGGGTATCACAATCTCCCCTGCTGGCCCCGTATAATTTGTAATCTCAATTTCTGCACCATTCACATTGTAATGAAAGCCATTTTCCTCCGCAGCTTTAACTGATGAACTCCTCCCATATAAAATCAATACGAATATAGCGAGCAAAAGCCCTATTTTTTTCATGCAAATCTCTCCTTCTTGTCATTTATAAAAAGCTACCATAGATAAATGAAAGAAAAATGAAAAGGCATAGGGTAGTAGGCAAATATCAGCCTACTGCCCTATGCTTTTTGATATCGTTCATATAACTGCTGCATCGTCATTGATGGTGGTAAATGTAACTCTCGCTGCATTCTTTGCACATATTGCTGATAGTGCTGCTGGAAGGCGTACATATCCCTCATTGCTCCATATAGGTTGAGCAAAAGCTGATTTGCCTCTTCATCAAAGCCATCATATACTACTATTTTCCTGACGATTTCCACAGCCGTTACATAGCGTTCCCTCTGTAATAGCCAACTAGCAAGACGTTTGGCAAAGGAAGTATATAACAAGCTCATGCTCTCCTGCTCAAAAGCTGCCCATAAGAAATATGGTTCCTCAAATAGTACACCATTTACTTGCTTTTCTAGCTCTAGCGCCACATGTTCATTATCTTTGTTTATTTGTGTGAGCATTGCGACTCCTTGCTCGAATTGTAAAAAATCTACATCCATATTCGTCAAATCTAAGCGATATTTCTCCTGACCAGAAATGACATGACTCTTAAAGCCATGATCCTTTAATACCGCACGTAGCTGATAAACGGCTGTATGTAAATACGTTTCCGCATTTTTTACAGGCATCTCTGGAAAGACATCCTCAATCAGCCTCATTTTTGCTACGCTTTTCCCACGCTTCATTAACAAATAAGCAAACAATTCTTTATTTTTCTTGGAGCGCCATTTCACTTCACCATATTGTGTACTACTTACTTCGAGACATCCAAATGTTTGCACTTTAAGGCGATTTTGCACAGCATTTTCAGTAGTAGACGCTGTTCGTCGCTTACTCATAGCTCTTGCAATCGTTTGATTCAAACGGCTTTTCGACACTGGCTTTAACATATAATCAAGTGGATAAACATCGTAAGCCTGCATCGCGTAATTCGCATGGGCCGTCGTAAATACAATATCAAGATTTGCATTGTTTGCACGTAAATTGCGCGCTAATTCGATGCCATTGTCCTCAGCGATTTCAATATCTAAAAACGCGATATCTGCCTCATGCTGCTGAAGAAAAGCCAATGCCTCATTTATTTGTTGAAAGCTGCCAACAAGTTCAATCCCATCTATACTTGCTAACATACGTTTCATCGTTAGCAGCATAATTGGCTCGTCATCTACAATCAACACCTTCATTTTACTTCTCACCTCTCAGTGTAAAATAGAAAACGCTCCCTTGCCTTACAGCACTTTCCGCCCATATACTTTCACCACTTAATTGCATAAACTGCTTACTGACTAATAAGCCAAGACCTGCCCCTTTTTCACCAGCCGTGCCAGTCGTTGAGCGCATTTGATTTTCATGAAATAGCTGTTCAATTTGCTGTTCCTCCATACCAAGACCATTATCTCGTACAGATACAATGACCATTTCCCCTGATGACTGCGCCTTAATCTGAATCATTCCACCAGCTTGCGTAAACTTAATGGCATTGGATAATAAATTGCGCAGGACGAGCGATACTATTTCTCTATCTGCATAAACATATGTATCTTGTGCCATATCATTGACAACATGTAAATTTTTCATCTCACAGTGCAGAGCGACTAATTGACAGCATTCCTCCACAACATCTGCTAGCAGGAGCACTTGAGGTCGCAAGACGACATCATTTCGCTGACTGCGGAACCATTCTAGTAAATTATTAGACATAGTAAGTGTGTGTCGTATTTGCTCACCAAGCTTTGTAATTATTTCCTGATGGTCTCTGTCAAAATGCGCACGATCTTCCTCTAGCAGCTCGATTAATTGATATTGCATCGCTAACGGGCTACGTATATCGTGGGACACGACCGCAACAAGCTGATCTTTTAACTTGTTCAAATGCGCTATTTCCTCTAATTGCCGCTGTTGCTCTGTTATATCTACCAAAAGCGAGACACTGCCCTGTCCTATTTGCAATGGATAGACATGGACACGATACATTTTTTTGATCTTTTGTATCCACACCTCTATATCGACAACACCTTGCTGCATCGTCTGTGTTAAATGCTGCCATGCTGCCCACTGTGTAAGTAGTTCTGAAGCCTTTTGATTATAAATATCGCTATAGCCTAATAACTTAAAAAATTGAATCCCCTGCGCATTGCTTTCCATCACTTCACCAGCAGCATTCATAATGACGATACTCTCTGGGAAACGATCAAAGACAGTATGCTTAGCAATTGGCACAATCGCAAGAAATTTTGTTTTTAAAATAATAAACAAAATAGCTAATCCTGTCACACTGCAAAAAGTAGACAATGTACCTAGCTGGGTTGACCACTTTGGATTGGCAAAACGAATCATTTCTAACACAAATGGCAAGGAGGTCAATACTAAGACAAATAGACCTGGTCGGCGAAAATCATTGCGAATCGCCCACACATAGCGAAATAGATGGTAGAAGCAAATGGCTAAAATCGCATAGCACAAAATATTAAAGCTACTTGCATAGAGTGTTCTAACTGTTAACAATTGACCATCTACTAATGTGCTTGTGTGATAGACAATATGTAAATAAGGGTCAAGCCATATAAGTAAGCTCCAGCTAATAAAGGGTGAAAAAATCGCTATTTTCCACCCAACTTTAAGCGTTTTTTGATGATTAATTAATAAATAGACAAAGAGTATAAAGCAAGGAATCATTAATATTAGCGACGTTTGCTGAATAGCACGGAAAAAAATTTTTTCAGCTAATAAATAGCTACTTTTCTCTAAGATTAGACTACTTGCATACGTCATTCGACAAATGACAAGCGCCATCATATAAATGACTCCATATACTTTTCTAAAGCGATAAAGGGTGAAAAAAATAGTACCCATCATGATTAGAGATATTATCATTAGCATCAGCTCTACACTAAAAACCACGACAGGACCTTCTTTCTTTTTATTGTACTCAAATAGTATCATAGACAAAACATGGAGATAAAGCCAAATTTAGCAGCTAATATACCTTCTAGCATATTAACGAATATGCTGAAGTAATATTTTAATTCGGTCAAATTTCCTTTGTAGGGAATTGCGAGTATCAGGGAGCAACTTGACTCTCGCTAATTTTGCTACTTCCTCTACAACTTCATCAACCGTTAAAGCATCTGTCACTATTTTTCTCTCTGTTACCTCATGCTCAAAACCATATAAACAGGCTGCAATTTGCTGGCGCGGCCAACTATTCGGTCGCTCAAAAC
The DNA here is from genome assembly GCF_033880585.1 of Lysinibacillus louembei. Taxonomy (NCBI): domain Bacteria; kingdom Bacillati; phylum Bacillota; class Bacilli; order Caryophanales; family Bacillaceae; genus Lysinibacillus; species Lysinibacillus louembei. Next base: position 3,443,253 of record NZ_CP137624.1, read on the forward strand.
GTTTATTTAATCTTTTTGTTAAAGTAGCCTCACTTGCATACAAAATAAAATGTTCAATCGCAATCCCTTCATTTTGTAGCTGAGTAATAATTTCATCATAATTTTGCTTTTTAACAAGCGTCATCGGCACGATAATATGTCCGTCATGCTCTTGTGCTAGTAGTCTTAACATCTCTACATTCATTATGCGCCATTGCTTGAAATCTTGAAAATTGTTTTTCAGCATTGCTTTCGGTAGATGCTTATTTAAAAAATAGCCTATATTTTCAGGGTCATACACAAAAGAGTTTGGCAGCCGCTTGTTTAGCTCATAAGCTGTTGTTGTTTTACCTGAGCCAAAAGCGCCATTCAACCAAATAATCATAGGTTTGCTCCTTTCATCATCATCTAGCTACTTGACTTTCATAGCTCAATCATGATACATATGATTTTAAAAATTACAGGAGAGGGTGGGCATATGCAAGAAATTCTATTTACAAAGGCTTTCTATCTTCAGCAAGCCGAACTCGAACAGCTGCGCATGGCAATAGGGTTTGCAGAGCAGGCGCATGCAGGGCAATACCGAATAAGTGGAGAGCCTTATATTATTCATCCATTTGCTGTTACAGAGATTTTACTAGACTATCAAGCAGATATCACCACATTAATCGCCGCACTACTGCATGATGTTGTAGAGGACACACATTATACAACGGAAGATATCACACAGCAATTTGGCACAAAAATTGCCATGATTGTTGAAGGGCTCACAAAAGTAGATAAGAAAGACGTTACAGGGAAAGATGAATATAAAGCAATCAATTTAAAAAAGTTATTGCTGGCTGCCCAAATGGATATTCGAGTAGCCATTATTAAAGTTGTGGACCGTCTTCACAATATGCGTACATTGCAGGTAAAAACTGCTCAAAAGCAAGTGCCTTATGCAAGCGAAACATTAAAAATTTTCTCTCCTCTATGTAAAAAATTGAAATTATCCTATATACGACGGGAATTAGAAGAGCTAAGCTTCTTCTATCTCAAGCCTTCAAAATATGATAAAACAAAACACTGTTTAAAACAATACGAGCAGCTTTTAGAGCGCCTGTCTCAAACGTTGCAAACCTCGCTAGCATCAACTATCCCTTTTACGATTAGCTATGAAATGGAGCCGATGTATAGCGCCTATTCTAAAATAAAAGATAACGAGGAATTTGCAGCAATAGCAAAAATGATTATTACTACTTCTAATGCTCTAGATTGCTATCAACTAGTTGGCGACATTCACCAAATGTATCAGCCTATTCCCCATCGCTTTGAAGACAATATGACAAACCGCACATTCAATCATTACTTAAAAACAACGATTATGTTAGACCATTTGCAACTAGACATTATCATTGAAACGACAGAGAATCGACTGCGAAGAGAGCAAGGTGTTTTCTATTTTCTAACAGATGCTACAAGAGAGCATCAAGCACACCAGCTAATGGATACATTTATACTAACGAATCATCAGCTCACACAAAATGCAATTGAATTTTATGATTTCATCACATTTGAATTACTGCAAGAAACCATTACCGCATTTACACCCGCATTAGACACTGTCTATTTGCCACAAGATGCAACTATTATCGACTTTGCATTTACGCTAAATCCTGCGCTAGCTAAACGAATGTTTGGTGCTAAAATTAATGGTGTGGAAAAACCACTGACAACTAAGGTCGCCCATTTAGATATAGTAGAGCTTTTAGTTGCCAATCAAGAAAATCAAAATCTGAACGAATGGCTTAATTTTGCTAATAGCTCCAAGGCACAATTTGCAATTAATCAGGAGCTGGCATAAGCAAAAAAAGATGGTTAGCCAAGTAGCCAACCATCTTTTTCTTTTATACTCTTTTCTCAATCCAAGAAATGGCCTCTTCAATCACTTCATCGCGCACGGGTTCATTGAAAATTTCATGCATTAATTGTCCATAAATTTTTAATGATTTATCCGTAGCAGCAATCTCGCTATATAATGCAATTGAATCCTCTTCGCTTACAAGTCCGTCATTTGCTCCATGCATAATAAAGACCGGATCTACGAATTGCTGTGGATTCGCCTTTAACCAATCTATCCCTGCAATTAAATTATTTAATAAATCCACCGAGATTTGCTTTTCTACAAGCGGATCATTAACATATGCTGCTACAACAGCTGGGTCACTACAAACACCATCTCCCAGCTCGTTCGGTAAATACGTGCCTGATGGCAGATTAATAGGTGTTTCGCCAAAAAGTTGCTTTTTATAGCGAGTCAGTGCACCTGATAGTACAAACCCTTTCACTTTGTTCGGATATTTTGTGGCAAAGGCCGTTGTGGCAAAGCCACCCATGCTATGTCCAATAACGAAAACAGGCACATCTGGATTTTCTTGTAGCGCTACATCAACAACTGCGTTGACATCATCTACAATTTCATTGAAGTCCGTGTAAAATACGCGATTCCCTTCTGAGCGAGCATGTCCACGATGGTCAAAACGGTATACGCTAAAACTACGAGCTACTAGCTTTTCTGTTAAATAGTCGTAGCGGCTCGCATGCTCACACAACCCATGTACGATAACAACTGCCCCTTTTGCATTGTCCACTACATCTTTTTTGAAATACAGCTTTGTCCCATCAAATGAAGTTAACATCGTTTCTGTCATCCCAATTCCCCCGATATGATACAAGATGGATTTATCATACTATTATCTGAATTCTCTGTCTACAATGTAAAAGCGGCGCTCTTTTAGGCACCGCTTTGCTCACTTGCATTAATTTTCGCAATGGCTTGCGCTAATACCGCCACTGTACGCAAAATTTCTTCCTCTGTATTATCAATGCCACCAAGCTCTACTAGCAGCATTTTATGAAATAAATCTTGATTATAGACACCATCTACCCCTGCGCCTGACTTTTTCATCACACCCCGTGAAATGCCTGGCACAATACTGTCCATCGCTGCATGAATTGCCTCTGCATATTTTAAATTACCTGCATAACCGGGATGATCTAAGCCAACAACAAATGCCACTTTCGCAAAGCTCATTTCTGGCGTTTCCAATGTTGTCACCTTACGTCCCACCGCATCACGATGAAAATCGATGACTAAATCGTATAAATTCCCTGCCAATTCCTCTTGAATATACGGACGTACAACTTGATATGCTTGATGAAAACCTGCACCTTGCTGATTCATCACATTCATCACATCTACATCTAATACCGAGCCTTGCAAATTATTTAATTGAAAATGATTCAGCATCGCTTGCTGCATTGAGAAAATATTTGTTTGCTCATCATATACAGCCTTCATACCGGTTTTGCTTTCTACAGCTGGCTGATAAGCTTCATGGGAATGTGTGTAAACAAAAAGGATATCCATAGATTTAGGCGTGGCATTTATAGGACGCGGATTCAAATTCGTTGCGGCAGCGTAAACGACCTTTTTTTCAGGTGCTGGCTTCGACTCATTTACAGCTGCTTGGTTATTCGGAAAAGGAAGCTGTCCTATCATAATTGGTAGCAAAAATAAAATAACAAGCAGTATACAAAAGCGTTGCATTACTTTCATCGCTTGCATCCCCTCCTTCCACTACTCTATGGAGGGAGGAGATTATTTAGAACTTATGAATTTGTTAAATCGAATAGGCTGTTTGAAATTAAATGGGCATACTGCATAAGCCAAATGTCCACTTCCTTTGGGGTCACGATAAAGCGCTCCTGCGCATGAAATACTTCTTCAAATAGCTGCCTTTTATCGTCAATTGACCATGTCGACCACTCGCCAAAAATCGGCTTCACTAAGTTTAAGTCGGCATCGGTTGTATCGCCACGCCAGCCTGTCACCGACAGCTTACCCGATGGCTTGCCACGCTCACCAATGCGCGTAGCAATTGTGCGAAAGACAGTGTCGACAGCATCCGCTAGCAAAACGGTCGCTTCCACAACGGTCGGAATACCAATTGCTAACACTGGTACGCCTAGCACCTCCTGCGAAATTTCCGCACGCTGATTGCCGACGCCTGAGCCTGGATGAATACCTGTGTCCGTTAACTGAATCGTGCGACATAGTCGTTTGCTGCTTCTTGTTGCTAATGCATCAATCACAATGACGGCTGCTGGCTTAATCTTTTCTGCCAATGCTTTGACAAATTCGCTTGTTTCAAAGCCTGTTTGCCCTGTTACACCTGGTGCATACATAACGAATTGTTCATTTGGACTTTCCGAAAAGGCGCTTTGCAATTCATCAATGGCAATCGGACCAATCGCATCTGGCGTAATTGTTTTATTTCCGAGCCCAACAATCAATATTTTATTTGGTGCCTTATATTGAATGTCTTCCAATAGCATGGCGATATATTTTTGCAAAACTTGCTGCAATTGTGTAAAGCCATCCGTATCGCTCGGATAAAGTGTTGGAATGGATAATGTAATATAAGTACCTTTCTTTTTACCAATTTGCTTTTCTCCCTCTTGCGATACTGTAACCTTCGTTATTTCAACACGGTTCTCCTTCAGCTCCTCCATTACGACACCGCTTTGACGCGCTGTCTTTTCCTTTTGCTGCTGGGTTTCATACGTTAAAACTTCCTCAGCTTCATCTACCAAATCGGTTCTATTCCAATTAACTTGTTCCATATTTTCACCTCATTTTTAGTGTGCTCAAACTGTCAAGTAAATATTCTTTGCATTTATGTATTGCAATTAGGCTCACGGTTTGGTAGAATGATTTTTGTTGTATTGACACATGAAATAAGTGAGAAGATACTCATCTCGTACCTAATATTTAGGAGGTGAAAGTTATGCCAAATATTAAATCTGCTATCAAACGCGTTAAAGTTAACGCAAAAGCAAACGAAGCAAACTCTCAAGCGAAATCTGCTATGCGTACTGCAGTTAAAAAAGCTGAGCAAGCTTTAGCTACTGGCGCTGAAAATGCACAAGAATTAGTAGTTGCTGCTTCTAAAGCAGTTGATACGGCTGCTGGTAAAGGCCTTATCCACAAAAACGCAGCATCTCGTACAAAATCACGTTTAGCTAAAAAAGCGTAATTGATGAAACATTGGTCAGCACTTGTTGCTGACCTTTTTTCGTTTTGTTTGCGTGCCAGGCACACAAACAATTCTGACAATAAAGAAAACTTTACTTAATTAAGCGATTTCCACATTAGTATGATCACTTTTTCGATTGTTATGAGCATTTCGCTTTATTCCTATAGAAAAAACCCCTTCTTTACAGAAGAGGCTTCATTAAAAATAGCTCTAGCACACGAGCACGGTTGCTGCTCGTTGTTTTCAGTTGTAGGTCAACCGTTGCAAGTGCGTTCAATGCTTGCAATAAACGTTCTGCTGATGGACGATTACGTTGTTCAAGTATCATTTTAATGCGATATGGATGAACTTTTAGTTGCTTCGCAATTTGCTGTGGGTGATAGCCTTTTGTTAGTAGATAAAAAGCTTGGCTCATCGTGCGAATATTGGATGCCAGTAAACCAACAAGCATAATTGGCTCTTCTTTTTGGCGCAATAAATCATGATAAATTGTTAATGCCTCTGCCTGTCGATTGCCTAAATAAGCATTTAGCATTTGAAAGGCATCATGCTCCAGCGTTTTAGCAACAAGCTCCTCAACAATGTCTACTGTTACTTCATGCTCCTCACCTAAATACAAAACCATTTTTTCTAGCTCTGCTTTTAGCTGTAGCATGTTAGTCCCAACCATTTCGACAAGCTTCACGGACGCCTCATTTGTCATGACCTTTCCCATCGACTCTACTTCAAGCTTCATCCATACATATAAATCCTGCTCTTTTGGCGATTCTGCTAAAATTAAAACAGCCTTGTCCTTCAACAGCTTGACAATTTTTTTGCGCTCATCTAATTTTTCATATGGCGCTATAAAAACCGTAACAGCTGTATCAGTTGGATAAGATAGCCACGTTTCTAAACGCTTTAAATCATGGTCAATTTTTTCCTTACCTTTTTCTGCTGCCTTTAAAAATGAAGCATTTTTCGCAATGATAAGCTTTCTGTCTGTAAAAAATGGTATGGTATCTGCTTCATCTATTACAACATCTACAGATCGTTCAGTTAAATCAAAAGGCATTACTTCAACTTCCTCTTGTCCACTCAATGCATCCTTCAAACGGCTTATTGTTTCATCTATAAAATACGTTTCTTCTCCAACAATTAAATAAACAGGGGCTATACTCCCCTTCTTTATATCCTGCCAAATTTTTGTAATCATTTCAAAACCTCGCTTGTGCTTCTTCCTCTTTAGTATAACATTGATCTTCATTGAATGGTTGATAATCATTATGCATCAGGGTGTTAGCACACCTTGCCATTTGAATTGAGTCAAATTTTCTGAATTGTTTGTGTGCCTGGCACCCATTTGTGACATGTCCATGAAAATTGTATTGCGTGTAGATTTTTGCAAAGGCTTGACTTATAATTGTAATGGAGTAGGAGGGATATATATGGCAGGACATAATGATCCAAATTACGTAACTGAAAACCCATTCGAAGGTCGCGGTCGCGCTTCTCAACGCAATGATGCAATCGATGCTGGTATTGGCTTTGTCGTTCCTTTTGGGGTATTCACAATAATGTTCATCATCGCAATGATTGTAGAAGTAGCTACTCGCTAATTGAAAGAGGACTTTGTCGTATGACGACAAAGTCTTTTTCTCATTTTAAGCGCCTGAATTCCAGCTGTGTGCCATTCCATTGTAATGTCACAGTACCTATTTCAGCTGTTACTAAATAAGCGATATGCCGCCTTTGTAAGCGTGCAATTACTTCTGGATGTGGGTGATTGTAGCGATTATTTTTACCCGCCATAATAACAGCTAATTGAGGGTTTGTTGCGTCGATAAATTCATCGCTACTTGATGTTTTACTACCATGATGACCAATTTTTAATACCGTGACATTGTCAATATCCTCATAAGCTATTTCCGCTAATGCCAGCTCACCCTCACGCTCTAAATCGCCCGTAAATAACATTTTCAAAGTATCTAGCTCCATTAGCAAAACAAGTGAATCATTATTTCCTTCATATTCAACATCAGTCGGCCATAAATAACGAAACTTCGCCTTTCCTGCCTGCCAAGCATTCCCTGCTATCTGCTCTCGAATTACAAGCCTTTTGTTCATTGCTTCCTGTAAAAAATCAGCCATTACAGCTTTCCCCAAGGAGTGTGGTGAAACATGCACCTCTCCTACACTTATCTCACGTAATACTTCCTCAGCACCTTCTACATGATCGGCATCTGCATGTGTTAAAATCAGCTTGTCAATTTTGCTGATTCCTCGCCCTTTTAAAAACGGCACAACGATTTGACGACCAACCTCATACTCCTGATGACGCTGCTTCCAGCTCTCCTGTTCAAAGCGTAGCACGCCACCTGTATCAATGACATACACCGCCTTGCGATAAGGCAGCTCAATCACAATACAATCCCCCTGCCCAACGTCAACAAAGGAAACAATTAATTGCTTATTCGTATAAGGAAGGAGTTGCACAATTAATGCTGGTACAATAAGCACGAATATTGCAAGTCGCCATCTTTGTAGCTTGAAATAATACAGTGTCGCACAAGCGCTGCTAAATAACAATATAACCATCATTATTGATGGCTTCCCTGTCACCCACATTTGATATGGTATACTTTGCAGGAAAAAAACCCCTTCTGTTAAAAGGCTACGACACGGCTCATACAAAAAAAATAATAATGCCGCAAGTGGCTGCCAGACATATGTCATGATCAGTAAAACAATATTCAAAGGTAAAATGATGAAGGAAAATAGCGGCACAAACAACACATTAACTATAAAAGAGGAAAGACTAATTTCATAAAAATGCAGTAACAACAACGGATAAACAAGGATTTGACAGACGCAGGTCATCATAAATGTTTGCATAAGCATGCCTTGCATTGATGCTAATAATTTACTTGATAAGACGAGGCTAAATGTTGCTAAAAAAGATAATTGAAAGCCAATTTGATAAAAAACAGCTGGCTGCCAAATAACAAAAACAATAAAACAAATGGACAAGGCATCTAAAGCGCTTAGCCGCCATTTCCAAAAGCGTGCGAGCATCACAACCTCCACAACTAGCACCGCGCGCCAAACAGATGGCGCTCCACCCGCTAATACTGCATAAGTAGGTAACATGATTAACAACAATAATGTCGCTAGCTCCCGACGTACTCGTAAGCGCAGAAGCACTTCAAAAAACAGCAACGATATGAGTGTGATATGCAAGCCTGAAATAGCAAATAAATGTGTAATGCCAAGCTTTTGATAGGCTCGCATCAAATCGGCATCCACCTGCTCCTGTGAGCCAATTAATAGCGCCTGTGCTTCTGTCACAAGCGCTGCTGGAAAAGTATTTTCAATATGTCGTAACATGCGATAACGTTGCTGTGCTAAAAAGCTGGCAACGGAATGCTCTGTAGCCATAAGGCGCCAAGAAGATATTTCCAGCACGCCAAGTGCATATTTGCTCTTCAAATATTGAGCCATTGAGAAGCTATACGCATGTGCAGGCGTTTCTGGTAAGATAATCTCCCCTTCAACAAAAAAACGTTGCCCTGCTAATGATTGCTTGCTAAACATATATTTTTCCTGTTCGCTCTTCAATGTATAATGAACATATATTTTACGCCCTTTGTCGTCCTTCATAAAGCCACGTAACGATGCACCGTCTATTTTATAGTCGCTTGTCCATAACAGCTCTATGGGCGTTGTAAAAGGCTTAAATAGCTTATCGATTTTCCATAGCGTATAGCTATACATCACGCCACAGACAATTGTCAATGCTACTAAATGCAGAAACGAGAGCCGTTTATAATAACAAAAAACGAGCAGTACCACAAACCATAAAAAAAGCCATGCGGATTCAAATGCTGCACTTGCTGCAACGAGAACCGTCATGGCATAGTATAACCATTTATTTTTCAATGTATTGACCAAAAAGTTCGTTCACCTTCTCTTCTAAAGGGTCTAATTCCTCTCGAGAAGCACCATGGCTGCGTAATTTTTCAAGCATCGTCGAAAGCAGCTGCAACTTTTCATCTTGCAAAAAATCAATTTTTGCTTCATCAAATGGAATATGTGCAACATTGACCTTTGCTTTCGCTAATAGCTCTAATGCGTAAGGATTATTTTTATAATCCTTTGCATAATAGACATTTTGAATGCCTGCTTGAATAATCGTTTTCGTACAAGGAAGGCATGGGAAATGGGTAACATATAAATCTGCTCCATTCGCAGGCGTACCATATTTAGCACATTGCAATAACGCATTTGTTTCTGCATGCACCGTTCGCACACAATGATTATCGACAACGTAGCAACCCTTTTCAATGCAATGCTCATCACCTGAAATTGAGCCGTTATAGCCACCTGCAATAATGCGCTTCTCCCGAACGATTGTGGCGCCAACCGCTAGTCTTCTACATGTGCTTCTTAATGCTAACAAATGGCTTTGTGCCATAAAAAATTGATCCCATGTAATACGCTCCATATGACAACCTCCAAAATTTCTTAACTTTAGTTTAGTGCTTTCATGGAATGGGAGCAATCGTTATTTTACTTCAATTAACTCTTTCATACGTTCAAAGGATTTTTCACCAATACCAGACACCTTTTTTATATCATCAATTGTTTGAAATTTTCCCGCTTCGTTGCGATAGCTTATAATCGCTTGCGCCTTCGCAGGTCCAATGCCAGGAATCGTCATCAGCTGTGTTTCATCCGCTGTATTAATATTGACCTTGCCAGAAGCATTCAATTGAGGAACAGCTATATTGACGCTGTCAGCTAGTTCTTCTCCTTGGAAAGGCACATAAATAACCATTTCATCTTGTAGACGTTGTGCATGGTTAATCATTTTTGTATCTGCCTGCTCTGTATAGCCACCCGCCATTTGAATGGCATCGATAATGCGATGCTCTTCCGTTAGCTCATAAACACCTGGAAATTTCACTTGCCCCTTTACATCAACCATTACAGCAGAAACAGGATCTGTTGTTTCTTCGTTTTCATTGTAGCTAGGTTGCTCAGTTACAGGGATAATATCTACTTCAGCTGAATTGCTTTGTTGAAGGAAAAAATAGAGGAGTCCAGCAAGGAGTGCAATGGGGAACAACACTCCTTTTCCGTATTTCTGAAAGTATCGTTGCATCATATCTCTCCATAAAAGGTGTCATATGAAGCTGTCTTTACTATACAAAATTTTCTGATGAATGAAAAGAGGCTGTCTGGATTTTTTCCAGACAACCTCCTATTTTACCGCACGAATAAAAATTCGTTCACTATCCTCTTGTGGCGCCTCTGTCGACCAGTCTGCTGTCATATGCACTTCGCTAAAGCCTATTGAGCGTAACCATATCTCGTACTGTTCTGGCACAAAGGTGCGCTGATAATGCTCCTCGTCAAAGCGCTCATACAAGCCGTTTGTCGTTTGGGCGAAAAATGTCATGTAATGGTAAACAGAATGGGCTTCCTTCCCTTGCTCTGTATGCCACACATAGGCAATTTCTTCGTCATCGTATGTGAATGGACTATCCAAAAAGATTTCATCCATTTTATAAAGTGAGTGAACATCGAAAAATAATTGCCCGCCTTGGCGTAGGCTGTTATAAATGCGCTGTAGCGTTTCTACAACGGCCTGCTCCTCGCGCACATAATTAATCGCATCAATTGGAATAATCGCTACATCAAGCTCGTAAAAGCCTTCTAGCTGCTCCATTGGCATCGCAATAAGTGGGATGGATTTATTGGCTGCTGCAAAACGAGCGCTAGCAATCATTAGCATTTCCTCTGATAAATCCACACCGCTCACCTGATAGCCTGCATTGTCCAATAAAGCAGTTAAAATACCTGTACCACAGCCAATATCTAGTAATGTTGGGTACTCACTTGATGGTGCATAAGCCTTCACCCATTCCACATATTCATCATACGGAATGTCTGTCATTAATGCATCATACACTTCCGCAAAGCGTTCGTAGCTTGCCATTACAGCTCAGGTGCGTCCAATTGAGGCGCATCTCCCCATAAGCGTTCTAAATTGTAGTAAGCTCGCTCATCCTTATGGAATACATGTGCTACAACATCGCCCATATCAACTAAAATCCAGCGCGCTGTATCAAAGCCTTCCACACGCTTTACTTCATAGCCATTTTCATGTGCCTTCTCTTGCAACTCACGTGCAATCGCCTGCACTTGGCGATCGGAATTACCGTGACAGATAATAAAATAATCCGCTAGCAAAGAAATATTGCCCATGTTTAAGACAACAATATCCTCTGCATGCTTATCGTCTGCCGCTTTATATGCTAATTGTAATAATGTTTCATTCATTAATTTTTAGTCCTCCCTAATCAATTGCACCTCGACAGCTGTCAGAGGTTTTATTTAGATGCAGCGAGCATTTATCTGCCCGCTATTGTTTTGCTAGTTCTGTTGAATCAAAATATAGTAATTATAGCATTCGATAGATTGTGGGTAAATCGCTAGCTCCATTGCGATTAAATGTGCCAATGAATGCTGAATACATGCACGCATCGCCAACGTTAAATCTTGCTGTGCGATTTTGCGTAAATCCTCAACACCTGGAAATTTGCGATTCGGCTCAATCATATCTGCTATAAAAAGTATTTGCTCTAATTTTGTCATAGTCGCACGTCCTGTTGTATGGAAGCGAATCGCATTTAACACGTCCTCATCCTCCACTTGAAACTCAGTTTGTGCAACCCATGCCCCGACAGGACCATGTAAGATTTCAGCGCCCCACGCAAGCAATTTGCTATCAAGGGCATGTGTGCGTACAATGTCTCGCATCCATTCTTCATCTGCATATTTCACTACATCATGTAAAATCGCAGCAATTTCTGCTTTTTTGACATCTTCATTATAGCGTTGAGCTAGCTGCATCGCTGTTTCCATCACACCAATTGTATGAATATAACGCTTTTCTGGCATACGTGGCTTAATCGCATTCAGTAGTTTGTCACGCTCCATAAAGACCTTCCTTTCGAATATATGCCTCTACCGCTTCTGGGACGATATACTTTAATGGACCGCCATCATGACAGCGTTGGCGAATCACTGTTGAAGAGACATTCATTTCAGGTGTTTCTAACACTTGCACTGGATACGCCGTTTTTGCTTCTGTTCCAGGACGTTTAATCCCAACAAACTGCACAAGCTGAGTAAGCTCTTCAATATGATACCATTTATGCAAAGAGTCAATCATATCGCCGCCAATAATAAAATAAAACTTTGCGTCAGGCTCTCGCTCCTGCAATGCATACATCGTATTATACGTATATGATATGCCGCCGCTTTCTAGCTCAATCTTTTCGATATGGAAATACGGTACATCGCTAATCGCAAGCTCCAGCATATGCACTCTTTGCTCATCTGTTGCCAAATGGCGCGCTTCTTTATGTGGAGGTGTAGCATTCGGCATAAAGCGCACTTCGTCCAATTTTAAGGCATGAAACGCTTCATTCGCCATCAGTAAATGACCTTGATGTATTGGATTAAAGGTACCACCTAAAATTCCTACACGCTTCATTACTTTTGTGTTGCCTTTGGTAAAACGATTTTTTTATTGTTGCGTGACTCTTTGTATAATACAACTGTTAAACCAATTAGTTGCACTAGCTCAGCTCGTGTACCTTGCGCTAAAGCCTCTGCTACCTCATGCTTATCGTCCTCACAATTGTCTAAAATACGCACTTTAATTAATTCACGGACTTCTAATACATCGCGCAATTGTGCAAGCATTGCATCATTGACGCCACCTTTCCCCACTTGGAAAATCGGGTCTAAATGGTGTGCCTCCGCACGTAAAAAACGCTTTTGTTTACCTGTTAACATAAATAATTTCCTTCCTGAAATAACCTTATTTTAATTGTGCCGTTAATTCGGCCATTGTATTCGCTATAGTTGGATAATGCCCTAGCCAATAATTATAGGCAATTGCACCTTGATGCACAAACATACCTAGCCCGTTGACAATCGTTGCACCCTTTTCTTCAGCTGCTTGCAAAAAAGGTGTCATTAACGGGTTATAAACGATATCTGCAGCAATCGCATCTTGTGGTAGCCCGTCTAATGCAAATGGTAAATCAAGTGTGCTGCTCGCCATGCCAGCAGGTGTCGTCTGTATAAAAATTGCAAACTGCCCCAGTTGTTTTTCTGCATCAGCTAAAGAAATTGCTTGTCCCGTGCCTAGCTCCTTGCAAATGACCTCCGCCTTTGCGAGAGTGCGGTTGGCAATTGTGATGTTTGAGTAACCTCCAGCTAATAAAGCGAAGGCAATACCACGGGCAGCACCGCCTGCTCCAATTAATAAAATTGGCTTCTCCTTGTGCTTTATTCCAATCACATCTTCTAAGGAACGGACAAAGCCTGCACCATCTGTATTATAGCCTTTATATTTTCCAGTCGCAGTTTTCACGACTGTATTAACAGCTCCCATTTTTGCTGCTTGCTCATCTAGCTCGTCTAACAATGGAATGATTGCCTCTTTGTGTGGAATCGTCACATTCCAGCCAGATGCACCTAATAATTTCAATGAGGCAACCGCCTCTCGTAAATTGGCGGGCTCCACATGAATTGGTATATAGGCTGCATCAACATTCATTTCCCTATACCAAGCATTGTGCATGGCAGGTGATTTGGAATGGCTGATTGGGTCACCGATGACAGCAAACCATTTTTTCATCTATGCTCACCTCTATACTTACGATTAAATTAATGATGGGCGAATAAATACTTGTACCCCTTTTGGTGCGTATGCTGCTATGACAACATTCGCATGCTGTGCTGTAATCCAGCCAAGCCCCGAAAAGACGATATCGGTTTTTGCCTCTTTAATTGAAAATTCATGGCGCACAAGCTCTGGCAATTGCTCGATAAACTCTTTACTTGGTGGCGCCAATAGCTCACCTTTATGCTCAGCATATAAAGCATCTGCTTTTTCGAGCTTCGTACGATGAATCGGTAAATCATTCGCCACATGCACTGTGAACGCTGAACGCTCCCCCTGTACAAAGTCAAAGCGAGCAAGTGCACCGATAAAGAGCGTTTGCCCTGCGTTTTGCTGGTACACCTTTGGCTTAATTTCCTTTTTCGGCATAATATATTTCAATTCGCTCGCATCTAAATAGTGCGCCATTTGATGATGATTAATAATGCCTGGCGTATCATAAAGTGCCGAGCCATCATCTAGTGGAATTTCAATCATATCTAATGTTGTACCAGGGAAATGCGAGGTTGTAATAACTTCTCCTTCACCTGTTGCCTGCTTAATAATGCGGTTAATAAATGTCGATTTCCCTACATTCGTACAACCGACAACGAATACATCCTTGCCATTTCGATACGCTTCAATTGCTTCAACTACTTCTGCCATTCCGCGCCCTTTATGTGCAGAAACGAGCATAACATCCACTGGCTTCAAGCCAAGTGCCTTTGCCTCGCGCTTTAACCAATTAATTACTTTTTTCTCTTTTACTGATTTCGGCAATAAATCCACTTTGTTAGCAACAAGCAATACGGGATTTTTCCCAACAAAGCGGTGCAAGCCTGGTAGCCAGCTCCCATTAAAATCAAAAATATCGACGATTTTCACAATTAACCCTTGCTGCTCACCAAGACCATTTAAAATGCGTAAGAAATCATCATCTGTTAAGCTGACAGGTTGAATTTCATTGTAGTTTTTCAAGCGGAAACAGCGCTGACAAATAATCGTTTCCTTCTCTAAAGAAGAAGCAGGCGCATAGCCTAGTTCATCTTTATTTTCTGTTTGGATTACTGCTCCACAGCCTATACATTGTGGCATTTCTACCATTATTTTTCCTCCCAAGTTGTAATTCCTTTACGTTTCAAATCATTAAATATTCTGCGTTCAACAAAGCGATTAAATAATGTGACAAGCCCATCTGATTCCGCTACAGGACGCACTAAAAATGTGTAAAGCTTTTGGCGCTTACCACCAAAAATATCCGTTAACAACTGATCGCCTACCATCGCCACTTCGTCTCGACGTAAGCGCAGCTTTAGTAAACCCGCATAGTAAGCTGAACCAAGTGGCTTTTTCGCACGATGGATGTACGGAATTCCTAGCGGTGTCGCAAAATGCTTCACACGTTCTTCCTTATTATTTGATACAATAATGACACGAATACCTGCAGCTGTTAATTGCTCAAGCCATGTCATTATTTCCTCTGTTGCATCCGCTCGATCCCATTCAACTAAAGTATTATCTAAGTCTGTAATAACACCTTTAATGCCTAGTGCATGCAAGCGCTCTGGCGTAATTTCGTATACGCTATTGACATAAGCATCTGGTAATAAAAAATTATACAAAATCGTTGCTCCTTTAATTGTATTGCGAAGATCTTTTCGCTATAGGCATAATGTATTCTATTATAGCATAGTTGCGAAGGCTTCTCCCATTCTTATCGCCTGTCCTTGCTGAACATTTTCAAGAAAAGCAATTGTTTCGCTTTCAAATAGCATAACAACCGTTGAACCAAATGAAAAATAGCCAACTTCCTCACCTTTTTTCCATTGCTTCGATGTGTTTGTTAATACAATGGAATTGACAAATGTAGCGCCAACTTTAATAAAGGCTGCATGCTTGTCCTTACCATAGACGAGCTCACTGACCATACGATAGTTATGACTAATTGGCTTTTTGCCATATTGCAAGCCTATTTGATTGACCGGGAATGATTTTTTGCCAAGAATGTATTGCTTCTCCACATAGGCATTGACAGGGCTATGCATGCGATGATAATCAGCTGGACTTAAGTAAAAAACGATATATTGTCCCTTTTCATAACGCTTCGCAGCTTGCTCACTTCCTAATAAGTCAACAAGAGAGTATGGCTTGTCCTTTACTGTTAAAATAACATTATCCTTCATTTCTCCAAATGCCTCTAGCTTCGCATCAACAGGGCTAACTAGAATTGAAGGGTTTTCGTCGATTGGACGCGCCTCTGCTTTTAGCTCGCGTGTAAAAAATTCGTGCAAGCTTTGAAATTGCTCCATTTTTTTTGAAACTTCTTCTATATCAATACCGTATAATTTACTATAGCTGCGAATAAATTTCTTACTGTAGCTTGATTTAGCAAATTTCATTAATATGTTAGAGCTTGTTTGACCATTTGTTAATTCAATTAGCTGTTGATAAATTTTTTCTCTCATATTTCAGCCCCCGTCACGTGTTATTTAGCTTGTGCTATAAATGAGACCTTTACTAACGCTATGCTATTATATAGTGTAACAGCTTAGAAGAAAAGTAGATATATTTTAAAGAGCTATCATTTTATCGCTCAAAGCAGTATAATAGAAAAATATTCAGTCGAAGGAGTGTTTCTAATGTTTCTTCTCCAGAAAGTTGACTTAACTTTGAAGAAAATAAAATCAAACGCTGCCAATTTAATTACGCTTTTAAATCTATCATTTGGTGGAGCCTCTGTAATGGCATCATTAAATGAAGCATATAACTACAGTGTACTCTTTATTTTTATTGCAGCATTTTTGGATCGTTACGACGGCAAAGTCGCTCGAAAATATAATCAGGAATCCGAGCTTGGCAAGCAGCTTGATTCAATGGGAGATATTATTTCATTCGGTGTAGCACCTGCTATTTTAATGTACGAGATGGTTTTCTCTAACTTTGGTCTACCAGGCATGTTTATTACAATTTTTTATATTACATGTGGAGCCTTCCGTTTGGCACGCTTCAATTGTTCAGAAACACCTGGTTTCTTTGTAGGTTTACCAATTACAGCAGCAGGAACATTATTAACGATTACCTTTTTCTTAGTGCCTGCCGTTTCACCTGTCTTTTATTTAATCGTATCACCGCTACTTGCGTTATTAATGATTAGCACATTTACATTGAAAAAAGTGTAGTATATAAGGCTGTTCAAAAGAGATCATCTTTTGAACAGCCTTCACTTTTGTCATGAAAAGGACCATCTCAAAATACTTTTCAGACATTGTTTGCTATTTATCAATTATCCGCTATACCGTGCTTCTGCGGTGGCCGCATTACATGCCGCCATCCTCGGCGCAAAGAGACCGTCTCAAAATACTTTTCAGACATTGCTTGCTGTTTATCATCTATCTGCTATGCTGTGCTTCTGCGGTGGTCGCATTTTATGCCACCATCCTCGGCGCAAAGAGACCGTCTCAAAATACTTTTCAGACATTGCTTGCTGTTTATCATCTATCTGCTATGCTGTGCTTCTGCGGTGGCCGCATTGCATGCCGCCATCCTCGGCGCAAAAGGACCATCTCAAAATGAATTTTCAGATGGTCCTTTTCATGAAGTGCTAAAAATCGACATATACTGCTAAAAAGGCGGAAGGATGAAGCATGTTGAGCGGTATATTTTTTTCGCTCATTCAACTATGGTTAGAATTCCCTTCATTGCTCGGTTATTTAAAGGGCCAGGCGTTTTCTAAACCATTTTCTCGTGAAGAAGAGGCAGAAGTATTAGAAAAGTATTTAGCAGGGGATGAGCAAGCGCGCCTTGATTTAATTGAGCGCAATATGCGACTCGTAGCGCACGTCGTAAAAAAATTCCATCCTCCTCATGAACAGCTCGATGATTATATTTCCATCGGGACAATCGGCTTAATGAAGGCGGTAGCTAGCTATACACCCGACAAAAAAACAAGGCTTGCTACATATGCCGCAAGATGTATTGAAAATGAAATATTGATGCATTTACGTGCACAAAAAAAGGTACAAAAGGATATTTCACTTTTTGAGTCAATCGGTGTTGACCATGAAGGGCAATCGTTGCAAATTCGCGATTTGCTGCAATTAGATGAGCAGCCAACAATCGATATTTTAGAGCAGCAGGAGCGCTTTGCGCAGCTCTATGCTTATTTAGATACACTGGATGAGCGAGAGCTAGAAATTATTACGTATCGCTATGGGCTACAGCAACAAGAACCATTGACCCAAAAGGAAATTGCCAAAAAGCTCAATATCTCAAGAAGCTATGTATCACGCATTGAAAAAAGAGCATTAATTAAGCTTTATCAGCAATTCAAGCATAATCAAAAGGAGTAATCCATTACGTCTCGGCTAACGCTCATCCAGATTTTTTTCGAGCTTGCGAGGAAATCTGTGACATCCGCCGGGGCGTTGGTGGTTGCCTAGTCGTTGCCATGGCGCATTTCTAGACTGAGCCTCTCTGTTTGTACACTCACTGAATCAAAATAAAAACGCTTGAAAACGAGGATTTCCCCTTGCTTTCAAGCGCTTTACTTTATTCAATTGTACTATCATGTACATCCGCCGAAATCACTAGCATGAATACTACTGTTGCCATAATCGCTGCCGTCGCAATAAATATCATAAATATGCTCCTCTCACGATAAATCGTATATGATAGCTATATCGTATCATGTTTAGCTCACATCGACTGTGATTTTTTTAACACTTCACAGCTTCTTAATTGCCTTCAAGACAATTTCTGTTGAATGCTTTGCCGCAGTCGGTAAAAATTCATCAAAGCTAATATTTGATTCTTTTCCTGCAATATCCGATAATGCACGGATGACAACAAATGGTGTGCCAAATTGATAGCATACTTGAGCCACTGCTGCCGCTTCCATTTCAACTGCTTTCATTTGAGGGAAGTTTGCGCGAACTGCCTCAGTACGAGTTGAATCTGCCATAAATACATCACCAGAGCAAATAAGTCCAACACCATATTGATGCTCCCCTACTTCTGCAACTGCTTCTTGCGCAATTTCAATTAAACGTGCATCTGCTTGATAGGCAGCAGGCATACCAGCCATTTGACCAATTTCATAGCCAAATGCTGTAACATCCACATCATGATGGCGTACTTCATCAGAAATAACGACAGCTCCTACTTCAAGCGCTGTATCAAAGCCACCAGCTGAGCCTGTATTAATCACGACATCTGGTTTAAATTGTTGCAATAATAATGTAGTAGACATGGCAGCATTCACTTTACCAATACCGCTTTTTAATAGTACGACATCTTTTCCTTCATATGTACCGGCTGTATACTCGCTGCCTGCAATTGTTGTGACAGCTGTATTCGTTAGTGCGGCACGCAGTAATTCTACTTCCTGCTCCATTGCACCGATTACGGCAATTTTCATTAAATGTTCCTCCTAAAATCGTCACTTACCATGACCCTTCAATTGTGTTAAGCTTTTCTAATTTTACAGGTTTCCACCCTTCATTGGCAACCCATTCTATACTTACACGGTATTTCTCTGTTTTATCATTTGAAGAAACAACAGCAATCGCCGTATCAGCACCACCATTATTTTTAATCTGCCAAATAATGCTATTGCTCTGCTCTATCGGCAGTATCGCAAAAATAGTTGCTAGCTTTTCTTCATAATCAATATGTCCCTCTTGAAAAACAGATGTATGTGGACCTGTTTGTGCAGTTTTCGTTGGCTGCCAATTTGGATTGACAACCACTTCATCTACGAGCGGGTCTGCAGATTGTGTGATAACATCTGTCGCAGTATTTTCCTCATTAGCATTCTCTGTTTGCTGTGCATCTTCAGAAGATTCAGGCTCATCCACTGCATTTGTGTCATTTTGAGTCTCTTCGTTTGTGTCATCATTTTGTTCATCTACATCGTTTGTATTTACATCATGATCTGCTTGCTGTTCAGCTGGCTCTTTTTCAACTGCCTTATCATCACCTGTGAAGAAAATAATATAGCTCGTAATGCCAATTAATACGATAACGAGCGCTATTAAATAATTTAATAACCGATTCATTGGATTTGTTTTTTGCTGGCGCTGTCTATATTCCGAGCGCGAATTTTTATTTTGTTCATAATCTGCCATACATTTCGCCCCTTTATTTCATATATCAATTACACTTTGGCGTCATTATTTCGGGATTTGGAATCCCCTTTGATCAATTGACGAGCTACTGATTAACAAAGTTCCGAATTAATACACATATACTATATAACGAAATGTACGAAAAAGCCCAAAAAGTACATTACTTTTCGGACTTTTATCTTCACTAATCTAGCATGATTAGCTAATTTTTAAAATCTCAACTTCCATGTCCCCGCCAGGTGTTGTTAATTTTACTTTATCGCCAACTTTGTGTCCCATTAATGCTTTTGCGATTGGCGAGTCATTTGAAATAAGTCCCTCTAGTGGATCGGCCTCTGCTGAACCAACGATTGTGTAAGACTCTTCAAAATCAGCACGTTTACCATCAATTAATTCATCAAAAGTAACCGTTTTTCCTAAAGTCACTGTATCAGTTGCAGCAGACTCGTCCTCAGTAATAATTAATGCATTGCGCAGCATTGACTCGATTGTTGAAATACGACCTTCCACGAAGCCTTGCTCTTCCTTCGCTGAATCATACTCTGAGTTTTCTGATAAATCACCAAAGCTACGAGCAATTTTAATGCGCTCTACTACTTCTTTACGCTTTACTGTTTTTAAATGCTCTAATTCTTCCTCTAATTTCGCTTTTCCCGCTAAAGTCATTGGATATTGTTTTTCGTTTGACATAATACTCATTCCTCCATTGTTGTAAAACTGTACGTTTGTATTTGCATATTTTATGCAATCGTTTACTTTTTAGAAATCATACTTCAGCCATCTATTGAAGCCCTATAAAGTGAACCTTCAATCAGTGGGGGTTTTCCTCATCCCCCACTGATTGGTAGTTTCACCAATCGGGTTTTTACAGGCTGTTTGATCCCCTCTTCAACACCTTGATTTTATCTGCTGTTTTGAAGTAGGGGTCTTACAGCCTGTTGATACGGGATAAAGTATGTTGCTAGTAAATGTATGAATGAGCGGGCTTCCGTAGAAGTCGCCCGCCCATTCTATTTGTATACTTCAGTTAATCGGTCTGAAATTACACTAAAAACTGTTTTCTTTATATGCCAACACAGCAAAACTGCATGTTAAATGTAAATACTTCCCTATCATATTATACATTTGATTCAGTTTCAAGAATTGTTTTAATTTTTGTGACCATCAAATCGATTGCCACACCGTTATCGCCACCTTCTGGTACGATGACATCTGCATAACGCTTTGTTGGCTCAATAAACATATTGTGCATCGGACGTACTGCTGTTAAATATTGTTCAATAACAGAATCTGCTGTACGACCACGTTCTTTAATATCGCGCTGCATACGGCGAATAATACGCAAGTCCGCATCTGTATCGACAAATAATTTAATATCCATTAAATCACGTAGTCGCTCATCTTCCAGTACTAAAATACCTTCTAGAATAATGACATCCTTCGGTTCAACGTGAATGACATCACTTGCACGCGTATGCTGTACATAGTCATACACTGGTTTATCAATTGATTGACGCTCAAGTAGCATGTTAATATGTTCAATTAAAAGCTCTGTATCAAATGCTAAAGGATGGTCATAATTCGTTTGTAAACGCTCCTCAAACGTCATATGACTTTGATCTTTATAATAATAGTCTTGCTCAATCACCACAACAGAATGATCTTTAAATACCTCATAAATGGCACGTGTCACACTTGTTTTACCTGAACAAGAGCCACCAGCGATACCAATAACTACAGGACGCTTTGCCATTTAGTCATTCTCCTTACGCATCATATTTAATTTTGATAATGGACGATCTACTTTAAACTTTAGAATTTGTAATGGATGACGCGCAACGTCTAGCTCATTGCCTTCCTCATCCCAAAGCTGGCCTACTGTCATTTGGAACGTCTCGATATCTGGACCGAAAAATTCCACTGTATCGCCAGGTTTGAAATAATTGCGTTGCTCCATTGTGACCATTTGTGTTTCTGCATCATAATCCAACACAAGTCCAGCAAAATCCCATTTCACTTTGCCTGCATGGAAGCCAAACATTTGCTGCTTGTAGCTCGGCTCGCCTTCAAAGAAAGAGGAAGCTGTTGCACGGTTTGCACAGCGTGATAATTCCTCTAGCCATTCTTTTTTAATCACAAAGTTTTCTGGGTCTGCACAATAAGCATCAATCACTTTACGATAAACAGATACAACTGTTGCTACATAGTGAATGGATTTCATACGCCCTTCAATTTTTAATGAATCGATACCTAGCTCAATCATATGTGGAATCGATTCAATCAATTTTAAATCTTTTGGACTCATCGCAAACGGTGCTTCGCCTTCTTGCGTTAACGCCTTTTCCTCTCCATCGACCTGCTCGTATAAATCATAATCCCAACGGCAAGATTGACAGCAACCACCCCGATTGGAGTCGCGTGCCGTCATATGGTTCGACAGCGTACAGCGTCCTGAATAGGCAATACACATTGCACCATGCACGAAGGCTTCAATTTCAATATCGACTTCGTCCTTCATTTTTTGCATTTCCACTGCGCCAACCTCGCGTGCTAATACAACACGATGTAAACCTTCATCCTTCCAATACTGCACAGCCTTCCAGTTCGATAAAGATTGCTGTGTTGAAAGATGGATTTCTAGCTTTGGGGCAACGCGGCGGCACGTTTCAATAATCAGTGGGTCCGCTACGATAATACCACGCACGCCAACACGCTCAATGTCACGCAAATAATCTTCAAGCCCTACCATATTTTCGTTATGGGCAAAAATATTTGTTGTAACATAAATGACAGCGCCATATTTATTCGCAAATTCAACGCCTTCTGCCATTTCCTCAATCGAGAAATTCCCCGCATTTGAACGTAAGCCAAATTCCTGACCACCGATAAAAACAGCATCTGCCCCGTAATGAACAGCTACTTTTAATTTTTCTAAGCTTCCTGCTGGTGCTAATAGTTCTGGCTTTTTTGTAATAACCCGCTTGCCATTTACCACTTCGCTTATTTTATCATTTTGAATTAATTCAAGCATAGTCCGCACTCCTTTCTTAGTAAACTGTTTCCTTATAAATAAAGCCTGTATCTAGTGGGCGTAGCTCTGGTTGAATTTCTTCAATTTTTGCTAATAGCTCGTCCTTCAAATCTTCATACGCATCCTCACCTTGCTCGAAATATGTATCGATTGCTTGGCGGTATAAATTCGTCACTGACACAACATAGTCAAAGCTTTGTAATACGCCATCAAATTTAAGTGAATCAATACCTGCTTCAAAAAGCTCTGTTAACTCATCAATGATGCACATATCGTTTGGCGAGAAAATATGCGTGCCGTTGATATCTTCATAAATTGGATATTTATTTTTACGCTCTTTATCATGTAAAAACATATTTTTCGAGTCTTTGCGCTGCTCAATCTCCATCACTTCATCGCGATATAAGAAATAGTTGCCTAACAGCTTGCGCTTCGATTGGAACATACATGTCATACCGTGCACTTGCACTTCGATTTCATGCTCTGTATTTTCCTTGATTTCAATCACTTCATCAAGAGAAAGCTCACGCGCTAACACCGCACGTTTCGCACCGCGCTCGCCCCAATAATTTACTTGGAACCAGTTTGTTGCGATTGTTTCTGCACTCCAATGTAATGGAATCGTAATACCAAACTCTCTTACTGCCATAACGACTGCTGGGTCACCAAATAATAAAGCATCAACACCGATACGCTGCATTTCTTGCACGTAAGCCTCTAATGCTTCAATACGGTCATTATGGAAAAGTGCATTCACTGCTACATAGACCTTTTTACCCGCTGCATGAATTAAATTTGTCGCTTCCTCTACTTGCGCTACTGTAAATTCACCAGCTAGGCGCAAGCCAAATTGTTGCTCCCCAATAACAAAAGCATCTGCGCCTGCTTCGATTAATGCTTTGACATGCTTGGTAGATTGGGGCGTTACTAATAACTCAGGTTTCTTCACCTTTCTCACCTCTTTAAGCAAATTAATAAACCATCACCAATTGGGAAAAACGCACTCGTATAATCTGGGTGCTGTAGTATCCAATTCGTAAATGTGTGTAAATTGCGAATCATCGTCCGCTTTCTTCTAGGTACTTCCTTCATCTCTAAGTCGGACAAGCCGTGCATATACATATTGTCAATGTACAACACACCACCTGATGGTACAAGTGGTGAATATTTTTCAAAAAACTTTTGATATTGCCCTTTTGCCGCATCAATAAAGACAGCATCAATTGTTGATGGCAAAGACGCAACGTCAACTTCTAACGCATCGCCTTCAATAACTTGAATGCGCTCCGCCACTTCCGAACGTTCAATAA